>CAZUAR010000029.1:0-162621 GCA_964617845.1 uncultured Kofleriaceae bacterium | reverse complement strand
AGGTTCTCGCCGTGATCCTCGGCGGGGTGTCTGTCGTCGTCACGACGCTCCATGGGCGCACCTTAGCGCGTCGCCTTGCCAGGTAGGACAACTTCGGGGTAGCCATACGCTCCTCATGGCACTCTCCGTCGGGATCGTCGGTCTCCCCAACGTGGGCAAGAGCACGGTGTTCAATGCGCTCACGGCCGGTAAGGCCGAGGCCGCGAACTACCCCTTCTGCACGATCGACCCGAACGTCGGCGTCGTCCCCGTTCCGGACGCGCGCCTCGCTCGCATCACCAAGTACATCCCGCCGCAGAAGATCATCCCGGCGATCGTCGAGATCGTCGACATCGCGGGTCTCGTCAAGGGCGCGTCCCAGGGCGAAGGCCTCGGCAACAAGTTCCTCGCGAACATCCGCGAGACGAACGCGGTGCTCATGATGGTGCGCTGCTTCGACGACCCCAACGTCATCCACGTGTCGGGCTCGGTCGATCCGATGCGCGACATCGACATCATCGATCTCGAGCTCGCCCTCTCCGACCTCGACACCGCCGAGAAGCGCCTCAAGAAGGCACAGGGCCTCGCCAAGACCGGCTCCAAGGAGGGCAAGGCCGACCTCGCGCTCGCCGAGAAGATCCACGCGCACCTCCAGGCGGGCAAGGCCGCCCGCACGCTGGAACTCACCGACGACGAGCGCAAGGTGATGATGGGCATGGGCCTCCTGACGTCGAAGCCCGTCCTCTACTGCTGCAACGTCGGCGAGGGTGACCTTCCCAACGGCAACGCCTGGAGCGACGCCGTCCGCGAGCGCGCGAAGAAGGAAGGCGCCGGCGTGGTGATCCTGTGCGGCAAGGTCGAGGCCGAGCTCGCCGAGCTGTCCGAGGCCGACCGCGGCGAATTGCTCGCGTCCTACGGCCTCACCGAGCCGGCGCTGTCGTCGCTCGCGCGCGAGTGCTACCGCTTGCTCGGTCTGCAGTCGTACTTCACCGCGGGCGAGAAGGAAGTCCGCGCCTGGACGATCAAGCAAGGCGCGACCGCCCCCGAGGCCGCGGGCGTGATCCACACGGACTTCGAGAAGGGCTTCATCCGCGCGCAGGTCTACTCCCTCGAGGATCTCGAAGCCCACCACTCCGAGGCCGCGATCAAGGCCGCCGGCAAGATGCGCATGGAAGGCAAGGAGTACGTCGTCAAGGACGGCGACATCATGCACTTCCTGTTCAACGTCTGATCACGGTCGCCACGAAGCACGCGACCCGACAGCTCGCGCGATCGCCGAGCTCGGCACGAAGCTCGTCGCGCACGCGATCGGCGAACGCGGGATCCAGCTGGTAGCTCGCGCCGACGAAGTCCCACGCCTCCTCGAACGTGCCACCCAGCTCGAGCTCGACGCGCTCGAAGCGCGGCTCGCTCCACCCCGCGAACAGCTCCCGCCACCCGCGCTCGCTCTTCGCCCGCGGATCTCCCAGCGCGAGGGAGCGCACGTGCGGCTTCGCGATCGCGAGGAAGCGATGAAACGCGTCGCGCTCGCCGGCGCCCTCGACGGGCCCGCCGCCGACCAGCGCCGCGAACGTACCGCCCGGCGCGATCACGCGCGCGAGCTCGGCGACCACGCGCTCGATGTCGTCGAACAGCATGAAGGCGAGGTGACACACGACGGCATCGAAGCTCGCGTCCCCGAACGGCAGCGCCTGCGCCCTCGCCACGACGCGCGGCCCCGCCGTCCGCGACAGCTCCTCGAGCGACAGATCGACACCGATCGCGCCGGGCGTCACCCGATCGCCGCACGCGAGATCGAGCACGCGCTCGGCGCCTGCCACCGCCGCCGCGAGTCGCGCGTAGCTGCCGGTCTTCGCGAACGCGCGCGAGGTCGCGCCCGGGTTTCGGGCGTGGAATGCGCGCAGCTCGCGCTCGGTCATCGCGCGACCATCGTGCCACACCGCATCGATCGCTCCCCGAGCGGATCAGCGCTTCTTCCGGCTGAGCAACCAACCGAGCCCCACGCCGCCGAGCGTCACGGCGCCGAGCAGCAGGAACGCGTGAAACCAGGTGGGGTCCCCCATACCGAAACCGAGCGTCGATCCGACCATGTCCATGCGATGCGCGCCCGCGTCGCGTCGTGGCGGAAAACCGGATGCGATCGCCGCGACGCGAGACGCGCGATCGATGTCCGACCGAGCACGTTCGTTTCGCGCAGTGGATGCGATAGCGTCGCCAGCCGTGCTCGCCGGCCTCGTCATGGTCACGCTCGCCGCGGCGTCGTGGGGCACGTGGAGCTTGTTCCTGCGGCCCGCGGGCCTGCCCCCGACGGTGACGGCGCCGCTGCTGTTCGCGGTGATGGGCGTGGTCGCGTTGCCGTTCGCGCTCGCGTCGCCGAAGGTCGTGTGGACGCGCCGCGATGTCGGGTTGGTGCTCGCGAACTCGGCGTTCGACGCGCTCAACATCCTCACGTTCTTCGGCGCGATCCACTACACGACCGTCGCGATCGCGGTGCTCTCGCACTACGCGGCGCCGATCCTGATCGCGCTCGCCGCGCCGCGCATCGATGGCGTGAACACGCCGGGCGCGCGACCGGCGGCGGCGGTCGCGCTCGCCGGGCTCGTGATCATCCTCGAGCCCTGGGGCGAACCGGTCCGGGGCGCGTTCCTCGGCGGCGCGTTGGGCCTGCTCAGCGCGATGTGCTTCGCGGGGAACGCGTTCACCGTGAAACGACTCGCGGAGCGGATCGGGGCCGCGCGCGCGATGTCGTACCACTCGCTGATCGCCGCGGTCGCGACGGCTCCCTTACTCGCGCTTCACGATGGTGCGATCAGCGCACGCGGGGTCGGCATCCTCGCGATCGCCGCGATGACGATCGGCGCCGGCTCGGGTGTCGTGTACGCGGTGGGCCTCACGCGGATCGGTAGCGCACGTGCGGCGGTGCTCACCTTCGCCGAGCCGCTCGTCGCGGTGGCGGTGGGTGTGCTCGCATGGCACGAATCGCTGCGCTGGACGGCCGCGCTCGGGGGCGCGCTCGTCCTGGGTGCGGGCATCTACGTTGCAAGATCAGCGCGCTGATGTCGCAACTGCCTCGCGTTTCCATCGTCATGCCCGCGTTCAACGAGGAGAGCTTCATCGAAGCGTGCCTCGCGAGCGTGCAAGCCCAGGACTACCCACCCGAGCTGATCGAGATCCTCGTGGCCGACGGGCGCTCGACCGACCGCACGCGGGAGATCCTCGCACGCATCAGTGAGGCAGATCCGCGCATCCAGATGATCGACAACCCGGCGCGCCTCCAGGCCGCGGGGCTCGGGCTCGCCGTGAAGGCAGCGACCGGCGACGTGATCGTCCGCATGGACGTCCACTGCGAGTACGCGCCCGACTACGTGCGGCGCTGCGTCGAGGTCCTCGACGCGACCGGCGCCGACAACGTGGGCGGTGCGCAGCGAGCCCGCGCGAAGACGCTGTTCCAGCGGGCGCTGTGTGCGGCGCTCGGCTCCAAGCTCGGCACCGGCGGCGTCGGGTATCGCGACGAGAGCTCGGAGGGCTTCGTCGACACGGTGTTCCTCGGCGCGTTCCGCCGCCGCGTGTTCGAGAGCGTCGGCCTGTGGGATCCGGCCGCGATCACGAACGAGGACAGCGAGCTCAACCAGCGCATCCTCGAGGCGGGCGGCAAGATCTACCTGTCGCGCGACATCGTCGTGCACTACTACCCGCGCGACTCGTTCAAGGCACTCGCGACGCAGTACTACCGCTATGGCCGCGGCCGCGCGCGCACGCTGCTCAAGCTCGGTCGCTTCCCGAAGCTGCGACCGATGATCCCGTTCCTCGCGATGTCGGGGATGGCCGCGACGCTCGTGGTGCCGCCGCTGTGGCCGCTCGCGCCGTTCGTGATCGGCGCGTACCTCGCGGCGACCGGGATCGAAGCGGTGCGCGTGTCGCGACCGATCGGCAGCGCCGCGATCTCGACGGTGTGGCGCATCTTCCCCGTGCTGCACGCGTCGCACGCGGCCGGCTTCTGGGCCGGCCTGGTCCGCTACCTCCGCGAGCCGGACTGGCCCGAGTCGCCCGAAGTCGTGGCGCCCGTCGATCGCGAGCGCGTGCTGCGGGCGATCTAGCCGGGCTAGTCGAGTGGCAGCAGCGCCTTGTTGTCCGAGATGCGGATCAGCTCGCGCGCGATCGCGAGGCGCACGCCCAGCGTCACGCGCTCGTTGACCTGATCGGTGATGCGCGCGAAGCCGAGGAGCCGCGCCGAGTCGCGCACGAGCTCGGGCGTGGTGATGCCCCCTGCCCGCTCGACGACGATGCGCGCGGCGGACGCGAGCTCCGAGAGCGGGACCTCCTCGATCGCGCGGCGCGCCGTCGCGTGCTGACCGGCGACGCGCACGGGCGGCACGCACGTCGGATCCTGATCGAGGCGCCACACGATCTTGTCCTCGTCGCCGAAGCGGCCGCGCCCCTCCAGCGCGAGCACGATCTGATCGGTCACGCGCTGCGAGAGCCGGCCGATGCCGAAGTATCCGCCGACGCGTCGCGCGAGGAGATCGAGGTGCATCGGCGCCTCGGCCGCGAGGACCTGCTCGACGATCTTCTGGACCTCCCCGAGGTAGCGCGGCGCGAACAGATCGTCGGGCGTGCGGCGCCCGGCGGGGATCGCCGCCGCGGTGTACGGACCGATCGCGATCGCGTTGCGCGCGATCTTCGTCGGCGTCGTCGGTCCGTCGTAGGCCGCGAGCGGCGACGCCACCGTGGGGCCCGATCCCGACGCGAGCACCGCGGGCTCGGACAGCGCGGTCTTCGGCGGGATGCGGACGACGGGCGCGGATCCTTGCGCAGGCGCGGACACGGGCGTGGGCGACGCGCGACGCGGCGGCCTCGTCGCGACCGGCGCGCGACGCTGGCGGGTCGCCGCGATCGCGGTGACGATCGCACCGTGCGCGCGCTGGATTTCGCGCTCCGGGTCGGCCCACCAGTCGAGCCCCCAGAGGCGATGCAGTCGCCACCCGAGCTGCGCGAGCACCTGCGGGCGAATGCGATCGCGATCGCGCGCCACCCGCGACGTCGCGTACGCGGCGCCGTCGTGTTCGATCGCGAGGACGAAGCGATCCGGGTCGTTGGGATCGACGACCGCGAGGTCGAGCTTGAACGGCCCCACGCCGACCTGGTGCCGCAGCACCCAGCCGCGCTCGGCGAGCGCACGCGCGAGCGCCTCGGTGATCGGGCTCGCCGGCGGCGCATCCTCGACGCGCCGCACGACGTTGCCGCCCTGCCGCGCGAACGCGAGGACCGCCGCGAGCTCGCGCACGCCCGCGCGCGAATCGACGGGGATGTCCTCGGGCGCGATGCTCGAGAACACGACGAGCTGCTCTCGCGCGCGCGTGGTCGCCGCGAGCAACGCACGCTCGCCTCCGTCGTGGGCGAGCGGCCCGTGATCGATCACGAGCGCACCGAGCTCGGTCGGCGCGTACGTCGCCGCGAGCAGCACGACGTCGCGCGGGCTCGCGGGCGCGCCGAGCTCGTCGATCGAGAGCGGCTCGATGGTCGCGTCGGGTCCGCCGTCGGCGGGCTCGAAGAGCGCGTCGAGCGACGGATCCTCGCGCCGTGCGTCGTCGAGGAGCTCCTCGATCAGCTCGCGCTGCTCGGTCGTCATCGCGACGACACCGATCGATCGCATGCGCTGCGCGGGATCGCGAAGCCGCGCGAGGATCTCGCCGACGACCGCGTCGGCCTCGACGCGATTGAGGCGCGCGTCCGCGTCGAACGTCGCGACGACACCGCGATACGCGACGCCGAGCTCCGCCGTGCCCTGCGCGAGCGGGAGCACCTGCAGCCGCTCGCCGTACGCGCGCTGGTTCGCGTGCGCGATCAGGTCCTCGTGCTTGCTGCGGTAGTGCCACGCGAGCGCGAGCTCGGGCAGCGTGGTCGCGCCGCAGTCGGCGATCAGCGAGCCCTCGGCCGCGCGCGCGCGATCACCGATCACGACGACCGCCGCTCCGCGCGCGATCGCGCCGAGCGCGCTCGCCGTCGCCATCTGCTCCGCGTCGCGCACCACGACGAGATCGAACGCCGCGCTCGGCTCCAGTGACTCCGCGAGCGACTGCGGCGTCGCCAGCACGCACGGCGCGATCCGCGCGCGCATCGTCGGCAACGCGGCGAGGAGCGCTCGCAGCGACCGCTTCGGCGCCTTCGCCTCCGCGACCAGCAGCGCGAGCTCGCCCGTCGGATCCTGCGATAGCCGCGGCGCGAACGACGCGAGCTTCGCGAGCGCCCTCGCCCGCGCCAGCGCGAGCGAGCCGCGATCGAGATCCGCGAACGCCGCGACCTGCGCGTGATGGCTCGCGCCGTGGAAGTGCGACAGCGCCGGCCGCTCGGCCAGCTCCGCGTCCGCCCACGCGAGTAACGTCGCGCGCTCCCACGCCGCGGCGAGCTCGGCGGCGCCGAGGTCCCCGCGCTCGATCGCGCCGACCGCCGGACCGACGCTCGCCGCGAGCGCCGCGCGCCGCGCCGCGTGAAAGGCGACCCACGCCGGGAACGCGTCGACCGCGTGCCGGAGCGCATCGATGCGCTCGCGCAACGCCACCAGGTGGTCCTCGCCCGCCGCGAGCGCCGCCACCGGGATGCCCGTCGCGTCCCCGAGGGCCGCGAGCGCGGGGCTCCACCGCGCGACCGCCTCCGCGATCTTCGCGAAGATGGGTGCGTCGATCGCCATGCCCGCGCCCACCGCGCTGGCATCACCGTCGGTCGTCGCCGGCGTCGACTCGGCGGTCTTCGACGTCGCCGGATTCGCCGCGACCTGCGCGACCAGCGCGCGCCACGCGCTCTCGCGGCCCGCGGCCCCGCCGATCACCTCGAGCGCATCGAACGCGCGGCGCAGCTCGGCCGACCAGCTGACGGCATCGTCGAGCTTCGCGAGATCGAGCGTGAGCGGGTCCCCGCCCACGTCGCCGAACCACCGCTTCGCCGGCTCCGCCGCCGCGAGCAGCGCCGCGCGGCACGCGCGCTCCGCGATCACCGCCTCGAGCGCGTTGATCATCGCCTCGTCGGTCTCGAGGTGCGTCGGCATCGCCGCCCCCTTGACCTCGGCGCGCGCGGCACGCAGCGCGACGAAGCGCAGCGGCGCCATGCTGTTGGTCCACTTGCGCAGCTGCGTCCACAGCGCCGCGGCGTCGAGTTGCTCGACGGTGTGCGTGAAGTGATCTTCGACCTCGGTCGCGAGCGCGCGATGCTTGTGCGCGAGCGCGAGGAACGCGAGCGGATCGCGCGGCACCTCGACGGTCCCCGACCCCCGCGCGCGGATCAGCGCGACGCGCTCGTCGATGTCCTCGCCCTTGCCGCCGCGCATGTTCGTGAGCAGCTCGGCTCCCGGGCGCGGCGACACCGCGGCGACCATCGCGACCGCGCCGAGCGCCGACAGCTGCTCGCGCGACTTCGCGACGAGGTTCGGCACCAGATGCGACAGCTCGCGCACGTTGCCCGCGAGCACGTCGGCCGCGCTCGCCGCATCGTCGAGCGCCGCGAGCGCCACCTCGCGCAAGCCGGCCGGCGCCGCCTCGAGCGTCGACATGCGCCACGCGTGCGTCGCGACCGGCTCGACGGGCAGCGCCGCCTCGGCGAGCGCGACCACCGCCGCGCGCCGCTTCTCGAACGTGGCTCCGTCGAGGCCGACGGCATCGGGCTCCGCGAGCGCCGCGTTCGGCGCGCTGCGCAGCTCGACGAGGCGGCCGAGCACCTCGTGCAACGATCGACCGAACGGCCCCACCGCGTGCAGCGCGGCGACATGGTCATCGAGCTGAGCGCGGAGCTCGACGAGCCGCGTGTCGAGACCACCGCTCGCCGACCCGATCGCCGGCCGGAACGTCCGCTCGACGACGCGCGCGAGCTGCGCGACGACACGCTCGCGACTCGCCCCCGCGCCGTAGAGCGGCAGGCACAGCTCGGCGAGCCCCACCGTCCCGAGCCGCTGCTGGATCGCGTCGAGCGACGCGGCGGTCTCGCCGACGACGAGCACGCTCTTGCCATGCGCCGCCGCGTGCACGACGAGGTTCGCGATCGTCTGCGTCGCGCCCGTCCCCGGTGGCGTCTGCAGCACGAACGTCGCGCCCTCCGCGGCCGCGTTGATCGCCGCGAGCTGGCTCGCATCGGCGTCGAGTGGCGCGACGATGTCGCCCGCCGACGACGGCCGCGTCACCGCCTCCGCCGCCGCGATCGACGGCTGCGCGAACGGCGCGCGCACCTCGCCCCCGATGCTCGCGAGCTGCGCGACCAGCGGATGCGCCGCGAGCGCGTCGGCGACGAGCGCGAGATCCGCCGCGATCGAGCACCGCGCGAACGAGAACACGCCGAGCTTCGCGATCCGCTCGACGCGCCAGCCGGGCCGCGTCATCACGAGGCCCTCGGCCGCCGCGAACAGCGCCTCGAGATCGAGCCCGTCACCTCGGGCACCCGCCGCGGCCGCATCGCCCTCGACGGGCGGCACCGCGAGCACGACCGCGACCTCGCGCTCGAGCGCACCGACGAGCGCGCTGTTGATCCGCGGCTCGATGCCCTCGGCCGCCACGAGCCGCATCCCGCTCGCGGTGCGTTCGAGCTCCGCGGGCCACAGCGCGAGCGGCGAGAGGCGCTCGGCCCCCTCGGGCGCTTGCCAGGCCAGCGCACCCAGCGCGACCCACAGCACCTGCTCGCCTCGCGTCGCCCGCGCGCGCCGCGCACTCCGGCGGATCGACGCGAGCCGGCGCTCGAGCTCCGGCGTCGGCAGTGGAATGCGCAGCCACCCGGCCTCGACCCCGGGATCCATGCCCGCCTCGAACGCGAACGCAGCACCACTGCCGAGCGCCTTTGCGAACGCCAGCGGCTCGACGCCCGGCAATGGAAGACATCGCAGTCCATCGCGAACATCGAGCAGCGCGTCCACGCCGCCTTCCCCGACGAGATCGAACGACGACTTCCACGAATCGATGCGCGTGCGAGCTTGATCGATCACGCGCTCAATCTACGCCGAGCGATCGATTCCTCGTCGGAGACAGTGTCGCAAACACACGCGTGCAGATCCCCGGAGATCTCTCCAGCGCGTCGAGCACGACGCGCAGATCCACGCGCGACTACGACTCGACAAGCGCGAGCAGGTGCTTCGGGTGATGCGCGCTCGCCCAGCGCTTGCTCCCCGGCTGCGTCGCGCCGAGCACGCGCTCGACCCACGCAGCGGGGATCGCACTCTCGCCGTCGCGCGCACCGAGGAGCGCGCCCACGATCGCCGCGTTCGTGTCCGCGTCGCCACCGCGGCTCGCGACATCGACGAGCGCCGCTCGCCACGTCGGCGTGTGCGCCGCGTGCCAGAACGCGAGGCGGAACGCGAGCCGCACGAAGCCGGCGCGCTCGAACAGATGGACGTCGTCCTCGCCGTAGACCTCGGGGTTCTCGAGCAGCGCCTTGTCGAGGTCGCGCAGCAGATCGTCGCGCGCGGCATCCACGAGCGCGAGCTCGTCGACGTCGACGTCCGGCACGTCGGCGAGCTCGGCGGCCAGCTCGTCGGCGAGGCCCTCTGGAAGCTCGACGGTGGCGTCGATGTCCGCGTGCCTCGCGCCGGCGGGATCGTCGTCATCGGCGGCATGGGCTTCGGCCACGGCGTCGTCGGCTGCGTCGTCGTCATCGGCTGCGTCGGCGTCGGCTGCGGCTGAGTCGGCTGCGGCTGCGTCGTCGGCGTCGTCGGCGTCGTCGGCGTCGTCGGCGTCGTCGGCTGCATCGGCTGCGTCGGCTGCGGCGTCGGCGTCGGCGTCGTCGGCTGCGTCTGCGTCGTCGGCGTCGTCGGCGTCGTCGGCTGCGTCCGCTGCATCCTCTTCCCAGAGCGCACGAAGCCGGCGATGAGCATCGTGAACCGCGGCGCGCGCGACGTCGATCATCGCGCGCCCACGCGCGAGCGCGTCCGTCTCGCTCGACGCGATCACCGCGGCGATGGCCGCGTTGTGCGCGGCGCAGGCGAGCATGCACCGTGGATCCGCGTGCGTGAGCATCGAGTCCGCGATCGACGCGTCGATCACCGCACCGAGCTCCGCGACGGACGCGCCACCGGACACGGAGGCGGAGGCGGAGGCGGCACCGGACGCGGGTGCCGATGCGGATGCGGATGCGGATGCGGACGCGGATGCGGATGCGGATGCGGATGCGGAGGTGGCACCGGACGCGGGTGCGGACGCGGGTGCGGGTGCGGGTGCGGGTGCGGGTGCGGACGCGGGTGCGGGCGCGGTTCGTCGAAGCGCGATCGCGATCGGGGTCGTTCGCATCAGCGATCCGTTGCCCGCGCCCTGATGCCCGCTCGCGCGCCACGCGATCATCCCGCCCGCGGTCGAACCGGTCTTCTCGATCTGCCAGAGCGCGGACCGCGTCTGGTTGCCGATATCGAACGCCTCGTCCTGCCACGCGACATAGCGCGCGGCGACGTCGGCGGCATCGAAGCCACCCTTGTCTGCCAGGCTGCGCGCGAGGCAGACGGCGAGCTGCGTGTCGTCGGTGATCGCGCCGGGCGCGAGGCCGAACGGTCCGTCACCGACCACGTCGGTCGCGGGCTGGGTGGCGAGCGCCGGGTATGCCGGCTGCTCGATGCGCGCGAACTCGTAGGTCGTGCCCAGCGCGTCGCCGACGGCGAGGCCGAGGAGCGCACCACGCGCTCGATCGAGCTGTGTCCTGTCGTCGGTCATAGTGTTCACTTTACACGAAGGGTCGCGCCGGTGCACCGAAATCGTTATCGTCCGCGCATGATCAACGGGGCGCACGCGATCATCTACTCGAAGTCGGCGGAAGCCGACCGAGCCTTTCTCTCGGACGTCCTGGGGCTGCCGAGCGTGGATGTAGGCGGTGGGTGGCTGATCTACGGGCTCCCGCCGTCGGAGGTGGCGGTGCACCCGACCGATGGCGACGGCGGGACGCACGAGCTCTACCTCATGTGCGAGAACATCGACGTGTTCGTCGCGGCGATGGCGTCGAGAGGCATCGCGTGCAGCGAGGTGCAGAACCAGGGCTGGGGCATGCTGGCGAACGTCACGCTGCCCGGCGGCAGCCAGCTCGGCGTGTATCAACCGCGGCACGCGCGTCCACCGGTGATGGGCGCCGAGCCGGTGACGCTTCCGGCGAAGGTGCAGCTCCGACGGAAGGCAAAGGCGGCGACGAAGCCGCAGCCGAAGGAGCAGCAGGCGAAGAAGCCGCAGCCGAAGAAGCCGCGGCCGAAGAAGCCGCAGCCGAAGAAGCCGCGGCCGAAGAAGGCTGCTCCGAGCGCGAAGAAGAAGGGCCGCTAGTGGATCGCGCGTCGCCGATCGAGCAGTGGGCGCTGTCGCCCGAGGTGGTGCACTTGAACCACGGCTCGTACGGCGGCTGTCCGCGCGCGGTGGTCGAGGCGGCCAACGCGATGCGCACGCGGCTCGAGGAGGCGCCGATGCGCTACTACCTCCTCGGGTGGCAAGGCGAGCTCGACCGCGCGCGCGCTGCGGTCGCGAGCTTCGTCCGGACCGACCCCGCGCGGCTGGTGTTCGTCCCCGGCGCGACGTCCGGCGTGGCGATCGCCCTGGCCGCCGCGCAGCTCGCGACGGGCGACGAGATCCTGACGACGACGCACGCGTACCCCGCGTGCAAGAACCAGCTCGCGCGGCTCGCGGATCGCGTCGGGGCCCGCGTCGTCATGGTGCCGATCGAGCTGCCGTTCGATCCGGACGCGCTCGTCGATGCGGTCGTCGCGGCGATCACGCCGAGGACGAAGCTCGCGCTCCTCGATCACATCACGAGCCCGTCCGCGCTCGTCCTCCCGATCGAGCGGCTGGTGCCGCTGCTTCGGGCGCGCGGCATCCCCGTGCTGCTCGACGGTGCGCACGCACCCGGACAGATCGCCCTCGACGTCGACGCGATCGGCGCGACCTGGTACGTCGGCAACCACCACAAGTGGATGTGCGCGCCCAAGGCGAGCGGCTTCCTCGCGGTGGCGGCCGAGGCGATCGCGCAGACGTTGCCGCTCGTCACGTCGCACGGAGCGTCCGCGTGGTACGGCCCGCCGAACCGCTTCCACGCGCAGCTCGATTGGTCCGGTACGTACGATCCGTCGGCGCAGCTCGCCGTGCCGCTCGCGATCGAGACGATCGCGCAGATGGGCGGCGGCTGGCCCGCGGTGCTCGAACGCAATCACGCGCTCGTCCTCGCGATGCGCGAGCGCCTCGGCGGCCGCGTGCTCGCGCCGCCCGACTCGATCGGCACGATGGCCGCGGTCCCGATCGAGCTCGACGCGGGAGTCGACACCGCGGCGCTCGAGAAGCAGCTGCTCGCGGATGGATGGGAGGTGCCGATCGTCGCCTCGGCCGTCGGCCTGTTCGTGCGCGTCTCCGCACACCTCTACAACCACCTCGATCAGATCGACGCGCTCGTCGCCAAGCTCTCCCTGCACGGAGTCCGCTTCCCGGCGTAGAGTTCGCGCATGGCAATCGCAACGCACAAAGGTAGCTGTCACTGCGGCGCCGTTCGCTACACCGTCGACATCGACACCGACGCCGAAGCGATCGAGTGCAACTGCTCGATCTGCGGCCGCTCGGGCACGCTGCTGCTGTTCACCTCGATGGACCAGTTCAAGCTCGAGAGCGGCGAGGACAACCTGACGAGCTACAAGTTCAACACGCAGCACATCGATCACGTGTTCTGCAAGACGTGCGGCATCAAGTCGTTCGCGAAGGGCGTCGGTCGCGATGGCACGCCGACGGCCGCGATCAACGCGCGCTGCCTCGAAGACGTCGACGTGTTCGCGCAGAAGCGCAAGCAGTTCGACGGAAAGAGCCGCTGATGCGGTGGCTCCTCGCGCTCGCACTGTTCGGCGCGTGCGGCAGCAAGTCCGATGCGCAGCGCGAGGCGGACGAGCTCCGGGACCGAGCGGCCGAGGACATCAAGAGGCTCAAGGAACACCTCGCCGAGCTCGAGACGAAGGCCGAGGGCCTCACGAAGCGCATGGATGACATCGACAAGGAGCTCGCGCGGCTCCACGACGAGCTCGCGAAGGCGATCGACGACGAGACGCGCACCGCGGCCATCCAGATGCTGGACAAGCTGCAGCTCGAGCGGGCGGACATCGAGCGAGAGCTCGAAGACCTCCGGCGACAGGTCGCCGACTAGATCTTCTTGTTCCGGCGCTGCTGGAACGAGTACGGGCGATGCGACTTCTTGTCGTCGCCCTCTTCGCCGCCCTCGACGGGCGTGCCCGCGAGCGGCTCTTCCGCACCCGGACGGAACTTGATGCTCGAGAGCGGGCTCTCGGCCGCGAGCACGCGATCGCCGCCGCCGAGCAGCGCCTCCATGCCTTCGAGCTTGTCGATGTCGTCGAGGATGTCGTCCACGGTGGCGTAGCGCTCGCTGCGCGCGTCGCGCGTCATGCGATCGAAGATGTCGTCGACGCCCTTGGGCATGTTCGTGTTGATCTGCGACGGCAGCGGCGAGCGGCGCCCCGGCAGCTTCCGCGTGAGTAGCTCGTAGAAGATGATGCCGAGCGCGTAGATGTCGCCCTGCGCGCCGGCCATCATCGGATCCGTGTAGAGCTCGGGCGCCATGTACGCGATGTTGCCCATGCCGACGACGACCTGGTTGTTGCGCGCGTGGTCGCGCTCGACGATGCGCGTGAACCCGAAGTCGCTCACCTTCACGTTGCCGTAGCCGTCGATCAACAGCTGCTCCGGCTTGAGGCCGCGGTGATAGACGCGCTGTGCGTGCGCGGCGCGGAGCGCATGCAGCGTCTGCAGCAGGTACTTGAACACCAGCTCGACCGGCAGCTCTTCGGCGTCATTGATCAACCGGCGACAGCTGCCGTTCGGTGCGAGCTCGGTGATGACGTGCGGGAACTCCGACCACAGGTTCACGTCGTGGATCGGCAGGATGTTCGGATGCGCGAGGTTTCCCCACGCGCGCACGACATCCGTGAAGCGGCGCACGATCTCGTTGCGCTGATCGTCGCTGAAGAAGCCGAACAGATCGCGCACCTCCTTGAGTGCGACCTCGCGGTTCAGCGCGACCTGCCGCGCGCGATACACGGTGCCGATGCCGCCCGATCCGATCGAGGCGAGCTTCTCGTACCGGTTCTCGATGTCCGCGCCGAGCTGGATCTCGCCGCCGGCGACCGCGCGCGCCTGACCGCCCGACACCTTCGCCTGCGCCGCGGTGTTCTTCGGCATCGGCCCCGCGCTGGATGCATCCGTGCGCATCGCCGAGGACAGCACGCCCGCCTGCGTTCCCATCGGAATCGCGCCCGACGGCACCGCCATCGCGCGGCTCTGCCGGAGCTTCTTGAAGTGACTGACCGCGCGCTCGGTGAACTCGGTCAGGTTCCCACCGTTGACGACCGTCTCGCCGTCGGGCGTGACCTCGAGGCTCTCGCTCGAGCGGTCGTGGCGGAGGTACCCCGACTTCTCGAGGAATCCGATGTATTCGGAGAACGGGATCGAGACGGCACCCTCGCAGACGCGACGAATGTCGTCGTAGCGGTTCTGACGACCGTAGCGGGCCTCCGCCATCACGTTCGCGAGGATGAAGCGTGCCTCTTCGCAGAGGACTTCCTTCGTGACCTTGGCGCGGCCTTCCATTTGGTTGAATTGTAGGCAGGCTACAGAGATAGGGTCAATTCTGGGGAGGGCGGACCTTCGGCCACGAGTCGATCGACGAGCGCTTTATCGGCCGGGAGGATGTCCCACGCGCCCGGAAGCTCCGACGTGGCCACCCACGCGAGGTCGGCCACCTCGACCACCTTCGCCACCTCGCCCGGCGCGAGGCGGCACGCATAGACGAGCATGACGAGGTCGAACGCCGGGTACGCGTGGAACAGCACGTCCCAGATCCGCCCGACGACGACGCGCGCTCCGATCTCCTCGAGGAGCTCTCGCTCGAGCGCCGCGACGGGCGCCTCGCCGGGCTCGACCTTGCCGCCCGGGAACTCCCACTGCAGCGGCAAGCTCCAGGTCGCCGCACGCTGGGTGATGAGGACGCGCTTCTGATCGTCCACGACCAGCCCCGCGACCACGAGCTTTCGCGCGCGCGGCTCGCTCACGCGAGGAGCTCCATGCGATCGACGAACGCTGTCCGGTCGGGCGGACCATCCGCGTGGCGATACGCCAGCGCGCGGCTCTCGTTCGCCGCGAACAGCGTCGCCGAGCGCGTCCCGTAGCGCGACGTGTGGATGCAGGTGGCGGTCATCGCGTGTGCGATCTCGATCGGCAGCTCCGAGGCCGGCACGTCCGCGAGCGGCACGCGACGATCATCGCCGAGTGCGGTCGCGAGCGCGCCGAGCGCGTCGTCGAGCGAGCGTCCGATCACGCCGCGGCACTCGCTCTCGAGTCGTTCGCAGCGCGGAAATCCCGGCGCGCCGAGCTTGTCGTTACACAGCACGTGAACACCGGACGGGAGGCGCAGGATCTCCTTCGCACCTTCGTTCCGCAGATACGCGAGCGACACACCGCGCGCATCGCCCCACGCGAGGTTCATGCTCGCGTAGCGCGTCGGATCGAGCTCGCGCACGTACGCGTCCGGATCGTCGACGAGCGCGAGCTCCTTCACCGCGAGCCCGCGCGAGCGCAGCCCCGCCGGCGGCGTCGCGAGAGCGCGCTGATTCGTGACCGCCGCGAAGCGTCCGTCGGCGCGCACGGCGAGCCACGTTCCTCCCGACAGCACGTCGACACCTCCTGCAACGTTTTCGCCTAACCGTTCAGGTGGTCTCGTCGGTCGCTCGTACAGCTCGTCACGATTCGCAGCGAGCACGAGTGGTGCTTCTGCAATGACTCCGACGAGAAAGGCGATCGTGCACATCAGTGAACCGAGGAGAAACTTCAGCGAGAGTCTGCCACGCGCCTTGCATACATGGCGGGTGGCCCCTAGAGTGCAGCCGAGATGAGACTGTATCCTGGCAAGGTCGACACCATCGCGGCCGAGATCATCACCACGCTTGTTCAGGCGGGTGATATCGAGATCAGCGACAACAACGAGGCCCAGCTGGATGCGGCCGCCGTTCTGAAGGAATACATCCGCGTCGACAAAGAGCTCACGGAGCGCGCGAAGGACATCCTCGAGATTCGTGGCCTGCCCTACTCGCACCTCGGTCGCACCAAGCGCCAGCTCGCGGATCAAAAAGAGTTCGGCCTCGGTGAAGAAGGCCTGTCCTGGATCGCGAACCAGATGCTCGAAGCGTTCATGTCCTCGCGCCACGTCGACGAGGTGTTCGCCGAGGACGCGATCCTCCGCCGCAAGATCAAGGACATCTGCAAGAAGCACATGTCGGTCGACGAAGCGATCGATCAAGAGGTGCGCGATCGCATCAAGAACCTCGAAGAAGGCACGCAGGCGTGGGACGTCGAGTACTCGAAGGTGCTCGAGCAGATCAAAGCGAAGCACGGCGTCGACAAGTAGTCACCGCTTCCGCGCGTACGGACTCTCGATCCACACGCGCCTGGTGAGCGTTCCGCAGAAGCCGCGCCAGGTCTCGTCGTTCAAGACGACGATGCCATGCTCCATGCTCCAGCTGCGGTGATTGCCTTCCGTCAGGCCCTGCTTGGTCGCGCGCTCGACGATCTTCGCGGCGCACGCGTCCTCGTCGAACGGCTTCGGCGCCTTCTGCGCCGCGAGCGTCACCGTGAACTTCTCGTACTCGACGTGCTGGAACACGAGCGCGGCGCCGTGCACCGCGACCTCCGCCTGGAACCCCTGGTCGTCCGATCGGAGCTCGATCTCCTCCGATTTCGCGCCCTTCTTGATCGCGAAGAACCACATCCCCAGCGAGCCCCCACCGTCGTCGTGCTTGTGGCTCGCCCGGGTGAACGAGATCGATAACCCACCGAGCGCTACGGGTTTCTTCGGGACGAGCGTCACGGTCTTGCCCTTCACCGCCGGGCGCGTTGTATCGGCCGTCACGCTTCCTCCGACGAGAATGGCCGCGACCACGACGCACCGTGCGATGTTTCCCACGTCGACACGGTACACGATTGGGGCACTATTAGAGGATGGGCGTTCATTCGTGCGCCGACTGCCTCGAGAGACCCGTGATGCGTTGCGGACGCTGCACGACGACTCGCTGCGCGCGTCACGCGATCCCGCCCGGACGGCGGTGTGACGCGTGCGAGACAGACTACGCCGACGAAGGTCAGACGCGGCGCGCGGCCAAGCTCATCTTCGTGCCGCCGATCGCGCTGTTCGCCGGCGGCATCCTGTTCGGCCTGTTGATGCCGATCTCGATCGGCGGCGCGATCGGCGCGACCGTGATGGCCGCGCTCGCGTGCGGGACCGCGTTCGCAGCGGGCGCCGGCGCGTGCAACCTCGTCGATCGCAGCGCGCGCGCGATGTTCTTGCGCGAACGCGCGGGCACGCTGCCCGCCGCACGCCTGTTGCCGAGCCGCCACCACGCACCACAGCGGCTGTTGCCGAGCGGTCGCCATCGCTGACTATTCGGCCGCGGGTTGCAGCGCCTGCACGCCGAGCGCCGCGAGCACCTCGTCGATGTCGGTGCCGACGGGCACGAGCCGCACGACCGCGTAGCGCTGGAACACGATCGCGTGCGCTTGATCGATCCCGACCGTGCCGTCCTTCACGTGCGGCGTCACCTCTTGATTCACGAGCTGCCGGCACACGTCGGGCGTGAACACCTGCCCCATCGTGCGCAGCATCGCGAGCTGCTCGACGAGCTTGTCGTGCGGTAGGACCTTCGCGCGCGCTTCGAACGCGGCGCGGAACTTCGCCGGGTCGCCCGCGACGTCGGTCCACACGCGGAGCGTCAGCCCGGTCATCGCCTTGTCCTCGGGCTTCGCCTCGAGGTCGCGCACCTTGTCGAGGTACGCGAGCGCGCTCGGCCACTTCTCGTCGAGCGCCTCGAGCATCGCGAGCACGAACAAGCGCGCCTTCGCGATCTCGGGATCCTTCGACGTCGACTCGCGCTCGAGATCGGGACGGATGGCAGTCGCGAACATCGCGAACGCGGCGCCGTCGACGACGATCGAGCCGACCTCCGCGGGAACCGGGTAGCGCTTCGCCTCCTGCGGAGCCGCGCGCCGGTGCCCGATGCCGCTGCACGCGACGATCGCGAGAAAGAACACGACGCGCGCGATCACGCGGGCAAGCCGATCGCTTCGCGCACCTCGCCGACCACCATCTCCGCGAGCCGCTGGATCATCTGTTCGCCTTCTTCCACGGACGCCGCGGCCGGGTTGCCCGCGTACGCGAGCTCCATGCCCATCTGCGTGAACGTGGTCACGCCCGCCTGCAGCTTCTCCGAGAGCGAGATCGGGACCTGCGCGAGCGTCGTCCGCATCGCCTCGTCGACGAGCTCGGGCGCCGCGGCCATGACGATCGAGGTCTCGTACTGCCCCGCGTGACACGCGCCGCTCTTGAACTCGGCCGACAGGGTCTTCGCCCACCTCCGCGTGAGCGGGCACGCGTACGACACCTTCTTCTCGCGACCGGCGAGGACGGCGCGCACGGCGGTGTCGTGCTCCGGCTCGAGGTGGTTGTTCACGAGGCACACGTGGCGAATGCCCTGCGCGAGCAGGCCATCGCACACGGCCGCGATGTACGCGGTCAGCACCGGTGCGGGGATCGACACGGCGCCCGGGAAGCCGACGGCGCAGTCGGTGACGCCGTAGCTGATCGCGGGCGCGATGACGGCGGTCAGCGGCCCCTTCTTCTCGAGGATCTCGAACGCGCGCACGCACGCGGCCGCGCTGATCACGACATCGGTGCCGAGGCCGAGGTGCGGTCCGTGCGGCTCGGTCGATCCGACCGGCACGAGCGCGACGACGGCGCGCGGCCCCTGCAGCAGCGTGTACAGCGATGCCGTCGTGTGTCGCGCCAGAAACTTCTCGTGTCCGTTCGTCATCACTCTCCGCCTAGCTCACCACGCTTCTCGCGCTCGACAAGCGTCTTCTTGTCGACCTTGCCGCGATCGTTCTTCGGTAGATCGTCGACAAACGCGATCCAGCGCGGGTACTTGTGCTTGGACAGCCGAGCCTGTACGTGCGCCTTGAGCTCCGCGATCAGCGCGCGGCGGCCGTCGTCGGTCGCGATGCGGGCGCGGGCCTCGGCGCGCAGCTCGATCAGCGCCTTGGGCTTGGTGAGGCCCGCGTCCTCGGCGGGGATCACGGCGGCGACGCCGACGCAGTCGTGCGCGAGCAAGCAGTCCTCGACCTCGCGCGGCGCCACGAAGATACCGCCGACCTTGAACAGATCGTCGGCGCGCCCCTGGAACGTCAGGTAGCCGTCGGCGTCGATCGAGAACAGATCGCCCGTGCGGCACCAGTGGCCGTGGAACGTCTTCCAGCTCTTGTCGCGATCCTGGAAGTAGCCGTGCGCGACCGAGTCGCCCTTGACCCACAAAACGCCGATCTCGCCGGGCGGCAGCGGCGTCGCGCCGGCGCCGTCGGCGTCCTCGGGCAGCACGCGCAGCTCGTAGCCCTCGACGACCTTGCCGAGCGTGCCGGGCTTCACGTCGCCGGGGCGATTCGAGCAGTAGATGTGGAACATCTCGGCCGAACCGATGCCGTCGTAGACTTCGCCGCCGAACCGCTCGGTGAAGCGGCGGAGCAGCGGCTCGGGCAACGCTTCGCCCGCCGACAGGTGAAACCGCACGCAGGACAGATCGAGGCCGGGCTCGCCCTTCGCGGTGCGCTCCGCATCGAGGTCGAGCAGCTTGCCGAGCATCGTCGGCACGTTGGTGACGATCGTCGGCCGGTAGCGCGCGATCGCGGCGGCGATGCTCTCGGCGGTCGGGCGCTCGGCGAACAACCCGACCGTCGCGCCGACGGCGAACGGGAACCAGAGGTTCGTCCCGGTCGCGTAGCCGAAGAACAGGCGCGGCACGCTGACGGTGACGTCGGACTCGCGATAGCCGACCGTGCGCTTCGCGTAGACCTCGGTGTTGTACGCGAAGTCGCGGTGCGAGTGCATCGCGGCCTTCGCGCGGCCCGTCGAGCCCGACGTGAACAGCCAGATCGCCGGATCGTCGCGCTTGATCGCGGGCAGCCGCGTGTCGAGCGCGCGCCCCTTCGCGATCGCGTCGCTCAGGATGTCGGTGCGCGCCGGCATCGCGGGCAGAGGCAGCGGCGCTTCGGGATCCTCGCCGGTCGCCGCGTCGGGAACGAGCAGCACGCCGCGCAGGTTCGGCAGCGACGCGTAGTGCGGGCCGAGGCCATGCGCGACGGTGGGCGTCGTGATCAGCACGGCGGCCTTGACGTACTCGAGCACGTAGCGCAGGTCATCGAGCGGAGCGATGTTGTTGCCCATCGTCACGACGCCACCGGCGGCCAGCGTCCCGAAGATGCTCCACGCGAACGGCGGCAGATCCGGCAGCACGATGTACACGCGCTGCTCGGGGCGCAGGCCCAGCGTGGAGATCAGGTACCTCGCGAGCGCGCGGCTGCGATCGGCGACGTCGGTGTACGTCCAGCTGCGATCGCCGAAGCGCAGCGCGACCTTGTCGCCCTTGCCCTCGCGCTCGCGCTCGAAAAGGAAGTAGTCGGCGAGGCTAAAGTCCTCGGGGAATTCGACGCGGCTCACGACTTCGCTCCTTGTGCGAGAGCGCGGCCGATGATCGTCCGCTGGATCTCGCTCGTCCCTTCATAGATCCGCAGCGGGCGGATCGCGCGATACAGATGCTCGACGATCGCGCCCGCCATCACACCGCGGCCGCCGAACAGCTGCACCGCGCGATCGATCACGCGCTGCGCCGCCTCGGTCGCGCCGAGCTTGGCGATCGACACCTCGGTCGTCACGCGCCCGCCCTTGGTGTCCTTCTCGTACGCGGCGCGAAGCACCAGCATGCGCGCGCTATCGAGGTCGACGATCATGTCCGCGAGGTGCGCCTGTACGAGCGGCTGCTCGGAGAGCAGCTTGCCGAACTGCGAGCGCCGCGTGACGAAGCCGAGCGCCTCGTCGAACGCGCGCCGCGCCATGCCGACCGCCGCGGCCCCGACGGACACGCGGAACGCGTCGAGCGTTTGCAGCGCGAGCTTCATCCCCTGCCCCACATCTCCAATCCGCGACGAGACGGGCACCTCGACGCCGCGGAGCTCGAGCGCACCGATCGGATGCGGCGCGCTCGCGCGCATCGGGATCACGCGAACGCCGGGTGTGTCGAGCGGCACCCAGAACGCGGTGATGCCCTTCGTGCCGAGCTCGGGCTCCGTGGTCGCGAACACCGCGGCGTGATCGGCGATGCCGAGGTTCGAGATGAACAGCTTGTCGCCGTCGAGGCGATACCCGCTGGCCGTCGGCGCGGCGCGCGTCGCGATCGCGGCGACATCGGAGCCCGCCTCCGGCTCGGTCAACGCGAACGCCGCGATGCCCGCGCCGCGCGAGAACGCGAGCAGGTGCGCGCGCTGCTCGTGCGAGCCCGCGAGGACGATCGGATGCGTGCCGAGCCCCTGCACCGCGAGGATCGAATCGGCGCGCGGCGATGCGTAGCCGAGCATCTCGCGTGCGAGGCACAGCGCGCGCGTGTCGATCCGGCGCGCCCGGGCCTCGAGGTCCGACTCCGTCGGCACCACCACGTCGAACAGGCGCGCCTCGGCGAGGGCGGCCGCGGCGGCACGATCGCGATCCGCTTCCGACGAGTACGCGCTCGGGTCCTCGATCGCTTCGATCGCGGTCGCCGCGCCACGCAATCGCTCCGCCAGCTCCGCGTGGTGCGGACCGAAGAACATCGGGAGGTCGTCGCTCGACAGCCGCATCACGAACCGGGCGCGCCGCGGAACTTCGGTGCGCGTCCCTCTTTGAACGCCGCATGCGCTTCGGCGAAGTCCGGGTGCTGCATGCACAGCGCTTGCGCTTGCGCTTCCGCTTCGATCGCCTCGCCGAGCGCCATCGTGTGCTCGCTCTCGATCATCTGCTTCGTCATCGCGTGAGCAAACGCTGGCCCGCCGGCGAGCTTCGCGGCCCACTCCTGCGCCATGTTCACGCACGCCTCACCGTCGGGAACGACGCGGTTGACGAGGCCGATGGCGAGCGCGCGGTCGGCCAGGATGATGTCGCCGAAGAACAGGAGCTCGCTCGCGTGGCCGAGCCCGACGATGCGCGGCAACAGGTACGTGATGCCCATGTCGGCGCCGCACAGGCCGACCTGCGGGAAGATGAAGCCGAACTTCGCCTTCTCGGCGGCGATCCGGAAATCACTCGCGCACGCGATCACCGCGCCCGCCCCGACGGCGGTGCCGTTGACCGCGGCGACGATCGGCCGCTTGCACGCGCGCATCGCCTCGATCAGCCGCCCGGTCGCGCGCGTGAACGCGAGCAGCGCGGGCGTATCGCGACCGAGGAGGTGCTTGATGATGTCGTCCTGATCGCCACCCGAGCAGAAGCCGCGGCCGCGTCCCGTGATGACGATCGCGCGGACCTCGTCGAAGTGATCGAGCGACTCGAACACCTCGGCGAGCTCCTGGTAGACCTCGAAGGTCAGCGCGTTGAGGCGATTCGGGCGCTCGAGCGTGATCGTCGCGACGCCACTCGCGAGCTCGAGGGCGAACGAGGTCGGTTGCGGAAACACGGCCATGACTAGGGCTCTCCGATGTATGCGACTGCTTGAATCTCGACCAGCGCCTTCGGTTCGAAGAGCTCCGAGACACCGATCAATGCCATCGCGGGAAAGTGCTTGCCGAGGCGCTCGCGCCACACGCCGGCAAGCTCGCGTCGCGTGTCGCGGTACGCCTGCATGTTCGTGACGAACACTGTCATCTCGGCGATGTCGGTGGCGGCACCGCCCGCAGCGCGAACCACGGCGATCACGTTGTCGAGCGCCTGCGCGAACTGCGGGACGAAGTCTGCATCGGCCCACACGCCGTGCGCATCCATGCCGATCTGTCCGGCGACGTGAACGACCTTGCCCTGCCCCACGCGCCCGTTAGCGAAGCCCTTCGGCGCGGGCCATCCATCGACGAGAATCTCGGGCGCGCTCATTTGAGTACCGCTCCTCCGTCGATCACGAGCGCTTGCCCGTGGATGCCGCGTGACTCGTGCGCGCACAGCATCAGCGCGAGGTGCGCGACCTCGGCCGGCTCGATCATGCGCTTCTGCGGCGACATCGACGCGAGCGACGTGCGCGCCTCGTCGGGCGAGCGCCCCGTCTTCGACGCGATGCGCGTGACCGCCTCCTCGACCATCTGCGTCTCCACCCAGCCCGGGCAGATCGCGTTGATCGTGACGCCCGTGCGCGCGAGGTCGATCGCGAGCGCGCGGGTCATGCCGACCATCGCGTGCTTCGCGGCGCAGTACGCGGCGGTGTAGCCGTAGCCGGATACGCCGGCGTTCGACGCGATGTTGATCACGCGGCCCCAGCCGGCCTTCACCATGCTCGGCACGAACGCACGCGTCACGCGGAACGGCGCGGTCGCATCGAGCTCCATCACGCGGTCCCAGATCGCATCGGTCGTGCGCTCGAGCGACGCGCTCTCGGCGACCCCGGCGTTGTTGACGAGCACGTCCACGTGACCGACCGATGCGAACACCTCGTCGCTCGCCTTGCGATCGAGCAGGTCGAGCTGGATCGCGACGCCCCCGATCTCCTTCGCCAGCGCGTCGAGATCCAGCTTGTTGCGACCGCAGATGATCACGCGCGCACCGGCGCCCGCGAGCGATCGCGCGATCGCCGCACCGATGCCGCGGCCACCGCCGGTGACCAGCGCCAGCTTGCCCGCGAGAGGACCCGTGCCACTCATCCGGCGGACCTTACCCCGTGGGCTCGTGCTCGTGCACGCGCAGGTGCACTCAGAGGTGACGCGTTTCGGCGGGCTCGTGGATCCAGTCGTCCTCGCGGCCGTTCATGTACCGCAAGGGTCCCTCGAGCAGCTCCTCGGGCGTCGCGTCGTCGAGGGCGGCGATGCGGACCGAGACGTAGGCGCCGCCGATCAGCGGCACGTCGCCCCACGTATGCGTGCCCACGCCGCACTCCCTGCAGAAGCAGTGGTGACCGGCCGGCGATCGCGTGTAGTCCCCGAGCGAGTCGTGGCCCGTGAGCAATCGAAACTCGTTCGGCGTGACGCTGACGCTCCAGTTGCGAACCTTGCTGCAGTACGTGCAGTTGCAGCGGCCGGTACCCTTCGACAGATCGAGGTCGACCTCGAACGTGACCTTCTTGCAATGACAGCTGCCGTGGTACGTGCGCATCGCCATGCGCGCACTGTACTGTCCGCGCATGACCGCTGTCTCCGATCTGGATGCCACCGCATGCGCGGAGCTGGTGCGTTCCGGGCACGCGTCGCCGGAGGAGCTCGTCGACCTGGCGATCGCGCGCATCGAGAAGCACAACGCCGAGCTCTGCGCGGTCATCATTCCGATGTTCGAGCAGGCGCGCGCCGACGCGAAGGTCGCGCCGCCCGGGCCGTTCCGCGGCGTGCCGATCCTGATCAAGGACATCTGCGCCACCGTCGGCGGCGTGCTGCACACCTCGGGCCTCCTGCCGCTCAAGCGCGCGAACCATCGCTACGCGAACGACTCGCACCTCGTCGCTCAGCTCAAGCGCGCGGGCTTCATCGTCGTCGGCAAGACGAACTCGAGCGAGCTCGGCATCCTCCCGGCGTGCGAGCCACCGGCGTGGCCCGCGACGAAGAACCCGTACGACCTCGGCCGCACCACCGGCGGCTCGAGCGGCGGCTCGGCGGCGGCGGTCGCGGCGGGCCTGGTGCCGATCGCACACGCGAACGACGGCGGCGGATCGATCCGCATCCCCGCCTCGTGCTGCGGCCTGTTCGGCCTCAAGCCCTCGCGCGCGCGTGTCTCGCTCGCGCCGCAGCTCGGCGACGTCACGGGTGGCCTCGTGTGCGAGCACGTCGTGGCCCGCAGCGTGCGCGACTCCGCGGCCGTGCTCGACGCGATCGCGGGCCCCGCCCCGGGTGATCCGTACGCGGCGCCGACGCAGATCCGGCCGTACACCGCGGAGCTCGCCACGCCGACCGGCCGCCTGCGGATCGGCTTCTACACGAAGCACCCCGCCCTGGATGGCCAGCTCGTCGACTCGCACCCCGACTGCGTCGCTGCCGTCGCGCACGCGGCGAAGCTGCTCGCGTCGCTCGGGCACAACGTCGAGGAGGCCTACCCCGCAGCGCTCCACGATCCGGACTGGACGCCGCGCTTCCTCACGCTGTGGTCGGTCGGCGTGACCACCGAGCTCGACGAAGCGTCGCGCGCGATCGGCCGCCCGATCGAGGAGCACGAGGTCGAGCGCCTCACATGGGCGCTCGCCGAGCTCGGCCGCCTCGTCCCCGGCTCGAAGTACGTCGACGCGTGGCGGTGGATCCATCGCAACGCGCGCGAGTCCGCGCAGTTCTGGGAGACGTACGATCTGTGGCTCACGCCGACGCTCGCCGAGCCGCCCGTCCCGCTCGGCACGTTCGTCTCGCCGCCCGACGATCCGCTCGCCGCGATCTTTCGCGCCGCGGACTTCACGCCGTTCACGCCGCCGTTCAACGCGACCGGCCAGCCCGCGTGCTCGATCCCGCTGTTTCGCAACAGCGCCGGGTTGCCGATCGGCGTCCAGCTCGTCGCCGCCTACGGCCGCGAGGACCTGCTGCTTCGTGTGGCCGCGCAGCTCGAGGCCGCGCAGCCATTCACCCACGCAGCCACGCGCCACTAGACAATGACGACGGACGCGCGCGAGCTCATCGTCGACACGCAGACGAGCTTCCGCGTCGATCGCCGCGCGTACACGGATCCGTCGCTGTTCGCCCTCGAGCGCGAGCGCATCTTCGAGACCTGCTGGATCTACGCGTGCCACGCGAGCGAGCTGCCGAGCCCCGGTGACTTCGTCACGCGCCACGTCGCCGGCCGCGACCTGATCCTGGTGCGCGACGCCGACAACGAGCTGCGCGCGCTCCTCAACGTGTGCACGCATCGCGGATCGCGCGTCTGCCTCGAGCCGTGCGGCAACGCGACCTCGTTTCGCTGTCCGTACCACGCGTGGACCTTCGACACGCGCGGCGAGCTGCGCGGCCTCCCCGGCGCCGAGCGCTATCCCAAACCGCCGCGCGCCGACCTGCACCGCGTCCGCCTCGAGACCTACCGCGACTTCGCGTTCGTCACGCTCTCGCCGTCGGCACCGCCGCTCGTCGACTACCTCGCCGGCGCGACCGAGCACCTCGATCTCGTCGTCGATCAATCCCTCGGCGCGGGCATGGAGATCGTGCCCGGCACGCACCGCTACGACATCCGCGCGAACTGGAAGCTCCTCGGCGAGAACTCGATCGACGCCTATCACGTGCAGGTCCTCCACCGCCGCTTCCTCGACTACGTCGCCGAGCACGGCGTCCGCAAGACGCGCCCGGCCGGCCGCTCGATCGCGCTCGGCAACGGCCACGCCGTCACCGAGAGCTCGCCGCCGATCTCGTGCAAGCCGATCGCGTACTGGGGCCCGCCCATGCCTCTCTTGATGAAGCCCTCGATCCTCGCGATGCAGGCGCGCCTGCGCGACGCGTACGGCGACGAGCGCGCGCACCAGATCCACTCGACGTATCGCCAGCTCCAGATCTTCCCGAACCTGATCGTCGTCGACACGACCGCGATCACGATCCGCACCTGGGACCCCATCGCGATCGATCGCATCGCCACCACCGCGTGGGCGCTCGCTCCACGCGGCCAGGACGCCGAGCTCCGCGCCATCTCGCTCGCGGGCTTCCTGACGTTCTTCGGCCCGGGCGGCTTCGCCTCGCCCGACGACATCGAGATCCTCGAGCTCGTCCAGCGCGGCTTCGCGAACAAGGAGCAGCGCTTCGTGGACTTCTCGCGCGGCATCGCGAGCCCCGATCCCGCGTACGACGACGAGCTGCCGCAGCGCGAGTTCTGGCGCGAGTGGCGCCGATGGATGGAGGCGGTCCGATGACGCGCGCCGAGATCGAGGACTTCCTCTATCGCGAGGCCGCCCTGCTCGACGATGGCCCGTTCGCGGAGTGGCTCGCGCTGTGGATCGAGGGTGGGCCGGGCTATGTCGTTCCCACGGCGGACGCGCCCGACGGCGATCCACGCACGCACCTCGCGTACATCGCGGACGACCTCGAGCTACTGCGCACGCGCGTCGCGCAGCTGCTCGATCGCACCACGGTCGCGGAGATCCCGCGCACGCGCACGACGCGCATCGTCGGCAACGTTCGCCTCCTCGATCGCGACGCGGGGCCCGATGGCAAGGTGTGGCATGTCTCGTCGCGGTTCGTGCTCCACGCCGTCCGGCACGATCGTTCCGACGTGCTTTCGGGACGCTACGAGCACGCGCTGGTCGCGACCGGCGACGGGCTCCGGATCAGCGGCAAGCGCGTCGCGCTGAGCCACCCTTCGATCCCGATCGGAAGACTCAGCTTTCTGCTGTGAAGTTCCCGTGATCTCCCTTGAGGGCGGGCCCCAGGGATGGTTGCCTTGTCAGGTGAGGACCGTGGTCGTGGATATGGAGCGCTGCATCCGCTGCGGTGGGTGCTCCACGCTCGCTCCCGGCGTGTTCTCCGTCGCCAGCAAGGCCACGGCGATCCTGCGGCAGCCTCAGAGCGAGCCCGAGTGGAGCGACACGCGCGCGGCGTCGCTCGCGTGCCCGACCGAGGCGATCGCGATCGCGGAGCGCGCATGAACGAGGCCGCGTGCGACGTGCTCGCAGAGAACCTGTTCACGCGGCTGTTCGCGGACGCGGAGCGCGTGCGGTGGAGCCTCGAGGCGATCCCGTGGGACCGCATCGACAAGGCGCGCGTCACGCCGGAGCTGACCGCGCTCGTGCGCGACACGGCGCAGGCCGAGCTGACGACGACGACGGCGACGCATCGCTTCCTGAGCGAGTACTCCGACGACACGGACTTCACGCAGTGGATCAGCGTGTGGTTCTACGAGGAGACCAAGCACCCGCACGTCCTGTTGCGGTGGCTACAGGCGGTCGGGGTCACCGTCGACGACGCGTTCTTTCGCCGCGGCCGCGTCGCCGCGCCGTTCATGCGATCGCGCGTCGCGATGCTCGTGAGCAACATCATCTCCGAGATGACGGCGGCGGCCGGGTACGCGGGCCTCGCGGAGCGCGTCGGCGAGCCGGTGCTCGCGCGCATCCTGCGCTACCTCGCGGCCGACGAGGGCCGCCACGCCGCGAGCTTCTACGTGTACACGCGCCGCTATCTCGCGCGCTCGACGCAGCTCGATCAGGACCGGCGCGACGCGCTCAAGGTGCTGTACCTGTGGCTCGACGGCAACGTTCGCCATCCGGTGAACACGCACGTCACCACCACCGAGTCGGCCGTGATCCCGCGCGAGCGGATCCTGCGGCTGATCGGCGAGCTCGTCGAGCTTCCGTTGACCGAGTCACGAGACGTCCTTCACCACGTCGGAGCCACATGAACAGACGAGATGTGATCAAGGCAGGTGCGATCGCGACGGCGGGTGCTCTCGCACCGTCGACGGCCTGCGTGAGCATTCAGCGCTCGCTCGGTGCGCTCAGCGGCGCCGATGGCGCGGCCGAGTTCAACAAGATCCTCGACGAGGAGCTCGCGAACCTCGCCAAGCCGGGGCTGTTGCAGAAGCTCGTCGTCAAGCACACGAAGAAGCCGCTGTCGGCGAAGGCGGATGCCGCGATCGCACAGCAGGACGCGATGTTTCGCCAGATGCTGTCGACGCTGCTCGTGTCGCAGGGCTTTCGCGATCTGCCGCCCGAGACGCAGGTGCAGCCCGAGGTGCAGGACCGCATGTGGAGGCACTACGACGAGATCGGATCGTCGGTGTTCCAGATCAGCGACATGCTGTCGAGCCTCGACGACAAGACGCGCGCCGCGGTGCGCACGAAACTGAAGGAGGACCCGGAGCTGCCGATGTCGATCGGCCAGGCGCTGCACGACTCCGCGACGAAGGCCGGCATGTCGACGCGGCGCAAGGGCCAGCTGCGCGCGATGATGGCGCAGTCGCAGTTCCGGCTGCAGCACGCGGATCCGGGGACCGTGATCCACGAGTACGTCACGAAGGTCGAACGCCACCGCGCGAGCAGCGAGCGCGATGCCGATGCGCTCGATCTCGCGCGGCAGATCGGCGAGCGCGAGTTCTGGCGCTACGAGCACCTGCTCGCGTTCGCCGACGATCCGAGCGGCGCACCCGGCGCCACGGCGCCCGTTCCCGCGCCGGCACCGACGCCCGCGCCCGCCCCGCCGATCGCACCACCGGCGCCCGCCGGCGATCCGGTCGCGCGCACGCTGTACCAGAGCGCGATCCGCGCCGCGCGGCAGGGTCGCTGTCAGGACGTCGCGATCCTCGGCAACAAGGTGCGCGACGTCGACCCCGCGTTCTACGCCGAGGTGTTCGCGATCAACCCCGAGATCGTGAACTGCAATCCGAACAACGCTCCCGGCGTCGCGGCACCTGCGCCACCCCCGCCGGCGATGTCGCAGCCGTATGCTGATCCGGATCGGCCCAAGCCGGGTGACCGCGGCATTCGCGCGGGCGGCTACATGCTCGGCATCGGCCTCATCTTCGGCGCGATCGGCGCGCTGCTCGTCGCGGCCGAGGTCTTCGCCGGCGTGTTCGCGCTGACGATCGCCGTCGTGCTGTTCGGTATCGGGCTGATCGTGCTGCTGATCAGTGCGCTGATCCGCGCCACCGCCGACGACACCGACTGAGCACATGGCGGTGATCACGGGCATCGGCTGCGTCTCTCCGTTCGGGAGAGGCACGACCACGCTGTGGGACGCGATGGCCGCGGGTCGCTGCGGCATCGGCCCCATGCGTCGCTTCGATCCCGCCGAGGTCGGCGTCGCGATCGCGGGGATGCTCCACGATCGCAACACGCCCGCGCACGGCGAGTCGTCGTCGGAGCTGTGCATCGCGATCGCGCTGGAGGCTGCGCGGGACGCGTGGACCGCTGCGCGCCTCGAGCGCGTCGCGCCGGAGCGCATCGCCTTCGTCTTCGGCTCGAGCCTCGGCGATCGCTTCGTGAAGGTGCAGGAGATCACCGAGCGCGTGGGCGATGTGCTCGGCGTCGGCGGTCCGCGGCTCACGATCTCGACGGCGTGCACGTCGGCGACGAACGCGATCGGCCTCGGGCTCGACCTGCTCGCGCTGCGCAGCGCGGATGTCGTGATCGCGGGCGGCGCGGACATCCTGTCGCGGCTCGTGCTGTCCGGCTTCGCCGCGCTCGGCGTGCTGTCGGAGACGCCGTGCGCGCCGTTCGGCGTCCCCTCCGGCACGACGCTCGGCGAGGGCGCGGGCTTCCTCGTGCTCGAGCGCGACGCGTCCCGCGCACCCGCGGCGTTCTCCGTCGTCGGTTACGGCCTGTCCGCCGACGCGTTCCACGATACCGGCCCCGATCCGAGCGGCGCCGGCATCGCGCGATCGTTGCGCGGCGCGATCGTGCACGCGGGCGTCGCGCCCGACGCGATCGACTACATCAACGCGCACGGCACCGGCACCCCCGCGAACGACCCGGCGGAGTGGCGCGCGATCCAGCAGGTGCTCGGCCCGCGCGCGACGTCCGTCCCGGTCAGCTCGAGCAAGAGCTTCCTCGGTCACGCGCAGGGCGCCGCCGGGGCGCTCGAGACGATCGCGACGTTGGTCGCGATGGAGCACGGCACGATCCCACCGACGCACAACGTGACGGAGCGCCGGCCGAACACGCCGCCCGATGTCGTCGCGCAGTCGACGCCGCGCGAAGCGACGTGCGACGTCGCGCTGTGCACGAACTCCGCGTTCGGCGGCGCGAACTGCGCGATCGTCGTCGCGCGCGGACATGTGGCGCGCCCTACCCCGCGCCGGCGCCGCGTCTCGCTGCTCGGCATCGGCGCCGTCGGCCCGCACGGCACGGACCTCGCGGCGCTCGCGAGCCCGTCGCGCGGGCGCGTGCCGGACTTCGCGTTCGAGGCGATCGCGCCGACGATCGATCCGCGCGGCTTCGATGCGTCCACGCGCTACCTCGTCGCCAGCGTCGCGCTCGCGTTCCGCGACGCGAGCTTTCGCCTCCGGTCGGACATGCGCGATCGCGCGGGCATCGTGTTCGGCGTCGTCGGCGCCTCCGACGAGAGCGACGCGAAGCTCCAGCGCTTCGTCGACACGCTCGGCTATCGCGGTGTGTCCGCGGCGCTGTTCTCGCGGCAGGTGCTGAACGCACCCGCGGGCAGCGCGTCGAAGCTGTTCGGCCTGCGCGGCGCGATGAGCACGATCTGCGCGAACGACGCGACCGGCCTCGCGGCAGTCGCCTACGCCGCCGAGCTCCTCGCCGCCCGCGAGGACAACGACGTGCTCCTCGCGAGCAGCCTCGACGAGCTGCCCGTGAGCGCCGACCCCACCGACCGGAGCGAGGGCGCCGCGACCGCGCTGCTCTCGACGAGCGACGCGGCGATCCGCGTGGCGGGCTGGGGCTTCGCGGGGCCGCGCCGCCTCGACGAGGCCAAGCACGCGGCGCTCGCGATGGCGGAGCTGCCCGGCGCCGACCTCGTCGTCGAGCCGCGCGACGCGATCGCGCTCGTCGGTGCGAGCCCCGCCTATGCGTCGGCGATGGGCCTCGTGATCGGCGCGCTCGCGATCCGCTCGGGGCGCGCACGAACCGTCTTGATCGCGGCGAGCGGCGGAGCGTCCGCCGATTGCGCCGTGGTGCTCGCAGGAGGTGACCATGCGAAGTGACGTCAACGCCCAGGTCGCGGTGCGCGAGGAGATCCTCGGTCAGCTCCGCAAGGTCCTCATCGATCGCATGCGGCTGCGCCGCGCGCCGGCCGAGATCGATCCCGACGCGGCGCTGTTCGGCGCGGGCTTCGGCCTCGACTCGCTCGACGCGGTCGAGCTGATCGTCTGTCTCGACACGCTGTTCGGGGTCAAGCTGCAGGACCAGGCGCTCCTTCGCCAGCAGATGCGATCGCTCAACACGATCATCGACCTGATCGTCGCGCACAGGCAGGGCCATGTCGCTCGCGGATGATGTCCGGGCGGTTCGCTCGTCGGTGACGCTGATCGCGAGCGACCACGTCGCCGCGGTGCGCATCGGCGGCGCGCAAGCGCACGAGCTCCTCGATCGCGTCTCGCCGCAGCAGCTGTTCGTGCGTGGCGGCCAGATGCTGCACACGCTGCTCCTCGCCGACGACGCGACGCCCGTCGCCGACGTCTACCTGTGTTGCGGCGACGACGACTACACGGTCCTCGCCGAGGGCCTCGACGGTCCGGCGCTCGCGGCGTACCTCGCGGCGCACGCGACCGGGCTCGACGCGCAGATCACCGACCTCACGCCGACGCACGCGATGCTCTCGCTCGACGGCCCGTACGCGTGGGAGCTGCTCACGAACCTGACGAGCCCGCACGTGATCGGCCTGCCGTACCTCGCGTTCTACGACGAGGGCCGCTTCACCTGCTTCCGCGCCGGCAAGACGGGCGAGTTCGGCTACGACCTGCTCGTCGAGCGCGCGCGCGTCGACGAGATCCGCGCGCTGATCGAAGCCGCGGGCGCGTCCGTCGGGCTCCGCACGATCACGCTGCCCGCGATCGAGACCTGCGCACTCGAGGCGGGCTTCTTCAACATCCGCCGCGACGTGCGCCCCGGCCTCACGCCGATCGAGCTTCAGCTCCAGTGGCGGGTGGCGACGAACCGCACGTTCCCGGGCTCCGCCGCCCTCGACGCGCGACGCGCGACGGTCACCTCGCGCGTCGCGTGCCTCGCCTCGGCCGCCGAGCTCGTCGACGACGCGCCCGTCCTCCTCGACAACGAGCAGGTCGGCCGCATCCTCCACGCGGCGCACTCGCCGACGCGCGACGAGTTCCTCGCGCTCGCGCTGCTCGATCTCCCGATCAGCCACGCCGGCATCTCGGGCTTCGTGTCGAACGGCGCCGCCGCGCGAACCCTCTCGTCGCCGACGATCAACAACCGCAGCCTCTACGTCGACCCGCAGCGCCACTCGTGGGCGACGCGCGACACCGACGTGTTCCCGCCCATCCTGCGCCCCGCGTGGTCATGAGGTTCGCGAACAAGACCGTGCTCGTCACCGGCGGCTCGCGCGGGCTCGGCCAAGCGATCGCCCTCGCGTTCGGCGCGGAGGGCGCGCACGTCTGGGTCGGCTACGCGAAGCGCGCCGCCGATGCCGAAGCGACCGCGGCGAAGATCGCGTCGGCGCGCGCCGTCCAGCTCGACGTCACCGACGGTCGCGCGCTCGCGGCGACGATCGATCAGCTCGCCGAGGAGCGCGGCGGCATCGACATCGCGGTCAACGCGGCCGGCGTGATGCGCAACAAGCTGTTCGCGCTGTCCGACGCCGCCGACTGGCAGGAGCCGCTGCGCACGAACCTCGAGGGCGCGCTCGCCCTCTCGCACGCGGTGCTGCGACCGATGCTGCGCGCGGGCGGCGGCGCGATCATCCACGTCGGCTCCGTCGCCGGCATGCGGGCGAGCCCGGGCCAGGCCGGCTACTCCGCCTCCAAGGGCGGCCTCGTCGCGCTGACGCGCACCCTCGCCGTCGAGCTCGCGCCGCGCGGCATCCGCGTCAACGCGGTCGTCCCCGGCATGTGCGACGCCGGCATGGCGCAGCGAATCGATCGCAACGCCGTCGACGAGTTTCGCCGCCGCATCCCGCTCGGCAGGCTCGGCACCGGCGACGACGTCGCGCAGGTCGCGCTGTTCCTCGCGTCGCCCGCGGCGAGCTACATCGTGGGCCAGGCGATCGTCGTCGACGGAGGCCTGTCGGCGTGACGGTGTTCATGTTCATCGGCCAGGGCAACCCACCTCCGTGGGTCGCGCCCGACGTGCTCGCCGCGAAGCCGGTGGCGTCGCTCGTCACGCTCGCGAGCGAGCTGGTCGGCATCGATGTCATGAAGCTGCTCGTCCGCGGCGGGCGCGACCTCGATCGCTGCGAGGTGCTGCAGCCCGCGATGATCGCGGTGTGCACCGGCATCGTGCGCTTGCTCGACGACGCGGGCGTGCGTCCCTCGATCGTCGTCGGGCACTCGCTCGGCGAGATCAGCGCGTGGATGGCGAGCGGCGCGATCACCGCCGAGGACGCCGTGCGCGTCGCCGCGCTGCGGGGTCGGTTGATGGCGCGCGAGGCCGCGCTGCACCCGGGCGGCATGGTGCGCCTCAAGGGCAACCACGAGGCGTGCGATCGCGCGATCGATGTCGGCGCGCGCGCCGGTAAGGCGTGGCTCGGCGCGCACAACGCGCCCGACGAGTTCGCGATCAGCGGCGACGAGCCGGCGCTCGCCGCGATCATCCCCGCGTTCTCGGTCGTGCGCCTGCCCGTCGTCGGTGCGTGGCACTGCCCCGCGATGGCGGGCGCGCTCGACGAGCTGACCGCCGCGCTGTCCGCGTTGCCGCGGCGCGCACCGCACGCGCGCCTCGTGACGAACCGCGACGGCACGTTCGCCGAGCCCGCCGCGATCCCCGCGCTGCTCGCGGGGCAGCTCGTGCACCCCGTCGAGTGGGCGGCGTGCCTCCATACGATCGCCGCCGCCGGTGCGTCGCGCTTCCTCGCGATCGGCCCCGGCAAGTCGCTACGCGCGCTCGTCTATCGCAACCTCGGAACCGACACGAGCGTCGACATCGTCGACAGCCTCGACTCGATCGCGGACGCGGCGCGTGCGGCTGCGTAGCCTCGCGCTCGCGCTCGCGCTCCTCGGGGCGCTCGCCGGCTGCGGGCCGAAGATCCTGTGGTCGGGTCACACCGACGATCGCGCGCGCCGCGTCGAGATCGTGAAGGACGGCGACGAGTCATACGTCGTGATCGACGGCACCCGCAGCCGCGCCTACCGCGGCATCGCGGTCGGCTCGCTCCTGTTCGCCGGCTCGCACGTCGCGTTCGCCCATCGCGCCGGCGATCGCTGGGCGGTCAGCCTCGACGGCACGCCCGGGCCGACGTTCGACAGCATCGGGGAGATCGCGCTGTCCGCGTCGGGCCACATCGCCTACGCGGCCGAGCGCGCGGGCGCGTGGCACGTCGTGCGCGACGGCGTGGTCGGGCCCGCCGTCACGTCGGTCCTCGCGCGAACGCTGCAGCTCGCGGGCGATCGCGTCGTCTACGTCGCGCAGCGCGCGAACGCCACGCACGTCGTCGTCGATGACGCGTTCGGGCCCGCGTTCGACGGCGTGCAGCAGCTCGTCACCTCGCCGAGCCACATCGCGTACGTCGGCCGCCGCGGCGACGAGATGGTCGTCGTGCGCGATGGCGTCGAGAGCCGCGCGTGGTCGAGCGTCGACAGGCTCGCGCTCGCCGGGCCGCGCATCGCGTACGCCGCCACCGACGGAGAGGGCTGGCGCGTCGTCACCGACACCGCCACGTTCGCGCCCGTCGACAAGGTACACGGCATCTGGATCCGCGACGACGGCGCGCACGTCGCGTGGCTCGCGTCGATCGGCTCGACGAGGACGCTGGCGCTCGACGCGATCCCGCTCGTCGTGTCGCCGACGCTGCGCGAAACCGCGATCGCCTTTCGCCCGACGCGCGCGGGCACCGCCGACGTCGGCCTCGCGTACGCCGAGCGCGCGGCCGATGGCGACCACATCGTCCTCGACGGCGTCGCCGGGCCTGCGTTCGACGAGGTCCGCGTACCGGCGTGGAACGCCGCCGGCCGCATGGCGTACACCGCGCGCCGCGGCCGCACGTGGTTCGTCGTCTACAACGGCCTCGAGCACGGCCACGCCGAGTGGGTCAGCGATCCGGTGCTCGCCGACGACGGCACGCTCGCCTACGTCCGCCGCGATCGCCGCCGCACGCAGGTCGTCGTCGATCGGATGGCCTACCCGTTCGACTTCGTGTTCGAGGACACGCTCGTGGTCGCGTCGCGCACGCGGTGGGCGATCGCCGCCGGCGACGTCGCGCGCAAGGCGGTCTACATCGCGGTCGGGACGCGGCGCGTTCCGGTACCGTCGATCGAGCTCTACGCCTCGGCGGTCAACGGCAACCCGTCCGACGAGCTCAAGCGCTGGACGCGCCGCGAGCTCGGGCTCTGACGACTACAGCTCCTTGCGGATGCTCGCGATGACTTCCGCGTAGCTCGTGCTCTCGACGACCTGCGCCATCTCGGCGGTGTAGCGCGCGACGAGATCCTCGCGGTTGCGCGCGGCGGCGTCGCGACGCGCGTTGTGCAGCGTGACGAACGCGCGCTCCGCGTTGACGAAGTACATGATGATCTTCAACACGGCGCGCGCGATCGAGATGGTGACCGAGCGCGACTTGTCGGAGAACGTGAACACGCGACCTTCGCTGTTCGTGATGTCGAGCGTGACGAGGCCGACGGCGTCGACGCCCGCGTCCTTCTTCTTCGTCGCGAGCTCGGCGCCGACGTGGAAGCCGGTGAGGCTCAGCGTGTTCAGCGACTGGTACTCGCGCGCGTAGCGATCGAGCAGCGCGTGGTAGATCGCGTCGACGACGCCGACGCCCTTGGCTTCCATCTCGACGGTCTGGTCTCCCTCGATCACGCTGACCTTGCACGTGGTCGTGTGGTCGGCCTCCTCGAACGCGAGGCGGCCGAGCTTGAGCTCGAGGACATTGGTTCCGAGGACCCGCTTGATCAGGTCTTCATGGGGCGGCGCGTGCGTCACGAGGGAGAGTCTAGCCTGGTCGGCGATGTTCGCAGCGTGATCCTGATCGTTAGATCTCGCAGGGACTTGCCGCGACTCCGGACCTGGCGACGTCACACCGCCGTGGCATCGTGTGCGCCGTGACCATGCTCGTCCAGCTGCGGCGCCACGTGACCCGCCTCAAAGGGTGCACCGCGTGCCCGAAGATGATCGGCCCGGTCGTCACCGGCGTCCCCGTCATCTCCCCCGTGATGCTGATCGGCCAGGCCCCCGGAGATAAGGAGGGGCCCGCCGGCAAGCCGTTCGCCTGGACGGCCGGCAAGACGCTGTTCCAGTGGTTCGCCTCGATCGGCATGACCGAGGAGCAGTTTCGCGAGCGCGTCTACATGGCCGCCGTCGCGCGCTGCTTCCCGGGCAAAGCGGAGGCCGGCGGCGACCGGGTTCCGGATTCCGAGGAGATCGAGCGCTGCACCAAGCACCTCCACGCCGAGGCCAAGATGATCCGTCCGCGGCTCGTGCTCCCGGTCGGAAAGCTGGCGATCACGCAGCTCCTTCCGCCGGCGCCACCGCCGCCCACAGCGCCGGGCGCTCGCAGGCGCGCGCCCAAGCCGACCATCGACAAGCTGATCGAGGTGATCGGCGAGCAGCGCCGCATCACGTACGCCGGCGTCGAGATGGACATGATCGCGCTGCCGCATCCCTCGGGCGCGTCGACGTGGCATCGCACCGAGCCGGGCAAGACGCTCCTGTCGCGCGCGCTCGCGCTGATCGCGCAGCACGAGGCGTGGCAGTCGATCGTCGATCCGCCGTCGCGCGGGATCGAGCCCTGCGCCGCCGCGCCGCTGTAGTCGCTCCCGTTCGCCACCACCGCGCCGCGTGCCGACGAGGACGCGCGTATGATGCGCCGATGTCCGCGGTCGCCGATCTTCTCGCCGAGCTCGTTCGCTTCCCCACGCAGCAAGCGAACGCGCAGCGCGGACCGGGCAACGAGCGCGCGCTGTGCGAGCACCTCGCGCCGTTGCTCCAGGCGCGCGGCGCCGACGAGGTCATCGTCGAAGGATCGCCGCGCACCGACGGGTCACCGGGCGCGTACGTGTTCGCGCGGTGGGGCACGCCGAAGCGCGTGATCAACGCGCACGTCGACACGGTCCCCGCGAACGCGGGCTGGTCGCGCGAGCCGTGGGATCCGCACGTCGAGGGCGACAAGCTCTACGGGCTCGGCAGCTCCGACACGAAGGGCGCGATCGCGGCGACGCTGGTCGCGCTCGACGGCGCGAGGCCGCGCGATGTCGGCGTGCTGTTCTCCGGCGACGAAGAGGCCGGCAGTCGCATCATGGAGGCGTTCCTCGCCACACCGCTCGCGGCGCCGATCGAGGAGGTCATCGTCTGCGAGCCGACCGCGCGCGCGGCGGGCACCGCACACCGCGGCATCTTCGGCCAGACGGCGACGCTCGTCGGACCCGGCGGACACTCGTCGCGCGCGGACTTCGAGAAGAAGCCGATCGCGCTCCTCGCGCGGCTGGCGGTCGCGCTCGACGAGCTCGGCGTGCGCCGGCTCGACACGGGCCCCGAGGGCATGAAGGGGCTGTGCATGAACATCGCGGGCCTCGCCGGCGGTGTCGCGTTCAACGTGATCCCGGCGCGCGGCGATCTGACGTACTCGATTCGCCCCTACCCCGGCTTCGATCGCGCCGCGTGGGATCGCGAGGTCGTCGCGCTCGCCCACGCGATCGATCCCGCGATCACGTTCGCCGACACGATCGAGAACGTGCCGTTCGCCTGCGACGATCTCGCGGAGCTCGTGCGCCCGTTCGTGTCGCGCGTCGGCATCCTCGACTTCTGGACCGAGGCCGCGATGTGGGCGCGCGCCGGCAAGAAGGCGATCGTCATCGGCCCCGGCGACATCGCCCAGGCGCACTCCGCCGACGAGTGGGTCGCGCTCGCGGACCTCGACTGGGCCGTCGATCTGTTCCGCTCGCTACTCGCTCGGTGACGGCTCGTAGCCGCCGCGCTCTTCGGTGTCGGCCTTGTGCGGCTTCACGTCGTAGCCGTCGCGCACCGGCTCGCCGACGTAGTCGATGTTGTCCTGCATGAACTTCTTGAGGCCACGCTCGGGGCTGATCGTCAGCTGATCGTCGCCTTCCCAGTCCGGGAGCGTGTCGTCCTTCCACGTCACACGGCCGATCTCCTGCGCGAAGCACGTCTGGAGCGCCGGCTGCGAGATCGACGAGCGGTTCACCTTCACGTCGCTGATCGTCACCACGCCGTCCTTCACCTTCGTCTTGAAGTCGAACACGACGTTCTCGTTACGATGGACGCGCCGGGCGATCCCCTCGTAGCACTTCGCCGCGGCCTTCCCGAGCATCTTGGGCACGCGCTCGGGCAGCTTGTAGAAGAACTCGTCGCTCATCGCGTCGACCTTCTCGGGTGCGTTGGGATCGGCCTTCGCCTCGGCCGCCTTCACCTCTTCGGCGAGCTTCGCGGCGGCCTTCACGCGCTCCTCTCGCGCGCGCTCCGTCGGGGTCGTCGGCATCTCCGCGGCGTGCGCCTTCGCGGCGGTCGCCGTCGGAATCACCTCGGTATCCGTGCTCATTTGCCTCCACAACAGGAGGACGGCGGCGATGATCACCACCGCTGCGACCGCGAGCCACTTCATGCCCTGGATTGTACTCGGCTCGCGCCCGTCGACGAGTGGGAGTTCACACCCCGCAGTCCCCGCGCACAGCCCCAGGTGACGGCGTCGAAAAGGGAGCGTACGCTCGGTGACATGAGGACTACGGGCCTTCTCATTCCCTTCCTGTTGTTCGTCGGTGCGTGTGGTGTTGGCGACGAGGAAACGAACACACCCGACGAGCGTCTGTGCAACGCGAACCTCTCGATCACGGGAACGTTCACGATGAGCATGCCGGCTCCCGATCTCGTCAACAACGACACGAACATGCCGCCCGGCGACGGCATGCCCGACTTCACGGGCTGCTGGCCGACGGGCACGTGGGCGTTCACGGCGGCCGTCGAGGACACGACCTGCGCGTCGGCGCCGATGCAGCCGACGACCGAGTACCGCTTCACGACGACCTACCAGCAAGGCGCCGACGGCGCCGGCGGCGAGTACACCTACCAGCTGATCTCGCCCGCGCTGCAAGCCGGCGAGTATCGACTCAAGGTCTCGTCGGGCGGCGGTGGTCTGTGCGAAGGCGTGATGGAGCTCTACCTCGACGGAGCGAGGAAGGCGTGGCTCCTCCACCCCGCGCTCAACGTCTTCAACCAGAGCGGTCCCCTCACGGGCGTCGGCGAGTACGGCGAATACGACGAAGCGATCTATCCCTGATCCAGCCGAGCAACCCAAGCAAGCGCATGACAAGACTCGCAGCGATTCTCTTCGCTCTCTCCGTCGGAACCAGCGCGTGCAACGACGCGCATAGCAGCGACACGCTCAAGCCCTCCGGGATCACGAAGAAGAAGGTCGCGCCCAAGGTCGCCGACGACAAACCGCATCCGATCGAGACGACCTACGACAAGATGCTCGCGAACCGCGCCGAGAACGAAGCGGCTGCGGCGGTCAAAGCCAACGAGCACAACCCCGACTGGGTGCCCAACGAGTTCAAGAGCGGCGCCGCGAAGTGGCGCGACGTCGGCGTCTACGTCGACGGAAAGCCGATGGGCTTTCTCACCTGGGGCGAGCTCCCGATCTCGCTCCCCGTCACGTGGGTCGAGGACGAGGTCTCCGCCGAGAAGGAACCCGGCACCGATCAACCCGCGACCCGCAAGGTCAAGCAGCGCTACTACCGCTTCGACCAGTACCTGAAGGCGATCGGCGTCGACCTCCGCAAGGTCAAGGCGCTCCACGTCTACGGCCCGAAGTTCACGAACTCGAACGTCTCGACGGCCAAGGACCTCCTCTCCCCCGCCGCCAAGGACTTCACGTTCCGCTTCGGATCCAACGTGAGCGGCAAGCCGATCCCGCACGTCCCGGGCGGCTTCGGCAACGGCAAGAGCGCCGACAAGATCGCCGGCGTGATGGTCTACGTGAACAAGAAGCCCCCGACGCTCGACCCCGAGCTCGGCTTCGTCCTCGACGGCGTCGAGCAAGAAGGCATCCCCTACTACGGCGATCCGGTCCGCGGCGGCGTGCGCGTCTATATGGATGACAAGCTCTGCGGCATCATCAAGCGCCAGGAGCTCGACGGAAAGCGCGCCACCAAGTCCACCGACGGGACGCTGTACTGGAAGCTCGTCGACGAGCTGAAGCTCCAGGGCTGCGACACATCGAAGGCGAAGGAGGTGTGGGCGATCCGCGACGACCTCCGCAAGGAGCACTGGACCGGCGAGGAGCTCGCGGTCATGTCGTTCGCTGCGAACGCGCAGGCCAAGGGCGGCATCCTCCTCACCGAGAAGCACGTGCGCGCCAACGTGATCGCGATGCACTCGAAGCCGCTCACGCCGGACCAGATCCCGGCGCCGACGCCCGACGACGATTGACGGCTTCGCGCTGTCGATCCGATGTGACGACGATCGAGTCGTAACGGCTGCGTGGGACGTCGAGGGATCGCGGGGCTGCGATCGACGACAGGCGCGCCGATGGCTGCGTCGGATCGAAGATCAGAATGGGCGCGGAGTACGCGGAGGAAGGGAGGCCGCGGAGCAGAGTTTTTCTTCGCTTCGCGAACGAACAAACGCTCGCTCGGGTCCGCCTCTCATGATCGGCTGGGGTTGACCCGACGATATGCGTCGCGAACGTCGAGGGATCGCGCGCCTGCCCGGTGATGACGCATGGGACGTCGAGGGATCGCGCGCCTGCGATCGACGCTAGACGCGCCGATGGCTGCGTCGGATCGAAGATCAGAACTGGCGCGGAGTACGCGGAGGAAGGGAGGCCGCGGAGCAGAGGTTTTTCTTCGCTTCGCGAACGAACAAACGCTCGCTCGGGTCCGCCTCTCTCATCATCGGCTGGGCTGGCCCCGACGATATGCGTCGCGAACGTCGTGGGCTCGCGCGCCTGCGATCGACGACAGACGAGTCGTAACGGCTGCGTGGGACGCCGAGGGATGGCGCGCCTGCCCGCGTGATGACGAGCGAGTCGCAACGGCTGCGTGGGACGTCGAGGGATCGCGCGCCTGCCCGGTGATGACGATCGAGTCGCAACGGCCGCATGGGACGTCGAGGGATCGCGCGCCTGTGATCGACGACAGACGCGCCGCAAGGACGATCGAGCTCCGACGAGATCCGCAGATCGACTTCGTTCTCGATCGCGTCGTCGAGCTCGACGAAGCCACGTCGACTCGATCGTCGTAACGGCTGCGCGGCTCCCGCGCCTGCGATCGACGATCGCGAGCTCCCGCGTCAACGATGCGATGGCCCTCGAGCCTTCTATGGGCGCACGACGCACGAGGTTCGTCGCTTTCAGAATGGAGACTCGCGTGACGTCGAGGTCGCGCGCCCCGTGTCCACCCACCCCGCGAGGTGATCGTGCCCCGTGGAGAGCACACCCCCATTCGATCGCGTGGGACTCGAGTCCCGTGCTCGCTCGAGATCGCGCGACGCGATCGCGCTTGGACCGCGGCGAGTGGCGTCGCGAGCGATTTCTCGATGGAGATCGCGCGAGTGCTGCAATGTGTGTAGTGAGCCTCTCGCACGGTACATCGTGCGGATCCGAACACTGGAGACTCGCTCCCTCATCTGGGGGAGGAGCCCCCAGCCTTCACGAGTTGATCGGGGTCCGCACGGTCCTGTCAGGCACCGGTCAGCACCCTGTTAGACCCCGGGATCACAACGGAATCGAGCGGGTCTCCCCCAGGGCTGGAACCTCCGTCCCCATGTTTCACCCGTATCACATCCGATGATTCTCGCAGGTTACAACGTGACCGGCGCGGCACATCGCTTGCTCATCCGTTCGTCACCATGACGAGCAACAAGAAGCTTCTGATGTTCGCGGCCAGCGGGCTTCTCCTCCCCCTTGGTGTCGACACGGGCACCGCCCACGCGGAGGTTCCGCTCGCAGCGGAGACGGCGGAATTGATTCCGTCGCCGGAGAACGACCTCGCGCCCGTTTCCAACGGACGCCTGCGTCGTACCGACGAAGAGCAGGAAGGCAACGGTATGCCGACCGCCGCGTTCTTCGACGGCTACAAGTCCGGCATCTACTTCTCGATGAACACCGAGCTGCCGCCGACCACCCCCGGTGGCGCGGTTCGCCCGGCGACGCACCGCATGCAGCTGGCGGCGATTCCGTTCCAGCTCGTGCAGGGCCCGATGGGCAACGTCAAGGTCACCGCGGACGCCGCGCAAGGCACGTTCGTCACGAACAACCGCGGCAACGAGTACCGCAACGCGAACGCGCCGGTCGCCTTCAAGCTGAAGGGCGTCGACAAGGTCTGCGTCAAGTACAACTACCAGCCGAACAACAGCAACGATACGAAGGCGTATCTGCAGTGCTTCAACCCGGACATGTCGGTCGCGATGCCGCAGACCGAGCTGTTCGCGAAGAACAACGACGACGCGTTCATGACCCAGGATGGAGCGTTCTCCAGCCAGGTCGTTCGCGCCGCCGGCAAGGTTCGCCTCGTGTTCTACGCCGGCGCCAACGGCAACGGCCGTGACGACGGTTGGGGTGGCATCGTCGACATCGACTGCTCGGCGGGCGCGACCTGCTCGCTCGCGAAGGTCGCCGACGTCTCGCTGTGCCCGCGCGAGGAGCGCTCGCGCGGTAACTGCACCACCGGCACCGACCCGAACACGATGATCTGCACCTGGACGGAAGGCAACACGCAGCCGCAGCGCGACGGCGTGTGGATGGCCGCCGTGAACATCGGCGACGGCGAGAACGGCGCCGAAGCGCAGTCGCGAATCCTGTGGAAGAAGCAGATCGCGGGACGCGTCGACGAGAACGGCATCCGCACCTACGCGATGCGCATGAGCCACTCGCGCATCCAGAAGGTCGACCCGACGACGGGCCAGCTCGTCGACACCGACGACATCATCGTCCGGTGGGGCGGCCTCCAGGGCAACAACAACACCAACGGCAAGGGCGGCACCTACTACAAGAACATGATGGGCGTCGTGAACGCGACCGCCGCCGGCATGACGTACGTGGCGGAGCCCGTGGACATCGCCGACAAGGTCGTCGGTCTCGACGGCACGCACCTCGGCATGACCTACGGCATGTTCGGCACGACCGACAACCTGATGCCCGGCATCACGTTCCTCGGTGGTAGCCACACCGGTGGTGGCACGGCCGCGCAGGCTCGCATCGTGACCTACGACCCGACGTCGAAGGTGTTCAGCGACGCCGCGATGGTCGCCCTCGCCCCGCACGACCGCCACCTCTACACGAACTACCTCGGCAACAACCCCGGTAACCAGGGCCGCAACCACTCCTTCTCGACGATGATCCCGAACCCGTACGTCGGCATGAACGGAAACAAGGATGCCTACCTGCAGGTGTTCGCGACCTCGGGCAAGAACGCGACGACGATGATGAACCCGGCGAAGAAGCTCTCCGCGTTCCTCTCGGTCCTCCCCATCGCGCAGATTCCGCAGGCGGCGCAGCCCCCGGGCACCGGCTCGGGCTCGGGCGAGAACCCGCAGCCCGGCACCGGTGGCGACCCCGACGAGACCGGCTCTGACCCGTCCGGCGCGGCGCTCGGTGGTTGCTCCACCGGCGGTTCCACCGGCGGCCTCTTCGGCCTCCTCCTCATCGGCCTGGCCGCCTTCATCCGCCGCCGCCGCTAACCACACCACACCAACCCGACACCGCCCTCTACAATCAGGAGTCACATGCGTATCTCTCTCCTAGCGGCGATTGCGACGGTTGGCTTGATGGGCTGCATCGGCAGCGTCGAGCAAGGCGGTAACCCGCTCGAGACCGGCGATGGCGATGGCAACGAAAATGGCGACAACCCCGCCGGTGGCGACCTGACTGCGGCGAAGCAGCTCTTCGACACGAACGTCTACGGCATCCTCAACGCGAAGTGCACGGGCTCTGCGTGTCACGCAGAGACCTCGCAGGGCGCGACGCTGACGCGATTCGTGTCGACCGACCCGATGATGGGCTGGCAGACGGCGACGAACTACCAGGCGCTCGTCGGTAACTTCACCGCGACCGCCGCGCCGATCCTCACGAAGGTCAAGCCCGGCACCCACCAGGGTGTCGTCTACACCACCGACGAGGAGACGAAGATCACCGCGTGGCTGTCCAAGGAGCTCGAGCTCCGCAACGGTCAGCCCTCCACGCCGACGATGCCCGGTAGCGAGTCTCTCGCGCAGGCGAGCGAGCGCGTCCTGGCCGAGTTCGCGGGCTGCATGACGCTCGCGGACTTCCAGACGGCGGAGATGGCCGACGCGTGGGGCGACATGAACGCCCAGAACAACCAGCAGTGCGAGAACTGCCACGCGACCGGTGGTGAGGGCTTCGTCGCCTCGCGCAACGAGACCTTCATGTGGAACGTCTTCTCGAACCGCAAGTACTACTTCCTGCAGTATTTGACGGTCGACCTCCTCGGTGGCGCGACCGCCGCGAAGGTCATCATCAACGAGACCTCGTTCCGCGGTGTCGCGACGGCGCAGGCTCCCCACGCCGAGCACCCGACGTTCAACGCGAACGCGAACAGCCAGGGCATGGTGGCGCTCAAGCAGTTCTACGACCTGACGATGGCGAAGAAGATGGCCGGCACCTGCGGCGCGCCGCGTCCGTTCCCGATGTGATCTGACCACCGAACGTTCGGAGGAAGGCGCTGGTTGTCCACGGCGCCTTTCTTCATTTTCGGCGGTAAGGTGGAGTCCTCATGTCCAATGCTCGTTCGCCGCTCGTGACCGGCGATGGCCGCACGCACATCCCTTCGCCGCTCATGCGCGAGTCGCTGCAGAACCGCAGCGTCCTCTCCACGACCGATAGTGACAAAGACCTGCAGATCTTCCCCGACGTATCGATGGTCTCGATCGGCGGGCAGAGCATCTTCGACCGAGGGAAGGACGCGATCCTCCCGCTGGTTGACGAGCTGGTGGAGATCAAGCGAGAGGCTGCCGCGCGCGGCGAGCCGGTGAAGATGGTGATCGGGGTCGGCGGTGGAACGCGCGTCCGCCACACGATCTCGATCGCGGTCGACCTCGGCCTGCCGGTCGGCGGAATGGCGCAGCTCGTCGGCGCGATGGAGGAGCTCAACGCGATCCTCCTCAACACGCTGCTCGCACCCCACGGCTCGATGCCGATGCAGCGCGATCACTTCTGGGACCTGCCGCTCTACTTCGACGCGGGCATCACGCCGATCGCGATCAGCGTGCCGCCGTATCACTTCTGGGAGCCGCCGCCCGACGAGGGCCACCTGCCGATGCACGGCTCGGACTTCGGCCTGTTCCAGATGGCCGAGGTGCTCGGCATGAAGCAGGTGATCTTCGTCAAGGACGAGAACGGCCTGTACGACAAGGATCCCAAGAAGCACCCCGACGCGAAGCGGATCCCGAAGATCACGCTCGCCGAGCTGCTCGCGAAGATGCCCGCCGAGAACATCCTCGACGAGGAGCTGTTCCGCGCGTGGGAGCACGCGAAGAACCTGCGCCGCATCGTGATCGTCAACGGCCTCGAGCGCGGCCAGCTGACGCGCGCCCTGCGCGGCGAGGACGTCGGCACCGTGATCACCAAGGAGGCCGCATGAGCACCGAGCGGCGAACGCTGACCGCGGCGGTCAGCAGCGACTACCGGCCGACGGCGGTGATGCCCGAGGTCAAGGTCGTCAAGATCGGTGGCCAGAGCATCCTCGACCGCGGGCGCACCGCGCTGTTTCCGATCCTCGACGAGATCGTCGAGGCGCGCCGGCTCGGCATCCAGGTCGTGTTGCTGGCGGGCGGCGGGACGCGCGCGCGTCACATCTACTCGATCGCGAGCGAGCTCGATGTGCCGACCGGCGTCGTCGCGACGCTCGGCAAGTACATCCCGATGCAGAACGCGCGCATGCTGCAGATGCTGCTCGCCAAGCACGGCGGCATCTACATCCTCCCCGACGACTTCGAGAAGCTGCCGCTCTACATGCAAATGGGTTGCATCCCGATCATGAGCGGCATGCCGCCGTTCGGCTACTGGGAGAAGCGCGAGGAAGGCAGCCGCATCCCGCCGCACCGCACCGACGCGGGCGTGTTCCTGTCGGCGGAGTTCCTCGGCTCGCGCCGCGCGATCTTCATCAAGGATGAAGACGGCCTCTACACCGACGATCCCAAGAAGAACCCCGGCGCGACGCACATCCCGCGGATCACCGCGAAGGAGCTCGTCGCGCGAAACCTCGACGACGTGATCGTCGAGCGCATGGTCATCGAGTATCTGCCGCGCGCCCAGTGGTGCAAGGAGCTCCAGGTCGTCAACGGCCTCGTGCCCGGCCAGGTCCTCGCCGCGCTCAAAGGAGAAGATGTCGGGTCGATCATCACCGTGTAGCGCCGTCGCGGTCGCCTTGCTCGCGCTCGTCGCGTGCACCAAGAAGGCACCCGAGGCCGATCCCGAGAAGGTCCGCGCCCTCGCCGATCGCCTGCTGCGCATCATGCCGCCGCTCGCCGGCGTGCGCGCGTGCACCGAGGCGGACTACGAGATGCCGGCGATGTCGCTCGTCACCGCCGTCGAGCTCGCGAGGGAGACCATGCCCGACCGCCCCGAGTTCGAGCGCTGGATCAACCCGCCCGAGATCGACTCGCCGGCGTTCCGCACGATCCTCGAGAGCAAGGACGAGTCCGCGCGCCGCCGCGCCGCCTACCAGCTGCTGAACGCGAAGGGCTACATCGTCTATCGCGTCGACATGGTCAACGTGCCGCTCGCCCTCGAGGTCAAGGAGCTCAAGCGCGGCGCCGTCGGCGTGCGTGCCGTCGGCTTCGACCGCAAGGACAACGTGATCTGCGTCCGCAACTTCACCGTCCAGAACGACAACGAGAAGGCCGAGTGGGCGATGAAGATGACCACGCGCCCCACGGTCGATCCGATGGTCGCCAAGGCGCTGCGCGACGACCTCACCGTTCAGATGAAGGAGCGCATCGCCGAGATCATGGGCGGCTCGTAGCGCGCTACGGGCACTGCATGAGGAACGCGCTCGACAGCTCGACGTTCTTCACGATGCCGTCCTCGATGCCCGCCGTATCGTGCCGATTGCACAGCAGCGTCGGATCCTGGGTGTCGCCGAAGAAGCTCGTGTTGAAGTCGAGCGCGAACACGGCCTTGCGAAGCTGCAGCACCGGCCGCACCTGATCGCAGACGTTGTCCTCGGCGCAGCGCTCGATGATCGCCCAGTCAAACGACGGGGCCTGTGACTGATAGATCTCCAGACCGTTGCGCATGCCGACGGAGAGATCGCGATCGTGCGCCTCGAGCGCGACGCGCGCGTACCACGCGATCTGATCGTCGAGCGAGAGCGCCGTATCGAGACCGAAGTGATCGATGCGGTACGGCTCGATGCCATCGCAACCGATCTGCGCCGCGAGATCGATGCGCGCGAACGCCGCGTCCTGCCAAGGCTCGGGATCCGCGAGATCGAGCAGGAACTCGTCCGACGGCATCTTCGGATCGATCACCTGTCGCGACGCCTCGGGGAACCTCTCCGCATCGGGATCCGTGGTCCTCATGCCACCGAGCCCCACGCGGCAGATGATCTTCGTCTGCCGCGCCTGCAGCGTCGCGATCGTCTGTGGCTGCCCGCCCGCGGGCACGCTGACCGAGGTCCCGTCGCCGTAGTCGATCGTCGTGGCCGCCGGCACCGACGTCCACAAATCGACGATCATCATCTGGCGCTCCGTCGAGAAATCGAACGGCGCGCTGACCTGGATGTCCCAGTTCTTCGTCTCGCCGGGCTTGGGCTGCCAGCGCTGCGGTCCGATCGGACCATCGCGATGCGTGTGCATCTTGTCGTTGCCGCACGCGCCGAGCGCACACACTCCGACGAGGGCGATCAACGAGCGCTGCATCTCGATCAGTCTACGACGTCACGCATCGCAGTCGGTGTGATCCGCCGCGCGATCACGCGCGGAATTCACTCGCGATCGATCGGTGATCGGATGACACCGACCGACGACGAAATGACACTTCTCGTCAGATTGGCGCCGACCCACAGCCGCTCGCGGTCGCTGGACAGATTCGCAAACGGAAGGGGACCGTCCCCCTTCGCCCGCGTGTACGCCGGCTGGACAGTCCGCCGGCTCGACAGAGTCACGCGTCGCTACTTCGTCGCGCTGCCCTTGCCGTCGCCGCCGCCCGTTCCGTTGCCGCCGCCACCGCCGGTGCCCGCGCCTCCGCCGCCACCGGTGCCCTTGCCCCCGCCCTTTCCGTCGCCCTTCTTCTCCTTGCCCTTGCTGTCGCCGTCGCCCGAGTGGTTCATGCCGTGGTCGCCTTCACCACCGCCGACGCCACCCTGCGTGCCCTTGTCGCCGTCCTTGATGTTCGCCTTGACCCACTCGGCCGCCTTGGTGATGCGCGCATCGATCTCGGTCTTGAGCAGCTCCGGCTTCTCGGTTGGCGTGATGGTCACGACGACGCCGTCCTTCTCGTTCTTGACCTCGGCCTTCGCGCCGCCGGTCACGTGCACCGGGCACAGACCCATGCCACCGCCGTGCGTCCCCTTCTGATCGTGCGCGTCGCCCGCCGTGCCGCCGTCGGTCTTCTCCTTGACGAGCTCCGCGCTGCGCTTCTGGATCGCCGCGATCGCGTCCTTGTCGGACGACGTGATCGTCACGAGGATCTTGCCGTCCTTCAGCTCGGCCGTGGTCGTCGAGCCGAACACCGTGCTCGGGCAGTTGCCGCCGCGCTTGGTCATCTGATCGTTCGAGCCAGCGCCCGAGCCTGCCGATCCCGAACCGGCCATCGTGTCCGAGCCCGAACCCGCCATCGTGTCCGACCCCGAGCCCGCCATCGTGTCCGAGCCCGAGCCCGCCATCGTGTCCGACCCCGAGCCGGTCATCGCCGACCCCGAGCCTTCGGTCCCCGATCCGCCCTTGTCCTTCTTGCACGCCGGGCCGATCAACAAGCACAGTCCGAGAAACGCCGTCGCGATTCGCATGCCGCGCATGTTACCCGCAATCTACCGCCTGGGACTCGTCGCCGCGGTCGTTCTCCCGATCTCGCTCGCGAGCGCGGACACGCCCATCAAGCTGCCGCCCGGCACGCGCGCGGACGCGACCGGACAGCTCGTCTCGGCGCGCGGCCTGCGCGAGACGACCGAGTACATCACCAAGGAGCTCGCGCGCCGCGGGATCGCGACGACGCGGGTCGGGCCGGTCCGGGTCCGCGGGGTCGAGCTGATGCGCTTCGTGAGCGAGACACCGTCGACGCCGTGGCTCGCGATCCACGTGATGCGCAGGGAGGGCAAGACCGTGATCTTCTTCGTGCCCCGTCCCGCCTCTTGACGAACGGGGTGCTTGCGTTTAATCAGTCAGCTCGCACTCGGGGATCGTCTAACGGCAGGACGCAAGACTCTGACTCTTGCTATCTAGGTTCGAATCCTAGTCCCCGAACCACGAAGGCTTGACCGTTCCAACCCCACCGGGTAGAACGTCGGTCCTTCCCGGCCCCATAGTCTAGCGGTTAGGACGTCTGCCTCTCACGCAGAAAACTCGAGTTCAAGTCTCGATGGGGTCACCAACAACGTGCGTTCGAAGCTAACGCCTGGTCAGAAGGCCAAGCGTGAAGCGAAGCGCCTGCGGCGCGCGGAGCGCGGAGATGGCGCGGACGCGGTGGCTCCGCCCGCCGCGACGTTCGGCGACATGGTCGCGCGCCACAACCTCGTGTTCCTCGCGACGCGCGCGGTGCAGCGCCACATCCGCAGCGCGCACCTCGTGCTCGCCGAGGCCGAGGCGGACAGCGGGATGCACTCGTCGTGTCACGCGTGCACGACCTCGGGCTGCTGCACGATGCCGGTGCAGGTGATGCTGCACGAGGCGGTCGCGATCGCGCAGGCGCTGCGCGACGAGGGGCGCGATACGCCCGAGCTGCGCGCGGCGCTCGTCGCCTCGGCGGAGCGCATGGAGGACTTCGCGCGGCACACCGAGCCGCGGCCGTGCGTGTTCCTCGACGCGAACCGGCGGTGCTCGGTGTACGCGGCGCGCCCGCGCGAGTGCGGCGAGCACTACGTGTTCTCGGATCCGGTGCGCTGCGGGGATGCGAACGCGCCGTCGATCCAGAAGCTGACGCTGCCGCTCGATATCACCGAGCGCGAGAAGATCGAGCGCCAGTTCGAGAGCGACGCGCGCCTCGTGCCGCTCGACGGGCCGTACGTCGGCTATCTGCCGCGCGCGGTGCTGCTGCTGCTCGAGGCGTGGGACCGCACGGACTACGCCGCACACCTCGAGGAGCACGGGCGCGAGGCGACGGCGCGGCTCCTCGCGGTCGTCCGCCAGCGCTAGTTGCGGAGCCAGATCGTGAGGCCGGCGGCATCGCCGCACAGGCGGAAGCGATCGAGCTCGGCGTTGTACGCGGAGAGGTCGGCGCCGGTGAGCCCGTGGTCGAGCACGTCGGCGCGCACGGTGTCCCATTCGTCGCGAATCGCACGCACGCACTCCTTGTCGGTCTCGCACGCGCATGTGCGATCCGCGAAGTCGCGCAGCGTCTCGATCAGCTCGGGGCGCGGGGGACGCGTGGTCTTCTTCTCGCACGCGCTGGCGAGCAGGAGCAGTGCGAGCGCGACGCGCATCAGTTGCCCGTGAACACGAACGGGAAGTGCCTCACGACCGCGCCGCCCTTCTTGGGGAAGGTGAGCAGGTAGAGCTTCTGCTTCACGCACGTCGCGACGCTCGCGTCGATCGAGCCACCGACGGTGCCCGCGCTCGTCACCTTGCCGTTGCCGTCGATCACGAAGCGCACGACGAGGTCGCCGCCGCTCGTCGAGCCGCGGTCGAGCCCCTTCTGGAAGCACGCCTTGAACAGCCCCTGGCGCGCGGTCATCACCTTCGCGATGTCTTCCTTCGAGAGGTACGGCTCGCCGCCCGTGGACGACGGCGGCGGCTCGACGGTGATCGGGCCGCCACCACCTCCACCGCAGTTGGTGAAGCAGACGGCGGCGCGCAGCCCGCCGGTGTCGATGTCGCCCTTCTTCGGTGTCCGCTTGCCGACCGTGCCGCCCGGCGTGCCGCCGTCCGGATCGCCGCCCTTCGTCTGCGGGCCGTCGCCCGCGCCGAGCTCGGGCCGATCGCCCTGCCCGTCGCCGTCGATGTTCTTCAGGTCCTGGATCACGTTCTTGATGCCGCGATCACCCGTGATGTCGTCGAGGAGGTCCGTGTGCGCGAGCATCCCCGGGCCCTCCTTGCCGGCCTTCTTCTTCTTGTCCTTGGGCAAGGTCGGCTTCGCCTTGTGCTCCCACGGGATCGTCGTCGGAGGCAGACGATTCGAGCGATCGTGCGGCATCGGCAGTGGCGTCGCCGCACCGGCCTTGACCTCGAGGGCGGTCTTCTTCTCCTTGATCGGCGGCGGCTCGGGCGGCGGGTCGCTCGCGCGCACGAGGTACGTGCCCGTCATCGACGCGGGGCCGGGCCACACCGCCGGGCTCTCCTTCTCGTAGAGCTTGAACGTCAACAGGAGGATCGCGCTGTGGAGCAGCACGCTGAACGCGAGCGACGCGCGCGACTCGTTGTTCTGCTTGAACGCCCAGCGCACGATCGCCGCGAAGCCGATCGCGAGCGACGCGAGGCTCGCACCGCGGAAGGCCGCCTCGCCGATCGCGACGCCATCGCGCCACCAGAACAGCGTGAGCGCGGCGATGCTGAGCGCGTAGCCGAGCGCGCCCGCGACGATCATCGGGTGGCCGAGGTTCCAGTCCTCGACCTCGTGCGGGACGAACTGGAAGAACAGCTTGTGCTCGCCCTTCTCGTCGAGCGTGATCACGCCCCAGTCGTCGGGACCGAGCGGCGTCGCGAAGAAGCCGGTGCCGCCCTCGCCCGCCGCGACGAACGTCGCGACATCGTGCTCGACGCCGCCGAGGCTGATCGTGCCCGACATCTTCGTCGACATCGTCAGCACGTAGCCGCGCCGGCCGGGCGTGACGATCGAGAACGCCGGCGGCAGTGACAGCTCGGGCGTCACGAACGTCGACGAGCTGTCCGTGCCGATCGTCACCGGCGCGGGCTTCTCGTGTACGACGTCGGCCATCACCTCGTCGTGCCAGATCAGAGACGTGCGAAGCGCAGTGCTCATCGGTTCCCCCCGGAATTGGCCCCGTTCGGACCGAAGACATCCACGCGCGCGATCGGTTCCCGATTTCTTCGAGGATTCTCGCAGCGCCGATGTAGGGGCGTGTCAACCGAGCGGGAAGACGAGCACGTTGTTCGCGCGCCTCGCACCGACGAACACGCGATCGCCATCGGTCGCGACGCCCGCGGGATCCCACGGCCCGCTCCCGATGCCGCGCGTCCGCCCGTCGAGCCACAGGCGGCGGACCGCGCCGCGACCGAGCTCGGGGTCGAACGAGGTCACGAGCACCGAGTCCGGACTGCACGCGCAGATCGAGTCGGGGCGACCGAGATCCCCGACCAGCTGGAGGCGCTGTACGGCGCGACCGGCGCGCAGGTCGACGCGGAACACGGCGCGCTGACGCGCGTCGGCCACGACGATCGTGTCGCCGAGCTTCGCGATCCCGATCGGCTTGCCGAAGCCATCGAGGATCGTCGAGGGCTCTCCCGTCACGAGATCGATCGCGATGATCGATCCGTCGTGCGCGCCGAAGCGCGAGGTGTGGAACTGCGTCGCGTACAGCGTGTGCTCGCGAATGTCGTAGGTCACGCCGAGCCGCCACACGCCGCGCGCGAGGCGATCGAACATCTCCGTGCGGCCATCGGGATCGATGCGCGTGATCGATCCGTCGAGGCCGGCGCCGACGTGCGTGGCGAACACGGTGCCGAACGGCGTGACCGTGATCCCACCGACGAGCGGCGGCGGGGTGCCGCGCGCGCCGATGCGTCCGACGGTCACGATGCGCCGATGTCGATCGCGGTCCTCGATGCGAAGGATCGCACCGGTCGCACCGTCGGCGACAAAGAGCGCACCGGTCTGGCGATCGACGGCAAGGCCCATCGGATCGGCGCGAACGGCGATCCCGGCGGTACGTGAGAGGTCATCAGCGTCGTCGCGAACATCGTGCAACAACATGCACGACGAGTGACCTGCGAGCGCCGTGCCGCGTCCAACTCGTGTGGCGTCGATGACAAGGTGGTGAATCAGCGAGAACTGTCTCCACCTCGTCGGAGGCCTGACTCCCTACTGCGGCTTCTCGGCGTCACCGACGGTCGTCGCGCACGCGCCCATGCCTGGTCCACCGCCGCCGCCTCCACCGCCGCCACCGCCGCCGCGATCCATCATCGTGCCGTCGAGCTGCGCACCCGCGACCGTCGCGGTGCAGCCGCCGGGGACCAGCGTGTGATCCGCGTCGATCTGCTCGAGCGCGAGGTCGGCGACCTCCGCGGAGAACGCCGTGCCGTCGGCACCGAGCGCCGAGATCGTGACGGTGCCGCCGGTCGCGAAGTACTCGAGCTCGTTCTCGCCGCCCTTGTCGCCGAGGGCGCGCACGCACACGCCGCACGTGACCGGATCCGCATCGACGGGGAACGTCCCCGTGCGAACCGCGCCGCCGACGAAGGGCCCCGCGTTGTCGTAGAGCTCGACCTGCACGACGTTCGCGGTGCCGGGCAGCGTCGCCGCGATGCGGTACCACTTGCGCGCGCCCATCGAGTTGGGGACGTTGCAGCGCTGCGCGAACAACGCGGTCAGCGCACCGGCGTCGGCGGTGTCCTCGGGCATCGAGCAGGTTCGCGGGGTCGTCCCGCCGTCGTCCGCACAACCGGCGAGCGAGGCGAACGCGACGAGGGCGGCAACGCGCATGGCTCCATGATGCAGCAAGCCACGTGCCGCCGCGTCCGCGGCCCGACGACAAACAACGCCGTGAAACCCTGTTACGCGCCTGTTACGGCGCGGCCGAGGCTGGGGCCTCGGGTACCACCGGGAAGAAGAGCGGGTCCGGGTCGTACTGGCCCTTCTTGAACGACGCGATGAACTCCTGCGTCGACGGGGAGCGCAGGAACGCGACGAGGTCGTCTGCGCCGGACTGCGCGTCGCGAGCGACCTCGACGAGATACGGGCGGCGAAGGCGAGGATCGCCACGCACCATGATCTCGATGCCGTCCGCCCTCAGCTTTCCGAGGAGGACCGGGATCCGGCCGACCATCGTGTACGCGCCCTTCTCCTTCGCCATCGCGAGGACCTGGTGCTGGTTCTCGCCGTCGAAGCGGATCGTCGCGGTGGGATCGAGCCGGAGCTTCCCCGCCTCGCCGAGATCGTGCAGCACGCCGTCGGCGCCGTGGCTCGCGTGCACGATCAGCGGCGACCTGGTCGCGATGATCTTGGCGAGCGCCGCGACCGCGTCCTTCTCGCCGCGGATACCGGCGGGATCCGCGGACGGCCCGACGATGACGAGGTCGTTGCGCACCCACGGCTGCGGATCGCGCGCGAGCCCGTCGGCGACGAGGTTCACCATCGCGTCGCTCGCGTGCACGGTGATGACGTCGATGCCGCCCTTCTGGAACGCGGCGATGACCTGCGGCTTGGGCCCCGCGGCGGCGAGCTCGATCGTGTCGCCGCTCGTGCGCTCGTAGCGCTCGGCGATCTCCGACCAGAACCCGGTCTCCATCATCCCGCCGACCACGGCGACGCGCAGCGTCTGCTTGGGGCGCGGCGGTTTCGGCTCGGTCTTCGCCGGCGCGGGCTCGCGACCGCAGGCGACCAGCGCGAGGAGCACGAGCGCACGCGTCACTTCCACGCCCCCTGCAGCACGATGCTGATCACGCGGCCCGGCAAGTAGTAGCCGTCGCGCGTCTGCGGGCGCACGTCGAGCAGATCGTCGACGCGCAGCACGGCGAGGTATTCGTCGGTGACCTGCGCGGTGACGTTCGCCTCGAGCAGCGCGTAGCCATCGACGTCCACGCCCTGATCGCGCGCGCCGCCGAAGTAGCGCACCCGCGCGAGGCCCGAGTAGCGCGCGCTCGCGAGGAAGCGCGCCCACGCGTCGAAGCGATGGTGCGGCAGGCGATCGAGCGGCTCGTCGCTCGTGTCGCTCGTCGCGCGAATGAAGTTGTACGAGCCGCCGACCTCGACCTTCTCGTGCACCAGCACGCGCGCGAGCGTGTCGACGCCGTAGATGTCGAGGTCGCCGAGGTTCACCAGCCTGCCGTCGTCGGCGGGATCCATCGACACGCGCACCGTCCCGTTCGTGCGGCGATAGAACGGCGCGACCTCGACGCGCAGGCGGTCGCGCTGCTCGACGGCGCGGACCTCCGCGTGGAGCGCCTTCTCGGGGCCGAGCGATTGGTTGCCGGTCTCGGCGTCGAAGCGCTCGCGCAGGCTGGGGACGCGGCCCTTGTAGCCCGTCGTGGCGGTGAGCTCGAGCGTCGAGCGCGCCTTGTACTTGGCGACGAGCTTGGCCTCCGGCCACGGGTCGGGCGCGGTCGACTGATCCGACGTCGCGAACGGGATCGCGAGGCCGACCGCGCCGTCGATCCGCCACTTCTTGCGCTCGAACTGCAGGTCGGCGGCGCCGTTGATGAGGTTCGTGTCACCTCGCACGTAGTCAGTGTTCTCGTCGAACACGAGCGCCTTGTCGCGCGACGCCGCGACCGACGCGGCCCACCGCCACTCCTTGTCGATCGGCTGCGTGACGAGGACCGAGCCGCCGCTACGGATCGCGTGCAGGTTCTCGAGCGCGACCTGGTTCATCAGCGCCGGATCGTCGAACCGGCGCGATCGCCGATGCAGCCAGTGCACGAAGTACTGCCCCTGCACCTGCAGCGAGCCGAGCTTGTCGTCAGCCTTGATCTGCGCGCGCGCGCTGGTCTCGCGATCGATCATCAAGATGTTCGCGCGATCGTCCTCGTTCGGCGGCGCGAGGTAGTGGCGATCGTCGACGAAGCCATCGACCGCGACGCGGCGATCGCCCTTGCGATACTCGAGCCGCGCCGCGCCGGTCGCGGACCGTCGCTGATCGCCGATCGTGGCAGCGCCCGGCAGGTCCATCTCGCGCGCGCCGCCGAGCCCCGACGCGGACACGCGCAGCGCGAGGTGCTTCGCGAGCGCGACGCGCGCGGTGCCGGTCATGCCGAACGACGGCAGCGAGTCACCGGTGAGGCGCGCGATCACGAGCTGCGGTCCGATCGCGTCGCGCGTGAGCACCTCGATCACGCCCCCGGGACCGCCCGGCCCGTCGATCGGCGACTGCGGCGTCGTCGAGACCCGGATCTGGACGATGTCGGTGACGGGGATCGTCGAGACATCGAACGTGCCGTAGTACGGATCGCTGACCAGCACGCCGTCGATCAGCACCGACACGGCGCCTTTGCGCCCGCCGCGGATGTCCACGTTGAAGCCGCCGCGTCCCGCGTCGCGCACGGTGACGTCCGGGATCAGCGCCAGGGCCGTCGCGAGGTCCGTGGCGCCCCGCGCCGCCAGCTGCTCGCCGGTGAGCCGGACCTCGGTGTCGCGATCGAAGGGCTTGTCGGGGCGCTCGTCGAAGATCTCGATCGCCTCCTCCTTCGACAGCTTCGCCAGGTCCTCGTCGGTCAGGTTCTCGGGTGGGGGTGGCTCGATGATCGTCGTCGCGTCGTCGTCGGGCTCGCCGACCTGCGCCTGGGCGCCCGGGCCCCACGCGCCGATCACCCCCAGCACAGCGATCAAGGACTTGGTGGGGGAACCGCGCATCGAGCGAGAGCCGAGCAAAACCCTCGCCGCTGATGTTGCACCAGGATTACCGCCGGTGGAACCTACGCGGCCAAAGGGGTGGAACATGAGTGACGCTAGCGGTGAGAACCAGGACCAGATCCTGGCCAATCAGAAGGCGATCGAAGGCAACCAGAACCGGATCATCGCCAACCAGGAAAAGATCCTCGCGAACCAGGCGAAGATCACCAACAACCAGGGGTCGCTCGAGAAGATCCTCGCGAACCAGAAGGTCGTCCTCGCGAACCAGGCGAAGATCGCGAGCAACCAGAAGACGCTCGAAGCCAACGCGAAGAAGATCGCGGCGAACGGCAAGAAGCTCGACCAGATCCTCGCGAACCAGGCAAAGATCGCCGGCAACCAGAAGAAGCTCGATCAGGTGCTCGCGAACCAGAAGGCGATCGTCGCCAACCAGAAGAAGATCCTCGCCAAGAAGTGACACGTGGATCTCCTCGAGCGCGCGACCGCGCTCGCGGCGTGTCCCCTCTTTGCTGACCTCGCGCCGGCGGTCCTGATCCGACTCGCCGAGCGCGCGCGGCCGCGAGCACTCGAGCCGGGCGAACGACTCACCACCGACGGCAACGTCTGGGTCGTCGTCGACGGCCAGATCGTGATCGCGTCGACCGCGGCGGTCTCTCTCGACGCGACCGCGTCCACGACGCGCCGCCACGGCGGCACGGCGTTCGCGGGCCACGTGCTCGGTCTCGTGCGCGTCGTCGCGCCGGCCACGCCGCCGCTCTCGGCGCTCGCGGTCAAGGCGACCAACGTCGTCGGCCTGACGCTCGACGACATGCGCGACGTCCTCGAGGAGGATCCGATCGCGCTCGCGGCGCTCGCCGACGCGCTCGCGCGCGTGCTCCTCGCGCCGAACACCGACGGAGCGCGCCGGTGACGATCGGCTCGATCGCAGCGAGGTGCGAACGCCTCGCGCACCACCGAGCGGGCCTGCTCCGCACCAGCTCCGAGGACGCCCGTCGCGCCGATCGGGATCCGCGACGGCGGTGGGAGTTTGCACGCGGTGGAGGCGTCGCGTGAACAAGCGCGCGTTCCTCCTCGGCTCCGCGATGGTGCTGTTGTGCAACCTCGTCGCGGTCACGCTGCGCTCGTACGCGGAGGCGTCGTTCCTGGCGGCGTACGGCGCGCCGCGCTTGCCGTGGCTGCTCATCGCCAACGCCGCGGGCTTCGCGGTCGCCACCTTCGCGTACGACGCGATCACGCGGCGCGCGCACACGCGCGTCGTCGACGTCGCCCTGCTCGGCTTGCTGCTCGTCGCCGCGGCGACCGCGCCCGTCGCGCTCGACGCCGGCGCCTCGCCGCTGGTGCTCGTGGTCGCGCTGGCAGCGGTGTCACAGGTCGCGGGGCTCGCGCTGTGGAACCGAGTCGCGGCATCGGTGGCCGGGCGCGACGCGCGGCGCATGCTTCCGCGCGCGGGTGCGGCGGTCACGCTCGGCGGCGCGATCGCGGGCCTCGGCGCCGGCGCGCTCGTGTATCGCCTCGGCGCGACCGTGCTGCCGTACATCGGCGCGGTGGTGACGGTGTTCGTGCTGGTCCTCGCGCTCGCGCAGGATCGCGCGCTCGCGAAGGGCGGCGCGCCCGGTGCGAGTGCGCCGGCCGGGACGCCCGAGGGACTCGGCGAGGTACAGCGGAAGCTCCTCGGCGCGATGATCGTGGTCGCGCTCCTCGAGGGCGTCGTCGCGACGGTGATCGATCTGCAGTTCATCGCGACGCTCAAGGGCCGCTACGCCGGCGACACGCTCGCCGTCGCGATCACGCTGTTCTACGGCGGTACGAACGCGGTGCTGTTCGTCCTGCAGATCACCGCGGTCCCGCGGCTCCTCGTGACGCGCAGCCTGCCATCGACCGCGGCGATCCATCCGATCCTCGCGATCGCGTGGTACGCGATCTTCGTCGCGGCGCCGGGGTTCGTGGCGATCGCGGGCACGCGCACGGCGGACCAGGTGCTGCGCCTCGCGACGTCGCGCACGTCACAGGAGATCCAGCTGTCCGCGCTTCCGCCCGGCCCGCGCGCGCGGTGGAAGGTGCTGCTGCGCGGCGGGATGTGGCCGCTCGGCGCGGCGCTCGCCGCGCTCGTGCTGCTGCTCGTCGGGCCCGTGGCGGTCACGCATCCGAACCAGCTCGCCGCGTCCGCGGTCGCGATCGCGATCGTGTGGTTCGTCGTCGCGCAGATCGCGGCGCGGCGGTTCCAGCACGCGCTCGCCGCGCCGCTCGGCATTCGCACCCATCGCGAGGATCTGCAGCGCATCGATCTCGGGACGCTCGAGAAGTGGGCCGAGGTCGCGGGCGGTTCCGATGCTCGGGCCGCCGCGCTCGCCCGCGCCGCGATCGCGCGCGCACGCGTGGATGCCTCCGATCTCGAGGACCACCTGCGCCACGACGCGCCCGCCGTGCGCGCCGCCCTGTTCGCACAGCTCGCGCGCGCGCCCGCGCCGGAGCTGCGCAACGAGCTGCGCGCCGCTCTGATGATCGAGGACGACGATCACGCGCTGGCGCTCGGCCTCAAGGCGCTCGCACTCTCGGTCGACGGCGACAACGCGCTCGCGCCCGATCCCACACGCGGCACGATCTCCAGCGACGCCGTGAAGGCGCTGGAGCGCGGGCGCGCGCGCGCGGCGTTGTCCACCGAGGTCGCGGACGCGCTGCGAAGCGCGGAGCGCACGCTGTCGGGCGAGGCGCTCGTCGAGGAGATCGACGCGCTGATCGATCGCGATCCCGAGTGGGCGGTCGCGCTCGTGCGCGCGCATCGCGACAAGCTGACCGACGCCGCGCTCGCCGCGCTGCTGCTCGAGGCGGCGACGCCGACACCCGAGGACGACGCGCCGACCGTCGGCAGGACCGGCCATGGCTACCTCGTCCTCGACACGCGGCGCGCGGGCGCGTTCCTCGCGATGGCGCGGATCGGTCCCGATAGCGTGATGCCCGTCCTCGGCGAGGCGCTCGAGGCGGGCGTTCCCGGCGCGATCGCCGCGATCGGGACGCTCGATGCGGTGGGCGCCGCGCACCTGTCGACAAAGCTCGCGCTGCTGTCGCCCGTCGCGCGGACCGTGATCGCGCGCGCGCTCGCCGGCGCACCGAGCGCGACCGAGCTGGTCGGCAAGCTGATCTCCGACGAGACGCCCGAGGTCGCGCACGCGGCGCTGCGCACGGCGCTCGCGATCGCGCGCGGCGGAGGCACGCTGCCCCCGAAGCCGATCGCCGACGCCGTCGCGAGCGCCCTCGCGGCGCTGCACGCGCACCTCGACGCGCGCGATGCGGCCGCGCCGTGGTCCGCGTGCGCGCGCCACGAGCTCGAGCTCGCGACGCGGCGCTGCGTGGTGCGACTGCTGTGGGCCGTCGCAGTCGAGGCGGCGGCCGCGGGTCGCGATCCGGCGACGCTCGCCGCGACCGCGCGTCACCTGATCGGCGGCAAGGAGCCCGACCGACGGCGCGCGCTCGACGTGCTGCAGGAGATGCAATCGGGCCGCGCCGAGATCCTGGCCGTCCTCGAGCGCTGGCTCAAGCCGCCGGAAGCAGCGAGCGACACCGAGGACACGCTGCTCGCGCTGTCGCTCGTGGCTCCCTGGCTCGCGAGCCTCGGCGGCGGCGAGCTCGTCGAGATCGAGCCGCGGCTCGAAGCGCTGCGCAAGTCGGCGCTGTTCGCGACGATGGCCGGGCCCGCGCTGGCGTCGTTCGCGGCCAGCGCGACGCTGCGCGAGATCGACGGTCCGCTGTTCGCGTACGGCGCCCCGGGCGACACGATGCTGATCGTGATGCGCGGGACGCTGTTCACGCAGCGGCCGGACGCGCCCGAGCGCCGCGTCGAGGCCGGCGGCGTGGTCGGCGAGCTCGCCGTGCTGACGCAGGCGCCGCGCGCGGCGAGCGTCCGCGCCGAGAAGGCGACCGTGCTCGAGATCGATCGCGAGACGTTCTCGACCGCGGCGCGCCGCGCGCCCGAGCTGGTGCTCGGCCTGTCCGCGACGCTCGCCGGGTGGATCGCGCCCGAGCGGCCCGACATCTTGGGCTGATTCCTCGACGAGGCTTCGGTACGCTGTCGGCATGACGCGACTGGTCCTGCTCGTCCTCGCCGCTTGCGAAGGTGGTCGATCTCCGGACCCGATGCCGATCGAGCTCGTGAACGACGGGACGGCGTGCCTGCGAGGGAGCGCGCCGTTCGCGTTCGCAGCGGACGAGCCCGTGCAGATCCAGGTCGACTGGGACGGCATCTGCCTGAGCAGCACGTGCACGTCCGATCGAATGGCGAGCTGTAGCGTGACCCTGACCGGGCAGACGGTGACGATCCAGACGCGCGCATCGTGGACAGACGCGAGCGCGTCGGGCATCGCGTGCAGCGACGACTGCGGCGTGCTGATCGCGCGCTGCGATTCACCCCCGCTCGCAGCCGGCGACTACACGTTCCAGCTCGGTCCACGAACGATCGCGATCACGGTGCCCTCGACGACCCAGTCCACGCCGTGCATTCGCTGACGAGAGGCGAGCACGACCGCTTCGGCGAATCAGAACTGGAAGTAGATGAACGGGACGATCTTCGTGTGCGCGAGCTCGCGTAGGACGCAGCCGCAGCACGCGAGGACGAAGCCCTGCGCGATCGGTGGCATCCCGCAGAACCGATCGCGCAGCCAGCGGTAGCCGCCATCGGCGAAGAAGTGGGTCGCGAAGCCGGCGACGAGCGGCACCGTGACGAGCGGGACGAGGTTCGCGTGATCGAGCTCGAGCTTCGCGATCTGGCGCAGCACCGCGAGCGCGTCGTCGAACGTCGGCGCACGGAAGAACACCCACGCGAGGCAGACGTAGAGGAACACGAGCACGACCGACACCTGCCGTCGCAGCAGGTAGAGAACGGCGAGCGGCGACCACCGCCCGAGCCGCGCATCGACAACCTCCGCACTCCCTTCGGGAGTGCTACGCGTCCGACGTTCGTCGGACTTGTCGACGACGATGTCCGCGGCGTGGCCGAGGGACCAGGTCAGCAGGATCATCGGGATCCAGGTCCACGACTCCCAGTAGTGAAGCGCCGCGAAGAACGTGATCGCCGACGCGCACATCGCGATGCGCAGCGCCTCGGGGATCGCGGTGACCGGATCGCGCCACACCGCGAAAAACGGCAGCGTCGGCGGCGGCTGCTCCGCGTCGCGCTTCTCCTCGCGTCCGAGCCACGCGGTCGCGACGGCCCACAGCGGCGTGAAGCACAGCCATCCGATGACGAGCTTGGTCCACGTGCCCGCGTCGTTTGCGGTGCGGAGCACGCCGACGCCGATCAGCGAGACCGCCACCGCACCGACGACGATCCTGGCGCGACTGCGCAGATCGGTGCTCGCGCGCTGGAAGTAGCGCGTGATCGCGAGCCCGAGCCCGTGGAGCGCGCCCCAGACGATGAACGCCCACGAGGCACCGTGCCACAGGCCGCCGATCAGCATCGTCAGCGTCAGGTTCACGTACGTCATCGTGGGACCGCGACGGTTGCCGCCGAGCGTGACGTAGAGGTAGTCGCGCAACCATGTCGAGAGCGAGATGTGCCAGCGCCGCCAGAACTCCTGGAGGTTCGCGGATCGATACGGCGTGCGGAAGTTCTCCGGAATCGTGAAGCCGAGCACCTGCGCGCTGCCGATCGCGATGTCCGAGTAGGCGGAGAAGTCGCAGAAGATCTGCAGCGCGTACGCGAACACGCCGATCATCACCTCGACCGACGAGAACCGCTCCGGCGCCTCGAACACGCGGTCGACGATCGCGATCGCGAGGGTGTCCGCGATCGCGATCTTCTTGAACAACCCGATCGCGATCCGGTAGAGGCCGACGGTCGCGCGAGAGAGATCGAGGGCCGGCGGGCGCTCGAGCTGCGGCAACAGGTCCTGCGCGCGCACGATCGGGCCGGCGACGAGCTGTGGGAAGAACAGCACGAACGTCGCGAAGCTGACGACGGACCGCGTCGCCGGGATCTCTCGCCGGTAGACGTCGATCGTGTACGACAGCGACTGGAACGTGTGGAACGAGATGCCCGCCGGCAGGATCAAGCTCAGCCGGTCGCCCGGCAGTTGCAGCACGTCGTGCGCGAAGAAGTCGAAGTACTTGAAGAAGAACAGCACGCCGAGGTTCGAGACGAGCGACAGCGCGAGGAGCAGCTTGCGGCGCACCGGATCGTCGGTGCGCTCGATCCAGATGCCGAGGTAGTAGTCGAGGACGATCGTCGAGAGCAGCAGCGCGAGCAGGTATCGATATGCCCCCGGCATGCCCGCCGCCCACGCGTGATAGAAGAGCGCCGACGCGACGAACAGCATGATCACGCGGCCGAGCGGACGGTGATCTTCGTCGAGCGAGACGCCGATGCCGGCGCCGAGCACCGCGAGCACGAGCAGGTGCCCGTACTGCACGCAGTACCAGGTGAGATCGTCGAGCGCGTTGGTGCGATACGCGAACAGCATCGCCACGCCGAGCGCCGCGAGCACGGACACGACGCCGCGGGCGATCATCGCCTGGCCGCGCTCGCTCGCGATCCACGGCGCGGCCCTGCGCCCGACGAACACCGAGCCCGCGATCACGAGCACGCCGACCGCCCACTGCTGCCACAGGATCGGCGGCCAGTGGTCCGTGTAGCGTGGATCCATCGACGCGTAGCGGTAGAGCACGCCGCCGATCGGATCCCAGAGCACGTCGAGGTCCTTCGCGACGAGCAGGAACACCAGGTCGCCGAGGAGGATCATCACCGCGACGCGCGCGAACCACATCCGCGGGCCGCCCCACCGCGCGAGCGCGTAGAGGAAGAACACCGCCAGCAAGAACAGCGGATAGTCCGGACTCGAGAACAGCATCTACGGAGTGACGGGCCCCGTCGAACCCGGAAGCGTCGCGGTCGGCGCCGGCGCGGAACCGCGGGGTGCGTCTGTTGTCGACGGAGGTAGCTTGTTGCGTGCACGCCAGCGCGCGTACTCGTCGAGGATCGCGTTCGACAGCGAGTCCGCCCAGTGGTGATAGCCGACGTCCGTGAAGTGCACGTGGTCCTTGAACGCGGCGCGCGGCTCGGTCGTGACCCACCCGTGCATGCGATCGGGACCGCCCATCGCGGACAGCGAGTCGAAGAACGCGACCTTGTTCCGCGCCGCCGCGGCGTGCTGCACGGCGATGATCTCCGTCAGCACGCTCGGCGTTCGCCACTCGCACTCGGGCACCACGACGTCGCTGCCGTCCGCGGCCTTCTTCGGCTTCATGCGATCGCACGCCTTGCCGCCCTCGCGCACCGCCATGTCCGGCGGCCCGAGGATGAGGATCGACGCCGTCGGCGCGGCCGCGCGCACGCGCAGGATCGTGTCGTCGTAGTAGCGAGCGATCGCGGCGAGGTCGAGGTCCGGATCGTCCGCTTCGTTGGTGCCGTACTGGAGGACCACGAGCCGCGGATCGCGCGTCGCGAGCTGTTCGCCGATGATCGACCAGTCCCACGAGCGCAGCGATCCGAGCCGCCTCCCGACCACGCCGAGTGCGTCGACGATCACGCCCGGCTTCATGCGCTCCATCACCACGCCGTACAGATCGAGCTGCCCTCCGCCGCCGTGCTCGAGCGTCAGCTTGTGCGGCCCGTCGGTCACCGGGATTACCTGTCGCGCCGGATGCGGCGGCTCGATCGGCAGCGTCTTCGTCGACAGCTGCTGCCACGCGCCGTCGTCGACGCGATAGCGAAGCAGCCCGCGGTCGGGGGCTGCCTGGTAGAGGATCTCGAACTGCGCCGTCGAGGTCCCCGCCTGGCACTCGGCGCACGTCTCGACCCACAGCTGCGCGCCCTTGCGCTGGCCGTAGACCCGAATGCCGGCGACGCCGAATGGCTCCGCGTCGCCGACCTTGCCGCCGACCGCCGCGCGCCACACGCCGCTCGCGCCGTAGCGCACGTCGCGCTGGTAGTAATGCCGCGCGTTCGGTCGGCCCGCGGCGACGAGCCCACGCCCCGCGTCGCCGAACTTCGCCTGCCACGTCGTGCGCAGCCGCGATGTCATCGAGTCGCCGGCCGTGTGCGAATCGCCGAAGAACACGACGAGCGCGCGCCCCTGCGGCTCGTTGCGCTCCGCGGCGGCGAGCACCTCGAACAGTCGATCGAGCGTCCCCGCCGGCGCGTCGAGGAAGCCCGGCATCGCGGGCTCGGCGCCGGCATCGTCGGTCGTCGCGACCGCCGCGCTGCCACCACCGTCGACGCCGGCGTGCGGCGACCTCGGCGTGTTCGGCGACGGCAGGCGATCGCCATCGCACCCGCCGCTGCAGCCGAGGAGCAGCACCGCGGCCGCGATCGCGAACCCGACGTGGGCTGGGTGCGCGCTAGTGACCATATCGCTTGTAGCCGGCCATCAGCGCGTCGAACACGGCGTCGGCGAACTTGTTGGCGCCCTTGCGCGACAGGTGCGTGAAGTCGGATCCGACGAGCCCGCGCTTGAACCACTTCGCCGCGCTCCCGCGTCCGCCCATCCAGTCGTACGTCGAGAAGAACGCGCATCCCGCCGCGCGCGCCGCGCGCCGCTGGGCCTCGACGAGCACCGGCATCACCGGGCGCGACACGTAGCCGCCGTCCTTGGCCTCCGCTTGATCCGTCGGCGACACCACGAGGCACGTCGCGTCGGGCCGCGCCTTGCGCACGAGCATCAGCACCTTCTCGTAGTGGCCCTGGTACTCCTTCATCGCGGTGTCCTTCGGTCCGAGCCACTGCGCCTCGTTCGCGCCGATCATGATCATCACGAGGTCCGCGCCACGATGCGCGAGCTCCGTCGCGAAGTTCGCCTCGTCGCGATGCGCGAAGTTCTTCACGTTCACGCTGACGATGCCGAGGTTATCGACGATGGCGCCGCTCTCGTTCTCGAGCCCGATGCCGAACAAGCGCACCCTGCCCTTCGTCTCGATCACGAACTTCGACGCGCCGCCCTCGACGGTGGCGCTCGCACCCGCAGCGAGCTTCTTGTCGCCGAGCGTCTCGGCCTTCAGCACCTCGGCGCCGTTCGCCTTCACCGTCGCGGTGCCGCCCCTGGGCTGCGCGAGGTAGTACAGCTCGACCTTTCTCGCCTTGCTGCCGCCGTGCAGCTTGAACGTCGCGCTCGCGCCGCCCGTGCCTTCCGCCGACGCGCCGCCCGCGCCGTAGAGACCATCCGCCGACTGTTGCGTCGACACCGCGTGCGTCATCCACGCGCCTTCGTGTGCGCGCGCGACGCCTTCGTGAAAGCAGAACCGGTGCGGCTCGACGACGTACACGAACCCCGGCCCGCCGTCGCCGAGCTCGCCTTGCAAGCGCGAGCGCAACCGCGCGGGAATCGCGTCGGTCGCGATCACGGAGTCGCCGTACCACGACACGCGCATCGCGCGGCCGAGCTTGCCCGCGCTCTCGTCGCGCACCGCCTTGTAGAACGCGTCCATCGCCCACCGCTTGCACGCGGTGTCGGGCCCCTCGATGCAGATGTCCTCGAGGGCGCTGCCCTTCGTGCGATCGGAGTCCGCGCCGCCGACCGCCGGCACCGCCCCCTTGGGCTCTTCCTCGTCGCTCGCGTCGGCGACCACGACGGGCTTCGCGGTGAACACCGGTCCTGCGGGCTGCGCATCGGCCTCGCGCTGGTGGGTCAAGCGATCGGCGAGCGCGTCGAACGAGCCGCGATCGACGTACCAGATGCCGAGCATCATGAACGCGCAGAACCACAAGAGCGTGGGCCCCACCGTCCAGCTGCGATCCGACGACGACACTGGCCTCGAAGGTAAGCGAACCGGCCCCCGAGTCAAACGATTGGAACGCCCCTCGCAAAAGCGATCCGCTGATGAGGAACCGCACTACCCTTGCCTGTGTACTAACCCTCGCAATCACTGGCTGTGGTGACGATGGAGATCAGACAACGCCCGATGCAGCGCCGGAACCTCCACCACCTCGCCTCATCGAGGGTGGCGGAATCGGCGACGGTCCGATCGAAGGTGTCGCGAATGTCTACGTCATCGATGAGGCGACGCGCGAACCGATCTCCGGCGCCACCGTACGTGTAGGTGACGTCGAAGGGACGACCGACGCGACCGGTCTGTTCGTCGCGGAGGGCGTGACCGGGCCGCAGACCGTGCTCGTCAAGGCGGCCGATCACCGCGCCGAGATGTGGCTCGGGGCGAACGGCGCGAACATGACGTTCTCGCTGATGCTCGGCGCGGATCCGAACCCGCTCTCGGCGACGATGACCGGCTCGCTCTCGCTGTCGTCCTTGCCCGCGCTGGCGACGAACCACGTCTACTTCGCGCAGGTCGGTTACTCCGCGAGCGACGATCTCGGCGACGAGGAGAACGAGATCCCGACGCCGAACAACACGCACCAGTGCCTGTTCGCCACGCGCGACACGCCGTGCAACTTCACGATCGTCACGCGCACGGGCAAGGTCGCCCTGTTCGCGTCCGTGATCGACGTCGACACCAAGGGGACGCAAGCCGGCACCGATGACACGTTCACCCAGGTCGCATGGGCGTTCCGTCCCGCGACGACCGTCGCCGCGAACGCGACGATGACCGGGATGGACCTCACGCCGATCGCGGGCGCGGATCTCGCCGACGTCACCGTCGATTTCGGCACGCCACCGTCGGCGTTGACCGAGCGCGGCGCGCTGGTCCAGGTCGAGCTGCCAGATCGCGCGCTGCTCTCGCTCGGCTTCGTCGCGCCGGCGTCGCCCACGCTGAAGGCGCCGAAGGTGTCCGCGATCACCGGCGCCACCGCGCTGCGCCTGGTCGCGATCGCGACGACCGGCGGCGAGACGCCGACGGAGAGCATCGTGCTGCGCCGCCATCAGTCGACGACCGCGCTCGCCGCCGGCGAGTGGCTCGCACCGCCGGGCTCGACCGACGTCTCGCGCACCGGCGCGTCGTGGGCGAACGTCGCGGGCGCGACGGTCCACTCCGTCGAGTACACGCAGGGCACCGCGAACCTCCTGAACGTGACCTCCCTCGACGGCACGTCGCTGTTCACCGTGCCCGAGCTGCTCGCCCTCCCCGGCGGGACGATCACGGCCAAGGTCACCGCGATCGGCGCGACCGGCTTCGATGTGACGAACTTCTCGCTCGACGCCGATCGCGACAAGCTCGATCGGGTCGCCGGCGAAACGATCGAGCTGCCGTAGCCGGCAACCGGCGACCAGCCGAGCTAGGATGACGCTTCATGCGTCGCGCGCTCGTGGTGCTCTGGTGGGTCGCCCTCGTCGGCTGCCCGCCGCCAGGCCCACCGCCGCAATATCCGCCGTACGAGCCGCCGCCCGATCCGGGTCCGCCGATCATCGTCGAGGCGCCCGAGGATCCGGCGCTGCTCGGGCGGCTCGACGATCGCCTCGTCGACTTCAAGTTCGACGGCGGCCAGCTCGAGTTCGAGCTGTACTCCGAGCAGAGCCGCATCGTGCAGACGGCACGCAACCGCTACATGGTGCCGGTCGTGATCTCGTGGTCGATGACCGCGCTCGATAACGTCGAGGCGACGTCCACGCTGACCGGCGTCGCGTACCTGCCGCCCGCCGCGGCGCCGAACGAGCTGGGCCCGCTGGTCGTGCTGACCAACCTGCACCGGATCGACAACAACAAGCGCTATCGGCGCGAGCTGTACTTTCGCGCACGCTTCGGCGACCCGCGCGCGCGCCCCGAACCATATGACTATCTACTTCCATATCCGTACGGTCAGACGTACGCCGTGCTGCAGGGCTTCCACGGCGAGTTCTCGCACCGTGGCTCCAACGAGTACGCGGTCGACTTCGATTGCCCCGTCGCCACGCCGGTGCTCGCGGCGCGATCCGGGGTCGTCGTCGTTGCCAACGCCGCCGCGCAAGGCTCCGGCACGACGCCCGAGTACCTCGACTACAAGCGCACGAACTTCGTGATCGTTCGCCACGACGACGGCACGCTCGGCGAGTACATGCACCTGTCGCCGTCGAGCGTGATCGTCAAGCCGGGCACGCGCGTCGCGCGCGGCACACCGCTCGCGCTGTCCGGGAACACCGGCTTCTCGTCGACACCGCACCTGCACTTCCAGGTGATGACCGCCGCGCCCGACGGCGTCGCCGCGATCTCGTTCCCGTTCTCGATCGCCGCGGCACCCGCGCAGATCGAGGAGCCCGTGCAGGGCCGGCGCTACACGGCGTGGGAGCTGCCAAATAGTAAGCGCTCGCAACGGCCATGAGATAATTTCTCCTCGATGGGGGTTCGGGCATGTCTTCTTTGCGCGCTCGCGGTGTCGACCGCGTACGCCGAGAACGCGCCGAAGCGAGGCAAGCCGCCCGCGAAGCCGACATTGGCCGCCGGCAACCGCACGTTCGTCGCGTTCGCCGGCACGGCGGCGCCCGTTCGCCTCGCGTGGGCGCCCGTGCAGAACGCGACGAAGTACCGCGTCACGTGGACGACCGGGACCAACTCCGTCGACACGGATCTCCCCGCGCCGACCACGGTGTTCGAGAAGCGCGAGCTCCGCGCCGGTGCGCACCAGGTCACGGTCGTCGCCGTCTCCGCCGACGGTATCGAGAGCTTGCCCGCCGAGGCCACCGTCGAGGTGGTGAGCGTCGAGGCGATCGGGCCCGGCTTCGAGCAATCGGTCCCGACACCGAACGCGGCGTTCGCTCTCGGTGCGCGCTTTCGTTCGCCCGGGCTGCCCTGCGAGCTCGGCACGGCGCGCGGCGCGGAGGTCATCGCAACGGAGGCCGGAGCGTTCTCGCTCCGATGCGGTGGCGAGTCGGGGCAGCCGCTCGTCGAGGTGCCGATCGTCATCGCGCCGGTCCACGTCTCCGCCGACACCGCGCCGATCGCGATCGGGACGCGCACCGAGGTCCACGTCACCGTCGCGTCGACCGCGCCGATCGGCGATCGCTTGATCGTCGAGCCGGTGGGCACGCTCGACCTCGGTCCACCCGAGCGCACCGACGGCGGACTCGACATCCGGGTCACGCCGCGCGAGAGCGGGATCGGCGGCCTCGTGATCAAGGCCGCGGGCTACGAGCTCGGCCGCATCTCGCTCGACATCATCGATCCGCCCGCGCCGCCCGCGCCGGAGACCGTCGAGACGTTGTGGGCGGCGTTCGACGTCGGTGCGACGGTCGGCGGTCTGTTCACGCCGGACGAAGGCACCGGTGCCAATTTATTCGGTAAGCCAACTGACCCTGGCGATACGATCAAGACCGGCCCGACCTTCGGCGTTCGCGTCGGATTTTTTCCTACTCGCCGGCTCGGCGTCGAGGCGGAAGTCGCCCTCGGCACCATGGGTTACGAGAGCCGCGACGGGATCGCTCCGCTCCTCATCACCCGCGGGCAGTTCGCCCTGCGGCTCGTCGAGGACGGACGCCTCGGTCTGCGCGCGCTCGTCGGCGGTGACGTGTTCAGCGTGCTGTCCTCGGCGGGAACATCGAAGGCGTCGTCGCTCGGCGGCGTGCACTACGGCGGCGCGTTCACGGTCGAGACTCGACGCGATGTCTCCATGCGCTTCCAGGCGCTGCACGTGATCACGGTCGCGCAAGACGCGGGCTACGCGAATTGCTTCGAGCTCTCCGCTGGTGTCGTGGTGCGCCTCGGACGATCCGACCGATGGAAGTGAGTTATGCTGCGCGAGTGATGTGTCCGGTGTGCCGGCAGCGGCCGGCCGAAGTTGGCGTCCTGTGCGAGGAGTGCCGCGACGAGCTTTCGAGCCCGATCAAGATCACGCCCGAGCAGATCCAACTTCACGGTGCGCGCCCGACGATGGCTGCCCTCGTGGATCTCTGGGGCCGTCCGCACCGTCTCGATCCACGCACGCTGATCGGCCGGCAGGTCGATGGGCAGGGACTCGCGATCCTCGAGCCCTCCGTCTCGCGCCATCACGCACACCTCACGCTCGACGGCGATCAGTGGGCGGTGCGCGATCTCGGCAGCGCGAACGGGACCTACTCCGATGATCGATTGCTCGAGCAGCCGACGCCGATCAAGGACAAGGATCGCCTTCGCTTCGGCCACATCGCGTTCTACTTCGTCGAGGACATCACGCAGCTCCCGGTCCCCAAGATCGGCCGCACGATGACCGCGACGATCCGCCCCGAGGATCGCGCCCAGAAAGCGGCGGGCCTGCCGGCGCCGTTCGTTCGCACCGACGGCGAGGAAGAAGAAGAGCGCACCGACGTCGGCCTCCCGACGATGGTGTTCAAGATGCACGAGCCCACCGGTGGCGGCGGCGGCCTCATCGAGGTCGACGGCAAGCAGGTGCAGCTGACGACGACGCAGTTCGAGCTCATGGCGCTGATGATCCGCCGCATGTCGAACGAGTCGCATCAGCCCGAGCTCGTGCGCGGCTTCGTGCGCAGCTCGGAGCTCATCGCCGACCTGTCCTGGGACACCCGGGAGCCGAGCGAGAACCACGTGAAGCAGCTCGTCCGGCGGGTCCGCCGCGCCCTGATCAAGAGCGAGATCGGCGATCTCATCGAGTCTCGCCACCGCTTCGGGTATCGTCTCCGCGCAATTCCTCGCACGGAGTGAACAATGACTAGACTGGTTTTGGCGACCGCGCTGGTGTGCGCGGTGGCGAGTAGCGCGTTCGCGCAGAATCCGAAGTTCGAGTTCGGCAAAGCCGAAGAGGTGGCCAAGGTGAAAGGGACCGAATACGAGGCCTCCGCGGAAGCGGGCATCGTGTTCACCACCGGCAACTCGGAGACCACGACGTTCACGGCCGGCGCGAAGGCATCGCGCAAGACCGGCAAGAACAAGCTGTCGGCGGAAGGCAGCATCACGTATGCGCGCAGCGGCATCCGCGTGCTGGAGGACCTGAACGGCAACGGCGAGGTCGACAATATCGACGAGATCCGGACCGAGAGCACGACCACGGCCCAGGCGCTGGCGATCAAGGTCCGCTACGACCGCTTCCTCACCGAGTTCAACTCGCTGTTCGTCGCGGCGCTCGCCTCGCGCGATCTCCCGGCCGGCAAGGAGAACGTGATCGGCGCGCAGCTCGGCTACAGCCGCCAGCTCTACAAGTCGAAGACGGCGGAGGCGGTCGGCGAGTTCGGCTACGACTACGCGCACGAGGATCTCGTCGCCGGCGAGGCCGTCGAGATTCACTCGGCCCGCGCGTTCGTCGGGTTCAAGGCGGACCTGACCGAGGGCGCGACGTTCGAGACGTCCGTCGAGGCGCTGACGAACCTGAACCACGAGACCCTGCCCACGCGCACGTTTGGCGCCGACTTCGGCGAGGACACGCGCGTGAACTTCAAGGCGGCGGTGTCGGCCAAGATCGGCAAGAGCACGTCGGTGCAGACGTCGATCGAAGCGAAGTACGACAACCGCCCTGCCCCGCTCTCGATCAAGGGCCTCGCGATGGGCTTCGTGCCGGAGGCGTCGAAGCTCGACACGATCATGAAGGCCTCGTTCATCTATACGTTCTTCTAGACCCGCTTCGCGATACGCTGGCCGGATGAAGCAGCACGTGGTGGTGGCTGTCGTGGTCGCGTGCGCGCTCGCCAGCGCGCGTGACGCCGGAGCGCAGGCGAAGAGCTATCAACCCGTCCGCGTCGACGTCGGCATCGCCGGCGCGTACACCCCGTCGTACGGACGTTCCGGGTTCGGCGCCGTCGTCGAGCCGAAGCTCAACATCACCGACCAGATCTCCGTGGGCCTGCGCTTCGACGGTGTCGTCACGTTCGGCGGCACGCTAGGCTCCAACGGCGACACGAGCATCAGCGTCGGCGCCGCGGCGGCCACGCTGCTCGACGGCGAGTACTTCCTGACGACGAGCTCCGTGCGTCCGTTCGTCGGCCTCGGGCTCGGCATGTACGCGATCGTCAGCCAGAGCGTCGAGGCCGGCAGCAACACGTCGGTCTCGCAAGCAGCGGGTCGCTACTTCGGCATCGCGCCGAGCATCGGCATCGACCTCGGCCGCCTCCGCCTCGCGGCGACGTACAACCTGATCCTCGGCGCCGACATCGAGGTGCGCCAGAACGTCGGCACGCCGAGCGAGGAGCTCACGACGTACGGACAGAGCTACATCCTGTTCGAGCTGAGCTTCCGCATCGGCGGCTCGCGCAAGCTCCCGCCGGCCGCACCACCTCCGGGCGGCTACTACAACCCGACGGGACCGTACATGCCGCCCGTCACGCCCGCTCCGAAGTGATCAGAACGCGCTCCCCGAGCCGAGACAGAACAGCGGCTTCGTGGCCGGGAAGTAGTACCCCGTCGCCATGCACATCTCGTCGGTCTTCGCGCTCGATCCCGTCGTCACCGTGCGGCTCGCGTTCGATCCGGTGTTGTCGTACGTGCACTCGTAGGTGAGCTTGCCGCCGTCGAAGGAGTAGAACGGCGCGTCCATCCAGGCGACGACGCCGGGGTGCTCCCAGTCATCGCTGGTGAACGGGACCGTCGTCGACGCTGCGAGCCCGTTCTTGATCGTCGTGTTGACCGCCTGCTTGTGCGCGTGCGTCGACAGCATCCAGAACCTGGTGTCCGCGGGCGTGTCGCAGGTCGCGCTCTCGACGTGTCCCATCGCGCCGGGCGGGATCGAGATATCGGGGTTGAACGTCACGTACGTCGCGGTCGGCGTGTACTCGGTGTCGCGCGGCAGCGGCTCTGCCGTCACCTCGACGTGCGCGACGATCGGCTCGTCGGTGCCGTTGAGTAGTGCATCTCGAGGTAGCCGTACGTGCCGGCCTCGATCTCCTGGCCAAGCGGCAGGCCCGCGCCGTCATCGGCGGGCAGCGTCACCGAGTCCTCGGGCGTCTGCGTCGCGTACGTCCACGAGGGCAGGTTCGACAGCGACTGGGGCGAACGATCGCGGCCCGGTGGACGAGCCGCGCGCGCGAGACGGGCGCGTCAGCGAGCCTTGGCGCGCTGGGTACTCGTGGCGGGCGCTTCGTGCACCGTCGCGGCGAGCTCCTCGAGGAGCGCGCGCAGAGACTTCATCTTCTTCGAGCCAAGCCGCGTCGCCCACTTCGCCTCGGTGGCGGCGGACACGCGCTTCACCTCGGATGCCCACACCTTGCCCTTGGGGCCGAGGCGGACGCGCTTGATGACACCGTGATCCGGGTCGGGGAAGCGCTCGACCATCTTGAGATCCTCGAGCTCGTCGATCAGGTCGCCGACGGTCTGCTTCGGCAGCGAGAGCGCACCGATCAGATCCGCGAGGCGCACGCCGACGTTGGAGTCGTCGCTCGAGCCGCCGCTGATCGCGTTCAGCACCTGGACGTGCGCCGGGCGCATGTCCGGGAAGCCGAGGCGCTGCAGCCGCGACGCGAGCTGCGATTGCAAGTCATCCTGCGGGAGGATCAGCAGCGCCCGGAGATCGAGCGCGGCCTTGTTCCGCCCACCGTTGGATCGTGTCGTCTTTGGCATGTTCACGAGCGCGACGTTTGCGAGGGAGTCGCGTCATATCAAACCGCGATCTCGTTTCACAACCCCGATTTCGCGCAAAGTCGCACGCGCGTCGTTCATCCGGAGCAATCAACGCTCGATGCGCGAAACGATCGTCACGAACCGTGCGCTTCAGGTGCGCTCGTGGTTGACGGCGCGTGCACATCGATGATCCCGACCTCTTCCGCGCCGCGATCCTTCGCGCTCGGCGGATCGGCGGGCAGGCGCAGCGCGCGACGGATCGGGCGCGTGATGTACTTCCGCACGACGCGCGACAACCAGATGCTGAGGTCGTCGAACACCGTGTAGATGACCGGGATGGCGACGAGCGTGAGCAGCAGCGACAGCGTCTGACCACCGACGACGATCGACGCCATCGCCTTCGAGAAGCCGGAGCCGACGCCCTGGCTCGTCACGAGCGGCAGCATGCCGGCGACGAACGCGAACGTGGTCATCAGGATCGGGCGCAGGCGGTCGCGGCTCGCCGCGAGGACGGCCTCGGTGCGCTGCATGCCCTGGCGGCGCAGACCGTTCGCGTGGTCGACCTGGAGGATCGCGTTCTTCTTCACCATCGCGAAGAGGACGATCAGTCCGAGCATCGAGAAGATGTTGAGCGAGCCGCCGGTGATCGCGAGCGACATGATCGCGAACGGCACGACCAGCGGTAGCGAGATCATGATGATGAACGGGTACGCCCACGACTCGAACTGCGCGGCGAGCACCAGGTACATGAAGATGATCGCGAGACCGATGGCGAACATGAACGCCTTCATCATCTTCGCCATCTCCTTGGACTGACCAAACGGCTCGTAGTGGTAGCCGTTGGGCATGTCGAGCTCCCTCACGGTCTTCGACAGCGCGTCGACGATCGCTTGCTGCGAGAAGCCGGGCTTGACGTTCATCGACAGCGTGATCGCGCGCTCGCGAGCGGTGCGCGTGATCTTCGACGTCGCCTTGCCCTCGCCCACCGTGATCACGTCGGACAGCGGGACCTGGCCGAGCGTCGACGACGGGACCGCGATGAGGCTCAGCGCCTCGGGGTCGTTGCGGAACCGCTCGGCGGCACGCAGGTAGACCGGGTACTGGTCGCCTCGGTCCTCGAAGTTCGAGGTCTCGCTGCCGCCGATCAGGATGCCGAGCGTCGCGGTGATCGCCTGCGGATCGACTCCGAGCAGCGCGGCGCGCTCGAGGTTCGGCTTCACGGTCGACTCGTCGACGGGATCGAGGAGGCTCGAGTCGAGATCGACGACGCCGGGGACGTCCTTCATCTTCTCGAGGACGCGGCGCGCGTAGCCTTCGAGCTTGTCGAGGTCGGGACCGGAGATGAGGTACATGACCATCGCGTTCTGGCCGCCGATCGAGAAGTCGTTGACGGGCTGGGCCGCGACGCGCGTCCCGGCCGGCACGTCCTTGAGGACGTTGTCGCGCACGAGCTGCATCACGTCGGCCTGGCTGCGCTTGCGGAGCTTGGGATCGGTGAGCGCGACGTAGACGCGACCGACGTTCGACTGCCGCTGGTCCGAGTCGGCGATCGTCACGAGCGTGGCGTCGACCTCGGAGTACTGCCGGATCCCGCGCGCGATGCGCTCGCCGATCAGCGTCGTCGCTTCGAGCGTCGTGCCCTCGGGCGTCTGGATGTAGACCTCGAACTGCGCCTCGTCGTTCGGCGGGAGGAAGTCACCGCCGACCTTCTTCGCGAGGCCGGGCATCGTCGCGCACGAGCCGACGATCGCGAGACCGACGATCCATCGACGGCGCAGGCAGAACGCGAGGACGCTCGAGTAGACGCGCGCGATCGGGCGATAGATGAAGTCGCTACCGCGCTCGAGCCACGACCGGCGGCGCTCCTCGCCCGGCGGCGGCGGCAGCGGCAGCATGCGCGCGGCCATCATCGGCGTCAGCGTGAAGGCGACGATCATCGACACGCCGATCGCGAACGCCATCGTCATGCCGAAGCTGAACAGGAAGCGTCCGACGATGCCGGACATGAACGCGACGGGGAGGAACACCGCCATCAGCGACAGCGTGGTCGCGAGCACGGCGAGGCCGATCTCCTTCGTCGCGTGGATCGCGGCGGGGAACGGTTTCATCTTCTTCTCGTCGATGAACCGGTAGATGTTCTCGAGCACGACGATCGCGTCGTCGATCACGATGCCGACCGCGAGCGCGAGCGCGAGCAGCGTCATCAGGTTCAGCGTGAACCCGGCGATCATCATCAGGCCGAACGTCGAGACGATCGACACGGGGATCGAGATCGCGGCGATGATCGTCGAGCGCAAGCTGCCGAGGAACAGCAGCACGACGAGCGCGGCCAGGCCGGCGCCGACGACGAGGTGCTCGAGCACCTGCGACGCGGACGTGCGGATCTGGACGGAGTTGTCGCGAACGACATCGACCGTGTAGCCCTTCTCGAGCTTGCCCTGGAGGTCCGTGACCGCGGCCTTCACCGCGTCGACGACGGCGACCGTGTTCGTACCGGACTGCTTGCGGATCGACAGTGCGACCGACGGCGTGCCGTTGCGCACCGCGGTGGACTCGGCGTCTTCCTCGGAGTCGATGACGGTGGCGACATCGCGCACGAGGATCGGATGCGTGCCCATCTGGCGGACGACGATCTCGCCGATCTGCTCTGCTTCGACGGCGCGTCCCTCGACGCGCAGCGACTGGTTGATCGGGCCGGACTCGATGCGGCCACCCGGCACGTTCACGTTCGCCGCGGCGATCGCGCGCTGCACCTCGATCGCGGACACGCCGGCCGCGGCGAGGCGAATCGCGTCGAGGTTGACGTTGATCTGACGCTGCTGGCCGCCGAGGATCACGACCTGGCCGACGCCGGCGATGCGCTCGATCTGCTGCTTGACCTGCTTGTCGGCGAAGCGCGTGAGGTCGCGAACGCCGACCGTGCGCGGCCCTTTGACCGCGAGCACGAGGACGGGTGCCGCGTCGGGGTCCGCCTTGCGCACCTCGGGTCGAACACCCGGCGGGAGCTCGCGAAGCACCGTCGCGATCTTCTCGTTGATGTCCGCGGCCGCCTGGTCGACATCGACCTCCAGCGCGAACTGCGCGACGACGAGCGACACGCCTTCGGTCGACGTCGACGTCAGCATGTCGAGGCCGCTGACCGTGTTGACGGCCTCCTCGATCTTCTTCGAGATGTCCGACTCGACCGCGAGCGGTGAGGCGCCGGGATACGGCGTCACGATCGTGATCAGCGGGAAGTCGATCTTGGGGAACTTGTCGACGCCGAGGGACGAGTAACCGACGGCGCCGACGACGACGAACACCAGGATGAGCACGGTCGCGAAGACCGGCCTCCGGACGGAGATTTGCGATAGCCACTGCATGGCGGCTCCTTACTTGTTCGAACCGGTGGGAGTGGTGGTCGGCGCCGCGGGCTTGGCTGCCGGCTCGGGCGCGCCGCCTTCGATGCGCGCACCGTCGACGACGTCCGCGCGCAGCCCCTTCTCCGTCACGATGTTGTTGGCGATCTTGTCGCCGGGGGCGACATCGCCGCGCACGATCGCGACGGTGCCCGCGGTGCCCGACGGGCCCGTGAGGACGATGCGATCCTGGAGCTCGCCGTTGGTCGCGACGAACACGTGCGAGGTCTTCCCGCGTTGCGCGACCGCCGTCGCGGGGACGACCGGGCGCTCGACGCTACCGATGACGACCATCGCCTCGGCGAACATGCCGGGCACGAGCGTCGTCGTCGGAGCGGACTCCGCACGTGCCTTGCACTCATCGACGGCGAACGCCGCGAACATCGGCTTCTTGTCGATCGTCGCCTCGACGATCAGCGAGCGCGTGCGGCCGATCTCGCCGCCGATACGGGTGATCGTCGCCGAGAAGTGGGCGCACGGAACCGCGACCGCGGTGAGCGTCACCTTCTGTCCGATCTGCACCGAGCGCACCGCGACCTCGGGGACGCTGAGCTCGATCTTGAGCGGGTCATCATCGACGAGCGTCAGCAGCGGACGGCCTGGAGCGACCCACTCGCCCGGCGTCACGCTCTTGTCGGCGATGATGCCGTCGAACGGCGCGCGGACCATGCCGTCCGCGACCGACTTCGCCATCATCTCGGCGCGGGCCTGCGCACCGGCGACCTGCTCGAGCGCCGACGTGCACTGCGTGCTCTGCCGGTCGTACTCGCTGCGCGTGATCGCGCCCTTGTCGAGCAGCTGCTTCGTGCGCTTGCACTCCTCCTCGGCCAGTGCCTTCTGGGCACGGGCCGCCGCCAGATTGGCCTGCGCCTCGCGGGCCCCGAGCGCCGCGTTGCGGACGTCGAGGCGCACCATCGGCTCGCCCATCTTCACGCGCTGGCCGCGCTCGACCATGACGGCGAGCACCTTGCCCTGCGTGTCGGCCGTGACCTCGGCGCGCTGGTCGGCGGCGATCATGCCGGTGAGGACCAAGGTCTTCGGGGTCTCGGCCTTGTCGACGGCGACGAGGTCGACCTTGATCGCGGGCGGTGGCGCGTGCTTGGTGCCGCTGTCGGCAGCCTTCTTGTTGCAGGCGGCCAGAGAAACGAGGAGGAGAACGGCATAACCGCGCATGGCGGCCCTCGGATGCACGGGCCTTGCCACCAGGTGCACTTTTCCAGTCATGGCAGGTCCAGCGGTTAGGGTCCCGGGGCGTGTACGGGTTCCCGACAGGTGTCGGGCCGCGGGCGTCCGCAGACCCGACTTCATCCAGGAGCCCGACTACTTGCTCGCCTTCGCGTCGTTCCCGATCGCGTGTTCGAGCTGGACGATCGCGACGCGAAGATCGACGCGCGCGTTGAGCGCCGTGATGCGGGCGCGGGTCAGGTCCGTCTCCGCATCGACGAGCTCGACGGCGGTCGCGCGCTCCGCGTTGAGGAGCTCGCGACGAACGCGGTAGCCCTCCTCGGCGGCGGCGAGTCCCTTCTGCGACGTCGTCAGCGCCGTGCGCGCGTTCTCGACGGCCTGCTGCGCCGCGATGATCTGTACGCGCGTACCGCGCTCGAGGTTCTCGCGATCGGCGCGCAGCGCGTCGGTCTCGCCGCGCAGGCGATGCTCGGTGGTCTTCGCGAACAGCGTGTCGTTGAGCGACCACGACAGCTGCAGACCCGCGGCCCACGAGAAGTTGAACTCGGCGTCCGCGCTGCCGAAGAAGCGCTGGTTCGGGTTCGAGTACTGCGCGCTCGCGAAGCCCGACAGCTTCGGGTAATACGACGCCTTCTCGGCCGCGCGCTGCTTCTCCTTCGCCTCGATGCCGGTGTCGAGCACCTTGAAGTCGAGGCGCTGCTGGCGCGCGGTCTTCATCGCGTCGTCGATCGGCGCCGGCGTCGGCGCGGCGAGATCCTGGCGGATGTCCTCGCCGATCGTGAGCTGCGTGCCCGCGGGCTCGTCGATCAAGATGCGGAGCTGCTCCTCGCGCAGCTGCTGGAGCAACGTGAGCTGCGTCAGCGTCTGCTCCGCGACGGCCTCGTTGCTCTCGACGCGCATCAGGTCGGCACGCGACACGCGCTGCGCCTCGGCGAGCGCGCGGATCTGGTTCAGCGTCGCTCGCACCTGCGCGAGCTGGCGATTCGCGATCAGCACCTGGAGCTTCGAGCGCACCCACTCGTAGTAGGCGATACGCGCGTCCTGCCCGACGTTGACCTCGCTCGAGCGGCGGCTGACGCGCGCGACCTCGGCGCCGAGGCGCGCGGCGTCGATCAGCTTCGGATAGCGAAGCACGTAGTCGGACAGGTTGATGTTGATGTTCGCGTCCGCCGAGTACGTGTTGAGGAACACGGGGAACTCGAACATGCCGCCGCCGGGAATCACGAGCGCCGAGTCGACGTCGGAGAGGCGCGTGTACGTGAAGCTCGCGCCGATGCGCGGCACGCGCGAGAGCTCGGCTTGCTCGGCCTGCGCGATCGCGACCTCGATATCGGCGACGCTGCGCCGCACGACCGGCGACGTCTTCACCGAGCGCGCCGCTGCCTGATCGGCCGTGAGCCCACCCGACGAGAACAGCGCGTCGAGGTCCTTCTCGAACGTGTCCTCCGCCGCCTGTGGTGCAACAGGCATCGGCGCGGGTGCGGGTGCCGGAGCCTTGGGCTGCGCGATCGCCGCGGTAGACGAGGCGATCAGCGTGGCGGCGAGATACATCGAACGGCGGAAGCGCTGAGTCATGCGCCGGACGAAAGCATCGTGCGTGCCACGACGCCAGGGGCCGCGCCGCGAGAGATGACGTTCACCTGCGAGAGTGATCTGTCGGTGCCCCTTACAACTGTAGGTCACGTTTCGTGACAGCCGGCGTCACGTTTCGATCGCCGCTCGTGCAACCGAGTGATCGGGCTAGAGTTGGTTCATGAGGACGGAGGAGAGCTGCGCTGGCACGTCCCTGGCAGACGCGGTTCTCGTGCCCGAGGCTGCTGCCGCACCGACAACGCCGATTCCCGATTCGCTGTGGCGTGGTCAGCGCAACCAGTTCTTTTACGAGACCGCGAACAAGACGTCGAGGGTGGTCATCGGCCTCGGCATCATCATGCAGTTCGCGACGCTCGTGATCCTCTACTTCGCGGGTACCGAGACCTGGCGCCTGGGCGTCCTGGGTGGGCTCTACGCTGCGTTCGCCATCGCGCATCGCATCGTCGTGAGGCCGATGAGCGATCCGTCGACGATCGAGACCGGGTTCATCCGCATGAACGTCGTCGCCCAGCTGTTCGTGGTCGGCTGCGCGTCGATCACCGGCGGCATTCACTCGCCGTTCTTGCCGAGCCTGGTGCTGCCCGCGATCGTGTCGCTCCTCTTCTTCGGTCCCTACCCCGTCGCGCGCTGGACCGCCGTCGGCAACTTCTTCCTCATCGTCGCGATGGTGTTCCTCCCGGGCTCCGTCATCGGCGCCGCGGTCTCCACGACGTACTACACGGTGCTCGTGCTCATGGGCCTCGGCTGGCACCTGTTCATGCTCCACCTCATGGTCGGCAAGCTCACCGCGATGTCGGCGCGCGCCTCCGACTCGATGGCGTGTCTTCGCGAGGAGCGCGTGACCGAAGCGATCGCCCAGCTGCGCCGCCTGCAGTCCGTCGGCGCGAAGGTCGCCCACGAGCTGAAGAACCCGCTCGCATCGATCAAGGGCCTCTGTCAGCTCGTCGCCCGCACGCCCGAGAGCGAGCGCACGCAGGAGCGCCTCGCCGTCGTCGCCTCGGAGATCTCGCGCATGGAGACCATCCTCGCCGAGTACCTCTCGTTCAGCCGGCCGCTCGAGGACCTCAAGCCCGAGACGCTCGACGTCGCGGCCCTCGCCCGCGATGTCCTCGACATCGTCGCCGGTCGCGCCGATCAGGCGGGCGTGGCGCTCGAGATCGAAGCACCACCGACGCAGGTCAAAGGTGACTCGCGCCGCCTCAAGGAAGCGCTGATCAACCTCGTGTCCAACGCCGTCGAGGCCACGCCGTCCGGCGGCCGCGTCTCGCTGCGCATTCGCACGACGCCGTCCGGCGTCACGCTCGACGTTCGCGACACCGGCCGCGGCATCTCGCCGGAGGACCTCGAGCGCCTCGGCACCTCGTTCTTCACCACGCGCCCCAACGGCACCGGCCTCGGTGTCGTGCTCGCGCAGTCCGTCATCACGCAGCACGGCGGCACGCTCGACTACAAGAGCACGGTCGGTCAGGGCACGACCGCCACGATCACGCTGCCCGTCGAGACCGCCCCCACGCCCGAGCCCAGCGCGCGCGCGGCAATGATCGAGGCACGCGCATGAGCATCCTCCTCGTCGACGACGAGCCCGGCGTCCTGTTCACGCTGAGCGAGGTCCTCACCGATCGCGGTCACAAGGTCGTCACCGCGAAGTCGGGCGCCGAAGCGCTGACCAAGCTCGACGACGTCGACGCCGTGCTCACCGATCTATCGATGCCCGGGATGGACGGCCTCGAGCTGATGGCGCAGATCGTCCAGCGCGACGCGTCCCTCCCCGTGATCCTTCTGACCGCGCACGGCAGCGAGCGCGTCGCCGTGCTCGCGATGAAGCAAGGCGCGTATCACTACCTCGCGAAGCCGTTCGACATCGACGAGGTCGCCGCGGTCCTCGATCGCGCCCTCGAAGCGCGCCGCCTCCGCATCGACAACCGCCGGCTCGCCGCGGAGCAAACGCTCGGCCGCCGCATCATCGGTGCCTCGCGCGCGATGCGCCGCCTGCTCGAGGCGACCTCGCGCGTCGCCACCCGCGACGTCACCGTCCTCGTGCGCGGCGAGACCGGCACCGGCAAGGAGTTCGTCGCCGAGCTCCTGCACGCGCAGTCGCTGCGCGCACAGAAGCCCCTCGTCCGCTTCAACTGCGCCGCGCTTCCCGCCGAGCTCGCCGACGCCGAGCTGTTCGGTCACGTCAAGGGCGCGTTCACCGGCGCGACCGCCACGCGCGCCGGCTTCTTCGCGCAGGCCGATGGCGGCACGCTGATCCTCGACGAGATCGGCGAGCTCCCCCTCGCCGTCCAGGCAAAGCTCCTGCGCGTCCTGCAAGAAGGCGAGATCCAGCCCGTCGGCTCGGGCCGCATCGAGAAGGTCAACGTCCGCGTCGTCGCGTCGACGAATCGCGATCTCGCCGCCGAGGCCAAGGCCGGCACGTTCCGCGAGGACCTCTACTATCGCCTCGCCGTCGTCGAGCTCGTCGTGCCTCCGCTGCGCGATCGCAAGGACGACATCCCCGCGCTCGCCGCCGAGTTCGCGCGCCGCTACGGCGAGCGCTTCGGCCTCGGCACCATCACGCTCGAACCCTCGCTCGTCGACGCGCTCGCTCGCGCCGACTGGCCCGGCAACGTCAGACAACTGGAGAACACCATCGCCCGCCTCGCCGCCCTGTCGTCGGGTGGCGTGATCGGCATCGCGGACTACGAAGCCGCATCCGGCACGCCACCTTCGTCGGAAACCCTGCCCGCCGCCACCGACCATCCGCCGGAGGATCACGACGTGCCGCTCACCGATGCTCGCAACGGACCCTCGCTGAAAGAACAAGTCGAAGCGTTCGAGCGCGGCCTCGTGGCGCGCGCCCTCGAAGCGACCGGCGGCAACCAGTCGGAAGCAGCGCGGCGCCTCGGCGTCTCGCGCGTCACGCTGATCGACAAGATGAAGAAGTACCACCTCGGTCAGAAGCGATAGCTCCTCGGCAAACGATTGGACGTGATCGACGCGTAGCTCCAGTGCACGCCGTCGATGCTGTGACCGCGGTCGCACCATGTGAGCGAGGTTCCGTCGTCGAGCCCGATCGTCACGTGGTACCGTTTCGGACATGCAGCGGGGACTGTTAGTCGTTTGTCTCGCGGCGGCGTGCGGAGACGTGGTCAAGACCAGCCCGGATGCTCCTCCCCTCGAGGACGCGACGGTGGACGAGCAAGGGGGGCCCGACGGCCCCGTCTTGCCGACGGCACCACCCGTGACGGATGGGCAGTTCGCGGACCTCGCGATCGGCGCCCCGGATCTGGCGACACGGACGACCGGGATGACGCCTGACACGTCGCGCTCGGCCGGCGGGCTCTCCGCCACCGCCACGCACCTGTGGATCACCGACATGCACAACGCACGCGTGCTCCAGCTCAACGCGCCGCCGCTCGTGTTCTCGGCGGCCGCGGACGTCGCGGTCGGCCAATCCTCGCTCACGACGAACACGAGCGGACCCTCGGGGCGACTCCTCACCGCGGCCAGCGGCTTCACCAACCTCGGCGATGTCTCGTCCGACGGGACGCGTGTCGTGGTCTCGGACTCCGCGTCGAATCGCGTGCTGATCTGGAGCTCGATCCCCACCGCGAGCGGCGTGCCGTGGGACGTCGTCCTCGGACAGACGACGACGACCGCCGCGACCGCGGGGACGGCTGCGAACAAGCTCAGCGATCCACGCGGCGTGTGGACCGATGGCACGCGCCTCGTCGTCGCCGACACCGGAAACAATCGCGTGCTGATCTGGACCACGATGCCGACGACGAACGGCGTCCCCGCCGACATCGTGCTCGGACAGGCGGCGTTCTCGACCGCCGATGCGCCGTCGCCGCCGACGCCGAGCTCGATGAACCAACCGCTCGACGTGTTCTTCGACGGCGAGCGCCTCTACGTCTCCGACTCGCAGAACAACCGCGTCATGGGCTGGAACGGGATGCCGACGACGAACAACCAGCCCGCCGACTTCTTCGTCGGTCAGAACGGCGGATCGACAGGCTCGCCGAACGCGGCCGCCGGCTCGCAGATGCCGAACGCGATCGGCCTCCACATCCCCGGCGAGATCACGGTGGCGCACGGCAGCCTGTACATCGTCGACATGGTGAACTTCCGCGTCGTCGTGCACACGCCGCGTCCGACGACCTCGGGCGAGTCCGCGGACGCTGTCCTCGGCGCCACCGACTTCATGGGCGGAGCGATCGCGGCCGAGCAGTCGCTCACGCCGCGCGGCCTCGCCGTCCAGGGCGACAAGCTGTTCCTCGCGGATTCGAACCTCGGCATCGGTGGCTCGCGTGTCCTGCGCTACACGCTGACGAACCTGCCCTGAGCTACGGCATGCGGAACGCGGCGGAGCTCGCGCAGTAGACGCCGGTCGTCGCGTTCCACTCGGCGGTGTACGTGCCCGGCGGCGCAGTGTTGCTCGTCAGGTGCGCCCAGCCGTTCATGAAGACACTCTCGTCGTTGGTGAAGCCGGGCTTGATCGCGCCGACCGCGAGCTGCACGATCACGATCGAGACCACGAACTCGCCCACTGTCGTCGTCGTGATCGGCGCGCCATCGGGCGTGTTCGTCGCCGCCTGGTTGTCGAGCTTCGCGACGTTTCCGAGCGTCGTGGGGCCGCGGACCTCCCACATCACGACGCCGTAGATCGTGTCTGCGGTCGCGACGATCCGTGTCGCGCCGGCGTTCACGTTCGTCGCGTACCAGAGCTCGACACCGAAGTCTTCCTGCGTGTTGATCGCCCGGCTTCCCGTCGCCGGCAGGTAGGTGTTGCCGGCGTTGTCGGTCACGGTCGTCACGGCGGTGCTCGCGCCGGTCTCGATCCCGACGACGATCAGGTTGCCCGCGCCCGACGCGGCGAAGTTGACGTCGTTGCCGTTGGACTCACCGTCGTGTTGCACGAGCGCCCACGGCGTCACGCCGGCATCGACCATCGCCGCGTCGATCAGCGGTGCGTCGACCAACGGTGCATCGATCGGCGCGGCGTCCTCGTCGTTGGCGTCGGTCGCGTCGTTCGCATCGGGCGCGCCGTCCCCCGCGTCGATGGCGCCACCCGAGATCACGCAGATGCTCTCGCCGGCGACGAGCTCGCAGCGCTGGCCGCTCGGACAGTTGTCGAGCGCGAGCGTGCACGGGGCGCCCGGCTGCGCGTTCGGCGAGTAGCACGCCGTCACGACGACCATCGCCAGCAAGTGCCACCCGCGCATGGTCCCAGGGTATCAGGTACCCCGCACACGCTCGACAGCTCAGTTGGGCGACAGCACCTCGACGGCGGTCGTGGTCCCGCTCGGCGGCCTCTTCGCGACGGACAGCTGATCCGCGCGCAGGCCGAAGCGATCGCGCGCCATCCCGACGAGCAGCTCCGCGGTCTTCGCGTCGTCGCGGATACCGACGCGCAGCTTCAGGCGATCGAACACGCCGGCGAGCATGCCGATCTGGTTCACGAACGCCTCCGCGTCGAGCTTGCCCGCCTTCGCGACCGGGCCCTTCACGACCAGCAGCACCTCGGGGCGCTTGCCGTCACCGGCGTCGGCGGGACGCGGGCGCGGCGCGTCGGGCGCGTTCGCTTCCGGCGTGGTGCGCGCGAGCGACGACACGATGCCCGTGAACAGCGGCGCCGTCTCCGGCGGTGGCGTCGTCAGCGTGCCGACGTCGCGCCAGATCCGCCACGTCGTGCGGAAGATCTGATCGAGCGTGAGCGCGCCGCGACCCGACAGGCCCATCGCGGTCGCGTTCTCGCGCAGCGTGGCGAACTCGATCTGACCGAGGCCCTCGATGATCGACAGCACCGGCGGTGCGCCCGCCATGGTCGCGACCTGGCGTCCGCCGGCGGGCACGTCGGCCTGCAGCTTCGCGACACCCGACAGCCACGTGCGGCCCCATTGCTCGAGCTCCGCCGCGTGCGCCTGCACGAAGCCGTGCGGCGCGACCGCGACGATCGGCATCACGTGCGGCATGTCCGCGCTCGTGACGAGGAGCTTGCCCTTCGGCGTCTCCTTCGAGCGACGGAACACCGCCGTGAGCGGCGTCTTCACGTCCTTCGCGACGAGCTCGATGCGCGACGCGGGAACGCCGGCGAGATCGAGCAGGAACAGCGTGAAGAACGTCTCGGGCTGCGCCGTCGAGGCGGCGAGCTTGATCGTCCCCGTCGTCGGGAGCTTCGTGATCGCCCGCTGGTCGGTGCCGTACAGCGCTTCGCGACCGCGCGACCAGCCGACGACAAAGATCAGCTCCGGCGTCAGCGCGCGCAGCCGCTCGTACGACGCGACGTACGACGACAGCGGCATGATCGCGATGTCCGCGCCGCCGGCCGCCCCGCCCTTCGCGAGCGCGCTCTCGATCTCGTCCATCGTCGACGCGTTCGCGTACTCGGTCTTCGTCGCGGGCTTCTCGGGTCGGTCGGCCGCCTTCTCGGCCGAGCCCGCGGAGCTCTTCTCCGCTTGCTTGTCGTCGGGCTTGTCGGCGGGCTTGTCGTCGGGCTTGTCGTCGAGCTTCTCTGGGGGCTTCGCCGGCTCGCCGTTCGCGATCACGCCGGGCGCGAGGAACTCCCAGCCGAGCGCGATCGCGCGCATCGGCCGCTGGAGGACGGGCGCCGGCGCGGGCGTGGTGGCCGCGGGCACCACGCCGTCCTTCGGCTTCTTGTCGTCCTTCTTCGCGACGGGCGGCTCCGCGTTCGCGGCATCACCCTCGTAGTTCACGACGAGCAGGCCGCCGAGCGCGCCCAGCATGCCGAGGAGCAGGACTGGAATGAAGCGACGCATCACCACCTCCCTCCCACGCCGCTCGGGCCTTCTTCCCCGATCTTGTGACGGCCTGGATACTCGTCCTTGATCATCGCGCGCAGATCGTTGATCGGCGTCGCGAGGTTCAGGTTCTGCGCGAGCGGCGATCCACCGAGGAAGATCGCGGTCGTCACGCCGATGACCTCGCCCTTGGAGTTGAACACCGGTCCACCCGAGTTGCCCGGCGACACCGGCGTCGACATCTGGATCATCTTGCGTCCCTGCATCACGCGGCGCGCGGACACGAGGCCATCGGTGAGCGTGTGCTCGAGGCCGAGCGGGTTACCGATCGACACCGCGCGCTCGCCGACGGTGACCTTGTCCGAGTCGCCGAGCGCGACCGGCGGCAGCGCGTGATCCGTCTTGATTCGAAGCAGCGCGAGGTCGCCCGGCTCGTTCTCCGCGAGGACCTCGATGTCCTTCACGACGGTGCCGTCCATCAACTTGATCTGCAGCTCCGTCGCGTGCTGGATGACGTGATAGTTCGTTCCGATCGTGCCGGCGCTGTCGATGAGGAAGCCGGTACCACCGCCCTCGCCCATCGGTCCCTTCACGCTGATGGTGACGACCGACGGCGCGAACTCGGTGAACAGCTGCGACGGCGTGCGCTCCTTGCCATCACCCGCGCGCAGCTCGGACTTCTTCTCGTCCTTCTTGTCGGGCGCCTTCTCGTCCTTCTTGTCGGGCGCCTTCTCGTCCTTCTTGTCCTTCTTGTCGGGCGCCACCGCGACGATGGGCGTCGCTGGCTCCTCGGCGTACGCGCCGCGTCCGCCGGCGAGCGCCCACGCGAGCTTCGCGGTGCGGCTCCAGCCCGAGTGCGCGAGACGATCGCCTTCCTTCTGCAGCAGCGGTCGCGACGGTCCGTGCATGAGACCGACGAACACGAGCGCGAAGCCCGCGTACATCACCGCGAGCACGTCGCTCGTCACACCGCGCCGCTTGTCGGGGGCGAACTTCGCGAGCGCGATCTCCGCCACGATCAACGGCACCAGCAACCCGACACCGAGCGCGAACCCGAGCCGCGCCCACCCGTTCGCGACGAACGTGCCCGCCACCGCGGACAGACCGACGAACGTGATGATCGCGCCCCCGACCAGCGCCAGCAGCTTTACGACCCCACCGACGAGCTTCATGCACACTCCCTCGTGAATCGAAGTTCCAGGCTAAGCATGCGTTGGATGCACGCCAGCCCGGTTTCTTTGGAATACCAGACGCGCGTGGAGAATCCGCGCAGTTGCGATGGAGCCGCGACGGATCCCATGCGGCAACGGCGATTTGCCGCCCGCTGCCACGGAGAGCCGGACCGTGTCGAAATGCCACGATCTGGCGTACGGTGCTGCCATGCGCATCGCGGTGCTCGCGCTCCTCGCCTCGTGCTCGTCGCCCGCGCCGACGCCGACGCCGACGCCGCAGAACATCACCGCCGTCACCCCGATCCCGGCGGATCTCGGGAGCCTCGTGATCGTCACCGCGTCCGCGCGAACGGACGAGACGCCGGACTTCGTCCCGATCACGACGAAGTTCCCGCTCGTCGATCCCGCGCGCCGCATGCCGCCCAACACGCCGATGCTGGTCACCGACGCGCGCGGCGCGTCCGGCACGTTCACCTCGATCGAGCCGACGAAGACGCCGTTCGGATGCGATGGCAACGAGCTCGCCGTGACGCCGCTCGTCGGCACGAAGAAGCTGTCCGTCGGCATCGCGTGGGCACTGTTCGACTCGACCGCGCGACCGTCCGCGAGCGCGCCGATCATCGTCGCGCTCGACAGCAAGGCGACCTACGCCTTCGGCGAGCTCTCGGTCCACGTCGAGCGGGACTCCCGCAAGAAAGATCGCGGCCTGATGCGGTTCGTCGTCGGCGACGAGGAGGTCGGCGCGAGCGGCTTCGTGCGCACGCTCATGGACGGCGCGGATCCGAGCATGGCGGCGATCGACATCCGCGAGGGCGGCCCGTCGGTCCCCGTCGCGCTCGCCGCGTGGTCGATCGATGGCTCGGGCCACGCGCCGTTCCTCGTCGCGATCGAGCGCCCGGGCTGGGAGGGCACGAGCCTCGAGGCGTGGCTCGTCGAGGCGGGTTCGGTCAAACAGATCGAGCCGATGACGGCGTATCTCTATCAGTGCGCGTTCTGAGCGAACACCTAGACGATGTTCGCCGCCGTCGCTGCGCACGTTCCAGGCTCGAAGCGATAACGGTTCAGCGCATGCGAGCCTCGCGATCGTCCGCGTGCCGAAGATCCAGCCTCATACCAGGAGCTTGCCGAGCGCGCGATACTCGGCCTTCGCTGCATGCTGCAGCATGCTGGTCGTAATCGCGCACCCTTTAGCAGCCGCGATGAACGCCGCGCTCAAGACCGCGTTGCGGATGTGTCCACCGCTCATCTCGTACTGATGCGCGAGTTTCTCGATGGAGAGATCCTCGGCGAGCGGCGCCTTGGTCGCGAGCATGGCTCGCCACAGCTGCGCGCGTTCGTCGGCGGCGGGCATCTCGAAGCGGATGTGTACGGCCAACCTGCGTCCGAACGCCGGATCGATGTTTCCCTCGTGATTGCTCGTGAGGATGCAGATGCCCGTGTACGACTCCAAACGCTGGAGGAGGAAGTTCGTCTCGAGGTTCGCGTATCGATCGTTCGACGACTTGACCTGCGTTCGCTTGCCGAACATCGCATCGGCTTCATCGAACAGGAGGATCGCTTGTCCGGCCTCGGCGGCGTCGAACAGTTGTCCGAGGTTTCGCTCCGTTTCGCCGACGTACTTCGAGATCACCTTGCCCATGTCGACCTGATACAGCTCCATGCCTAGCTCGCGCGCGACGAGCGAGGCAAGCATCGTCTTGCCGGTGCCGGGTGGTCCCGAGAATAGCGCCGCCACGGCGAGCCCCTTGCCGACCTTTCTGGCGAAGCCCCAGCGCTCGTACACGCACGCTCGACCGCGTACGCGTCCGAGGAGCTCGAGGACGGCATCGCCCTGTTCTTCACCGAGGACGATGTCGTCCCACGTCTGGCTTACCTCGATACGGGCCGCGAACTGCGCGAGGCTCTCGTCGAGGACACTGCGGACCCCGATGGCGACCTCCGACTCGTCCACATCTCTACGTCCTGCACGAGCACGCGCCGCACTCACGGCGCGGGCGACAAGAGATGGCGCGATCGGATAGCGCTCCGCCCAGGATCGTCCATCAGTGCCAAGGCTCCGCGCCCAGACAAGAGCACGCAGCTCGCTCGATGGCGGCACGAGATCGATGTGGACCACCGGATTCTTCACGCGAAGGGTCCGGCGCACCACCCCCATCGTCACGAGCGCCTTCGCGAACCGAGGAAGGTGCTCGACGACTACACCGAATACCGAATCCGCGGCGAGATCGAGGTTCGAGAACAGCGGTACGCAGTCTGCGAGCCGACACTCGAGGGCAAATGCGCGCACCGTCTCGGCCGCGGTCTCGGCGGCGACGGTGCGCGCATCGAGCTCGAGGACCTCGCGTCCCGCCTCGCGGGCCGCCGCGACCAGCAACGTTCGCCTCCCGAGCCCGGGCAGCCCGGCCGCGATCACGATCGACTCTGGTTGCGCGAGCGCCGTCCGCGCCGTGGCGATCGCGCGCGCATCGATCGCCAGCGATTCCAGCGCCGGCACGTCGCCGACCTCGGAGCCGGTCGCGGCGTGCTGCGTCGAGCAGTGACCATGCATCCAGCTCAAGACGCGCCGGGAGAGTGCCCATGTCTGACGACTCTCGTGCTCGGCGCTGTGATCGCTGCGCTCGATCACGCCGAGCGAACGAAGCGTTCCTCTCGCGCCGAGCTCCTCGAGCGCCTCGCGACTCGGAAGGTCGCCGTACACGATCGAGCGGACCGCCTCGAGGGTGGGATCTGGCGTGGATTCGCCGCTGCACCGTGCGACAAGCAAGCGAACATCGCGCCGCATCGCGATCGCCGCCAGGAGCCAGATGACCTGTTCCTCCGTCGCGCTGAGCTCCAGCTGCGCGACGAGGCGAGCGCTCGCGAGGTCCGCGTCGCGGGCTCGCTCCTCGATTCGATGCTGGCGTTCCGCGATCGCGGCGAGCCACCGGCGTCCCTCGTCCTCGCCGGCACCACCGAGCGCACACGCGCGGAGGTGCATCGACGCGGACATCAGCTCGAGGTGATCGGAGAGATGGTCGAGGGATGACGTTGCTCGCATGGAGCCCGCCTATCCGACGGCGCTGCGAGCAGTTGCGACCTTTTTCGGCCCTGCAACCCGCTGTGATCCTACGGCTCTGGGGCGAGGTCCTCGTACACGCAGCGAAACTCGTGCGGAGGGGCGGCGGGGCCCGGATACTCGATGGTCGCACGCGCGACGTCATGATCGTACGTGTTCGCGACGACGCGACCTCCACAGACGGAGCTCCGACTCCACTCTCCATCACTGCGCGTCCAGTACACGACTCCTTCGAGGGTCACGAACTCGCAGCGGGGAAACGAGCGCCGCTCGCTGGTCGGAACCCAGCACGATTCCTTCACGTCGGTGAACGGGGGCCGATTCTCGAGCTTCGGGCCGCGGACCGCGCGTTCCCACTGGCCATAGCTGGGCAGCATACCGCCCCTCCACGTGCAGTACTCCACAGCCTCATCGTATGTCACGAAGTTCTCCCTCCACTCAGCGCACTCGGTCTTCTGGCACCCGCCTGCCGCGGCGCAAGCACGGTGCTCTCGACACGTCACGGTCCTGCGATCGATGCGACCTCCGCGGAAGGAATCGTCGAGATCCTCGTAGCCGCCGTTACACACGTAGCTCCGCGTGGTTCTTCCCGGAGTGATTGCCACCGTAGGTTCTTTCGGCGGCTCGTCGACCTTGGCTGTCTCGCCAGCGCATCCAACAACGACTGCGATCACGATCGCTTGCCTCATGGGTCGGAGTCCTTCGTGTCGTCGTTGGTGAGGAGTCTGGGGCTCTTCGAGCTCGTGCGGTCACGAATCGGCCGCGCGAGGACCTTGCCGGCGATCTGCGCGACCACGTTGGCACGAACGGAGGGATCGTCCGACTCGGTCAGGTACGGCAGGGCACCGCTCGCGTGCAACGAGCCATCTGCTTCGCGCCGGATTGTCGCTCCCATCAGACTGTAGCCGCCCGGCGCGACCTCGATGACCACCGGCATCGGGAACTGCGCGAGCGGTCGCGTCTCCAGCTTGTCCGCGATCTCCTGCGAGATGCCGTCCAGCCTCGCGCGCGTCAGCTCGACGCGCGCCTCCTCGATCGAGGCGGCGTCCTCCTCGAGCGTCACGAAGAGCTGTACGACACCGTCGGCGCGGCGATAGAGGTCGTCCTCGAGCGCGGGATCGAGGCTCGAGGACGTCCGCCGGCTCCTCGCCGTGTCCAGACTCGCGCGAGCGACGCCGGCCACCCACTGTGATCCTGAAGCGAGCTGTTGCTCGATCGTGGCTTGTTCCTTCGCGGCGCGGAACACGTCGCGCAAGCCGCGCATGACCGCGACGGATGTTTCGGACTGTTCGTCGACGAGCGCGAGCATCGCAGCCTGCGTATCTGCGACGAGCTGCGCGTGGGCGTTGCCGTTGTCGTTGGTCTCATTCGCTTGGTGTGCCCAGAAGTCGATCTCGCGGTTCGACGAGAACGCCTGGTGCCCCTTCGCCGGCTGAGGATCCTCGCCTTGTCGGCCTTCCCCGGCTGGATCGAAGTCGCCTTCCGCGGCGACTTCACGCCTTCCTTGATCGCGTCGACGACCGAGTAGTACGGCGCCAGCTCCTTGACGTCCTTTACGGCCTTGCCGAATACGCGCGTCACTGCCATGTCGGTGATCTTGCGGCTCAGAATGCTCGCGATTGTCGCCGTTCCCATCGAGATCGCAATCTCTGCCAGCTCGAACCACCACGCCGCTTCGGGGGACGGCTGTTTGAAAGACTTCGCCTCCTTCTCCGCGTTAGTGACACCCTCGCGTTGTGCCTTACCGAGTGCCTGTGCGGCCGCGGATGCTTCGGTGGTGGCGACCAAGAGTTGATCGCGCGCGGCCAGATGGCCACGGAAGGCGTCCTTCTCCGCTTGCTCGGCTTGCTCGGGGATTGGGTCGTGCGCTGTCGAATCGAAGGCATGACCTCGAAGTCCTCGAGTGGAACTGCGCGAGCCCGCACGATGACGTCCTGCTGGTCGACTCGACGGTCGCTCCAGTCCGCGCGAAACGTGAGCGCCGCGCGATAGGTACCGGCGAGCGTCGGGCTGAACCGGACGCGGAGCGGCTCCAGTGCCTCCGTCGACAAAACGCGTTGTGGTGTCGCGTCGGTCACGAAGGCGTGTTGCTGTCCCGAGCGACTCGAAGCGTCGCTCGTCGCAGCGAGGAACGCCTCGTCCGCGACGTAGGCGAGCACCGCGGCTTGACCGCGAAACCCGTCCGCAACGATCAAGCTGCAGACGTCGAACCATCGACGACTTCCGACCGCGACCTCGCCGAGATCGACGTTCGACAATGCCGCGAAGCCGCGCCGCTCGACGGGCCCCGGAAGCTGCGTGGGGTCCAGCGTCGTCGGCGCAGGCTCGACAACCGAACGTACCGCGGGCTTCTTCGGTCGCGGAGGGTGCAGGAAGTCGTTGCCCATGAACCGCCCTATCTCCGAGCGCGTCGCGGCGTTGCGTGATTTTTTTCTGTCCTGGCGCTTCGCGGACTCGATGGACTCGGCACACGCATTCCCCGCGCGTTCTCGCCATGATACGCCCTGTGCATGGAGCGCATCGTTCACATCTGCAACGGCGACACGACGGCCGATCAGCTCTCGCTCGCCGAGCTCCCCGGCGAGATCCGCGTCTGGGCCGACGCCCTCGATCGCGGCCCGGTCCTCCCCGTCGGCGACGCGGAGCACTACGCCGCACGCAGCGCCTACTGGGCACAGCACGAGCACCCCGAAGCGAAGGACAAGCTCGTCGCCTACGATCGCGACCTCGACAGCGCGCTCGCGGCCGAGGAGGTCATCCTCTGGTTCGAGCACGACCTCTTCGATCAGCTCGCGCTGATCCGCATCCTGTCGCGCATCGCGCGCAAGGGACTGCCGCAGACGCTGACGATCGTCTCGATCGACCGTCACCCGGCGGTCCCGAACTTCCTCGGTCTCGGCGAGCTCTCGCCCGAGCAGCTCGCCGCCCTCTGGCCGCAGCGCGCGCCGCTCTCGCGCGACTCGATCGACGAGGCGATCACCACCTTCATCGCGCTGACCTCCGCCGATCCGCGCGGACTGCCGTTCCTCGCGCGCCGCGTGAAGGCGCTGCCGTTCCTCGCGGGCGCGCTCGAGCGACACCTCGAGGAGTTCCCCGATCCGACGAGCGGCCTCTCGCGCACCGAGCGCCAGGTCCTCGCCGCGATCGCGCGCGGTGAAGGCTCCGCCGACGCGCTGATGCAAGGCTCGGCCGCGACCGATCCGCGCTATCCGCTGACCGACGGCTACCTCGTCGCGACGCTCGCCTCGCTCGGCGCGGCAGGCTTCGTCGACAACGCGCCGACCACGCTCGCCGCACTCAAGGGCGCGAGCCCCGCGGTGACGGCGCTCGGCCGCCAGGCCCTGGCCGGCGCGATCGATCGCGTGCACGAGGGCGGCATCGACACGTGGCGTGGCGGCGTGCACCTCACCGGCAAGGGCCCGGTGTGGCGCTGGGACAGCCGCGAGCGCAAGCTCGTCGAGAAGTGACGCGTCGTCGCCACGATCGACGGCCTCGCGCACGACGACGCAGGCGTCGCGGCCTACTCGCAAACGATCTCTGCAGGCGTCGCGGCCTACTCGCGAGCGATCTCCGCGGGCGTCGCGACCGTCATCGCGCGCGTGATCCATCGAGCGAGCAGCTCCGTCGACGCCGTGTCGATCCGCGCCGCGAGGTCGGCCTCGATCGCTCCAAAGCGCGCGGTCACCACGGCGCGCAGCGCATCGCGAAGTCCTTGCTCGCGACCTTCCTCGCGACCTTCCTCGCGACCTTCCTCGCGACCTTGCTCTCGCTCCGCGACGAACTCGGGGTGTCCGCGCATGCGCCACGCGCGGACCACGAGATCGTCGGTGCCCGCGATGTCCAGCAAGCCCTCGATCGGCAGCGGCTTCGCGAACACCCGATCCTCGATCACGCCTTGAATCGGAAGGATCGACCACGAGCCGAGCTCGCGTGACCACTCGACGACGCGCCGTTTGCCGAGATCGATGCCAAAGACGCGACGCACTCCGCGCTTCGTCAGCTGCGCTGCCTTGCTCGCCGCGGTGGACAGCCGCGTCGTCGCGAGGAGCTCGAACGCGAGCTCCTCCAGCTGGCGTCCACCCGTCTTCGGATTCCGCGCCGCGGGGTAGACGCTGGCATCCGGCGCGATGTCCGACGTCTTTGAGGTTCGCGTGAGCATGTCGATCGCGACCTTGAAGTCCGGCGCGCAGTGCGCTCGGAGCAACGCCGCGAGCGCCCCGTGTGCTTCGCCATGCGGTTCATCTGCCGGCGCCACGTAGACGAGCTTTCCGTCGTCGATCTCGTAGCGAGCCTCGGGCGCGACGAGGCGTTCGTCGACGTCGGGAAGCTCCTCGTCCGTGCGGTCGCCCCGGGACATGACATCAGCTTACCTCGCGTGCGCTTCGACTCAACGGCGCGACAGCGTGAGAACCGGACGCGCGCCGGACACGCACATCCAAGCCGCGATATCGTCACGGCAGATGCGGCCCCTCGTTGTTCTCGTCGCGCTGACTGCGTGCGGTGACAACGCCGCTGGCGTCACGCTCGACGACTACGGCGACGCTCGACGCAACGCCGAGTGCGAGCGGCTCACGCGTTGCGGCCTGTTCTCGAGCGTCGACGCCTGCGAGCGCTTCGTGCTGCCCGCAATCGATCACGACATGCGTGCCGCCCTCGACGCGAACAAGCTCGCCTACGACGGGACCGCCGCGAAGGCGTGCCTCGCCGCGATCGCGCAGCAGTCGTGTGACGCGACGAGCGAGGACGCGCGCACGCCCCCCGCCGCGTGCACGCGCGTGTTCACCGGCCGCATCGACGATGGCGACCCGTGCGCGTTCGACCTCGAGTGCGCCTCTGGTGCGTGCGAAGCGCCCGCGTGCCCGATCGACGAATGCTGCTCCGGCTACTGCCGCGCCACGATCGCGAACGCCGCCGTCGGCGAAGCGTGCAATCGCGACATCGACTGTGCCGCCGGCTTCTGCGGCACCGACGGTGTCTGTCATCCACGGGGCGCGGCGCGCGACATGTGCACGCGCGACGAGGAGTGCGGCTATGACCTCGCGTGCATCGGCGCGACGGACCTGCAGCCCGGCCTGTGTCGCGACATGCCGCTCCTCGGCGAGGCGTGTCCGTACATGCGCTGCGCGGAGATCGGCGCGAGATGCTCGAGCGGTTCGTGCGTGGCCGTCGGGCTCGACGGTGCGCCGTGCACGACGGCCGCGGACTGCTCGCCCTACGGCGAGTGCGATCCGAACGGCGCGTGCGCGGAGCTACCGACGCTCGGAGAGCCGTGCACCGTCAGATGTGTCCGTGAGGCATGGTGCGACACGAGCACGGGTCTTTGCGCTGCACCGTTGCCGAACACCTCTCCATGCAGCGCTGGAAACCAGTGCGAGAGCCTCTTTTGCGAGGAGGGGGACCTGTTCGACGCGTGCGCCGAGCAAGTCACCTGCATCTAGCTTGCGGCGTCTGCAGCGAGCGCGTGACGCTCGACTTCGGCGTCCATCGTGCCCTCGAGCATGTACATCCACATGCGAAGGTCACCGCGCAGCGACCAGACGAGCTCCTTGGGTCCGAGCCAGCTCGCGGGCTTGTTCTTCTCGAACTTGAAGTGCCCGACCCACGCGAATCCGTAGCCAACCACGGGCGCGGCCAGCGCCATCCATGGATACGCCGGCGCGAGCGCGAGGCAGCCCATCGCGAGCGTCGTCCCGACGAAGTGCAGCTTGCGGCACGTCGGGTCTTGATGCTGCGAGACGTAGTACGGCCAGAACTCTTCGAAGTTCTCGGGTCGCTTCATGCCACGACTATCGCCGATCGATCGCCATGCCCGAAAATGAAAATGGCAGGTCCGTAAACCTGCCCGTTCCATCGGTCGCGATATTCGCCTATGGGACGACGACCACCGATTGCTGCCCAGCGTTAGGACCAGGAGCATGGCAGTACCACCGAGCCGTGCCCGTGGTCAGGTTTCCACCTGCGGACTTGGCAGAGCCCGTGGTCACCTCGTAGGCCTGATTGACGGGAATGTTGTCACCTTGATCAGCCGGCGCGCTGCCCTGGCCTTGGTGCCCGATCACGTTCGTGTTGTCCGAGTGAATCACGATGGGGTCGGTCGTGAACTTGTTCACGAAGCGGACCTTGGTGCCGAGCTTGACGGTAACGCTTGCCGCAGCGCCCGTCGGGTACACGCACTGCCCATTGTTCTCGGCAACCTGGATGCTCACCTGATTGAGTGCGGTCACGGTCGACGAGGTCGAGGTCGTTCCCAGGCTGCTCGTCGCATCGATCTTGACTTCACCGGTCAGCTCGCCCGCGTTCTGCGACGGGATCGTCAACGTGGCAACAACCGGCGTGATGCCATCCGCCGTGACGTCCACGGTGGCCGTGGCGAGCGAGACGTTCCATCCGGGTACCGGCGCCATCGTCGTCGGGTTGATGACGCTGGCCGTCAGGTTCACTGGGCCGGTGAAATTGGCGGCGTCGACGTTGACCGTGATCATCTGCGTCGTGCCGAGCTCGGTGTTCACGGTCGGGTTGTCGGTCGTGACCATCACGCGGGGCTCGGGGGTGTTGCTGCCACTGCCGCTTCCGCTGCCACTTCCATCGTCATCGCCACCCACATCATCCCCGCCCGGTCCCGTCGACCCGATCTCACCGGTGATACAGCCTACGAGCGAGAGTCCCAGGACCAGGGGAAGAATGCGCATGTAGCGCACGGGTTACACATCCCATGCCGGAACTAACTCCACGATTTCATGGAGTAGCTACCGAGCATTCGTGGGAGGTGGGGCCCCACGTGGTGCCAACTGTCCCCGCAGATCTCCTCGAAATCGTGGCGTGTTCGGAAACCGCTCAGCTCTTCTTGTCGTTGCCGAGCCGCTTCTTCACCCACGATGTCGCCTGGCCGGCGGCCCCCATCAGGTTGCCGAGGATGCCGGCAGTGCCCGCCTTGTCGTCCTTGAGGCCTTTGCCCTTCGACATCTTGGGACCGAGGAAGTACAGCGCGGCGCACCAGCCGATGACGGCGACGTAGACGGTCAGCGTCAGTCCGGGGACGACGGCACCGAGGATCAGTGCTGCGGCCGTGGCGACGGCGGCGATGATCCCGGCGTTGAGTCCGAGGTACCACGCGGTCAATCCACCGACGACGAGTGCTGCGAGCATGTCTTCAAACTAGCATGTAGCGCACGCGCGCCCACGCTCCGCTATTGAGCCTCATAAGCTCCGATGTCCGGCAAGGCGCCGCGAGGATTCCCTTCCAGATCAGTCAGCACCAGGCCCGGCGCACCTTGATCGATGGCCGGGCTCCCCGAGGACAGGTGGAAGTCGCCTTGCGCCATGTTGACGAAGAACGTGTCGTGATCCGCCACGAGATTGCTGCCTGCATCACCTGCCCCCTGCTGGTCGAACAGTGATGAGGTAACGATGCACGGTCCGTTCCCGGAGATGGGATTTGTGCTGTTGTACGCGAAGATGTTGCTGGCAATTTCGATGGTGGAATCGCAGTAGATAGCTACCGGCGAGTCAATCGTCGTCGACCGATTCACGACGGTGTTGAAGCGAAACACGCTACCTGCAGCGCCGATCATGTAGACCATGTCGGTCGTCGCGCTCGTCGTGACGAAGAGGTTGTTCTCGACGGTTGCGGACCCGTTCATCACCGCGAGCATTCCCGTCGCGTCGGTGACGAACATGGTTCGCGAAACCGTTGCATTGCAGGTGGTGCTGCGTACCGGCCTGTTGGCGAACTTCGATCGTACGATCGATAGCGTTCCAGTTGCGCCACAGACCACGGATGGTTGCTCGGAAGAGATGCTCGAGAACTCGCTCTTATCGATGTCCAGCAGACCTCCCGTCGTCTCGAGGCTGACGTCCTGACCTTGGACATTGAATGCTCGAATGCTGCCGGCTCCGGCGACCGCTCGCACGTTTCGAAGGACGAGGTTCTCGAGAACAAGCCCGCCGCTGGCGCCATCGATCGAGAAGTCAGGCATTCCGCCCCCGATAATCATCGTGGGTGCACCATCGATCACGACCTGTGATGTCACCGAGATCGTCGTCGAGGGCAGGCTCTGCATCCCCCCGATCAAGTGGATGACATCGCGATCCGTTCGAACCTTCGTGAGCGCATAGTCCAGGCGGCACGGGGTTGCCCTCGGGCACTCACCGCTGGTCGCACCGCCGCCAGCAAAGATGACACGACTGTCGTCGGCGCAGACTCCTTCTATCTCGACGCACACGCCGCTCGCGCACTCGGTGTCGAGCTCGCAGCCGCGGCACGCGTGCTCCTCCGCATCACAAATCGCTGCGTCCATCGGACACTGGCTGCTGTCGGTGCACCCGACACAGGTTGCCTCGGGCCCGCACCGTGTTCGTCCCGGCACCGCAGCGCAATCTTCGTCCGTCGAACACGTGCTCTCGCAATACCCCAAGCGACATACCGGTGCGGAAGCATCGCAGTCCGCGTTGGTCTCGCACTGGGCCGCGACGCAGCTGTTGTCCGCGGCGCATGCCTGGCCAGGTCCGCACGGCCGCAGCTCCGATTCGCCGGCAGCCGAGCACTGCTCGACGGTGGCACAGCAGAACTCCGGGTTCACTCGATCGCCACAGCCGGCGGCGATCACGAAGAGCACGAATACGATGCGCATGCAGCCTTCCTCGCCTCCCTCTCGCGCGGGTTGCGCGATTTCTATTCTAGACGTTCGCGACACGGAAAGTCGCACGTCTTGCGGTGCGTGCAGTCGTACGCGCAGCCCGCGGCGAGCGCGAACATCGTCAGGATCTCGTCGGCGGCGCCCTCGCGCACGGCCTTGCGGGCGGCCTTCGATGCGGCCGACAGCGTCGGTCCGTCATTCGCGTACGGAGTACCCACGAAGCCGAGCCGGAACAGCGTGTCGCGCACGATGCGGTGCGGGGTGACCGTGAAGTCACCGAGGTCGTCGTAGCGGATCACGCCGAGCTTCTGCAGCATCGCCATGATCCAGAACAGCTCGGTGCGGAACAGGCCGCGGCCGAGCGCGAGATCGAGGGAGGCGAACGCTTCGGCGGCGGAGGCGCGACCGTCGAGCTGCGATGCGAGCTCGGGGACCTCGGCGCAGCGGCGCGCGGCGAGCGAGGCGAGCATCAGTGCGCGCGCATCGATCTGCGCCGGCAGGTTCTCGGGCACGTTGCCCTGATACAGGTCGCCGAGGATGCCCGCCTTGTCGAGCGCGGTGAACGCTGCGATCACGCCGTTGCGATCGCGATCGAGGCGGAACGCGAGCGCGGCGGCGACGGCGATGCGATAGACGATCTCGTCGGCGCTCTCGACCCACGCTTCGGCGTCGATGCCGAAGTCGCTCGGTTGGTACGCGAGGGACTGCTTGTTGATCTCGGTCCACCACGAGGCGATGCGGCTCGTGGTCTCGTCGAGGATCTCGTCGGAGAAGCCCTGCGCGAACCGCGACGTCGGCACGACGCGATCGCGATTGCGCGGCGTGGGGACGCCGTCGGCGGAGAGGTGGCGCAGCGGCGCGGGCAGCGGCGATCCGGACGGGGCCGCGGCCGCGATCGGGATCGAGGAGTCGGATCCGGCCTCGCCGGTCGGCGCGCCCTCCTCCGATTCGCCGGCGACGGGGATGACCGGCTCGGGCTCGGGCTTGTCCTCGGCGAGGAACTCCTCGATGTCGAACGTGTTGGCGAGCGTCGCGTAGCGCTCGAAGCGCGGGCCGGCGGCGACGGCGATGCCGACCGTCTTGAGCAGGCCGTGCGTGATCGCGTTCTGGATCCAGATCTCGAGCGCGGGGCGCGACGGGACGATGCCCTTGAACGCGCCGGTCAGCAGGTGCTTCGCGATCTCGTCCTTGTGGTACGCGCGCTGGGCGACGAGGTCGACGATCGTCTTGGCGAGCAGCGGGTTCAGCTGCCAAAGGCGATCGAGGATCGCCTCGGCGACCGCGTCCTCGTTCGGCGCGCTCGCGAGCGTCTGCATGAACACCGACGGAGTGACGATCGCGCCACCGGCGCCGAGGAAGCGAAGGATCACCTGCGGTCGATCGCGATCCCACAGCTTCGCGCCGCGCAGTCGCGAGCGTAGCTCTCGAAACGGCTCCTTCGCCGACGTTTCCTTGCAGACGCGGACCAGCGCGATCGTCGCGGTCGGAGTGAGAGGTGGAAGGTCGACGACCTGAGGCATCGCGCCGAAGGTACACCGGCGCGGAGGTCAGTGCGCGCCAGACACCAGCAGCGCGTTGCACAGCTTCGACTTGAGCAAACCGACGGTGTACGGACCGACCTTGCGGAGCGGTGCGATGGCCGTCTCGGCGAGGCGATCGGCGGCCTCGGCGCACGCCTGACCGATCGGCACGAGCTCGGACCACGACTCGTTGGGGTTCGCGTCGAGCATCTGCTTCGCGCGCGCCGCGAGGGCGATGGTCGGCATCGCTTCGACCAGCGCCTTCTCCTGCAGGAATCGCTGACAGACGTCGCGCTCGGATCGGTTGGTCGCGCGTGCGAAGCAACGCGAACCCGATGGATCCTGCTTCGCGATCGCGAGCGCCTGCTCGCCGGTGCGAGCGCGGAGCGTCGTGACGTAGCTCGCGTAGTCGGCGTAGGGAGCGACGCGAGAGTCCGCGGCGGCGGTGGTGACGAGCGAGAGCGAGAGCGAGAGCGAGAGGACGACGAGCAGCTTCGAGTGCGTCATGACGGGCGCCTGTCGCGGCCACCGCGTCCCGGTTGCTAACGTTTTTTGGGCCGCGGTTCGGCCAGTTACAGCGCGCGCGACCAGACGATGTGGTGGTCGTCCCACGCGTGGCGCCAGTCGCCGCCCCACTCCCAGCCGAGCTCGTCGAACGCCATCACGACGGGCCCCGGCCGCACGATCATCCCCGGGCGCACGTCGCTGCGATCCGCGAACGCCCTGCCCGCGTCGGGGACGATCCGATCGGGCTTGCGCCATGGGTTCTCGACGGGGTTGATGTCGATCGCGCGGCCGAGCGCGTGCTGCGAGAGGACCGTCGTTCCTGCGACGACGCGAAAGTTGAACGCGGACGTGTTGTCCGCCGCCATCGACTGCTCGTCGGACGCGTCGAAGTCATCGACCAGCCTCGCCTGCCGGATCGGAAACCCGAGCCGCCACAGCCGCTCGAAGAGGACGACCGCGCGCGGCGCGACCTCGCGCGCGACGACGAGCTCGCCGCGCGCGGCGCCATCGAACGTGACGTGATCGAACTGGACGTACGCGAGCGCGTCCCAGCGCGGGCAGCGCGGATCGTCGCCCTTCCACGAGCGGCCGTCCATCCGCGCGCGCACCTCGGCGGGGATCGCGCGGACCTCCGACGAGAACCTCGCGGTCGGTGGCGTCCGCAGCGCACCCACGATCAGAAGCGCTCGTGGCGAGGCGTCGTCTCGCCGCGCGGCGGCGTGCGCGGCGCGGGTGCGGGCTCGCGATCGATCGGCGGCTCCGACGTCGGCGGCGGCGCGCGGTCGGTCGGCGGCGCGGGCGGCATCACCGGCGCGGCCGTCCCTGCCTTGGGCGCCGGCGGGATCTCGGTCGGCGTTCGCTCGCGCGGCTTGTCACCGATGTTCGTCGACGGCGGCTCGCGCGCGGGCTTGCGTTCGACCGAGCTCGTCGACATCGGTTCGAGGTTCGCCGGCAGATCGATCGGCGTGGTTGTCATCGGCTCGAGCAGTGACTGCCCGCGATCGATCGAGATCGCTCGACGGTCGTCGCGCGTGGACGCGGGTGGCGCACCGTCGGCGGTCGACATGCCTTCCTTCATGTCGAACGGCGTCGTCGACATCGGGGTGACCGCGGCGGAGCCCTCCTGCGCCGGCGCGGGCTCGCTCTCGACGGGTGTGGGCGCCGCGGTCGGCTTCGTCGGCGTCGTCTGCGGACCGGTCGTCGGCGTCGGCTTCGGTGCCGTCGTCGGGGCCGTGCTCTGCGCGGGCCACTTCGGCGCGGGCTTCGTCGCGGAGTCTGCGGGCGCCGCGCCTTTCGCCGCGCCGTTCGCGTTCGGTGCGCCGCCCGACGCCTTGGGCGCCACGGCCGGCATGCGCGCGAGCGTCGCCGACCGGCGCATCGCGTACACCGCGAGCCCGAGCTGCGGGTGCGCGGTCGCGAACTGATCGTACTGGGCGCGCGCCTTCGCGTACTGGCCGCTGCGATCGAGTGCCGACGCGAGCTGGAAGCGCGCGTCGTCGTGATCGGTGTCGGTCGCGACCGCGATCTGCAGGTGTTCGATCGCCTTCGCGAGGTCGTTTGCCTTCGCGTACGCGACGCCGACGAAGTAGTGCATCGCGCCGCTGCGCGGACCCGCGGGCTCGCCGACGAGCGCGGCCTCGAGCGGCGCGATCACGTCGCCGTAGCGGCCCGCCTTGAACGACGCGGCGGCCGCCTTGAGCGCTGCCTCGACCTCCTGCACCTGCGTCTCGTGGGCGCGCGCGGCGAGGACAGCGCGCTCGGTCCGCGAGAGCGCCTGCGGTCCGACGGCGGCGAGCTTGGCCTGCGCCTCGGTCCGCTTGCCAGCCTCGAGCAGCTCGTAGGCGTCCCACGCGATCGCGTCGGCCTTCTCGCGCGCGGCGAGCTTCGCCGTCGCTTCGTCCGCGCGGTGGACGGCGAGATCCCGCTCGTGGCGCGCCGTGTCGCGGGCGGCCACCAGCTCGTTCGCGCGGGATCGGTAGAGCGCATAGAAGCCGGCGCTGACGACGACCGTGAAGATCACGTAGGCGACGAACGAGTTCAGGTTGAGCCACTTGGAGCGGCGGCGCTGCTCGCCGACGAGCGCGCCGATGGACTCGGCGAGCTGGCTGACCTGGACCTGCGTCTTGCGCCCCTGCGCTACCTGATCGTCCAGGCGCCGCCGCAGGGCCTCGAGGAGCGCCCACCCGTCCTCGTCGGACCCCGTACGCGCCCGCTCGTCGTCGAGCGAGCCCGGCGTCTCGGGCTCGGGTTTGGGCAGGGGGATGGCGCTCACGGCCCGTGTCTTCCCCCGCATCGCGCGCTAAATCAAGTCGGTTCCACGCGTTGAGGCAAACGGATCGGACTGGTACAGTTCGGCCGCTCACGATCTGGCGTAACCCGAGGTACCTGAGTCCACTGCAATGACCCTGCTCTACGACTGGCTGAAGAAGGCCGCGAAGGCCCAGGGCAACAACAAGGCGGTCGTCTATCGCGACAACTACCTGTCGTGGCGCGGTCTGTTGCATCGCGTGGATCGCCGGGCGCAGGAGTTCAAGAGCATGGGGATCAAGGAGGGCGCGTGGGTCGGGCTGATGCTCGGCAACGTCCCCGACTTCGTGATCCTCGCGCTCGCACTCTCGAAGCTCGACGCCGCGATCGTCCCGATCGATCCCACCACCGGCGGCCGCGAGCTCGAGTTGATCCTCGCCGCCGCACCGCTGCGCGCGCTCGTCACGCGACCGCGCGGCAGCGAGGGCAGCATCTCGGCCAATGGCACGAGCGCACCGGTCCCGCCGAGCACCCTGCCTCGCTCGCGCGTCGCGCGTCCGACGGCGCCGCCACCGCGCGATGCGCTGCCGAACACCGTGCCCGCGACCGACGCGGCCGAGGTTCGCCGGCGCCTGCAGGGCACGCTCCTCACGTGCTCGGTGTACAAGCGTAGCCCGCCCGATCACGGCGTCGATCCGATCGCCGTGTTGTTCACGGCCGACTCGCTCGGCGATCCCAAGGGCGTCTTGCGCACCGACAAGAACACCACGGCCGCGGTCGATCACGCGATCAGCGCGCTCGCGATGACCGACAAGACCAAGGTCCTCGTCGCGGTGCCGTTGTTCCACGCGTACGGCTGGGACCTCGGCTTCTTGCCGACGCTCAAGCTCGGCTCGACGATGTTCCTCGAGGAAGAGATCAGCGCGCGCCGCATCGGCAAGCTCTTGCGCGAGCACGACATCGACGTGCTGCCCGGCACGCCGTCGATGTACGCCGAGCTGTCGAAGCTGCCGACGGCGAAGAAGCTCGAGGTGAAGTCGCCGCGGTTCCTCGCCGCCGGCTCGCGCCTCGATCAGGCCGTCGCCGACGAGTTCCGCGACAAGTACGGCATCGCGATCCAGTCCTGCTACCACTCGACGGAAGCCGCGACGATCGCCCTCGAGGACAGCGGCAAGTATCCGACGACGGTCGGCAAGGCGATCGACGGGGTCGAGGTGAGAATCACGCAAGCGGACGGGTCGATCTCCAAACAGGCGGCCGCCGCGAAGGAAGGCCTGATCTGGGTCAAGAGCAAGACGCTCTCGCCCAAGTCGATCGGCCCGTTCGACGACGAGAAGGAACCGTCGACGACGCGCGCGAGCGGCATGGTGCAGATCGGCGCGATCGACAAGGGCGGCTGGCTGCGCACCGGTGACCTCGGCAAGATCGACAAGAACGCGCGCCTGCAGCTGACCGGTCGTGAGGACGACGTGGTGAAGGTCGATGGCAAGCGCGTCGCGCTCGGCGAGGTCGAGGGCTGCCTCGAGTCGTTCCCCAAGATCAAGGCCGCGCAGGCCACCGTCGTCACCGATCCGATGGCCGGCGCGATGGTCGTCGCGCGCGTCGTGACGAAGCAGAAGTGCGGCGCCGAGGAGATCATCGACCACTGCGCGCGCAACCTCGCGCCGTACAAGGTCCCGCGCCGCATCGAGTTCGTCGAAGGCATCTAGCGTCACAACGCGCCGACGCCTGGTCGATCGGGCATGGGCAGCACGCAAGACACGCCGGCGAGGCCGACGACCGTGATCGGCCGGATCTGGGACGGTTTCAAGGGCATCGGAATGATCCTCGGCGGCGTCGTCGTGCTCGGCGCGATCGTCGTCGGTGTCGCCTGGTGGGAAGGCTGGATCACGATCGGCGGCACGCGCGGGTTCGGCGGTGGTGGCAAGGGCCTCGCAAACGGCGAGGTCTGCAAACGCGATCGTGACTGCGTCTCCGACTTCTGCGAGCGACGCCAGCGTCGCTGCTCCGCGAAGCTGCGGACGGGAGACGCGTGCGACCTCGATGCGGAGTGCAGCTCGGACAATTGCGAGCTCGCGACGACGCGCGCGAGCAAGAAGACGTGCCGGTAGTGCCACACCGCCGATCACGCGACCGACACTCTTCGCGACACGACACACGAGTTGCATTCGTGCAACTTCCGTTGCAATCCACGAGTCACGGCGTGCACTTCGGGCGCAGCGCTGGCTGATCGAGTTGCCGGTGTTCGTGCGTGAAGCGCGTGAAATCTCGTCGAGATCGAGCGCGATCTCGGCTCCGGATCGCGCGCTGTGGAGAGCACACCGATTGCACCTCGCGCGCCCATCCCATGCGCCTCCTCGCTTCGCTTCTGCTCGCTTCCACGATCGCCGCGTGCGCCACGACCGGCGAGTACGACACCGACGAGATCGAGGTCACCGACGGCAAGGCCGACGTCGTCGGCGGCGAGCTCAAGCTCCGCACCGGCGAGACCAGCGTGTGGGTCACCAAGGAGCTCGTTCGCCGCGAGGGCGCCAACGGCCCCGAGTTCGCGATGAAGGGCCGCGCGAGCCGCAACGTGAACGGTGGCCTCGGCTTCGTGATGGACGATCCGTACGGCGACTTCGCGAAGAAGACCGCGCGCACGTGGGAGGTCACGTGGCCCGCGAACTACGTCGCCGGTCTCGCCGACGGCGTGAACCAGTTCGTGCGCCTCGACTTCGTGCACTCGAACGGACGCCCCGACTCGCTCACGCTGCGAGCGCAGGTGCGCCCTCGCCTGCTGTCGTTCACCGGCTCGTCGAAGATCTACCTGACCGCGGAGCTCACGCCGGTCGTCAACGGCGGCCGCACGGTGTATCGCCTCAAGGGCAAGACCACGACCGACAACGCGTCGCTCGTCGTGACCGTCGGAACGCAGGCGCTCACCGACGTCGTGCGCACGTCGTCGAACGAGTTCCAGATCGATCTCGCGCCGGAGACCGTGTTCGAGGACTCGCCGATCGAGATCAGCGCGGTGCTCGCGACGGGCACCAAGGTCTCGAAGACGACGCACCTGGGTCTCTCGATCAAGAAGCTCGGCCTGACGAGCGAGGATCCGTACGAGCTGTGGCCGCGCCCGACGTGCACCACCGCGAAGCAGTCGTGCCTGACGGGCCTCGGCGACGGCGCGCTGGATCTGGCGGCGTGCGGCGAGGCGATCGAGGTCAACGCGTGCCGCGGTCAGGTCGGCGTGTTCGTCGACGACGTCGCGTTCGTGGCCGCGCTGAACGAAGGCCGCGCCCGCACCGCCACCGCGGCGTTCAAGGCCGATGCGGTCGCGCTCGTCGGCGCGGATCGCGCGGATCAGCTGCAGTACGGCGCCGAGCAATCGATCGAAGCGCGCCTCCAGCCACAGTTCGGTCGCTGGTACCTCGGCACCGCATCGCGCGGCGCCGCGCTGACCAAGGCGGTCGACGCGGGCATGCTCGACGCGTACGCGCGTCCGATGGACCTCGTCGAGCCGCACGCTCCCGTGCCGGGCAACGCGTCGGCGAGCCGCCAGGTCGCCGCGGACGCCCTGCTCGCGTACCTGTCGACGCAGCACTTCGAGTCGACCGAGTTCGGCCGCCCGTACGAGGTGCTCGTCGCGACGTACCGCGCGCAGCACGTCGCGAGCATCCGCGCGTTCCGCGAGACCAACGCCGTCGAGCCGCACCCCGGCATGTCCGGCGCGGACGTGATCGTCGGCGACTGGATCGGTGCGTACACCGAGGTGACGATCGATCGCGCGAGCGGCCTCGCCACGAACGTCTACGTCGAGATCGACTAGCTCAGTTGATCACGACGAGCTCGCCCGCGTCGTGGCCGCAGAAGCGCGCGTTGAGATCGTACTTGGTGCTGCACACCGGACAGATGCGAGCGATCACGCCTGCGGGCTCGGTGGTCTTCGCGCGCGAGCGCGGCCGCGTCGCGTTGTAGACGGGGAACGGCACGAGCTCGTTGCCATCGTGCGGGCACGCGCGCAGCCCCGGCTCGTACGCTCGGCGACACGCCATGCACACGAGGCCCGCGCTGCGAGACATCGCGCGCTGTGCGCCGAGGCCCGGCCCCGCGAGCATCTCCTCGGGCGGCACGAGGCGGCGCGCGTCGCGCGTGCAGTACGTCATGCCGTGGTACTCGGTCCGGCACGTCGGGCACACCATCGCGCTCGACGTCGCGACGGCGAGCCCGCCGCCACCGCCGCTACGAACGACGGCCGGACGCGGGCGCGGGCGCGGTGCCGCGGGCGTCGATGGGATCGCCGGCTGTGAACGCGGAGGCTCGTCGAGCGTCTCTGCTTGCATACGCGTCTTGCGACGCAACAGGAGCGCCAGCGCGATCAAGCCGACGATCACGAGGGCGAGCAACCCGATCACGGCGATCAGGAGATTTTGCGATGACGCCGACGAAGCGATCGTCGATGAAATCGGTGCGCCGAGGTCCGCGTTCGAATCGATCGATGGAACAAATCCGGACATCGACCAGCCTGTCTCGCGAGGCTAGCAACCGACCCCTGATCGATCAACGCCAAAATCCCCGCCCCACCGACGACGCGCTGCCTCCAAGTTCGGGGTACTAACCGACCGATGCCGGACCTGGTGATCGGCGGCCGACGCTCGGGTATGCCACGCCCGACCTGGCGCGCGGGCGTGATCGCCGTCGCGATGCTCGGGGTCGCGGTGATCGTCGCGTACTTCATCTACAAGCGGACCGTCGCCTACGACATTCCCGGTGGTGAGGCGAAGGGAGCGATCACCTCCGTGCAATCGGCTCCCGGCGCGCAACCCGCACTCACCTATGGCAATGCGTCCCTGACCTGGACCGGCGGGGTCCCCGTGTTGCGCGTCGCCGGCGATGCCCACACCGTTGGCGCGTCGCACGGCCGCTTGCTGGCACCGTGGCTCGCGGCCTTCGTACGCGCGCGAGCCCCGTCGATCGAGGGCACCGTGACGGACGAGGGCTGGTTCGGTGGGTGGACGCACAACATGCGACTCGCGTGGCGCTGGCGGTTCATCGACGACGGCCTCGTCGACACCGATCGCCGGATGCTCGCCGGAATGACGCGCGGCGCCGCTGCCAGCGGGGTCCACCTCGCGTTCGAAGATCTCGTCCGGGATCAGGCGGTCCTCGATGTCGGGGTGCCGTCCCCGCGCACCGACGAGGCCGAGCAAAAGTCCCTCTCGCAGAGCCTCACGGTGATCGCCCACCAGGCACAAGCTCCCGCGCGCGTCTGGATCGGGCGCACGTTCGCGCTGGGCGGCCTCGACGATGGCGGCGAGTCCGCCTTCCCCGTCGTGACGATCGCGCGCCCCGAGGGCCGGACGGCGTGGGCCGGCGTCGGCTGGCCGGGCGCGCTCGGCGTCGTCACCGGCGTCAACGCACACGGGATCGCCGTGATGGTCGATCCCGCGCGCACCGCCGACGTGCGTCCGACGCGGACGGCGCGTCCGGTGTCGCTGCTCGCGCGCACGATCCTCGAACAGGCGACCACGCTCGACGAGGCGATCAAGATGGTCGAAGGCACGCCGACGCTCGGCACGGCGGTCATCGTCCTCGTCGACGGCACCAGCGGCCGCTGGGTGCAGGTCGAGCGCACGCCGAGCAAGGCGATCACCGAGCGCAACCCGAAGCAGCCCGCGATCGGCGACGTGCTCACCACGCACGCGCTGTCGGGCGATCCCGAGAACGATCGCGCGTCGCGCATCCTGTCGACCAAGGGTCGCGTCGAGCGCGCCGCGAAGCTCGTACGTGCGCCGCTGCCCGACGTCGCGTCGATGGCCGCCGTGCTGCGCGACCGCAAGGCGCTCGACGAGAGTCCGCGTCCGCCGGGCCATCGCGGCGTGATCGATGACGGCCGCGCGGTTCACACCGTGATCCTCGATCCCGCGTCGCTCGAGCTGTGGGTCGCCGATCCGACGGCCGCCGGTCGCATGCGCGCGTTCGATCTGCGGCACGAGCTGCGCGGTGAAGGCGATCGACCGACGCCCGCCGCCGACATCGCCGCCGACGTCGACGTCGAGCTCGATCGCGTCGAGAACCTCCGCGTCGCTCGCGCCGACCTCCGCGCCGCGCGCGCGTTCGTGGCGTCCGGCGACCTCGCGCGCGCCGATGAATCCTGCGCGCGCGCCCGCGCTCGCGTCCCGGCGCTGCCCGAGGCGCTCGAGCTCGAAGCGACGATCGCGCAAGCGCGCGGCGACATCGCTCGCGCGCGCACCGTGTTTCAAGCGTGGCTCGACGCGGGGCCCGACGATCCCAAGGCGGAAGAGCGCGCGCGATCCGTGCTCGCGCGCTGACTCAGCTGCGCATCACGAGCGCGAGCACCGCGCCCGCGGCCGCGCCGAGCGCGAGCAGCCCGACGACCCACCAGATCCACTTCACCGAGCCCTTGTTCTGGGGCATCGCCGTCGACGCTTGCGGGTACATCGGCATGCCGCCGTTATTGAGCATCGCCTGCGGGTTCTGCACGACCGGGTACTGCGGCTGCGCGCCGTACTGCGGCATCCCCGTCGACGACATCGCCGCGCCGAGCGGCTGTAGCTGTGGCGAGCTCTGCACCGCGAACGGCGACTGCGGCTGCATCATCTGGCCCGGCGGAGGCGACGCCATGTTGTGTTGCATCGGCATGTGCGGCGACGACATCTGCGGTTGCCCCGACGGCACGGCGGGCGGCGGCATCATGCTCGGGAGATCACCGCGACGGGTCTCGAGCATCTCGGGGCCCATGCGCGACGCCTGCGAGTGCGACGCCGAGAGCGCCTGCATCTCGGTGCTCGTGGTCGTGATGACCTCCTGCAACGCGAAGGCGAGCGCGGTCACGTCGGCGTGGCGGTTGTCCTTGTTCTTCTCGAGGCACTTGAGGATCACGCGGTCCACGGCCTGCGGCAGGTTCGCCTTGGGGTTGGTCTGCGACGGCGGCGGCGGCGTGGTCTTCAGCTGCGCCGTGATCAGACCCGCGGGTCCCTTCGCATCCGGGAACGGCAGCTTGCCGGTGATCATCTCGTACGCGACGACGCCGAGCGCGTAGACATCGCTGCGCCCGTCGAGCTGCTTGCCCATCAGCTGCTCGGGCGACATGTACTCGAGCGTGCCGAGCGTCTGGCCGGTCGCGGTGAGCTGCGGCGACTGCGGATCGATCGAGTCACCGCGCATGACCTTCGCGATGCCGAAGTCGAGGATCTTCACGAACTCGGGGTTACCGGGTCGCGACTCGAGGTAGATGTTCTCGGGCTTCAGATCGCGGTGAACGATTCCCTGCGCGTGCGCCTCGGCGAGCGAGCTGCACATCTCCGTCAGGATCTTGAACACGCGCTTCCACTCGAGCGGCGCTTCCTCGTGGAAGACCTGGTGGAGGCTCTTTCCCTCGAGCAGCTCCATCGCGATGTAGAGCGTGCCGTCGGGCGTCTGATCGAAGTCGTACGTGGTGATCGTGTGCGCGTCGCGCAGGTTGCAGAGCACCATGCCCTCGCGGCGAAAGCGCGCGACGAGGTTCTCGTCCTTGGTCATCTCCGGGTGGAGGAGCTTGAGCGCCACCTTGCGTCCCGTCGCGAGCTGCACACCGCGATACACCGCGCCGAAGCCGCCCTCGCCGATCTTCGACTCGACCTTGAACCGATTGTTGAGGACGCTGCCGATGTAGATCTCGTCGCCCTGCTTCATCCGCGGAGCCGGCCTGGGCTTTGGCTTCTGCGGTTGCTGTGGCGACGGGGCCTTCGCGACCGCGGGAGACGAGCCGCGATCGACGGCCGGCTGCGAGCCGCGATCGACGACCGGCTGCGAGCCGCGATCGGTCGCGGCCGCCGGGCCCGGGTTGCGCGCCGAAGATGAACCCGACCCGCTCGAGACGTTCTGCGGAGCGCCGCTCGCGTTGGGCGATCGCGCCTGGAGACGGTACCCGCATACGCCGCAGAATCGAGCGTTTGGCTCGAGCGACGAGTTGCACGACGGGCAGTTCATCCCGCGAGAATTTTCGCAGAAGTCCCTAGCCTCCGCACGCAGCTTTACCGGAATTTCGGGGTAACCGAGAGGGCGTTTGCCGCCGAGGTCAGCACTGGGTGATCACGATGGCGATCAGCGCCAGGCCGATCGCGGCCAGGATCGACGGGATGACCCAGGGTGGGCGGCGTGCCTCCACCGGCGCCGGCGGTAGCGCTTCGATCGCGGCGTCGTCACCGACGAACAGCCGGATGCGCGGGCCGCCCGGGCCGAACTCCACGCTGACGGCCGTCCCGGCCGCGACCGCGGTCTCGGTGATCCGGTGGCCCTCCACGTACGTACCGTTGGAGCTACCGAGGTCGACGAGGGTCCACCCGGCCGAGACCGCGCGCAGCTCTGCGTGTCGCGAGCTCGCGTCGATGTCGCGGTGCGGATCGAACGACACCTCGCACTCCGGGTGGCGTCCGAAACGGATCCGCGTGGTCGCAGGAAACTCTTGCCGTTGCCCGCGACGGCTGCCGGCGACATGGTCGATCACGACGCGCGTCGCCTGCACGGGCGATGCTTGCTCTTCGTGCGCAGCCGGCACGCGCGGATGGTATCACCGCCCGCCGAGCCACCACGCGATCGCGCACGCCACGATCCCGACCACGACGTAGATCCACCACGGGATGGGGCGATCGCGGAGCCGCTGGCGCGCCGGACCGTCGAGCTCCACGGGCAGCGCCGTCGCCGGCAGGCGGATGCCGATGCGCGAGCGCAGGACCGCGTGCTGCCCGGTGACCGGGATGCTCGGCGGGATCGAGCTCTGCGGGATGCCGATCTTCGCGGCGAGGCGGCGCGCGACGTACGACGTCTCGGTCAGCGCCGGATCGCCTTCCTTCTGCGGATCGAACTCGCGGAACGTCGGCAGATCGTCGTCGTCGATCGGCGGCGAGAAACGCTCGCCGCGCACCTCGCACACGACCGCGGTGATGTTGTCGCTCCCGCCGGCCGCGCGCGCCGCGGCGACGAGGAGCCGCACCGATTGATCCGGCGTGTGGGGCTCGCTGAGCAGGAGCGCGAGCGCCGGATCGCCGACGAGCCCGTGGAGCCCGTCGCTGCACAACAGGATGCGATCGCCGCGCCGGAGCGAGATCACCGACAGCGACGGCTCGACGTCGTCGCCGACGCCGAGCGCCTGCAGGATCGCGCCGCCGGCCGAGAGTGCCTCCATCTCCGAGTGGCCCGCGTTGATCAGCGCGGACGCGAGCGATTGATCGCGCGTGACCTGCACGAGCATCCCCGAGCGCAGCACGTACGCGCGCGAATCACCGACGGTGGCGATGATCAGGCGATCGGCGACGATGCCCGCCGCCGACAGCGTCGTGCCCATCCCGCGCAAGCCCGGCTCGCGCTTCGCCATCGCGTGCACGTCGTGGTTCGCGATGCGGACCGCGCGACGCATCAGGCGCGCGAACACCTCGACATCGCGCGTCGCCGGCGTCGCGCGCATCTCCCGCCACATCGAGCGCGCGGCGAGCTCGCTCGCGACCTCGCCGCCCTCGACCCCGCCCATGCCGTCGCAGACGATCATGATCGGGCCGCGATCGACGGACGCGCTCCACATCGGCGGCTCGAGCTGCGCGAGCTCGAGCGTGTCGTCGTGATCGAGGCTGCCGACGAGGAAGTGATCCTCGTTGTGCTCTCGGACGGTGCCGACGTCAGTGGCAGCCGCGACCGTTACTTCGAGGGCCGGCGTGTCGGACGCACCGGTTTCGCCAGCTTGCGAGCGCACGACTATTTGCCGAGCTCGATCCTCAGGAGCTGATCGCCCATGCGCACGTGGTCGCCGTGCTTGATCGGCGTCGCCTGCGTGATGCGGACGAACGTACCGTTCGAGCTGCCGAGGTCGGTGATCTGGGCCTTGTTGCCGTCCCACGTGACCGCCGCGTGGCGGCGCGACATGAACGCGTCGTCGCGGAACACGATGTCGCCCTCCTCGCGACCGAGGACGACCTCCTCGCCGACGAGGTGGCGTACGTCGCGATAGCCGCCCGACGGGATGATCTGCAGGAGGCGGCCCCACGGCTCGCGCGGCGGCGAGCCGAACAGCGCGACACCGTGGCGGACGAGCGGGTGGACCTTGATCTCCTCCGCGTCGACCTTCTCGTAGCGCAGCACCTCGCGGCCGACGAGGATGACCGTGCCGTCGACGAGGTCGACCGGGAGGTCGGCCTTGCGGAACACGCCGTTGAGCGCGTCGAGCGCCTCGACCTTGACGCTGCCATCGCTGGCGCGCTCGAAGCGTGCGTGCTGTCGCGCGAGGAAGCGATCGTCGTCGAACGCGATGTCCGCGCCCGCGCGACCGATCACGCAGTACTCGCCGGCGAGCGGGAAGCGCTGGCCATCGGAGCCGTCGCGATTGACGAGCACCGCGGTGCCCCACGCCGGGCCGGTCTGCGGACGGATCGCGGGCGACGACGGTGCCATCGGCGATGGGCGGCCACCGTCGGTCGCGAGCGTCATCGCGTGACCGTCGACGTTCGCCGCGCCGATCGCGGGCGACGACGGCGGGCGACCGCTACCGCCGAGCGAGCCGCCGATGCCGCCCGACGACGGCGGACGCGCGCGCGCGTTCGCGCCGGGATCCGTCGGCTGCAGCGCCGACATGTGCAGACCGCACTGCTGGCAGTACGCGAAGCCCACCGGCGTCGGCGTCCCGCAGCGCGGACAATTGATCATGCCGCTCGCGCCGGCCGACGATGCCGCGCCCGGCTTCGCACCGCCCGCGCCCATCGGCGATAGATTCGCACCGGCGGGGCCTGGGCCGTCCTGGGCCATCGTTGCCGCAAACATCGGAGAAACGTTTGCCGGTGGCGCGCCGGGTCCCATCGCGCCCGGGCCGCTCATCGCGCCGGGTCCGCCCATCGCGCCAGGCATCGCGCCAGGTCCGCCGCCGATCGCGCCAGGTCCGCCGCCGATCGCGCCGGAGCTGCCCATGGGAGATCCGTACGGTGCGCCCATCGGTCCACTCGCCGGCGATCCAGCCATCGGGCCTGCAGGTGCCGCCCCCATCGGCGGTGGGCTCATCGGCCCGCCCATCGGCGATCCGCCCATCGGCGATCCGCCCATCGGGGGCGACATCATCGGCGGAGGATTGCCCGGCGCTCCCATCGGAGCCGGCGCGCCGCCGTAGCCCATGTTCTGCGCGCCGCCGCCGATCCCGGGCGCGCTCGCGACCGCCGCGAGACCGGTGCCGCACGAGCGACAGAACTTCATGCCGGGCGGGTTCTCGCCTCGGCAGCTCGGACAGATGACGGGCAACCCCGCGCCGCCGCCCGGAGTCGGAGTGAACTGCGCTGGTGGCGGAGCCGCCGGCGCGAGCGAGCTGCCACAGTTCAGGCAGAAGGACGACCCCGCCGGGCTTTCGTGGCCACACATCTGACAGCGCATCGTTCCCCTAACGTTGATCCCGGATCGAGACTACGTCGTCGTGGGCGGCGCGGGAATGGCTGCGGGCCCGTTTGCAACGCACTCCCCAACTTGCTAAGACCGGCCGGCTCCGTGCGTAACGCCGCATCTCGGTTCGTGATCTTCGCGGCTCTCCTGGCCCTCGCGACGGGCGCGTGCGTCGACTCGGCGGTGCGGACCGCACCGTTTCGCGCGCGACCCGATGTTCCCGACGCCGGCCGGCTCGCCGGTCCGTTCACCGGCCGCGTCGTCGACGCGACCACGCACGCGCCGGTGGCGGGAGCGCTCGTCTACGCGGCGTGGACGCTCGAGCGCGGCGCGGGTCTTCCCGAGCCCGCGGGGTCGCGCGAGTTCGTCGGCTCGACAGACGCGGGCGGCGGCTACACCGTGCCCGCGCTCGGGAGCATCCCGCGCGGCACGCGAGTCACCGAGTTCACGCTCCTCGTCTACAAGCGCGGCTACGTCGCGTATCGCAGCGATCGCCGCTTCTCGGATCTCGGACCGCGCATGGACTTCGCGCAGCGCGAGAACCAGGTGCTCCTCGAGCGCTGGCGCACCGAGCTCTCGCACGCGCGCCACCTGCGCTTCGTCGGCGGCGGCACCGCGGTCGCCGCGCTCACGCAATGGGAAGTCGCCGACGCGAGCGCCGAGCTCGATGGTCGCCGCTCGTCGAGCGATGACGTGCGGCCCGGACGCGGCGATGGCCCGTACGTCGTCGCCGCGCAGCTCTTGAACGACACCGACATCAAGAGCCGCACGAAGTACGACGGCGGCTTCGAGACGGGACCGCTGTCCGACGAGCCGGACACCGCGACGTATTCGTCGCAGCACTTCAAGGCGCTCGGTCGTCCGGAGACGTGGGACGTCGCCGTGCGCCTGTGGCGCCTCGATCCCGGCAAGGCGCAAGAGCGCTACGACGAGCTGGTGTCCTCGCTGCCCGGCACCGTCGAGCAGGATCAGATCGCGAACAAGTCGTTCATCGCGAGCGAAGCCGACATTCGCGGCGTCGGGTTCCTCGATGCGCCGCGCGGCGTGGTCGTGTTGCTCACGTGCGGCACCAATCAGTGCACGACGCCCGAGGACGTGACGGCGCTCGCGAACGTCGTGTACGGCCGCATCAAGACGCTGCTCGCGCCGATCGGAACGTCGACGGGAGGTACCAAGTGAACCGCGCCGTCCTCGCATCGGTCCTCGCCGCCGCGGTGCTCGCGCCCGGCGTCGCGCACGCGTGGGAGCCCGAGACGACGCACGCGGGCCTCGCCGAGCAAGCGGCGCTCGCGAGCAAGCTGCACAAGCGCCTCGTCAACCTCGGCTTCACCGGCGGCCTGTTCGAGCCGCTCACGATCCCGCCCGCGGACGCCCCCGCGCTGATCGCGGCCGTGAAGCTGCTCTCGCCGACGCACGGCTCGGTGCCGGATGCGCGCGGTCGCCAGGCCGCGCTGTCGTGGCTGACCGCGGGCGCGGCGGTCGCCGACATCCCGGCGGCGCACGGCGCGAATCACTTCTACGATCCGGACACGCGGAAGGGCTGGCAGTCGCCGAGCCGCGGCGTGATCAACGGCATCACCGACAAGGTGCGCGAGGCGATCGGTCGCGCGGATCTGCCGGAGCGCGGCGTCGCGGCGCCCGACTGGGTCGTCGCGAAGAACAACCCGTTCAACGTCGAGGCGTTCTACGACCAGTACGCGAAGGCCGTGAGCGCGAAGACGCCGGGCGAACGCTCGCGTCACATGGCGGCGGCGCTCGTCGCGGCCGGCGCGATCCTGCACGTGCTCGGCGACCTCGGCTCTCCGTCGCGCGTACGCGGCGACGAGCTCGCGCACCTCGAGCCGCTCGGCGCGGGTCCCGACGATCTCGGCTCGCGCTTCGAACGAATCGCCGCGCTCGCGCACGGTCGCCTCGGCGTCCCCGCGCCGTCGCGAACGATCGAGCGCCTCCACGTTCGCGAGTTCTTCTCGTCGAAGGACGGCGGCGGGCTCGCGGATCTGATCGCGCGCTCGTACTTCTCGACGAACACGCTGCCGGGCGACAGCCGGGTCGGCGGCGACAATCGCCCGCCGCTCGCCCGCCCCACGCCCGCCCTGCCCTCGCGCCTGAACCTCATGGCGGCGAGCCGCGACGACGGCACGACGTTCCGCAATGCGAACGGCACGTGTCTCGCGCGCTATCGCGTCGAGCACGGCGTGCTCTCGTTCTGGATGGATGACGAGTGCATGCTCGAGCAGGTCTCCGCGATCCTCCCCGAGGTCGCCGCCTACGAGGCAGGCCTCCTCGACTTCCTCCTCCGCGGCGAGCTGACGATCCAGATCGGCTCGTCGATCGTCGTCTCCGGCAAGGAGCTCGGCGCCGGCACCGTCGAGATCCTCGTCGAGGACGACCGCGGCGTGCGCACCTCCCTCGGAACCGCCCCCACGCAGGGCGCCGTCGAGTCGACCGCGCTCGCCAACGTCGGTACGCCGTCGAGCGGCACCAAGGTCCTCGCGGTCTTCCGCGGCGTCGATCGCAACGGCGAGCCGATGGTCGCCACCGGCGCGATGCCGCTCTCGCAGTAGGATCGGCGCATGGCCAAGAAGCGTGGCGCGGGTCGCTCGGAGTCCCGGCGGGATGACGGCGGACTGGATCGCGTCCTCGCGCTCCTCGACGAAGCCGTGCCCGGCCTGCACGACGTCGAGCCTCCCGCCGACCTCCCGCGCGGTCTCCCCGAGCCGTTGATCGAGCTGTACTCGCGCTGCAACGGTCTCCGCATGTACCTCGACACCGTCGAGATCGGACCCGCGAGCGCCGTCACCATGCCCACGCCGGGCAAGTGGCAGTTCGCCACCGTCGAGGGCGAACCGATCGCGATGGACCACCGCGGGCGCATCTGGCGCAGCGACGAGTCCCTCGACGACGACGTGTGCGACGGCACGCGCATCGATCGCTGGCTCGCCGGCCTGCACGACGCGTACGCCCTCGTCTACGACGCCGACGGCGAGTTCGCCGACGACGTGTTCGACGACGACGGCGAGATCCTGCCCGCCGTTCGCGAGAAGCAGCTCCGCGCTCACTTGAAGCGCGACGCCGCGTCGCCGGGCATCCGCTGGCGCCTCGGCCTCGCGCTGCTCGAGCAAGGCGCGACCGAAGATGCGCGCGACATGCTCGAGCAGGTCGTCGCCGACGATCCGGCGTTCACGTGGGCGTGGCTCGATCTCGGCCGCATCTCCGAGCAGCTCGGCGATATCGGCAACGCGCTCGACGAGGTCCGCATGGCGGCCGAAACCGCCGAGGGCGTGCAGCACCCGCAAGCGGGCTATTTCTTCGCGCAGCTCGCGCGACTTGCGAATCGATCCGGTGACGAGGTGACTCGCGCGCAGGCGGCGACGCGCACGTCGCTGCTCGCGCCGTCGTTGAAGAAGGCGCAGCTCGAAGGTGCGCGCGAATCGCTGGCGACAGGCGACGTGCAATCAGCGAAGGGCTTGCTGGACCTCTTGCGCGCCGTCTGGCCGCGCGATCTCGAGGTGCTCGATCTCGCGAAGCGCGTCGAAGGCAACTAGCGAACTAGCTCTTCGGCCGCGGGAAGGCCGCCGCGCCGCGACGAACGATCGTCGAGCTCGCGAACGCATCGACGAGCGCCTTGCAGCGCGTCGCCGCATCGCGGTCCGCCGTCGACGTGCACGAATACACATCCGTCGCGTACTTGTTCGTGCGCCACACGAGCACGCGCGTCGCGCCGTCGAAGCTCGTGATCGTTCCGGATAGCGGCCCGGACCGCCTCGCGCGGCGCTCGAACATCAAGTCCTCGGAGCCGCGGCAGGCGACGGCGACGCTGAACGCGTTGTCGCCGAGTGCCACGACATCGACGGAGCAGTCCTTCGCCCACTCCGGCGCGGTGGGCGCGAACTCCTCGAGGCGCGGCCGCGTATCGGCGCGCGCGATCGTCGTTTGAATAAGCGCAACGATAAGCACGGTGCCCCAACGCATACCCAACCGGTACGCTCGTCGGAGATCGGGGTCAAATTTCCGATCGAGACGACGATCGAGCTAGCGGAAGACCGCTTGGTCGGCCGGGATGCCGCGCGCCTCGAGCTCCGAGTAGAACTTCGGCACGTGGCCCGTCGGCGAGAAGTTCGCGCCGCGCTGCTCGAACAGCACGCGGGTGTCGAACTCCATCTCGTTGTAGCCGAGCACCTCTTCGATCGAGAGCACCTTGATCGATCCGTCGGACGTGCGCGCGACGTGGACCACGATCTCGAACGCCTGGGCGACGAGCTCGCGGATCGCGCCTTCGTGAGCGCCGGCGGCGCGCGCGAGGGTCGCGAGGCGGGTCAGCGCGGCGTTCGCGCCCTCCCCGGTCATCGCGACGACCGCGCCGTCGACCGACGAGTTGAGCGCGTGGACGAGCGGCAGCGCTTCATCGCCGCGGACCTCGCCGACGACGAGGCGATCCGGCACGAGGCGCAGCGCGGTCTCGAGGAGCGCCGAGAGGTCGACGGCGACCATCTTGCCCACGCCCGCGCGCGTCTCGAGCTGGATCCACTCGTCGCGCGGGATGGACAGCTCCGCGATCTCCTCGATGGAGACGACGCGCTCGCCCTTGGGCGACGCGGCCGCCAGCGCAGCGACGACGGTGGTCTTCCCCGAGCCGTGCCCGCCGCAGACGAGGATGTTGCGGCGAGCGGTCATGCAGGTGGCGAGGAAGTCCGCCATGCCCGGCGACATCGTGCCTTGCGAGCCGAGGTCGGAGAGACTCGGCATCGGTGACGCGGGCTTCTTGAGCACGAGACAGGCGCCGCGCGCGGCGACCGGGGCGACCGCCGCGGTGAGCCGCGTGCCGTCGCGCATGCGGATGTCGACGATCGGCGTGGCGTCGTCGATCTTCGCGCCCGCTTCGGCGACGAGGCGCTTCACGACGCGCTCGAAGACCTCGTCGGACGAGAAGGCCTTGCCCGAACCGCGGAGCTGGCCGTCCTTGCCGACCACGACGCGATCGCGACGGTCGATGATGATCTCGTCGATCTTCTCGTCGGCGAGCAGATCCTCGAGCGGGCCGAGCGCGAGCGCTTCGGACAGCGTCTCTTTGATCAGCGTGTCTTGATCGATGTACTTCGGGAGCTCGCCCGAGGTGTCGAGCGTCTCGACGAGATCGATCGTCGCGCGCTCGGCGCGCTGCCAGAGATCCTCCTCGTGGAGGCGCTCCATCGGGATCTTGTCGAGATCGAGCTTGGCGCGCAGGCGCTCGAGGATGTTCGACTGCAGGTCGAGCATGCGCACGATCTTGGGATCGAGCGGCTCGACGGTGACGCCGCGGCGGCTCGGGATCGAGACCGAGCGACCGACGCGCTGCTTCGCTCCCTGGCCGACGAGCGCACGCCTTGGCTGCGCGGCGCCGTTTCCACTCGGATCGCGAAGCGGCAGCACCGGCGCGGGCTGACCGACGCCACCGATCGTGCTCCCGACCGGCTCGGCCGGACGCGCGATCGACGGCGCTGCCGGCGACGAGATCGGAGCCGACGGCGCCGGTAGCGGCGCGGGTGCCGGGAACGACGGCGCGGGCGCCGGCGACGCGAACGTCGGCGCGGGTGCCGGCGCGGCGAACGGAGCCGGGGCCGGCGCGTTGAAGCCACCATCCATCGGCGGTGGCGGCGCGGGTTGCGGGAACGACGGTGCCTGATTCGCGATCGACGGCGACGGGAACCCCGGCGCGCTCGAGCTACCGAGGGGCGGCGGCATCGTGCCGCCGGGACGCGCGGTGCGGCCCGGTGGAGGCGACGAGATCGGCGGCATGCGCGCCGGCGGACCACCGACGACGGGATCCGGCGCCGACGGCGGCGGTCCGGGCTCGCGCGCGCTCATCGGCTCGCGCGGTTGCGGGGCAGGACGCGGCGGCACGGAGCGCGGCGGCGGTGCCGATGGCGGCGGATTCGCCGAGGGCGCTGGGAACATCGGCTCCGCGTTCCCCATGTTGTTCATCGGAATCGGCATCGCGGCCATCGGCTGCGCTTCCGTGGGACGCGGTGGACGAACGTCGATCGGCGGCGGCGGAGCCGCGAGGCCTCCGCCCGGCGGCGACGTCGTCGACTCGGACGCGCCATCACCTTCGACGCCAGATGCGGCTTCGTCGACGCCGACGATGAAATCGCCGATGTAGATCTTGTCGGAGTCTTTGACGACGAGCGGGCTCGTGATCTTGCGGCCGTTGACGTACGTGCCGTTCGTGCTCTTGAGGTCGACAATGATGAACTTGCCGTCCTTGAGCACGATGCGCGCGTGACGCTTCGACACGTTCCCCTTCGGGAGCACGATGTCGTTGCCCTGCACGCGGCCGATGGTGACCTCAGGCTTGTTGAACACCATGCGGCGCTGTTCGCCGCCTTTTTCCTGAATGAGTATGGTGAACATTGACTCCCGATGGCGAGGTTGCCGCCGCGTCCGGCGTACCGGACGTGTCCCTCACCCTGGGACGGTACTAAGCCTCGGCAATCACGGTCAAGTTGCTTACGTCTGTCCGCTCGAAGGTGGCACCGGATCCTTGACGGAATCGCCGGCCTCGTCCCACCCCAAGGCCGCCCGTACATCGGCCCACCACAGGGCCCAGACACCGACGGCGAGGACCCCGACGATCGCGACGATGATCAGGGCGTCGTGCCATCGCGGCCTCACCATGAATCAACGCTAGCACGCGCCGTCTCAAGGAAAAACCGCGGTATCAAGGACCCCGCTCATGCGCTCCATTCATCTTCTCGTCGCCCTCGTCCTCGTCGGGATCGTCGTCTCGACGGCGAGCGCCGCGCCCAAGAAGTACCACTTCAAGCTTGCCGCCGTGACCGCCAAGCCCGAGGTCAAGGAGGAGGTCGCGAAGGAGGCCACACCGCGCGTCGAGGCGCAGGTCAAGAAGACCTTCGAGACCCACAAGCAGCTCGTCGCGACCCTCGAGGGCGCGCCCGATCCCGATACCAAGGCGGCCGCCTACCGGAAGTTCCTCAAGTCCAAGGGCCTCGCCGGGGCCTACCTGGTGACCGTCGAGATCACCGAGGCGTCGATCGAGCTCGTCCCGGTCGAGTCCAAGCCCAACACGCAGCGCCTCGTCGTTCGCGTCGCGGTGCACCTGCTCGGCGAGAACATCCCCGGTCGCACGATGGGCTTCACCGGGGATGGCCAGGCCACGATCAAACAAGAGGTCGGCAAGAAGGTCCGCGACCGCGACCGCGAGTTCACGTGGGACGAAGCGTCGAAGGCCGCCGTCGACGACGCGATGCAGACCGTGTTCAAGCAGCTCGCGGTCCCACCGAAGAAGCAGTAGCGGCGTCGAAGGGGACCGCGCGCACGTTCCAGCCGGCGGACAGGGCTCCGCAGTTGTCACGATCGTGTCGCGCGCCGCAATCGGCCGCGCGCGCGTGGTGTCATCGCCGCATGCGCATCATCCCTGCCCTCGCGGTGCTCTCGCTCGTCGCGTGCAAGACGGACTCGGCGTCGGTCGAGCGCGGGTCCGGTGACCGCGCGGTCGCGAACACCTCGAGCGCGCGGCCCCGGCAGGCGAAGCTGCCGCTGCCGACGAGGACCAACGCGCTGATCATCGGCGTGCAGGTGCGCGCCGAGATGGCGTGGAACGACGCGACCGCGGCGAACACGCCCGAGTCGTGGGACCTCGCGGCCGAGCTGTTCCAGCGCGCGCTCGCCGCGTGCCGCGACGACTGCACCGAGCTCGCGTACGCGATGGTGCTCGCGCGAAAGAACGCGATCGCCAACGATCGGTCGATCGTGCGTCCGGCGGAGAAGCCGACCGAGCCGCAGGAGCTGCCCGCGCGCGTCGAGGCGTTCGTCGACGCGGCCGACACCTACGTCGCGACCGCGCCGAGCGGGGATGACGAGGCGGTCGGCATCTCGTTCCTCGCGAGCCAGCAGTACAACGACTACGGCTGGATCGATGAATCGACGACGCGGTTCGCGACCATCGTCCTCGCGAATCCATCGCACGAGGTCGCGCTGTACTCGGCGAACCTCATGCTCGACGCGTTCAATCGCAGTGGCCGCTACGACGACCTGCTCCGCTGGGCGCGCGATCTCTCGGCGAACGCCGCGCTGATGGCGGCGCAGCCCGAGCTCGCCGAGCTCGTCGCGACGATCCTCGCGCGGGCCGCGGGCGCGAACTAATCGACGAAGTTGCCGATGCGCGACCAGCGGAAGTCCGTCGGGTCGTACCAGCGATCCGGATACGAGAACCAGATGAACATCGCCTTGCCCTTGATGTTCTCGATCGGGACGGCGCCCCAGAACCGCGAGTCGTTCGAGTTCGCGCGATTGTCGCCCATCGCGAAGATGTGACCGGGCGGCACCACGTAGTGCAGGAACGGCGCGCACTGATCGGTCCTGTCGGACGTCGACGGCTCGACCCTGCCGAGGAGCTGGTTCGGCGCGGGCGGCTGGCCGTCGGCGACACACGACGGCGGTGGCGCGTCCGGCGACGGGAAGTCCTTGCCATCGGGCATCGGCGTCTGTTGCGGGCGCAGCGCGGACTGGAACGTCTCGTAGCTGTGCCCGTTGACGGTCTCGCGATAGCGGCTGCACTGCATCTCGTGCCACCGGCCGCCCTCGGGCTTGTCCATGTAGCTGCAGTTAGCGTCGACGAGCTCCTCGGGGATCGGCTTGCCGTTGACCCACACGACCGAGCAGCGCACCTCGACGGTGTCGCCCGGCAGCGCGACCACGCGCTTGATGTAGTCGCGCTCGGGCGTGCACGGCTGCATGAACACGATCACGTCGCCGCGCGACGGGCCGCCGAAGTCGACGATCTTCGTCGTCGTCCACGGGATGCGAATGCCGTAGATGAACTTGTTGACGAAGATGTGATCGCCGATCTCGAGCGTCGGATACATCGAGCTCGAGGGGATCTTGAACGCCTCGATCACGAACGCCTTGAGCGACAGCGCGAGCGCGAGCGTGACGAGCAGCGACTCGACGCCGCTCGAGAACCCGGAGCGCGCCTTGCGCACGACGAGCTCGTCGATCAGCGAGTCGAGCACCGGCAGCCGCGCGCGCACGGTCGCGAGGTCGCCCGCCTCGAGCGCCTTCTCGACCTCCGCGGTCACCTCGCCGAGGTCGCCGCCCTTGCCCTTGAGCTCCTTCTTGCGGAGCAGCGCCGCGCGCGCCTCGCGCAACAGCGACGTGGCTTCCTTGCGGACGCGGCGATCGAGACGTTCAGAGCGCATCAGTTCACGAAGTCCCCGATCCGATCGAAGCGGATCTGAGAGAGCGAACGGTACGACAACCAGATGAAGAGTGCCTTGCCCTTGATGTTCTCGATCGGCACCGATCCCCAATAGCGCGAGTCATTCGAGTTCGCACGGTTGTCGCCCATCACGAACACGTGGCCGGGCGGCACCACGTAGTGCAGCTGCTGCTCGCAGGCGGCGGTGTGCGGGAGGTGCGGGCGGGTCTCGACGATGTGCCCGGTCTTCTGGTTCTTCGCGACGAAGGCGGTGCCATCCGGGTTGCGGGAGCAGCTCGGCGGGAACCGCGCGCCGTCGAGCTTGGGGAAGTCGCGGTCGTCGCCCGAGGTCAGTCCGCCCGCGGCGACCTTGCGCTCGTCGCGCATCGGGCGATCCGCGTCGTGGAACGTGTCGTAGCTGTCGCCGTCGACGGTCTCGGTGTAGCGGCTGCACGCGCGGCGGACCGAGCGGTTCGTGATGTCGTCGTGGTCCATGTACTCGCAGCCGTCGGCCTGCACGAGCTTGTTCGGGATCGCGGCGCCGTTCACGTAGACGACGTTGCAGCGCACCTCGACGGTGTCGTTCTCGAGCGCGACGACGCGCTTGATGTAATCGCGCTCGGGCTCGCACGGCATCATGAACACGATGACCTCTCCGCGCTGCGGCTTGCGCACCTCGAACAGCTTCGTCGTCGTCCACGGCAACCGGACGCCGTAGATGAACTTGTTGACGAAGATGTGATCGCCGATCTCGAGGGTCGGGTACATCGAGCTCGACGGGATCTTGAACGCCTCGATCACGAAGAAGCGCAGGATGAACGCGATCAGGATCGCCGCGCCGATCGACTCGACGTAGTCGCGCCACGTCGACTTGATCGGACGCTTCACCAGCTCGTCGACGAGCTCGTCGAGCGCCGGCAGCGCGAGGCGCACGCGCGCGAGGTCCTCGTCGGCGAGCGCGCGGGCGACGTCGTCGGTCACCGCGCCGAGATCGCCCGCCTTGCCGACGAGCGGCTCCCGCCTGCCGAGCAGTGCTCCCCTCGCCTCTCGCACGAGCAGGCGGGCCTCTCTGCGCACGCGACGGTCGAGCGTGGCGGCGCGCATGCGTCAGTCGACCTTGAGCACGGTCAAGAATGCCTCCTGCGGCAGCTCGACGGAGCCGACCGCCTTCATGCGCTTCTTGCCCTCCTTCTGCTTCTCGAGGAGCTTCTTCTTGCGCGTGATGTCGCCGCCGTAGCACTTCGCGGTGACGTCCTTGCGGATCGCCTTCACCGTCGTGCGCGAGATGATGCGGCTGCCGATCGCCGCCTGGATCGCGACGTCGAACATCTGGCGCGGGACGACGTCCTTCATCTTCGTGCACAGCTCGACGCCGCGGTGATACGCGCTGTCGCGGTGCGAGATGATCGACAGCGCGTCGACGCGCTCGCCGTTGATCAGGACGTCGAGGCGGATCAGATCCGCCGTGCGATAGCCGGCCGGTTCGTAGTCGAGGGACGCGTAGCCGCGCGACATCGTCTTCAGACGATCGTAGAAGCCGAAGACGACCTCGGCCAGTGGCATTTCGTAGACAACTCGGACGCGGCCGCCCGGGTCGTAGTGGAGGCCCTGCTGCACGCCGCGGCGCTCCTGGCACAGCTGCATGATCGGCCCGACGTACTCCTGCGGCAGGTGGATCGTCGCGAGGATGATCGGCTCCTCGACGGTGTCGTACTTGCCTTGATCCGGAACCTTCGCCGGGTTGTCGACCTCGAGCAGCTCGCCGCCGTTGAGGTGGATCTTGTAACGGACCGACGGCGCCGTCGTGATGAGGTTCAGGTTGAACTCGCGCTCGAGTCGCTCCTGGATGATCTCCATGTGGAGCAAGCCGAGGAAGCCGGTGCGGAAGCCAAAGCCGAGCGCCGCGGACGTCTCGGGCTCGTACGTGACCGACGCGTCGTTGAGCACGAGCTTGCCGAGCGCGTCCTTGAGGTCCTGGTAGTCCGCCGCGTCGACGGGGAACAGGCCCGCGAACACCATCGGCTTGACGAGCTTGAAGCCCTTGAGCGGCTCCGAGATCGGGTTGTTCGCGTCGCACACGGTGTCGCCGACGCGCGCGTGCGCGATGTCCTTGATCGCCGCGGCGAGGATGCCGACCTGCCCCGCCTCGAGCGTCTCCTGCTCGACCCACTGCGGCGTCTTCACCGCGATCATCGTGCAGTCGTACTCGACGCCCGTGTTGAAGAAGCGGAGCCTGGTGCCCTTCCGGATGGTCCCTTCCATCACGCGTACGAGCACCACGACGCCGCGATACGTGTCGTACCAGCTGTCGAAGATCAGCGCGGACAGCGGCGCACTGCGATCGCCCTTGGGCGGCGGCAAGCGCTCGACGACCGCTTCGAGCATCTCGTGCACGCCCTGCCCCGTCTTGCCGGACACGAGGCACGCATCGCTCGCATCGAGACCGATCGTGTCCTCGATCTGCTGCTTGATCTCGTCGGGACGCGCGACCGGGAGATCGATCTTGTTGAGGACCGGGATGATGTCGAGGTTGTTGTCGAGCGCGACGTAGACGTTGGCGAGCGTCTGCGCCTCGACGCCTTGCGCGGCATCGACGACGAGTAGCGCACCTTCACACGCGGCGAGCGAGCGCGAGACCTCGTAGTGGAAGTCGACGTGGCCCGGCGTGTCGATTAGGTGGAACTGATAGACGAGGCCGTCCTTCGCCTTGAAGTGCAGCTGCACCGCCTGCGCCTTGATGGTGATGCCGCGCTCGCGCTCGAGATCCATCGAGTCGAGCATCTGCGCCTGCGCTTCGCGCGCGGTGACCGCGCCGCACTCGTCGAGGATGCGATCCGCGAGCGTGGTCTTGCCGTGATCGATGTGCGCGATGATCGAGAAGTTGCGAATGCGCTCGAGAGGGAACGACATGACGGCGGCGGCTGACTGACTTAGCGTGATCCGAGTCGCAGGTCGACCTGCCCCGGCATCTGATCGCGGTACTTCTCGAGCACCAGATCGATGCCCTGCCGGATGTACTCGGCGACCGGCACTTTCGTCCGTCCGTGCAACGCCTTCAACCGAGCGTCTTGCTCGGGCGTGATGTAGACGGTCGTCGAGATCTTTTTCCGGGCCACGTGTGATGGTGACCATACGTGGCCATATGAGGACGGTCAAACCATTGCGGCTCGGGGAACGCCCGACTAGGCTCATCGAGTGATGGCGAAGCTTTTGAAAGTCGGACTCTTGTCGGTGCTGGCGGTGGCGGGATGCAACAAGGACAAGAAGGACCCAACGACACCGAGCAATACGGCCGATGCCGGCTCGCCCAAGGTCGATCCGACCCTCTGCGACACGAACGGCAAGAACGTCGTCACCTACGACCTCAACAAGGACAACCGCCCCGACGTGTGGCGCCTGTACAAGGTCACCGACGACGGCGGCACCAAGGTCGAGTTCATGAGCTGCAAGCAGGTCGACTTCGACCGCGATGGTCGCAAGGACTGGGTCGTCGCCTACAACCCGAAGGGCATCCCGCTCTTCGAGAAGGCCGATTTCGACTACGACGGCAAGTGGGACATGAGCGCGATCTACGACACCAAGGTGAACCACCTCGCCGAGGTCGAGCGCGACACGGACTTCGACGGGAAGTTCGACGTGAAAGAGGTCTACGACACCGCGGGCGTGCTCACGAGCGTGCGCCGCGATCGCAACAACGACGGCCAGCCGGACCTGTGGGAGCAGTACAAGGACACCGTGCTGCTCGCGATCCTCTACGACGACGACTTCGACGGCAAAGTCGATCGCCGCGAAGAGATTCCCGGCGCGCGACCCAAGGTCGAGATGCCGACGGAGCTCGATCCCACGGCGACCGGCACGATGGAGACGCCGAAGGGCACCGGTTCTGGTAGCGCGGCTCCCGCGCCGAAGAAGTGATGAGCTCCATCGTCGACAAGCCCTGGGGCCACGAGCTGATCTGGGCGAAGACGTCGAAGTACGTCGGCAAGATCCTCCACATCAAGGCCGGCGAAGCGCTCTCGCTGCAGTTTCACAACGTGAAGGACGAGACGATCATGCTGCTCAGCGGCCGCATGCAGCTCGTCTACTTCGCCGATGGTGAAGAGCCGAGATCGCGCGAACTCGTGCCGCGCGAGCCCGTGCACATCACGCCGGGGCTGCGCCACCGGATGATCGCGATCGAGGACACGGATGTCGTCGAGGTGTCGACGCCCGAGCTCGACGACGTGGTGCGACTCGAAGATCGCTACGGTCGTTCGCAGAAATAATTCGCGGTCGTCGCGTTGCGCGCTGCCTAGCGCAGCTTGATGTCGTTCACGCGCTTCTCGGTACGGGTGGGCGGCGGACTCTGATCGGCGTTCGGCAGTCCGAGATCGGTGAATGTCATCAAGATGATGATGAGCAGCAGGAATAGAGCGACGCCGATGCCGACGGTCAGGCGCTCGGTCCGCTTGGGATTCCGATTGCGCTCCACAATATCGTCGAGGCGGCCCACGCCTTCATGGTAACAGGCGCGCCATGTCCTCGCAGGGTCTCAAGGTGGTGCTGTTCCTGGGCGCGCTCGGCGTCGCGACGTACTTCATCGTGACGAAGGTCGGAAAGGACCCGGAGCGCGACGCGAAGAACCGGATCGAAGCGGTGATCAAGGAGGCGAGAAGCTCGGAGGCGGGCGCGAAGAAGCTCGACGAGGTGTTCACGTCGACCGACTTCGGCCTCGTGACGCACGAGACGCGGCAGCGCGCCGGCATCGAGGTGATCCGCATCGCGGCGTCGCGTCCAGCGTCCGACAAGGTCGATCACGCGAATCGCCTGGTGCGTCGCTACCAGCTGCTGCCGGTCGGCGTGCAAGGCGACGCGGTGCTCGGCGAACTGCTCTCGACGCTCGACGGCTGGGCGAGCGCGATGAAGAAGCCCGAGGAAGGCGACGCGCGGATCGCGATCCTGCGCCAGGCGAAGCTGATCTCGGATCCCGCGCACTCTGCCGACATCTCGAAGAAGCTCGCGACCGCGAAGTTCGAGGTCGCGCAGGGCAAGGTGGAGTCGCAGCCGCTCGAAGCGCTCGCGCTGTTCGTCGAGGAGCCGGTCGCGCCGAACGGGATCGAGGCGGCCGGCGCGCTGCTCGCGCAGCTGGTCGAGTCGCCCTCGCTGCTCGACGAGGCGGGCCGCGATCTCGAGGTGTGGCTGGCGGCGGCGAAGGACAGCCCGCTCAAGACCAAGGTGACCGAGCAGCGCGAGCTCGCGCGCAGCGTGCGCGAAGAGGACGAGGCCGAGAAGACGCCGGCCGAGCTCCTCGCGATGCAGAAGAAGCGCCCGTGGGATCAGCGCGTCGCGATCCGCCTCGCGCTGCACGACCTCGACGAAGGCAAGCCCGCGGCGGCGGAAGCGCGCCTGCAGGCGTTCGGCAAGCCGTCGCTGCTCGTGCGCGATGGCCGGATGGTGCTCGCGCGCATCGCGATGCAGCAGGGGAAGCTCGACCTCGCGGACGAGCTCGTGACGTCGATGCTCGGCGGCCGGCTGCAGCAGTTCGTCGGTGCGAGCGCCGCGTTCGATCAAGCGGCCAACGACCTGCAGAAGTCGATCGAGGATCGCCTGAAGACCGGCGCCCTGCCCGCGGACGTCCTGCGCAAGCTCGAGACCGCCTCGGAGGCGCAGCAGCGCGAGATCGTCGACGAGTGGATCAGCGAGACGATGCGCAACGACACGAAGATGAGCGAGGCGCGCGAGGCGGTGGTCGCGCTGGGCGACGTGGTGAGCGCATCGATCTTCTCCGGCACGATCAAGGTCCAGCGCGCGCAGGGCATGACCGGCGCGGCGCGCGACGCGATGCTCGAAGCCGCCGAGAAGACGTTCCTCGCGGTGCGCACCGCGGCCGACGGGCAGCCCGAGTACCACCTCGGCCTCGGCGAGATCTACGCGCGCCTCGGCAAGGTCAAGGAGTCCGAGAAGGAGTTCCAGAGCATGCTCGATCGCAAGGAGGACGCGCTGACGCTCGCGGTCGCGAACATCTACCGCAACATCGGCAACCAGGAGGCGGCGACGAAGGTCACCACGCAGCTCTTCGAGACGGCGAAGGATCCGAAGATGAAGAACGGCGCCGCGTTCATGCTCTACCACCTCGCGCGCACCGAGGAGGATCAGGAGAAGTGGCTCGAGAAGGCGGACCAGAGCAGCGAGTCCGTCAAGATCGCGCGGCTCGAGCTCGAGGGTTCCAAGCTCCGCAAGAAGGGCGACTTCGCCGCGTGCGATCGCAAGTTTGCCGAGGCCGCGAAGGCGAACATGGCGCTCGCGGCGCGCAACGAGTCTGGCTACAACAACGCCGCGATCGCGCACATGCAGCGCTACGCGTGCACGGGCGACGTCGCGAGCCTCAAGGATGCCGAGCAATCGCTCGAGCGTGCGTATCGCGGGGCGAGCGACTCGCCGATCGTCGCGCTGAACTATGCCTCCGTGCTGCTGTCCAACACGTACATCCGCGTGATCGCGAAGCGCATCGACATCAAGGCGCTCAAGCTGACGCAATCGGAGGCGTACGACCTCATCGATTCGCTGCTCGACGGCCCCGAGCGCGACCAGGTCCTCGCGGATCTGAACGCGGACCCCGCCTACCGCAAGAGCTTGCAGCTCTACTCGCAGGTCGAGGTGCTCCAGCCCAACAGCACGGCGGCGTACTCGGCCGCGCTCTCGCACGCGAAGTTCGCGCGCGACGAGGCAAAGGCCGCCGAGGTCGTCGAGCGCCTGAAGCGCGCCCCCAAGCTCGACACGAGCGAAGCGACGACGTCGCGCGAGGAGTTCATCTCCGGCAAGACCGACGCGCGGATCAGGGAAGACCTCGACGCGCAGATCGCGCGCCTCGAGCCGTTCATCACGGCGAAGGGCCTCTCGCCGCGAACGCAGGCGGCCGCCGCCTTCCTCGTCGGGAGGGCCTTCGGCCGCTCCGGCGTCGTGTTCGGGAACGCCGACGAGGTTGCGAAGGAGATCGCGCTCCACGCGACCGTCAAGAAGGGCTGGCCCGCGTTGAGCGTCGACGGGAACGCGCACGCGATCGTCGATCAGATCGGGCTCGAGCTCGACAAGGACCGCTGGGTCAAGGAGCGGCGCGAGCGCGGCGCGTCGGCGGTGCTCGACAAGCTCGGCGCGGATCCGCTCGTCGCGAAGATCAAGGCCGACCCCAAGTGGGCACAGGTCGCGCCGCTCTTGCGCGCGTTGACCCGTCGCCCCGGCATCTCCGACCTGCGCCTCGCGCGCCAGACCGGTGACGCCGAGGCGATCGCGAAGTGCGCGCCGGTGCTCGACGACAAGCTGATCCGGCTCGATCGCGAGTTCGAGAAGATCGCGGAGCCCGGAGCGCCGACGAACGCGGAAGACCTCGCGTTCCTCGACAAGCGCTGACGAGCGACGACCTCGCGTTCCTCGACAAGCGCTGACGAGCGACTACATCGTGAACTCGACGAGGTACTCGAGGCGCTGCTGGTTGCCGTCGTAGATCACGTACTCGTCGTCGTCGAACTCGGTGCCGCGCACGCCGTGGCAGGAGTCGAAGCCCTTCGGCGGGGCCTTGAGGCCGTACGTGATCTTCGTGAACTTCTTCTGCTTGCCGAGCGCGACGCGGGCGACCGCCATGAACCGCGTCTTCAGCTTGCCGGGCGCCGTGTAGAACGCCGCGGTGCACGACGCGTCGCCGAAGTAGATGCCGCTGCCGAGCCAGCCCTCGTCGGTGCGATCGACGCCGAGGCTGACGACGATCTTCGGCAGCAGGATGCCGCGCGTGAGGATACCGACCCAGTTCTTGATGTTGGAGCCGTGGAACAGGAGCTTCTCGTTGCCGATCTTCGTCTTGAAGTCCTTCCACTCGCCGGGGCGCTTCAGCGTGAAGACGCGCTTGACCTTGATGTTCTTGTGCTTGATCTGGCTCTTGATGACGTGGTCCGCGATCTTCTTGTAGTCACCGTCCGATGACGAGAGCGCCTTGATCTCGCAGCCGAGCGCCTCGTAGCGGCTCTGCACGTCGTCTTCGAAGAGGACGTTCTTGCCACCGTGCTTGCTGTCGGTGACCTCGAGCATGTCGCGCATCAGCTGCAGGGTGTCCTGCTTTTGCGCGAGGGCGCCGAGCGAGTCGATCACCGCGGCTTCGATCGCGGAGCGGGTGCGGCCGAGGCGGTGCGGGATGACCGTGTAGAACTCGCCCGACTTGTCGACCATCTCGCTGTGGTTCTTCTTCTTCGCTTTCACGAGCTCGTGGATCTCGTCGAGGATCTGCTCGCCCTTGTCGATCTGACCGAGCGTGAGCACGCCGAGCGGCGTCTCGATGCCCTGCGCCGTGATCTTCGCGTTGACCGTCTTGGTCAGAGCGTTCGTCGCCTCGGAGTACAGGTACTGCACGAGGTCCTGCACCGGCGGATCGATCGTGACCTTCTTGCTCGCGACCTTGACCGGCTTGTTCGTCTTGTCGGCCTTCGCCTTCTTGTCGCCGAGCTTGAGCGTCTTCGCGTCGACGTCGCCGCTCGACGTACCGCGCGCGGCCTGCGAACCGATCTTGCTCGACGCGAGCGAGAGCTCCTTGTAGCCCTTCCGCGGCGACGTCTTCTGCTTGTAGATCGAGTTGTAGAGCGCCTCGGCCGACTGCTGCGTCGGACAGAAGCGAACCTCTTTCTGTCCGGCGTTCGGATTGGTGTCGAGATCGTCGGTGCGACCGTAGTGCGTGAAGACGCAGAACGGGTGCGGACCTTTTCCGCTGTGGAGCTCGATCGCGTAGTACTTGTTGTTGTTGTTCTTGATATCGGTGACCTGAAGGACGGCCTTCTTCACGATCGTGATGTTCGTGAGCTTCGGCGTCTTCGGGTCATCGAACTTCCACGTCTTCACGTCACCCATGTGACGGCCAGCTTAATACGGGTGGTGGTGTCCCTTCACGCCGTCGAGATGTGGATGTGGATGCAGGTGATGGTGATGGTCGCGCTGATGCGGATGCGGGCCGTGCGGGTGCTCGTGCGAGCTGTGGCGATGTGTCGGCTTGGGCTCGACGCGCGCGGGGCTTCCACTCCCGCGGCCGCGCGTCGTGTGCGTCGACGTTCGCGTCTCGGGGCAGCCCCCGACGAGAACGAGGGCGATCAGCGCCGCGACTCTCGTCACGGCTTCTTCTTCGGCGGAGCGGACGCCATCTTCTTCTTGAGCGCGGCGAGCTCGTCGTCGACGTTGCCGCCGCCGGGCTTCTTCGCACCCTGCGATCCGGAGCGAGACGTGGACTGCTTCGGTGCGCCCGACGTCGACGTCGCCCCGGGTTTGCCGGCGCGTCGCTTCATCTCGTCGAGCGCGGCGTCGATCGACGGCTGCGGCGCCTCGCGACGTGAGGGTCCCGGATCGAAGTCCATGTCGTCCACCGAAGACGACGCGCGCGGACGCGGATTGTTCGCGGCCGGCGGGATGTCCTGGATCGTCGCGTACACGCGCTCGAGCTCCGCGAGCTCCGTCTCGAGCGTCGCGAGCTCGGCGAGCAGCGAATGCATGCGTGCGCGCTCGCTGTCCGCCTTGCGCTCGAGCTGCGCCGCCTCGTCGGTGGCGCCGCGCGCCGTCGCGCCCTTCGCCTGATCCGACAGCTTCGCCGCCGCTTCGCGCGAGGCCATCATCGACCTCGTCATCTCGGCCTTGCGCGCCTTCACCTCGTCGCGAAGGCGCCCGATCTCGGCGCGGTCGACGCTCGCCGATGGCTCCGGCGCCGAGCCACCGCCGAGGTCCTCGAGCTCGCCCGGCATCGCCGTCGACGCCGCCGCTGCACTCGCCGCCGCGCTCGCCGCGCGCACGCGATCGCGCGTCGCCGCTTGCGCAGCGAGCCGCCGCTCGTCGACGACACCGCGCTTGTCGGCCGCCACCGCCGCGACGATGTCCGCGACCTGATCCGCGCCATCGGGCGTCGGCGACGGCGCGCTGCCGCCGAACGTCGACTCGAGCGCGCTCGAGAGCAGGAGGAGGCCCTTCGCACCGATGCCGCGCTTGCGAACTTCCATCGCCGCGGCGTTCTTGCCCGCGCTCGCGATCGTGTCGTCGACGAGCGCGACCAGCTTGCCGCCGACGAGGAGCACGCGCGCGAGCACGTCGGGCCGCGGCCGCGCGACGATCACGTCCGCCGCGCGCCACAGCAGCGCCGCGTCCGCCGTCGCACCGAACAGCTTGCCGCGCAACCCGAGCGTGGGGACCTGCCGGCGCAGCACCGCCGCGGCGTCGACGTCGGTGCCCGCGTCGAACAGGAACGTCATCTGCTCGCCGCCCTCGAGCAGCGACAGCTGCAGCGCGAGCTGCCCCGTGTGCTCCGCGCCCAGCCCCGCCACTTCGACGAGCGCCACCTTGCCCGTCAGCTTGAACCGCGTGCGCAGGCTCGCGCGGTCGGTCATGCCCGCGTCCGCGAAGATGCGCTCGCCGATCGCGCCGACCACCATCACGCGCTCGCCTTCGATCCCCGCGTCCGCGAGCGCGACCGCGGCGAGCTCGTCGACGGCGAGGTAGCGATCGCAGCCGGTGTTGCCCCACGCCGCCGCCGGATCCAGCTCGCCGACCACGCCGATCACGGGCGCCGCGCTGATCGACGGCTCGACCTGATCACGCGCGACCGTCAGCGCCAGCGCCGCGTGCGGATCGAACACGACCGCCGCATCGGGCGGCGTGAGCTCGAGCTCGCGCTTGAGCCGCCGCTCGGCACCTTCGCCGAGGATCGCGCGACGCACGCGGTCGGCCATGCCGCCGCCCCCGCCACCCGCGTTGCCGACATCGATCGCGCGCACGCGCATGCCCGCGGCCTCGATCGCCGCGAGCACGGGCACCACGCTCGACGCGGGGGCGCCCGAGCTCGTCACGATGAGGATCTGCGTCTCGCTCACGCCCTGCCCTTCGCCGTCACGACGTTGGGCGGCGTGCGCCCCGAGAGCACCGCGATCACTGCATCCGCACAGAGCTGAGCCATCTGGGTCCTGGCCTCGGTGGTAGCCGATCCGATGTGCGGCGCCAAGACCACGCGCTCGGAGGCTAGCAGCCCGGGATGGATCTCGGGCTCTTTGGAATAGACGTCGAGCCCCGCGGCAAACAGCTGTCCGCGCTCGAGCGCGGCTGCGAGGGCAGCCTCGTCCACACAGCCGCCCCGCGCGGTATTGACGAGGATCGCCGTCGGCTTCACGAGGGCCAGACGGCGGGCATCGACCAGATGGTGGGTATCGGGCGTCAGCGGGCAATGGAGCGAGATGACGTCCGCCGACGAGAACAGCGTGTCGAGGTCGACCTGCTCGGCAACACCGCGGACATCGCCGAGCGAGCGCAGATCCGGGCTCGAGGACGACGAGGACGACGACGCGTAGATCACGCGCATGCCGAAGCCGTGGGCGCGCCGCGCCATGGCGTGCCCGATGCGACCGAAGCCGACGATGCCGATCGTCTTCCCGAGGAGCGACTGCCCGAGCAACTGATCGAGGGCCCACCCGCTCCACGCACGAGCGCGCACGAGGCGCTCGCCCTCCCCGAGCCGGCGAGCGGCGGCGAGCATCAACGCGAACGCCAGCTCGGCGGTGGCCTCGGTGAGCACGTCGGGCGTGTTGGTGGCGACGATGTTCCGCGCACCGAGCGCGGCCAGATCCAGGTTGTCGACGCCGACCGCGCAGTTCGCGACGACCTTCAGCGTCGGTGCGCGAGCGAGCACGCGCTCGTCGATCCGGTCGAGCAGCAGGCACACGAGCGCGTCGGCGTTCGAGAGGTCGACCCGGTCGATGCCCGCGTGGCCCGACGCGGGCACGTCGACGGTCGTCCCCGGCAGCGCGGTCGTCACGAGCGCGGCCAGATCGATCGGGAGGGCCGAGGTCGAGACGACGTGCACGGCCGAAGCATAGCGGTTCTGCCGGCGCGCCTCGCCGAAGTGGATACCGGACCGGCGAGGCTGCTACCGTCGCGACATGAGGTCACTCGCGATGCTTCTCCCGTTGGCTGTGGTTGCGTGCGGCGATGATGGGGGCACCGGCATGCCCATCGACTCCGCCGGCTCGGGCATGGACATGGCGGCAGCCAAGGTCGTGGCCGTGACGTGCCCCGCCACCCCGGCGGCGACCGTGACGACGGTGAACTCGACCGACGCGTACATGCCGATGAACACGACGATCTCGGTCGGCGGCGTGGTGCGGTTCGTGATGTCCTCGGGCCACAACGTCGAGCCGAACCCGATCGCGCCGTCCTCGGATCCGGCGACCCGGGTCGATTTCGGGGAGACGAAATGTTTGCGCTTCGATGCCGCGGGGACGTACGGCATCTACTGCTCGACGCACTCGTTTGCCGGAACGATCATGGTCCAGTAGGGTGAAAAGAATGCGGCGACCCGGCCGCGTGTTAGGAAGAAGACGTGCGCGCTGCTTGGGTGGTCATGTTCCTGGCTGGCTCCGCGATGGCGAGGCCCAAGGCCATCAGTCATGCCGACGAGCCGACGGATCTGACGGAGCTCACGGCCGACCCGCTGCTCGGTAACGCCGATCGTATCGACGGCAACGAGGCCACGAACCTGGTCGCGTTCACGTTCGATGACGGGCCCAACCCCGAGACGACGCCACAGGTGATCGACGCGCTCGAGAAGTACGACATTCCGGCGACGTTCTTCATCGTGACGCGCCGCCTTCACGGTAAGAGCGGCGAGAAGCCGCGAGAGATCCTGAAGCGCCAGCTCGACGCGGGCTTCACCGTCGGGAGCCACTCGATCTCGCACCCGAACCTCAAGTTCGCGTCGAAGGAGAAGCTCGCGAAGGAGATCGACGGCTCGATCCGCACGCTGTCTCCGGCGGCGAATCGCCCGATCGGGCTGTTCCGGTTTCCGTTCGGTGCCGCGAACAAGCTCGGCCGCGCACGCATCAAGAAGCTCGGGCTGACCGACGTGTTCTGGAGCATCGACACGCTCGACTGGAAGGCGAAGAACGCCGACCGACTGCGCAAGACGGTGTTCTCGATGATCGTGAAGCAGAAGGGTGGCGTGGTGCTGATGCACGACGTGAAGCCGATCACCGCGCAGATCATCGCGGACGTGCTCGACGACCTGGAGAGCGAGAACTGCGCGCGGCTCGCGGCGAAGCAGGAGCCGATCCTGCCGGTGTCGCTCCACTACTTCGTGAAGGACGGAAAGACGCCGCGCCCGATCCCGGAGGCGGTGAAGAAGCGGACCGAGGCCTACCGCGCGAACCTCCCGAACCGCTGCGCGAAGCGGCCCAAGCCGGTCGAGTCAGCCCCCGAGAAGACGCCGGTCACACCGAGCGATACGACCGCCAACGGCGCGGCTTCCAAGGCACCGATCTCCGCGAAACCTTAGAGGGAGAACACCCCTCAGGATTCGTTTGACAACTACATCGAACCACACTAGGGTCCGCGCCTTCTCAGGGACCTCTGGTCGACGGGGACGCGTGGAATTGTCATGGAATCATCAAAGCTTGCAGGTGCGTCGACGCGCACCGATTGGTCTGTCATGGCTCCGGTAACGCTCGACTACAACACTCCGCTGCCCGGCGCGCTGCCGACAAAGCCCGGTGAAGACATTCGCACCGAGCAAACCCCGACCTTCGAGATGACCGACCTCGCCGATCTGGGCGACGGGTTCGGCGAGGGCGAGAACGAGCGCACGGTCGTGGTCAGCGCGGCGTACGAGCTGCGACCCAAGTTCACCGGGCGCGCGCGGGCGATCCAGCAGCTGGTCGAGCTCGCCGACAAGGCGTTCACGCAGAGCGTGACCGGCTTCGCCGTGATCACGGGCGACGCGGGCATGGGCAAGAGCCGCATGGTGGCCGAGCTCGTCGCGCGCGTTCGCGAGACGCACCCGACGACGACCACGCTGACCGGCATCGCGGACGAGAACGCGCACGCGTACGGTCCCGTCGCGCGCGCGCTCACGGTGCGCTTCGGTCTCGTGGCCGGTGAAGATGCCAACGAGAGCCGCGACAAGATCCAGGCGGGCGTCGCCGAGGTCGTGAAGCCGCAGCAGGTGCCCGAGGTCGCGCACCTCGTCGCGCACCTGCTTCGCGTTCCGTTCGAGGACAGCCCGGTCGTGACGCCGCTGCTCGAGTCGCCGCAGCGCCTCGAGGCGCGCCTGTTCATGGCGCTCAAGCGGTTCTTCGCGGCGGAGGCCGAGCGCCACCCCGTGGTGATCGTGATCGAGAACCTCGAGCTCTGCGGCCAGGACACGATCAACTTCCTGCACTACCTCGCGGCGGGCCTGCGCGACTCGCGCGTGATGCTCGTCGGCACGGGCACGCCGCAGGTGTACGAGCGCCACCCCGCGTTCGCGGACGGCGAGCTCGCCCCGACGAAGATCGAGCTCGGCTCGCTGACGGCGACCGAGGCCGAAGACCTGATGAAGGAGCTGTGCAAGCAGCTCGGCGAGGTGCCGCCGCAGCTCCTCGCGCACGCGAAGAGCCTCGGCGGATCGCCGCGTGCGATCCACGAGCTCGTGCGCCTGCTCCTCGAGAGCGACGTGATCGTTCGCGAGGGCCTGATGTGGCGCATCGACAAGGCGAACCTCGCCGCGATGAAGCTGCCCAAGGGCTACGACGGGGTCGTCACGGCGCGCTTGCGCGTGATGGACTCGACGGAGCGCCGCGTGCTCGAGATGGCCGCGGTCGTCGGCGAGGTGTCGTGGCTCGACGCGATCCTCGCGCTCGAGCGCAGCTTCGCGTCGCAGATGCCGGGGATGCCCAAGGGCGCGGACCCGGATGGTCCGACGCTGCAGCAGATCGCCGCGAGCGGTGATCACTCGCGCATCACGGTGGTGGCGGCGATCGGGCGACTCGTCGAGCGCGAGTGGCTCGTCGAGGTGCCGCAGTCGTCGATCGCGGGCGAGAAGGAGCTGCGCATCGCGAACCCGAACCTGTGGTCCCTCGTCTACAAGACGATGGACGAGACGAAGCGCCAGAACTACCACGGCATCGTCGCGCGCTGGCTCGAGCTGCACCCCGAGGGTCGCGGTCCCGCGGCGCAGGAAGAGGTCGCGCGTCACCTCGCGCTCGCCGGCGAGCCGCGCGAAGCGATGGTGCGCTACCGCCGCGCCGCCGACGCCGCGCGTGCGCAGTTCGCGAACGAGGCCGCGATTCGCCTCTACGATCGCGCGCTCGCGTGCATCGGCTCGGTCGAGCAAGGCGACCTCGCCGCGCGCATCCACATCTGGCACGACCTCGGCTCGGTGTACGAGCTGATCGGCGACTTCGAGGCCGCGCTCGGCGCGTTCGAGCGCATGCTGCGCCTGTCGTGGCTGGCGGCGAGCAAGACCAAGGCGGCCGTCGCGTTCAACAAGATGGGCCGCGTGTGGCGCCGCAAGGGCGACCTCAAGCTGACGCTCGAGTACCTCGAGCGCGGGCTCGAGCTGTTCCGCAACGCGAACGATCAGCGCGGCATCGCCGGCTCGCTCGACGACATCGGCAAGTCGCTGCACATGCTCGGTCGCTACGACGAGGCGCACGCCAAGATCACCGAGGCGCTCGCGCGTCGCGGCAAGAGCGGCGACAAGCGCGCGATCGCGACCTCGCTGTCGCGCCTCGGCGAGGTGCAGCAGGATCGCGGGCAGTACGAGTCCGCGAGCACGTGCCACCAGGAGGCCTACGAGCTGCGCAAGGCCGCCGGCGATCGCTGGGGCCAGATCGTGTCGCTCAACAACCTCGCCGCGCTCGCGTTCGAGATGGGCGAGTACGCGAACGCGCGCCAGGGCTGGCAAGGCGCGCTCGCGGAGGCCGAGGACATCGGCGCGCTCCCGCTGTGCGCGTTGATCCTCACCAACCTCGGCGAGGTCGCGCTCGTCGACGGCAAGCTCGACGAAGCGCGCAGCCGCCTCGAGAACGCCCTCGAGATCATCGAGGACGTCGAGGATCGCGGCCTCGAGGCCGAGTGCTGCCGCCACCTCGCCCAGCTCGAGAAGGCGCAGGGTCACGCGACCGAGGCGCGCGAGCTCGCGGAGCGTGCCCTCTCCGTCGCGAAGAAGGCCGGCCTCCGCGAGAAGGAGGCGCAGGCCTACATGACGCTCGGCGACGTGCTGTCTGCGAGCCTGTACGACGCGGGCGAAGAGCACCACGGGATGGCGCCCGCCGCCCTCGCCTTCTCCAAGGCGATCGATATCGTGAAGAGCATCCGCAACGAGGCCGCGCTCGGGAAGGCGCTGTTCGCGTTCGGCCGCTACAAGGCCGAGGTCGGCGAGATCTCCGACGGCAAGGACATGCTGCGCGACGCGATCATGGTGTTCAGCAAGCTCGGTCTGTCGCGCCCCGTCGAGGAAGCGAACAAGCTCCTCGCGACGTTGACCTGACGCACTCCGCCCGCAACCTACACTCCGCAAACAATTCGCGGAAATCGCCGGGCGCGGGGTTGCCTAGGCGTTCGCGGCTGGGCAACCTTCCCAGACTCGATGTTCTGGTTCTGGGTCGGCTTCTTCTCGCTGGTTGCAGTGCTCCTGGCGCTGGACCTCGGCGTCCTGAACCGCAAGGCCAAGGAGCCGACGATCAAGTCCGCCGCCTACTGGACGGCGGGCTGGGTGACGCTCGGGCTCTCGTTCACCGGCATCGTCTACCTCATCTACGAGAACGGCTGGCTCGACGCGACGCTGATCGGCAAGGCGCCCGGTGGCCACGGGACCGAGGCCGCGATCACGTACGTCTCGGCGTACCTGCTCGAGCAGGCGCTGTCCGTCGACAACATCTTCGTCATCGCGCTGCTGTTCAAGTCGTTCCGCGTGCCCTTGCGGTACCAGCACCGCGTCCTGTTCTGGGGAATCCTCGGCGCGGTCGTCTTCCGCCTGATCATGCTCGGCGGCGGCGCCTACCTCGCGCATCGCTTCGGCTGGATCTTCTACATCTTCGGCGCGTACCTCGTGTTCCAGGGCCTCAAGCTCTTCAAGCACGACGAGGATGCCGACGAAGACACGAACAACTCGTTCGCCGTCCGCGCGCTGCGCAAGTTCGTCCGCATCCAGGACGGCGACTTCGGCGGCAAGTTCACCGTGATGATCGACGGGCGCCGGGCGCTGACCACCGTCGCCGTCTGCCTGATCTCCATCGAGCTGACCGATATCGTGTTCGCGCTCGACTCGATCCCCGCGGTGCTCTCGGTCTCGCAAGAGACGTTCATCATGGTCACGTCGAACATCTTCGCGATCATGGGGCTGCGCTCGCTGTACTTCGTGCTCGCGGGCGCGATGGCCGAGTTCCGCTATCTCAAGATGGCGCTCGCCGTGCTGCTCATCTTCATCGGCGTGAAGATGATCCTGCACTCGTACATCCACATCTCTCACGTCATCTCGCTCGCCGCGATCGCCGGCATCATCGGCATCGGTGTCCTCGCCTCCATCGTCGCCAGCCGGCGCGAGGAGAAGGCCGCCGCGTCGCTGACGAACGTCCCCGCGCCGCCCGAGTCCGGGCCACCCGAGCCGTAGCGGCGCTGCCCATCGCCGTGGGCTTGCATCCGCGCGCGACGAGCGTCAGCGGGCGACGGCGCGCTTGTGCAGCGCGGTCCAGTTGCGGCGCTTGCGATCGCGCAGCTTGGGACGCTCGCCGAACGCGGCGTGATAGCTCGCGCGCACGCGGCGCTCGCTCTTGTCGCCGGTCACGCCGAGCATCTCGAGGATGCCCGCGAGCACGAACGGATAGTCGATCTGGAGATCGTCGAGGATCTCGGCCGCGACGAGGGTGCCGGTCTCGGCCGCGCCCTCCATGTAGCCCTGGTAGTCCTCGGAGCAGTGCTCGCCGCAGAAGTGCTGGGTGCCTTCGGCCAGGCCCTCGGTCCCGTAGAACTGCTGCCACTGGCCGACCTTGTAGCAACCGTAGCTGCCCTTGGTGTGCTCGTAGCTCGGCCAGTGCATGCGCACCGCGCTGTTGGGGACGTACTTCGCGCTGATGCCCGGCCAGATCTTCTCGAGCCACGACAACACGATCTGCGCCTGCGACTCCGGCGTGCCGGCGCCCATGTCGAGGCCGCGCTGACCGCCGACGAAGTTCGTGATGATTCCCTCGTCGCCATCCTGACCGCGCGACGTGGCCCACACGGTCTGCAGGCCCGAGCCGAGCGACGACTCCGACGGCGTATCGCCGACGTCGGTGATCACACCGCCGCCCGACAGGAACGGCGCCTTCTCCCAGTGGCGATCCGTGAACTGCATCATCAGCTTCGCGTTCGTGCCGTAGCCGATCTCGGTGATCGCGGCGAGCTTGTCCTCGGACAGCTCCGACGCGCTGAGGTCGACTTCGCGCAGCCGCGTGAACGGCAGCGCGTAGATCACGCGCGTCGCGGTGACCACGACCTCGCCGCCATCCGTCGCGAACGTCAGGTCGTACAGATCGCCGTTCTTCACGACCTTGGTCAGCGCGTGGCCGAACTTGATGCGCTCCTCGGGGATGAGCTGCGCGATGCGCGTCGGCAGCGCGTCGTTGCCCTGGTGGATGTGATAGCGCTCGTCGGAGTCACCGAACACGCGGAACGGATCGGGCTCGGCGGAGTCGATCAGGTAGATCAGGTTCCACGCCGACTGCTCCTCGACCTCGAGCCCGTACTCCTCGAGGTAGCTGATCTCGAGGATGCGCCGGATCATCGTCGTCGGCGCGAGGCTGCACTCGTCCTGGAGGAACGCCGGAATCGACATGTTGTCGATGCGCGCGAACTCCGCGTCGTCATCTTCCATCGCGATCGCTTCGGCCATCTTCATCGCGACGGGGCGGAACGCCGTGACGATGTCGGCCTCGGCGACCAGCATGCTCGCGCTCGGGCTCGGGAACGCGCCGTTGTGAAAGATGAACGAGTCCTGCCGCAGCCCCTCGGTGTCGGCGACCAGATCGTCGAGGTCGAGGCCGAAGCTGTGGCACATCGCCATCATGACGAGGTGATCCGAGTCGACGAGCTCGCCGCCCATCTCGACGAGCTGGCCGCTCTCCTCGTACACGGTGCGATCCGTGTACATGCGGCCGCCCAGGCGCATCGACGACTCGTAGATGTCCGCGCGAACGCCGGCGAGCCGCAGGTAGTGCGCTGCCGTGAGCCCGGCCATGCCGCCGCCGATCACCGCGATCTGCGGCCCCTCGTCGGGATCCTTGATGTTGTCGCCGCACGCCTGTGCGAGCGGGACGAGCGCCATCGCGCCGAGCGATCCGACGATCACGTCGCGGCGCGACGGTCCGTCTTGCTTCGCTTCGAGATCGACACCGTGGTTTGCCGCATGTGCGCGGCGCATCAGTCGACGAACCAGTCTGAAGAGCGGCGAACGAGCCATAGAGCCCGACTCTATAAGCGCTATCGGACCAGCACCAACATTTCGGTCTCCATGATCTCTTCGGCCCAGCGCCGCTTGTAGTCCATCTCGGTGCCGAGGTCGTACCGCGACATCCCCTCGTCGCAGAGGGCGACGATCTGGTGATACTGGAGCAGCCCGCCCAGACCGAACTGCGCGTAGTCGTCGTCGTACGAGAACTGCAGCCCGCGATACTCGCCGTCGAACACGGCACCGAGGATGTAGCCGATGTCGCGACCGCCGAGCCGCGCGAACATCGTGCGCTGCTGTCCGAGCTGACACAGCCGCGGCAACATCGCGCCGTAGAACGCACGCATCGGTCCCTGCGAGATGCCGACGTTGTCGCGCGCCTTCCAGCTGTTCTGCTCGACGGCCTGGATGCGATCGTAGAGCGCGCTCGCTTCCGCCGGCGCGACGCGCACCGCCTCGAACGTCACGCCGGCCTCGGTCGCCGCGCGCAGCGACTTGCGGATCGACTTGCGCAGCTCGCGCGAGCGCCGCGACAAGAACCCCTCGACGCCACCCTCGAGGCTCGCGACGTGACGGATCGTCGGCGTGCCGCGGCGGCGCTCCCACCGCGGAGGCAGCGCCTTCTCGAGCGCGCGGCGCTGCGGGCCGTCGCCGGTCATGCCCGCGAGGATCGCGAGCTGCCAGTCGCGACGCTGCGCGAGGAGCGCGACGGTCTCCTCGGCGAGCCCGGCGGCGTCGCGCCCCGCGAGCGGCGATGCGAGCCCCCACGCGAGCTCGATCGGCTCGATGTACGGGAAGCCCGCCGGGTGCACGCCGCGCGCGGCCGCGAAGTAGCCATGCTCGCCGCGAAACGAGAACGCCGCGCGCGGAGGCATCAGCGCCGACGACGCCGCGAGGATCCACGCGCTCGAGGAACAGAACCGATCGATCGCCGGCGTCTGCGCGATCTCTCGATCGAAGTCGTCGGCGCACGCCGCGAGGTCGATCTGCTCCACCGACGAATCGTAGCAGCGCCACTGTCGTTTGAACGCCACAGTCCGACCTCACCCACCTACCCGTTCGTCCCGGGCATCCCGCGGGGCCCCGACGGTGTCGCTCGACGAAGATCACATCCATCGCCGGGCACGCGGATTGCTGAGATACTGCCGACAATGCGCGCTCTAGCGATGTGCCTGGCGGGGGCCGTCTTCGTTTCCGGTTGTGCGGCTCAGAGCTACCGGATCCCGAACGACGAGCTGCAACGACTCGCCGCGATGGCTCCCGAACAACGCGCGCAGAGCGTGATGGTCTCGCAGGAGCTCACGGCCACCCAGGTCAACAACGCCGAGCCGGTGCGTGCGGACACCGAGATCATCTGGGTCCCGCATATCCACATCCACGGCGAATCCGATCGTCACCGCGAGTCGTACGGCGTCGGCGGCAGCGGCGGCGGCGGTGGTCGCTGGGGCAGCGGTCCGCCTCGCTCGAGCGGCGGCAAGAGCGGCGGCGGCAAGGGCGGCTTGAACCTCGGCTCCGGTGGCAGCGATGGCAAGGCGGCCGCGATCGCGATCGTCGTGATCGCCGTCGTCGCGCTCGTCGCCGTCGCGGGCGTCGAGGCCTCGCGCTTCGACGGGTGGGTCGAGCTTCACCCGATGCACCCGGTCCACCTGATCGGCAAGGACGGCTCGCAAGCGGTGATGCCGCTCGCGTGGATCGATCCGCAGGCAGCGGCGTGGACGGAGAAGGCGATCATCCGCCCCGAGGAAGGACCGTGGCGCGAGCTCGGGCGTCGCTCGCTGATGCGCAGCGGAAACTACGGCGTCTACGGCGGCACCGGATCGTCGACGTCGGTCACCGGCAAGACGAACTTCGGCCCCGCCTTCTTGATCCAGGGCGGCTACTTCCCGCGCAACGACATCGGCATCGTCGCCGACGTCGCGTTCGCGTGGCGCGACAACGAATTCGGCGGCACGCTGTTCGACTCGCGCTACTCGCTCGAGCTGCAGGTGCTGCCGATCAAGGCCGGCCCGCTGCACGTCGGCGGCTACGGAAGCGCCGGCCTCGCGTATCGATGGGAGGATGTCCCCGACGGCGTGACGCTCGAGGGCGGACGCGGCAACGGTAACAACGGCAGCAGCGCGTTCACCGGCGGCGGCATGCTGCAGCTCGAGCTGCACTCGCGCATCGCGCTCACGGCGCGCGCCGGCGTGGTCGCCGCGCACGGCGATCGCCAGACCGACCTGCTATTCGGTCTCTCGGTCTACTGATCGCGCGCAAGCCCGCGGATTGCCTCGGGCGCGACGCTACTTCTGGTACTGCGCCTTCCACTGGTCGTACGGCATGCCGTAGATCAGCTCGCGCGCCTCGGGATCGCTGAGCTCGACGCCGCGCTCCTGTGCCGCCGCGCGGTACCACTTCGACAGGCAGTTCCGGCAGAACCCCGCGAGGTTCATGACGTCGAGGTTCTGCACGTCGGTGCGCTCGCGAAAATGTTGTACGAGCCGGCGAAACGCCGCCGCTTCGATTTCCGTACGTGTGGCCTCGGGAATCTCGGTCGCCATGCGTGCTGTGTAGCCCGGGTCGCGTGCTATGTCACCGTCGTGCCCGAGGTCGCGACCGATGCCCCCGCACTTCCGGCCTCGGTGACCGAGGTCGTTCGCGGCGACACGACCTACTACCTGGTCGGCACGGCGCACGTCTCGCAGAAGTCCGTCGAGGACGTTCGCCAGGTGATCGATCAGGTCAAGCCCGACCTCGTCGCCGTCGAGCTGTGCAAGGCGCGCTACGACGCGCTGACCAAGGACAGCGCGTTTCGCGATCTCGACGTGTTCAAGGTCGTGCGCGAGGGCAAGACGCTGTACCTGCTCGCGCACCTCGCGCTGTCGTCGTATCAGCGACGCATCGGTGCGAGCCTCGGCGTCAAGCCGGGCGCGGAGCTACTCGCGGCCGTGAACGCGGCCAACGAGAACGGCATCCCCGTCGAGCTGATCGATCGCGACATCAACATCACGCTCAAGCGCACGTGGCGAAACCTCGGCCTGTGGAAGCGCTCGACGCTGCTCGCGTCGCTGGTCGTCGGCTTCGAGGACAAGAAGGGCGAGGTCGTCGACGAGCAGGCGATCGAGTCGCTCAAGGAGCAGAAGGCGCTCTCCGAGATGCTGACCGAGCTCGGCCGCGCGGTGCCCGAGATCAAGGCGCCGCTGATCGACGAGCGCGACAGCTACCTCGCGGGCAAGCTCGCCGCGGCGGGCGAAGGCAAGAAGCGCGTCGTCGCCGTCGTCGGCGCCGCGCACGTGCCCGGCATGAAGCCGCAGATCGGCGAGCCGATCGATCTCGACGGGCTCTCCAAGCTGCCGCCGCCGTCGCTCGTGTGGACGATCCTCAAGTGGCTCGTCCCTGCCCTGTTCGTCGCCGCGCTCATCTATGGATGGCGCTGGAGCGACAACACCAACTTCACCGAGATGATGCTCGCGTGGATCCTTCCGACGTCGATCGGCGCGGGCGGGCTCACGCTCCTCGCGGGCGGATCGCTGTTGACGGTGCTCGCCGCGTTCGTCGTCGCGCCGATCGCCGCGATCCATCCGCTGCTCGGGACCGGCATGGTCACGGGGATCGTCGAGGCGTGGCGGCGCAAACCTTGCGTGGCCGACTGCGAACGACTTCCCGACGACATCCAGAGCTTCAGAGGGTTCTGGCGCAACCCCGTGACTCGAATCCTGTTGATCGCGGTGGCCTCGGGGATCGGGACCGCCGTCGGGTTCTGGGTCGGTGTGGGCTGGGTCGCGTCCCTCTTGTGAACGTCACAAATCTGCCACTGACACGCGACACGAAGAGAGTATGGTCGGACCGCGATGACCATGAGACGACGTGATGCGCTGAAGCGGATGGGTGGGCTCGCGGCGGCCGCGGGTATGGCCAAGTTCCTGCCGAGCTGCGGCGACAACACGGACGATCGTCCCGTCGGCATCACGACGTACGTCTACTTGATGATGGAGAACCGCTCCTACGATCACCTGTTCGGTGCGCGCTCGCGGTTCGAAGGCAAGGCCGGCGATGGCTTCCCGGCAGACCTCATGATGCCCGACGCGAACGACGTCCTCGTCGCGCCGTACGCACCGCCGGGCCGCGAAGCATCGTGCGTGCTCGATCCGCCGCACGGCTGGACGGCCGCGCACAACTCGTTCAACGGCGGCGCGATGAATCACTTCCTCAAGGAGCACCAGGCGGATCACCCGGGCTCCAACGAAGCGCTCCAGTACCTCACGCGCGAACAAGTTCCCGTGAGCTACGCGCTCGCCGACGCGTACACCGTGTGCGATCGCTGGTTCTGCTCGGTGATGGGACCGACGCTGCCGAACCGCGCGTACTGGCACGCGGCGTCCTCGCTCGGCCTCATGGCCAACACCGAGGTGCTCAACATGTTCGGCGCGGGCATCCCGATCCCGTCGATCTACAACCGCCTCGAGGAGAAGGGCGTCGACTGGGCCTACTACTACGGCAACCTCGCGGTCGTATCGCTCCTCGGCAACCCGGGCCCTCACCAGGTCGAGCTCGGACCCAACGACGGCACCGGCCACATCCGCCGCTTCGGCGACGCGCTCGCTGGCTCGGGTCAGTTCTTCAAGGACGCCGCCGCCGGCACGCTGCCGTCGGTCTGCTACATCGATCCGACCTTCAGCGAGAACGACGATCATCCCCCGGTCCACCCGATCCTCGGCCAGGAGCTGATCGCGTCGATCTACACGGCGCTCGCGAACTCGCCGCAGTGGAACAACATCCTGTTCGTCGTGACCTACGACGAGAACGGTGGCTTCTTCGATCACGTCCCGCCCCCGACGACGACCGACGACACCGAAGCCACGTTCGGCGTCCCCGGCTTCGAGCAGATGGGCTTCCGCGTCCCGACGATGGTGATCGGTCCGTACGCGAAGCAGAACTACGTCTCGAGCGTCGTCTACGATCACACGAGCGCGCTCAAGCACCTCCAGGACGAGTTCGGTCTCGAGACCCTGAACCCGCGCATGAACGCGGCGAACAACCTGATGGACTGCATCGATCTGGACCGCCTCGCGGCCGGCGATCCTGCGCCGCCCGTCGAGATCCCGCTCGTCGACCGGTTCGAGTGGCCCACCACGGACCAGCGCTGCATGTCGGCCGGCGGCTTCCGCACCGCACACGACCCGATCAGCGAATGGGCCGAGGCGACCGGCGGCTTCCGTCCGGAGTACGACCTCCGCGGCCAGACCAACAACCAGCAGCTCATCTACGACTACCTCGCGCAGCAGCGGGCCGCGCGATCCCGCAAGTAAACAACGAGTTGCGACGCCTGCGACAGGATGTCGATGGGCTGTAACCGCTTGTGGCTCGTAGCTATCTGAGTCAATCTACCGAGACCGGAAAAGGAGTCCCTGCCGATGAAGAAGATCGCACTCGCTATCGCCTCGCTCGCTCTCGCCGCCACGCCCGTCCTCGCGTGTGACCACTCGGACAAAGCGGAGGCGGAGACGACGGCGCCTCGCACGGCCGAGAAGGACAAGAAGGAAGCGCCGAAGACCGACAAGGCCAAGGCCGCCGACAAGACCGAGAAGAAGGCCGAGAAGCCGGCCGAGAAGAAGACCGAGAAGAAGGGCGACAAGGTTTCGCAGCGCTAACGCTGTCACCTTCGAACTTCGAACGTCGAGCTCGCCACTGGCGGGCTCGTCTCGTTTTCGGCGCCGCTAGACGAGCACGTCGAGGAGCTGCGCCCGCGTCAGGTAGCCCTCGAGCGTCGCGGCGAACTCTTCGATCAAGAGGTCGAGCTCGACCGTCGCCTTGTTGCCTTGCACGCGATGCACGCGCCCCGAGATCGGGATCTCGGTGCCCGCGAGCGCGAGCACGCCGGTGATCCACGTGCCCTCGTCGGGCGTCGGCATGATGCTCGCCGACACGTGCGTCCGCGAGACATCCATGACCTTCACCGTCGCGCCCTCGACGCGCATCGCGACAGGCAACGCGGCCGGCGGCTCCACGCGATAGTTCACGCGCCGGTTCGTGGTGATCAGCTTGTCGAGCGTGTCGTGCACGGGCGCGGACAGCTCGTTCTCCGCCGTATCCAGCACGAGCTCGCGGAGCTTCTTGAGCTCCTTCTGCGTCGTGATGAGGTTCCTGCGCATGTCGCCCAACCGCACCTGGTCGCGATGGACCTTGTCGGCCACCACCGACAGCAGGTTCACGAGGAACCGCACGCCGAGCTCCTGATGCTTCGCGAAGAACTCCTGCACGGTCTTCGCGCGCAGCCCCCACACCGTCGACCCCGCCGTGATGTTCGCGCGCGTCGACCGCGGCAACCCGGTCAGCGCCCCGAGCTCGCCGATCAGCGCCGGCGGATGCAGACGGAACACGTCGTCACCCGGGCTCTCCAGGACGACCTCGCCCGCCGTGAGCAGGTACAGATCCGCCGCCTGCTCTCCGACGTCGAACAGCGGCTTGTCCGGGCTCGCGCTCACCTTCGTGAACAGGGTCCCGAGCTGCGTCAGCTCGTCGTCGCCAAAACCTTGGAACAGCGGAATCGTCCGCAGCTCGTTCACCGTTGGCCCCATAGGTTGGAGACCATAGCATCGCTCGCGGAACCACACGCGCGGACGGGTGTCTCACGAGCGTGTACGCTCGCCAGATGCGCTCCCTCACGCTGGTCCTCGCCATCCTCGCTGCCTGCGGCGATGGCGCGCCCGCGAAGACAACGCCAACGACACCTGCGCCGCCGCCCGTTGCAACACCGATCGACGCGGCGGTCTACCCGCCGAACACGTACGCCACGCTCGCCGAGGCCCTCGCCGCCATCATCCCCGACGACGCGCGCGTGATCGGCTTCGGCGAGCTGCACGCTCGCGTCGACCGCGCGCAGGTGAAGTCGGCGCTCTCGCACTTCACCGACGCCCTGCCCGCGATCGGCGACGACATCAGCGACCTGATCGTCGAGACCTTCGTCGTCGCCCCCAACTGCGGCAAGACCGCTCAGAAGGCGACCAAGCAGATGGAGACCGAGGTCAAGCGCCCGGTCGAGACCAAGTCGGAGATCACGCTGCTCGCCGACGCCGCCCGCGCAAAGCACATCCAACCGCACGCGATGACGCTCACGTGCGGCGACTACAAGACGCTGGTCCCCAAGAACGAGGTCGACCCGCTCGCGATGCTCACGATCACGACGCGCGAGCTCAAGCGCATCGCCGCGAGCGCCGTTGCCCACCGCGACAAGGACCCCGAGCACCGCCCGTGGATCGCGGTCTATGGCGGCGCGCTCCACAACGATCGCTTCCCCGACGAAGCGGTCAAGGACTGGAGCTACGCCGCCGCGATCGACGACGTCACCAAGGGCCACTTCGTCGAGGTCGACCTGATCGTCCCGGAGCTCGCCCTCGCCGACGCGCAGTCCCAGAAACAGCCATGGTTCCCGCTCGCCCAGAACGCCACCGACCGCGTGCAGGTGTTCGAGCGTAACCAGCGCTCGTTCGTGGTCATCCTAGCCAAAGCGAAATGATTCTCCTCGTCGCCGAGGCATGGGCGATCGCGGCCGCGATCCAGCTCTTGCTGTGGCTCGTCCAGCAGCGCACTCGCAACGCCGGCATCGTCGACGTGGGCTGGGCGCTATCGTTCACGCCGGTCGCCGCGCTGTTCGCGTTCCGCTCCACCTCGTGCGCGTGCGGCTGGGGCGTGCTCCTCGCCATCGTGATCGCGTGGAGCCTGCGGCTCGGCGGCTACTTGATCGCGCGCGGCGCGGCGAGCGCACCCGAGGAGGGCCGCTACAAGGACCTGCGGGCACGGTGGGGCCCAGCGACGTCATGGAAGTTCTTCGTGTTCTTCCAGGCGCAGGCCGCGCTGACGGGGATCCTCTCGACGGCGTTCGTGGTGCCGTTCGTCGTCGAGCCCACGTCGTGGATCCCGCGGGCGATCGGCGCCTCGATCTCCATCGTCGGAATCGCGGGTGAAGCGATCGCCGATGCGCAGCTCGCGCGCTTCAAGCGAGACCCTGCGAACAAGGGCAAGGTCTGCGATGTCGGGCTCTGGGGATGGTCGAGACATCCGAACTACTTCTTCGAGTGGTGCTTCTGGATCGGGCTCGCGTTGTACGGCCTGGCGTTCGGCTGGGTCGGTGCGATCGCGATCGTCCCGCAGGCGATCATCTTCGGATCGATCTGGGGCGTCACGGGCATTCCACCGACGGAGAATCAGGCGATCCGCAGCAAGGGCGACGCATATCGCGACTATCAGAAGCGCGTCTCGAAGTTCGTGCCGCTGCCGCCCAAGCGCACGCGTCCGAGCACCTGAGAGATCGCGAAAATCTCCGTTCTACACCGGTTCTACACCGGTCAGTCAGAGGCCTGTTGTAGGCTCGCTGCCATGATCAAGGTGCACGTGGCGGCGGACGGAACGAAATCGTTCCAGGTTTACGGGCGCGCGCGGATCCGCGAGAAGAGCGTCCGCGTCTACGTCGGATCATTCGCTTCGAAGAAGCAAGCCGAGGCTGCGGACGAGCAGCACCGGGTCACGCAGCGCGCGATCAAGGCGGGCGACCTCCCGGCCGCCGTGGACCACAAGCGCACGCTCGGCGACGCGCTCGACGCGTGGCTCCGCGCGATCAAGGACCAGCGCTCGCACGACGAGTACGAGAGCCGGATGCGGCTGTACGTGCGCCCGACGTTCGACAGCACGCCGCTCGTGAAGATCACGAAGCCGAAGTTGCTCGACCTCCGCACCTCGCTCAAGGAGCGCGAGGAACCGATCGGCAACGCCACGATCAACACCTTGTTCGCCTCGCTGTCCGCGGCCTACAGCTACTTCATCGAGCAGGGCTGGTGCTCCGAGAACCCGCTCAAATTCATCCGCGACCTCGAGGTCGCCGAGCGCCCGTTCCTCTGGCTCCAGTCCGCCGGCGAAGTGCAGAAGCTGCTCGCCGCGTGCAACGAGAACATCCGCACGCTGGTTGCCGTGCTGGTCGGCACCGGCATGCGCCTGGACGAGGCGCTGCACCTGATGTGGACCGACATCGATCTCAAGCACCGCGTGATCCACGTCCACCGCGGTCGCCGTGGCGCCCCGAAGTCGGGCCGCCTCCGCCACGTCCCGATCTTCGACTCTGTTCTCACAGTGCTGCGCGAGATGAAGCTGGCGAAGGGCGAGAACACCCTGCTCTGGCCCGGCGCGAAGCTGGACAAGTTCGACGAGCAACTCCCTCGCAACAAGACGAGCGTGTTCCGGCCATTCAAGGCCGCAGTCCTCCGCGCCGGGTTGCCCAAGAAGCTCCGCCTGCACGACCTTCGACACACCTTCGCCGGCCTGTTCCTCGCATCGGGAGGCGACATCTTCAAGCTGTCCAAGATCCTCGGCCACTCCAGCGTAGCGATCACGCAGCAGGTCTACGCGCACCTGCACCCGGACGCGTTCGCCGAGGACTACAGCCGCGTGTCGTTCGCGATGCCCGAAAAAGACGGCGTCGTCATCCGACTAGAAGGTACATCGAGGGCTTGAAGAGCCCGTGGCCCGGGAAACTATTGTTAATTTCGTGTTTTCCATCCGACGAAACGGCCCGCCGCGCTTTCGATCGGAACGTCGGCTCGTGAGCCGAAGGCCGAAGACATGATCGATCGATGGGGATCGAGATGCCGTTTTCGATTTCGATCTTTCTTTGTTCTGTCTCGCCTCGCGCTGCGCGTCGCGATCGCTGCGATACCTTAGACTGCTCGGAGGGAGGAACACGGCGTGGCGTCGACGACGACCTAAAGTTCATACGTCAGCTGAACACTGGGCTACTCGAGCTTCAGCGGCAGCTCGACCCGCTGCGTGGCCTAATGGTCGACCTGCATGCGTCGGACTTCATGAAGGACACGATCGCCGCGGTTAATCAGTTCAACGCGTTCGCCGGGCCCCAGTTTGCGAGTGCGGTCGAAGCCATCCGGGAGCTCGATCGCCAGACGTCTTTCGCCCGCAAGCTCGTCGATCTTCGCGACGCTGTCGTTCCACAGCTCGATCGGTTTGCGGGCGTTCTGAAGGCTGCGCAGTTCGAGATGCTCGGAACGCATTCCGTCACGCAGCTGCGTTCTGAGCTCCGGATATGGGAACGTCTCACGCGTGGCGCCGAGACCCAGGTCCTAGCGGAGCGCGCGGTCGGATGGGCCGCAGGCGTTCAGACGGCGATTGAAGCCGCCGAAGTCGCCCAGCTTCGGGAACCCGTCATCGCCCGCTTCCTTGCACCGACGTCGATGCTGACTCGCCTCACGACGCGGACTGCGCGTCGCATCAAAGACAGTACCGATGCCGAGGAAAAGCACCGCCTGTCTGCGTCGCTGGAACTCGTCGAGGCACATTGCCGGACACATGGCCGAGCTCGGGCAAGTCGTCGAGCAGACGGAGATTGTCGATGATGACGAGTTCGCTCCTGAAAGTCGGCTCGTACTCGCGACACTTGAGCAGAAGGAATCCTTGCAGCCTCTGATTCGGGCGATGGCACGGCTGCTGCGCTTGCACAGGGCGTTGCGTCGGTAACGCTTCACGCACTCGCTCGCGAGGCGATCGCGCTCGTCTACGAGATCAATGTCGCCGGTCGACTTCGCGGGAATGCCGACGACATCTTCAAGCTGACGAATCGCCTGTTTCAGGTCGCCGTCGAACTCCCTTGGATTGACGCCTCGGGTGAACGAGGTCTCGGTGACTTCATCGACCATCTCTACTTCATGCTCTACGAGGGTGCCGGTAAGGACAACCTCCGGTACTTGTCGGCGCATGGAGGTCCCCTCGAAACGACAACGGCCGACGTTGTTTTTCTCGTGAAACACCTACGGAACAAATGGCTGCGGCATGACCCCGAGCATGGCGACGAGCGTTCGATTCGGAAGTCATACGAACAGCTTCGCGAGCGGCTCCGTTCGCTCGGCCTTCAAGGCATCCCTCGCACAGCGACCGAATACCGCGCGCTTCAGCGTCAGCTTCTCGAGCGAGTCGTCGCATTTCTGCGGTCGCTCCGCGACGCTCTAAAGTTGCCGGCTCCGTCACCCACGTAGAGATCTCTGCCGAAGAATTCGGGCTCGCGCCTTGATGGTCGCGGCCGCGACGCGGACGATTCGCGCATGCGGTTCTTCCATCTGTCGGACCTGCACTTCGGGCGTCGAGACGCGAACCGATCCGCCCATTTTTTTACCGCCGACCCGGGTCGTCGGATACCGAGGCCGGAGACGCTCGCAACCGCGGTGTTCGAAGCCGCGCAGCAGCGCCGACCGGATACGATGATCGTATCGGGGGACGTCGGATGGTCAGGCGTAGCGGACGACTACGAGTTCGCGTTTACATTCCTCGACGCGGTTCGTAACCGGCTTGGTATTCCCATTGTTATCGCGCCGGGGAACCACGACGTGGATTGGGGCACAGCTACGGATGCCGCACGGCAGGACGCCTACATCGCCTTCTTGCAGCGATTCTACGGGCCGGAGTTTGCGACGCACTTTCCACGGTTCAACGCGACGAGCGACCGCCGGCGCTATGACCTGACGAGTCTCCACCGCATCGGCAAGGCGACAATCATCACCGTTAACTCCGCAGCAACGGAAGGTCCGGAGAGCCCGCGTTGCGAGACGTGTAACAACAGGCCAATGGCGCCGCCGATTCTTGTCGATCCAGCGGCTCTCACATCCTGGGAGGAGCAGCTGCGCGGCGACGACGACCTTCGCATGCTGGTGGTTCACCACCATCTCCTTCCATTCAAGGAGAACCATCGCCACGAAACCGTCGATCCGATGACACCGGAGGACCGATCGGACGACACGATCATTGCAAATTCAGCGCGCGTTCAAGCGTGGCTTGCTGCGCACCGATTCACGATGGTTCTGCACGGCCACAAGCATCGCGCACATGTTCGGCATGACGTGCTTGCGACAAGACATGACGATGAGACCCGCGACATTCTCGTGTTAGGCGCCGGAAGTGCTGGAGTGCACGAGGACGAACGCGCAGGCGACGATCCCTTGAGCTTCTATGTGGTCGATGCGCAGCCCTTACGCCGCGGTGTCTTTAACGTCCGCGTCGACACGTTTCGCATAGACATGCCCGACTTGCGACCACGCGTCATTGCGGACAGCCCGCGAGTCAGCCGTGAGGTTGGTCAGCAGCGACTCGACTCACCCCGCGTGTTTCATGCGGCCGACAGCGCCCAATGCTACGAGGCGATCGCGTCGAACGCGAATGGCGGGCCGATGATCAAGAACTTCGTCTCGATCGTCGACGACGCCGCGTTTGTTCTTCCGACGGGCGCCAAGTTGCGTGGTGCGGCCGTCACTGTCGACATGGTCGAGAAGTCGTTCCTGACTCTTCACCCGGAATACGATCCGACCACGGGTTGGACGAACTCGGCGACCATCCGCGAACGCTTAGAGACGCAACCTCAGCGATTTCGCTTTCAACACGGCAACCGGCTTTTTGCGATTCCGGCTCTCGTCACGCCCAAGGGCCCCACCCAATTTGTCGAGCCCCTCGAGCTGGCAATTAGCAAGCTTGGCTCGTCCCGCGCATATGTTGGCCTTTACAACGCCTTCATCGACGGGCATGAAGGCAAGCCCAAACAGCCACCCCCGCCATGTCTCGTCGGCATCCAATTCCTTTTGGATGCCTCGAACGTTCTGCATCTGGTCGCGACCTTCAGGAAGCTTGAGCTCTCGTTTTGGTGGCTGGTGAACATGTTCGAGATGCATCGAATCCTCGAACACGCCGCGAATTCACAGGCTGCCGGCTCTCATCCTCGACTCGGCTCGATCACGTTCTACGCAGCGCTCGCTGAATGGAAGGGCAACGACCCTGGACCAACGTTCTCCGCTGAGCTTGACGACCTGGACACGCCAGCCATGGTCGAACTGGCCATTTCAGCGACGCTGAACAGCAATCTCGAGCTCCGCAGGCTGCTGCAAAACAAGCTCGACGTAACAAATGATGACAACATCGACGAGCGCGGACTCGCCCTGCTCGTCGACACGATGAGCGCATTTCTGACATCAGCACGCGGCGCTCTAGATCCAGTCCTCGTTCAGAGACTCCGGGACGCGGCCAATGCGCTGTCGACAGCGAGACTGGCGCCGACGCCAGCGGCCACACACTTGGCTGTGACAAACGCGACGCAGGCCTTAGGCCGCGCAATTGCGATGCTGACTACATGAAGCTGTTCACACGATTGCGCGCGAATGGATTGCAGCGCGTGTGCTTGGCCGCGACATGTACCAAAGCATCCAAAGCTCTCGAAGGGACGGATCTCGACACAGCTCGATAAGCGAGAGTGCTTCGTCAAACGCTTTTTGTCTGCGCAGCGCCTCAGCGGCGAGGACCGCAACGATACTCGCGTAAGCTGGCGGTAGCCCATCGATCATCGCGAGTGCATCATGGAATGTGGTTGGTCGAGCAAGGAGCTCCGCTCTTTGCATGACTTCTTCCAGTGTGCGACGCGACTCGTTCCACTTGAGTGCGTACGAAGGCGGAACGTGTACGGTCGGCGGACGTCGGAACGCCTCGACGAAGCGAAGATCGCGCTCGTACAAGTGAAGGCTGTCAGATACCTGGTTGTAGGTTCCAACCTCTACGCCTAGCCACCCCGCCATCACCTCCTGAAGGAATGTGAACTGCGCGAGGTTGTAAGGCAGTCCGCGGACGAGGTCGTTCGACCGCATCACCTGCATCCACTCCAAACGCCCAGCACGGATCTTTGGGATGCTTACGACGTTGCAAGGGATGTCCTGCGATGCCGGAGTACCGTCAACGTTCGGCAGATCGATTCGCGAGTCCCACAACTGTAGGACCACCTGTCGGCTGTGAGGATTCTTGGATAATGCCTCGCAAGCTCGTTCAAGTTGATCGAAACCGAGGTGCTCCCGCAATCGGTAACCGTAAGCACCGTGATGCGTCGGCTCTCCGCCGACAAAATCCGCGAGCTGGGAGTTCCACGTGTTGAGAAATGCAGCGTCGCGCCGGCCCGTGAGGATCCACAGAACCTCCGCCAAAGCAAAGGCGACGTTGATCGGTGGATGACGCGAGAACACCCAGCGCTGCCTCGGCTGCGTAAGCGTAAAGGACACATGCAACAGCTCGCGCGTTAAGCCGCGGTCACTCGCCTGCGAAGGGCCATCGGCTTCGATCAGCCTGCCTGCAAGACGCTCCCAAAGTTGGCTCGCCGTATTGGCTTCAAAGCTGTGCATGCCTTACTCCGTGCTCCGCGTCCGTGGAGCTCGCTCTGGTTTCGTCTTGCCCGCGACGTTAATCCCGATGCGATCGTTCAAGCCCCACTTCTCCGGGTAGAACACGCCCAACGGAGAAGCGCTAGGGCTAAACATTTGCTTGATACGACTGCGACCGCTAAGCCCTTGCACTTCGGGGTGCTTCACACGCGCGTACTTATCAACCTCGCAGAACAAGTTCTGGCAGTCGATCAGGTGGAGCCTGCGTCCCCACAAAGACTCGAACGGAAGCTCGAGTCGTTCGAACTCTCGCTCCTGGCGGTCGGTCACAACTTTGATCGCATCAGACTCGGACAGCCCACCGAGATCCGAAAAGCATTTTCGAATTCCGTCACGTGCACCGGGGCCAGGGACGATGAACTCCATCTCGCTGAAGTTCAGGTGGCGACCATAGTTGAGGTCGATGAGGTATTGGTACGCGAGAAAGTCGCCAAACGTCGGAATGCCGCGAAGCAAAGCGAAGGCATCCTTCAGCGAGCGACACTCCAGTAGGCGCTCCGGCATACGTTGCTCAAGCATCTGCTCGAGCAGCCGAAGATGGGTCTGGTGCTTCTGTGAGTACCCGAACACCGTGCTTCCCGAAGGCATGATGTAGGCGGCGGAGTAGATCGCTCCGCGCTTTTTGATATTCGCAAGCGCGCGATCGTAGACGGAGAACTTGAAGGTCTCGCACGTCGGCTCACCGACGGATGCGACGAGCGCTTCCCAGGTCTCAATCTTGTTGAACAGCTTGAACAGGACGATGCGCAAGAACTCGTCGCGCCAGCCCCAGGGCCTTGAATAGATCACCCGACGTATCAGGAATTGGGAGACGCGATCCGATGCGCGATAGGCGTTCGTGAACTTGTGCTTGGAGAGAATCGGATCGTGCGTCCACGGCGCAGGTTCAGCGCGGACGCGACGATGAAAGATCTGCTGCCTCTCGTGCGCGAAGCGCCAGTACGTATCGTAGACGACGGTCGTCTTTGCTGGCTCTAGAGACGTGAAGACGTAGGGTGCAACGACGGCCTTCGATGCAACACTGGCGGCGCGGTGGTTCACGTCGCTAGTGCCGATCGGAATGGTCAGTTGAACTTGCGGGGCCGAAACGGTCGTTGACTTCGATGCGAGCTCGCAAATGCGTTCGACTACTTCAGCCAACTCGCCATCGTTCGACAAGGTGTGGGCATTGTTTGGATGCTCCTTGAGGCATTGCTCGTATAGCTCCGCAAGACGTTCAGCTGTGCCCTGACGTCTGAGAAGGAACACACTTGTGGGACCGATATCGTCCCAAACGCGGAGTTCAAAGGCGAGGAGAGCGCGCAGGCGACTGCGCGAGACGCCGTCGGCGAGTCCGTACACCCAAGTCGACCACCAGTTGCGATCGAGAATTATCGTTGCGCCGCGCTCGAAGGCAGGACGGATCAACGTGTCTATCGCTTCGACGTGCGCAGCCACATGAAGCGTCTGCAACGCAACTGGGGTTAGCTGCCGGATCCCGAAGCGGGAGGGGTCATGGTGCAGATCGTAGACGTGTCCGCCGATTGTTCCCCGATCGTGACCTGGAAACGCGAAGCGAGCGCAGTCAACACCCCGATCGCGCAAGGAACGCTCCACGGCGAGCGAAACGGTCGTCTTACCAACGCCGTCTGGTCCCTCTAGGACTACGACACGTGCAGCATTCACGTCATTGTTCCTGCGCCGATGCTCTCGGCCGCCTTCGCGAGGTCTGCAAGCGCGCTCTTTCGCACGTCATCACCAAGGCGCGGTGAATTGATAAAGAAGCTGACACGACTCAACGAAAGCCCCATTTCGTGGGCCAAGAACAAGCCGAGGCGGCTGAGGCCAAGGTAGTTGCCGTAGCCGCGATCGAACACGTACTGCGTCGGGTAGTAAGCTGCGAGCGCAAGCTTGTCGCCATCATATGCCAGGCTCACTTGCTGCAAACATGGGAAGCCGCGGAGCGCCTGGCCGGTGTGATCCTTCGCAGGATCGAAACATGCGAGTTGCAGCTCGGAGACGCGAGGCCTCGTCCCCTTCGCCTTACGGTGGTCCCACCTGCGAAGCACATGTTCGATCTGGTTCACTACGGTGGGCTGCCCGTTCTTGACGCCCGAATACGCGGTCATTCGTCCAAAATACGTTCCGTACTGATTCCGAGACGTCCGCTTTCCCGCGCGCGCTTCCATGCGTCGGTGGAACGCGTAGAGGGTTTCGCGCGACGGCTTCTTTAGGTGCAGCCACGGGTGATACGGGAAGATCATCGCTGCGTTGTCTTCGATGGAGACTTTGCCGCATTTGCGGAGATGAGCGTCCAGCACGCTTCGAAGGAACGCGTCCTCGTCAGGCTCGCGGCCGGGTGTGATGTCGATCGTAACGAACGCCGGAGAGAGGCTTCGAGCACCACGCAGCACCGACAAGAAGATGCTGGCCCACGCACAACCGAGGCTGTTCGAGCGAACAACGATTGCTGCGTCAGGAGGCGTCGGGATCTTCGTCATGTCGGAAGAGGGAACGCCCGATGTAACCTGCACGCTGGATTCGAACAAAGACATTCCAACCTCCCTTTGAAAGCCTTGAGATGCCCGGCTTGGTCGCAACAAAGCTTGTCGCCGATTTGCCGCCGGCCTCCGAGCGCGCAAGCGAGTTGCCCTCGTGACCTGTGGCCAATGGAGCAAGAAGAAGATCTCCAACCTCAACGTCTACTGACCGACCAACCCAAGCCTCATCGACGGGCCAAACGTTGCGCCACTCCGTGCCACCCGCCAATTCAGTCTTAAGAGCCTTGGGTTCCGCCCGAAGCAGTTCCTTCAGGCGCGCTGCGCTGATCATGTCCAAGGAGAACCGCATATGGTTCGCAAGCGCTCCGAAGCTGACTCCCAAGAAGGACGCGACGCGGAACGCCGAGAGCGGCGTCAGCTTTTCAGGCTCAAGTGCGCGCATACGTAGTGCGCCCTCGACTACTGCCTTAGGCATCAGAAAGAATCCCGCAAATAGGTTTGCGAGCCGTTCCTCGGGGGCGCGCGATGCTTCGCTTACGTGCTCGTCAAGGACTTCATCGACGCTCGTTCCGTGTTTGAAGACGTGATGACCGAGTTCATGAGCGCATGTAATTGAACGCCGTCCCGACGACCGATGAGTGCCAACCAAGATCGTCGGTCGACTTCCGCCGACGTACATGCCGTCCATCGACGTCTCATCCCGAAACTTGACCTCAACACCCAAGCGGTCCGCAGCGTCAAAGGGACACACCGGATACGCGCGGTCGATCTTCAGCTGAGCTCGGGTTTCGAGCGCAGCGCGAAGTGCTTCGCGAGCGAGTGTTGAGGCGTTCTTCATTTCCGGGTGCGCAGCAACTGGAGAAGGCTGTTGATGTCTTCGCGTTTCAGCTTCGATAGAACGCGGGCAGCGAGCTCCACGGAAGGATCGACATCGGCCTCCTTGCCGTTGATCAACCAAGCAACGCTGACGTCATAGAGTTCCGCGAAGGCGCCAGCCTCTTCGGCGGTCACCTTGCGTCGTCCTGCCTCGATTTCCGAAATGGTCGGACGCTGCATCTTTAGCTTTGCGGCAACCTGGCCCTGCGAAAGGCCGGCTTGCTCCCGAGCTGCACGAAGTCGCTCCGCGAGTGTGTTCATGGCGTCCCAGCTGCGGCGATGGAGCCAACCCACATCACGATTTCAGCCACAGTGCGGGCTCGTCTCTTGGAATCATCAACGAAGGGGTTGGCGTCTGGAGGCAACGACCACCCAAGCTTGTCCTCAAGGAGGACGGCGAACTCGATGCCGTCGATGCTCTCCAGGCCGAATGTATCTACCGGCGATGAATCAGCCGTCACATTGCTCGCCGCATCGCCGAGGACCGTGCGCAATGCATCCGTTACAGCTTCGTCGATCGTCATCCTGGTGCTCCTTACCGCTGGTAAGAAATCCTTACCACGCATTCGATCCGCGACGTCAAGGCGTTACGGAGAAATGTCGCACTGCGGTCTGACGCGTGGGATCTCGCGCGCTGATCGTGCTGCGATTGCCGTCACTTGCGAGAAGCGGAGGGCGAGATCTCGCGCACCTTCATCGTAAGTCCTCGCGCTGTCCCGTCGTGACGAGCGCAGGCGTCGCGTAGTAGGCGC
>CAZUAR010000028.1:0-166896 GCA_964617845.1 uncultured Kofleriaceae bacterium | reverse complement strand
CGGGGGTCTTACTCACAACCGTCGCAAGACGGAAGAAGGTTAGATCTACCAATGAGAAAGATGCTCGTGCTCGCGCTCGTGCTCGTCGCGTTCGGATGCAAGGACAAGTCGGCCAAGGAGGCCGAGGCTGAAGATCCGGCGCTGTCCTTCGTCGCCGATGGTGCGAAGGAGGGCGTGGCCAAGATCAAGGCGGCGATCGCGGCGGGCACGCCGGACGACGCGTTCTTCAGCTGCGCGCACACGGCCAACATCGACACGCTCAAGGCGAGCAAGCCGCACCAGGCGCTCGCCGCCGAGCTCGAGCAGCTGTGCAACGAGGATCTGCCGCTCGCGGTCATCACGAAGGGCACGGAAAAAGCGGAGGCCGCGCGCAAGGCCAAGCCCGACGAGAAGGTGCTGAGCGAGTGCTACCAGGGCGAGATGGCGACGGCGCTCGAGCAGATGAAGAAGGCGAAGACCGACGCGAAGGCGAAGGACGTCCTCGCGCGGTTCGCGGTCGCGTGTCCCGAGGCGGGTGCAAAGCTGCAATGACGCGCTGGCTGATCGCGCTCGCGCTCGTCGGCTGTAGCTCGAACAACGGCGAGAAGGAGGCGTTGCAGCTCGCGGACGACCTCACGCGAGATGCCTTGACGAAGATCGAGGCGGCGATGGCGAGCGGCCGCCCCGTCGACGGCGTCTTTCAGTGCGTGGTGACCGCCGGCAACGAGATCATGATGACGGCGGGCGGCGAGTATGCGGTGCGTGCGACGAAGCTCCAGAACCTGTGCGACCGCGACGTGCCCCTCGCGGCGATCGCGAAGAGCGTCGAAGCCGCCGAAGCCGCGCGCGCGAAGAGCCCGGCGGACAAGATGCTGACCGCGTGCTTCGTGAACGATATGAAGATCGCGCTGAAGTCGCTGAAGAAGCGCGACGACGCGAAGGCTCTGCTCGAGCGGTTCGCGATCGTGTGCCCCGACGAGAAGATCGAGTGATCGCGAACGAGCATCTCTATGTAGCGGAGTGACGGTTCACGCTCACCGGAAGTTGTTCTTCCACTCGCGAACCGCGGCGAAGACGCTGACCGGATCGCCGGCGGCACCGCGCGACTTCGCCGCCTCGATCACCGCGGGCTCCGCGGCGCGGAGGAACGGGTTGGTCGCGCGCTCGTCGCTCATGCGCGAGGGCACGGACGGCGACGGGATGTTCGCGGCGCGATCGGCGACGGCGCGGTTGTCGGGCTCGACGGCAGCGGCGAACTTCAGGTTCGACGCGGTGTACTCGTGACCGCAGTAGACCTTGGTGTCGTCGGGCAGCGCCGCGAGCTTCATCAGCGACGCGTGCATCATCGCGGCGTCGCCTTCGAACACGCGGCCGCAGCCGGCGGCGAACAGCGTGTCGCCCGTGAACGCGCAACCCTCGACGACGAAGGTGATCGCGCCGAGCGTGTGGCCCGGGTTCTCGATCACGCGCGCGGTGAGCGAGCCGTGCGTGACCATGTCGCCATCGTTCACCTGCTTGGTGACGCCCTCGATCTTCTCGCTGTCCTTCGTGCTCGCGACGACCTCGAGGTTCGGGTGCTTCGCGACGAGGTCCTTCACGCCGCCGACGTGATCCCAGTGGTGATGCGTGAGCCAGATCGACGTCAGCGTCGCGCCTTCGCGCGCGAGCGCGGCTTCCACGGGCGCGGCTTCACTCGGATCGACGACGGCGGCCTTGCCGTTGTCGATGACGAGGTACGCGAAGTTGTCTTTGAGGCACGGCACGACGACGACGTTCATGCGCGCGTTATACCTTGCGCCCCATGAAGATGTCCGCGGTCACGCTGCGCGCGCACGGTGGTCCCGAGGTCTTGCAGCTCGAGCAACTCCCGATGCCGCTGCCGGACGCGGGGCAGGTCCGCGTGCGGATTCGCGCGGTCGCGGTGAACCACCTCGACATCTGGGTGCGCAAGGGCGGCCCCGCGTTCAAGCTGCACTTCCCGCACCTGCTCGGCTCGGACATCGTCGGCGAGATCGACGAGGTCGGGCACGGCGCGGGCTATACCGCGGGGACGAAGGTCGTCGTGCAGCCCGGACTCTCGTGCGGGCGCTGCGCGCAGTGCCTCGGCGGTCACGACAACCTGTGCCGCGAGTACAAGATCCTCGGCGAGCACGCGAGCGGCGGCTACGGCGAGGCGATCGTCGTGCCCGCGGTCAACATCGCACCGTATCCCGGCGACCTGTCGTGGACCGATGCAGCGGCGGCGATCCTGCCGTTTCTCACGGCGTGGCAGATGGTCGTGCACAAGGCGCGCGTCCAGCCGGGCGACGTCGTGCTCGTGCAAGGCGCGGGGAGCGGCATCGGCGTCGCGGCGATCCAGATCGCGAAGCTGTTCGGGGCGCGCGTGATCGCGACGGCGAGCACGTCGGAGAAGCTCGCGCGCGCCAAGGACCTCGGGGCGGACGAGGGGATCGACTACGTGCACACGGACTTCGTGGCGGCGGCGCGGCAGCTCACGGGCAAGCGCGGCGTCGATGCGGTGATCGAGCACGTCGGCGGCGAGACGTTCGCCGGCAGCCTGCGCGCGGTACGCGCGGGAGGCCGCGTGGTGACGTGCGGCGCGACGGCCGGCTTTCATCCGAACATCGATCTGCGCCACATCTTCTTCCGCCAGGTCGAGGTGCTCGGCTCGACGATGGGCAGCAAGGCCGACCTCCTCGCGGTGCTCGGCCACGTGGCGGCCGGGCGCTTGAAGCCGGTCGTCGATCGCGTACTCCCGCTCGCGCAGGCCGCCGAGGCGCACGGTGTGCTCGAGCGGCGCGAGGCGTTCGGCAAGATCGTGCTCGTGCCGTGATCCGAGTGTCGTGATCGGTCGTACGATGAGCGGTGATGACCGATACGTCGACTGCAGTGCCGGTGCCCAAGGCGCCTCCGGGATCCATGGGCCTGCCGTTCGTGGGCGAGGCGCTGAAGTTCCTCGACGATCCGTTCACGTTCACGCTGTCGCGCACGAAGCAGCACGGCGCGGTGTGGAAGACGAAGATCCTCGGTGACACGGTCGTGTTCTTCGCCGGGCCGAAGGCGTTCTCGTTCTTCATGAACCCCGAGAACTTCACGCGCCAATCCGGCTCGCCGAAGTTTCTCCAGGATCTCCTTCACCACGATGCGGTGCCGTTCATCGACGGCGACCGCCACAGGACGCGCAAGCGCCTGCTGCTCTCGGCCTTCACCGACGAGGCGCTCGCGAGCTACCTGCCCGGCATCTTCGCGATCGTCGAGCGCTTCATCGGGCGCTGGGCCGGTAAGGGAGAGACCGCCGTCGCCGCGGATCTCGCACAGCTCGCGTTCGACATCGCGGACATGATGTTCGCGGCGAGCGATCCGGCGACGAGCAACACCGAGAGCGCCGCCGACTTCCTGACGATGATCAAGGGAACGTTCGCGCCCCCCGTGAACCTCCCGTTCACCGCGTACGGCAAGGCGGTTCGCGCGCGCGATCGGTTGCGCGAGTACCTGAAGAAGCAGGTCGCCGCGAAGGACGGCAAGGGCACCGCGCTCGGCGTGCTGAAGTCCGCGCGCGGTCCGAACGGAGAGCAGCTGTCGCCCGCCGAGCTCGAGATCGAGCTGCTGCACTTCTTCTTCGCCGCGCACGGCGGGCTGACCGCGGCGCTCGCGTGGTGCCTCGTCGTCCTCGGGGAGCATCCCGATCTCGCGGCGCGCCTCCGCGCGGAAGCGGACGCGCAGCTGACCGACGCAGCGCCGACGCTCGCGCAGGCGCGATCGCTCGTGCAGGCGCGCGCCGTGTCGCGCGAGATCCTGCGCGCATATCCCCTCGCGCCCGTGACGTTCATGGGCGTCGCGAAGAAGGACCTCGAGCTCGACGGCTTCGCGATCCGCGCGGGCTGGAAGGGCGCCGGCGCGATCTGGGCGACGCTGCAGGACGGCACGACGTTCACCGATCCGACGACGTTCGACGATGCGCGGCTCGGCGACGACGCGATGAAGAAGCTGCCGGCCAACGCATACGTGCCGCAGGGCGGTGGTCCGCCCGAGGGTCATCGCTGCCCCGGCGAGGCGTTGATCCAGCTCGTGATGCCCGCGTTCCTCGGCCACGTCACGCGCCACTACGACCTCGCGCTTCCCGCGCAGGACACCTCGCCCGGCGGTGGTGGCCTCGGCCCGCTGCCGAAGAGCGGCGTGCGCGTGCGGATCACGAAGCGTCAGCGAGACGTGACGTAGAGGTCACCGGCGCGCTCGAAGTACATCACGTCGTTTGCCTGCGGCGCGTACGGGCAGCCGTCGCGCTGCGCGGTGTTCACTTCGCTCACCGGCACCGGCGCGGTGTAGCTGGCGCCGACCTTCGTCGAGACATAGATGTTCCGCACGGGGTCGGCGTGGAAGTAGACGATGCTCGCGCCGTTGGTGAGCGACGGCGCCGACGGATCATCGGCCGCGTTGTTGATGTCGTCGAGCCGCGCGAGCGTGCTCCACGCCGACGAGACGCTCGGCCGCGAGGCGATGTACAGCACGCGGCTGCCGAGATCGCCGCGGCTCACGATCACCGTGAGCCCGTCGGGCGAGACCCCGAAGTCGGCCTCGATCTCGGTCGGCGAGCTGAGCTCCGTCACGAGCTCGGGCGGCGACCAACCGAGCCCGACGCGGCTCGACGTGTAGATGTCGCCCATGCCCGACCGCAGCGATTGAAACCACACGTGCTGTCCGTCGCCGGTGATCTCGACCGAGAGATCGCTGGACGCCGACGACAGCACGGTCAGGTTCATGGGCGTCTCCCACGGGTCCGACGTCGTCGCACGCCTCGTGTAGTAGATGTCATCGCCGCCCATCCCGCCGCTGCGGGTCGACGAGAAGAACAGCTCGAGCCCGTTCGCGGTGATCGCAGGATCACTGTCGCGCTGCTGCGTGTTGAGCTCCGCGATGGCGACGGGCGTCGCCCAGCCCATCGCCATCATCATGTCGGTGGGCGCATCGTTCGGCGGCGAATCGATCGGTGCATCGTCACGCGCGTCCGCGCCGGCACCGGGCCGCACGCAGAAGCCGCCCGTGCACACGAGGTCCGCCGGGCAGGTGTCATTCGCGCCGCACGGAGCGCCTGCCGTCACGGACGGATCGAAGCACCCGGCGATCAGCACGAGGAGTCCCGCGCGCATACCTCATGGTACGCCCAGCCGGTCGCGCGCGTCCTCGGGATTCAGCGATGGCAGGTGGTGCTGCCCGAGCAGGAGCAGGAACGGAATCGCGTGCCAGAACCGCTCCGCGCGCACGAGCGCCTCGATCGCGCGCACCTGTGTCGGATCGCACTGCGCGATGTCGAGGATCGCCTCGCCGCCCGCGTCGGCGGGGAGCAGCGGGACGCTCGCGACATCGGCGGCTTCGAGCAAGCGTGCCGCGAGGTCGACTGCATCCTCGAACCGGTCGATCGTGTCGTCGTCGGTGACCCAGTCGCCGAACGCGTCGTCGTCGGGGGCCGGTGCGTCCTCGGCGAAGTCCGCGTGGTCCTCGTCGAGCAGGCGCACGAGGCACGCGACGTGGTTCTCGCGTCCGAGCAGCTCCTCCCAGCGCGGATCGCCGTGCAGCGGAGCGAGCTCTTCGTCCTCGCGCAGCGCATCCGGCTCGGCGCCGCGCTCCATCGCCGCCGCCACCGCAGCGAGCGCTCCCGCGCGATCGCCCGCGGCCAGCCGCTGACACGCGTGCTCGTGCCTGGGATTGACCTCCGACGGCGCGACGGCGAACGCACGCTCGAGCGCACGCGCCGCACCCTCGCGGTCACCGAGGTGCTTGAGCGCGATCGAGTACATCGTGTGCGCGCCCCCGTCGAACGGCGCGACGGCGCACAGCTCCGCCGCGACATCGCGCAGGCGTGGCCAATCGCGCAGCGTCTGCGACAGCGACGCGATGTTGGTCAGCGTTGCCTCGAGCGGCAACACGATGTCTTCGTTCTCGAGCACGCCACCGTTCGCGCGCTGGATCTCGAGGACGCGCTCGAACAAGGCGCGCGACGCCGCGGGGTCGCCTTCCTGGTCGATGGCCTCCTGGAACAACACCAAGGCTTCGTGCACCGGATCTGTCACGGGCACCAAGGTAGCGTGACGGCTACACTGGAAGGGGTGAAGCGCTTCACGATTGCCATGGCCGTCCTCACCGCCACGCTGTTCGGCGGCGCGATCTACGAGACGTGCAAACCCGGGCCGTCCGCCGACGAGCTCGCGTGCGATGCGCTGAAGCCGCAGATCGCCGAGTTCGACGCGCTCCAGTCCGCGAAGAAGACGCAGCTCGCCGGACTGGTCGGCAATAGGGGCCAGCCCGGTCCGCGCTTCGCCGGCATCGCGATCGGCGAGCGCGCGGAGCCGAGCGCGATCGAGCTGGCGCAGCACACGACGACGCCGACCTCGGATCACCCGTACTCGATCTGGGTCAACGATACGAGCGGCATCGTCACGCGCATCGAGATCGAGCTCGGCCGGTACAACGAAGCGCCGTGCGAACGCGACAAGGACGACCCGTGTTCGTGCGCGTTCGAGAGCAAGGACCGCGCGCTGTGCGGCGACTTCGGCCAGCAGCTCGTTCGCGCGTGGGGCGCGCCGAGCGAGCCGGGCGTGTGGATCGATGCGGCGACCAACCGCCGCGCGACGTACTCGCAGTGCACGCTCGCGTTCGAGTGATCAGCGGCAGGCGCGCGAGACCGACCAGTCCGCGGGATCCTGGGAGTTAAAGCTCGGCACGATCGGTCCCCACGTCCAGCGCGCCGCGGCGTACGTGCGGATCTGCGAGGCGTAGCTCGCGGAGCCGGCGCCGAGTGCGCGCAGCACGCGCTCCGTGATCGTGTGGCAGACGTAGTCCACGCCGTACGCACCGGGCGCGTACGACGCGCGGATCGCGGTCTCGAGCTCGTCCCACGTCAGGCACAGCGGCGCGCCGATCGACTGCTCGAATATCGCGCGATCGACGAACACGCCCGCGCCCTTGGGATCGCCGACGAGCCGGATCACCTTCCCCGCGGCGAGCTCGATGTCGATCTCGGAGTGATCGACGAGGTCGGTGCGTAGCCGCTGCACGCGCGCCGGGTACAGCCGCGCCGTCGGGTTCGCGACCATGCCGCGCACGCGCGCGATCGCGGCGTCTGCGGTTGCCGGATGCTCCTGTTGCCGCCATACCGCAGACATCGTGTTCGTGTAGAAGTCGCGCAGCCACGCGACCAGCTCCGTCCACGAGGTCGGCAGGTCGGCCTTCCCGTCGGCCGTGGCGGCCCAGGCGTCCAGCGCGGCGAGGTCCTCGGCCGGCGGCTCGTTCGAATCGGTCACGCATCCCACGAGCAGTGCGGCGACGAGAACGGTGCGAATCATCGAGGCACTGGAATGCAACCGGACGGCCAGTGCCGTTGCAGCAGGCGTGGCCGGCACGGCATTGCGACCCGCCGCAGGCGTCAGAACGCCGCGAAGTCGTAGCCCGCCGACGCGAGCAGGCCGACCGCGTCGTCGAGGTCCGGCGCGAACAGGCCCGCGCGCAGATCGAGCGCGCCCTTGCGAAGGCCGGCCATCAGCGTCGCGCCGAGCTCGGAGTCGGACGCGGACATCGAGCCGAACTGCGTCTCGACTTCTCCGAACGCGATCGTGACGCCGAGCTCGCCCGCGATGTATCCGCCGCCGGTACCGAGCGGATAGCGATAGCCCGCGTAGATCGGCACGAAGGTGAGGCTCGCGTCGACGTTGGCTTTCATCGCGTGAAAGATCACGCCGGCGCGCCCCGTGACGAACCCCGCGCCGGCCGGCACCTCGAGGCGGCCGAGCGCGCCGATGCCGACGGTGGCGGCGTTGCCGTAGTCGCCGACGGGCACGACCGCCATGGCGTCGAGACCGATCGTCTTCGTAGGTGGCGCGGTCGCGACGAGAGCGTCGTCGGCGAGCGCGTGGGCGGAGGTCATGGCGACGAGCGAGAAGGCGAGGATGGTTCTCATGTGACCGTTGTACGGCCGCGCGCGCCCAGGTCCGACATCACGCCGACATCACGCTCTCTTCGTGGGGGATGTGGCACGATCGCGACGTGCGAATCGGGATCACGCTCGCGTTGGTATCGCTCGCGTCATGCATTCGAACCGGCACCACGACATGCGGCGACGGGACGATCTGTCGCGACGGGACCACGTGCGCGGTGGCGGGTGATCGCACGCTCTGCGTGACCCCGGAGCAGCTGAGCGACTGCAACGGCCTCGCCGAGCGCGCGTTCTGCGGTCAGACGCAGGACAGCGACCGTTGCTACGCGCTCGACGATGGCCTCGTGTGCCTGCCGATCGGTTGCGGCAACCACTTCGTCGACGACGAGGAGCGAGAGCAGTGCGACGACGGCAACAACGTGAGCGCGGATGGCTGTTCCGCCGATTGCCTCTCGAACGAGCGTTGCGGCAACGGCGTGATCGATCCACTGCGCGGCGAGCGGTGCGACGACAACAACGTCCTCTCGCACGATGGCTGCTCGAGCCGCTGCGACCTCGAGACACCGGCGTGGACGGAGCTACTGCGGTCGTCGTCCGCGCTGCCCGGCGGTGCGGCGATGACGTTCGATGCGCGCCGCGGGCGACTCGTGGTGTTCGGAGGCGCGACACCTGGACCGCAGAGCTCGACGATCTACGTGCAGGCCACGACGGAGTGGGAGCGGGGAGGATGGGTCGAGCGGTTGACGACGAGTGCGCCGACGGGGCGGCAGAGTCCCTCGCTGGCGTACGACGACCGCCGCGGGGTCAGCGTGATGTTCGGTGGGGATCGCGATGCACAGTACTTCGCGGATACGTGGCAATGGACCGGTAGCGACTGGAGCGTCATCGATGCGGTGGGGCCGACGGCCCGCGCGAGTGGTGCGTTGGCCTATGACCCGGTGCACGAGCGAATGGTGCTGTTCGGCGGGCGGGGCAAGCTCCAGTACGCGGACACGTGGTCGCTGCACGAGACAGCGGCGAGCTCGGACGCGGCGCCCGTGCTCGAGTGGACCGAGCTCGTCGCCAACGGACCACCGGCCTCGGCGACGCCATCGATGACCTTCGATCCGATCGCCGGCGTGCTCGCGCTCGTCACGAACGACGAGCACTGGGAGCTCGACGGAAGCACCTGGACCCGCATCGGGACCGTGCCGGCGCGCGTGGACTCTCCGATGCAGATCGTGTTCGACGTCGGGCTCGGACGGCGCGTCCTCGTCGGCACCGAGGATGGATCGCAGCTCGCGCAGTGGGCGTGGGACGGTCAAGCGTGGGTGCCGCTCGCGCGCGCGCCGGTGCCGCTGTCCAGCGTCCGGATCGCGGCGGCGGATCGCGTTCGCGGTGGAGTGCTCGCGGTGATCGAGGGCGGCGTCGCGTACTGGAACGCGGCGGGCGATCTCCAACAGGTGCCCGACACGCCGTACGTGGATCCGCGCACGAGGATGGGCACGGCGGCGGCGAACGACGCGCGACGTCGCCGCGTGATCGCATTCGGCGGCAACCTCGGTAACCGCAACACGCCGCAGGTCGTCGGCAGCACCGTCGCGTTCGATGGGTTCGCGTGGCGAACGTTGTCGACGACGATGCAGCCATCACCGCGCTGGGAGCACGCGATGGCGACCGACATCGCCCGCGACCGCATCGTGCTGTTCGGTGGCCGGACGGTGTCCGGGTACTCCGCGGAGACGTGGTCGTGGGACGGGACGACGTGGACGAGGCTCGCGCCCGCGGTGTCACCGCCCGCGCGCGCGGGTCACGCGATGGCCTACGATCCCGAGCGCGAGCGGATCGTGTTGTTCGGCGGCAACGGCGCGACGGGGCTGCTCGACGACACGTGGGAATGGGACGGGACGACATGGACGGAACGCCAGGAAGGCGACAAGCCCTCGCAGCGTGTCGGCGCCGCGCTCGCGTACGATCCGCTCGGGGGTGGCGTGCTGTTGTTCGGCGGAGGACAAGCCGAGGAGCAAGCGGAAGGCCACGAGGACACGTGGCGGCTGACCGCGACCGGATGGACGCAGCTCGTGCAGGTCATCCAGCCACCGCCTCGCATGCGCGCGACGCTGACGTGGTCGCCGGCGCGTCGGCGACTCGTGCTGGTGGGCGGCGAGACGATGGACGCGTCGGGCATCATCGTGCGCTCGCTCCTCACGCCCGACACGTGGGAGTGGGATGGCTCGCGGTGGCGCGCGCTCCCCGGAACGACGCATGGTGTGACCGGCCACGCGGCGTTCTTCACGCCCGACGGTGGTGGCGTCGTCGCGTTCGGCGGTAACTCGCTCGACCTCGGGGCGTTGTTTGGATCGGTCGAGTATCGCTGGAGCGACGGCGGTGCGTACGAGACGTGCTCGTCCCGCGCCGATGCCGATGGCGACACGCGCACCGCGTGTGACGACCCGGACTGCTGGTCGTACTGTGCACCGCTCTGCATGCCGGGCCAGACCGGCTGCGCATCGACGTCGGCGTGCGGCGACGCGACGTGCTCGATGCTCGAGGACGCGTGGCGCTGTCCCGCGGACTGCGGAGCCGCCGCGGTCTCGTGTGGCGATGTCGTGTGTGACACCGGCGAGACGTGCACCGCCGAGTGCCCCTGAGACCTGGCGGACCTAGCGGAACGGCTGATCGCGCCCGCGCGACGGCACGACCGACGGCGCGTTGCGGAGCGCGGTGTCGACGTTGCGCGCGAGCTCGCGGCCCTCGGCGATCGCCCACACGATGAGCGACGCGCCGCGATGCGCGTCACCGGCGGCGTAGATGCCCGGCACGCTGGTCTCGTAGCGCGCGTCGATCGCGATGTTCCCGCGCGCGTCGAGGTCGACGTCGAGCTGCTCGACGAGCGCCGTCGTGTCGGGACCGGTGAAGCCGAGCGCGAGGATCAGCGTGTCGACGGGCAGGCGGATCTCGTGGGCGGGGTCGTCGACGTTCACACCGACGAGCGCGACGAGCTTGCCGTTCTCGCCCTCGAGCCGCGTGGTGCGGAACGCGAACGTGCGCTCGCCGCCTTCCTCTTGCGATGACGACGTGCGGAAGATCAGCGGCCACAGCGGCCACGGGTTTGCCGCTCCCCGCGCGGCGGGCGACGCGGGCATCAGCTCGATCTGCGTGACGTGCGCGGCGCCCTGGCGATGCGCGGTCCCGAGGCAGTCCGAGCCGGTGTCGCCGCCGCCGAGGATGATCACGCGCTTGTCGCGCACGTCGTACTTCGTCGCCGGCAGCTCGCCGCCGACGACCTGGTTCTGCTCGGTGAGGTAGTCCATCGCCATCACCACGCCGTCGAGGTCGCGGCCGGGGACGTCGAGGTCGCGGCCGCGCATCGCGCCGATCGCGATCACGACGGCGTCGTAGTCCGCGTCGAGCTGCGCCCACGAGGGACTCTCGCCGACGCGCGCGTTGGTGCGGAACTGGACGCCCTCGGCCTCCATGATCGCGAGGCGGCGATCGATGACGTGCTTCTCGATCTTGAAGTCCGGGATGCCGTAGCGCAGGAGGCCGCCGATCTTGGCCGCGGCCTCGAATACGACGACGGAGTGCCCCGCGCGGTTGAGCTGGTTCGCCGCGGCGAGGCCCGCGGGGCCAGAGCCGACGATCGCGATGCGCTTGCCCGTACGCGTGCGCGGTGGGCGCGGCGCGATCCAGCCGGCGGAGAACGCGTGTTCGGCGATCGCCTTCTCGATCGCTTCGATCGTGACGGGCGCTGCGTCGATGCCGAGCACGCACGAGCCTTCACACGGGGCAGGGCAGAGGCGTCCGGTGAACTCGGGGAAGTCGTTCGTCGAGGCGAGGCGCTTGTGTGCGTCGTGCCAGCGCGAGCGGAACACGAGGTCGCTGAAGTCCGGGATCGGGTTGCCGAGGGGACAGCCCTGCGTGCAGAACGGGATGCCGCAGTCCATGCAGCGGCCCGCCTGGTTGCGCGTGAGATCGTCCTCGAGCGGACCGTGCGTACCTTCGACCTCGTGCCAGTCGCGAACGCGCTCGGCGACCGGCCGCTTCTTCGGCAGGATCCGCTGCCACTCGATGAATCCGGTGGGCTTGCCCATTACGACCGACCTCCCGCCGGCACGAGGTGGAGGCCCGACGGCCGGCGCGCCGCCGCGCGTCGCTGTTGCAGCACGCGCTTGTAGTCCGTCGGCATCACCTTCACGAAGCGCGCGACGAGGTGCTCCCAGTTGTCCATCACGCGGCGGCCGAGCGGCGAGCCGGTGAAGCGAACGTGCGCATCGATCATCGAGTGCACGAGCCACATGTCGCTCTCGTCGACGACGGACTCGAGCTCGACCATCTCGAGGTTCGCGCGCGAGCGCAGCAGCTGGTTCGGATCGTAGACGTACGCGGTGCCTCCGGACATCCCCGCGGCGAAGTTGCGGCCAACGGGACCGAGCACCACGACGACACCGCCGGTCATGTACTCGCATCCGTGATCGCCGACACCTTCGACGACAGCGCGCGCGCCGGAGTTGCGCACCGCGAACCGCTCGCCGGCGAGACCGCACGCGTAGAGGTCGCCGGCGGTGGCGCCGTACAGCGCGACGTTGCCGATGATGACGTTCTGCTCCGGCGCGAACCGCGCGGTCGCGGGCGGGTAGACGACGATGCGCCCGCCGCTCATGCCCTTCCCGATGTAGTCGTTCGCCTCGCCGCAGAGCTCCAGGGTCACGCCCGGCGCGAGGAACGCGCCGAACGACTGGCCGGCGGATCCCGAGAGGCGAACGCTGATCGAACCGTCGGGCAGGCCCTTCGCGCCGTGCGTCCGCGCGATGTGACCGGAGAGCAGCGTGCCGACGGCGCGCCGCGAGTTGTCGATCGGCAGCGCGAGCTCGACATGCTTGCCGCCCGTGAGCGCCGGCTGCGCGCGACGGATCAGGTCGTGGTCGACGTGGTCCGCGATGTCGTGCGGCTGTGCCTTCGCGAAGCGCCTCGGCCCGTCTTCACCTGGTTGGGCACTCGCGAGGATCGCGTCGAGATCGACGAGCTTCGCCTTCCAATGCGTGGTGCCGCGCGGCTTCAGGAGCTCGGTGCGCCCGACGATGTCGTCGATCGAGCGTGCGCCGAGCCGCGCCAGGTGCTGCCGTACGTTCTCGGCGACGAACGTGAAGTAGTTCACGACGTCCTCGGGTGTGCCGATGAACTTCTCGCGTAGCAGCGGGTCCTGCGTCGCGATGCCGACGGAGCACGTATTGAGGTGGCACTTGCGCAGCATGATGCAGCCGGTCGCGATGAGCGACGCGGTCGCCATGCCGAACTCTTCGCCGCCGAGGAGCGCCGCGATGATCACGTCGCGCGACGTCCGCAGCCCGCCGTCGACCTGCACGCGAATGCGATCGCGCAGCTTGTTCGCGACGAGCACCTGCTGCGTCTCGGCGACGCCGAGCTCCCACGGCAGGCCCGCGCGCTTGATGCTCGACAGTGGCGCGGCGCCGGTGCCGCCCTCGTAGCCCGCGATCACGACCGCGCCCGCGCGCGCCTTGGCGACGCCGGCGGCGATCGTGCCGACGCCGACCTCGCTGACGAGCTTCACGCTGACGCGCGCCGCGGGGTTGACCGCGGTGAGGTCGTAGATCAGCTGCGCGAGGTCCTCGATCGAGTAGATGTCGTGATGCGGCGGCGGCGAGATCAACGTGACGCCCGGCGTCGACCAGCGGACGCGTGCGATGCGCTCGTCGACCTTGTTGCCCGGGAGCTGTCCGCCCTCGCCGGGCTTCGCGCCCTGCGCGACCTTGATCTGCAGATCGTCGGCGTTGACCAGGTAGTGCGTCGTGACGCCGAAGCGGCCGGACGCGATCTGCTTGATCGCGCTGCGCCGCGAGTCGCCGTTCTCGTCGAGCTCGTAGCGATGCGGCTCCTCGCCGCCCTCGCCGGAGTTGGACTTCGCGCCGATGCGATTCATCGCGATCGCGAGCGTCTCGTGCGCTTCGGCGCTGATCGATCCGAACGACATCGCGCCGGTGACGAAGCGCTTCACGATCTCGCTCGCGGGCTCGACCTCGTCGAGGGGAATCGGCGTGGTCTGGGCGAGCGTCAACAGGCCGCGCAGCGTGACGGCCTCGGCGTCCTCGTCGTCACACAGCTTCTCGTACGCGGCGAACAGCTCGCGGTCGCCGGTGCGCACCGCCGCTTGCAGCGTCGCGACCGTCGACGGGTTCCACTTGTGAGGCTCGCCGCGGCGCCGCCACTGATAGAGACCGCCGACGGGGAGATCATCGGCGATCGCCTGCGCCTCGGCGCCGAAGCCGCGATCGTGACGCGCGAGCGCCTCGCGCCCGAGCTCGCCGAGGCCGACGCCGCCGATGCGCGACGGCGTGCCGGTGAAGTGACGCTCGACCATGCCGCCGTCGAGGCCGACCGCCTCGAACAGCTGACCGCCACGGTAGCTCTGCACCGTCGAGATGCCCATCTTGGACATCACCTTCATCAGGCCCTCGTCGCACGCGTGCAGGTAGCGCGCGATCGCGGCCTCCGGTGGACCGGCGACGCGGCCCTGCGCGACGAGCTCGCGCACGATGTCGAGCGCGAGGTACGGATTCACCGCGGCGGCTCCGAAGCCGATGAGCAGCGCGACGTCGTGAACCTCTCGGCAGTCCGCGGTCTCGACGACGAGGCCGGCTTGCATGCGCGTGCCTTCGCGTACGAGGTGCTGCTGCACGGCGGACAGCGCGAGCACTGCCGGGATCGCGACGTGCGCCGCGTCGACCCCGCGGTCGCTGAGGATCAGCACGTTGTGGCCCTCGTCGATCGCGAGCTCGGCCGCCCGGCGCAAGCGCGCGATCGCGGCGGCGAGCCCGTCCTCGCCATCGACGACGGGATAGACCATCGACAGCGTGATCGGCTCGAACACGCCTTCGCCGGTCCTCGCGAGCGCGCGGATCTTGGCGAGATCCGCGTTGTCGATCACCGGGCCGCGCAGGCGGAGCTGATGGCACTGCTCGGGGGTCTCGTCGAAGGTGTTGCCGTCGGGGCCCAGCGTGGTCTCGAGGGACATCACGAGGGCCTCGCGGATCGGATCGATCGCGGGGTTCGTCACCTGCGCGAACAGCTGGTGGAAGTAGCTCGAGAGCGGCGGCGCGTGATCCGAGAGCACCGCGAGCGGCGTGTCGGTGCCCATCGAGCCCACGGGCTCCTTGCCCGTCGTCGCCATCGGCTCGATGATGAGGTTCACGTCCTCGTCGGTGTAGCCGTGTGCGCGCGCCAACCGGAACAGCGTGTCGCCCTCGATCACGTCGGGGCGCGCACTCGCGTCGACGTCCGGGAGCTCGTGCATCTCGAACATGTTCTTGTCGAGCCACTTCTTGTACGGGAAGCGTCCGGCGACATCGCGCTTGAGCTCCGCGTCGTCGACGATGCGGCCCTCCTCGGTATCGACGACGAACATCATGCCGGGCTGCAGGCGACCCTTGCTTCGCACGCGCTCGGGCGGCACGTCGATCACGCCGACCTCGGACGCGAGGATCACGCGGTCGTCCGTCGTCACCGTCCACCGCGCGGGGCGAAGGCCGTTGCGATCGAGCGTCGCGCCGACGATCTGTCCGTCGGAGAACACGATCGCCGCCGGGCCGTCCCATGGCTCGACGAGCGACGCGGCGTAGCGATAGAACGCCGCGCGCTCCTCGTCGGTGCGCCCCGCCTCTCCCGCGTCGATCAACGCCTCCGGGATCATCATCATCATCGAGTGCGGGAGCGTGCGACCGCCGAGCGTGAGCAGCTCGACCATGTTGTCGAACTGCGCCGAGTCGCTCTTGCCGGGCACGATGATCGGGAACAGCCGCTCGAGCCCGCCGTGAAACTTCGCGCTCTTCAGCTGGCTCTTGCGCGCCTGCATCCAGTTGCCGTTGCCGCGCAGCGTGTTGATCTCGCCGTTGTGCGCGATGTAGCGGAACGGCTGCGCGAGGTCCCACGTCGGGAACGTGTTCGTCGAGAACCGCGAGTGCACGACCGCGATCGCGCTGACGAGCTCGGGTGCGCGCAGATCGAGGAAGAACTGCGGCAGCTGTCGCGGGAGGAGCAACCCTTTGTAGACGATCGTCTCCGTCGACATGCTCGCGACGTGGAAGTAGCCCTGCGGATCCGCGCCGCGCTCGCGCACGCGGTTCTCGGCGAGCTTGCGGATCACGTACAGCGTGCGCTCCCACGCGCTCGGCGGCACGCGGCGCATGCGTACGAAGAGCTGGCGGAACACCGGCATCACCGCGCGCGCGACATGACCGGTATGCGCGCTCTCGATCGGCACGTCGCGCCAGCCGAGGACGCGCTGGCCTTCCTCGGTGACGACGTCGGCGAGGATCTGCTCGCATGCGGCGCGCTGCGCGGGATCCGGCGGGAGGAACACCTGGCCCACCGCGAACCGGCGTCCGCTCGGGATGTCGATGCCGGCCTTCGCCGCCTCGGCGCGGAAGAAGCGATCGGGGAGCTGGATCAGGATGCCGGCGCCGTCGCCGGTATCCGGATCGGCGCCGGTGGCGGCGCGATGCGAGAGGCGGCGCAAGATCTCGAGCCCGTCGTCGACGATGCTGCGCGATTTGTGGCCCTGGATGTCGGCGACAAATCCAACACCGCACGCATCACGATCGAAGCTCTTGTCGTAGAGAGTACCCACCGTGCAAGCACCCTAACGCATCGCGTCAGGCGTTGCCACGGCAAACTCCTCTATGCTGTCCGGGTGCGATCTGCTGTCGCCGTCCTGCTCGCCGGATGCGGTCGCCTCGGCTTCGACGGCGCGAGTCAGGCCGACGGCACCGTCGGCGACGGCCTGTCCGCGGAGGCATCTCCCGATGCCGATCTGCGGAACCTTTGCGAAACGGCGAGCATCGCGCCGGCGACGATCCATCTCCGAGGCTTCGCGTTCCGCTACACGTCGTTCGAGAACGAGCGAACGCCACTGTCCGACGCGACGATCGCGGCGATGGGCGCGAGCACGAGGAGCGCGCAGGACGGCTCGTATGACCTCGCGCTCGCGACCAACGGTGCACCGCTGTCGTCGCTCGTCGTGCGGTACACGCTCGGTGCCGACTTCGTCACCGACGTGCACTTCGACACGCCGGTGGAGCGCGACATCACCGGGCCCTACACGGCCGTGCTCACGCTCGGCGACGGTCCGATCTGGAATGCGGTGGCGATGAATTCGATCTACTCGACCGCGGCGTTGACGCGCGATCCATCGCGCGGGTTGATCAACATCGCGGCTCGCGATTGCTTCGGCGTTCCGATCGCGGGTGCGGCCATCGACATTCAACCACCGCCCGAAGCGCTCCTCTATCAAGCCGACGACGGGCAGCTGACGGCGGGCGAGACGCAGCCGCGCTACGGCCAGGCGTTCGCCATGAACGCACCCGCGGGACCGACGACGATCCACGTCACGCATCCGGCGCATACGTTCGCGGACGTCTCGGTCACGGTGCTTCCGGGCGCGGTCAACACGCTCGTCGTCGCGAGGACGACGGACTGATCACGGGCGCGTCAGCGACGAGCGATCGCGACGTTCGTGATCATCGGGACGACGATGTGGTCGTCCTTGGTGTAGTGCGCGATGACCGGCGCGAGCATGTTCGCGACCTGCGCGACGGCCTGGTCGAGATCGATCGCCGCGAACTGCGGCATCACCGAGGCGGCGGAGGCGGTCGTGAGCCGCACGAACTTGTCGGGCTCGGGAAACCTCGCCGTGATCTCGTGCTCGACGATCTCCACGCTCGCGAAGCCCGCGTCCTCGAGCGTGGTCTTCAGCGCGTCGGCATCGCCGAACGAGAACGGCATCGCGGCCTTGTCGAGCGGGATGTCCAGCAGGCGCGCCTGCGTCTCGACGAGCTGCTGGAACAGCCCTTGATGCTCGAGGCTCCGCCAGCACGCGACGACCGCGCGACCGCCGGATGCGAGCACGCGGCGCATCTCGCTCGCGCCGGTGTCTCGCTCGGGGAAGAACTGGAGGCCTTGCTGGCACACCAGGAGGTCGAAGCTGCCGTTGTCGAGCTCGACGAGCGCGCAGCCGTTGCCCTGGCGAAACTCGATCGCGCAGCCGGCCGGCGCATCCTTCGCGCTCGCGATCGCGAGCATCGGAGGCGCGAGGTCGACGCCGACGACCTTGCCGCTCTCGCCGACGAGCGGCGGCAGCTGATGCGTCACGATGCCGGTGCCGCAGGCGAGGTCGAGCACGCGCTCGCCCGCGCGCGGTGCCGCGCGCTCGAGCATGAACGTGGAGAGCGGCTGGAAGATCGCCGGCCCGAGGTAGTGATCGTAGGTCTCCGCAGGATTCGGTGCGGTGGGTCCACTCGTCGTGTCCATCGTTCCCCTCGTCTGTCCCGTCGGCGGCGACGTTACAACAAGGCCCTACTTCGCGGCGAGGTGCGCGACGAGATCGGCGGCCGCGAGCCGCGTCACGCCGTCCGCTCCCGCCTTGCGCGCGTCGAGGACGTAGCCCTCGCTCCCCTTGGGGATCACGATGTCGTCGGTGAGGAGCGCGAACCACGTAGGGGCGGTGGTCGGCGCGAGCTGCGAGTGCGCGCCGTCGTGCTCGGAGGCGTGCAGGCGCGCGAGGCGGAGCACGGAGCTCTCGCGCTCGCGCCGCCGGTACTGCGTGAACGTGCCATCTCGCTCGCGCACGTAGATCACGTTCGCGCGCGCGGCGGCGTGGATCGCGGCGACGTCCCACAGCGTCGGACGCGCGCCCGTGCCGACGAGGTTCTCGAAGTCCTTGGCCAGGTGGGCGAGGGCCACGCGCTTGCCGCCGACCGCGTTGAACTGCGACTGGCTCGTGACGTGGGCGTCGATCCAGCGCAGGCGTCGCGCGGCGAGATCGATGGTCAGCGGCACGACGATCACCGAGCGGCCCACGAGATCGAAGCGCTGCGTGACCGCGCGCGGATCGAAGTGCACGCCCTCGGCGGGCGAGACCATGAGGCCCGCGAAGCCGAACGGCAGCTTCTCGAACGCGACCGAGTTGAACGAGAACACGACCATCACGAGGTAACGCGCGCCGAGCTTGGCGAGCTGTGCGAGGTCGAGGTCGACGAGCTCGGACGCGCCGAGCGGCGGCGGCGCGCTCGTGAGATCGCCCGAGTGGATCGCAGCGTCGCCAATGCGGAGGTTCGTGTAGTCGCACGTGCCGACGTGGCGCCAGCTCTCGTCGTACAGCGCGATCGAGAGATCGAGATCGACGCGCGTCTGCGCCGGCTCTTCCCAGTGCAGGAACAAGCGCAGCTTCTCGCCGTCGGGCACGCGCGCCTCGCTGCCGCGCGGCCACGCGACCTTCGATCGCGCCGCGCTGCGCTCGCCGATCGGGACCAGCAGATCGCCGAGCCCGCGATCGATCACGCCGCGCGGAAACATGCGCCGGCCCTCGGCGCGCGCGACGAGCGTCTCGCGCACCACGCCGGCGATCGCGCCGATCGCGTCGGCGGGCAGCGGCGCGCGCGTATCCGGCGTGCTCCACGCCTTCAGCACCTCGCCCTTGGGCAAGAACACGCGGCGCGGCCACGGTGCGCCTCGCTTCGCGACGTGGGCGCCGAGCGTCAGCAGCGTCGCGGGCGTCCCCTTCACCGCGGCGGTCTGGATCGCGCGCACCACCTGCGTCACGGCCTCGGGCTGCTTCGCCTGTGCGAGGCGCACGAGGTGATCCGCGCGGCGGAGCACGTCGCCCGGTCGCGCGGAGAGCCGCTCGATCGCACCGCGCACGTCGCCGGCGCGCAGTGCGTCCTCGACGACCCCGGCCCACGCCGTGATGCGAAGCTCGTCATCCTCGATCCGCGCGCGGCCGAGCTGGCCCGCTTGCGCGACGAGCGTCTTGCCGAACGTGGCCGTCGAGACCTTGGTTCCGCGCACGACCGCGAACGCGAGCGCGGCGTTCGGGAAGCGCTTCGCGTGCTCGTACGGGTGCAAGCGCTCGCCGACGCGCCGCCACACGGTCCGGTGCTTGCGAACATCGTCGACGAGCTTCTCGGGATCGATCGCGTCGAGCGCCTCGATCACGCAGCGCCGCAGGCCGCGTCCGATCGGCCCGAGCTTGCCGCCGGCGATCGGCTCGTCGAGGCCGGGCGCGCCGCCCATCAGCACCACCGCGACGCGCAGCACGTCCGTCGCGGTGCGCAGGTGCTTCGCCGTCGCGCGCACGATCGCGTGGCGATCCGGCGAGATCATCCACAGCCGCGCGACGCAGATCGCCATCGTCTCGCGGACGGCGATGCGATCGGGCATCCAGCTCGCGGCCGCGGGACCGAGCGCGTCGATCATCGTCTCGACCTCGGCGCGATCGTCGGGCGACAGCGGCGTGGTGCGCGCGACGAGTCGCCCGAAGCGCTCCTTCGCCATCGCGCCGAGATCGAACGCGAGGTGCACGAGCCGGAGGCGGCCGTCGCTCTTCTGCACGCGCTCGGGCGCGCTCGCGCCCGCCGGCTGCACGAACGGCTCGGTCAGCGCGACGCGGCGATGGCAGATCGGACACCCCGAGTACGTGCCGCCCTCCCAGCACGTGCGGCACACGAGGTGTCCGCACGGATCGAGCGCGCTGACGTGCTTGATCTCGCCGCACCACGGACACGGCTGCCCCGGATCGGTCAGGAGCCAGGTCAGCATGCGCCGGAGCAGCAGCGTCTTCGTGTTCGCCGGCGTGCCCGCGGGGAACGCACGAAACAGCGGCACGTGCGGGCGATGCGCGCCGACCGTCTTCGCGAGCGTGTCGAACATCCAGTTGCGCAGCTCCTGGATCGCCTGGTTCGGCAAGCGCCGGATCGACATCGCGAGGTCGAGGCTCATCACGAAGCCGAGCTGCGCGAGCTCGTCCTCGAACTTCTCGAGGTCCGAGTCGGTCATCGGCCGCGTCGCCGCGTCGGCGACCTGGTCCGGATCCATGACGACGATGTGCGTGCGTGCGAGGAGCAGCGTCCGGATCGCGTGCATTTAAAGGTGGGCGGAGAGCGGATGCACTACCAATCGATAGGTAGAAGGAAGCGCACCCCGAGCCGCCCGGCCCGAGCGTACCAGAGCCGAACCTCGGGGTGTCTACTCGAGGGTCAGCGCGCCGTCGTGCGCGATCGTGTACTCGTGGCCGAGGTTCGCGTCTCGCACCTGCGCGTAGATCCAGTTATCGGCGCGGAAGTGTGGGAACAGTGCGTATTGGCCCGGGGCCATGTTGGTGATGCGCACCTTCGCGCCCGTCGCGAGCTCGAGCAGGTAGATGTTCGCCGCTCCCTTGGTGATGTAGTCGGCGAAGCCCGGATCCTGCGGGCCCGAGAAGCCGAGCTCGATCGCGTCGGCGTTGGTGACGTAGTGGTGGAACGCGACCCAGCGCTCGTCGAACGAGAACGCCGGCTTGCCGCCCGAGAAGCAGTAGCGCGCGATCTCGGGCGTCGAGTACGTGTACGAGTTCCCCGCGGGGGTCGCGACCACCTTGCGCAGCACGTAGCCGAGCTGGTCCTCCTGCGGGTTCGCGACGCGCGAGATCACGAGCTTCGCGGAGTGCGAGAGCACCGCGTCGCCCTCGTAGGGCGTGTCGACGTTGACCGTGCTCTTCACGTTGTACTGCGTGCCGCCCCACACCATCGCGGTGAACGAGAGGTACGCGTTCGAGCTGAACGACGCGTCGGGGTCCTTGCGCGTCGGCTGCTTGCCGCCGTCGTCGGACTCGAACTCGTTGTCGAGCGCGAAGTAGTCCGCGTTGGTGCCGATGCCCTGACCGACGTGCTGGTAGAGGCCGATGTTGGTGATGCGGCGGCAGCCGGTCTCCTGCATCGTCACCGTCGTCGGGTTCGACGTCAGCACGCTGATCGGACACGTGTTGCGCGTGCCGCCCTGGAACACGAAGCCGGAGTTATCCGGGAAGAACGCGGGGTCGTACTTCGCGGCGACCGGGATGATCAGGCCGTCGCGTTGCAGGTCGAGGATGATCGAGTCCGGATCCATCGTCGATGCGCCGTGCGCCACGAAGCGACCATCGGGCGAGCTGCGCGTCCAGTACGACGTCGTGTACGTGTTGTCCGCGAGCACGCGGATGTGGCCGCGGTTCGCGATCTCCCAGCCCGCGCCGAACGGCTGCGTCGACGCGGCCGGATACGACGTCAAGCACTGCAGCGGATCGGTCGCGGTGCCGCAGCCGTGCATCGACATGTTGTTCATCCGATCGATCACGCGCCAACCGGTCGTCTCCATCGCGGTCACGTGCGCGGCGACATCGGCGGAGATGCCGTTCTCGCACGTCGACGGCGGCGGATCGGCGACGAGCGTGTCGTCGAGGCCGGGCAGGCCGCGCGCGTACCACTCGGCGACGATGTCGAACTGGTCCTGCGTCAGCATCGGCAGGCCTTCCTTCGGCATGCCGGCGGCGGTGCGGAACTCGGCGAGCGCGGTCTCGTGACCCTCGGGGTGCGCGATGTGGAACAGGTACTCGAACCACGGCAGGTTCGTCGCCGTCGCGTAGATGCCGAGGTTCTTCGCCTTGAAGTCGCTCGTGTCGAGCGCGGGCATCTCGCGCATGCAGTTGATCATGTTCAGCGCGACCTGCTGATCGGTCGGCGCGAGATCCGTGAGGCAGCTCGTCAGCGACGTGTCCGACAGCGCGCGCCAGTAGCGCAGCTTCTGCTTGGTCACGCCGTGGCAGCCGTTGCACGACTGGGCCACCGCGCCCTGCACGTCGGCGCCGAGCAGCTGGAGCGACTGGGTCGCGAGATCCGCGTCGGCCATCCCGGGCAACGGATTGCGAAACACCGGGACCGGCCACGCATCGATCGGCGGTGGCCCATCGGGCGTGTCGGACGAACCTCCGCAACCGATGACCCCCAACACGAGCACGATCGACATCGTTCGCATGGCTGCGGCATCAGACCCTAAATCGCGGAACGCGTCGCGGCGAAAGTGATGCCGCACGCTAACTAAATGAGCGTGGTGCGCCTCACCCGTAAGTGCGCTCCCCGAGTAGCGTTCCCGCCAGGCGTGAGGGAGGATTGCTCCGCGCACCCCTGGCGCTTGAAGGAATTCGGGGACATGGCCGTCGAAGGGCCGAAGGAGACTTGTCTATGACTCGTACCCGCCAACTGATTCTTGTCCTGTGCCTCGCTACTGCATCGGGGATCTTTGCCCCGGGCTGCGTCGTCCGCGGTCGCGCCCGCGTCGGCGTCACGACCACGCCGGTCGTCTATGAAGCTCCGCCAGAACCGAAGGCCGAGGTCGTCACCGTCAATGAAGGGCATGTCTGGGTCCGCGGCCGCTGGGACTGGCGCAACGGCGCGTGGCAATGGCAGCCCGGCCACTGGGAGCGCCAGCGCGCTGGCTCGGTGTGGACCGACGGACGCTGGGAACGCCGCGGCAACTCGTGGCACTGGGTCGACGGGACGTGGCAGGTGTCGTCGACGACGACCGTCACGAACACGCCGACCGGCACGCCGGGCCGCGATGTCTCGAACGCATCGGGTGGCGTCGTCGTGAGCGACACGCCGCGCGGTGGTGGACCGCCGCCGCACGCGCACGATCGCACGCCGCCGCCGAGCGGGACGCCGGGCCGCGACGTATCGAACGCGTCGGGTGGCGTCGTCGTGAGCGACACGCCGCGCGGTGGAGGCATGTACCCGACCGCCGCGCCGCCGCCGCCGCGGACGGACAACCAGGGCAGCGCGCCGGGCGCGAACTACATCTGGGTGCGCGGCCGCTGGAACTGGATCAACGCGAACTGGGAGTGGGTGCCCGGACACTGGGAGCGCAAGCGCGCGAACTCGACGTGGGTCGATGGTCGCTGGGAGCTCCAGGGCAACTACTACGTCTGGGTCGAAGGCCGCTGGGACAAGCGCTGATCTACTCGAGCGCGAGGTCGGCGCGCTGCACCGCGATCCCACCGCGCGCATCGCGCAGCACGACCCACACGAACACCGGATCGCCCGCCACACCCGCTGGCGTATGCCACGCGATCGATGCGCTCGTCGCACCGACCTCGTCACCGACGGGCTCGTCGATCGCGATCGCGTCGACGGGGAACGACCCACCGGTCGCGAACCACGAGACGCGCAGCGCCTCGCGCCGATCGACGAGCGCCTGCCGGTCGCGATCGTAATAGAGGTAGCCCTCGATGGTGTCGGCGGGCCACGTGACCGCCAGCGTGACGTCGGCGTCGGGCGCGACGCGCGTCGCCGCACCGATCGGCGCGCCGTCGATCGTCGGCGGATCGAGCACCGGATTCTTGTTCGCGACGTACTCGAGGGCGTACCGGCGAAACGCCTCGGGGGTCGCGTTCGCGAGGTTGCACGTGATGCGCGACATCCCGAACGCGAGCGGCGCGAGGCCCGCGGTGTCCACGCGCACCGGCTGATAGTAGCCGCCGGTGAGGTCCGCGTCGCGCGGGCGGAACCCGCCCGGCGGCACATCGGGACCGAAGCGCAGACACGCGTCCATCGGCAGCGCGCCCGTCGCCGACATCGGATCCGCGCCGGCCGTCAGTGGCACCAAGGCCTCGCCGTCGACGCATGCCGCGGACACGGCGTTGTCCTCGGTCGGTGCCTTCGGCGTCGTGCAATACGCCCACGTGGGCGCGCTCTCGATCGGGCCCTCGGGCCCCACGACCACGGCGCGATACGCGACGGTCGCGCCGGGCCGTGCCTCCGCCGGCTCGGCGATCACCGCGAGCACCCGCGGCGCGTCGACGATCGCGAGGCGCTGATCCAGCGCGTCATCGCACGCGCCGAGACCCGCGCCGAGGAATATGAGGAGCAGTCGCAGGCAGGCCGCTTCCCCGCCGGAGCTCCACGCAGCGGATGCATGACGTGCGCTGATATCGGCGTTTTCAAGTGTTCGGGCGCGTCGTCGCTGGCGTGCGATTGGATGGGCACGCGTCATGGTCCGATCGCGCGTCATCGCACGACTACGCGTCGTGGCTCGATCACGCGAGTTGACTCGCTCGCGCGACATGGTTCGCTCGGGCGTCATGGCTCGCTCGGGGGTCATGGATCGCTCGGGCGTCATGGTTCGCTCGGGCGTCATGGATCGCTCGGGCGTCATGGTTCGCTCGGGCGTCATCGCTCGATCCTCAGGCCCGCGATCGCGAGGAACGGCAGGCTCGTCAGGTACGACTTCTGCGAGTAGTCCGCGTTGTAGATGATCTCTTCGGCGTTGGCGCGGTTCGTCAGGTTCTGCAGCTCGAGGTAGATCGCGGCGCGCGTCGTCGCGGTGCGCATCGTGGAAGAGGGTGGGCCGGCGAGCGTGACGCGTCGCTCGGCGCGTACGTCGGCCGCGAAGTAGGCGGGTAGGCGCTCGCCGTTGTGCGGGCCGCGAATGGGTTGAAAGCGACCGCTGCGCGTGTCGAAGAACGAGCCGACGACGCCGGTGCGCGGCTCCCCCGACGCGAACCGAACGCGCCCGCCGAGCGTCCACGGGCCGCGCTCGAAGCTCGCGATCGCGACGAGGCCATGCGTCTGATCGTGATCGAACAGGCGATCGCCGGCGCCGGGCGCGTCGCGGCGCGTGGACCTCGACAGCGTGTACGAGAGCCAGCCCGTGAGGCCGCGGTAGCCAACGAGCCGCGCGGTAAGCTGGACGCCCAGCACGCGGCCGGTGCCGCCTTGCGTCAGCGTCGCGGCGAGCGGCGGCGTGACGGCGAGGTCGCGCGCGACGAGATCGTCGAGCCAGCGCGCGTAGGCCACGGCCTCGATCGCGAACGGCGAGGCGCGGTACTGGCCGCCGGCGGTGAGGTGCCACGCTTGCTCGAGGCCGAGCGGCGGCGTGCCGAACACGGCGGAGGCATCGGACGCCGCGCGCGCCTGGTGATAGCGGCCGGCGTCGACGCGGAGAAGCGCGGCGTCGGTGACCTTGTACTGCACGGTGCCGCGCGGGTCGTGCGAGTAGGTGATGGTCTGCGTGCCGATGCCCGGTGTCGCGCCGACGCGCGGCGTGAGGCGAGAGGCGTCGAGCATCCACGCGTCGACGCGACCGCCGAGCGTGGCGCTCAGGCGACCGACGCGAACGTCGAGCGCGGCGTGACCGGCCACGTCGAGCGTGGTCGACGTCCAGCGATCCGAGGAGACATCGTCGCCGGGCGGCTGACCAAAGATGTGCGGATCGCCCTCGCGCGCGGGGATCGAGAGCGAACCCGCGCGCGAGAGGGTCGCGAGCTCCGCGTCGACATCGGCGCCGTACACGAGCGTGATCGCGATCGGTAGCGGCGTTTCGCACGCGGCGGCGGGCGGTCGTAGCTCGGGCGGGATCAGCTCGCAGTGAGGCTCGCGGGGCACACCGGGCGCGATGCCCTTCGGTTCCACGAGTCGCACCTCCTGCAGCGCGCGCGCGCCGCCGACCCACGCGCGCGCGTCGTGCGACGCGGGCAGCATGCCGAACGCGAAGGCATCGCGCGCGGTGTCGCGACCGAACCACAGCGTCGCGGAGTCGAAGCCCCGCGTGGTGTCGCGCCGCACGGTGAGCTGCGCGCGGAGCCAGCGCTGCGTGACGTCCTCGCGGACCTCGGTCGCCGGATCGTCGGACGCGAGCGTGCGCTCGAGCGCGTCGAGCGAGCCGATCACCCAGCCCGACAGCGTCGTGCGTTCGGTCAGCGCGCCGCGCGCGACGATCTGCGCGTCGGCCCATCGCGGCAGCGGCGCGTTCGGTGCGAGCTCGCGCGGGTCTGCGATCGCATCGATCGCGCGATCGAGCAGCGAGTAGCGCGCCGCCGCGGCGATCGCGATCGGGCCGAGCGTCGCGCGTCCGGCCAGCGATGCGTCCAGGGGATCGAGCTGCGCGCGGATCCGCGGGACGTTCGCGGGATCGTCGGTGCCGATGTCGATCACGCCGCCGATCGCGCGGCCACGCGCGGGTCCGAACGCGGCCGGCGTGAGGCGGATGTCGCCGACGAGGTCGTTGCCGACCGCCGCGCGATAGCCGCCGACGTGATAGAGCGCGGGCACGGGAACGCCGTCGACGAACACGCGGGTGTCGCGCGGCGCGGCGCCCCACACGACGATCTCCGAGCTGCCCGTCGGTGGGCGTGCGACCGCGGGCAGCGATTGGACGACCTTGCCCGCGTCGCCGCCGCCTGGCACCGAGCGTGCGAGCTTGGCGTCGACGCGCGTCTCGCCCGGCGCGGTCGGCGCGATATCGACGATCTCGATGCGCTCGCCCGACGCCTCGTCGGCCGCGTCGACCTCGAAGCGAAGCTCGGTCGCGTTCGTCACCACGACACGTTGCTCGGTCGATACGAGGAACGGCGCGCTGATGCCGAACGTGTAGGTGCCCGGTGCGAGCGAGATCTCGAACGCGCCGCTATCGTCGCTCGCGAGGAGCTCGCCCGCGACCGAGATGATCGCGCCGGCGATGGGCTCGTTCGTCGCGCGATCGACGAGCACGCCGCGCACGAGGACCGCCTGCGCTTGTTGCGCGTGTGCGATCGAGTGCGCCGCCATCATCGCGGGTATCGCGACGAGCACGCGGGTGGCGAACGCGAGCTTCACAGCGCGAACCGCAGCGCGGTGACGCCCAGCCCCGCGCGTCCGAGGCCGAGCCTGTCGATGCCGTGCAGCGTGTCGGCCGGTGTCGAGGTCCCGCGCGCCGCGCCGATCAGCTCGCCGTTGCGATAGGCCTCGACGTACCAGACGGCGCTCGGGGCGCCGCACATCGATCGCGTGTCGACGCGCACGATGTAGTCGCCAGATGGCGGCGGCATCTGCCAGATCACGTGCTCGCTCGGGTGCGCGTGCTGCGTGCAGCCGCGATTGCCGTCGTGATCGAGCTGGCCGTGCTTCTCGTGCTCCATCGAATTCGGATCGATCGGCGTCCCGGGCGGCGGCGGGATCATCGTGTTCGGCTTGTCGCTCCATGCCTCGCCGCCGAGCGCGTCCACCACGTGCAGGTCGAGATCCGCGGGGCCGCTCCACACGAGGCCGATCACGAGCTCGCCCATCGGCGGCTCCTCGGCGGCGGCGATGATCTGCGCGGGCGCGGGCTCGCCGAAGCGTCCGTTCTCGTCGGCGCCGATCGCGACGAGGTCGAACGGGCCAGGCTCGATGCCATCGGTCACCCCGTACGTGATCCGCGCGACGGGCAGGCCCGGTGTGTCGATGTCGGGCGTGCCCGTCGGAACGAGCCACGCACCATCGACACCGGCGATGCCGATCGCCGCGACGCGCGCGTCGGGCTCGAACACGGCGCGCGCCGTCGAGCGGAGCTGTCCGATCGTCGTCGCCGCGTAGCGAGGCAAGAGCTGGATGCCGCGGGGGCCGCCCTCGGGGTCGGGCAGCGGCCCGGGGCGATACTGGGCTCCCTCGACCTGGAGGATCGCCGAGAGGCCCGGATCCGACGACGCCGCGTCCGTGCATCCCGCGAGCGCGAGGATCGCCAGTGCGCGCATCTAGAAGCCTACCTGCGCGCGCAGCGTCACGCGATCGGCGTTGCGCGTCGTCGGCGCGCCGCTGTCCGCCCGGCCGAACGGGTTCCGCTCGCGATCGTACTGCACGATGAATCGAGCGTCGTTCCAGCGCCCACCGGCCATGATCGACAGCGTCGAGAACACCTTGCTCGCGTCGACGATGTCGAGCCCTTGCCGCTCGTTCGCGTCGCGATCCGCGTCGTAGCGATCGTAGCGAACACCGATGACCGCGTGCTCGGTCACGCTCTGCACCGCGCCGATCGCGACGCCGAGGTGGCGCAGATCGCGGCTCGCCATGATCGGATCCGCGTAGACGAGGCCGCGGTCGAGGTTCGTCGCGATCACGCCCTCCGCGAACGCGGTGCCGCGACCGAGGATGCAGAGGCACCAGTGGACGGCGACGTCGGCGCCGATCGCCTGGTGGTCGAACGTTTCGGACGGCGTGCCGGGCCCGCCCGGGATCACGACGATCTCGTTCGCGACCTGGATCTGGCCGTCGCCGTTCTCGTCGAACCACTGCAGCTCGTCCTTGGTCGGTGGTGTGCCCGGCGACAGCGCGCTCCCCGTGGAGGCCGAGACGCCGGCCTCGATCCGCGTCTGGCCGTCGTCGTCGCGCGGCTCGATCACGGCGCCGATGCGCCCCACGAGCTCGAAGCTCCGCGAAGGATCGCGTCCTCGCCACTGCGCATCTCCCGCGGGCACGCCGTTCACGATCGCGAACGACCACCGCGCGAGGCCGAACTGCCCGGAGACCATCGCGCCCGCGTCGTAGCTCCCCGGGAACAGCGCCCGCGCGAAGGCGGGGGGCTCGAGGAACGCCTTGTCGCGCTCGTTCGCGGGCACCTCGGCGCCGAACGGCGTCTTGAACAGCCCGGCGCTCACCGTCGCGAGCGGCGCGCCGTCGTGGGTGAACGTCCAGCCGACCCGCGCGGCGAGGATGCGTGCGGCGCTGCCATCGATGGTGTTGCCGTCGAGCTCGAGCGCGCCGAACGCGGCGCCGCGGTGTGCTTCGGCCCGGAGGCGTCCGCGCCGGATCAGGAACCGCTCGTGGTTCAACGGAGCGCGGGTGTCGGGATCGAGCTCGTCGTACGAGTCCTGGCTCCACGGGATCGCGTCGACCTGGACATAGCCCGAGAGATCCAGCTGCCAGCCGCGCACCGTGATCGCCGGTCGCCGCGCTTCGATGTCGTCCGCGTTCGCGCTCCCCGTTGCCGCGAGGAGCGCGAACGTCAGGGCGGCAGCGGAGGCAACGAGCCGTCCGCGTTGAGGAGCGGCAGCGTCGGGTTCTTCGTGATCTTCTGCGCCGTCGTACACGCGTTGATGATCTCTTCGTGGGTCTGCGGGTTCATGAAGCAGTCCGCGTCGGGCGTGCCGGCATCGCCGGGCGGCCCATCCGCTGCCGCATCCTTGGGACCCGCGCCATCGTCGCCGCACGCGGCGATGAACACGAGCGGCACTGCGAAGAAAATGGCTACAAGCGTCTTCATCACTGCACCTCGCAGTAGCCGTTGCGGCACGTTCCGCTCGCACACGGCTGCGAGCCCGAACACTGCGCGCACGTCGTGGTGTCGACGATGCTCTCGTACTTGCACGTGCAACTCTCCGTCGGCGTGTACAGCGAGAGCGGTCCGCCCTCGAACGATCGCGTGACGCGCATCGCGCAGTCGGGAACGAGCCCGACCTTCGCGACCGGATCGATCGTGTCGAAGCTCGCCGCCGGCGTCACCGACTTGCCGGCGATGATGTCGATGATGTAGCGAGCGTTCAGGTTCGTCGCGACCTGCGTCGTCTCGTTGATGTAGTCCATCCAGATCGTCGGCGACCAGACGGTGTAGTGGCCGTCGCGGACGTTCTTCTTGTCGAACGACGTCGACGTCGAGTCCGGGTAGTACGCGTAGTACTGACCCTTCGACTTGTACGCGAGCACGTTCAGCTTCGCGCGCTCGGCGTCGTACACCTCGGCGCCGAGGATGCCGATCGCCTGCTCGGGGGACGTCGTGCCCTCCAGGTCGGCGACGACCATCGGCGAGCCGTCGCGGCGCACGCCCTTCCACTTCATCGGGTCGACACCGATGTTCTTCGCCCACGCGACGAGCGTGCTCTTCGAGACGGTGCGGATGAACATCTGCGCTTCGTCGACCCATGGCAACGCCATGCCCGCAGTACCGAAACCGAAGACGAAGTAGGCCTCCTCGAACGTAATCGCGGTCTGCGTCGACGCCTCGGGGACCGCGAGCACGTAGGCTTGCACCGGTCCCTGCGTCAGCTTCACGAACGGCGGCACCGCGCCTTCCCCGCTCGGGCACGCCGAGTTGAACAGCGCGGAGTTGATCACGTCGGGTGGTGTCGCCGCCGGGATCGTGCAGCGGCACGTCGGCATCGGCGTCGCCGGCGGGGGCGGGATCTCCGGAGTCCACGTGCCGTTCTCGGCGATCGACGGCACGTAGCTCATTACCTGCGCGGTCGGAATGTTCTGCCGCGTGTACGCGGTCGCGATGTTCGCGCACGACCCGGACGTGAACCACGCCAGCGTGAGCTTCTTGTCGGTGTTGTCGCGGAGCAGCCGCGCGAGCCGCCGCATCAGGTTGTTCTGCGTGTCGCCGACCATCGCGTACACGACCGTCTGCCCTGCGGTCACGAGGTCGCCGCACGAGGGGATCACGGTCCCGGTCTCGGCGCACGGCACCACCGGTGGCGGCGGCCCGGCGCTCGCGGGTCTCGCGATCGCGGCCAGCGTGAAGAGGGCGATGAACAGGCGATTCATGATCGATCCTCCCTGGCGCGGAGCAAGCGAAGTGCCCGCCGCGCGTGCATCCACCTTGTTACAGCGACGCGTTCGCTCTGGTTACACCCGCGTTACGCACCACGCGTCGGCGTTACACGTCGATGACTCTCGTCGACGAAGTTACATCGCGTCGCGCGCTTCGTCGGGTGCCGAGTCCTCGATCGTGAGTCGTCGGCCCCCTGTGCTGGACACTACAACGCGATGAAATCCCGGTAACGCCCATGTTACGGCGGAGGCCGACGCAGGGTCGCGCCCGCGTGCGACGACAGAGGAGTGCGATCGGCTCCCTCGCTCGTGCTGCTGATCCGCTCCGCGGTGCGCTCTTGACGATTCGCACGGCGGTGCTCGCATGAACGTCGAGACGCGCGTTCTGTTCGCCGACGGCGAGCGCGCGGTGCGCGACGGAGAGTGGAGCACCGCGCGCGCGTGCTTCCTCGAGGCCGCCGACGCCGCGCTCGAGGTCCAGCTGTGGCGTAGCGCACTGCGCTGCTATCGCCACGCGCTCGAGCTCGATCTCTGCGATCGCGACGTGGTCGAGCGCGTGCTGAAGATTCCGGCGCGCGTGATCTCCGGCCGCGGATGGGACGCGTATCGCCGCGCGCTCGACACCCACCCTCGATGGCCGAGCTTCGAGTGCCGCTCGTCGCGCGTCGTCGTGGGCGACCTCGGAGCTGTCGTCGAGTGCAGCGGCTTCGGCGTGCTCGAGCTGATGATGACCGAGCGCGACGTCGTGGAGCTGCGCCCCGACGCGCGCCTCGCGGGGATGCCGGTCGCGATGGCGCTGATCGTCCTGCGCCGCGCGCTGTGGCCGACGCCGCGCGATCGCGACGAGCCGATGAGCGTGCGCGTGATCTTCGAGGCGCGCGATCGGGTGAGGCTCGACGAGCTGGGCGACTGGGAGCCGCTCGTCGGGCGCTGATCGGCGCGTCGCCGCTAGTCGCCGATCGTCGTCGGGCAGCCGCCGCCGCCACCGCCACCGCCGCCGCCACCGCCGCCACCGCCGCCACCGCCGCCACCGCCGCCACCGCCACCGCCGTCGTTGGTCGCGTCGACGAGCGCGCCGCTGATGCCGGCGGCACCGACCATCGAGCTACAGCCGCCGCTCGCGAGCGGTGCGTCGTTGGCGTCGACCTCCGTGAACGTCAGGTTCGAGACGGTCGCGGTGAACGTGGGCGTGATCGACGTGACGGTCACGGTGCCGCCCGTGGCGAAGTACGACTTCGCGCCGCTCGTGCCCTTGTCGCCGATGCCGCGCACGCAGACGCCGCACGTCTCGTACGAGGTCTCCATGCCGGTGATCTCGTACGTGCCGGGTGCGGGCGCGACGGTCGCGAAGGCACCCATGCCTTGCCACAGCTCGATCTGGATGATGTCCATCTCGGCGCCGGGCAGCTGCGCGCTGAGCTTGTACCACTTCCGCGCGCCCTGGGTCTGAGGCACGTTGCACATCGCCGCGTGGATCGCGGTGAGCGAGCCGGCGTCAGCCATCGACGATGGCATCGGGCACGAGGCGATCGTTCCGCTACCGCTGCCACTGCCACTACCGCTGCCGGAACCATCGTCGTCGCCGATCGTTCCGTCATCCATCCCACCAACCATGCATCCACCGAGGAGAACTGCGAGGAGGGCGAGCTTCATGGTGTGCGTTGTCGAGCAAGGCACGTGCCCCGGCGCGCCCGCGATAACTCGGTCAAACGGGATGACAGCGGTGTAACGCGCGGCCGTGGGCGGGGGATGCGGGCGCCGATCTGGGTGGGGGAGTTCAGCCATTCTCGATGCCTACGCGTGCGAAGATCGCACGCCACACCGTGGAGCCATGACGTGTGACAGCGGTGTAACGCGCTTTTCTGGGCGCCGACGGACGAGTGCTCGAAGATGACGGTGATGAGGAACTCGCATCTCGTGTTCGTGTTCGCCCTCGTGGGCAGCGTCGTCGTCGCGTGCGGAGACGACGGTGAGCCGAGCCCCGTCGACTCGGGGGGCTCTGGATCGGATGCTGGTGGCGGAAGCGCAGCACTCTATGATTCGTGCACGGCCGATACGCAGTGCATGTCCGGCCTGTGCCGCAGCTTCAACATGCCGTCGCCCGGCATTCAGGTCTGCACGCAGTCGTGCAGCGCGAGCATGCCGTGTCCGATGCAGGGCGGCGCCGCGGTCCAGTGCACGAACGCATCGGTCTGCCGTCCGCCGATGGCCAACTAGCGTCGTGGCTGGTCGGTGAACGGCCGGATCTCGCAGGACGACGAAAGATGGGGATCGCCTGCCGCAACTCGCGGCAGCTCCGCGGATCCGCGCGGGCGTAGGATGCGGCGCATGAGCGTGCGCGGGTTCGGGATCGCGAGCATCCTCCATCGCCAGACGATCGCGGTGCTGGTCGGCGCGAAGACGTTCGAGCGCGGCGAGGAGTGCTTCGCCTCGCAGCGCGTGCGGTCGGTCGAGGTGATCGAGGGCGGCCTGCGCGGCGTGGTGAAGCCGAACGAGGCGGGGCGGCGCGACTACGCGTGCAAGATCTGGATGAAGGAAGAGGGCGTCGCGTACGAGTGCACGTGCCCGGTCGGCGTGACGCGGCAGTTCTGCAAGCACGCGGTCGCGATCGCACTCCATCACCTCGAGCAAGAGCGCGCGGCCGCGCGCAAGGGTATGGGCGTCCTGCGCGAGGCGCTCAACCACGTGACGCAGCCCGAGCTCGTCGACGGGCTGGTCGGCCTGGCGATGCGCGACGACGACCTCGCGGATGACTTGAAGCGGCTCGCGCTCGACCTGCTCGCGAAGCGAACCTGATTGCACGCCGTGTTCGCTTGCGCGGTGACTGTCGCGTGAACGCGCTCGACCTGCTCGCGAAGCGAACCTGATCGCGCGCCGTGTTCGTGACTGTTGCGTGACCGTGCTCGACCCGCTCGCGCAGCGAGCTCGATCGCGCGCGAGCTCTGTTCGCAGCGCCAGGTAGTCGGAAACGCATCCACTCCGGAGCCGGGCTCCCAGGAGTGTCGGAGCCGGCTGTTACGGATCGCGGCGTATGTTGCGCCGGGTCGTGGCGGTGACCGTCGTGGGGCTCGTGCTCGCTGTCGCGAGCGCGTCGGCGGCCACGTTCTCCGTCGAGGTGACGGGGCCGGCGTGGCAGACGGACGCGCTCGCGATCGCGCTGCGCCACGATCTCGCGACGAAGGACTTCGTGCTCGCGACGCCTCCGGCGCGGGCGGACATCGCGGTGAAGGTCGCGTTCGTGGGGAGCGCGATCACGTACCTCGTCACGCGAGACGGGATGCCGCCGGTGCGCGGCGCGAGCGCGCTCGGCACGCTGGATCGACGCGCGCTCGCGAACGCGATCGTCGACGGGATGCACCGGCTCGCGAACGCGAAGACCGACGCCGAGGGACCCGCGCCGGTGCTCGACTTGCTCGCGCTGCTGCTCGGCGGGCTCGCGTGGGGAGCGTTCATCGCGGCGTGTCTGCCGCTCGCGTTTCCGCCGTTCGTGGGGCTGCATCGCGTGGAGCATCGCGAGCTGCCGCCGGCGATCGGCGCGTGGCTCGCGGTCGCGATCCAGCGCGCGGTGTGGCTCGCGATCCTCGTCGCGCCGCTCGTCGGCGGCGTGTGGCTCGCGCGGGACGCGCTCGCGCTGCCCGCGGCGATCGCGTGGGGCGTGGTGCTGCCGATCGCGGGCCTCGTGGTGCGCGGGCTGTGGCTCTGGCTCGTGCGCGTGCTCGCGAGGCGGCTCGACGCCGAGCTCGTCGATGGCAACGCGACCGAGCACAACCCGTGGAACGCGGAGGTGCGCGGGTACCTGGTCGGCTATCTGCGGCGCGCGAACCTCGATGTCGACGAGACGCTCGTCGATCGCATGCGGTTCTTGCCGGGCGTCGAGGACGACGCGATCCACGTGTATGCGGGCCGCGTGGTGATCGGCCGCGCGATCCTCGAGCTCGCGCTCGCGCCGTACGGGCGGCCGCACGACTTCGCGATGCCGCGCGTGTCGACGCTGCACTGGACGCACTGGAACACCGGCCTCGTCATGGCGACGGAAGCGGATCAGAAGCTCGCGACGCGCGAGGACCGCGACCCGGCGAAGCACGCGACCGTCGACGAGGGCGTGCACGAGCGCGTCGCCCTCGGCGAGCCGCCGACGTTCACGGGGCTCGTCGAGCCGGTGTCGCTCGATCCGCGCACGTACTATCGGCCAGCCGACGATCCGATGTGGCTCGACTGGGATCCCGGCGAGGAGTTCGATGGCACCGATGCGGGTGACAAGGACTTCCTGTTCGGCGTGCTCGTCCTCGCGATCGGCGCGCTCCAGCGCCACGAGGATCGCGGCGCGACGTTCGCGCTGTGGTGGTGGCGACGTTTCGGCCGCGCCGCGCCGGTTCGGCTGATCGCGACGCTCGCGGGCCCGGTTCGCCGGTTCTTCGCCGCGCGCAGCGCCGCACTCGCCGACGTGCACGCCGCGCTCGCGGGGGCGCGCCACCACGTCGCGCAGTACCACGCGTGGCGGCTGTGGCGACAGAACGGCCTGATCACCTCGCGCGCGTACGTGCCCGAGCTCGAGGCGACCTCGATCGCGATCGGCGTCACGCTCGACCACGACCGCATCACGTACGTCGATGGCCACGACGCGGCGATGCTGCGATCACGCATCGCGCACCTGCGACCGTTCATCGAGCCCAGCCGGCTGCGCCGGCGAACGCGCGCGCGGAAGCTCGTCCTCTCGTTCGCGATGCTCGCCGGTGTCGCGGTCGTCGCCGCGCTCGCGGTGCAAGCGGTTCTCTATCACTCGACGTACGAGCAACGGCTCGATCAGCAGCGGAGACAGCATGACCGATAAGCCCGACAAGCCCGACGACCCGGACCAGCCAGCGCCACCGAAGCTCCCGTCGGACAGGCCCGAGAGGCACGAGGACGATGACCGCTGGGATGATCCGCTTCATCGCGCGACCGGCATGCATGTCGCCGTCGAGCCGCCGCCCGATGTCGACGAGACCGGAGCCCCGACGGGTGACGCGCCCGTGGACGATTCCGCGCGACGCGACGCCGACGCGCCCGCCGTCGAGGATCCCGCGCGACGCGACGCCGACGCGCCCGCCGTCGAGGATCCCGCGCGACGCGACGCCGATGCGCAACGTGCCGCCGAGCAGGCCGCCGCGCAGCGGGCGGCCGAGCAAGTCATCGCGCAACGCGCTGCCGAGGAGCGCCTGGTCGCCGAGCGCCTCGCGGCGGCGCGCGCGGAGGAAGAGCGGCTCGCCGCCGAGCGCAGCGCCGCCGAGATCGCCGCGGCGCAGCGCGCCGAGGAGGAGCGCGCCGCCGCGATGCGCGCCGAGCTGCAAGCCGCGCAGGAGAAGCGCGCAGCCGATCAACGCGCCGCCGACGAGCGCGCCGCCGCGGCGCGCGCCGCGTCCGAGCTGGCCGAGAAGGAGCGCCTCGCGAAGAAGCGCGCCGCCGAGGAGCACGCGGCGCGCCTGCGCGAGGAAGACGCCGCCGAGGATGCGAAGCGCGCCGAGGCGCAGCGCAGGGCGGACCAGCGCGCGGCCGAGCAACGCGCCGCGGAGCAAGCGGCCGCCGAGCAGAAGCGCGCCGACGAGATCGCCGCCGAGGAGCGCGAGCGTCGCGCGGCCGCTGCGCCGCCGCCGAAGGGCGGGGGGGGGCTCGCGCTCGGCGAGGCCGCCGCCGGCGCGGGCGCGCTCGGCCTGATCGGCGCCGCGGCGATCTTCATCGTCGCGATCGTGTTCTTCGTCGCGGAGAGCTTCTTCCTCGCGACGCTGTTGATCTCGTTCGCGCTGCTCGTCTACGTCGCGGGCGCCGAGCTCGGCAAGCTCTTGTGGTCGTCGCTGACCGTGTTCTTCTCGAGCAAGCACCTGATCAAGAACGCGACGTACATCTCGGACACCGTCGTCGCGCTCCGCAAGGCGCTGCACATGCGCCGCGACGACGCCGGCAACATCAAGGTCGGTCCGATCGAACCGGGCACCAAGATCAAGCTCCCCGACAACCCGCTCGTGCGCGAGCTGCAAGCCGTGCTCAAGCGCAAGAAGGGCAAGGAGTACGCCGAGTACGTCGCGCACCAGTACTACGTCGACTGCCGCGAGCTGTACGACCACTTCCACGCGCACCTCGACTTCGTCGCGAACGTGATGCCGCTGTTCGGCCTGATCGGCACGGTGATCGGCCTGATCGGCATGTTCGATCGCCTCGGCTCGAACACGTCGATCGAGAACCTCTCGCCCCAGCTCGCCATCTCGCTGCAGTGCACGCTGTGGGGCGCGATCTTCGCGTCGCTCTACATGACGACGGCCTCGCGCTTCGATCAGCGCGTCCGCGCGCTCGAGTACGACTTCGACATCCTGCTGCACGCGTTCGACGTCCTCGTCGACAACGGTGCCGACATCGAGCTGCAGGCATGAGTCGCGGGCGTCGAGCCGGGCATCGCAAGAAGAGCGGCCACGGCGCGCTGTGGTCGATCATCTACATCGACCTCATGACCCAGATCATGGCGTTCTTCGTCATCGTCTGGACGATCGAGCACGGCGCGAAGGCGACGCAGACGCCGACCATCGCGACGGGCTTCGGCGTCGGCATGGGCGACCAGACCGTGCGCATGGTCGACCTCCCCGGCGACGTCCTCTTCGCCTCCGGCAAGACCAACCTCGCCGAGGACGGCAAGGAGGTCATCGACAAGCTGTTCGGCGATCCGTCCGCCGGCGTCCTGTCGTTCGATCAAGGCGGCCTCGCGCAGCGCAAGCTCGTCATCCACGGCCACACCGACGACCTCGGCCCCAAGGACAAGAACTTCGAGCTCGGCTACCAGCGCGCGTGGTCGGTCTACCAGGAGATCCGGAAGCACTCCAAGGAGCTGCCCGATCACGTCGTGATCTGCACGCACGCGGACAACACGCCCGGCGCACCGCGGACCGCCACGCTCGACGGTCCGCTCACGCCGGAGGAGCGCGCCGTGATCGCCGCCGCGCGCGCGAAGAACCGGCGCATCACGATCGAGGACCTCGTCGTGCAAGCACCGATCGAACCGCCGCCCTCGACATCGCCGACCTCGACGTCGCCGACTCCGCCGGCAGCGCCGACCACGACTCCGCCGTCGTCGTCGACGACACCACCGCCAACGACGCCATGATCGTCCTCGAATCCGTCCCGCTCACGTTCACCGCACTCGCCGAGTGGTCGGTGCAGGAGCGTTCGCGATAGCCATGATCGGCATCAAGTCCATCGCGATCACGCTCGTCACCGCACTCGCTGTGGTGCTGACGTCGCGCAGCGACGCGGTCGATGCCGAGCACCTCCGCCACCTCTCGACGAGCGGCACGTTCGCGATCGGGCTGTTCGCCTCGCTCTGCGCCGCTCTCCTCGCGTTCGGCGCGCGTCCCGGCCTCCCGAGCAAGGTCGCGCTGACCTTCCGCCGCGGCCGTCCGGCGCTCGCCTTCGATCTCGATCAGCAGCGCCCGCGCCCGCGCGTCCTCGAGCTCCCGGCGATCGTCCAGCGCCTCTGCTTCGTCGCGTTCTTCGCGTGCATCGGCGTCGTCACGCTCGGCGGCGACGTCGTCCACCACCTCGCGGCGGTCCCGCACGAGCTGACCAAGCCCTCGCGCGCCGAGTACTGCCTGCCCGAGGAGCCCAAACCCGAGGAGCAAGCCGCGGCGCCGCTGCCGCCACCACCACCGCCCGTCGACCAGGCGGGCTGCGCGCTCGTCAAGCGCGCCTTCGCGCTCGGCTACACGAAGTCGCTCGGCTCGTGCGCGCCAAAAGCCGCCGTCGTCGTCGCACCCAAGACGCCGACCGAGGCCAAGCCCGTCGAGATCTGCGAGCGCCGCCAGCTCGACGAGCCGTTCACCCACTACGCGTACCGCAAGACCGCCGAGACCCTCTCCGGCGCGTCCCCGGTCGACGCCGCCGGTCACGTCGTCGACGAGCTCCAGACGCGCTTCTCGTTCACGCGCGATCTCCTCGCCGACATCACGCACTCGATCACCGGCACGCCACACGCCTCGCACCACCTCTTCATCAACCTTCCCGACCCGCACCCGACGTCGTTCCTCTCGCACGCCTTCACCGGCGAGGTCCCGTGCACGACGCGCTTCTCCGATCTCGCGCTGTGGCCGATCTACACGCCGACCACGCCTCCCGCGGTCGTCCTCGAGCACGCGTTCGGCCAGCTGCTGTTCGCGACGCGCTTCGGTTCCCCCGCGTCGTGCTCCGACTACGAGATCCATTGGGACGCGCCACGCGACACGTGCACCCAGATCGCGGCCAACCCGCACGCCGCCCTCGAGGCGCACGACGCGCTCGAGCCGATCCGCCACGTGCTCGATCGCCGTCGCCGGCAGCTCGCGATCCGCGCACTCGCCGCGGCGCTCGGCGAGACCTCGGCACTGCCGGAGCCGCCTCCGGCGCGCGCGGTGACCAGCGTCGCGTGCTTGATGATCGATCCGGCGTCGTCGCTCGCGGCCACCGGCCGCGCGATCACGGTCGACGAGCAGTCGATCTCGATGCGCGAGGTCGTGATGACGACGCTCACGCCGACGGGCACGGTGCCGCTCGACGCGTACATCGCGCTGTCACTGCTCCTCGGTGGCACCAAGCATGGTGGGCCCGCGATCGACGATGCGTCGCGGATGTTCGATATCGACGAGGAGGTTCCTGTCGACGAGGCGGGCTCGGCATCGGATGCGGATTCGGCATCGGATGCGGGGCCGGCGGCCGATGCGACCCCCCTGCGCGCGCGCTCGGCCGAGCTGCCCGGCGCACTCGATGACTCGACGTTCATGCTCGTCGCTCTGGAGCCGCTCGTCGACACCGATCCGTTCGCGCGCACCGGGCCGGGCGCACCCGCGCTCGACGCGGCGCTCTCGCGCGCGGATGTCGTCGAGGTGTATCCGTTCGCGCGGCACCTGCACGACTTCATCGATGGGTTCCGCCGTGTCTATTTGCCGCAACGAGGTCGTCTATGACGCTGCGCTCTTGTTCGACGACATCGACGTCATCGTCGACGATGACGTCCACGCGCTCGAGCCCAGAAATGGCGACGCAGAGACGCCTCTACATCATCTGCGTCTCTGCGTCGCCGTCCAGGGCTACCTCGAGGTCGCGGTCCCCGAACGCGTCGCAGCCTTCGCGAGCGAGAGCACCGCTCGTGTCCGCCGCGCTGGCGTGCCTCGTCGTCGTGGGCGCACCGGCGGCGCGCGCCGACGGTACCTACGCGCGCGACAAGCGCGTGGCTCATCTCGCCGCTGCGATCGATGGCATGACCGCGATGGGCGACGCGGGGCGGCGCGCGTTCGAGATCGCGATCTACGACTCGGTGCGTGCGAAGTGCCGGCCGGGCAATCGCGCCGCGCCGATCGCGTGCTTGGTCGCGGCCGCGCGCGATGTCTGCGCCGGCACGATCGCCAGCGGCGCGAACGCGGGGACGGAGGATGCGGCGAAGGCCATCGCGCGCGCGGGCGATCGATGCCTGGCGGTCGCCGACGTGATCGTCACGAACCAGCACGCGGAGAAGTCGATGCTCGACGAGACGACGCGCATGAGGCTGGTGCGCGAGAGCGCGGACTATCACCTCGCCGTGATCGACGCGATGGAAGCGCGGTGGGCCGTGTTGGCCGCCGAGCTCGCGCTGGTCGCGCCCGAGGGGACGATGGCCGAGCGAATCGACCAGGTGTGCCGCGAGCGCGATCGCGAGGTACGGCCGTGCTCGGTGGCGGAGGGCAACGGCATGACCGCGAACAGTGGTGGCGTGCCCGTCTGCGTCGGCACGATCGCGTATCAGCGCTGTGCCGCGGGGCTCGTGTGGTTCACGTCGGGACCGAGGAGCAAGCGATGAGTCAGGCACTGCGCGACCTGTTGCGGGCGGAGACGGATCGGCTCAAGGACGCCGGGCTGTACAAGCGCGAGATCGTGTTCTCGCGATCGGGCGGCATGGCGGCGGGCGGGATGATCGACGGCCGACCGGGGGAGCAGGTCATCAACTACACGACGTACGACTTCCTGGGACTCGGTGCGGATCCGCAAGTGCAGCAGGCGGCGATCGACGCGACGAACAAGTACGGCATCGGGTTGGCGTCGCAGCGCATGATGTGCGGGACGCTGTCGATCCACAAGGAGCTCGAGGAGTGGCTGCGCGGGTTCTTGAAGACGCCCGACGTGCTGCTGTACGGGTCGGGCTACATGGCGAACATCGGCGTGTTCGCGCCGCTGTTCGGAGCGAGGGATTGCATCATCTGCGACGAGGGCGTGCACCCGAGCCTCGCCGAGGGCGCGCGGCTGGCGGGCGCGCGGCTGGTGACGTTCCGCAGCAACGATCCGGAGGATCTCGAGGACATCCTCAAGCGATCGAGGGCGTCGCGGTTCCGCGCGATCGTGACGAACGGCGTGCATCCGTTCACCGGACGCATCTGCGATCTCGCGACGATCTGCACGCTGGCGGATCGCTACGACGCGATGGTCGTGATCGACGACGCGCTCGGCATCGGCGTGCTCGGGGACCGCGGGCGCGGGACCGCGGAGCTGTCGGGCGTGCTCGATCGCGTCGACCTCGTGACGGGCACCTTCAGCAAGACCCTCGGCGGTGCATCGGGTGGCTTCGCGGCGGGGCGGCGCGAGATCATCGATTGGCTGCGGCAGAAGTCGGCGCCGTACATGTTCTCGGCGACGCTGCCGCCGCCGATGGCCGCGGCCGCGATGGCGGCGGTGCAGATCCTCGAGAGCGGTGAAGCGCCGCTCGATGGCCTGCGCGAGAACACGCAGGCGCTGTGGTCGGGGTTGCTCGAGCGCGGGTTTCGCGTGCTCGGGCAGGGGCAGCATCCGCTGCTGATCGTCGAGCTCGGTGGCTACGAGATCCTGCGCGAGGTCGTAAATCTGTTGTACGACGGGGGCATCTACTGCCACGGGCTCTGCTATCCCGTCGTGCCCGAGGGCGAGGCGCGCTTGCGGCTGATGGTCAGCGCGCTGCACTCGTCGGGCAACATCCAGAAGACGCTGCAGGCGTTCGAGTCGGTGCGCGAGGTCGCGCACTTCGCCGTCGACGCGATGGACGTGCTCGGCGGGCTGATGTAGCGAGCCGCCGCGCGGACGCTACTTCGACAGCGCGAGCAGCACGGCGGCGGCTTCGACGCGGACGAGCCCCGATGCATCCGCGAGCGCGGCGACGAGGCCGCCCGTGATCTTGCGTGCGCCGCGATGCGCGGCGACGGCGGCGCTGCGCGCGTCGGGGGTCGCCTTCGTGTCGCGCGCGGCCTCGTCGAGCAGCGTGATGCCGCGCGGGTCGCCGAGGCTCGCGAGGTCCTGCGCCGCGGACAGCGCGCGCTCGGGATCCGCCAGCGAGCTGTCAGGCGAGCCAGTCCCCTTGGGGGAAGCGAGGGCCGCGGTGAAGACGGCGATCGCCGTCGCCTTGTCGCCTGCGTGGGCGAGGGCGCGCGCGGCGGACAGGCGGACGCCGACGTCCTTGTCCTCGGCGAGGCCGAGCAGGAACGGCCTCGCCTTGTCGCGGCCGAACGCGCGCGTCGCGAGGTTCGCGGCGCCGGCGCGCATCGTCCACAGCTGTGCCTGCGCGGCCTTCTGCACGGCGGCGATCGCGAGGTCGGAGCGCTTCGCGGCGATCGCGGCCTCGGCGGCGACCATCGGATCCGGATCCGACTCCGCCACCTGGACGAGGCGATCGACGCGCTTGGCCGCAGCGAGCAGATCGATGCCCGCGAGCCGGACGGCGAGGGCGCGGTCCTTGAGCGCTTGCGTACCGAGCGACTCGAGGTTGCCGACGCCGATGCGCGCGAGCGCCGTCGCCGAGGCGGCGCGCACGGCCTCGTCGGGATCCCTCATGCGGCGCATGAGGAGCGCGACCGCGTCCTGATCCTTCATCTGACCGAGCCAGCGGATCGCGATGCGGCGCACGCGCGGATCGGGATCGGTCGCGGCCTTCTCGAGATCATCGGCGGCGAGGATGCCGGCCTTCTTGCCGAGGCCATCGATGATGATCGCGCGCGCTTCCGCGCTCTCGCTCGCGAGCAGCTGCTCGGCGACCTCCGGTGCCTGCACGTAGCCGCCGCGCAGGATCGCGATCGCCGCGGCGGCGACCACGCGGTCGTCCTTGTCTTCCATCTTCTGCGCGACGGCATCGGCGAGGTCTTGCAGCTCGGCTGCTTCGATCGCCTGGATCGCGACGATCTTCATCTTCGCCGAGGGCGATTGCAGGCCGGCCTCGAGCGTCGCGATCGCGAGCTCGCGCACCAGGTCCTTGTCGTCCTCGCCGATCGCTTGCTTGTACCCGTGGTACGCGCGCGCGAGCCCGGCCGAGTCACCCTGCGCGAGGGCGGCGCGCACGCGCATCTGCCACAGCCCTTCGTCCTTCGGGTGCTGTGCGAGCCCGTCGTCCGCGGCGCGCGCCGCGCCCGCATAGTCGCCTGCTTCGTACAGCGACACCGACTGCTGCGCGTGGCCACAGGCCACCAACACGAGACCCCAAAATCCGACGATCAGGGAGCGGAACATCATGCCTCCAACTCGAATGTGACACGGAGATAGTGCATGGCGTTGCTACCCCGGTTACATCCGCTCTAGGTGCCCGCGCCACAGGCTTTTCTCTTCGATCTCGACGGCACGCTCGTGGACTCCGAGCGGGAGACCGGCGAAGCCATGGCCCGGGCGCTGGCCCGCGGTCTCGGCATCCACATCGAGCAGTACGATCGCGACTTCATCATCGGCCGCTCGTGGGTCGCGATCTACGACTCGCTGAAGTCGCGCTATCCGCAGCTCGTGTGGAACCGCGAGGAGACCGTCGCGCGCACCGCGATGTTGCGCGACGAGGTGTTCGCCGAGATCGGCATCACCGTGCTCCCCGGCGCGCGCGACGTGCTGCGGATGACCCAGGGACGACCGCGCGCCCTCGTGACGGGCAGCTCGCGCGTCGAGGCGACCCAGGTCCTGCCGCTGATCGGCCCCGAGGCCGCGTTCGACATCATCTTTGCCGCCGAGGACGTCCCGCGCAGCAAGCCCGCGCCCGATGGCTACCAGATGGCGATCGCCCGGCTCGGCATCGAGCCACACCGCTGCGTGGTCATCGAGGATTCCGTTGCCGGCATCGCGGCCGGGCGCGCCGCGGGCTGCATCGTCGTCGCGGTCCGCGCCGGTAATTTCGGCGGGTGGGATCAGTCGGGCGCGCATCGCGTGATCGACACGCTGGAAGCGTTCCCCAGCCTGCTCGATGAGCTAGCCACGCTCGACCCGCGGGACTATGGTTCGGCGATCCCATGAGGCTGCCCGAGCAAGTCACGATCTACGAGGTCGGCCCGCGCGACGGCCTCCAGAACGAGGCACGCCAGGTCCCGACGGCGGACAAGCTGCGCTTCATCGATGCGCTCGTCGCCGCCGGCATTCGTGACATCGAGATCACGAGCTTCGTGTCGCCGAAGTGGATCCCGCAGCTCGCGGATGCGAGCGAGGTGGCGCGTGGCGTGAAGCGCCCCGACGGCGTGCGCATGAGCGCGCTCGTCCCCAATCGCCGCGGGCTCGATGCCGCGCTCGCCGCCGGCATGAAAGAGATCGCGGTGTTCTTGTCCGCGTCCGAGACGCACAACAAGAAGAACGTCAACAAGACGATCGCCGACACGCTGTCCGCGTTCGATGAAGTGATTCCCGTCGCGCGCTCCGCGAACGTGCCGGTGCGCGCGTACGTGTCGACCGTGTACGGCTGTCCGTACGAGGGCAACGTCGATCCCGAGCGCGCCGTGCAGCTCACCGGCCAGCTGCGCGACATGGGCGTGTATCAGGTGTCCCTCGGCGACACGATCGGCGTCGCGAACCCGCGCCAGGTCGAGAACGTCCTCGAGCGCGTGCTCGCGAAGCACCCGCCCGACGCGATCGCGATGCACTTCCACGACACGCAGGGCACCGCGCTCGCGAACTGCCTCGTCGGCTTGCAGATGGGCGTCACGACGATCGACGCCGCGGCCGGCGGCCTCGGCGGTTGTCCGTACGCGCCCGGTGCATCGGGCAACCTCGCGACCGAGGATGTCGTCGCGATGCTGCACTCGATGGGCGTGCGGACCGGCATCGATCTCGACAAGCTCACCGAGGCATCGCGCACCGCCGCGACGTTCGTCGGCCACGAGCTCCCGTCGAAGTATCTCAAGGCGCACGTCGGAAAGATGGCGCGCGCGCGACGGCAGACGGAGCGCGGCGCGCTGTCGTAGTGATACGGTCCGCGCATGGCGGACATCGCAACGCAAGTCGTCGTCGAGCGCAAAGGCCCGGTCGCCTGGGTCACGTTGAATCGCCCGGAGTCGCGCAACGCACTCTCGCGCGACGTGAACATCCGGCTCTCGGAGCTCGCCTACGAGCTCGAGCACGACGACGAGATTCGCATGACCGTGTTCATCGGCGCCGGCGACAAGGCGTTCTGCGCGGGCGCGGATCTCAAGGAGCGCAAGGGCGTCCCCGCGACGGAGTCGTCGTCGTACATCAACGCGATCGCGACGGCGATCACCGACATCGGCGCGATGCGCAAGGTCACGATCGCGGCGATGAACGGCTCCGCGTACGGCGGCGGCCTCGAGCTCGCGATGGCGTGCGACTTTCGCATCGCCGTCGAGGGCAGCGAGGTCGGCTTGACCGAGGTGCGCCTCGGCATCATGCCCGGCGCGGGCGGCACGCAGCGCTTGCCGCGGCTCGTCGGTGAAGCGCGCGCCAAAGAGCTGATCCTCCTCGGTCGTCGCATCCCGATCGCGCGCGCGCTCGAGATCGGCCTCGTGCACCAGGTCGTCCCGCGCGGTCAGCTCCACGCGGCGGTCGAGGCGCTCCTCGCCGAGCTCGCCGGCTGCGCGCCGATCTCGATCGTGTCGGCGAAGTCGGCGATCGAGCGCAGCTACGGCGTCGCGTTCGACCAGGGCCTGCAGATCGAGCGCGAGCTCTACGACATGACCCTGTACAGCGAGGATCGTGACGAGGGTCTCGCCGCGTTCGCCGAGGGGCGTCCGCCCCGGTTCACGGGTCGCTAGACCCAACCGGAGCCCACTCCCCTCAGGTGGATCGCGCAACAGGCTGGATCATCGACGGGTGGCCTGGCCTGCCTGGTGCACGGCTGGACGGACATGCCCGCCATCCACTCCGTGCTGAAGCGCCTCGGCTTCGTGAAGCTGCGCGACTATGGCTTGGTCCTGACCCCCGAGGGTCGGATCTTGTCGATTCGTCCCGCGGTCCTGGACGATGGCCTCGGTGGTCGCATCGTGGGGTGGAAGGACGATGACCTCGCCGCGATGGAGCTCGAGCGGTGGTCCGAGCTCGGGCGCGCGATGGCAGCCAAGCCGGCGGCACTACCAGCCGTGGCTAAGCCCGTAGCCGTGCGCCCGCTCGCCCCGCTGCCCGTTGCGCCGCCTCCTGTCAAGCCGAAGGCGCCGCCAACCCCGCAGAAGCCCGTGGTTGTGGCGCCGGAGCCCGTTGTCGAAGAAGATGACTGGGAATGGACGATCGCGATCGCACGCGCTCGCGCAGCGGCGGAGGAGGTGGAGCAGGCGGCAGCCGCTGTTCAACCGCCGCGCCCGCTGCGCGCGGATCCGATCCAGCGCGACTCGTGGGAGAGCACGCAGCCGCTCGGCGAGTTCGATCTCTCGGACAACACGTCCCAGATCAGGACCAAACAGACCGTGCCGTCGATCGCGACGAAGCCGGCGTTCGTCAAGGTCGATACGATCGTCGAGCCGCCGCCGCCGTCGATCGCGCCGGTCGCGAAGACCACGCCGATCGCGAAGGTCGCCGCGCCGATCGCGACCGCGCCGAGCGCGAGCAGGCCGGCACCGATTCCGCCGCCGCTCGGCATTCCGACGCCGGTGCACCCGCTCCCCGTGGTGAAGCCTCCGGTCGCGCCGGCGAACCGCACGTTCGCGCGCGGTCAATCGCCCGCGACGGTGATCCCGATCCCGAAGCTGCCCAAGGTCGAGCCAGCGCGCATCCTGCCCGTCGTCGCGCGCAAGACGTCGCCGCTCGTGCCGGTGGTCGCTCCGCCGGCGGCCGCGCCGTCGGTGGTGCCGATGCCGCGCCGGTTCGCGAAGGGGACGGGCCCCCTGCTGCCGTCGAACGCGAACACGAAGGTCGGCGACGACACCACGCCGAACCTCTCCGTCGGCGACAAGACGTTGCCGTCGCTGCTCTTGCCGGCCTCGCGCTCTGCCTCGCGCTAGTCGCGTGCGGTAGCAGCAAGCCCGCCGTCGAGCCCGTCAAGCTCGGCCCCGAGATCGACGAGAAGACGGCGGAGAAGGACGCCGGCGGCACGCTCGAGGAGATCTATTCGTGGATCTCCAAGGGCAAGACCGACAACCTGTTCTCGCTGCTCAACGATCCGCTTCGCGTGTTCGGGCCGCGACTCCAGGATGCGACCTCGACGCGCTCGGACGCGCTCGTGTCGCTCGGGAAGGTGATCGACAAGCGCCAGTCGGTGAAGTCCGGATCGCTCGAGGTCGTCGCCTCGCCGGGCGGGCGCTCCGCGTGGGCGTTCGATCTCGTCGACGTCGAGGGCACCTCGATGTCCGTGATCGCGGTGCTGCGCAACGACGAGGATCTCTGGTCGGTCTCCGCCGCCGCGGTCGCGCAGACACCGTCGATGAAGGAGATCCGCTCGAAGCTGAAGGACCTCGCCGTCGTTCCGCCGGGCGCGAAGAGCGCCGGCGACGTCGACGAGCGCGCCGAGGACGCGGTCGAGAAGTTCAAGCGCGGCCTCCTCGAGCAAGAGGTGTGGGGCGCTGATCTGTCGAGCCGCACCGAGGCGATGGTGATCGGCCCCGCGGCGGGTGACATCACGCGCGGCAAGAAGGAGATCAAGAAGCTGTGGAAGAAGCGCGTCGAAGCGGAGACGCGGGCCGCCGTCTCCGGCGAGATCGACGCGAAGGTCACGCCGGACGGACAGATCGCGTGGGTGACCGCGCCGGTCACGCGCGTCGAGAAGGACGAGGAGCCGCTGCCGCTGCGCGTGTTCGCCGTGTTCGAGAAGGACGGCTCCGGCTGGAAGATGATCGCGCTCCAGGAGGGCGTCGCGATCGACGCACCGAACGCGGGTGCGTCGTTCGTGAAGATCCTCCCGCCGCAGCCCAAGGCCGAGCCGCCGCCGGTGGTCGAGGAGCCGAAGGACAAGCCGAAGAAGAAAAAGAAGAAGAAGAAGAAAAAGAAGAAGAAGAAGAAGTCGAATGACGATGACGAATAGCTTCTTCGCGCTCGCGCTGGTGTGCGCGGCGGCGCCGGCATGGGCGGACACGCCGCCGTGGTCGGTCGGCGTGACCGACGCGCAGAAGGCGCAGGCGCAGGCCGCGCTCGAGCAGGGAAACGCGCTGTTCCTCGACAAGAAGTACGCGGAGGCGATGGAGAAGTACAAGTCGGCGGTCGCCGCGTGGGACCACCCGGCGATCCGCTTCAACATCGTTCGCTGCCTGATCCAGCTCGATCGCCCCGTCGAGGCATCGGACAACTTGAAGCTCGCGCTCCAGTACGGCGCGGCGCCGCTCGAGGAGGCGGTGTACTCGGAGGCGCTCGCGTACGAGAAGCTGCTCGCGAATCAGATCGCGTCGATCACGGTGAAGTGCCAGCAGGACGGCGTGAAGATGACGCTCGACGGGCAGCCGCTCGCGACGTGCCCGGCCGAGGAGCTGCGGCGCGTGTCGCCCGGTGCCCACCAGCTCGTCGGCACCAAGGAGGGCTACCTGACGCGCAGCTTCGAGGTCGTCGTGATCGGCGGCAAGGAGCAGCACGTCACGATCTCCCTCGACCCCGTCGAGAAGGCCGCGCGCATCGAGCATCGCTGGCCGGGCTGGGTGCCGTGGGTCGTGTTCGGCGGCGGCTTCGCGATCGCGGGCATCGGCGGCGTGCTGGACCTCGTCGCGGTGCAGGAGATGGACAGCTACGACCGCGCCGTCGCGCAGCGCTGCGCGACGATGGCGTGCACGCGCGAAGAGCTCGGCGCCGACTACGACCTCAAGGGCTCCGCCGAGACCAAGACCGCGATCGCCGTCGGCATCATGATCGCGGGCGGTGCGACGATCGCGACGGGCGCGGTGATGCTCTATCTCAACCGCGGGCGCACGGTGTACCCGACCTCGGTCGAGCGCTTGACCCCGACGGTGACGCCGGTGACCGGCGGCGCGACGCTGTCTCTCAGCGGTCGCTTCTGAGCGTGACCGTCCGACGCTGATCGGACGGCTTCGATGCTCACTCCTTGAGCTTGGTGGAGAGCTTGCGCGTCTCCTCTTGCAGCGCCTTCACGCGCGCCTTCTCGGCGTCGAGCTTCACCTGTAGCTCGGCCTTCGCCTTCTGCGCATCGCTGGCCGCGGCCTGCGCCGCCCTCTGCGCGGCGACGGCGTCGCGCGTCGCGGACTCCGCCTTCGCGCGTGCATCCTTGGCCTCGGCGAGCGTCTTCTCGAGCTCGGCGTTCTTCGCGGCGAGCTGCTCCTTGGACATCGCGAGCGCCTGACCCGTCGAGTTCGCGAGCTGCGTCGCCTTCTCGCGCTCCGCGTTCGCTCTCTCCATCGCGGCCTTCGCGGCCTGCACGTCGGCGAGCTGCTGCTTGACCTTCGCCTCGCTCTCGAGCGCCTTCTCGGCGCTGCGGTCGGCCTCCTCGCGCGCCTGGCGCACCGAGAGGAGCATCACGCTCGCGCCGGCCGCGATCCCGCCGAGCACGACGAACGCGGCGATCAGCGCCGCGCGCTTCATTCGCTTGCCGCGCCGGCCGAGCGCGAACACGGCGTCGAGGTATGCCTGCTCGCGCGGCCCGAGCTGGCGGGTCTTCTGCGTGTACCAGCGGCGGGCCTCCTCCATCGCGTCGCCTCGCCACAGAAGGCCCGCGGGGCGGCCGCGCGTGTCCCACTGCTTCGCCGTCGCGGCGAGCTGCGCCACGAACGCCGCGTCCTCCTGGCCTTCGTCGAGCCAGCGCCGCAGCGTCGGCCAGCGATCGATCAACGACTCGTGCACGATCTCGACGGAGCCACCGCCCGCATCCGCGCGCGTCTGCACGACGAGCAACCGCGCCGCGACGAGCTGATCGATGACGCGCTGGATCTCGTCTCGCTCCGAGGTGAGGTGATAGAGGTCCGCGAGCTCGACGATCGCGCGCGTGCGCTCCGGCGTGACGAGCTGGCGGAACACCTGCTGCGTCAGCCGCTGCGCCGCGCTGCTCATGTTGCGGACGACCTCGTCCGCGTGCGTCGCGAGCGCGCCGGAGATGCCGCCGATGTCCTGGTAGCTCGCGACGGTGAGCAAGCGCTGCTGTCGATCGCGCGCGTCCCACAGCTTGGCCGCGGCGAACTGCAGGAGCGGCAGCGCGCCCGGTGTCCCCGCGAGCGCGTCGAGCATGTCGCCGACCATCGCGCTGCTCTCGAAGCGATAGCCGACCATCTCGACCGGGAGCTCGAGCGCCTCGCGCAGGCCGTCGCGATCCGGCGCGCTCAGGAACACGAGCCCGCGCGACAGCTCCTCCATGAACCGCGGGTCCTCGCTCACGCGGTCGAGGAAGTCCGAGCGCATCGACACCACGACGCGCAGCGGTGCGGCGGCATCATCGGCGACGGCCGCGAGCGCGCTGGTGAACGCGTTGCGCTCCTCGACATCGTTGACGAGGGTGTACAGCTCCTCGAACTGATCGACGAACAGCAGCGTGTGATGGCCGTGCTTCGCGGCACGCGCGCGCAGCGTGGCGCCCAACAGGCCGGGCTCGCGGCGCAGCCGGTAGATCAGCTGGCCGTGCTCCTGATCGCTCGCGTTCGACACACCCGTGCGCAGGCTCTGGACGCCCGTGCTCGCTCGCTCGAGCACCGTCGCGAGCGACGACAGCGGGTACTTGCCCGGCCGGATCGTCATCACGTCCCAGTGCTCGCCCGACGCCTTGAGCGCCGGCCCCACGCCCGCGCGGATGAACGACGACTTGCCGACGCCCGACGGTCCGACGATGCCGGTCAGCGGCAGCTCGCGAACGCGCGCGACCATGCGCGCCACGTCGCGCGCGCGGCCGAAGAAGCGATCCGCGTCCGCCTCCTGGAACGCGGTCAACCCGGGGTACGGGCTCTCGCCCTCGGCGAGCGCGCGGCCGTGGCGACCCGGCAAGAGGTTCTCGAGTCGCTGCGCGAGCTCGGCGGCGCTCGGCAGGCGCTCGTCCTTGCGCTTGCGCAGCAGCTGATCGACGGTCTCGACGAGCGCGTCCGGCAGATCGGACACCGCGGTGCGCAGCGATCGCATCGGCGCGTCCGATACGAGGTTCTGCACGAGCGTGTCGCTCGCGAGCGGCTCGATCGGGTGATAGCCCGCGATCATCTCGAACATCATCATGCCGAGCGCGAACAGGTCGCTGCGGTGATCGACGACGTCCTGGCCCATCTGCTCGGGCGACATGTACGGCAGCGTTCCGACGAGCGCGCCCTCGTTGGTCAGCGTCGTGAGGTTCTTCGCGAGCGCGGAGAGGCTGTTGTGCGTCGTCTTGCCGTCGCCGGCCGCGTCGAGCGCCTTGGCGATGCCGAAGTCGAGGACCTTCACCTGGCCCGCGTTCGTCACCATGATGTTCTCGGGCTTGAGATCGCGGTGCACGATGCCGAGCTCGTGCGCGCGTGCGAGCCCTCGCGCGACCGGCAGCATCAGCTCGACGACGCGCGACGCGGGGATCGGTTGGCCCTCGCCGAACGGCCCCATGAAGTCGCGGAGCGTCTTGCCCTCGAGGTACTCGAGGACCATGTACGGCATGTGCTGCCACTCGTCGACTTCGTAGATGATGACGATGTTGTCGTGGTTCGCCGACGCGGTCGCGCGCGCCTCGACGAGGAAGCGATCGACGATCTCGCGACCGACGTTGCGCAAGAACTTCATCGCGACGCGGCGGCCGAGCACGAGGTCGCGCGCGACGTAGACCACGCCCATGCCGCCGCGCCCGAGCTCGCGGATCAGCTCGTACTGCTTGATGCGGGTGCCTGGCTCGAGATCCGTGCCCGGCTTGCTCTCGACGTCCCACTGCGAGACGCGCGTCGTGCTCAGCGGGACGCCGACCGAGCCCTTCCCGGTGTCAGTCACGAGCTTCCTTGCCGTCACCTTCGCGCGGCAGCTTGCTCTGCATCGGCATCACCGACCGTGCGACCAGGCCGATGCCACCGACGATCAGGACCAGCATCACCAGCGTGTTGAACAGCGACGTCCGGCGAAAGTGGAGATCGAGGTTCGCGATGATCCCGACGATGATGATCAGCAACCCGCCGAACGTGAGCACGCGCCCGACGATCGACTTGCCGTTCGCGAACAGGATGCCGACGCCGAACAGCATCGGGATCAGCGTGATGCCGAAGCTCGTGCCGTAGCCCTGCCCGAAGAAGCCCCAGTTCCAGTAGCCCCCGCCGATCGAGACATGGTTGAACAGCAGATACCCGCCGACGACGAGCATGATGATGCCGAGCAAGAAAGTCTTCGTGCCACCCGGCGTTCCCCCGACGTTCTGGAAGTCCATCGCTGCCTCCTATCTTAGCAGTCACTTGGACACGGAATGCCAGCCGCAGCTTTGCTGCCGTCAGGTCCGCATGCCGGGCGCTTCGCGGCCCGTCGACGCGACGTACTCCTCGTAGCTGCCGCCGTAGACGCGCGGCCCCGCCGAGGTGAGCTCCAGCACGCGGTTCGCCAGCGCGCGCAGGAACTGGCGATCGTGCGAGACGAACAGCAGCGTGCCCTCGTAGTCGGCGAGCGCTTTGACGAGCGCGCGCTTCGTGACGATGTCGAGGTGGTTCGTCGGCTCGTCGAGGACGAGCAGGTTCGGCGCGTCGTACATCAGCTTCGCGAGCGCGACGCGCGCCTTCTCGCCGCCGGACAGCACGCGCACCGGCTTGAACACGTCGTCGTCGTGGAAGCCGAACGCCCCGGCGAGGCTGCGCAGCGTGCCCTGGTTCGCCGACGGCGCGTGGTCCTGCAGCTCGTCGAGCACCGTGTGGTCCGCGGTCAGCGCGTCCATCACGTGCTGCGCGTAGTAGCCCATCTGCACGCTCGCACCGATGGTCGCGGTACCCGCGTCGGGCGCGACCACGCCCGCGATCATCTTCAGCAGCGTCGACTTGCCGGCGCCGTTCTCGCCCATGATCGCCCAGCGCTCCCTGCGCGCGATCGTGAGCGTCAGGTTGTCGTGAACGACGCGGTCGCCGTAGCGCTTGGAGAGGCTCGCGATCCGGACGACGTCGTCACCGGAGCGCGACGGCGTGCGGAACTCGTAGGTCTTCTCGATGATGCGCCTCGGCGCTTCGACCTTCTCGACCTTCTCGAGCTTCTTGATGCGCGACTGCACCTGCGCCGCCTTCGCGACGTGCGTCTTGAACCGCTCGATGAACCGGCTCTCCTTGGCGAGGCGCGCTTGCTGGCGCGCGTACTCCGCCTCGCGACGCTCGGCCTCGATCAGGCGCATGCGCTCGTAGAACTCGTAGTTGCCGGTGTACGTGCGCAGCTCGCCGCCGTCGATCTCGACGATCTTCGCGACGATGCGGTTCATGATCTCGCGGTCGTGGCACGTCATCACGACGGTGCCCGTGTAGTCGCGCAAGAAGCCCTCGAGCCACAGGATCGACTCGAGGTCGAGGTAGTTCGTCGGCTCGTCGAGCAGCAGCAGATCCGGCCGCGCGAGCAGGATCTGCGCGAGCGCGACGCGCATCTTCCAGCCGCCCGACAGCGTGCCGACGTCGTTCTGCAGCTGCTCGTCGTGGAAGCCGAGGCCGTGCAGGATCGACTGCGCGCGCGCCTCGAGCTCGTAGCCGCCGAGGTCCTGGTAGCGCGCCTGGACCTCGCCGAACCGCGCGACCACGTCGTCGAGATCGTCGCCCGGGTTCTCGAGCTTCTCCGTCAGCACGGCGAGCTCGGCGCCCAGCTGCGCGACCTCGCCGGCGCCGGCGCAGGTCTCCGCGAGGATGCTGCGGCCCGCGAGCTCGCCGACGTCTTGGCGGAAGTAGCCGAGCGTCAGCTTCTTGGGCCGCTCGATCGAGCCGTCGTCGGGCTGCTCCTCGCCCGAGATCATGCGGAAGATCGTGCTCTTTCCGGCGCCGTTGGGACCGACGAGGCCGACCTTCTCGCCCGGGTTGATCTGGAACGAGGCCTCGACGAACAGGATCTGTCCGCCGTACTGCTTGCTGACCGAGCTGAACGCGATCACGGCGCGCTCTATAGCACGGTCACTCGGCTCCAGATTTGGGCGGTTTCGGCGACTTCTGCCGCGCCTTGCGGTGCGCTGCGAGCTTTTCGGCCTTGGCCTGGCGCTCGGCGGCGGTCACGCGCTCGCTGGCCAGCTTGTGGAAGCTCGCGAGCCGCTCGGCGGGGACGGCGTCGCGCACGGCGCACCCGGGCTCGTTGTGGTGCTTGCAGTCGCGGAAGCGGCACTGGAGCGCCAGCTCGGCGATGTCGTCGAACGCCTGCTCGGGCTCGCCCTCGTCGATCCACTGCGCGAGCTCGCGCATTCCCGGCGTGTCGACCCACATGCCGCCGTCGGGGGCGACGAACAGCTCGCGCCGCGTCGTGGTGTGCTTGCCGCGATCGTCGGCGCGGATCTCGCGCACCTCCTGCTGCGTGCCGATCAGCGCGTTCAGCAGCGTCGACTTGCCGACGCCCGAGCTGCCGAGCAGCACGCACGTCTTGCCGGGGCCCCCGTAGGCGCGCAGCGCATCGAGCCCGCTCTCCGACTGCGCCGACACCGCGAGCACGGGCACGTCGGCGACCGCACGGAGCTCGTCGACGAGCGGCGCGGCCTCGGCGACGAGGTCGACCTTCGAGAGCACGAGCACCGGCTGGATGCCGCCGTCGCGCAAGAGGCCGATGTAGCGGTCGAGCCGCGCCAGCGACAGGTCGGAGTTCGCCGACGTCAGCACGAAGCCCGTGTCGATGTTCGCGGCGATCGGCTGCGGCACGGTCGCCTCGCCGGCGGCCTTGCGCACGAGGAACGACCGGCGCGGCTCGATCTCGCGCACCACGCCCGCGCCGTTGCCGGCGACCGCGTCGGCCCAGCGAACGACGAGCACCCAGTCGCCGACCGTCGGCAGCTCGCGCTTGTCGGCCGCGGTGTGAAAGTGCTTCCCCGTCAGCTCGACCCACGCGGTCTGCCCCGCATCGTCGAGCGCGCGATACGCCCCGCGGTGCTCCGCGACGATCCGGACGCGAATCGGTGCTGCCGACACGGCGCCCACCATAGCGCCATTTGCTACGGTCGGGTCCATGGACCCCGCCGAGCGCGAACGACTGCAGCTCCAGCTGGTCCGCCGGTTCTCGGCCGCGATCCCCCACAACCACGCGCTCGGCATCAAGGTCGTCGACGTCACGCGCACCGAGTCGCTGTTCGAGCTGCCGTACGACGAGAAGCTCGTCGGCAACCCCGACACCGGCGTGCTCCACGGCGGCGCGATCACCGCGCTCCTCGACGGAGTCTCGGGGTGCTCGGTGTTCGCCTCGCTGACCGAGATGACGACGATCGCGACGCTCGATCTGCGCATCGATTACCTGCGCCCCGCCGAGGTCGGCAAGACCGTCCGCGCGAAGGCGACCTGCTACAAGACGACGCGCAACGTCGCGTTCACGCGCGGCGTCGCGTACCACGACGACCCGGACGATCCGATCGCGCACTCCGTCGGCACGTTCATGCTGTCGACCCGGGCGGGGAGCGCGAAGTGACGACGCTCGTCGAGCGCCTCACCGCGGCGAAGGAAGCGGGCGACTACCAGGGCCTGTTCGAGGCGATCCCGTACGCGAGGTTCCTCGGGCTCGAGGCCGAGCTAGTCCCGCGGGAGGGTGGCGAGGGCGAGCTCATCACCACCATGCGCTTCGCGCCGCACCTGATCGGCAACCCGGCGCTACCCGCACTGCACGGCGGTACGACGGGCGCGCTGCTCGAGTCCGCCGCGATCTTCGAGCTGCTGTGGCGCGCGGAGTCGATCGTGCTGCCCAAGACGATCACGTTCACCGTCGATTATCTCCGCTCGGCCGCCGCCGTCGACACGCACGCGCGCGGCTTCATCACGCGGCAGGGCAAGCGCGTGACGAACGTGCGCATCGAGGCGTGGCAGGACGATCGCAGCCGCCCCGTCGCGACGGCGAACGCGATCTTCCTCGTGATGAAGGACTAGCGAGTCTTCATTCGCAGCTTCATCTCGACCGTCGTCTCGAACGTCTGGCCGCCGTTCGACAGCTTCACGGACGTCGTGATGTCCATACCGCCATCGACGGGAACGAAGGTGCCGGCCTCGTAGAACATCTCGCCGTTACCGCCGCCGGTGACCGACTTCAGATCGAACTCGATGCCCTTCGATTTGATCTTCCCGGGCTTCGCGGAGTTCGTGACCGTCTGCTTCAGCGTGGTTCGCTTCCCCTTGATCGCGGTGACCTCACTGATCGTCACCTGATCCAGCTCCATTCCGTTGTTGTCGATGATCTTCTGCTGCGTCTCCCACTTCGCCCCGATCCCGACCGGCTCCTCGGGCAACAGCGCGGAGACCTGACCGAGCGACGACCTCATGTTGGCGAGGAGCTCGGCGGCTTCCGGCGATAGCGACGACGGGATGTCGAAGATCGTCTCGATCGTGCGACCGTTGCGCGCCAAACGAATCCGCCCCTTGGTGCCCGCGATTCCGCTGCCGATCTTCGCGAACGCGTCGGTCATCGCCTTCGGCGTCGACGCGTCGGAATGCAGCTTCATCTTGCCGAACACGAGCTCGCACGTGATCTCGCCCGTCGCTGTCACATCGGTGACCTTCAGGTCCATCGCGATCTCGATCGGCGGGATGCCGATCTTCGTCGGTGTTCCGTTCACCTTGTTCGTGAACGCCATGCCCATCGTCATCGTCATCCGCTTCTTCATGCCCTTCTTGGCGACGAGCTGGAGCGTGGTCTTCGGATCCTTGCCGGTGTCGAGGAGCTTCAATCGAGCCTCGGTCGGCGACGGTCCGTCGGCGTGTGCCGGGGCGGCGAGCACGAACATCACGGCGAGCAGGACGAGCTTCATTCCCGACGCAGTAACACGGATGCCTACGCCGCTGGCAACCGCATCGTGATCACCGCGCCGCCGCCGGGCCGCGGTGCGAGGGTGACCTCACCGCCGAGCGTGGTGGCGACCGAGCGCGCGACCCCGAGGCCGACGCCGACGCCGGCGCCGCGCGCGCTCGAGCGGAAGAACGGATCGAACGCGCCGCGCACTTCCTCGGCGGTCAGGTCGCGGCCGTTGTCGCTGACCTCGACGACGATGTCCGGCTCGCGCTCCTCGACGGCGACGACGATGCGATTGCTCGTGGTCTCGATCTCTCCGTCGAAGCCGGAGCTCGAGAACAGCATCATCGCGAGCACCGCCTGGCCGATGCGCGACTCCTCGCCGGTCACCGGACGCACGGGGAAGATCTGGCGGATCACGTGGGCGCGCGGCTCGAGCGTCGGCGCGGCGAGGCGCAGCGCGGAGGCCACGACCGCGGCGAGGTCGACCGTCTGCGTCGAGCTGCGCGTCGCGAGCGTCTGCAGCGCGCGCACGTTGGACGCGATGCGCTCGGCGCCCGTCGTGATGTCGTCGAGGCAGCGCATCGCCTGGCGCTGTGCGGGCTCGGGCATCGCGGACAGCTGCTTGCGCAGCGAGCGCAGGTTGAGCAGCACGGAGGTCAGCGGGTTGTTGATCTCGTGCGCGAAGCCCGCGGCGAGCGCGCCGACGAGGCTGATGCGATCGGCTTCGAGCAGCGAGAGCTGCGTGTCCTGCGGCGCGCCGACCTCGCGGATCAGGATCGCGTACGCGTCGACCCCGTTCATCGGCAGGCGGCTCAGCGCGCACTCGATCTGCACCGTGTGTCCCTTCTTGTGCCTGGCGACGAGCTCGATCGCGGCGGGCACCGGCTGACCCGAGCGAAACGCGGTCGACAGGGTCCCGACGAGCGAATGCTGCTCGACGATCAGCGTCTCGACGGGTGGGATGTCCCAGATCTCGTCGAGCGTGTAACCGAGCATCGTCGCGGCGGCGCGGTTGGTGTACCAGCGCTCGAGGTTGCCGCCACCGCGATCGGCGACGAAGATCACCGCGGTGTTCGTGGTGAGCAGAGCATCGAGCAGCGCCGGCAACAGCGGCGCGAGCTCGATGCCCGGAGCGGTGCGCTGCTGGGTCACGAGTCCACCTTCACGAACGTGCCGAGCCCCTTGTCCTTGATGACACCCGGGAACTTCAGCACCTGGTTGTGCATCGAGACGTAGACGCCCGGCGCGAGGAGCTGCACGGCGAGGAGCGCCTCGGTCAGGTTCTGGAGCGCATCGGTGGAGCGCAGCTCGTACGGGCGCATCGCGCCGGTGAACACGACCGGCGAGGCCGGTGTCCCGACGAGCTCGACGACGCGATCGCCGGACACCGCGAGGCGATCCGTGCCGTGCACCACGACGACACCCGCGCACTCGCGCGCCATGCGCCCGGCGGTCTCGGCGATCAGCGTGTGGTCCTCGGGAGTCATCTCGAGGCTGTCCTTGTTCATCAGCGAGACGCGCTGCACGTCGACGCCGCGCAGCTCGAGCGACACGAGCATCACGTCGAGCACCGAGACTTGATTCGCGAGCACCCCGGAGAGCTCGTCGTAGGTCTTCTCGATCGTGCCTCCGGTCGAGATCAGGGCGATGCGGCGTTTCATAGGAGGAAGTACGCGCCGACGGCTCCACCACCGATCAGCAGGAGCACCAATATCATGACGCCGACGCCGCTGCCGGACTTCGCGGGTGCTGCCTGCGGCATGTCCGCCGACGACCGCACCGCGGCCGGCATCTGCGCGCTGACCTGCGCGCTCGGCGCCGCCGGAAGCGGAATCGACCCGCTGCCCGGCGCCATCACCGGGATCGGGATCTGGCCGCTCACGCCGATCAGCGTGCGGTTGGGACCCGTGGTGCGGCCCGGCTGTGCCGCCATCGACGCGACGCTCGACGGCGTCACCGTTCGCGGCAGCGCCGGCGACGACGTGTGCGGCAGCGTCGGCGCGTCGACGCTCGATCGCTGGCGTTCGCGCTGCTCGTACTGCGCGAGCGCGGCCTGATACTCGGCGCGATTGCGGCTGCTCGTCGACAGCTCGGCGGGCGGGTGCGAGCCGATCGGCATTCCCGATGGAGGCGGTATCGTCGCGGGCAGCGCACCCAGGGCGCTCGCGATCGCGTTCGAGTTGCTCGTCACCGCGTCGTAGTTCGGAGCATCCTCGACGGAGATCACCATCGACTCGCCGCCGACCTCGAACTCGTCGACGTACGCGCGGCTCTTCTTGCGCGAGCGCGGCTCGGTCGCCATGTCGAAGTCGAACTTCTCGAGCCACTCGACGACGCGCGTCGACTCGACGTGCAGGCCGAGGCGCCGCGTCACCGTCGTCATCGCGTTGCGCAGCGCGGTCGCGTGTTGCCAGCGCTTGTCCGGGTCGCGCTCGAGCGCCGTCATGATGATCTCGTCGATCTCGTGCGGGACGAACCGGTTGCTGCGCGACGGCGGATCGATCTCGAGCTCGCGCACGCGCATCAGCGTCTTCATGTCGTCGCCCGTCGAGAACAGCGGGCGATTCGTGAGCAGCTCGTGCGCGATCACGCCGACCGCGAACAGGTCCGCGCGCGCGTCGATGCGCCCGGCGAGGTACTCGGGAGCCATGTAGCCGAACTTGCCCTTGATGGTGCCCGACATCGTCTGCATGCCCTGCGCGGATGCCTTCGCGATGCCGAAGTCGATCAGCTTCACGATGCCCTCGTCGGACACGATGATGTTCGCGGGCGAGACGTCGCGATGGATGATGCCGAGGCGCTGCCCGCTCTCGTCGCAGAGGTTGTGCGCGTAGTCGAGCGCGTCGCAGATCTGGTTGACGATGTTCATCGCGATCGGCACCGGCATCGAGCTGCCGTTCTGCGCGAGACGGCGCAGCACCTCGCGCAGGTTGCGTCCCTCGACCAGCTCCATCGCGATGAAGTAGATGTCGCCGACCTTGCCGAGCTCGTACGTCTGCGCGACGTTGCCGTGGCGCAGGTAGCTCGCGAGCCGCGCCTCGCGCACGAACGCGGCGACCATGTCCTGGTTCGCGGCGACGTGCGGGAGCATTCGCTTGAGCGCGACGGTCTTGTGGAAGCCCTCGATGCCGCTCTTCTCGGCGCGGTGAACCACCGCCATGCCGCCCTGGCCGAGCTGCTCGTACACCCGGTACGGACCGAACTGGTCGCCGTGCCCTGGTGTTGGGTTCACCCGCCGATGGTAGCGCGACTACGGACAGCCCGGGCGGGGCAAGTCGTGCGCGAGTGCGACCAGGCGAGCGTAGTTGTCCTGCATACCTTCCAAGAGATCGCCGGAGTTGCCGCTGATCGCATCGAGGTGCTCGATGAACGCGAGCTCCGAGATGTTGGGGTCATCGGTCGCGAGCACCTGGATCGTGCCCTCCGACGAGTCGATGAAGTCGCTGCCGTGGATCTTCTGGTGGCGGATCATCCCGTACACCGGCAGGTCGGGCGTGGTCTCGACGCTGCCGTAGCGCCACTGGTCGTCCCACTCCACGGTGAGGATGTCGTTGACGACGTAGTGCACGACGTAGTCGAGCTCGTACGCGGGATCCGCGCCGAGCGTCACCGTCTGCGAATCGGTGCGGCAGCGCGCGACCATCGCCGTCGGATCCTTCGTCAGCTGCCACAGCGTCGCGGGATCCGTGAACACGAAGCCGCGACCGTGCGTCTGCTCGACGTCACCGCTCGACATCTGCTTCGAGCGCAGCTCCTCCGTGGGCGCGCCCGTCGCGTCGGGGACCTTGTTGTCCTCGAGCGGCTCGAGCCCGGGCGGGAACGGCGTCGCGATGTCGTCCTGGCAACCTGCCAGACTAGCCAGTGCCAAGAGACATGCGACGCGGGCTGTCATGCCGCCGGTGTCTCGCTCGGTGGTTTCGATACGAACCGCGCCGTCGCGACCGGCGTGGTCTTGCGCGTGACGAGGAGCAGCGTCGCGACCGGGACCACGAGGTTGAACGCGATGGGGATGAACATCGTCACCGACTCGGGTGCGAAGTGACGGCCGATCTTGGAGAGCTGCTGGAGCATCGGGTACATCAGCCAGACGCTGAGCGCGCCGACGATCACGGCGTACGCGATCGCGATCATACGCGACGGACCGCTCATGCGGACGAGCTCGTAGCCGGCCCACCCCTGGAACGCGATCATGCCCGCGTTGAACCACAGCGACTTCGTCGCGACCGGCCCCATGAACGCCCCCTTCAACGCCTCCATGCCCATCACTTCGCGGCCGCCGATCAGCTGCGGGATCAGCATCGTCGCGCCCAGCATCGCGTTCGCGAGCAGGAACCAGCCGAGGCCCGTGAGGCCCGCGTCGGGCGAGCGACGGTGAGTCGCGCCGTCGCCGGCCATGAGATCCGCGAACTGACGCTCGCCGTAGAAGCGGCGGATGATCAGCGGCCACGCCATCAGCAGCCAGCACACGCCCGCGACCAGCGCGACGAGGATGATGTTGAAGATGCGGTGATCATCACGATGAGGAGCGCGCCCGACGCGCAGAACGACGCGATCACGCCGAAATTCGCATAGCGGTTCGCCTTCTCGACGTTCATCTCGAGGCTCGTCTCGCGAAGACCCGACAGGCCCGCTTGCACGTGGAAGATCGAGCGCACGAGCAGCATCACGAGCGCCACGAGCAGCAGCACGCCGGGGCCTTGCGACATGATGGCGCCGCCGGACTGGAGCATGAGGACGAGGAACGCGCCGGTGCCGAGCGCGCCGCACAGGCCGAGCATCGTCATCACGATCGAGACACCCTCGAAGCCCTTGTCCTCGGGAACCGGGATCTCCGTCGCGAAGCGCTTGAAGCGCGGTAGCGCGAACAGCACCGCGAGCAGGATCGGCCACGCTGCGAGACCGAGGCCGAGGCCGAGCGCTCCGCTCGTCGCGACGTGGAACTTCATCTTCAGCAGGACCGCGACGATCGCGGACTGCGCGAGCGCCACGACGATGTAGCGCCGGACGCCCGTGAGCGGGCTGCCCACACCGTCGAGCGTCTTGTGTCCATAGAGCAGCTCGCTACCGGCCATGCGATGGAACGCGGAGCGCCCGATGCTGACCGCCACCAGGAGCAAGAGGAGTCCCTTGTCGCCGGGGCGTCCCAGCGGGAGGAACACGAAGAACAGCAGCATGAGCGCGCCGTACGCGGCGAAGATGGTGCCGCCGAGCTGCATCAGCAGACCGAGCGTCGTCAGACCTTGGTCGGACGGAACATCGCTCGTTTCCTGGTCAGTCATCGGGCCTCCGGAAGCTACCTGAGTATACGGCTGCATCGTCCCGTTCCGGACGCCTCGCGGGCTCAGGTAGTCGCAAGTCGGTGTCGTCGCAGGCGATCCACGAGCAGCGGCAGACGATCCTGCCCCCAGGTGATGAAATCGCCGATGCGGAACGATGGCACGCCCCAGAGCCCGATGCCGTTGAGATCGGCCGCGTTGTCGTGCGCCGTCTTCGGACCGGCGGGGTCGGTCAGCGCCGCCTTGGCCTCCTCCCAGGGCAGGCCCGCGCGCTCGACGATGTCCTTGAGGTCCACGTACTCCGAGACGTCGCGCGCCTCCGACCAGATGCCGCGCATCGCCGACCGCGCGAACGCGAGGCCCGCCCCACGCTGGTTGGCCCAGTGCTGGATCGCGAGGCAGTTGTCGACGCCGGTGCCGAGCGGATCGCAGATCTCGCCGAACGGGATGTTCAGGCGGTCCGCCTCGCGCTTCGCGTCGTGCGCGATGTACATGCGCTTGACGCTGGGCAGCTGCGCACCGCGCGCGACCATCGGATAGATCTGCTTGAGCGTGAGCGGCACGCCGTACGGCGCGAGCGTGTCCTCGATCTGCTCGAGCGCGATGTACGAGTACGGCGAGCGAAACGAGAACCACATCTCGCAGACCAGCGGCTTGTCGCTCTTCTCGGACAGCTTCTTCGCGCCGCGCTCGGCCTCGGGGCGAACGCGGACGACGCTCGCGCGACCCTCGCCGGACGTGGAGCCGAACGCCTTCGCGAGCGCGCTCTCGAGGTACGGGAGGCGATCGATGCCCCAGTACCAGGTGCCGTCGAAGTGGATCATCGCGCCTTGATAGTGGCCCGCCTTGCGCAGCTCGCCGTACGCGGTGTTCAACGTCGGGAGCACCGCGCCGTGTGACTCGGAGCCCCACGTGCCCATCAGTGTCACGAGCTTCTTCTTGTCGGTCGTCCACAGAGCGTTCGCGAGCTCGAGCGCGCACGCGAGCTGCTCGCGCGCGGGGCGCTGGCGGATCAGCACGGAGCCGATGTCGCGGACCATGCCGGCGTCGGCCTCGCGCTTCGCGGGAAACTCGACGTCGTAGTACTCGGCCAGCTCGCTCGCGTCCTTGAGCGAGTACATCGTGCGCAGCGCGGGCTGCGGGTTCACGTCGCTCGCGGGCGCCGTGACCGTCGTGAACGTCAGCTCGATGGGATACGCGTCGACGAGCCGCGCGACCGCCTGGGCGGTGATGTAGCTCCACGGGTCGGTGATGTCGAAGTACACGTCGAGCCGCTTCGGCGTGCTCGTGACCGCGGACTTCACCTGAGTCACGGCGCGGCGGATGGCATCGCCCGGCGCACCGAGCCAGGCCGAGATGGCTTTCCCCTTGAGGCGCTTGGCGATGATCATCTTCGGCTGTACATAGTCGCCGCCGTGTCCGAACACAAGCCTGGTGCGCCGCCGCCCCCCGACGAGGCTGCGATCGCGAGCGCGATCGCCGTCCTCGAGTACCTCGGGGAGGATCTGCGCCGCCTGGCCGACCTGCCCGAGGACGTCCGGATCCGGCTCGTGAGCGCGGGCGGCCAGCTATCGCGCCCCGAGCGCTACAGCCGCAAGCAGCTCGCGAAGGTGCTCGCGCGGCAGCGCGTCGCCGCGAGGCGCGAGGCCGATCGCGCGGCGCTCGATCAGACGGGCATCCGCGTGCTGCGCAAGGAGCCGGTGTTCCGCACGCCGCTCCCCAAGCCGCAACAGATGCAGCTCGACGCGCCGGTGCGCGACGACGAGGGCGAGGTCGACGAGTGGGCGGCCGCCGAGGCCGCACGCGAGACCGAGGCGGGCCCGCGCGTGCAGACCGCGCGCATGTGTTACGTGTGCAAGACCGAGTTCCACGAGCTGCACCACTTCTACGACCAGATGTGTCCGCCGTGCGCGGAGCTGAACTGGCAGAAGCGGAACCAGACGGCCGACCTGCGCGGCCGCGTCGCGCTCGTCACCGGCGCGCGCGTCAAGATCGGCTACCAGGCGGCGATGTTCCTGCTCCGCGCGGGCGCCGAGGTCGTCGTGCTCACGCGCTTTCCGCGCGATGCGGCGCGGAGGTTCGCGCGCGAGGTCGACGCGAGCGAGTGGACGCAGCGACTGCACATCTACGGCATCGATCTGCGCCACACGCCGAGCGTGGAGCTCTTGTGCCAGCACCTCCTGCACACGCTTCCGCGGCTCGACTGTCTGATCAACAACGCGTGCCAGACCGTGCGCCGTCCGTCGGGCTGGTACGATCACGTGCTCGCGCCCGAGAACGAGCCGTACGCGCAGCTGCCCGCGCCCGAGCGCGCGATGCTCGAGCGACACCACTCGCTCGGTGAAGGCATCGTCCGCGCGGCGGGTCACGAGATCCACGCGACCGGCCTGTGGAAGTCCGCGGTGCTCTCGCAGGTGCCGCTGCTCGAGGAGGATCTCGAGCGCGGCGAGCACCTGTTCCCGACGGGGCGGCTCGATCAGGATCTGCAGCAGGTCGACCTGCGCGACACGAACTCGTGGCGGCTCACGCTCGCCGAGGTGCCGACCGCCGAGCTGCTCGAGGTGCACCTGGTCAACGCGGTCGCGCCGTTCGTGCTCAACGCGCGGTTGCGTCCGCTGCTCGCGAAGGTCCCGACGCGCGACGCCCACGTGGTCAACGTCAGCGCGATGGAGGGCCAGTTCTACCGGCGGTGGAAGACGGACAAGCACCCGCACACGAACATGGCCAAGGCCGCGCTCAACATGATGACGCGCACGAGCGCGGTCGAGTACGTCCGCGACGGCATCCACATGAACAGCGTCGACACGGGCTGGGTCACCGACGAGGATCCGCTGCACCACGCGGAGCGCAAGACGAAGATCCACGGCTTCCACCCGCCGCTCGACATCGTCGACGGCGCGGCGCGGATCGTCGACCCGCTGTTCGACGGCGTGAACACCGGCACCCACGTGTGGGGCCTGTTCCTCAAGGACTACAAACCTGCTCCATGGTGACGCAGGCCGGACCACGGCCGTTCGCGAAAGATCCATCTCGGGTACGTGCGGGGCTGTTTTCCTTGCGCCCGAGTGGGTGTGACCTCTAGCTTTGGAAGAGGTGGTCAGCCCGCGCCATACCATCGACGCGAGCCTGTGGGACGGGCAGCGCCGTGACGTGCCCGCGGTCAACGCGGCGACGCTGATGTTCCCCGCGCAGCACCCGCGGCGCATCGCGCGCGGGTCGACGGATCCGAAGACGCTGTTCCTCGGCGCGTATGAACGGTTCGCGGATCAGTGCCGCGCGTTCGACGAGCCGGGCCTCGCGGTGATCGCGGTGGACGAGGACACGTGCCGGCCCGCGGGCATCGTGCGGCTCACGGCGCGCGTCGGCCGTCCGGTCGCCGCGATCGTCGGGCGCCACGATCATTGCGATCTCTACCTGCACGCGCGCGAGGACCTCGCGCTGCGCCAGATCGCCGTCGTGCTCGAGCCGGTCGCGAACTGGACGCGAGGCTCGACGATGATCCGCTACCGCATGCTCGATCTGCGGACGAGCGAGGCGATGAAGGGCGAGGATGGCAAGCGCATCCGCGGCCTCGTCGCCGAGGGCCCCGCGATCGTGCGCTGCGGCGGCTACACGCTGTTCGCGCTGCCGCTCGGCGATCCGAGCGACTGGCCCGAGACCGCGGAAGACGCGTGGTCGATGCTGCCGGCGCGCGTGTACCTCGACGAGATCCCGCCCGATGTCGCGCGCGGCTCGCTGCCCGTCATGCCCCGCCGCGCGCCGGAGCTGCACGTGGGCGCATCGACCTTGATCACGCGAACGCCCGGCGTGCGCGACACCGGCATGAAGCTCGTGCAGGGCGACATCGCCGGCTACCTCGATCTCTACCTGCCGACGAAGGAAGTGACGCTCGCGATCGGCGAGTCGGCGCTCCGGGACGGCGTGCTGATCGGTCGCTACGATCGCTGCGACGCCAAGGACGTCGCCGGCGACGACACCTCGCTCTCGCGCGTGCACGCGCTGCTGATGCGCATGGAGGATCGCCTCGTGCTCCTCGATACCGCGTCGAGCAACGGGACGTTCGAGCGCGGCCAGCAGGTGCGCCTCGTCGTGATCGAGGCCGACACCGAGCTGCGCCTCGGCAAGAAGACGTTCGCTCGCTGGCGCGCGGTCACGAAGTAGTCGTCACTCCGGCAGGCAGACGACGGCGTCGAACGATCCGCTGATCGCGTCCGCGCCGAGCTCGAGCTCGTAGCTCCCCGCGACGCAACCGCCGGCGTACGAGACCGTCACCGAGCCGCCGGTCGCTTCCGCGAGATCGGCGCCGGTCTCGTCCTCGACGATCGCGACCACCTTCTCCGACGGACAGCGGAACGCCATCGGCGTCGAGATCTCGTACTCCTTCGCCTCGGGCGTGTCGCAGAACAACACGGTCAGGCGGCGTCCCGCGCCGGGCTCGCCGCACGCGCCGTCACCCTCGTCGAGGCCGAGCGCCCACGCGACACCGCCGAACGGGCGCGGATCGGGCGTGACGAGCGACGCGCGCGCGAACGGACCCAGCGGTGCGCCGGCGACCATGCCTTCGCCGTCACCGAAGCCCTCCGGCTTGCACGTCTCGTCGGGATCCTCGCACGCGGCGAGGCCGACGATGGTGACCAGCGCGAACAGCACGATGCGCATCGCGTCCTTGGATATCACTATCGGCGCCGCAGCGCGCGGCGAACGAACGCGCTCGCCTCGGGCACCCGCGCGAGGGCCATGCCGGCGAGGTAGATCACACCGAACGTCCCGATCGCCGCGAGCGCCGCCATCCACGTGCGCAGGCCGAGCTCGATCGCCGCGTGCTGCACGCCGAAGCCCGCGGCGCCGCCGAGCCCCGCGATCGCGAGCGCGACGACTCCGAGCTTCGTCGGGATCGCGACCTTGCCGATGCGCCTCGTCAGCCAGCGTTCGAGGAGGAGGAACTCGACCCACGCGGCGAACCCGGCGCTCGCGGTCAGGCCGAACGCGCCCCACATCGGCGAGTAGCCCGCGGCCTCTCGGATCGGAAGCGAAAATGCGTAGCCGAGCCCCGCCGTCAACGCGACGCGGACGAGGGCGGCTCGTAGCGGCGGCTTCGGGTCGCCCAGCGCGTAGAACGCCGACGCGAGCAAGCGGCCCTGCGTTCCGGCCGACAATCCGATCGCGGAGCCCGCCAGTACGATCCACACGACCTCGGTGTCCTTCGCGTCGAAGCGACCGGTCTGGAAGAGCAGGGCGATGATCGCGTTCCCGATCGCGATGAACGCGACGGCACTCGGCACGACGAGGAACACGACGCGGCGGAGGGCTGGACCCAGTCGCTCGTGGAGCTTCTTCGCGCGCTCTTCGTCGGAGCCGGTCGTCGAGGACATCGCGGGCAGCTCCGCCGCCGAGATGGCCATGCCGAACAGCGAGACCGGCAGCATGTAGAGGATCTGCGCCTTCGCGAGCGCGGCGACGATGCCCAGACCGAGGAAGCTCGCCAGGATGCCGTCGATGTAGCCACTGATCTGCACGGAGCCGCGGCCGACCAGCACGGTGCCAAACGCGCGCACCGTCGCGCGAACGCCTTCATCCTTCGTCGCGAGCGCGGGCTTCGCGCTGCCGACGAGCCGCAGCGCGAGCGGCAGCTGCACGAGGAACTGCGCCCCCGAGCCGATGACCGCGCCCCACGCGAGCCAGACCGCGATGTCCTCGGTGTGACCGGCAAAGCGTCTACCGGCGACGATCGCGGTCGCGATGATCGCGGTGTTCCACAGCACCGGCGAGACGTACGAGAGGAAGAACCGCTTGTGGCTGTTGAGCACGCCCAGGCACCACGCGCTCATCACGAGCAGCGTCATGCCGGGAAACAGGATCTGCACCATCGCGACGGTCAGCTCGCGCTTCGCGTCGGGAAACCCGGGCGCGAGCAACGTGACGAGCGGATCCGCCGCGACCACACCGGCAAGCGACACGAGCGACGCGACCAGCAGCAGCAGCGTGCCGACCGTGCGCGCGACTCGACGCGCATCCTCCTCGCGACCCTCGGCGCGCAATCGCGCATAGACGGGAATGAACGACGCGCTCAGCACGCCCTCGCCGAGGAGGTTCTGCAACACGTTGGGGATCCGCAGCGCCGCGTTGAACGCATCCGCGGCCGGGGACAGCCCCAGGTAGAACGAGATCACGCGCTCGCGAACGAGGCCCGCGATGCGCGACAGAAAGATCCCGGCGCCCACCGCCAACGCACCGCCGCCACGCGTTCGCGCACCAGCTCGGTTCGAAGCTGGGGCCGCAGCGGGAGGCTCGGCGGGCATCCCGCGATAATCCGCGCGGTCATCGAGCGCGGCAAATTAAGTGGCACGCAATTCCGACGAAGATCCCGCGCAGAAACAACGTGCGGACGTTGCTGCGGTTGCTATCGCAAGCGCAGCTCGATCGCGAGCGGCTTTTGGCCACGCTTGCCACCGAGCTCGACCGTGTTGAGGTTGTCGAGCTTGGCGTAGAGGTCGAGCAGCTGCTGAGCGCTCTTGATCGGCTCGCCGTTGATCGAGTCGATCGTGTCGGCGCTCTTGAGGCCGATCGCCGACGGCAGCGAGCCCGCGGTCACGCCGTAGACGCGCACGCCGCCGACCTCGCCGTCCTTGTTCACGATCGGCATCATTCGCACCTTCCCCGGCTTCTGCACGCCGGTCACCAGCTCGCGTACGAGCTCGCGGCGGACCTCGTACGTCGTGTCATCGATCTTCTTGATCGAGTCCGCGTACGGATCGGGTGGCGACGGATCCCGGACGCGCTTTGCCGAGCGGTCGACGGGATCCGTCGTCGGGAGATCGAGGAGGCGCAGCGTCGCGTGGACGCCGTTGGTGTCGACGACATCGATCGAGGCAGGGCCGATGCGATCGATCGCGCCGACGCCGGGGATGCGATCGCCCAGGCCCCAGTCGCCCTGGACCTCGGTCTCGGGGACGCGGACGGTCGCGCGGGGCTCCTTGCCGATCGCGGTGGCGATCAGGATCGCTTGCTTGCCCGAGAACTGCGCGGACGAAGCGCCCGTCGGTCCTGGATCCGGTGGCTCGCACGTCGAGCAGAACATGTTCCGCGCGACGAGGTCGCCACCGTCGAGAGGTGTACGCGCCGGAGCAGGAGTCACCACCGGGGGAGGTACGCGTGGTGACACGTTCGAGGGGGCGAACGCTTCTGCTTCGACGAGCGAGCTGGCCGCGTGCGCCGCGAAGGCCGAGCACACGAGCACCGTTACCGCTGCGAGGATCCAGGTCCGACGGACGAGACCACGTGCAATGGACTGAAGCGAGATCCGGAACATGTGGCCTCGACGCAAGCAACATCAACCCGCGTGCCACGCGGCGATCGGGATGCAAGCTCGCGATCTCGCGCCACCAATGCGGTGGCTGGCGCAACCGTTGCGCCAGCGCGGCCGGCGGTTCCCGCAAAGTCCTGCCAATCTGGCAGCGCGCGTCCTTTGCTCACTTCACGCATGTATGATGACCGCGCCGTGAGCGACCCGTCGATGCCAAAGCAGATCGGACGATACGAGATCGTCGATCGCGTGGCCGTCGGCGGTATGGCCGAGCTGTTCAAGGCGCACATGCAGGGCGAGCACGGATTCGCCAAGCTCGTGGCGATCAAGAAGATCCTGCCGCACCTCGCGGTCGACAAGTCGTTCGTCGAGATGTTCATCGATGAAGCGCGCATCACCGCGCAGCTCGATCACCGGCACATCGTGCAGGTGTTCGAGCTCGGCACGGACGCGGACACGCCGTACATCGCGATGCAGTTCGTCGATGGCCTCGACGTGCTCGCGCTGCTTCGCGAGTGCGCGCGCGTGCAGATCCGCTTGCCGCCCGATCTGTGCGCGCTGATCGCGCGGGACGTGCTCGACGCGCTCGACTACGCGCACAACGCCGTCGATCACAACGGTCGCGCGCTCGGCATCATCCATCGCGACATCTCGCCGGGCAACGTGCTCTTGTCGTGGCGCGGCGACATCAAGCTGACGGACTTCGGCATCGCGCGCGCGGCGGAGCGCCGTCACAAGACCGAGGCCGGCACGCTCAAGGGCAAGTACGGCTACATGAGCCCCGAGCAGGTCTCGGGCGGCGAGATCGATCCGCGCAGCGACATCTTCTCCGTCGGCATCCTGCTCGCCGAGATGGTGATGGCGCGCCGGTTGTTCACGTCGACCAACGACCTCGACATCCTGCTCATGGTCCGCGACGCGCGGCTCGATCGCCTCCACAAGTACGCGAGCGAGTTCCCCGTCGAGCTGCGCGTGCTCACGGTGCGCGCGCTCCAGCGCCGCCCCGAGGATCGCTGGCAGAGCGCCGCGCAGTTCCGCGACGCGATCGACGAGTGGATCCGCCGCACGACGCGCGTGGGACCGCGCGACCTCGCGAACCTGATCGGCCAGGTGATGAACTCGCCGACGGCGGCGCTCGAGCCGGGCGAGGCCGTGGTCGAGGAGCCGATGGATCCCGAGGCCGGGCTCTCGGGACCGATGACGCGCATGTCGATCGCCAAGGCCGAGGCCGAGGCGGCGGCGGCGCGCGCGGCGTACATCGCGGGCGACGCGATCCCGACGGGCGTCGCGGGCGACGAGCGCTCGAGCGGCACGATGATCGTCGGCGAGGACGACCTCGTCGCCGAGAACGTCGAGATTCCATCGGGGCCGCGCGAGGTCGGCGATCTCAAGGAGCACCCGATGATGCGCGTCGCGTATCGCCTCGCGAAGCAGAAGGGCACCGGCATGCTCTCGATCGAGGGTCGCGCCGGCGTGCTCAAGGAGGCGTACCTCGTCGACGGCCAGCCGCAGTTCGTGCACTCGAACGTCGAGAGCGAGCGCCTCGGCAACTTCCTGATCCAGCAAGGCGCGCTGACGCCGCAGTCGCTCCAGCGCGCGCTCGCGGTGATGCACCACTTCGGCGGTCGCCTCGCGGACACGCTCGTCGGCCTCGACATCCTCGATCCGCTCGAGGCGTATCGCCTCCTCGCGAAGCAGGTCGCCGCGAAGCTGATGGAGACGTTCTCGTGGCAGAAGGGTCGCTACACGTGGACCCCGCGCCACCCGAACCCGTGGAAGGCGCGCTCGCTCCACCTCGATGCGTTCCGCGTGATCGGCGCAGGCGCGGCGCAGCTCGGCGAGCCGCTCGTCGAGGACTGGCTCGTGCAGAACACGAAGGCGTTCCCGGTGCGCGAGCCGATCCAGGAGGGCGAGCTCGCGCAGTTCGGTCTCGGCGATGCGCTGCTCCGCGTGTACTCGCTGCTCGACGGACGCACGCGCCTCGGCGAGCTCGCCGGCAAGGTGCGCTCGTCGGAAGCGCGCCTCAACTTGCTGCGGCTCACGTACCTGCTCGTGCAGACCGACAACGCGCGCTTGAGCTGATCACGTGACCGCGCTGTTGACCGTGCAGGGCCTCGAGAAGCGCTATGGCACGCGCGAGGTGCTGCGCGGCGCATCGTTCGCGCTGCACGAGCGCGATCGCGTCGGCATGATCGGCGCGAACGGGGCAGGGAAGACCACGCTGCTCAAGATGCTCGTCGCGAGGGCCATGGGGATCGACGATGCGCTGCTCGTCCCCGACGAGGGCCTGATCACGTGGCGGCGCGATCTCTCGCTCGAGTACGTCTCGCAGGAGCCCGCGTTTCCCGAGGACGCGACGGTCGGCAGCACGCTCGCGCGCGACGGCGTCGAGGACTACGAGATCGGGACGATCGCGAACGCGCTGCAGCTGCCGCCGATGGCCTCGCGCATGGACACGCTGTCCGGTGGCGAGAAGCGGCGCACCGCCCTCGCGCGCGCGCTGCTCGGCAAGGCCGAGGTGCTGATCCTCGACGAACCGACGAACCACCTCGACACGCCGACGGTGGAGTGGCTCGAGCAACGACTCGCGACCTGGCCGGGCGCGCTGATCGTCGTCACGCACGATCGCTACTTCCTCGATCGCGTCGCGACGCGCATCCTCGAGGTCGATCGCGGCAAGGTCTACGCGTACGAAGGCGACTACGCCGAGTTCCTGTTGAAGCAAGCGGAGCGCCTCGCGACCGAAGCGGAGGCGGAGTACCAGCGCGTGTCGTTCATCCGCCGCGAGATCGACTGGATCCGCCGCAGCCCGCCGGCGCGCACCACCAAGGCGAAGGCGCGCATCGATCGCTTCGACGCGGCCGTCGGCGCGAAGCCGACCGAGGACGACAAGCGCCCCGCACAGCTCGCGCTGCGCCTGCCGACCGGTCCGCGCCTCGGCTCGACCATCGTCGACCTCGATCACGTGAGCAAGTCGCTCGGCGGCAAGCTCTTGTTCCGCGACTTCTCGTACGTGATGAAGCCGCGCGATCGCATCGGCATCGTCGGCCCGAACGGCGCGGGCAAGACGACGCTGATCAAGGTGATCCTCGGCCTGCTCCCGCCCGACAGCGGCACGGTCACGCTCGGACCGAACACGCGGCCCGCGTACCTCGAGCAGGGCCGCACCGAGCTGCGCGACGACCTCACCGTCCTCGAGGAGGTCGGCGATGGCTACGACTACGTCGATCTCCCCGACGGCAAGGTCCACGTGCGTGGCTTCCTCCGCATGCTGGCGTTCCCGGACTCCGTCGCGGACACCAAGGTCGGCAAGCTCTCCGGTGGCGAGCGCAATCGCGTGCAGCTCGCGCGCTTACTGCGGCGCGGCGGCAACCTGCTCGTCCTCGACGAGCCGACGAACGATCTCGATCTGCCGACGCTCGGCGCGCTCGAGGAAGGCCTGATCGACTTCCCCGGCTGCGCGCTGATCGTCTCGCACGATCGCTGGTTCCTCGATCGCGTCGCGACCGCCATCCTCGCGTTCGAAGGCGACGGCAAGCTCACGCTCTACGAGGGCAGCTACTCGTTCTACGCCGAGCGCCGACCCAAGCCGGCCTCGGCGCGCAAGGCTCCGACCGAGACGAAGGAGACCAAGCCGCCGCCGATCAAGGCCGCCGGCCCGCGCAAGCTGACGTTCAAGGAGAAGCACGAGCTCGCGGCGATCGAGGAGACGATCGCCGCCGCCGAGCGGAAGGTCACCGAGCTCGAGGCGACGCTCTCCGATCCCGCGGTGTTCAAGGACCGCGCGACGGAGGTGCAGGGGCTCGTCGCGCAGCTCGACGCCGCGCGCGCCGAGGTCGACCGGCTCTACGCGCGCTGGTCCGAGCTCGACGCGATCGCGGCGCAGTCGCCCGGCTAGCGCAGCTTCGCGAGCGCGTCGGGCGTGTCGACGTCGAGGAGGATCGCCGGATCGTCGATCGGCACCCACACCACGCGGTCCGCGTTCTTCTCGATCAGCGCTCGCGCGCCGACGTCGCCCTCGAGCGCGAGGATCTCGGGAAACCGCCGGCGCCCCCACAGCACCGGGTTGCCGCGCTTGCGCTCGCACGTCGGCACGACGATCGCGCCTCGATCGCTCGCCTGCTCGAACGCGGCGACGAGCGCCGCGAGATGGTCGGCGGTGACCCGCGGCATGTCGGCCAGACACACGAGCGCACCGGCGACGTCGCCGACCGCGGCGATCCCCGCGCGCAGCGAGCTCGCCATGCCCGTCGCGAACTCCGCGTTGTGGACAAACGTCACGTCCATACCGTCGAGCGCATCGCGCACGCGATCGGCCTCGTTGCCCGTGACGACCACGACCGGCCGCGCCGGCGATGCGAGCGCCGCGCTGACAACGTGGTGCACGAGCGGCTTGCCGTCGAGCAGCGCGAGCAGCTTGTTCTCGCCCATGCGCGAGGCCTTTCCCGCCGCGAGCACGACGGCGGCCACGCCGGTGTGCGCCTTGCGATCCTTCGCGTCGCGCGGCGTGGGGCGCGCGCCCTCGTCGAGCAAGCCGCCGACACCGAGCTTCGCGATGCTGGCCGCGGCGATCGGTAGCCCGGCGACGACGCGCTCGAGCACCCAGTCGAAGCCGCTGCGCGCCAGCGACCGCGCGCAACCCGGCAGTCCGATGAACGTCGCGTCCCCGATGGTTCCGAGCATGAGCAGGTTGCCCGGATCCACCGGCATGCCGAACCGCGTGACCTCGCCGCCCGCGCGGCGGAGCGCCTCGGGGACGACATCACGCCGGTCCATGATCGCCGAGGCACCGAGCACCATCACCGGATCGCAGCCCTCGGCGACGAGCGCGCCGATCGCGTGCGTCACCGCCTCGGCCTCGTGTGGCACGCGGATGTCCGCGACCAGCTCGCTGTCGAGCCGCGCCAGTCGCGTGCGCAACGCCGCGGTCGCGCGATCCAGGATCGCGGGTACCGTCGACGGGAACTGCGTCAGCACGACGCCCGCGCGCCGCGGCACCCAGGCCGCCACGCGGATCGCCGGGGACCGCGCTTGCCGGGTGACGTCGGTCGAGCGCACCGCCTCGCACGCGGCATGGACGTCGCGCGCCTTCACCGCGAACGGGATGATCTTCACCGTCGCGACGATCTCGCCCGCCCGCACGGGGCTCGCGTCGGGCAACGTCGCCACCGTGATCGCTTCGTCGATCGAGTTCGCGCGCGTGATCGCAGCCTCGTCGACGACGAACAACCCGTCGCACGCGGCGCGAACGTTCGCGCGCCCGGTCTTCTCCGCGTCGACGCGCAGGCCGATGCCGGTGGTCGACCCGAGGATCTCGAACGCGAGCTCGTCGAGATCCACGCGCGTCAGCTCGCGCACGAGGGCGGCCGCGATCGCCGCGGCGGCGGTGTCCTCGTCGAGCTCGTCCTTCTCGATCCGCGCGCAGATCACCTCGGTCACGCCCGCGGCCGCCAGCGCCTCGACGTCGGCGGCGAGCAAGGTGGTGCCCTTCGCGATCGTGCGCCCGCCCGCGCGGGTGGTGTGAACCAGCACCGCGCCGATCGCCTCGCCGACGGGAACCGGGCCGAGCTTCACGAGGACCTCGACGCGGACCCGCGACCGCGCAAGGCGGCGATGATCTCGGCGAGGATCGACACCGCGATCTCGGCCGGGCTCTTCGCGCCGATGTCGAGCCCGACCGGACCGTGCAGCCGCGCGAGTGCGTCGTCGTCGAAGCCGTGCGCGGCGAGCCGCTCGCGTCGCGCGGCGTGTGTCTTCTTCGAGCCGAGGCACCCGATGTAGAACGCCGGCGATCGCAAGGCAGCGATCAACCCGGGGTCGTCGATCTTGGGGTCGTGCGTGAGGGCCACGATCGCGGTGCGCGCGTCGATCGCGAGCTTGTCGAGCGCCACGTCGGGCCAGTCGTTCACCAGCGCGTCGTCTGGAAAGCGCTCGGCCGTCGCCCACGCACGACGCGGGTCCACGATCGTGATCGCGAACCCGGCGAGGCGAGCGATCTGCGCGAGGGGCGCGGCGACGTGCACCGCACCGATGACGACCAGTCGCGCGGGCGGGTTGTGCGGCTCGACGAGAACCGCGCCAGCGGCGGTGTCGATGACGAATGCCTCGTCGCTGCGAAGCGCCCGCGCGATCGTCTCGCGATCTACCGGGGCGGTGTCGCCGGGCGCGACGAGCATCGGGTCCATGCGATGCGACTCGAGAGCGATCGTCGGGCCGGTGGCGACCGCCAACGGTGTCAGCAGCACGACAGCGCGCTTGCCTGCGCGCGCGTCTCGCAGATCACGCAATCGATGCGGCGAGGCGACCTCGATGAAGACCTCGATCCTCCCGCCGCACGCGAGGCCGACCTCCCACGCGGTCTCGTCCGCGACGCCGAACGACAGGACACCCGGCGCTCGCCGGCCGGCGACGAGCTCGATCGCTTCGGCGATCACCGCCGCTTCGATGCAGCCGCCGGAGACGGAGCCGATGAACTCGCCGGCCTCGTTGCACGCGAGCTTGCTGCCGGCCGGGCGCGGCGAGCTGCCCCACGTTCGCACCACCGTCGCGAACGCGACGCCGCGGCCTTCGGCGAGCCAGGCGGCCGCGCGATCCAACACGGCGTCGAGATCGTGGGCCGCCATTTCGTGCCAGCCTAGCGCTTGTCCATGGACCTGGCAGCGCGACGTCGCGAGTTTTCGGCGCTCGAGAAGCGGGTGAATGGACACCGCCTCGCGTACCTCGACTCCGCCGCGACGACGCTCGTCCCGCGCGTCGTGATCGAGGCGGTCACCGAAGCGCTCGCGACGATGGGCAACGCCGGCCGCGGTGTGCACGCGATGGCGCAGGCGGCGAACGACGCGATCGACCGCGCGAGGTTCACCGTCTCGAGCGCGCTGACCGCGTGGCCGAGCGACCCGCCGCCCGACAAACCATCGCGCCCCGGGCTGTCGGCGGACGAGATCGTGTTCACCAGCAGCACCACGGCGTCGGTCAACCTCGTCGCGGACGCGTGGGGGCATCTGGCGGTACGCGAAGGCGACGTCGTGATCGCGAGCGAAGCGGAGCACCACTCGAATCTGTTGCCGTGGCAGCGGTTGTGTCGCGATCAGGAGGCGCGGTTCGTCCTCGCGCGCGTCGACGATGCGGGTCGCTTCGATCTCGGCGCGTTCGAAGCGCAGGTGAAGGAGTACGGCGAGCGCGTGAAGCTCGTCGCCATCGGACACGTCTCGAACGTGCTCGGCACCGTCGCGCCGATCGCGGACATCGCGCGCATCGCGCACTCTGTCGGCGCGCTCGTGTTCGTCGACGGAGCGCAGGCGATGCCACACCTCGACGTCGACGTGCGCGAGCTCGCGTGCGACTTCTACGCGTTCTCCGGGCACAAGGTGTACGCCACGCAGGGAGCCGGCGTGCTGTGGGGAAGGCGCGAGCTCCTGCAGGAGATGCCGTGGTGGCAGATCGGCGGTGGAACGGTCACGACCGTCGAACCAGATCACGCGGTGTGGCGAGAGATTCCGGCGCGGTTCGAAGCGGGTACGCCGAACACGCCGGCGCTCGTCGCGCTCTCGACCGCGCTCGAGTGGGCGCATCGCGTGCCGGTGCGCGCGGACGAGGCGCTGGCGCACGAGGCGCTGCGGTCGGTCATTCGCGACGCAGGCGCGCGCGTGATCGGCGAGCCCGAGGTCGGCGTGGTGTCGTTCGCGTGGGACTACCACCCGCACGACATCGCGTCGATCGCGGACGGTGAGGGCGTCGCGCTGCGCAGCGGTCATCACTGCGCGCAGCTCGTCCACCGGCGGTTCGGCGTGGATGCGTCGACGCGCGCGTCGGTCGGGATGTACACGAACCTCGACGACGTCGAGCAGCTCGGGCGTGCTCTCGCGAAGGTGAGAAAGGTCCTGGGCCCGCGATGAGCGACACCGACGCTCTCTACAACGCGATCATCCTCGATCACGATCGCTCGCCGCGAAACATGGGGCCGCTGCGCGGCGCGACGCACTCCGCGACCGCCGACAACCCGATGTGCGGCGACACGGTGACGATGCACGCGATCGTCGAGGATGGGCGCGTTCGCGACGTGACGTTCGAGGCCCGCGGCTGTGCGCTGTGTCGCGCGGCCGCGTCGCTCCTGACCGAGCGGATCACGAGCGCGCCGCTCGACGAGGTCGACGCGGTGATCGACACGTTCGAGGGGTTCCTCACCGGCAGCGACGCCGATCGTCGCACCGTCGACCTCGGCGACCTGCGAACGTTCGAGGCTGCGAAGCGCGTGCGCGCGCGACGCACGTGCATGCTGCTGCCGTTCCGCGCCATCGCGAAGGCGCTCGGCGTGCGCTCGGGCCTCTAGTCGAACGCCGAGATGCGCGCGCGAGCGCGTTGCGCGCCGAGCATCGCGGCGAGGCGATACGCGATCTCGGGGTGCTTCGACACGAGGTTCGTCCGTTCTCCCGGATCCTGGTGCACGTTGTACAGCTCGCGCTGGCCGTGGGTCTCGATCAGCTTCCACGGCCCCTCGATGTACGCGGTGACGCCGCCGGGGTTCGACCGATCCGCGATCATCGCGGCGAAGGCGGTGCCGCGGGGCGACGCGTTCTGCGTCCCTCGTGCGAGCGACGCGAGCGACCGGCCGTCGATCGATCGTCCGTGCGGCGGCTCGAACCCGGCGAGCTCGATGATCGTCGGCACGAGATCGACGAGGCCGACCGTCTCGTTGATCACCGCGTTGACGACGGTGGGGCCCGCGATCACGAGCGGGACCCGGATCTGCGAGTTGTAGAGATCCGTCGAGTGATTGCGCTGGCCGTGCTCGCCGAGCGCCTCGCCGTGATCGGACGTCACGATGATGATCGGCTCTTGCTCGGGCGGACGATCCGCGAACGCGCCGATCAGCGGCACGAGCGCCTTGTCGACGGCCGCGAGGCTGCGGTCGTAGTGGTCGGCCGTCGTGCCGCCGAAGCTCGCGTTGGTCGCCCAGTTGTGCGGCTCGAGGAAGTGCAGCCACATGAACATCGGCCGCTTGTCGCCGCGCGCCGCCCGCGCCTTCACGTGCTCGGCTGCCTTCGCGCCGAGCTGCTCGGCGGACTCGTCGATCACGAGCGTGGACATGCCGCGGTCGAAGCCGGTGCGCAGGTCGTCGCCGTACAAGCCGCCGCAGCACACGAAGCCGGCGGTGTCGTAGCCCGCGGCGCGCAGGCGCTCGGCGACGAGGATGTGCCGCGGATCGAGCCGGAGGCCCCACCCGACGACACGCCCGCGCACGCGATCCGGCGAGGTCCCGGTCAGCATCGTCGGCACGGATCGCCGCGTGACGTTGCTCGGCGCGAATGCCCACTGGAACACCGTGCCGCGCTCGGCGAGCCCCGCGAGCATCGGCATGTTCGCCTTGCCCCCGTACGGCGGCGTGTGATCGGCGCGAACCGTGTCGATCATGACGACGACGATGTCGGGATGCGCCGCACCGGCAACCGCGACCGGCCGGTAGTCGTCGAGCGGCAGCGCCTCGCGAATGCGCTCGATCGAGAACACGCGATCGACCACGAGGCCCGCGATCGGTTGGTCGCCCCAGATGCCGAGCGCCGCCGCGGGCCGCGCGAACGCGGTGACCAGCGCGAACACGAGGCACGCACCGGCGAGCGCCGCCGCGATGATCGCGAACGCGCGCGAGCGAATCGCGTGCGCGGCGATCGTCACGACGACACCGAGGACGGGCGCGAGGAGCACGCCGATCGCGAGCGAGCCGATGCGGGGCGAGATGACGACGAGCCACACGAGCACGAGCGCGAGCGCGGCGGCGAGCGCCATCCCACCGAACAGCACGCGCGGTCTGAGCAGCGTGCGACGACCGCGCCGCTGCCACCGCGCGTCGAGCCGTCGCGCGAGCGACGCGAACACCGCGATCGACACCGGCGCGACCACGACGATCGCGAGCGCGCCGACCACGGCGATCACGGGCTGCGCGAGCGCGACGACGTTCGGCTTGAACTGCGTCCACGACACGAGCAGCCACGTGCCGCGGAACACGATCCACGCGAACAGGGCGGTCCCGAGCACGAGCGTCGCGAGCCATCCCGCGAGGCGCGGCATGCCGCCACCGGGCTCGGCGAGCCGCTCCGCGAGCTCGCGCGGACGCCACGCCGCCCACAACCCCCGCGCGACGAGCCCGAGCACCAGCAGGATCGGGAACCCCGCGACGAGCACGAACCCCGTGGCGGCGGCCGTGTCGAGGCCGAGATCGCCGTCGCCGCGCAGGCCGTCGGCGACGCCGGCGACGACACCACCGGCGCAGGCCGCGATGGCGCTCGGCGCGATCCAGCGAAGCGCGCGTCGCGCGAAATGTTCGGTGCCTGCCACGCGCTTTATCTACCTCGGCGCTGCTGCGCGCCCGGCATACGCCGGACTTGCACAAAATTGTACTGCGCCGACCCGGACGTACCAACCTCGTGACCATCCCGCGTTCCTCCTCTCCCACGGGCGCTCTCGCGATGTTTCGCTCGCGGCGCATGGCGCTCCTCGCCGTGCTCGGGTTCGCGTCGGGGCTCCCGCTCTATCTGACGAGCCAGACGCTCCAGGCGTGGCTGACGGCCGCCGGTGTGGAGCACGGGCGTATCGCGGACCTCTCGCTCGTCGGGCTCGCGTACACGCTGAAGTTCGCGTGGGCGCCGATCCTCGACCGCTACACGCTGCCCGTGCTCGGCCGCCTCGGTCGCCGCCGCGGCTGGGTCGTCGCGCTGCAGCTCCTGCTCGTCGTCGCGATCGGCGCGCTCGGCACGCTCGATCCGCGCACGCAGCTCGCGCCATTCGTCGTGCTCGCGGTCACCGTCGCGTTCCTGTCGGCCTCGCAGGACGTGGTCCTCGACGCGTACAACGCGGACATCCTCGCGCCCGAGGAGCGTGCGGCCGGCGCGGCGGTCTACGTGCTCGGCTATCGCGCCGCGATGGTCGTGACCGGCACGCTCGCGCTCGCGCTCGCCGACTACGTGTCGTGGACGTTGATCTACGGCGCGATGGCCGCGCTGATGGCGGCCTCGATGGCCGGCATCCTCCTGGCCGACGAGCCGCCGCCCGTCGCGCGCCCACCGACGACGCTCGCCGCGGCGGTGTACCTGCCGTTCGTCGAGCTCTATCGCCGCCTCGGCGTCACCACGCTCGCGCTCGTCCTCGCGTTCACCGCCGTGTTCAAGTTCGGTGACTACTTCGCGCAGGCGCTCGTGATCACGTTCTTGAAGCGCGGCGCCGGCTTCGACTTCACCGAGATCGCCGCGGTCTACAAGGCGCTCGGCTTCGCCGGCACCGCGCTCGGCGGGCTCGCGGCCGGTTCGCTCGTCGCGCGCTTCGGCATGCCGCGCATGCTCGTCGCGTTCGGCATCTTGCAGGCGACGACGAACCTCCTCTACGCGCTACTCGCCGTGACCGGCAAGTCGTTCCCCGTGTTCTGCGCCGCGGTGCTCGTCGACAACCTCGCGAACGCGATGGGGACCGCGACGTTCGTCGCCCTGCTCATGTCGGTGTGCTCGCCGGCGGTGAGCGCGACGCAGTTCGCGCTGCTCACGTCGCTGTCGTCGGTCGGACAGCGCGTGTTCGGTCCGCTCGCCGGTGACGTCGTCGACGCCGCCGGGTGGTCCGGCTTCTTCGTCGCGACCTCGCTGATGGCCATCCCGGGGCTCGTGATCGCCGCCATCGTGGCCCGGCGGGTCGAGACGCGCGTGGCCACGAAGTAGGCGAAAAACTCGCGCGCGCTGGGGCGCCTGACTACCGTCGGTAGACCCGTGCGCTCCTGGATCGCGATCCCGATGCTCGGCGCCGCGTGCGCCGGCGCCGCGGTGGGGCTCGCTGCCCTGCACGCGACGGCGATCGATCCGCTCCTCGTGGTCGCGACCGGGCTCGCAGGCGCCGCCGTGACCGCGTGCATCCGCGCGCTCGCCGGCGACTCGCCCGCGTCGATCGCCGCGATGGTGATCGCGCCGCTGCTCGCGATCGCCACGCTGTTCGAGCTCGGCATCGCGACACCGCGCGAGCTGATCGCGATCGCCGCGGCCGCGTGGACGTGCGTGGAGCTCTCCCGCCCGACGACCTCGCCGCTCGTCGCGCTGCTCCCCGCCGCGGTGGCCGCGATCGATCCGGCGTTCGCCGCGATGCTGCCGATCGCGGGCGCGCGCGTGATGACCGCGCCGTGGCAGCGACCGCGCTGGGCGTTCGCCGTCCCGATCGCCACCGCGCTCGCGGCGCTCGTCCGCATCGGCGTCTACTGGAGCGAGCCGGCCGGCGCGATCGATGCGAGCGCCTACGCGCTGCGCGTCGCGAGCGAGCTCGGCCCGCTGATGGCGACGGTCGCCCTCGTCGGGCTGGTCGCGCTGATCCGCCCGCGCCACGCGGAGATCGCGCTCGCCGCGTCGGTCGTCCTCGCCTGCGCGATCGGCCTGCGCAGCGGCATCGTCACGCCGCCGATCGTCGCGCTCGCCGCGCTGTCCTCGGGGCTCGCGGTCGGACGCTTCGCGGCGCTGATCCGCCTCGCCCCGGGCCAGGCGTTCGCCGGCGCAACGGCAGGCGCGCTGCTCTTGCTCGCTCCCGCGTGGTCCGTCATCGTGCGGTGAGATGACCGCGGTCGTGATCGGCAACTTCGACGGCGTCCACACCGGACACCGCGCGCTGATCGCGCGAGCACGCTCGTTCGGCCGGCGCACCGTCGCCCTGACGTTCCATCCGCACCCATCGGCGGTCCTCTCGCCGCAGGGCGGCCCGCCGATGCTGTCGTCGATCGAGCGTCGCGTCGAGCTGCTCCGCGCCGCGGGCGCCGACGAGGTCGTCGTCGAGCCGTTCACGCGCGAGCTCGCGGCGCTCTCGCCGGATGCGTTCGTCGACGACATCGTGCTCGGCCGCCTCGGTGCGCGCGCGATCGTCGTCGGCTACGACTTCAACTACGGCCAGGCGCGCAAGGGCTCGACCGAGACGCTCGCCGCGCACTGCGCGCGCACGGGTACCGAGCTCGCCGTCGTCGATCCCGTCGAGGTCGACGGCGAGGTGTGCGCCTCGAGCAAGATCCGCGCGTACCTCAAGACCGGCGACCTGCTGCGCGCCGAACGCATGCTCGGCCGCCGCTGGGATCTCGACGGGACCGTCGTTCACGGCGCGAAGCGCGGCCGCGCGATCGGCATCCCGACCGCGAACATCGCACCGACCTCGGACCTCCTCGTCGCCCCCGGCATCTACGCCGTGACGCTCGGCGTCGAAGGTGGCGAGCCGCTGCGCGCGGTGGCGAGCCTCGGAACGAACCCGACGTTCGTCGAGCAGGGCGGCCTCGTCCTCGAGGTCCATGTCCTCGACTGGGATGGGGATCTCTATGACCGCAAGGTCCGAACAACGTTCGTGGCGCGCCTGCGTGACGAAGCGAAGTACGAGGGCGTCGACGCGCTGCTCGCGCAGATCCGACGAGACATCGCTGATGCGCGCAAGCTGCTGATCTGAGGCGCGCCGGTAGCAGACGCGCGGCAGGAGATGTCATCCCGGGCCGGTTGGCGATTTCGCGCGCGGGGTGTGTGATGCGCACCACCCAAGGGAGGGCTCATGCGCTTGCGCACCATCGGTCTCGCGGCCGCGCTTTCGGCCAGTTTGTTCCAGACCAGCGATGCAGTCGTTCGTCCACGCGGCGCCGAGGATCCGGTCGTCACGGCGTCCGAGAAGAGCGCTCCGCGTTCGCATCGCATGACCACGTGGTCGCGCGCATCGCAGATGGATGCGATCGGCCTGCGCGGCTGGACGGCGATGATCGATCGCGACACCGGCGTCCCCGTTCGCATGTGGGGCGCGGGCATCCCGACGTTCGGTGCGATGGCGAACCCGGCGATCGCCGAACGCGCAGCGCGCGAGTTCATCCAGCAGCACCTCGCGACGCTCGCACCCGGCGCGCAGCTCTCGGACTTCGTCGTCGTGGCGAACGTGCTCGATGGCGCGGGCGTCCGCAGCGTCGGCTTCCAGCAGCACGCGGGCGGCGTACCCGTGATGGGCGGAACGATCGGCATCTCGTTCAAGGCCGATCGCCTCGTGATGGCCGGCTCGACGGCGCTGCCGAACGTCGCGATCAACGCGACCCCGCGCGCGCTCGACCTCGTCAAGCTCACCGAGACCGCGCAGCGCTGGCTCGCCGCCGATGGCTACTCGGTCGCGCTGCGCAACACGCCGGTCACGCGCGTGATCCTCCCGCTCGTGCGCTCGCGCGCGACGGGCGGCATCGAGTTCCACCTCGTCGACCAGCTCTCCGTCGAGTCGACCACGCAGGACCCGGGGCGCTGGAACGTGTGGATCGACGCGACCACCGGTGCGCCGATCGCGCGCGCGACGACCTTGCGCTTCGCGTCGGGCCGCGTGCTGTTCGCGGTGCCGGATCGCTCGCCGACGTTCGGCCTGCGCTCGCCCAAGCCCGCGCCCAACGTCTCGCACATGGTCAACACCGTCGCGACGATGGCGAGCGACGACGGCACGGTCACGTGGGCCGATGGCGACGCGACGATCGTCCCCGGCCTCACCGGCCCACTGGTCCAGGTCTCGAACAAGGCCGGCTCGCTGCTCAGCGAACAGCTCACGCTCCAGGACGGCGGCGAGGTCGTCTGGGATCACTCGACCGAGGAGTTCAACGACGCGCAGATCTCCGCGTTCGTGTTCGCGAGCACCGCGAAGGCATACGCGCGCGCGCACATGAACCCCGAGCTGCAGTGGCTCGATGATCAGCTGCCCGTCGTCGTGAACGAGAACCAGACGTGCAACGCGTTCTCGACGGGCGACGACATCCACTTCTACAAGGCCGCGTTCTCGAACTCGCCGCTCGGTGGCACGAGCTGCCAGAACACGGCGCGCATCGCGGACGTCGTCTATCACGAGTTCGGGCACTCGCTGCACGCCCAGTCCGTCATCCCGGGCTTCGGCGACTTCGGCAGCATGGATGCCGGCGCGCTGTCCGAGGGCATGGCCGACATGCTCGCGGCGTTCATCACGAAGGACCACGGCATGGGCCGCGGCTTCTTCTTCGGCGAGTCCGCGCTGCGCGACCTCGACCCCACGGTCAACAAGAAGTGGCCCGACGACCTCACGGGCGAAGTGCACGACGACGGCGAGATCATCGGCGGCACGATGTGGGATCTGCGCGGGGCGCTGATCGCGAAGCTCGGCGACGACGCCGGCGAGGCGCTCGCGCGCAAGCTCTACTACGCCGCGCTCCGGCGCAGCCCCGACATCCCGACGACGTACCCCGAGGTGCTGCTCGCCGACGACGATGACGGCAACCTCGAGAACGGCACGCCGAACCAGTGCGAGATCAACACGGTGTTCGGCGCGCACGGTCTCGCGAACCCGAAGTTCACGATCGGCCTCACGGACCCGGTCCGCGAGGGCAGCAGCGTCTCGTTCAAGACGAACGCGCCGCAGGTCGGCTCGCCGTGCCCGGCGCCAGGCGTCCAGCGCGCTGTGATCGACTGGAAGGTTCGCGGCGGCGAGGCGGGCACCGCCGTCGAGTTCGCGCCGACCGACACCACGTGGACCGCGGCGCTGCCCGAGCAGAAGACCGGCACGGTGCTGCAGTACAAGGTCAGCATCACGCTCGAGGACGGCACCTCGCTCACGTATCCGAACAACGAGGCCGACCCGTTCTACGAGTACTACGTCGGCGAGGTCGAGACGCTGTGGTGCGCCGACTTCGAGGACGGCGGCGAGGACTGGACGCACGCCGCGATCCCCGAGAATCGCGACGAGTGGGAGGTCGGCATGCCGATGGGCCTCGGCGGCGATCCCAAGGTCGCGCACGGCGGCGAGAACGTCCTCGGCCTCGATCTGTCCTCCAACGGCGAGTATCGCCGCAGCGCGATGACGTACGCGGAGTCGCCCGAGATCGATCTCGCCGGCAACACGAACGTTCGCCTGCAGTACTACCGCTGGCTGACGATCGAGGACGGCACGTTCGACGTCGCGACGATCTTCGCCAACGATCAAGCGCTGTGGAGCAACGCGGCCTCGGGCAACGAGGACGTCGGCGGCCTCGATCACCTCGACAAGGAGTGGCGCTTCCAGGACGTCGATCTCTCCGCGGTCGCCGCCGCGTCGACGACCGGCACGATCAAGCTCAAGTTCGACGTGCAGGCCGACCAGGGCGAGAACAAGGGCGGCTGGACGATCGACGACGTCTGCGTCGTGATCGCGAAGCCCGCGCCCGAGTGCGAGCTCTCGGACACGTGCGACATCGGCGATGTCGAGGACAACGGCTGCTGCTCGGTGGGGGGAAGGCCCTACGGCGGCTTCCTCTTGTCGCTCGCGACGCTCGGCCTCGTCTTGCGCCGCCGCCGCCGCCGCCAATCGCGATAGCCTTGCCCCATGAGGGCAACGATCCATACCGCCGCTCTCGTAGCGGCGGTCGTCGTTTCGGGCTGCGGCGATGACGGTCAGTCTCCGCGCGATGGTGGAGGCTCGGGATCCGACGATGGTGACGTGACCAACACCGATGGCGGTATCCCGGGTGTGTGCGGGCCTGCGCAGCCGTTCTCGTCGGGGAAGACGCCGTCGCGCACGATCACGGTCAGCTCGGCGACGATGACCGGCGACCACGCGTCGATCGAGGCCGCCGCCGCCGCCGCGACGCCGGGCACGCGCATCCAGCTGTTGCCGGGCATGCACCAGACCGATCAGTTCGTCGCGAACCTGCGCGGCACCGCCACCGATCCGATCTGGATCACCGCGATGCCAGGCGCCGTGATCAGCGGTGGTGCGCAGGCGCTCCAGCTCCAGCGGCCCGCGTACGTCGTGCTCGAGAAGCTCGAGGTCGCGAACACCACGGCGAACGGCATCAACATCGACGACGGCGGCGACTTCGACGATACGACCGCCGCCCAGTACATCGTCGTCGACGACGTGACCATCCACGACGTTGGCACCGCCGGCGGCAACAACGACTGCCTCAAGGTCTCCGGGATCAATCACCTCTACGTCGCGCTGTCGACGTTCCGCAACTGCGGCGGCGGCGGCTCCGGCATCGACCACGTCGGCGTGCATCACAGCGTGATCATCAAGAACGAGTTCGACGCGCGCATGGAGAACGCCGTGCAGTCCAAGGGCGGCTCCACGGATCACGACATCCTCGGAAACGAGGTCCGCATCTCGGGCTCGCGCGCGTTCAACATCGGCGGCTCGACGGACCTCGATCTGTTCCGTCCCTCGCTCTCGACGAGCGCGCCGAACGCGGAGGCGCGGCGGATCCGCGTCTACGACAACATCATCTGGGGCCTCGGCGCGCAGGCGACGCCGTTCGCATTCGTCGGCTGCGTCGACTGCGTCGTCGCGCACAACGCCGTGCGCGGCGCGTATCGGTGGCACATGCGCATCCTGCAGGAGACGCCGACCGACTCCGCTCCCTACACGTTCGAGCCGGCGCGGATGGGCCTCGTCGCGAACAACGTGTTCGAGTTCTCCGCTGCGACCCTCGCGACCGCGGTCAACGTCGGCGGCGACACCGACGCCGCGTCGTTCACCTTCCGCAACAACCTCTGGTACGCGACGGACAACGCGGGGCAGTCGGCGCCGACGCTGCCGACGCCGGAGATGGACGGCATCGTCGGAATGGCGTCGAACATCACGTGGATGGACAACTTCATGGCGCCGGCCGCGCTGTGTCCCCTCGTCGCGCCGTTGCTCGGCGCCGGCTACGAGATTCCGATCGGACAGCACGACGCGACGTGCCTCGATGCGGATCCGTCGATCGGGCCGTTCGTCCCGATGTGCATCTGAGCCGCTACACGGCGACGGGGAGCACGCGCCGCCGCACGAGCTTGATGCTCAGCAGGCGGTACAGCATCTTGCTGACCTCGAAGCTGCCCATCCGCGACTTGCGGATGATGTCCTTCACGGTGTTCTTGCCGTTGACGGCCTCGAGCACCGCGAGCTCCTCGCGCGTGAGGCGCCCGCGGCCCATCTGCGCGACGGAGTCCTCGTTGCGCAGGAACACGACGTCGAAGTTGTCGATCGCTCGCTCGATCAGGTGCCACTCGTCGACGCGGCGATACCCTTCCATCAGCACGGCCTCGACATCGAGGCCCAGCGCGGCGTCGATCACCGACGGCGGTAGCTCGAGGCCCGCGGCGAAGCGGAAGCGACCGTGGCGCCAGCGCAGGATCTCGTAGATCAGCTCGCTGGACTGCTTGGTCAGGCACGTCTTCAGATCGGCCTCGCTGAAGAAGCCGAGCTTCACCATCTGCTGGCCGATCAGCTTGCCCGTCGGCCCGCTCTTGTTCGCGCGCGACTCGAGGAACGACTCGAGGTCGGAGCGCTGCATCAGCTCGGCATCGAGCACGAAGCGTCCGAGCAAGAACTCCTCGGGCACGCCGTCGGCGACCGCTTGATCCACGCGGCCGCGGCGGAAGTAGATGTCGACGCGCGCGCCGCTGCGCTCGACCGTCAGGATGCCCGACTGCTCCTGCACGTCGAGGAGCTGCAGCACCTCGGCGAGCGGCACGACGCGCAAGTCGCCACGGAGGCCGGGCGTGCCTTCGCCGAACAGGCCGAGGTCGATCGTCGAGATGATCCGCTGGAGCGCGGCGTCGTCGAGCGCGGTGCGCGCGGCCTCGCGGATCGCGGCGGCGTCGGTCGCGATCTTCGCGTCGGGATCCTGTGATTCCTTGGCGAGCGCGAACAGCGCCGCGATGCGCGCGGACACGACGTCGCTCAGCTCCTCGCGCAGGTGCGCGATCGCGGAGGTCTTCGCGTGTGCCTTGTCGGCGTCGTCGTTCGCCGCGAGGTCTTCGCCCGTGACGAGCGACGGGTTGTCGTCTTCGCCCGAGCCACCGGCGGGCCCGTACTTGCCGATCGTGTGCTGGACGACCGCGGTGATCGCCTCGGGCGAGAACGGCTTGGTGATGTAGTCGACGATCCCCATCACCTTCACGAACCGCTCGCCGACCTGATCGCCCTTCGCGCTCATCAGCACGACCGGGATGTCGCGGAGCTTCGGATCGGCGACCAGCTCTCGGCAGAACTGGTAGCCATTCATCCGAGGCATCACGAAGTCGAGGAGGATCAGCTCGGGGCGTTTTGCCCGAACTGCCGCCAGTCCCGCTTCACCGTCCGGCGCGGTGTCGACGGTGTAACCAGCTTTGGTTAGAACCAGCTGGACGACTTTCGTAATGGTCGGACTGTCATCGATGACCAAGACGGTTTCGCCGGCCATGTCGGTGTACCCCTCACTCCGGGCCACAAGCGCCTCGGGATCGACATCTTAGGTGGTTCGATCCGAGCCTTCAATCGACGCGCCTTGCGAATTGGTAGCTGGTTTGGGTGCGTGGTAGCTTCGTAGACGCGTGGCGCTCCACGAGGGAGACCTGGAGCATTACCCCAGGAAATTCGGCAAGTATCACTTGCTGGGGCCCCTGGCTCAGGGAGGCATGGGCGCGCTCTATCTCGCGGTCACGGGCGACCGGGGCCTCGAGCGCTTGATGGTCATCAAGACCGTCCTTCCGCACCTTGCCGATGCCGAGTACGTCGCGCGATTCCGCGATGAAGCAAAAGTTGTCGTGAAGCTGTCCCACGGGAACCTGATTCCCGTGTTCGACGCCGGCCTCGTGGGCGGCGAGCTGTTCCTCGCGATGGACTTCGTGGAAGGCCGCGATCTTCGCGCGGTGTGGAACCGCTGCGCGAAGAAGCAGGTCGCGTTCCCGATCGACGTCGCGGTCTACATCGTCAAGGAGCTGTGCCGCGGCCTCGCCTACGCGCACTCCTATCCCGAGCTCAACCTCGTTCACCGCGACGTGTCGCCGCCCAACGTCCTCGTCTCGTACACGGGCGAAGTGAAGCTCACGGACTTCGGTCTCGCGAGCTCGACGCTCAAGCTCGAGAAGACGGCGCCCGGCATCATCTACGGAAAAGTCGCGTACATGAGCCCGGAGCAGGCGCGCGGCGAGAAGCTCGACGGCCGCTCGGACATGTACGCGGCGGCGATCGTGCTCTGGGAGCTGCTCACGGGGCGCCAGCTGTTCCCGCCGGGCAAGGACCAGCCGCAGGATCTATTGACGCGCGCGAAGAACCCCGAGGTGATGCGCCCGAGCAAGCGCGCGCCGCGCGTTCCCGTCGAGCTCGACGAGATCTGCGTCAAGGCGCTCGCGAGCGCGCGCGAGAGTCGCTACGCGAACTGCGACGAGATGCGCATGGCGCTGCAGACGTGGCTCGCGCAGCACGCGCCGACCACCGACGGAACGCGCATGTCGACGTTCCTCCAGGAGCTGTTCGCCGAGGACATCCAGCGCGAGCGCAACGAGCGCGCCGAGATGCTCGCTCGTGTCCGCACGCGCGCGCTGACGCTGCCGCCGACGGACGAGCTGCGGCAGATGATCGAGAAGAGCGACAAGGTCGACATCGGCTCGCTCAACGCGCTCGGTCTCCACGCCAAGAACCCGCCGGTCCGGCAGCCGGGCTCGACCGGGCGTCGCGCGACGGACCGCAACGAAGAGGGCCAGGATCGCCGCAAGGCGCCCGATCGCCGCGATGGACAACGCCTGGCGTCGCCGACGGCGGAGGAGGCGAGTGGGGCGGCGGCCGCCGCTGCCTTCGCGCTCGCCGATGAAGAGGCCGAGGTCGATCTCGTCGGCAAGACCGTCGACGGTCGGTATCACGTCATCGAGCTGATCGGCGAAGGCGGCATGGGCAAGGTCTACCTCGCCGAGCACGTCGAGATCGGAAAGCGCGTCGCGCTCAAGGTCCTGCATCCGAGCTACTCGCGCATGCCCGACCTCGTCGAGCGCTTCCGCCGCGAGGCGCGCGCGGCGTCGAAGATCGGTCACCCGAACATCGTCGACGTCACCGACTCCGGCACCACGAGCGACGGCAGCGTGTACTTCGTCATGGAGTACCTCGAGGGCGTCGAGCTCGGCAGCGTGATCGAGCGCGAGGGGGCGATCGACATCGCGCGCGCGCTCAAGATCAGCTCGCAGATCTGCCGCGCGCTCGCCGCCGCGCACGCGCAGGGCATCGTTCACCGCGATCTCAAGCCCGAGAATGTCTTTCTCATCACGCGGGATGGCGCAGCGGATGTGGTGAAGGTCCTCGACTTCGGCATCGCGAAGACGACCGAGGCCGAGGCCGCGCGCGAGCGCCGCCTGACGAGCCCGGGCATGGCGATGGGCACGCCCGAGTACATGGCGCCCGAGCAGGCCGCGGGTCGGCCCGCCGACGCGCGCTGCGATGTCTACGCGCTCGGCGCGATCATGTACGAGATGACCACGGGGACGCCGCCGTACTCCGGCGACAACTTCATGGAGATCCTGACCAAGAAGGCGACCCAGGATCCGCCGCCGCCGAACACGGTGCGCCACGAGATTCCGTCGCAGGTCTCCGATCTCGTGCAGGCCGCGATGGCGCGCAACCCCGATCACCGCCCGCAGACGATGGAGACGCTCGAGTACGAGCTCAACAAGTGTCTGTCCGGTCGCGGCGTCGCCGTCGCGCAGATCCTCGGCATGACGACGGACCCGACCGTCGTCGCGACGCTCAACCCCGGCCTGTCGATGCGTCACCACGACGACGGCATCGTCGGTCCCAAGCAGCAGTCGTCGCCGGGCAACGTCGTCCCGCGCGCCGGCACGCACTCCGGCGTCAGCGAGATGCCGGGCATGTGGTCCGGTCCCGTCATGGCGACCGGCCTGTCGGCGCAGCTCGGTCGGCCGCAGAGCGATCCGGCGCGGCAGCTCCCCGACGGTGCCGGCGCCTCGTACCCGCGCGCCGCGACGCCGGTCCCGATGCCCCGCGCGGCGTCGATCTCCGGCGAGGAGCAGGCCGCCGGCTCCGGTCGCAGCTACGACTCGATGCCGAGCTCGATGCCGATGGCGCCCAAGCGCAGCGCGCTCGGGATGTTCGGCTGGCTCCTCCTCGGCGCGATCCTGTTCGGCGGCGTCGGCGCGCTCGTCTACGTCGCGCTCGGCGAGCGTGGCGATCGTGCCGCCACCGACAAGAAGAAGCAGCTCGACACCGATCCCAACTCGAGCGTCGACCAACCGTCCGAGACGCCCGACACGGCGCCGGTCGCGGTCAAGACCGACGACAAGAAGACCGAGACGAAGAAGGCCGACGACAAGCTCGATGGCCAGAAGCCGGACGACAAGAAGGCAGACGACAAGAAGGCGGACGACAAGAAGGCCGACCTCAAGGACACGAACGACGGCAAGAAGACCGCCGAGACCAGGAAGGTCGACCGCGCTGAGAAGAAGACGACCGCGAAGAAGCCGATGATCTCCGCCGCCGACGAGAAGGATCCGAAGGCGCTGATGAAGGCAGGCAAGGCCTACGAGAAGGCCGGCGACTACGCCGAGGCGCGCACGGTGTACGAGAAGCTCGCGAAGATCAAAGGCTACGGCGGTCGCGCGCTGTACCTCCAGGCGTGGACCGCGTTCCTCGCGAACGACACCGCGAGCGCCGAGAAGCTCGCCCAGGCCGCGATCACCGCACCCGGCGATCAGAAGACCGAGGCGAAGTTCCTCTACGGCGATGCTCTGTTCCGCCGCGGCGAGTTCAAGCGCGCGAAGAACGTGTTCGTCGCGCTCTACGAGATGCTGCAGGGCGACGGGAAGGCGCAGGCGCTCAAGAAGATCGCCGCGTGCAATCGCGAGCTCCACCTGCCCGAAGGCGACGGCGTCTCCGGCGCGAAGCCTTCGGCGCCAATCCCTGCCAACCAGCAGCCGGTCAAGAAGCTCAAGTAAGCGTCACACCATCGAGCCGGCGAGCCAGTCGGCGAGCAGGTCGACCGACGACAGCATCTGGTTCGCGCGGCGCAGGCGCTCGGACAGCGTCTTCACGACCTGCACGAGGAGGATCGATGCGGCGTTGGGATCGTCGCTGATCAGCTCGCGCAGCTGATCGTGCGGCAAGCGGAACAAGAACGTCGCCGACATCGCGGTCACGCTCGCCGAGCGCGGCGCGGGCTCGACGAGGGACATCTCGCCGAAGAACTCGCCGCCGGCGAGCGTGGCGAACGTCTGCGGTCCCTTGTGCACGGCGACCTGCCCCGAGAGGATCAGGAACAGCGCGTCACCGAGGCTGCCTTCGGCGACGATCGGCTCGCCCGGGTTGTAGCTCTCGATCTCGCCGGCGCGTCCGATGCGCGCGAGTTGCTCGGGCCCGAGATGAACCAACAGCGGGTGTTTGTCCAGGAGCGTCGGGGTCAGCGCCACGCTCCGAGTATCGCCTAATCCCCGTGTTACGGTCGCGTCGCGATGAAGATACTCGGCCTCGCGAGCCTCGCGATCACCGGAACCGCGCTCGCGCAGCCTGCCGATCGCCAGTTCGTCGAAGAGCCCACCGAGGGCGTCGCGCTTCCTCTCGCGCCGCTCGCCGGCGAGCACGACGCGCGAACGGTGTCCGTGAATCCGGGTGGCATCCCGCTCGTGCGCGGGACCGAGCTCGCGCTCGCGATCGATGTCGAGGATCCCGATGTCGCCACGAGCGCCGGACCCGGTGTCGGCGCGTTCCTGGCGAGCTCGATCGGCGGCGGAGTGTTGCCGCGCCTCGCGTACGGCATCGGCATCGAAGCGATGCGTCCGCCGCGCGAGCGCCTCGCGTCGGATCCGGGGACGCCCACGCGGTTCACGCTCGGCGTCGGCGGACAGATCGGGAGCACGGGCTGGGGCGTGACGTGGCACCACTTCTGGAGCGAGCGAGCGCCCGTCGACGGCCTCGACACGTTCGACCTCGGTCTGTCGTCGCGCTTGAACAACTACGTCGCGTGGGGCGGCGCCATCCGCGATCTCGCGACGGGCGCCGTCGCGCAGCGCCGCTACGAGCTCGAGCTCTTGGTGCGGCCGCTGGGCACGAGCGCGTTGGAGCTCGCGGTCGGCGGCCGCGTCGGAGAGGACCGCGAGGACCTCGACGGGTGGTCGCGGCTGTCGGCGCACCTCGGCCGCGGCACGATGCTGCACCTCGGGTTCGAGACGCGCGAGACGCACACGATCGCGGCGGCGACCAACGACCGCGTCGATCGGCGCGACTATCGCGCGCTCGTCGGGCTCGAGCTGTCGTTCGGCCGGTTCGGCGTCACCGCGATCGGCGCGGGGCTGCGCGACGATGTCGGCGCGAACCACCCGCTCGGTGGATCGCTGGTGCTTCGCGTGGCCTCGCAGCCGGGCGGCGACATCATGGGACGTCCGGATCACGTCGAGCGCGTCGAGCTCACGGGATCGATCGGGGTCCGCGAGCTCACTGGCCTCGTCGCGCGCCTGCGTTCGATCGCGCGCGATCCGACGGCGAAGGGGCTGGTCGTCACGTTCGACGGCGCGAGCGGCGGCTGGGCCACGCTCGAGGAGCTGCGCGCCGAGATCCTCGCCGTGAAGGCGAAGGGCAAGAAGGTGTTCGCGTACATGGTCTCGGGGACCGGGCGCGACTACTACGTCGCGTCGGCGGCCGACAAGATCTACGTCGACCCGGCGGGCGGCGTGCGCATCGTCGGCATGGCGGGGACCTCGCTGTTCTTCAAGGGCGCGTTCGATCTGCTCCACGTCACGCCGCAGTTCGACAAGATCGGCGAGTACAAGAGCGCGCCCGAGCAGTTCACCGAGACGGGCCCGAGCGAGACCGCGCGGCGCATGCAGAACGACCTGTTCGATTCGCTCTACGCGCGGTTCGTCCAGGCGATCGCCGAGTCGCGCAAGCTGTCGGACGCGGACGTCAAGGCGCTGATCGACAACGGCCCGTACACCGCCGGCGATCTCGCGAGCGAGAGCGGCAACGCGAAGAAGCTCGTCGATGCGGTCGCGCCGCCCGAGAAGGTCGCGCAGCTGATCGCCACCGAGATGGGCGTCGTGCTGCCGGTGTACGCGCCGAGCAGCGAGCGTCCCGACCGCTGGAAGCGGCAGCAGATCGCCGTGATCTACGTCGAGGGCGACATCGTCGACGGCAAGTCGCGCTCGGTGCCGTTCCTCGGCCAGTCGCTCGCCGGCAGCGAAACGCTGGTCTCCGCGATCAGCGCCGCGCGCGCGAACCCGGACATCGGCGCGATCGTGCTGCGCATCGACTCGCCCGGTGGCAGCGCGCTCGCCTCCGAGCTGATCTCGCGCGAGGTGTTCGCGACGCGCGGCGTGAAGCCGATCCTGTGCTCGCTCGGCGACGTCGCCGCGTCGGGCGGCTACTTCATCGCCGCGGGCTGCGACCTCATCTTTGCCGAGCCGACGACGATCACCGGATCGATCGGCATCTTCTACGGCAAGTTCGACGTGTCCGGGCTCGCGCAGCGCCTGGGCGTCGGCATCGAGGTCTACAAGCGCGGCGCGCGCTCGGATGTCGAGAGCTACTTCCGCCCGTACACCACCGAGGAGCGCGCGGTCCTCCTCGAGAAGCTTCGCTACATGTACGGCCGCTTCATCGGCGCGGTCTCCGAGGGACGCAAGCTGACCAAGGATCAAGTGGACGCGATCGGTCGCGGCCACGTCTACACCGGTGCGCAGGCGCTGCCGATCAAGCTCGTCGATCGCTTCGGCGGGCTGTCCGAGACCCTCGACGAGGCGAAGCGCCGCATGGGCATCTCGACGACGACGCGGGTGTCCCTCGTCGAGCTGCCGAACCTGCCGTCGAGCCTGCTCGGCCAGCTCGGCTCGCTGATCGGTGCGTCCGCCGACGCGACGTCCGCGGATGTCTCGCTCACCGATCTGCCGATGGTCAAAGAGGTGCTCTCGGGCATCCCGCCCGCGCTGCTCGTCGAGCCGAACGCCGCGATGGCGCGGCTCCCGTTCAACGCGCCGTAGTTCCGTCGTCGCGATAGCGCGCCACGCGTCGCGCGCCGTCCTCGAGGTAGTAGACCTCGATCGTTCCGTCGTCGAGCTTCTTCGCGCTGTGCGGCGCGTGCTGCGGGTGCGCCTTGGTGAACGCGCGCATCACGGGCACCGGAATCTCGGCGAGCCCGAGCATTCCCTCGCCGGGGATCACGTGCGTCTGCACGGGCGCCGTCGGTGCGGGCAGCACCGGATCGATCCGCTGCACCTGATCCGGCCCGCGATCGTACGCGCACATCCCGATGCCGACGTTGATGCCGCCGATCAGCAGCATCCCGCCCGTCACCGTCAGCCAGTAGCGGCGGTGCTTCTTCGAGAACGGGCGCGCCCGATCCTTGGCCACGCCGAACGCTTAGCACGCAAACGGCTACGCCGACGACCGCGCACCGAAGATCGCCGTCCCGATGCGTACATGTGTCGCACCGCATGCGATCGCGACGGCGAAGTCTCCCGACATCCCCATCGACAAGACGGGCAGTGGCAGCCCGAGGTCGTCGCGCATGCGCTCGCGCAGCTCGGCGAGCGCCGTGAACACGGGGCGGCTCGCCTCCGGATCGTCCGACGGTGGCGGCATGGTCATCAGCCCATCGAGCTGGATGCCCTCGATCGCCGAGAGCGACCTCGCGAGCGCGACCGCCTCGGCGAGCGCGACGCCGCCCTTGGTCACCTCGTCGGCGACGTTGATCGAGAGCAGCACGCGCTGCGGCGGCGCGCCCGGCGACCCGGCGAGCGGCCGGCGCTTCGCGAGCTCGGTCGCGAGGTCGATGCTGTCGACCGCGTGCACGAGCTCGACCTGACCCGCGACGAGCTTGGCCTTGTTGCGCTGCAAGCGGCCGATGAAGTGCCAGCGGATGCGCGCCGGATCCACGCCCGCGGCGGCGTTCGCGTCCAGCTCCGCCGCGAGGGCGGTGCGCTTCGCGACGAGCTCCTGCGCGTAGTTCTCGCCGATGTCGACAGCGCCCGCCGCGAGCACCTCGCGGATCGCGGACACCGGGTGCGTCTTCGCGACCGCGATGATCGTCACGCTCGCCGGATCACGCTTGCAGTCCGCGCACGCGGCATCGACCTGCGCGCGCACGGCGGCCCAGCCTTCGGCGATCGAGCTCATGCCGGCGTCCCTGCCGCGAACCGCGGCTGCGGTCCACCGGCCTCGCGTAGCGCGGCGAGCACCTCGACGAGCGGGAGGCCGATCACGTTGGTCACCGACCCGTTCACGCTCGCGACGAGCGCCGCGCCGATGCCCTGGATCGCGTACGCGCCGGCCTTGCCGCGCCACTCGCCGCTCGCGACGTAGTCGGCGACCACCGCCGCGGACAGCTCCACGAACGTGACCTCGGTGCCGACGACGCCCTCGTGGACGACGGGCGCGCCGTCGCGCTCGCCGACGAGGATGAACGCGGTGATCACCTGGTGCGTGCGCCCGGACAGCCAGCGCAGCATGCGCGCGGCCTCCTCGGGCGACTCCGCCTTCGCGAGGATCTGGCCGTCGAGCGTGACGGTGGTGTCGGCGGCGAGCACCCACTCGTCCGCGCGTCGCACCGTCGCGGCGGCCTTCGCGCGCGCGATGCGCCGGACGTACACGGTCGGATCCTCGGCCTCGAGCGGCGCCTCGTCGATCTCGGCGGGGCGCACCTCGAGCAAGAGGCCGACGCGCTGGAGCATCTCGCGCCGCCGTGGCGACGCGGACGCGAGGAGCAGCGTCGTCACGTTCCTAGTTGCGCGGCGGCTGGATCGACTTGATCGGCACCGTCTGGAACTTGAGCGCGACCGAGATGCCGTCGACGAAGCGGTTCTTTCCGCCCTTGACCGCCTCGCTGCACTCCATGCCCGCGACGTCCTTGACCTCGGTGCCATCGCCGTCGATGCAGACATCGACGACCTTCACGTCGTCGTCGGGATCGGAGTCGCAGTAGCTCTCGAGCCCATCGCCATCGACGTCGATGTCGGGCGTGCGGCAGCCGTTGTACTTGTCGGTGATCGACTTCGCCGACTTCGGCAGCGCGAGGAGCGGTCCGAGCAGGTTCGCGAACACCGCGTCGAGCAGCGAGTTCTCCGGGGTCAGGCCGATCTCCTCGACCTCGAGGCCGCGGATCGTGTCGGCGGTCTTCGCGTCGATGACGCCACCCAGGCGCGCGTTCTTGACGACGGCCACGCCGCCCTCGTCGACCACGTCGCCTTCGATCGTCGCGCCGCTGATGCGCAGATCGAGCGTGATGCCGTCGGTGACCGGGATCGCGACCGAGAACAGCGACGGTCCGGCGCGCAGCACGAGCTTGCCACCCTCGGACACGAACTCGCCGGAGGTGAACGTGATCACCGGCTCCATCGTGTCGGGCTTGAACGAGAGCGGATCGAGCGGGATGTCCGCCTTGCCGGGATCGAACGGGCTGCACGCGGTGGCGTTGCCGGAGGCGTCCTGCGTGCGATCGGCGACGCCGTCGCAGTCGTTGTCGAAGCCGTCGCCGCAGACCTCGGCCATGTCCGGGTGGACCATGTTGTTCGTGTCGTCGCAGTCACCCTCGGCGATCGTGTACGTGTCGTTGTCGGTGTCCGCGTCGCTCGTCGACGGCATGTTCTGGTCGTCTTCGTCCGCGAGACCATCGCAGTCGTCGTCCTTGCCGTTGCCCGCCACCTCGGCGTGATCGGGCTCGATGTTCATGTCGTTGTCGTTGCAGTCGCCGCCCTCGACGAACGGGTCCTCGCCGTCTTCGTCGTTATCGACGACGTAGTCGCCGAGGTAGATGGCGAACTTCACGCACGTGTCGGCGGTGGCGCCGGTGACGTCGAACATCTCGATCGGGATGACGATGTCGTATGCCTTCAGCGAGTCGGCGATCGCCGTGCCCGCGAGGCTCGCGACCGCGGCGAGCTTGTTGTCGGGCTTGCCGTCGTGATCGAGATCGAAGCCGTCCATCGCGGTTCCGATCTCGAGCGACGAGATCACCTGTTTGTGCGATCCCATGTACGGGACGATCGATTCGCCCATGCACTCGGGCTTCGGCGGGAACAGCTCTTCACCCGGTTGGGTGCCGCCGTCGTCGCCGCACGCGCCGACCGCTACGAGGCTACCGAGCAAGCAAGACAAACGAATGGCCCTGATCATCCTCATCGGCGTGGACTTGACCACGACGGATCGAGCGGGGTCAACTGCGCAGTGTGATGCAGCGGGTCAGAGTGCTGGTCATCACGTGGGCCGTCGGTTGCCTGTGCGGGCTCCTCGGGCTCGTCGGTCGGACCGCCGATGCGCATATCGCGCCATCGGTCGACGACAACAATCGCTACCTCAAGGTCACTCCGTCGGCGGACCGCCTCCGCCTCGCGTACACCGTCTTCTTCGGCGAGGTCCCGGGCCGGCAGATGCGACCGAGCCTGGACGCCAACAAGGACGGCATCTTGTCCGAGGACGAGGGGGCCGCGTTCGGCGCCAAGCTGTCCCGGGAGGTGGCCGATGGTATCGAGCTGACGGTCGACGGGACCGTGCACCCGATCCGGTGGGAGACGGTCGCGGTCGGGCTCGGCACCCCCGATGTCTCGGCGGGATCGTTCTCGGTCGACATGATCGCGTACGTCTGCCTACCGGGCGGCCCGCGTCACACGCTGCTCCTGCGTGATCGGTTCCGCGTGCCCAAGCCCGGCGAGACCGAGGTCAAGGTCGAGGACGCGCTCGGCATCACGATCGAGCACGCGCGCGTCGGGCCCTTCGACGACCCGACGCACGACTACAAGCTCGTCGGCCCGGGCGGGCCGCTCATGGATGACGGGCTCGACGCGGCGTTCGTCGTCACGGACAAGGCGCCCCGGGGCGATCAGGCGTGCGCATCCCGGGCTCCCGCGTCCGACCGCGGCTCGGTGGCGCTGTGGATCGCGCTCGCGATCGCCGGCGCCCTCGCGATCACGATCGCCGTTCTCGTCTTGCGTAGAGCTCGCCGGCGATAGCGACGTCCGCGAAGAGCTCGCACTGATGAGCGGGCACCCGTGACACGTCTGCACGGCAGCGCGCAGTGCGCAGTGCGTGTGCGCGACGGGCAGAAACGCACGGGTCGTCGGATCTGGCTGTTTTGCTTTGACCGCCATGCATCCGATCGGTGCATCGCACACGGCTGGCACGTCGAATGCTGAATCCGTGGGGCAGGAGAATCGCTATGAAGACGCTGAAGACGTTGCTTGCTGGTTTGATCCTCGCTGCCGGTGCGGCCCCGGCCGTGGCGGGTCCGGACTTCACGGGCCCCGCTGCGAAGGCCAAGCCGCTCGCGGCCAGCGCGGAGGCGACCAAGATGATCCTTCCCGAGGACGACATCGTGTTCATGAACGACTCGTCCGCGCTGCTCGACTCGGGCATCCAGCAGATCAACACGGTCGCGCGCTGGATGAAGAAGCACCCGCAGACGCGGATCGTGCTCGAGGGTCACGCGAACAGCCTCGGCACGGCGGAGCACAACGCGGATCTCGCGACCGCGCGCGCGGACATGGTGCGCATGCACCTCATGGGGCACGGCATCGCGAGCGACCGCATCGTGGTCGTGGTCTACGGCGAGTCCGAGGCCGATCCCACGCCGAACGCGATCGATCGTCGCGTGGTGATGTGGGCGACCAAGGAGGCGCCGGGCGTCCTGTCGCGGCGCCTGATGCGCAGCCAGCGCGCGCTCTCGGTCACCTGGACGAGCGATCGGGGCCCGAACCCGACGCTGATCACCGAGACGCACGGGACGATCGTCGAGCAGGTCGCGACGCGTTAGCCCCGATGTCGAGCGGTTTCGGCTATGATGCCGACCTCGCTCGATGAAGAAGTTCCCTGACTTCGTCCCACCGACCAAGGTGAGCTACATGGACCGCGGTCCGACGCTCCACCTTCGCCGGTGCATCCTGCAGGCGGTCGACGATCCGACGCAGGAGTGGACGTTCGACAAGGAAGAGATCCGGATCGGCTCGATGGACGACAACGACGTCGTCCTCAACGACGACACGGTCTCTCGCTACCACTGCCGGATCGTCCAGGACGATACGGGCTACGTCCTGATCGACAACCGCTCGACGAACGGGACCTTCATCAACAAGGTCCGCATTCGCGAGGGCTTCCTGAAGCCGGGCTGCATCGTCGCGGTCGGCCAGAGCCAGGTGAAGTTCAACGCGCGCGAGGAGGAAGTCCAGATCGTTCCCTCGCGCAGCGATCGGTGCGCCGGCCTGATCGGCGGCAACGCGCGCATGCGCGAGATCTACTCGATCATCGAGAAGATCGCGCCGACCGCGACCACGGTCGTCATCGACGGCGAGACCGGCACGGGCAAGGAGGTCGTCGCGCAGGCGATCCACTCGCTCTCGCCGCGCTCGCGCAACGACCTCGTCGTGTTCGACTGCGGCGCGGTCCCGCCGAACCTGATCGAGAGCGAGCTGTTCGGTCACGAGAAGGGCTCGTTCACCGGCGCCGTGATGACGCGGCAGGGTCTGTTCGAGCAGGCCGATGGCGGCACGCTGTTCCTCGACGAGCTCGGCGAGCTGCCGATCGATCTCCAGCCCAAGCTGTTGCGCGCGCTCGAGCAGCGCGAGGTCCGCCGCGTCGGCTCGACCAAGGCGGCGAAGGTCGACGTGCGCATCATCGCCGCGACGAACCGCAACCTCGAGGACGAGGTGCGCGCGGGCCGGTTCCGGCAGGACCTGTTCTATCGCCTCTCCGTCGTGCGCCTGCACCTGCCATCGCTGCGCGAGCGCGCCGACGACATCCCGCTGCTCCTCCAGCACTTCCTCGACACGGGTTCGTACAACAAGACTCCGAGCGGCTCGCCCAAGGTTCGTCGCGTCTCGCGCGACGCGATGACCGCGCTGCAGAACTATCCATGGCCCGGCAACGTGCGCGAGCTCGTCAACGTCGTCGAGCGCGCGGTCTCGTTCTGCGATGGCGAGCAGCTCGAAGCGTCCGACCTGCCGGACTACGTGCGCAGCGCGCGCGCGTCGACGTCGGGTGGCTCGGGCTCCACGGGCAAGCACCCCGTCGTCAAGCGCCCGCAGACGGCGCCGGCCGGCCATCCCGTCGTCTCCATGGATCCGAACGCCCCCGCGCCCGCACCGCCCGAAGCGCTGCTCGGCGAGGGCGTGACGTTCAAGGATGCAAAGGAGCGCTGGGTCGCCTCGTTCGAGCGCGACTACATCCTCCAGATGCTTCGCCGCAACAACGGCAACATCTCGCACGCGGCGCGCGCGGCGGACATCGATCGAAAGTACTTCCGGAAGCTGATGAAGAAGTACGACATCGAGGCTGCGGGTGTCGACGACGAACCCGAAGCCGAGTGACGCGGACGCGGACGCGGACGCCGACGCCGACGCGGACGCCGACGCCGACGCGGCCGGCGACCACGCCCCCGACATCGATGCGTTCACGCTTCCCCTCGGCGACCACGCCCCCGACATCGATGCGTTCACGCTTCCGCCCGGCGCCGATCCCTCGATCGACTGGGGCCTGACCTCGCACCTGAACGCCGACGGCACGCCGAAGATCATCGAGCGCCACCTGATCGTCCCGCCCGAGCTCGCGGGGCTGCGCCTCGATCACTTCATCAAGACGCAGATCCAACGCCTGTCCCGCACGCGGATCCAGCAGGTGATCACGACCCAGCTGACGCGGCTCTCGCCCCTCTCGAGCGCGACGCTCAAGCCCGCGACCATCGTCGCCGAGGGCGAGCACTACGTGATTCGCCGCCCCGCGCGCCGCGAGCCGCCGTGCCCGCGCACGCTCACCGTCGTGCACGCCGACGCGCGCTGCTACGTGATCGACAAGCCCCCCTACCTGCCGGTCCACGCCTCCGCGAAGTTCTACTTCAACACGCTCACGCGCGTGCTCGACGAGCGCTTCCCCGACGAGCCCGAGCTCCAGATCTGCCATCGCCTCGATCGCGAGACCTCCGGCTGCCTCGTCGTCGCCCGCGATCGCGCGGCCGCGGTCACGCTCAAGCAAGCGTTCGCCACCAAGACGCAGATCACCAAGGAGTACCTCGCCGTCGTGCACGGCCAGCCGCCGTGGGACGAGGCGACCACGCTCGACATCCCGCTGCGCCTCGCGCAACCGGGTGACCCGACGAAGCTCGCGCACGTCCGCATGCTCACGGGCGCCGCCGCAGCGGCCGCACCGGGCAGCGTCGAGGCGATCACGCGCGTCCGCGTCGAGCAGCGCCGCGCACCCGACGCAGATCACCCCGACGCCGACTACGCGCTCGTGCGGTGCACGCTCGTCACCGGGCGCCAGCACCAGATCCGCGCGCACCTCGCGCACGCGGGGTTCCCGATCGTCGGCGACAAGCTCTACGCGCACGGCGACGAGGCGTTCATGCGGTTCTGCGACGTCGGCCTCGTCGCCGATCTCGCCACGCTCTTCGTGTTACCGCGCCAGGCCCTCCACGCCGCGCGCGTCACGTTCCCTCACCCGGACGGCGGGCGTGTCTCGGCAGAAGCCCCGCTACCCTCGGACATGGCCTCGCTGCTCTCGAACGGGTAGCGCGCGATCGCGACGTCGATCGCATCCTCCATTCTCTCGCCAGCTTCGATCTCGTCAAAGATCGCGAACAGTCTCCGGAGGACGAGGACATCTCGAGCGCCCGCCGCCTCCACGTTCAAAAACGCAAACTTCCGGAGAAACAGCGTCGCCGGGAGGCCAGCTTGGTAGTGCACGCGATCGAGATGGCGATCCAACCCTCGGTCGGGCAGCGCCGTGACGGTGCCACGCGAATACTTCCTCAGCGCCGCGAGACTGTATTCCTTGTCCGCGGCCCGGATCATCGGCTCGCCGACGTCGCGCACGATGCCCGTCGGCGCACATCTCAGTCTCTTCTTGCCGGGCGCCATGATCCGATGTTCGTTCGTGCGCTCCACGATCAACCGACCGTCTTCGATCGCGAGCTTCACGATCGATCCGTGACCGATGCCGAGCACGCGACACACCGCCTTGTCGAGAATGAGAGCGAAGCTGTTTCCGGAATACGTGATCGTCTTCTTCACGCGTTTGTCCGTAGCAGATTCCTTCGTGCGCCGTAGCCGATTTCTTCGAGAGATCGAACGACGCGCGCGCGTGTCCGAATACCGGACAGAATCGCGAGACAGCCCGTGTACCCCTACGCAAAGCAGCACCCCTCTCTCCCGATCCGTCATGACGTTGTCCTGACGCCTGTCATGACAATCCCGACGTCTGCACGTCGCCGGAGCTTCGTGAGTCGACGCGTGATTCGAACGCGAGTGAGCTTGTCCGAATACCGGACAGAATCGCGAGACAGCCCGTGTACCCCTACGCAAAGCAGCACCCCCTCTATCACGATCCGTCATGACGTTGTCCTGACGCCTGTCATGACAATCCCGCGACAAAAGAGACCGGGCTGCCTTCGGGCGTCGCGTCCGTGGAACCGTCTCTCGCACTGTGTCTCAGAACATCGACAGGATGAGCCGCACTGGAGATCCAGGTGCGGTTCACATCGACAGGAAGAAGGGAAGCGAGGGAAGAAGAGCCTTCTTGTCGCTTCGCGACGAACGCTTCCAACGACGCACCTTGGATCCGCGGTCGGTGGGGCTCGTGCTCGCCGACATCTCTGCTTCCCAGAAACATCGATAGGAAGAAGGGAAGCGAGGGAAGAAGAGCCTTCTTGTCGCTTCGCGACGAAGGACGCCCGCGCTCGTTCTCGGGACGTGCTCCCCAAAAACTAGACCACGCGTTGTGTCCGATCTTCACTCAGGAGACGGACGATGCCACGCAAGAGCCAGTTCACCGACGAGCAGATCATCCGCGCCCTGCGCGATGTCGATGCGGGCGCCAAGCCCGCCGACGTGTGCCGACGCCTCGGCGTCACCGAGAAGTCGTTCTACCGCTGGCGCCAGAAGTTCGGCGGCATGGAGGTCAACGAGGCCAAGCGACTGCGTGCCCTCGAGGACGAGAACGCGAAGCTCAAGAAGCTCCTCGCGGATCAGATGCTCGACAACGCCGCGCTCAAGGCGGTGCTTGAAAAAAAGATGGTGAAGCCCGCGACGAGGCGTCGCGTCGTGGGCTACCTCCAGCAGGCGTTCGGTTTCAGCGAGCGGCGTGCGTGCCGCGTCGTCGGCCTTTGTCGCGCGACCGCGCGGTACGTCGTGACGCGCGTCGATCCGCCCGACCTGGTGAAGGACCTGCTCAAGCTGGCCGCGGACAAGCCTCGCTACGGCTACCGGTTCCTGCACCGCAAGCTTCGGCGCAAGGGCTATCGCTACAACCACAAGCGCATCTACAGGCTGTACCGCGAGCATCGTCTCGGGCTTCGTACTCGTCGCCGCACACGCTCTGCGTCGTCGCCGCGTGAGGTACCGGCGCGACCGACGGCGGCCCGGCAGCAGTGGGCCATGGACTTTGTCAGCGACCACCTTGCCTCGGGACGCCGGTTTCGCGCGCTGACGGTGGTCGACGAGTTCAGTCGCCGCTCGCCGGGGATCCTCGTCGAAACGTCGATCAGCGGCGAGCGTGTCGCGCGGTTCGACGAGCTCGCCGCGACCACCGGTCTGCCGGAGCGATCGTCGTGGACAACGGCCCAGAGCTCATCTCGAACGCTCTCGACAAGTGGGCGTACGAGCGCGGCGTGAAGTTGCACTTCATCAAGCCGGGCACTCCGACGCAGAACGCCTTCATCGAGAGCTTCAACGGCAGCTTCCGCAACGAGTGCCTCAACGCGAACTGGTTCGACTCGCTCGACCACGCGCGCGAGGTCATCGAGGAGTGGCGTGTCGACCACAACGAAGATCGTCCGCACAGCTCCCTTGGCGGTCTCACGCCGATCGAGTACGAACACCAGCACCAAACCCCAGCGAGGACGCAAACGCTGGCCTAGTAAACGGGGTCAGGTCACCCTGCTTCCAGAAACATCGATAGGAAGAAAGGAAGCGAGGACGAGGAGCCTTCCTTTCATCCAGGTGCCGAGCAGACCGGCTCCGTCGCGGATGTGTCGAGCAGACCCGCCGTCGGGGAAGATCGTTGGCGCCGAGCAGACGAGCGGACCAGAGCCGAGCAGACCACGCCGCGTCGAATCGGATCGGTGGTGGTGTCCATAGGATGTACGGACAATGTCATGGCTGGATTGGGTTGCTCGAGCGACGATCGCACTCTCGACAGAAACTTCCGCTGGAAGTGACGAGGCCAAGCTCGGCGACATTCGAGAGAACGTGTCGGTTCAACTGCACGAACAACCTCATCGCTTTGCTCGTACGACGATCGCGCTCCCCGGCGACATTCGACGGGTCGCGGGGGCTGTGGCGCAGCTGGACCGCATGTCCTTACGGCTGTACGGACAACGTCATGACGGGTCGGGGGTGAGGGCTGTAGCGCAGCTGGACCGCAAAGGGCATGTCCGTACGGATGTACGGACAACGTCGTCGTAGGTCGCGACGACGGTCATGGCTGGATTGGGTTGCTCGAACGACGATCGCACTCTCGACAGGAACTTCCGCTGGAAGTGACGAGGCCAAGCTCTGGCGAGATTCGAGAGAACGTGTCCGTTCAACTGCATGGCAAAGGTCTGCCGGCACCAGGGGGCATCCCCGATGGCTCCGGCCCTCCTTGCTTTGCTCGTGCGACGATCGTGCTCCCCGGCGACATTCGACAGCTCGGGGGGAGGGCTGTGGCGTGTCCGTACGGATGTACGGACAACGTCATGACGGATCGAGGGTGAGGGCTGTAGCGCAGCTGGACCGCAAGAAGCGTGTCCGTACGGGAAGACGTGTCCGTACGGCTGTACGGACAACGTCATGACGGGTCGGGGGAGAGGGCCGTGGCCTTGCGTATCGATCGTGATTCGGTCCGGAGGGGGCTTCATGATTTCCGCGGGTTGGCGCCGGTGTCGCCGGAAACAGGCTCGTGTCGGAGGGGGCGTGTAGGGTCGGGACGTGCGCATCCTCGGACTCGATCCTGGCAGCCGGATCTGCGGCTACGGCGTCATCGATGTCATGGACGATCGCGGGCGCGACATGCGGTACGTCGAGTGCGGCGTGCTCACCGCGCCGGCGGAGCGGCCGATGGAGCAGCGCCTCGGCGAGATCGCGTGCGGGTTGCGCGAGGTGATCGCGGAGCTCGCGCCGCAGATGGTCGCGGTCGAGGATGTGTTCGTGCACCAGAACGCGCGCAGTGGGTTGGCGCTCGCGCAGGCGCGCGGGATGGCGCTCGCGGTGATCGGGCTGGCCGGGCTGACCGTCGCGAGCTATTCACCCGCGGTCGTGAAGAAGTCGGTGTCCGGATCGGGGCGCGCTGACAAGGATCAGATCGCGCGGATGGTCCAGGCGCTGATCGGGCTCAAGAGCTTGCCGCGCGCGGATGCCACGGATGCGCTCGCGGTCGCGATCACGCACGGCTCGTCGATCTCGCGGCCCGCGATCAAGCCGGCGATGGCGAGGAGCGCATGATCAGTCGTCTCGAAGGAGTCTTGGTTCGCGATGGCGAGCACGTCATCGTCGACTGCAACGGCGTGGGGTACGAGGTGACGTGCTCGGCGTACACGCTCGCGTCGCTGCCCGCGGACGGCGAGCGCGTGACGCTCAAGGTGTACACGCAGCTGCGCGAGAACGCGCTCGCGCTGTTCGGGTTCTTCGACGCCCACGAGCGCGATCTGTTCGACCAGCTGATCACCGTGAAGAACGTCGGCCCGTCGACGGCGATCGCGATCCTGAGCGGGGCGAGCCCGCGCGATATCGCGGCGCTGATCGCGCGCGAGGATGTCCCGGGGCTGACGAAGATCAAGGGCATCGGGAAGAAGACGGCGGAGCTATTGGTCGTCGAGCTGCGCGAGAAGTGCGAGCTGATGGTGATGTCGTGGAACCTCGGCGGCACCAAGCCGGTCGCCGCGCCGGTCGGGACGATCCGCGCCGCGAAGGTCGCGCGGCATCCGCTCCTCGGTGACGTGATGACGGCGCTCGTCGGCATGGGCTGGAAGCCTGTCGAGGCCGAGGCCGTCGTCGCCGAGCTCGTCGTCGAGGAGACGACCACGACGGAGGCGCTGCTGCGGCAAGCGCTCCGAGGGATGCCCCGCTGATGGTGCGCAAGAAGCATGAAGATGGCGCCGGCGCCGGTGCCGGTGCCGGTGCCGGTGCCGACGAGGATCCCGTCGTGCGCCCGAGCGAGCGCGCGAACGAACGCACGTGGCAGGCCGCGCTGCGCCCCAAGAACTTCGACGAGTACATCGGCCAGCGCGAGATGATCGACAACCTCAAGGTCAGCGTTCGCGCCGCCAGGCAGAACGGCTGGGCGCTCGATCACTTCCTGTTCGCGGGACCTCCGGGGCTCGGCAAGACCACGCTCGCGCACGTCATCGCGAACGAGCTCGGCGTGAACCTCGTGGTGTCGAGCGGACCGGCGATCGATCACAAGGGCATGCTCGCCGCGCTGCTCACCGGGCTCGGCGAGGGCGATGCGCTGTTCATCGACGAGATCCATCGGCTCTCGCCGGTCGTCGAGGAGAACCTGTACCCCGCGATGGAGGACTTCAAGCTCGATGTGTTCATCGGCGACGGTCCGCACGCGAAGGCGCTGACGATGCAGCTGCCGCGGTTCACGCTGCTGGGCGCCACCACGCGCATGGGGTTGCTGTCGGCGCCGCTGCTCGATCGCTTCGGCTTTCACTGGCAGCTGCGCTACTACGACCTTCCGGACATGGAGGCGATCGTGAAGCGGTCCGCCTCGCTGATCGGCGTCCCGATCGACCGCGATGGAGCGACCGAGATCGCTCGCCGCGCGCGGGGCACACCGCGCATCGCGAATCGCCTGCTGCGCCGCGTGCGTGACTTTGCCACCGTGGAGCGCGACGGGACGATCGACGGCGACATCGCATCGTCGTCGCTCGATCGCCTCGCCGTCGATCACGCGGGGCTCGACACGCTGGACCGCGCGTACCTCTCGGTGATCTGCGAGCGGTTCGATGGTGGCCCCGTCGGGATCGAGGCGGTCGCCGCGTCGCTGTCCGAGGAGCGCGGGACCTTAGAAGATGTCGTAGAGCCGTTCCTCCTGCAGGTGGGATTCATCGCACGCACGCCACGCGGCCGCGTCGCGACGGCCGCCGGGTACGCGCACATGGGCCTCGTCGCGCCGACGAAGGCGCCGACGGGCGGCACGGGCGCGCAGGGACGTCTGTTCTGAGTCACGCGTGAGCAAGCGGTGAGACGCCTCTCGCGTAGGCGGATCATGGGCATACTGACCTCGTGAAAATCGCCCCGGTGGTGGCCGGAGCATCGCTGCTCCTCGGCGCGTGCTCGATCCTCTACAACCCGAACAACATCGGAGATGGCCCCGCCGATGCCGCGGTCGACGACAAGCCCGCGGACATGCGGATCGACGAGATGGTCGACGCGCCCGTCGACGCGATGATCGACGACATGCCGGTCGACATGATGATCGACGCGCCGCAGCTGCCGATCGCGATCGGCGACGTCGAGCCCGCGTTCCTCGTCGAGGGCACCGGGATGGGCGGCAGCCGCGCGGCGCTGCTCGTACTCGACGTCGAGAACTTCAGCGGCGTCGACACGGCGTTCACCGTGAGTCAGATCGATGACAACGGCGCGCTGCAGACGGTGACGATCGTCGAGACCCGCGTGTCGACCGACAAGACCAAGGTCGGACTCGCGCTCCAGATCCCGGTCCTCGTGTCCACGCCGCAGGGCATGACGCGAACGTTCGACGTCACGATCTCGCAGATGGGCTCGTTGGCGATGAAGACGATCACGGTCAACGGGCTCGACGAGCTGATCGTCGCCGACACCACCGTCAACACGAACACGCCGCTGAGGCCGCTGTACTCGCAGGTGCGGCTGACCAACGCGCACTTCGCCGGCGCGAACCCCGCGCTGATCCGATCGGCGTCGGACATCGTGATCACCGGCAGCGTCGACGTCGACGGCGTCGGCAGCACGCCGGGGGCGCATGGATGCGCGGGCGGCGCCGCGGCGACCGCGGGCGGCTGCAATCCGGGCGGCGGCGGTGGCGGCGCGAGCAACGGTCTCGGTAACGGCGCGCCCGGAGGTGGCGGCGGGTTCGGCGCGAATGGATCGGCGGGAGGCAGCGGCGGCGGTGCGGCGGGCGTGGCGACGGGAAGCGAGTGGCTCGCCACGCTGATCACCGGCACCGGCGCCGCGGGCAATCGCGGCAACGGCGGTGGTGGCGGCGGCAACGGGTTACTCAGCGCCGCGGGCGGCGTCGGTGGTGGTGGCGGTGGCGTGCTCGAGCTCACCGCGAACGGCTCGCTCACCGTGATGGCGGGCGGCTTCGCGAGCGCGCGCGGCGGCAACGGCAGCGCCGGTAGCGGCGACGGCGGCGGTGGATCCGGCGGCGCGATCGTGGTGCGCGCCGGCGGTGGCATCAGCGCGCCCGCGGGATGGATCCGCGCGGCGGGCGGCACGGGCGCCGGCGCGGGCGCGACGAAGGCGGGAGATGGCTCGGGCGGACGCATCCGCGTCGACTCGTCGACGACGGCCGACGTCGATCCGATGGTGCAGGGGCTCGTGCCCAAGCGCGGCGCGAACTGGCTCGCCGGTGCGCCGCTGATGACCGGCACCGCCGCGCAGACGATCATGCTCGTCGGCGCGGTCGGTCAGGCGTACGGGATCAACCTCAACAACGTCGCGCTCGCCGATGCGACGATCGGCGCGACCAACACGATCGGCGTCGACGTGACGCTCGCGCTGACCGGAGCGAGCAACGACTCGCCGTTCAACACGCTGTGCGCGATCAATCCGACCGCGAACCTCGGCAACCTGGAGAGCGTGCGCTGCATCCAGGTGCTCTATCTGCCGTAGCTCGATCGCCTGTCGGGACGCTCAGCGACCGAGCGCCTCGATCGCGTCCTTGCGATAGCGCTCGAAGTAGTCCTTGCGATCGAACACCTCGTCGATCACCGGAATCGCGCGCTTGGCGTACGCCGGGTTGTTCGAGAGCCGGTTGAGGCGACCCAGGAGCGCGAGCGCGCAGCCCTTGCGGTGCGCCTTGTCATACGCGCGCGCGAGCTTGAGCGTGAGATCCGGGTTGAACGGATCGCCGGCGAGCGCGCGCCCGTACGAGTCGATCACGTCGATCAACGCATCGGCCTTCACCTTGTTGTCGGTCGCCTTGGTGAACACCTCCGTGCGCGCGTCGCCGGCGCGCTCGAGCTCCGCCGTCTTCGGGCTCCTGTTTGGCACCGGCATCACGCGCTCGTGGTACTCGCAGTCCGGGACGTCGACGATCACGACCTCGGGTTCTTTCTCGATCGTCGGCTTGATCGGCACGGGGTTCCGCGGCCGCGGCGCCTTCGCGCCGTACATGTTGCAGCCGGAGACGAACAGAGCGATGGCGATCGAGACCTTCCCCAGGTGACGCATCCCCAGATGCTAATCTACGGGCCCGCCATGCGCATCGCGATGTTGTCGCTGGTCGCGATCGGCTGCGGCTCCTCGAAGACCGCCGAGCCGCCCGCGCCCGCGCCTGCATCGCCAACTCCGCACGCCGCCGTGCGAAAGCGGCCGGTCGGTCCGATCTCCACGATCCGTGCAGAGGACTACATCGGTCCGGATGCGTGCGGCGAGTGCCATCCGGGACAGCACGCGGCGTGGACGACGAGCCTCCACCGCCGCATGAACCAGCTCGCCGGACCCGACGCGATCATCGGCGACTTCGCGACGCGCATCACCTACGCGGGTGGTACGGCGACGTTCGCGCGCGAGGGCGGCGCGTACACGATGACGGTCGCGAAGGGCGGCGTCGCGACGACGTATCGCGTGACGCGAACGATCGGCGTGCGCGGGCTCCAGGAGTACGTCGGCGTCGACACGAGCGATCCGCGCGCGACGAGCGATCCGCACGCGGTCGAGGTGCGGCTTCCGTTCGCGTGGTGGCCGCGCGCGAAGGGCTGGTACGCGCAGCCGTACTTCGATCCGTGGTTCGCGCGCGAGGAGGACTTCGACGCGTACGCGCCCGTGACGGAGCCGTGGGCCGAGCGTTGCCCGTGGTGCCACAGCACGTATCCCTTCGAGCAGCGGATCGCGCGCGCGTCGCGGCGAGCCGTCGGGCACGGCATGGAGCAGTTCTTCGCGCTGCCGTCGCCCGCGCCGGGGAGCGAGCGCCTCGACGTCGCGAAGCAGGTCACGACCGGCATCAGCTGCGAGAGCTGTCACCTCGGCGGGAAGGCGCACGCGGCCGGCGCGACGATGTCGTTCGTGCCGCGCGGCGCGGAGGCTCGCGAGGGTGCGCCGGTGCCGGCCACGTTCGCCGAGGAGAGAGCGAACGCGACGATCGTGAACCGCGTGTGCGCGCAGTGTCACTCGGGCCCGTCGCCGCGCCTCGCGGACGGCACAGCTCTGCGCAACTCGAGCGAGGCGCTCGACCTCGCCGCGTCACCGTGCACGACCGCGCGCTGCACGGACTGCCACGATCCGCACACCGGCGGCAGCAACGAGGCGCGCGCGATCGCGGCGTGCACGACGTGTCACGCGCAGCTCGCGGATGCGGCGGCGCAGTCGGCGCACGCGGGGCATGCACCGGACACGACGTGCCTCGACTGCCACATGCCGAAGATGGTGATGGGCATCGATCGCGTGGTGCGCACGCATCGCATCTCGTCGCCGACGAACCCGGCGATCGTCGCGACCGGCGGCATCAACGCGTGCAACCTCTGCCACGTCGATCGATCACTGCAGTGGACGCTCGACGAGCTGCGCTCGCGCTACGAGGTCTCGCTGCGCGCGAAAGGCGGCGATCCGGATCAGCCGATGGGCGAGCGCTGGCTCGCCAGCAAGGAACCCGCGCTGCGCCTCCTCGCGGCGGATGCGCTCGCGCAGAGCTCGATCGCCAGGCTCGCGCTTCCCTCACTGGAGAAGCAGCTCGGCGATCGTCTGCCGCACATCCGCGCATGGGCACGGTTTGCGGTGGACCGGGCAGCATCGTCCAGACCACTTCGATAACCGATTCACAGAGCTTCACCGTTTCCCCGACCTGGCCTCGCCCACGCCGTGCTATCCGAGGAGGACGGCATGAGCCCACGCGTCCGCGCCAACCTCGTCCGCCTCGCTGTCGGCTTGGTCGTCGTCGCGGGCGTCGTGTGGTTCGTGAGGTCGCGCAACGAGTCGAAGGCTCGCCCGGCGCCGACGGTGCAGGCATCGCCCGATGCACGTGGCGATGCACGTGGCGATGCACGCGGCGATGGGAAGGGCACGAGGGGTGGATCGCGCGGGGCGGACCGCGTGGTTCCCGTGCGCGTGGCGGCGGTCGAGCAGACCGATCTTCCCGTGTGGATCGAGGGGCTCGGGACCGTGCAGGCATTCCAGCAGGTCACGGTGCGCGCGCAGGTCGACGGACGGCTCGACAAGGTCGCGTTCACCGAGGGGCAGGCGGTCAAGAAGGGCGACCTCCTCGCGCAGATCGATCCGCGCCCGTTTCGCGTGAAGCTGTTGCAGGCGCAGGGTGCGCTCGCGCGGGACAAGGCGCAGCTCGACGCGCTGCGAAAGCAGTACGACCGGTACAAGTCGCTGCAGGCGCAGAACCTCGTCGCGCAGCAGCAGGTCGACGAGATCGCCGGTCAGTTCGGTGCGCTCGAGGGCGCGGTCAAGATCGATCAAGCGAGCGTCGAGGAGGCGCTGCTCCAGCTCGACTACGCGCAGGTCAAGGCGCCGCTCGACGGCATCACCGGCGTGCGGCTCGTCGATGCGGGCAACTTGATCAAGGCCGGCGATCAGAACGGCATCGTCGTGATCACCGCGATCGATCCCGCGGCGGTGATGTTCACGATCCCGCAGGACAAGCTCGCCGCGGTCGCGACCGCGATGCAGGGCGAGGTGAAGGTCGAGATCTTCAACCGCGACGGCTCCCAGTTGCTCGCGACCGGAACGCTCGCGGTGCTCGACAACCAGATCAACCAGCAGACGTCGACGCTGCGCCTCAAGGCGCTCGTGCCGAACCCCACGCGAACGCTGTGGCCCAACGCGTTCGTCAAGGCGCGCATGCTCGTCGAGACCCGCAAGGGCGCGCTCGTGATCCCGGCCGTCGCGATCCAGCGCGGACCGCAGGGCACGTTCGTCTACGTCGCGACCGCCGAGAAGACGGCCGAGCTGCGGCCGATCACCGTCGACATCGTGACCGCCGATCGCGCGGTGATCACCAAGGGCCTCGCCGCCGGTGACCAGGTCGTCATCGAGGGCGCGAACCAGTTGCGCCCGGGCGGCAAGGTCGAGGTCGTGACGCCCGATGCGTCGAAGTCGGGCTCGGCGCCGGGCCCGGTCGGGAAGAAATGACGGGCTCGATCTCGGCGCCGTTCATCCGGCGCCCGGTCGCGACCACGCTGCTCATGCTCGGGCTGTTCCTCGCGGGCGTCACCGGATATCGCGAGCTCCCCGTCGCGGCTCTGCCGCAGGTCGACTACCCGACGATCGTCGTGACGACGCAGCTGCCCGGCGCGAGCGCCGAGACCATGGCGTCGGCGGTGACCACGCCGCTCGAGCGGCAGTTCGGCCAGGTGCCGTCGCTGACCCAGATGACGAGCATCTCGAGCTTCGGCAGCTCGCAGATCACGCTCCAGTTCTCGCTCGATCGCGAGATCGACGCCGCCGAGCAGGACGTGCAGGCCGCGATCAACGCGGCGAGCAACCTCTTGCCACCGACGCTGCCGGCGCCGCCGACGTACTCGAAGTCCAACCCCGCGGATCAGCCGATCCTGACCTTGTCCGTGACCTCGGAGACCTTGCCGCTCGCCGCGGTGAGCGACTTCGCCGACTCGGTGCTCGCGCAGAAGATCTCGCAGGTCTCGGGCGTCGGCCTCGTGACGATCGGCGGCGGCCAGAAGCCCGCGGTGCGCGTGCAGGTCGATCCGGTCGCGCTCGCCGGCACGGGCCTCACGCTCGAGGACGTGCGCCTCGCGATCGCGGCGGCGAACGTCAACCAGCCCAAGGGCAACCTCGACGGCCCTCGTCAGGACTGGGCGATCGCGACCAACGACCAGCTCGCGGACGCGGCCAGCTTCACGCCGCTCGTGATCGCGTACAAGAACGGCGCGCCGATCCGCCTCGGCGAGATCGCGAACGTCGTCGACGGCGTCGAGAACAGCCAGCTCGCGGGCTGGGCGAGCCACACCGACCTGGAGACCGGCGTGCGCTCGATGAAGCGGGCGGTCGTCATCAACGTGCAGCGACAGCCGGGCGCGAACATCATCGAGGTCACGGACAACATCAAGGCGCTGCTGCCGCGCCTGCGCGCCTCGATGCCGCAGGCGATCGAGGTCGCCATCATCGCGGACCGCACGACGACGGTGCGCGCGAGCGTGCACGAGGTGCAGTTCACGCTCGTGCTGACGATCGGTCTCGTGATCGCGGTGATCTACCTGTTCCTCGGCAGCCTGCGCGCCACGATCATCCCGGGCCTGGCCGTTCCGCTCGCGCTGATCGGCACGTTCGGCGTGATGAAGCTCGTGGGCTATTCGCTGAACAACCTGTCGCTGATGGCGCTGACCATCTCGACCGGCTTTGTCGTCGACGACGCGATCGTGATGGTCGAGAACATCTCGCGCTTCGTCGAGAAGGGCGAGAAGCCGTTCGACGCCGCGCTGAAGGGGGCCAAGCAGATCGGGTTCACGATCGTCTCGCTGACCGTCTCGCTGATCGCCGTGTTGATCCCGCTCCTGTTCATGGGCGGCCTGATCGGGCGCTTGTTCCGCGAGTTCGCGGTGACGCTGGCGATCGCGATCGCGATCAGCGCGGTGCTCTCGCTGACGCTGACCGCGATGATGAGCGCGTGGGTGCTAAAGCCGCACCACGAGCAGACGCCGGGACCGATCGCGCGGTGGTTCGACAGCGGGTTCCAGGCGGTCACGCGGTTCTACGAGTCGACGCTCGGCTTCGTGCTGAAGCACCAGCGCACGACGCTGATCGTGACGCTCGCGACCGCCGGCGTGACGGCGCTCCTCGCGATCGCCGTCCCCAAGGGGTTCTTCCCGCAGGAGGACACCGGCATGATCGCGGGCGTCTCGGAGATGGCGCCGGACGCGTCGTTCGAGAAGATGCGCGAGCGGCAGGCCGTCCTCGCCGACCTGCTGCTCTCGGACCCCGACGTCGACACGGTGTCGTCGGCGATCGGAGCCGATGGCATCAACCCCGCGGCCAACGTCGGGCGGTTCTCGATCGCGCTCGTGCCGATCGAGCAGCGCGACTCGACGGTGCACGAGGTGATCGAGCGGCTGCAGGAGAAGATCGCGTCGGTCTCGGGCGTGTCGCTGTACCTGCAGCCCGTGCAGGACCTCCAGATCGACGCGCGCGTGAGCCGCACGCAGTTCCAGTACACGATCGAGGACGCGGATCCCGAGGTGCTCGCCGAGTGGGCGCCCAGGATGCTCGCCGCGATGCGCGAGCTTCCCGAGCTACGCGACGTCGCGTCGGATCAGCAGGCCGCGGGGCTGCAGATGCACCTCGCGATCGACCGCGACAGCGCGGGTCGCCTCGGCGTCACGACCGCGGAGCTCGACAACACGCTGTACGACGCGTTCGGCCAGCGCATCGTGTCGACGACGTTCACGCAGCTGAACCAGTACCGCATCATCCTCGAGGTTCGCCCCGAGGATCGCGAGTCCAGTGACGCGCTCGATCGGCTGTACGTCCGCACGACGAACGGCACGGTGGTCCCGCTCTCGCAGATCGCGCGGTTCGAGACGCGCCCGGCGCCGCTCGCCATCGCGCACCAGGGACAGTTTCCCTCGGTGACGCTGTCGTTCAACACCGCGCCGGACGTCTCGCTCGGTGCCGCGGTCGCGGCGATCACGCGAACGATGGAGCTGCTCGGCCCGCCGCAGACGATGCGTGCCGAGTTCACCGGCGCCGCGCAGGCGTTCCAGGAGTCGCTGTCGTCGACGCCGATCCTGATCCTCGCCGCGCTGATCACGGTCTACATCGTGCTCGGCGTTCTCTACGAGAGCTACATCCATCCGATCACGATCCTGTCGACGCTCCCGTCGGCGGGTGTCGGCGCGATCCTCGCGCTGCTCGTCACCGGCAAGTCGTTCGACGTGATCGCGCTGATCGGCATCGTCCTCTTGATCGGCATCGTGCAGAAGAACGCGATCATGATGATCGACTTCGCGCTCGAAGCGGAGCGCGGCGGAGAGGACGGCGTCAAGCTGTCGCCGAAGGACGCGATCTTCAAGGCGTGCCTCTTGCGGTTCCGTCCGATCATGATGACGACGTGCGCGGCGCTGCTCGGCGGCGTCCCGCTCGCGCTCGGCACGGGCACGGGCGCGGAGCTGCGACGGCCGCTCGGCATCACGATCGTCGGTGGCCTGCTGCTCTCGCAGCTGCTCACGCTGTACACGACGCCCGTGATCTATCTCTACATGGAGAAGATCCAGCGCTTCTTCAAGCGCCGCGATCCGGAGACGCACGCGCCATGAACATCTCGGCGCCGTTCATCAAGCGGCCGATCGGGACGTCGCTGCTCGCGCTCGCCGTGCTCCTCGCCGGCGCGGGCGCGTTCGTCGAGCTGCCGGTGGCGCCGCTGCCACGCGTCGACGTCCCGACGATCAGCGTCAGCGCGAACCTGCCGGGCGCATCTCCGACGACGATGGCGACCGCCATCGCGATGCCGCTCGAGCGCCGCTTCGGCCGCATCGCCGGCGTCACCGAGATCACGAGCGAGAGCTCGCTCGGGAAGACCGACATCACCATCCAGTTCGACCTCGACAAGAGCCAGGAGACCGCGGCGCGCGAGATCCAGGCGGCGATCCAGGCAGCGGGCGGCGATCTGCCGCCGAACATGCCGCAGCGGCCGCGCTACCGGAAGGTGAACCCGAGTGACGCGCCGATCCTGATCATCGCGCTGACGTCGAAGTCGCTGCCGATCGAGGACGTCTACGAGGCAGCGAACACCGTGTTCGCGCAGAAGATCGCGCAGGTCGAGGGCGTGGGACAGGTCGGCGTCGGCGGCGGCGTGCAGCCGGCGGTGCGCGTGTCCGTCGATCCGCTGCTGCTCGCCGGCATGGGCCTCTCGTTCGAGGACGTCCGGCGCGCGATGCAGACGGCGACGTCGAACCAGCCGCGCGGCGGCGTCGGCACCGAGCAGTGGCAGGCGATCGGCGCGGACACGCAGCTCACCGACGCGGCGGCGTGGAAGGAGGTCATCGTTCGCTGGGCGCCCCCCGAGAAAGGCGATCCGTTCGCGCACGGCGGCGCGATCCGCCTCGGCGATGTCGCGACGGTGATCGACGACGTCGAGAACCAGAACGTCGCGGGCTGGTTCGATCACGAGCGGTCCGTATCCGTCGTCGTCCGGCGCCAGCCCGGCGCGAACATCCTCGACGTGATCGACAGCGTGAAGTCGCTGCTGCCCGAGCTCGCGAAGTCGATCTCGCCGGCGATCGACGTCCAGATCGCGATCGATCGCGCGCACACGATCCGCGCGTCGGTGCACGAGGTCGAGCTGACGCTCGTCATCGCGATCATCCTCGTCACGCTCGTCGTGTTCCTGTTCCTGCGCTCGGCGCGCGCGACCGCGATCCCCGCGGCGGCCGTGCCGCTCTCGCTGGTCGCGACGTTCGGCGTCATGTACCTGCTCGACTACTCGGTCGACAACCTGTCGCTGATGGCGCTCACGATCGCCACCGGCTTCGTCGTCGACGACGCGATCGTCGTGACCGAGAACGTCATGCGCCTGATCGAGAAGGGCAAGGCGCCGCGCGAGGCCGCGCTCGAGGGCGCGAAGCAGATCGGGTTCACGATCGTGTCGATCACGTGCTCGCTGCTCGCCGTGTTCATCCCGATCCTGTTCATGGGCGGATCGATCGGCCGGCTGTTCCGCGAGTTCGCCGTCGTGCTCGCCGTCTCGATCACGCTGTCCGGCGTGATCTCGCTGACCCTCACGCCGATGATGTGCGCGCACATCCTGAAGCACAAGGAGGACAAGCCCGGCTGGCTCGCGCGCGGCCTCGAGCGCGGGCTCGACGTCATCGTTCGGGGCTACAGCGCCGCGCTGCGCGTCGTGCTTCGCCACACGATCATCGTCGGCGTCCTCACGATCGCGACGGTCGGCACCACGGTGTGGCTGTACGGCCAGGTGCCCGCGGGGCTGTTCCCGCAGCAGGACACCGGCATGCTGACCGGCACGGTCCAGGGCCCGCAGGACATCTCGTTCCCGGCGATGAAGGAGCGCCAGGAGCGGTTGATGGACATCGTGCTCGCCGATCCCGACGTCGCGCACGTCAACGCGAACGTCGGTGGATGGGGCTCCTCGACGCTCAACGCCGGCCGCATGTTCATCCAGCTCGTCGAGAAGCCGAAGCGAACCGCGACGGCGGACGAGGTCATCGCGCGCCTTCGCCCGAAGCTCGCGAAGGTCGAGGGCGTGCAGATGTACCTGCAGAACGTCCAGGACGTGCGCGTCGGAGGCCGCGGCTCGCGGACGCAGTATCAGTACACGCTCGAGTCGAGCGAGCTCGCCGATCTCGACGAGTGGGGCCCCAAGGTCACCGCGGCGCTGCGCAAGCTCCCCGAGCTCAAGGACGTGGTGTCCGACCAGCAGATGGAAGGGCTCCAGCTGAACCTCGAGATCGATCGCGACACCGCCGCGCGCCACGGCATCACGGTCTCGCAGATCGACAACACGCTGTACGACGCGTTCGGCCAGCGCCAGGTCGCCACGTTCTACACGCCGGTCAACCAGTACCGCGTGGTGCTCGAGGCGTCCGACGCGTCGACCGCGGGCCCCGAGGCGATCGAGAAGCTGCACGTGACGTCGGCGAGCGGCATGCAGGTGCCGCTGTCCGAGCTCGTGCGCATCACGACGTCGAACGTCGCGCTGTCGATCTCGCACCAGGGGCAGTTCCCGTCGACGACGCTGTCGTTCAACCTCGCGCCGAACGTCGCGCTGTCCGACGCGGTCGCCGCGATCGAGAAGGCAACGCTCGGCATCGGCATGCCGGCCTCGATCAACAGCTCGTTCCGCGGCACGGCGCAGGCGTTCCGCGAGTCCATCGAGACGATGCCGATGTTGTTCCTGCTCGCGCTGATCGCGATCTACATCGTGCTCGGCGTGCTCTACGAGAGCTACGTCCACCCGATCACGATCCTGTCGACGCTGCCGTCGGCGGGCCTCGGAGCGTTGCTCGCGCTCTTGCTCACGAACAGCCAGCTCGATCTGATCGCGTTCGTCGGCATCATCCTGTTGATCGGCATCGTCAAGAAGAACGCGATCCTGATGATCGACTTCGCGCTCGAGCTCGAGCGCTCCGGCAAGGCGCCGCGCGACGCGATCTACGAGGCGTGCGTGCTGCGCTTCCGGCCGATCCTGATGACCACGCTCGCCGCGATGCTCGGTGCGTTGCCGCTCGCGCTCGGCGAGGGCACGGGCTCGGAGCTGCGGCGGCCGCTCGGCATCGCGATCGTCGGCGGCCTCGCCGTGTCTCAGCTACTGACGCTGTTCACGACGCCGGTGACGTATCTCGCACTGCACCGCTTCACGCGGCGTTCGGGACAGACCGCGCATCCCGTGTGATCGGCAACCGGATCGAGAACGTCGTCCCCTTGCCGACCACGCTCGTGAAGTCGAGCGTGCCGCCGTGGCGCTCGATCACGGCGCGCGAGATCGCGAGGCCCTGGCCCGTGCCGCGACCGACCGGCTTGGTGGTGAAGAACGGCTCGAACACCTTCATGCGGATCGAGTCCTTGATGCCGGCGCCGGTGTCGCTGATCTCGATCACGATGTCGCCGTCCTCGACATGCGAGGTGATCGAGATGCGACCGCGGTCCATGGTCCGCCTGGCGACGACGTCGGAGATCGCGTGCGCAGCGTTGATGATCAGGTTCAGCAGCACCTGGTTGAGCTCGCCGCCGTTGCCTTGAAATGTCGGCAGCTCGCCGAGCTTCGTCTCGATGTCCGCGACCAGCTTGTACTCGTAGTGCGAGATCGTGAGCGTGTTCATGATCGCCGCGTTGAGATCGACGGGCCCGGCCTCGGTGCCGCCCGGGTGCGCGAACTCCTTCATCGAGCGCACGATCGACGCGACGCGCTGTACGCCGACGCGGGCGTGCTCGAGCGCCACGGGCATGTTCTCGTGCAGGTAGGAGAGGTCGACGGCCTCCGCCTTCTCGGGCGTCGCGCACTCGTTCGCGAGCGCGAGCAGCTCACCGGCGCTCTCGGTGACGAACTTCAGGTTGTCGCTGACGAACTGCATCGGCGTGTTGATCTCGTGAGCGACGCCCGCGGCGAGGCGGCCGATCGCCTCGAGCTTCTGCGCCTGGCGCAGCTCCATCTCGGTGCGAGCGAGCTCGTCGCGCTGGCGCTCGGCGTCGCGCAACATCTCGCGGATGATCTCGCCGCGCGCGGTCATGAACGCGTAGCAGATCATCGTGAACACCGTCGCGAGGAACGGGATCGCGACGGGGACGCCGTACGCGATGCCGGAGATGGCGGAGATCGCGCAGCAGGTGAGCACGGCGAGGAGACCACGGCGACCAGCGGACTCGTCGATCGCCAGCGCGGCGAACGGGAGCCACAGCCAGCAGGCCAGTGGCCAGTCGATCCACTGGAAGCAGACCGCGGCCAGGCCGTGGTTCGCCACCGCGCGATAGACCTCGGCGTGATAGCCGGCCCGCGGGATGACGATGCGATCGAACGCGAGGTTGAACGGATAGAGCACCGCGTGGATCGCGATCGCGATGGCGAACTGGACCCAGTTGCCCCAGGTCGATCCGATGATCAACGCGACGATGATGCCCGCGCTGATCGACTGCACGCGCAGCATCCGCTTCTGGATCACGCGGAACAGCGCGTTGTCGGTCGGCAGCCTTACTTGCTTGCGATGGCGATCCACGACGCGACCTTCTCGGCGAGATCCGGGTCAGACATCAGCTCGCGATCGATGATCGCTTCGCCGTGCGTGATGTAGTGCTCGTTCGTGTACGCGTCGGCGACGTGGATAGCGGCCGCGATCTCCTTGACGTCGGCGGGTGCCGTCGCCGGCATGCGATGCGCGCGCACCGCGTCGACGATCCGGCGCGGCAAGCCCCAGATCCCGAGCAGGCAGGCGCCGATCTCTGCGTGCGTCGCCGTGCCCGTGATGGACTCGGATGCGGCGCAGCGCTCGAGCGACACCGCGGCCTCGCCGGAGCACAGCACGATGCACCCGATGTCGTGGAGCAATGCCGCGACGTATGCCTCGTGGTTCATGTCGACGCCGAGCAGGCGCGTCGTCATCTCGGCGCACCGCACGGCGGCGGCGCGCAGCTTCTCTTGCGAGTGGAACGGGTCGTTGCCGGTCATCGTGAACACCGACGCCGTCGTGACGAGGTGCCGAAGGCGCTCGACGCCGAGGTAGCGCACGGCGCCTTCGATCGACGACGTCGAGCGACCGGCGCCGAAGTAGCCGGAGTTCACGAGCTGGAGGACCTTGGCGGCCATCGCGGGATCGCGGCGAACGATGTCGGCGATGTCGTTCGTGGATGCATTGGCGGCGAGCGCGGCGGTCATCTGATCGAACACGGCGCGGGTCGAAGGAACGGTCGCGAGCCGACCGATCTGGCCGCGGATCTCTTCATCGATCGGCAGCGTCTCGAGGTGCATGCTGCGCTCGAGCACGCCGCGCAGCACGTCGGCCTCGCATGGCTTGGACAACAGCTGGTGCAGTGCGGGGAGGGCGCGCACGATCGAGTCGCGGTCGGCTTGGCCCGACAGCATGATGCGCACCGTCGACGGAGACTTCTCCTTGATCGCGGTCAAGAGCGTCGCGCCGTCGACGCCGGGCATCCTCATGTCCGAGACGACGACGGTGAACGGCCGCTTCTCGAGCTCCTGGAGCGCTTGCTCGCCGCTCTGTGCGACCACGATGTCCCAGCGATCGCGATCGCGCCGGAACAGGTTCTTCAAGCCCGACAGAATTGCGGGCTCGTCATCGACGAACAAGACAGAGTGTTTTGCGGAGGTCGCCACGTAAAGAGAGTCGGCCGTGGCTGGCGGGTTTAGAGTCCCCCGATCTTCTCGCGCGCCGGCCTGCCTACATGAAGCTCTCGCCGGGGCCGCAGTGGTACATGTCGATGTGGAGCTCGTACTCGCCCTCGGGGCACGTGGCGACGTAGAGGTCGATGATCGTTCCACACGTGCCGCCCGGCCCCACGTTGCCGCGGCGCGACTGGGCGACCTCCTGGGCGTCGTTGTACGGGCGCGAGCCATCCTCGCAGGTCGCGGTCATGAGCCACTCCACCTGCTGGCCGATCCCGCAGACCTCCAGCGGCTTTTCCGCACCAGCGGCCCGACCTGCTCGGGGCGGTTCGCGCAGATGCTGGTGTCGTTCTCGACCGGCGCGGCCGGTTCGACGACGGTCGCCGAGCCGGTGTTGTTCGTGGGTGTCGTCGGCTGCGTGCTCGTTCCACCACCGCCGCACGCTGCGAGAACCAAGAGCAGGCAAGAGATGCGCATGCGGCGATCCTACGCCGCGGGAACCACCGGTTTCATCTCCGCCAGCCCGGCTTCGCGGGTCATCTTGCCGACGTACCCGAGCTCCTTGCGCGCCTTCGCGTCGACCACGGTGACCTCGCCGCCGACGAGCGCGATCGCGGTCCTGGTCACCGGTGGCTCCTTCATCCACGACGTCAGGGCGGCGGTCGTCGACGCGAGCCAGCGCGGCACATCGCGTGACTTGCTCGCGTCCACGCCCTGCGTCGCGAGGTACTTCGTGAGGAAATCGCGGAAGTCGACCGGCTCGCCGTCGGTGAGAAAGTAGATCTCGCCGCCCTTGCCCTTCTCGGCGGCGAGGAGCGCGCCCTCGACGACGTTCGCGACGTGACACGTCGACGTCAGGTAGTGGCCACCGCCGATCCACCCGAAGCGCCCCTTCTTCACGGCCTCGGTGAGCTTGGGCAAGAGGCTCGTGTCGCCGCGTCCCCAGATGAACCGCGGGCGGATGGACACCGTCTCGAACGCGAGCGTGTTCGCTCCGATCACCGCACGCTCGGCGAGGCCCTTCGCGATCGGATAATTGCCCGCGGGCTTGGCGGGGTAGGGCGTCGTCTCGTCGGCGCGCACGATCGGCTTGCCATCGGCGAGCACCGCCTCGGTGCCGACGTGGACGAACTTCTTCACCTGCGCTGCCTGCGCGGCGGACAGCGTCGTCTTCGTACCCTCGACGGTGTCGCGCATGTGATCGGCGAGCTTGCCGTGCTCCTGCACGTTGGCCGCCGCGTGGAACACCACGTCGCACTCGTCCATGCCCTCGGCCATCGCCGCGTGGCTCGCCAGATCGCCGCGCACCGGATCCGCGCCGACGCCGCGCACGGCGATCGCGGCCTTCTCGCTGCGCGCGAGCGCGCGGACCTCGACGCCACGCGCGACCAGCGCCGCGATCAGCTCCTTGCCCACGAACCCCGAACCGCCCGTGACGAATGCTCGCTTCACGTCGAGGAATCTACTAGGTTCGAGCGCGTCATGGCATCGGACGCGACCATTCAACACGACGACGGACGTGTCGAGCTCGCACCCGGCGAAGTGAAGTCACTCGAGAGCTCGCCGCTCTACAACGAGGACCTCGCGCCGGTACCGGTCGCGAAGCGCACGTGGAACACGTGGGACTACGCCGCGCTGTGGATCTCGATGGCCCACTGCATCCCGACCTACACGATGGCCTCCGCGCTGATCGCGAACGGCATGTCGTGGTGGCAGGCGCTGTTGACGATCCTCCTCGGGAACATCATCGTCCTCGCGCCGATCCTCCTGAACTCGCACCCCGGCACCAAGTACGGCATTCCGTTCCCGGTGTTCGCGCGCGCGGCGTACGGGACCGCCGGCAGCAACCTCGCCGCGCTCATGCGCGCGTTGATCGCGTGCGGATGGTTCGGCATCAACGCCTGGATCGGCGGCATGGCGCTCCAGGCGTTCTTCGCGTCGATCTATCGCGGCTGGCCCGACATGCTCGGCAGCTTCAACGGTCACCCCACCACGCTGTGGATCTCGTTCCTGCTGTTCTGGGGCCTGAACATCCTGATCATCTATCGCGGCATGGAGCTCGTGCGGCGCCTCGAGCGCTTCGCGGCCCCGTTCGTGCTCGTGATGACCGCGATCCTCGTCGGCTGGGCGATCTGGAAGGCCGGCGGCCTCGGCCCGATCATCCACGAGGGCGGCACCGACGGAGCGTTCGGGCGGCTGTTCATCCCGTCGCTGACCGCGACGATCGGCTTCTGGTCGACGCTGTCGCTCAACATGCCGGACTTCACGCGCTTCGGCCGCTCGCAGAAGGAGCAGGCGATCGGTCAGGTCGTCGCGCTTCCCTCGACGATGACCGTGTTCGCGGGCATGGGCATCATGATCACGAGCGCGACCGTGATCATCTACGGTCACCCGATCGACGATCCGATCAAGCTCGGCGGGATGTTCGACAACCGGCTCGTCGTCGGCATCGTGATGTTCACGGTCGTGGTCGCCACGCTCGCCGTGAACATCGCGGCGAACGTCGTGTCACCCGCCAACGACTTCGCGAACGCGTTCCCGAGCAAGATCGACTTCAAGCGTGGAGGTCTGATCACCGGGATCATCGGCATCGCGATGATGCCGTGGGAGCTGTACGCCAACGCTTCGCGTTATATCGGCTGGCTGCTCGGCTACTCGGGCTCGCTCGGGTCGATCGCCGGCGTCCTGATCGTCGACTACTGGCTCATCCGCAAGAAGTCGCTGGACCTCAAGTCCCTCTACGTTCGCGACGGCACGTACTACTACCGCAACGGGTGGAACACCGCCGCGGTCGTCGCCACGCTGATCGGCACCGCGGTCGCGCTCGGCGGCGCGTTCTGGGAGCCGATGAAGGTCATCTACGACTGGTCGTGGTTCATCGGGTTCGGTCTGGCGGGTGGCATCTACTACGTGATGATGCAGGGCGCTGTCCCACCTACCCGGTTGCCCGAAGCCAGAATCGAACGCGCGTAGTCCACGTCTTCGTGTAACGATTGGATCGTGGGTGTCCGGTTCTCGGATGGGACCGTACGGGCGACGACCTCGCCGCCCGAGGCGATCACGTTTCGAGTCGGCGACTACGAGGTGAGCGAGGAGCTCGGCGCCGAAGAAGCCGGCAGCTTCTTCTTCGGCGAGCACGTGCTGCTACCGCGCAAGGCCGCGATCAAGATCATGCACGCGGGCCCGAGCTACAACAAGACGACCGCCGTCGCGATGCTCCGCGAGGCATGCCTCGTCGAAGCGCTCTCGCATCCCGGCATCCCGCGCGTCTACGAGTGCGGCGTGCTGCCCGACAAGCGCCCGTGGACCGCGTTCGAGCTCGTCGAGGGCGGCTCCGTCGCGACGCAGATCGCCGAGACGCCGATGGCCGTCGCCGATGTCGTGGTGCTCGTGCGTGACGTCGCCGACGTCCTCGATCACATCCACCGCCGCGGCATCGTGCACCGCGCGATCACGAGCGAGGCGATCATCCCGACGCCGTACCGGCGCTTTCCGATCTTCGTGCGCCACTGGGGCGAGGCGTGCACGCTCGACAGCGCCGGCGCGCACGCGGATCCGCGCGACGATGTCCGCGCGCTCGGCGTGGTCGCCTCCAAGGCGCTCGCCGGCACGATGCCGCCGCTCGACGTCGCGCGGCTGATCGATCTGATGATGGCCTCCGACGTCGAGCGCCGCCCGACGAGTGCCGACCTCCGCGAGCGTGCCGCGTGGCTCGCGAACACGCTCGAGATCAAGCCGAGCGCGGTCTCGGTCAAGAAGACGCGCGAAGGCATCGGCGAGCGGATCACGAACGACGTCGAGGATGTCGGCGACGGCTTCACGATCCGCATCAACACGCGCACGCCGACGCGTTAGCGCGGCGATGTCGTGAACCCGAACGTCGCGCGAGCGGCGGCGTGCATCGGCGTCGGATCGCCGTGCTCGTCGCGCACGACGTGCGGCGCCTCGATGTCGCCGGTCCCACCCGCGTCCTCGCGACGGCGCACGCAGAACACGTGGAACAGCGGCGGCGCGTCCCGCCTCGGGATCACCACGCGCTCGCACTCGACGACGAGGTCGTTCGCACGCGCCGCCTGGAACACGCGCTGGCGCTGCGCCGCCGGAAAGCACAGCACGAAGCGACCATCGGGCGCGAGGTGATACCGCGCGCTCTGCGCGTAGTCGGCCACGGTGCCGCGCAGCTCGAAGCGCGCGGCTTGCTTCTGCGGATCGTCGGGCAGCACGCCTTCGGAGACGTCCCAGTACGGCGGCGATCCGGTGACCAGCTCGAAGCGCTGGTCGAGGCGCACGTCGCGCAGGTCGCCGTGGATCGCGCGCACGCGATCGCCGAGTCCGTTGTCGGCGATGTTTCGCTCGAGCAGCGCGAAGCTCACCTCCTGCGCCTCGATCGAGACGAGCGTCGCGCCGGCGGGGGCGCGCCACAGCGCGAGGAGCCCGACGCTGCCGATGCCCGCGCCGAGGTCGAGCAGGCGCGTCGCGCGCGGCATCTTCTCGGCGGCGTACCAGCCGGTGAGCAGGTCGTCCGTCGAGTGACGGTGGCCTTTCTTGCGCTGCGCGATCGTCCAGCCGCTGGTGAGCTGATCGACCGTTACATCGTCCATCAGTTGTTCGTCGGAAACCCGAGGTTCACGCCGCGGTGGCGCGGATCCGGCCAGCGCGAGGTGACCGCCTTGGTGCGCGTGTAGAAGTGGACGCCGTCGCGGCCGTAGATGTGGTGATCGCCGAACAGCGACGCCTTCCAGCCGCCGAACGAGTAGTACGCCATCGGCACCGGAATCGGCACGTTGATGCCGACCATGCCGACCTCGACCTCGTGCTGGAACTTGCGCGCCGCGCCGCCGTCGTTCGTGAAGATCGCGACGCCGTTCGCGTACGGGTTGCTGTTGATCATCTTGATCGCGTCGTCGTACGTGGCGACGCGCGTGACCCCGAGCACCGGGCCGAAGATCTCGTCCTTGTAGATCGACATGCCGGGCTTCACGTTGTCGAACAGGCTCGGCCCGAGGAAGAAGCCCTTCTCGCGGCCCTCGACGCGCAGCGCGCGGCCATCGGTGACGAGCGTCGCGCCCTCGGCGACGCCGGCCTCGACGTAGCCCGCGACCTTGTCGCGATGCGCCTTGTTGATCAGCGGGCCCATCTCGGCGCCGGCGCGGAAGCCGTCGTCGACCTTGAGCTTCGCGATGCGCTCCTTCATCAGCGGGATCAGGCGGTCGGCCGCGTCACCGACGGCGACGACGACGCTGATCGCCATGCAGCGCTCGCCCGCCGAGCCGTAGCCCGCGGAGACCGCCGCGTCGGCCGCGAGCTCCATGTCGGCGTCGGGCAGCACGATCATGTGGTTCTTCGCACCGCCGAGCGCCTGCACGCGCTTGCCGTGCTTGGTGCCCGTCTCGTAGATGTACTGCGCGATCGGCGTCGAGCCGACGAAGCTGATCGCGCTGACCTTCGGGTGCTCGAGCAGTCGATCGACCGCGACCTTGTCGCCGTGGACGACGTTGAACACGCCCGGCGGCAGGCCCGCGTCGGCGAGGAGCTGCGCGCAGAAGTTCGCGCACGACGGGTCGCGCTCGGACGGCTTCAGGACGAACGTGTTGCCGCACGCGATCGCGAGCGGGAACATCCACATCGGGACCATCGCGGGGAAGTTGAACGGCGTGATGCCGGCGACCACGCCGAGCGGCTGGCGGATCGAGTACGTGTCGACCTCGGTCGAGACGTTCTCGCTGTACTCGCCCTTCGCGAGGTCGGCGATGCCGCACGCGAACTCGATCACCTCGAGGCCGCGGTTCACCTCGCCGAGCGCGTCGGCGGTGACCTTGCCGTGCTCGAGCGTGAGCAGCTTCGCGAGCTCGTGCTGGTGCTTGTCGACGAGCTGGCGGAACGCGAACATCACCTTGGTGCGCTTCGCGATCGACACCGAGCGCCACGTCTGCGACGCCTTCCACGCGGACTCGACGACCTCGTCGACGACGTTCGGCGTCGCGTACGACACGTACGCTTGAACCTCGCCGGTCGCGGGGTTGAAGACCTCGCCGAAGCGCTCGGCGGTCTTCTCGTACGCCTGATTGTCGATCCAGTGCGTGATCGTCTTCGTCGCCATAGGGCGAAGCCATATCACGGAGCTAGGGCTCCGGCTCCACGATTTCGTGCAGCTCGGTGGTCCACGCGTCGCCGGTCAACGTCGCGCCCTCGTCGTTGCTTCCCCAGCACAGCACGTTGGTTCCGCGCAGAGCGCACGCGTGATCCGAGCCCGCGGTCACGGCGGTCCAGCCCGTGCCGGGGAGCTGCACCGGTGCGAGGCGGTCGAGTAGCGAGCCGTCGCCGAGCTGACCGCGCGTGTTGGCACCCCAGCACCACATCGTGGTGTCCGCGCGGATCGCGCACGTGAAGCTCCCGCCGGCCGCGACATGGGTCCACGCCTCCGGCAGCTTGGTCGCGCGAGAGGTCCCCGACGCGAAGCCGGTCTCGAAGCCGAGCTGTCCGCGACGGTTGTTGCCCCAGCACCACAGCGAGTCGTCGACGCCGATGGCGCACGTGTGATCGGCGCCGGCGCTCACCTCGACGAACACGGGCAGCGTCGAGCCCGATGCCGGGACGATCGTCGCGGTGGCGACGCGCTTGTCGGTCGTCGTACCGTCGCCCAGCTGGCCGAACTGGTTCGCGCCCCAGCAGCGGATCGTGCCGTTCACCAGGATGCCGCACGCGTGCGACGAGCCGGCGCTGACCGAGATCCACATCATCATCGTCGAGGAGCCGACGACCGTCGTCGGGACGGCGCTGTTGTTCGGCGTGTTGTTGCCGACCTGTCCGTTGAAGTTGTCACCCCAGCACGCCATCTCGCGCGCGGTGTCGATGCCGCACGTGAAGTAGGCGCCGGCGTCGATCGACACGAACGAACGCGCCGTCATGACCGCCGACGGGATCCCCGACCGCACGGTGCCAGCGCCGTTGCCGAGCGCGTCGGCGCGATCGGTGCCCCAGCAGTACGCCGCGCCGCCCGTCTGGATGCCGCACGCATGCTCGATCCCGATCGACACCGACTCCCACGTCCCCGCGATCGTCGAGAGCTCGCGCATCGGGAGCTCGAGGTCGGTGCCGAGCTGCAGCGACGAGCCCTTGCCGCCACACGCGAGCTCACCGTTGTCGATCGTGCAGGTCACGTGATCGCCGGCGGAGACCATGGTCGCCGGGGCATCGGGCGCCGGTGGTGACGGCGTGCGCGGGCTCGTGCCGCCGTCGCCGAGCTGGGAGAAGCTGTTGCTTCCGGTGCACCACAGGCGCGCTCGATCGTCGACAAAGCACGCGTTGCCGGCGCCGATCGAGACACCGGTCCACTTCGCGCCGTCGGGATTCTCCACGCGCCGCGGCACCTCGACGATGGTCTCCTCGCCGGTGAGCTCGCCGCGATAGTTCTGGCCCCAGCACCATGCCTCGCCGTTCGCTCTCACCGCGCACGCGGCCCAGACGCCGCCTTCGATCTGCACCCAGTCGTCCGCGTCCTCGCCGTCGACGAGCACGGGGGTCGGTGCGTCGGCGCGCGCCGCGTCACCGATGCCGATCGAGCGATACCGATTCGATCCCCAGCAGCGAAGACGACCACCGGTCGTGATGCCGCAGGACGCGTTGACGAGCGCGGCGATCGCGCGCCACGTGTCGGTGCCGAGCTGCACCGGGACGACCGATGGCATCGCGAGCGCCGGATCCTCGAGCACGGTCGTCGGCATCTGCGAGACGTCGTCGCCCCAGCACCACAGTGTTCCGTCCTCCTGGACACCGCAGGTGTGGAGCCCGCCCATCGCGACATCGAGCCAGCGCGCATCTCCAATCTGCACCGGCGAGGTCTGGTTCGTCAGCGTGCCATCGCCGAGCTGCGCGGTCGCGTTGTTGCCCCAGCACCAGAGCTTGTCGTCGACGTCGAGCGCACAGCTGCCGAGGTAACCGGCCGATAGCCGCTTCCACGCCCCGTCGAAGGGCTTGGGGATCTGGGTGTTCGTCGTCGATCCGTTGCCGAGCTGCCCGTTCGCGTTGTTGCCCCAGCACCACGCGGACCCGTCGGCCTGCATGCCACACACGTGCATGTACTGGCCCGAGATCGCGGACCACGTGCCGCCGACCCGCGTGGGCAGGTCGACGGTCGACAAATTGTCACCGATGCCGACCTCACCGAGCGTGTTCGAGCCCCAGCAGTACAGCTCGTCCTCGCGGGTCAGGCCGCACGCGTGCGAGTACCCGACCGCCACCTGCGCCCAGCCCGTCGTGGGCGGCCTGTCCAGGCTGTAGACGAGGTCACACCCTCCGACGAGAACGGCGACCGCCAGAGCTGCTCGCACGAGCGCATTGTTTCACGAATCCGGACGTCAGCAGTTGAGGGTTGAAGCCTCCTCGAATGCTGTGCTAGCCACACCGTTTCCCCATTCCGCGACTGCGGATGGTTGACCCCTCTGGAGGCGACGTGACCGACCTGAGCATCACCGTCAATGGCATGAAGTTCGAAAACCCCTTCCTCCTCGGATCGGGGCCTCCCGGAACGAATGGCAAGGTGATCGCTCGCTCCTACGACCTCGGATGGGGCGGCATGGTGTGCAAGACGTTCTCGCTCGACGCGAGCAAGGTCATCAACACGGCGCCGCGCTACGCGAAGGTCCGCGGCCGCACGAGCGAAGAGGTGATCGGCTTCCAGAACATCGAGCTGATCAGCGACCGCCCGTACGCCGACTGGCTCGACGACCTCAAGCAGCTCAAGAAGAACTATCCGAACAAGATCCTGATCGCGTCGATCATGGAGGAGTACCGCAAGGAAGCCTGGCAGCAGATCGTGCGCGAGGTCCAGGAGACCGGCGTCGACGGCTTCGAGATGAACCTCTCGTGCCCGCACGGCTTGCCCGAGCGCAAGATGGGCATGGCGATGGGCGAGAACCCCGACATCGTCGAGGAGGTCGTCGGCTGGGTGATGGAGGTCGCGAAGATTCCGGTGTGGGCGAAGATGACGCCCAACGTCGGCAACCCGACGGTCCCCGCGGCCAGCGCGCTGCGCGGCGGCGCCAACGGCATCGCGATGATCAACACGATCCTCTCGGTGTCGGGCATCGATCTCAAGACGCTGCGTCCGATGCCGACCGTCGAGGGTCACTCGGTCCCCGGCGGCTACTCCGGCCAGTCGGTGCGTCCGATCGCGCTGCGCCAGGTGATGGAGGTCGCGCGCGCGAACCCCGGCGTCGAGATCAGCGGCATCGGCGGCATCGAGACCGGCTTCGACGCCGCGCAGTTCTTCCTGCTCGGCGCGTCGACGGTGCAGGTGTGCACCGGCGCGATGCTCCGCGGCTACGAGATCATCAGCGAGCTCAAGGAAGAGCTCGGCAAGTTCATGACCGACCACAAGTTCTCCAACCTGCGCGAGTTCATCGGCAAGAGCCTGCCGTACTTCACGACGCACATGGACCTCGTCGAGCGCCAGCGGACGGCGCGCGAGGCCAAGGAAGCCGCTCGCGCCAAGTCCACCGGCGCCGCGCAGGCCAAGGACGTCGAGACCTGGAAGGGCGACATCGCCAAGGAAACCTCGACCCTCGTCACCAACTAAGGGGAGACATGTCGCGAAAAGTTCTAAGCGGTCTGATTCAAGCTTCGAACCCGATCAACGACGAGTCGAAGTCCGTCGCGGAGATCCAGGCTGCGATGCTCGAGAAGCATCTGCCGATGATCCACGACGCCGGCAAGAAGGGCGTCCAGATCCTCTGCCTCCAGGAGATCTTCAACGGCCCCTACTTCTGCCCCGGTCAGGACAAGCGCTGGTACGACGCGGCCGAGGCCGTCCCCGGTCCCACGTGCGAGAAGCTCGCGCCGATCGCCGCCAAGTACAACATGGCGATGGTCGTCCCGCTCTACGAGCGCGAGCAGGCCGGCGTCTACTACAACACCGCCGCCGTCCTCGACGCCGACGGGTCGTACCTCGGCAAGTATCGCAAGACGCACATCCCGCAGACCTCCGGCTTCTGGGAGAAGTACTTCTTCAAGCCCGGCAACCTCGGCTACCCGGTCTTCAAGACTCGCTACGCCACGATCGGCGCGTACATCTGCTACGACCGCCACTTCCCCGAGGGCGCACGCGCGCTCGGCCTCGCGGGCGCCGAGATCGTCTACAACCCGTCGGCCACCGTCGCCGGACTGTCCGAGTACCTGTGGAAGCTCGAGCAGCCCGCGCACGCCGTCGCCAACGGCTACTTCGTCGGCGCGATCAACCGCGTCGGCACCGAAGCTCCCTGGAACATCGGCGAATTCTACGGCCAGTCCTACTTCGTCGACCCGCGCGGCCAGTTCCTGTCCGTCGGCTCGCGCGACAAGGACGAGCTGGTCGTCGCCGAGCTCGACCTCTCCCTGATCGAGGAAGTTCGCCGCACCTGGCAGTTCTTCCGTGACCGTCGCCCTGACGCCTATGGCCCCCTCGTGGAGGACTGATCGCATGAGAGATGTAAAGTCGATTGGCCAAGCGGCCGGCTCCCTCGTCGCCCAAACGCTCGTCACGCTCGCCGACGGCGATCACGCGCCGAGCTACATCGGCATCGGCCGCAAGACGCCCGGCGGCAAGCTCGACATGGTCCTCTTCGAGGACGGACTCGACGGCGCCAAGGCGTGGATCACCAAGAAGGACAAGGTCGACGCCTGCGTCGTCGGCCTCGACGAGGACGAGCAAGAGGTTCGCTTGCTCCTCGGCTGCCCCGACGCCGCGCGCAAGTACGACATGATCTGCTCGGTGCGCTACGAGGTGAAGGCGCAGGCCAAGAAGAGCAAGAAGAAGGCGGACCCCGCCATCCAGACGTCGACGATCGGCTTCCTCGCGGAGACCGACGACGACACCGTCGCCGACGATTTCCTCGACAGCGTGCTCGCGGGCATCTACAGCCACGCGCGCGCCTCCGAGCTCGCCGTTGGCAAGCTCGGCGAGTACGACGACCTCGACGACTAGCGGGTCTGGAGCATCTGCGCACCCTCCGCGGGCGGCGCGCCTTGCGCGGCGGGCACCGTGTAGCTCTGCGCGTGTGTCCTGCTGAGCGGCAGCATCGCGGTCGAAAGGCTCGCTTCGCTGCCGGGTGCGATCGGCAGCTCGTGCAGCGGCGTGAGATCGACCCACACCGACCGGCGCAGTAGCGCTTCGCCGCTATCGCCGTTGCCGAAGTGCCCGCATGCTCGATGTCGAGCTGCAGGAACTGATCGCGGACAGTGCTCGAGGCGATGCGAGCTTCGGCGCAACGGGCGGATCGATGCGCCGAATGCACCAAACCACGTGAGCGCGAATTCGTGCCCTTGGCATCCGCCGCTGTACCGGGAGGTGGAAGGCGGGAGGTGGAAGGCGGGAGGTGGAACTTGAAAACGCCGATATAGGAGCAGCTCAACAGCCGCGGCGGCACAAGAGCCGGCGATCTTGATTTCCGGCGGGGAAGCGGTCTGTCCAATCGCATCGCGGTTCTGCGCGAACCGTCGTGAGAACGCGTGCTCTCCCCTCGGGGGCGTGCGGCGGGGGCGCCCTTACCCGTCCACTGCGCACCGAGCGTGCCGAACGCGTGTGCATCGTGCTGGCGCGAACGGTGGCCGCGGAGATGAACCGCGTCTCGAACGCGTGCGCGTTAATCAACGGGCGTTCGTCACTGCTCGTGCGCGTGGCCGGGTGCGGGCTGAGCCCCCGCCGCCCGGCCCCCTCGGCCCGGAGGGCGTTCTTAGCAATCAGTGAAAGGACTCCGTCGATGTTCCACGCGTACACCAATGCACTCGATCTCATTCGCGCGCTCGTCCCGGTCGTCGAGCAACTCAAAGCGTATGACTCCAACCTCGCTGATCAAGTCACGCGCGCTGCGACCAGCATCTCGCTGAACGTGAGCGAGGGGTCCAAGCGCACCGGCAAGGACCGGCGTCGGTTCTACGTGATGGCGCAGGGCAGCGCGGCCGAGGTGCAGGGCGCACTCGACACCGCGGATGCGTGGGGTTGGAGGGTGGACTCGGAGCGCGCACGTGCGCTCGTGAGGCGCGAGCTCGCGTTGTTGTGGGGCTTGTGCAACGGACCAAAGCGTCCGGCTTGATCTGCCGGCAATCATCGACGCGCGCGCCCACGTGGGCATCGTCGACCCGTTACCTCCGACCTGTCACCTCCGACCTTCCACGTCCGACCTTCTACCGACCTTCCACCTCCGGCGGTTCGTTTCGACGCGTACGCAACGGCCGTGATGCTAGAAGCTCGTGCCCGTGAGCTCTGCGCGGATGGTGCCGCCTGCGAGGTCGACCAGCTCGTACTGCACGAGGCCGATACCGCGGCAATAGATCCAGTACGTCGTGTACTGCACCTGCTGCGTGACCTTCCAGCAATCGTCGTGACCGTTGGTCGTGCCGGCGTTGGAGTAGGTCATCCCGAACGTCGCGCTGCCGTTCGTGGTCTGCCACGTGTGGCCGTCGGAGACCGGCTCGTCGAGCGAGCGCATCCAGCCGGTCGGGCCCCAGTCGTAGTACTCCTCGACGAGATCGCCGTCGACGGCGGTGTGACCCGTGAGACCGCAGAAGCCTTGCACCTCGTAGGTCGAGCGTCCGGCGGTCGTGCCTTCGGAGAGTACGCGCATCGTCTTCGCGCCGGCGGGGCACGACGGGTACGTCGAGGTCACCGAGTAGCTCCACGTGCGGCCGACCTCGAGCGGGTAGAGGCGGTCGTCGGTGGCGCTGCCGCTGCCGCCGTCGGGGCCGGGCGCATCGTCGCCAGATCCCGATGGCGAGGCGCACGCACAGAGGGCGAGGAAGGCGAGGAGACGCATGGCGTTCCGGACGGATGCCGAATCGGGGCGTCGCACTATAGTTCGCGCCATGGAGCGCTACTCGCTGACGACGGCAGGTCGCTTCAACATCGCGCATCAGCAGCGCGCACCGATTCGCACGCGCGATGGCGAGCGCGAGGCGCGGTGGGGGCTGCTCGCGCCGTGGCGCGGGCATGGCGGCAAACGTGGACCGATGGTGTTCTGGGTGGACGAAGCGACGATCGCCGCGACGCCGATGTTGCGCACCGCGCGAGCGAAGCGGCGCTGCTTGGTGCACGCGGACGGGTGGTTCGCGTGGCGTGCGATCGGCAAGAAGCGACAGCCGTACTGGATCCACGCGCCGGCGCCGGTGGCGTTTGCGGGCGTGGTGGCGACGCACGCGGATGACGGCGTCGAGAGCTTCGCGATCGTGATGGTGCCGGCGGTGGGCATCGTGGCGCCGATCGCGGCGGTGATGCCCGCGGTCGTCGACGAGGCGTGGCTCGCATCGCCGGAGCTGGTCGTGCGGGGGCTGGTCGGGTGGCGCGCGGATGCCGTGTCGTCGAGGGTGGATGGCACGGCGCACGATGATGCGGCGTGCGTCGTGCCGCTCGGCAATCCTGCGCAGGGCGAGCTGTTCTAGGGCGGGCCCGGGGATAGGATGCGTCCATGACGAGGACGCTGATCAAGAACGGCACCGTGGTGTTGGCGAGCGACACGTTCGCAGCGGACATCTGGATCGAGAACGACAAGATCGCTGCGCTGGCGGCGCCGGGGACGGTGCCGGGCAACGCGGACCTCACGATCGATGCGAAGGGTCAATACGTGATCCCGGGCGGCATCGACGCGCACACGCACATGAGCCTGCCGTTCGGCGGCACGACGGCGAGCGATGACTTCCATACGGGCACGGTCGCGGCCGCGCATGGCGGCACGACGACGATCGTGGACTTCGCCATCCAGTCCAAGGGCAGCTCGATGCGCGCGGGGCTCGACGCGTGGCACGCGAAGGCGGAGGGGAAGGCCGCGATCGACTACGGCTTCCACATGATCATGACGGAGGCCAACACCGAGACGCTCGCCGAGATGTCTGACATGGTTCGCGAGGGCGTGACGTCGTTCAAGATGTTCATGGCGTACCCGGGCGTGTTCCTCGTCGACGATCAGCAGATCTTTCGCGCGATGTTGCGCGCGGGTGAGCTGGGCACGCTGATCACGATGCACGCGGAGATCGGGTTGCCGATCGACGTGCTCGTGCGGCGCGCGCTCGACGAGGGCCACACGGCGCCCGTGTATCACGCGCTCACGCGGCCCGAGGTGGCGGAGGCGACTGGCACGGAGCGCGCGATCGCGCTCGCGGAGATGGCGAAGGTGCCCGTGTACATGGTGCACCTGTCGGCGGAGCGCGCGCTCAGGCGCGTGATGGAAGCGCGCGATCGCGGGCTGCCCGCGTACGCGGAGACGTGCCCGCAGTACCTGTTCTGCTCCGAGGACGATCTGCGCGGCGAGCCGGGCAACGAGTGGAAGGGCGCGGGGTACGTGTGCACGCCGCCGCTGCGACCCAAGCACCACCACGATCATCTGTGGCGCGGCCTGCGCGACTACGACCTGCAGACCGTCGCGACGGATCACTGTCCGTTCTGCATGAAGGATCAGAAGGAGCTGGGCCGCGGCGACTTCTCGAAGATCCCGAATGGCATGCCCGGCGTCGAGACGCGGCTGCACCTGCTGTTCGAGGGCGTGACGCAGAAGAAGATCTCGATGAACCGCTTCGTCGAGATCACGTCGACGGCGCCCGCCAAGATCTTCGGCATGTACGGCAAGAAGGGGACGCTGGCGGTCGGTGCCGACGCGGATGTCGTCGTGTGGGATCCGAACAAGCAGTTCGCGCTCGATCACAAGAATCTGCACATGAACGTCGACTACTCGCCGTACGAGGGGCACGTGGTGCCCGGCAGCCCGACGCACGTGCTGTCGCGTGGCGAGCTGGTCGTGCAGCATGACAAGTGGGTCGCCAAGCGGGTGCAGGGGCGCGGGCAGTTCATCAAGCGCAACACGTTCTCGCTGTAGCGCTCGACGCTGTACGGCCGACGTCAGACGCACCCGGTAGGCTCGGCGCGTGGAGCTGATCATCGCCGAGAAGCCGTCGGTCGCGCGCGACCTCGCGCGGGTGATCGGCGTGCGCGCCACGAGCGGTGCGACCTCGTTCGAGGGCGATCGCTACACCATCACCTGGTGCATCGGGCACCTCGTGGAGCTCGAAGAGCCGGCGGCCTACAACCCGGCGTGGAAGGCGTGGCGCCTCGATCTGTTGCCGATGCTCCCCACCGAGTTTCGCCTGCGCGGCGCGCCGCACGCGATCACGCAGCTGCGCGCCGTCGAGAAGCTGCTGCGCGACAAGCGCTTCGCCGGCGTCATCAACGCGTGCGACGCCGGGCGCGAGGGCGAGCTGATCTTCCGCTACGTGTACCAGCACGCGAACAGCCGGCTGCCGGTTCGCCGTCTGTGGATCTCGTCGCTGACCGACGATGCAATTCGTCGCGGCATGTCGTCCTTGCGCGCCGGCGCGGACCTCGTACCGCTCGCGGACGCCGCGCGCTCGCGATCGGAAGCGGATTGGCTCGTCGGCATGAACGCCACGCGCGCCATCACCGCCCGCGGGCGCATCGCGGGGCACGACACGCTGTGGTCGATCGGCCGCGTGCAGACGCCGACGCTCGCCATGCTCGTCGAGCGCGAGCGCGAGCTGCGCGCGTTCGTGCCGAGGCCGTACTGGGAGGCGCGTGCGCAGCTCCCCGGGCTCACCGCGCAGTGGCGGGACGGCGCGCACTCGCGCATCGCGACCGCCGAGCTCGCCGACACCCTCGTCGCGCGCGACACGCAGGTCGGCTCTGCCGTCGTCGAGCGCGTGCGAGGCAAGACGGTGCGCGAGCCGCCACCGCAGCTGTTCGATCTCACGTCGCTCCAGCGCACCGCGAACCGCCGCTTCGGCTTCTCGGCGCAGCGCACGCTCGAGCTCGCGCAAGCGCTGTACGAGCGGCACAAGCTGCTGACGTATCCGCGCACCGACTCGCGACACCTGTCGCACGACGTCGCCGCCGAGCTCGCGACTCCGTTCACCGCGCTCGCCGCCGTCCCCGACTACGCGCCCTTCGCGCGGCAGCTGCTCACCACGCCGCCGCGCCCGAACCGCCGCATCGTCGACGACTCCAAGGTCAGCGATCACCACGCGATCATCCCGACCGGCGCGCCGATTCACCTCGGCTCCCTCGATCGCGACGAAGCGCGCCTCTTCGATCTCGTCGCGCGGCGCTTCCTCGGCGCGTTCTTCCCCGATGCGGAGTTTGCATCGACGGAGGCCTGGCTGCGCGTTGGCCCGCCATCGCCGGAGCGGCCGCTGCGCGAAGCCACCGATGGCGATCGCGAGGCGTTCGTCGCCGAGCTACCGCCGATGCCCGATCGGTACCTCGCACGGGGCCGCGTGCGCCTCGTCGCGGGATGGCAAGAGGTCGCGGGCATCGATCCGATGCGCAAGGCCGACCCCGATGCCGCCACGCCGGGCTCCGACGACGACGCGAAGGAGCCGACGACCGCGCTGCCGCCGCTCGTCGAAGGCCAGGTGCTGCCGGCGACCTTCTCGTCGCACGCGAAGCAGACCACCCCACCACCGCGCTACACCGAGGCGACGCTGCTCGGTGCGATGGAGACCGCGGGCAAGCGCATCGACGACGAAGCCCTCCGCGCGGCGATGAAGGACACCGGTCTCGGCACGCCCGCCACGCGCGCATCGATCATCGAGACGCTCCTGCGCCGCGAGTACATCGCGCGCGAGAAGAACCACCTCGTCGCCACGCCGCTCGGCGAGAGCTTGATCGCGCAGATCCCGCTCGCGTCACTGGCGTCGCCGGAGCTGACGGGCACGTGGGAGGCGCGCCTCGCGGCCATCGCGCGCGGCAAGGACACGCGCGCGGCGTTCATGGCGGACATCGCGCGGTACGTCACGCAGATCGTGGACGCGGTCCGCGGCGCACCCGCACCTCCGGCTCCGCCGCCGGGCTCCTCGCCGCCGCCCGCCTGGCAGTCTCGCGGGAAGGGCAAGCGCGGGGGTGGCCGAGCGTTCCCGCGGAAGCGTGCCTCGAGCACTGGCAGCGCGTCCGGCGCGAGCGCGTTCCCGCGGAAGCGTGCGTCGAGCACCAGCGGCATCGCGTCGACCGCGAAGCCGAAGAAGCCGCGCAAGAGCCGCGCGATGTCCGCGGCGCTGGGCAACGCGGTCGCGACGCCCTCGCGCGGGCCGACGTCATCGATGCCCTCGCGCGGCCCGAGCAACGCGGCCTCGACGCCATCACCTGCACCGACGCCGTCGCATGGCTCGTCGTCGGCTCGGCGCGCGTCCGCGCTTCCGACGCCTTCGCGGTCGGAGTCGGCGACGCGCGCGGAGCTGTCGGTCGAGTCCACCGCGTGGCTGTCCGACCTCATCCTCGCGATGGCCTCGGACAAGCCAAAGGGTTGACGAACACCAGCGCTGGGATGATGAAGCCGAGGCGCATGCCGTCCATGTCACCGAACGTGCGAGAGGTGTCGGGCTCGCGCTAGGATCGACTCGATGCGGTGGATGTTCGCGTGCGTACTCGTCGTGCTGGCCGTGGCGACCGCGAGCGCCGAGACGCTCGGCGCGTGGACGTACACCGCGCCCGATGGGTACAAGGTCGAGAGCGCGAAGGGCCGGCGCTCGTACACGAAGGTCGACGGCACGTCGTTCTGCCTGGTCGGTGTCTACGAACCGAGGCCCGCGACGAATGACGTCGCCGCGGATCTGAAGAAGGAGTGGGCCGAGGTGATCGAGGCGCAGTTCGCCGCGAGCGAGGTCAACGGGTATCCGCCCAAGGAGACCCGGCGGCGGCTGATGAAGCACACGGTCGGCGCGAAGCTGCGCAGCGGTCAGCAGGAGTTCTACGGGCAGCTCGTGATCGTGCGCGGTGGTGGAATGGTCGGCAGCGTCGTGATCATGGCGGCGAATGCGGGCGGTATCACCGCGTGTCATCCCGCGGCGAACACCGTGATGGACTCGATCGTGGTCGCGGGCGCGACGCCGGCGCCGCCGATCGTCGACACCGTGCGCGCGCCGTCGATGGTGGGGACGTGGTCCGCGTCGACGTCGACGCGCGATAACGTGACGGGAGCATCCCAGGGCAGTCAGATCCGGCAGTACGTGTTCGCGGCGGACGGCACGTACACGTTCCGGCTGGAGCAGTGGGGCGGGCACATGCAGAAGCCGCAGTGGTACATCGTCGAGGAGAGCGGCACGTACAAGGTCGACCGCACGAAGCTGAAGGTCGTACCGAAGAAGGCGAGCGGCGTGACCAGGGACGACCTGGGCGCGGTGATCAAGACGTCCAAGGTCCGGCTCGAGCCGGTGACGTACGAGTGGCAGCTGCACTACTTCGAAGGCATCCAGGAGACGCAGCTCGTGCTGACGCCGCCGAAGCAGACAGCGCGCGATGGGACGATCGGGAACAACTCGCAGTTTCCGAGGTCCGCGCTGTACTCGGGCACGTACAAGCCCGCGTGGCGCTACCCATAGAGCCGCGCTCGTCGCGCGTGCGGTGCGTGACGCGCGTGTCGTGTGCGCCGTCCTGTCGCCGGCGCTGGTCGTCGGAATCCGAGCGGCGCGCAACGCCTGCGCGATGTCGAGTCCGATCAGTCCGGCCCTGCGGGCGCGCTCGCTCGCGGGGGAACCTTCCGCGCCGACCGGATGCGGCCCGCGAGCACGCGCACGGGCACGGGCGGATCGAGCTCGTAGAGGAAGCCACGCGTATCGAGCTGCGCGACGAACGGCCCCCGATACGCGATGTGACGGCGATACCGCGCGTGCTGATCGCCTCGGATGACGTGCGTGCGGTGCTGCAACAGGAAGTTCGCGAGCCGTATGGCGAGATGGTTGTAGAGGCGATGGCAGCCGTGGCTGGTGCCATCGATGATCGAGACGACGCTCGCCGAGCCATGCGTGGCGATGCCGCCGCCGTCGATCGGCAATGCACCCGTACGTCCGCCGAGGCGCTCGTGGACGAGCAGCACCAGGCCGAACGCACCGCGCGGTCCCGGCCCGAGGATCTCGCGCTGCAGTCGCCACGTCCCGTTTCCGACGGACTTCACGAGGTCGCGATCGGGTGTCGTGCTCGGCGGGATCCACGTCGGTGCGGCGTAGAGCTTGCGCCACACGTGCGGCCCGACGGTGGACTCCTTCCAGCGCCGCTCGACCACGCCGCGCGCGGTTTGCACGTCGGACCACCCACCGATCGTCGTCGGCCAGCGCGTCAGCGCGCGCTTGGTTCCGTTGTCATCGACGTACACGACGAGCGTCGGTCGTCGCGAGACGCGCCGCGCGACCGGTGTTTCGTCGTACCAGACATCGCCGCGATCGAGCTCGGCCTCGAGCGCCATGTGAGCAGCGTGGTACGCGGGTGGAGCGGGCAACGCGAGCGCGACGCGAACGCCGGTACGGTGTTGCCGGAGGAACGCCTGCACCTCGTCGGGGCTCGTCCAGCCGAGCTGGCGCGCCGCGGACTCGGTGGCCACGGCGACGAGATCGGGCGCCGCGTCCGGCAGCGGCTCGGTGTTTCCGCGGGCCGCTCGCATCGCCTCGGGATCGAGCAGGCGCCCGAGGATCGGCAGTGGGCCCGGGCCCGCCGTCCCGTCCTCGATCAGCCCGGCCGCATCGGCGACGCGCTCGCGCAACACGCGCAGCGCGAGACGGAAGTCGAGCTCGCGACTGTCGCGCCGCAGCGTCTCGAGCGTCTCGGTGTCGAGGTGCTCGTGCGGCATGAGGAAGTGCCGTCGCTGGTACAGCCCGATCGCGATCGCCACGCGCGCGGACATGCCGCCGCTGGCCTCGTTCGCGGACAGGAGTCCCTCGCACACCAGGTGACGCTGCACCGCGACGAGACCACGATGGATCGCATCGAGTCGCCGCCATGCATCGTACGTCGAGGCAACCTCGGGGACGCTGGCGAGCGACGCGGCATCCGGCAACCGGCGTGCGTCGCGTTCGCGTGCGAGCCGATCGGCGAGCGCCTCGCGTTCGAGATCCGCGGACCGCACGAGCGCTTCGTGCTCGCGCGAGTAGGCTCGATCGACGTGTGCGATCGGCGTCGAGTCGATGCGCGCGTGACATGCGTGGCGCTCGCCATCGGCCAGGCGATCGTGGACCTGCGCGAGCGCCGGCACGACACCGAACAGCTCGACGAGACGCTCGTCGGGGTCCTGCGAGTCGCCCGCCGCGAGCGCGAGGTATCGCCCGCGGAACCCGGGCTCCTGTCCGTCGACGGGCGAGAACAGCGTCGGCGTCCACCGGTCATCGAGATCGAGCGGCGTGAGCGCTCGTCCGGGGAGGTCGTCGGGACACAGCAGCTCCACCTCGGCGCCCGCGTCGAAGCGCAGCGCGAAACCAGGACAGCGACCGCGCAGATCTGACTCGCTGATCGCGAACCGCGACGGCACGGAAGCGGCCGGGACCGAAATGTCCTCGGGCGCGGCGTCGCGTGGCGCGGCGCTCGGTGACTCGCGAGACGCCGCTGCGATCCGTGACGGCATCGTCGGCGGTGCGACGGCATCGCCGCTGCAGGCTGCGATCACGATCGAGACGAGCGCACGTCTCACGAGTCACCTCGCGTTCCGGTCAGAAGCGATAGCCGACGTTCGCCTGGATTCCCCAGCGATCCATCGCGTTGCCGCTGCTCGCGCCGCCGGGACCCATCATGTCCCCGTAGTTGGCGAAGCGGTACTCCGCGCGCGCGTCGAGCAACATGCCGCGATAGTCGTACTGCACGCCCGCGGCGATCGGGATCTCGAGCACGTCGTCCTTGCCCGCGATGTCCGACGTGTTGAAGTCCGAGTTGGTGAGGTCGTAGCGACGCCACGCGAGGCCGCCGTGCAGGAGCAGGCCGATGTCGTACTGCGGCGTCATGTTGAGGCGCAGCGATCCCTGCGCGCCGTTACCGACGAGCACGGCGTCCTGATCGAGTCCGATCGCGTCGATGGACTGCGCCGAGCCGATGTACGCGGCCTCGAAACCGAACATCGTCTTGGTCCCGAGGATCGCACGCACGTTCCAGCCACCGCCGGCCTGCGTGCCGGTGTCGCCGCGATCGACGAAGCTGTCGACACCGCCGCCGATGGCGAGCGCGGTGCCCCAGCGTTCGAAGATCGACGCGGGTGCCTTCTCCTGCACCGCGGCCTGGTTCACCGGTAGCGGCTCCTCCTCCACGAGCGGCGTCGGTGTCGGCACCGCGGGCGGCGCCTGAACGACAGGTTGGGGCGCCGGAGCGGGCGCAGCGACGGGGGTTCCATAGGTGTTGCCGCCGTACGCGCCCGCGTCTTGCGCAGCAGCGGTTCCGGCGACCAAGAGGATCGCCGAGCTGATGGTGAGCTTGATGATTCGGGTAAACATGGCTTCTTCTCCTTTTGGCGAACGGCATCAGCATCAGATGTGCCAGTCCGCCGAGACGGAGACAGCGAGCGCTCGACAATGCGCCCGTCGTTCGCAGGTTGCCGTCGAGCGCGACGCGATCCATCGCTCTCGTTCGCACGTCGATCGCGAGGCGTTCGCGATGAAATCCACGCAGACACTGCATCGATCACGCGGCTCGATCGCAGGGGCTGCGTGTTCGGCCTGCACTCGTTTACAGCGCCGTACGCGGGTCGTAGTTCTCCGCGCTTCCATCCCGCCGCCAGACCCCGCGTTTCGCGTGGGACGGACCGCGCAACGATTGCGCTGCGTCGAGCGCCGCGTCAGGTGCGCTGCTTGCAATGCGCGAGTGCATGCGGACCATTGCCATGCTGGCGGCGCTCCTCGTCGCGTGCACGCCGGAGACGACGTCGTTCCGATCGACCGACCGGATCGACTCCTACGATCCCGAGCTGCCATCGCCTGCGATCTACGACATCGAAGAGGTGGCGCGCGTGCGCGTGTGGTCCGGCGGCGGCTATATCGGAACGAGCGAGGATCCGATGACCCACGTCGGCATCGCGATCGATAACGTCGGTACGCGACCTCTCGTGTTCGACAGCACGGCCGTATCGCTCGCGCTGTACGACGAGGCCCATGCGCTGCTGCCCGCGCCCGAGCTGCGCGTGGTCGTGCCCCTCGGCCCCGCGATCGTCACGGTCCCGCCGGGCGAGCACGCCACCTTCGAGCTGCACTTCAAGCTCGACGTCAGGCCCTCGCGGGTGGCAGCGATGACGCTCCGGTGGTCGGTCTCGTCCCGAGGCGAGCGCATCGCGCGGACGACGGACTTCGTTCGCGAAGACGAGCCGTCGGTGTTCGTGCGCTGACCCTAACCCCAAGGATCACCTCGGTTGACCAGACTGTCGTCTGTTCAACCTCGCTGCTCCTTGGTGTTCTCGGGGTTCGGGCATTCGCCCTCACCCGTCTATTTCGTTTGGGGGCCCCGGCTCGCGGACTCGCCACCCCAACACCCTGCGAGTTCGGTTGGTCGGATCGACACAACCGAACTCTGGGGTTAGGCCGTTGCGTTCAGCGCGTCGCCGAGGACAGACACGAGGCGATCGATCTCCGCCTTCTCGACGATGAACGGCGGCGCGAGCTGGATCGTGTCGCCGCCGTAGCGGACATAGAAGCCGTTCTCGAGGCACTTCATCGCGACCTCGAACGGACGCTTCGCGGGCTCGCCCGGCACCGCGTCGATCGTGAGGCCGGCGGCGAGGCCGAAGTTGCGGATGTCGGTGACGTGCTTCGCGCCCGCGAGCTGATGCACGGCGTTCTCCCAGTACGGCGCGAGCTCGCGCACGCGCGCGACCGCGTTCTCCTTGACGAGCACGTCGAGCGCCGCGACGCCGGCCGCGCACGCGACGGGATGCGCCGAGTACGTGTAGCCGTGCGGGAACTCGAGCATGTACTCGGGGCCGCCCGCTGCCATGAAGGTGTCGTAGATCGTCTTCGACGCGACGACGCCACCGAGCGGCTGGACGCCGTTCGTGACCTGCTTCGCGAAGTTCAGGATGTCGGGCACGACGCCGAACGCGTCGGAGCCGGTGTTCGCGCCCATACGACCGAAGCCGGTGATGACCTCGTCGAAGATGAGGAGGATGTCGTTCTTGGTGCAGATCTCGCGCAGGCGCTGCAGGTAGCCGACCGGCGGTGGAATCACGCCGGCGCTGCCGGCCATCGGCTCGACGACGACGGCCGCGATGTTCGACGCGTCGTGCAGCGCGATCAGACGCAGCAGATCATCCGCGAGCTCCGCGCCCGTCTGCGGCTGGCCGCGCGTGAAGGCGGCCGCCTTGTTGCCGAGCGCGAGCTGCGTGTGGGGCAGGTGGTCGGCGTCGATGCCCTGACCGAAGGTCTTGCGGTTGCCGACGATGCCACCGACGGAGATGCCGCCGAAGTTGACGCCGTGATAGCCCTTCTCGCGCCCGATCAGGCGCGTCTTCGTGCCCTGGCCCTTCGCCCGCCAGTACGCGCGCGCCATCTTGAGCGAGGTGTCCGCGGCCTCGGAGCCCGAGCCGCAGAAGAACACGTAGTCGAGGCCGGCCGGCGTGAGCTCCTTGATCCGGTTCGCGAGCGCGAACGACTGCGGATGACCGAACTGGAACGCGGGCGCGTAGTCGAGCGTCGCGACCTGCTTCTGCACCGCCTCGACGATCTCGCGGCGGTTGTGACCGAGCCCCGAGCACCACAGACCCGACAGACCGTCGAAGACCTTCTTGCCGTTCGCGTCCGTGTAGTAGCAACCGTCGGCGCTGACGAACATCCGCGCCCCGGAGTGGGCGCTCTTGAATTGGCGATTGCCCGTGAACGGCATCCAGTGGGCTTCGAGGGAGACGGGTTCCATGGGGGTGACCGTACATCCACGGCCGGCTCTCCGTCGAGGCTCGTCTCTCGCGTCGTCGAGGCTGCTAAGGTGCTCGCGATGTCGCCGATCCAGCTGGTTGGCCCGGTCTCCGTGCTCGCGGAGCACCTGCCCGCGATGGCTCCGTCGGCGGTGCTCGTCCTGGCGTCGAGCCAGCGGCACGTGGCGGCGCTCCGTCGCCCGCTCTCCGCGTGGGAGACGCACGTCTTCGACGGCGCGAAGGTGCACGTCCCGATCGAGGTCGTCGAGGCGGCCGAGGCGCGCCTCGCGGAGACGAACGCGAACGTCATCGTCGCGATCGGCGGCGGCTCGCCGATCGGCCTCGGCAAGGCGCTGAAGCTCCGCGCGGCGCAGGCGGGGCGCGACCTGCGCTTCATCGCGGTGCCGACGACGTACGCCGGCTCCGAGCACACGTCGATGTACGGCATCACGCGCGAGCGCGACAAGCAGACCGGACGCGACGAGCGCGTGCGGCCGGACCTGATCGTGAACGATGTCGAGCTCACGATCGAGCTTCCGATCGTCCTCACCGTGCAGAGCTTGTTCAACGCCGTCGCTCACGTCGCCAGCATGCTCTCGACCGCTTCGCTTCCGTTCGCCTCCGCGCCGGACCGCGCGGACATCACGAGCGCGGCCGCCGCCACCTCGGCGCGCACCGTGATCGCCGTGATCGAGCGCTTGATCGCGAACCCGCGTGATCGCGACGCGCGCGGGAAGGCGATCCTCTACGCAGGTGCGTGCGCGCAGGCGTTCGATCGCGGCAAGGCCGGTGTGCAACACGCCTTCGCGCACCTGCTCGGCGGTGCGTTCCGCATCGATCACGCGCCGCTCCACTCCATCCTCTTGCCGCGGTTTCTCGCCGCGAACCCCGAGGTGCGCGAGCGGATCGAGGCCGCGCCGCACGCGTGGAGCTACAACCTTCCGTTGAAGGTCGTGGCCGGCGAGCCGAGCGAAACGCGCGATGTGCACGACGCGCTGACAACGCCGATCGAGCACCTCGACGCGCGGATCATCGCTCTGCTCGCGCGCGCGGGTGCACCGACGACTCTCGGCGAGCTCGGCATCACGCGCGAAGCGCTCGAGGCGGTCCTCGCGACGCGCCCAGAGCTTCCGGGCGACATCGCTCGCGCGGCGCTACGATCGACACTCTAAGAGCCCACGCGGCGGCAGACTCGCCGCTGGGCGGCGGACGCGCCGGGCGCGACTACTTCCACGCCTGCTTGTCGGCCTGCCACTTCGCGAGGACGCCGTGCGCTTCTCGCGTCGCTTTCGCGACCTGCTCGTCGTGATCCGGACGTTTCGCCGTCAGCTCGACGACGTAGCCGTTCGGATCGCGGAAGTAGATCGAGTCGATGAACCGGTGGTCCGCGATGCCGCGCACCGGCTGACCCGCCTGCTTCGCCTTCTCGATCCACGGCTCGAGGTCCGCGCGCGGGACGTCGAGCGCGATGTGCAGGTCGTAGTCGTGCTGATCCTTGAACTCGAAGTTCTTGCCGTCTTCACCCGGGACCTCGAAGAACGCGAGGCACGAACCATCGGTCATCTGGAAGAACAGGTGAAACGCGTGCGTCTCGCGCCCGGACTTGGTCTCCGCGATCGGAAACGCGTTGACGAGCGGCAGTCCGAGGAAGTCCTCGTAGAACCGACGCGTCTCCTCGGCGTCGCGACACCGATACGCGTTGTGGTGTAGCCCGCGGATCTTCATCACACGCGCTCGAACGGCTTGTCCTTGAGCGAGGCGGCGAAGCCGTACAGCACCTCGTTGACGCTGTTCCAGTTCGGCAGCTTCTTGACGTTCTCGATCCAGCGCTGGACGTTCGGGAAGCCCTCGAACGTGCAGCCGATCAGCGCGCCGGCGGTGACGATGCAGCCGCCGAAGTAGTCCGCGATCGAGAGCTGGTTGTTCGCGACGTAGTCGTTCTTGCCGAGGAAGTACGTGTCGAGGACGCTGAACCAGTACTTCGTCTTGTCCTTGCCCCACGCGATGACGCCGTTGTGCTGCTCGTCGCTCGGGCGCTTGTGGTGCGGGAACACCTGCGGATAGAGGAGGCCGTAGCCGAAGTCCCGATAGAACTGCGTGTTGAACCAGTCCATCACCTCGTCGACCTTCGCGCGCTTCGCGAGGTCGGTCGGGTACTCGGGCGCCTCGAAGCGCGACGCGAGGTACTTGAGGATCGCAGAGCTCTCGGTGAGACGGAGGTTGCCGTCCTCGATGAACGGGACCTGACGGCTCGGATTGAGCGAGGTGTACTCGTCGTTGTAGTGCTCGCCCTTGAGGATATCGACCACCACCTCGGTGACCGGAATCTTCTTGTCGGCAACGAAGAGCCGAACGGGGCGGCTCGCGGTCGAAGCAGGGTGCATGTAGAGCTTGATCGTCATTTGTCTCCTCCTCGGTACGGAACAATCGCTTCGGCACCATGCCACAACGCGCGCATCGAAGGATCGCGTTGCTCCTCGCGAACGTGACCGACGAGCCCGGCGCACCGCGCCACGATCGCGAAGCCGCGCATGATCTCGATCGGCACTCCCGCATCCGCGAGCACCGCGGCGACCGCGCCGGTCGCGTTGATCGTGATGTGGCGCTTCTTCGCGGCATCGAGCGCGGCGCCGAGAATTTCGAGCGCTTGCACGTGCGCGCCGGCGAGTCCGTGCTCGCTGGCGACGGCGAACAGGCGCGCGGGACGCGGATCGTCCGGCACGTGAACGTCGTGACCGAAGCCGGGGATCGCCTTGTGCTCGCGCACGATCGCGTCGGCCTCCGCGCGTCGCGCGCTTTGTTCCGGTGATGCAACGATCCGTTTCAGGAGGTGAGCGCAGCCTTCGACGGTCCCGACGAAGCGGCTGCCGACACCGAGGAGGCCAGCGGCGATCGCACCCTGCATCGCGTCGGGCGAGCTGCCGTAGATGAGGCGCGTCGCGATCGCGCTCGGCGTCATCCCGTGCTCCATCAGCGTGACCATGCACGCGTCCGCGATCGCGGCCTGCGCGGGCGTCGGCTTGGTGCCGAGGACGACGAGCCACATCATCTCGGTGAACGTGACCTTGCCGATCAGATCATCGACGAGGCTGTGATCGCGAACGGTGATCGACGTGGCGTCCGACGTCGCGATGTTGGTGGTGGGCGACTTCGACGTGGTCATTTCGGCAACCTCGCTTCGAGCTCGTGGCGCTGGACCTTGCCCGAGGCGCTCCGTGGGAACTCCTCGAACGCGATGAAGTGGATCCGCTTGGGCTGCTTGTACCCCGCGAGGTGCTCGCGGCACAGCGCGAACAGCGCGCTCTCGTCGAGCGAGTCATCGCGCCGCGCGACGAACGCGACGGGAACCTCGCCCCATCTGGCATCGCGTGCGCGGACGACGGCGACCTCCGCGACGCGCGCGTCGAGCACCATCACGCGCTCGATCTCCGCCGGGTAGATGTTCTCGCCGCCCGACTTGATCAGGTACTTCACGCGATCGACGAAGTCGAGCGAGCCGTCCGGGTTGCGGACGAAGACATCGCCCATGTGGAACCAGCCGCCGCGGAAGTCATGCGCGTTCGCGGCGTCGTTCTGCCAGTAGCCGGAGAACAGCGTCGGCCCGCGCATCGCGAGCTCGCCGGGCGCGCCGATCGGCACGTCGTTGTCGTCTGGATCGACGAGCCGCACCTCGCAGAACGGGCTCTGCTGCTTCGACAGCTTCTGCGGCACCACGCCGATCGGGATCAAGCTCGACGAGCACGGCGGACAGCCGGTCTCCGTCGCACCGAACGTGTTCGCGTACGGAGCGCCGAGCAGCGTCGTGATGCGCGCGATATCTGCCGGCGGTACGAGGTCCGCCATCACGCCGCACACCCGGATGCTCTTCGCTCGGATGCCGCGCGCCTCGAGCTCGTCGGCGAAGCGCGCGACCATGCCGGGCATGAGCAGCAGCCAGCCGAGCGGCACCCCGGACGCGCTACATTCCTCGACGATCGTCGCGAGTCGCGGCGCATTGAAGCCATCGACGACGATCACCGTACCGCCGGTGATCAGCGTACCGAGCGAGTTGTCGACCGCCCCCATGTGATAGAGCGGCGACCACGCGACGAACGTGTCGCGCGGCTGCACGCCGAACTCCGCGCGCGTGACGAGGTTGCGCACGATCTGCGCGCGATGGTTGATGACCGCGCCCTTCGGCAGCCCGGTGGTGCCGCTCGTGTACAGCACGAGCAGGGGCGCTTCGGGGTCGACGTCGGCCAGCGCCGGACCATCGCGGTGCGCGGCGAGCCGCTCCTCGTAGTCCGCGCCGAACGTCAGCGCCGTCACCTCGCTGATCGCGGCGAACGCGGCCGCATGCTTCGGCGACACGATCGCGAGCACCGGCGCGACCAGGCTCACGCAGTGCCGCATCTCCGCCGGCGCGAGCCGCCAGTTCTGACACGCGACGATCGCCCCGATGTTCCCTGCGGCGAGGAACAGCTCGAGGATCTCGCCGCGATTCTCGGAGAGCAGCGCGATGCGATCGCCCGGGCCGACGCCGCGCGAGACCAGGACATCTGTCAACCGCCGCACGCGGTCCGCGAGCTCGCGATAGGTCCGTCGCGCGCCGTCGATATCGACGATCGCGACATGATCGGCCGACACGGCGGCCTGCGCGAAGAACGCGGTCGTTACGGTGCTTCGCGCCGCGCGAACGATCTGCTCCACGGCGGCACGCTACCACGCACCACGATCGCGCCCACCGCCGGCGTGGCGTTCGCTCGGCGAAACCGGCCTGCGACGAGCATACTCCACACGCACTCCGCGTTAACGTGCGCTTCATGCTCGTGGTGCGCGGCCTCGGTAAGGACTACGGCGAGCGCACCGCCGTTCGCGCGATCGATCTCGACGTCTCGCGAGGCGAGTGCGTCGGTCTCCTCGGTCCCAACGGCGCCGGCAAGACGACCACCATCTCGATGATCTGCGGCGTGATCACGCGAACGCGCGGCTCGATCACCATCGGCGGCCACGACCTGGCGAGCGCGCCGTTCGCCGCCAAGGCCACGCTCGGCGTCGTGCCGCAAGACCTCGCGATCTACGAGGACCTCACGGCGATCCAGAACCTTCGCTACTTCGGCGCGCTCTATGGCCTGGCGGGCGCGCTCCTCGACAAGCGCATCGCGTGGGCGCTCGAGGTCGTCGGTCTCTCGGACCGCGCGCGCGAGCCCGCGAAGCGCTTCTCCGGCGGCATGAAGCGCCGCCTGAACCTCGCCGCGGGCCTCGTCCACGAGCCCGCGCTGCTGATCCTCGACGAGCCGACCGTCGGCGTCGACCCGCAATCGCGCAACCACATCTTCGAGACGGTCAAGCGGCTGCACGCCGCCGGCACGGCCATCATCTACACGTCGCACTACATGGAAGAGGTCGAAGCGCTCTGCGATCGCGTGGCGATCATCGATCACGGCGCGATCGTCGCCGACGGCACCATCGCCGAGCTGATCGCGAAGCACGCCGGGAAAGGCATCCGCATCGAGCTCGCATCGGGTGCGTCGAGCGCCTCGGGCGCGTCCTCGGTACCGAGCACGCCCGACGCGGTCATCGAGTCGGCGATCGCGGCGGCGAGCACGCACGGCGAGGTCACGCGTGACGGGACGTCGATCCGCGTCGTGCCGCGCGACGGGCTCGGCCCGGTGATCGGCGCGATCGAACGCACGGGCGCGACGATCACGCGCATCGAGTCTCGCGAAGCGAACCTCGAGACCGCGTTCCTCGCGCTCACGGGCCACGCGCTGAGGGACGCGTCGTGATCGGCACGGCGGGTCCGGTGGACCTCGGGTCTGGTGGAGCGTGCTCGGGATGATCTGGGCGGCGATCAAGAAGGACGTCTGGCTCCTGCTGCGTGATCGCGGCGCGCTGATCTCGCTGTTCGCGCTGCCGATCATCTTCATCGTGGCGTTCGGCTCGATGTTCAAGTTCGGCGGCGACAGCGCGCGCGAGCGCGAGATCCCCGTGCACTACGCCGATGGCGACGCGCGGGCAGACAAGATCGTCAAGGCGCTCGAGGACGCGCCGGGCTTCGCGCCCGTCCGGCTGCCGACCGCGGGCGAGGTCCGCGATCGCGTTGCCCAGGAGCGCGCTTCCGCGGGCCTCGTGATCCCGGCGAGTGGCCCGGTCGAGCTCGTGATCGACATGGGCACCCCGGTCCAGGCGCGCGCTCCGATCGAGCAAGGCCTGACCGGCCTCGTCACTCGCGCGATCTTTCCCGTGGTCGCGAACGCGCCGCCCGTCGTCGAGCCGAGGACACCGCCCGGGATCGCGAAGCCGCTCGCCGGCATCTCGAGCTTTCAGGTGACCGTGCCCGGCAACGCGGTGCTGTTCGGCTTCTTCATCGCGCTCACGACCGCGATGGCCTTCCTTTCGGAGCGCAAGAGCGGTACCTGGCGCCGCCTCCTCGCCGCGCCCGTCCGCCGCTCGACCGCGCTCCTCGCGACGCTGGTGCCGTACTTCCTCGTCGGCTGCTGTCAGCTCGCGTTCCTGTTCACCGTCGGCGCCGTCGCCTTCGGCATGCAGGTCGCGGGTTCGCTCGCGGCGCTGATCGTCCTCTCGCTGTGCGTGGTGTTCTGCGCGGTGTCGCTCGGCCTTCTGTTCGCGTCGGTGGCGACGACCGAGAAGCAGCTCGGCGGCATCGGCTCCGTCGTGCTGCTCGTGATGGGCATGCTCGGCGGATGCATGGTGCCGCGCCTCGTGATGCCCCCGTTCATGAAGACGCTCGGCCTCGGTATGCCGCACGGCTGGGCCCTCGATGGCTACTACGCGATCCTCGTACGCGAGGGCACCTCGGTCGCCGACGTCGCCCCCTCGATCGGCGCCCTCCTCGCGTTCGGCGCGGTGTTCGCCGCCCTGGGCATCGCGCTGTTCCGGTTCGAGCGGGCGTAACCCATCGAAGATGTAGGCGATCAGCGTCCGAGACCGGGGCGGACAACGAACCATCCCATTCGCTCGATCGCTCGTAACCCACAGTCGGTCAAAACATCCAAGCCTCCGTGGACGCCGATTACGCCCTCGTGGGCGGCGGGCTCCAGAACGGCTTGATCGCGCTCGCGCTCGAGGCCGCTCGACCCTCCGCGCGCATCATGATGATCGAACGGGGCAACCGCCCCGGCGGGAATCACACGTGGTGCTTCCACGCGAGTGACCTCGCGGCGATCGCACGTAACCATCGCCCGTCCACGAACATCGCCGGTGATGGGGACGATCCGAGCGCGGATGTCCCCGCATGGATCGAGCGGCTCATCGTCGCGCGATGGGACTCCTACGATGTCGCGTTCCCCGCGTACGAGCGCACGCTCGCCTCGCCGTACGCGTGCGTGTCGTCCGATCGCTTTGCCGAGGAGGTCACGCGCTCCCTGTCCCGCGAGGGTTGTCGGTTGATCACGCACGCGAGCGCCGTCGAGATCGATGCGCACCGCGTGGTCGTCCGCCACGCCGACGGTTCGCTCGAAGAGGTTCGCGCACACGCGGTGATCGACGCGCGCGGACCCGAGGCGACCCGGCGCGCCGAGAACACGAACGGTGCCGATGGCCCCAGCGGCTGGCAGAAGTTCCTCGGTCAGGAGCTGCGCCTCGACGCGCCGCATGGCCTCGCGCGCCCGATGTTGATGGACGCGACCGTCGCGCAGATCGACGCGAGCGCGCCGGCGCGCGACGGCTTTCGCTTCCTCTACGTGCTTCCGCTCGCCGACGACCGAGTTCTCGTCGAGGACACGTACTTCAGCGACGGCACGCGCATCGACGCGAGCGAGCTGCGCGCGCGGATCGCAGCCTATGTCGCGCGGCGCGGGTGGCACGTGGCCGAGGTCGTGCGCGAGGAGACCGGGCTCCTTCCGTTGCCGCTGCGGTGCGCGCCGCCGGCTCCGCGAGCGCCGCTCGCCGCGGGCTACGCCGGCGGATGGTTCCACCCGGTGACGGGCTACTCGTTCCCGATCGCCGCGCGATTGGCGGCGCTCGTCGCGAGCGTCCCGGCCGAGCGGCTCGTGGGGCCGGAGCTCGAAGCGATGGCGCGCGCGCAGGCGAAGCAGATGACGTTCGCGCTGCGACTCAACCGCATGCTGTTCGGCTGGTTCGCGCCCGCACAGCGGTTTCGCGTGCTCGAGCGTTTCTATCGCCTGCCCGAGGCGCTCGTGCGTCGCTTCTACGCGCTCGAGCTCACCGCGCTGGACAAGGCGCGGATCCTCGTCGGGCGCCCGCCTCGCGGCATGTCCGTCGGCGCGGCGCTCGGTGTCCGACCTCTCGTCACTCAGGAGGCTCCGTGAAGCAGCTCGCGATTCCTGCTGCGTTGCCCACGCTCGTCGGTGCGCTCGATCGAGCGCTGTCGCCGGTCGGCGTGAGCTCGCTCGATCCGGAGGTGCCCGCGGCGGTGTGGCGGCGAGCGCTGTCGGGACCGGCGGCGGATTTCCTCGCGCGTCCGGGCAAGGAGCTGCGCACGACGATCGTGCGGGCGGGATGGGTGCTCGGCGGCGGCGCACCGAACGCGATGCCCGACCGACTGCCGCTCGTGATCGAGCTCTTGCACGCGGGGTCGCTGATCATCGACGACGTCGAGGACGACTCGGACGAGCGGCGTGGCGCCCCGACGCTGCATCGCATCATCGGCGCACCGCTCGCGATCAACACCGGCTCGTGGATGTACTTCTGGGCGCTCGCGGAGCTCGCGGAGATCGCACCCGCGGCGCTGCCGATGGCGGCGTCGACGCTCGTGCGCTGTCATCAGGGACAGGCGCTCGATCTGTCCGTGCGCATCGCGGAGCTCGACGTGGCCGACGTGCCGGCGGTCGTGGCCGCGACGACGCGGCTCAAGACCGGCGCGCTGTGCACGTTCGCGGCGGAGCTCGGCGCGCTCGCGGCGGGAGCGTCCGACGAGACGCGCGTCGCGATCGGCCGCTTCGCGCTGGCGATGGGCACCGGCCTGCAGATGCTCGATGACCTCGGCTCGATCACGGCGCCCGAGCGGCGGGAGAAGGGGCGCGAGGATCTGCGAGCGGGGCGCCCGACGTGGCCGTGGGCGTGGTTGGCGGAGCAGGGCCCGTTCGCGTGGGCGCGGTTCGCGAGCATGGCGCGGCCTGTCGACACCGCGCGGATCGACGAGCTCGCGGACGCGCTGTCCGATGCCACCGCGACGATCGGCCGAGCACGCGTGAGCGCGCTGCTCGCGAATGCACTGACGGAGCTACGCGACGCGGTAGGCGCGAGCGCGGCACTCGACACGATCGCCGCCGAGCTGCGGCGCATGGAGGCAAGCTATGGATAACGGACGTCCGCTTCGCGCGGCAGTGATCGGTTCGGGTTTCGGCGGTCTCGCGGCAGCGATCCGGTTGGCGGCGGCTGGCGTGGAGGTCACCGTGTTCGAAGCGCGCGACCTGCCGGGCGGGCGCGCGTACGTGTACAAGCAGGACGGCTTCACGTTCGACGCGGGTCCGACGGTGATCACCGCACCGCATTGCATCGAGGAGCTGTTCACGCTCTGCGGGCGCGAGCTCGCGGACTACTGCGAGCTGCTGCCTGTCACGCCGTTCTATCGCCTGTTCTGGACGGCGGATGGGACCACGTTCGACTACGACGGCGACGGCAATCACATGCTCGAGCAGATCCGCGCGCTGAACCCCGACGACGCCGCGGGCTACGAGAAGTTCGTCGCGTACTCGAAGCAGGTCTTCGATACCGGCTACACGAAGCTCGCCGCCACGCCGTTTCCGCGGTTCTCGGACATGGTGAAGTGCGCACCGAAGCTCGCGTGGCTGCGCGCGGATCGGTCGGTGTACTCGACGGTGGCGAACTACGTGCGCGACGAGCACGTGCGCGAGGCGCTGTCGTTTCACTCGTTGCTCGTCGGTGGCAATCCGTTCGAGACGTCGTCGATCTACACGCTGATTCACTTCCTCGAGCGCAAGTGGGGCGTGTACTTCCCGCGCGGTGGCACGGGCGCGCTCGTGCAAGCACTCGTCAAGCTGCTCGGCGAGATGGGCGGCACGCTGCGGCTGTCGTCGCCCGTCGAGTCGATCCGCGTCTCGACCGACGCCGGCCGCACGCAGCACCACGTGACGACCCCCGCCGGCACGGAGGCGTTCGACTTCGTCGTGTCCAACGCGGACCTGCACGCGACCTACGCGCGCCTCTACGCGGGCGAACCGCGGGCACGACGCATGGTGAAGCGCCTCGACAAGATGGACTGGTCGATGTCGCTGTTCGTTCTCTACTTCGGGACCGACATCTCGTATCGCGACCAGATCGCGCACCACACCGTCGTGTTCGGACCGCGCTACCGCGAGCTGCTGCGCGAGGTCTTCCACGGTCACGCGCTGCCCGACGACTTCTCGCTCTACCTGCACGCGCCGCACGTCACGGACCCGTCGCTCGCGCCTCCGGGCGGTGGCGCGTTCTACGTGCTCTCGCCGGTGCCGCACCTCGGGAACGCGCCGCTCGACTGGCCGTCGATCGCCACCGCGTACGGCGATCGCATCCTCGAGTCGCTCGAGCGCTTGCTCCCCGACCTGCGCTCTCACGTCGTAACGCGCCGGCACTTCACGCCGAGCGACTTCCAGTCGCAGCTCGGCTCGCACGTCGGATCCGCGTTCTCCGTCGCGCCGAAGCTCACCCAGAGCGCGTACTTCCGCCCGCACAACAAGTGCGATCACATCCCGGGCCTGTACATCGTCGGCGCGGGGACGCATCCGGGCGCGGGCGTGCCCGGCGTGATCAACGGCGCGAAGGCGACCTACTCATCGATCGCGAAGGACTACGCGCTCGATCGCAAGCCCGAGCAGCTGTTGCTCGCCGCAGGAACGCTATGACGACCGCGCTCGCAGTCACCGCACCGGCGCAGATCGCGCGCGCGACGATCGCGCAGCACTCGAAGAGCTTCGCGCTCGCGAGTCGACTGCTCGATCCGCGCACGCGCGATCAGACCGCGGTCGTGTACACGTGGTGCCGCCGCGCCGACGACGCGGTCGACGAGACGTCGGCGACGCAGACGCAGCTCGCGCGCCTCCATGACGAGCTCGCGTCCGCGTACGCGGGGCGCGCGAGCGATCCGGTCCTCGCGGCGTTCGGCGCCGTCGCGCGCGAGCGAGCGATTCCGATGTCGTATCCCGTCGAGCTGCTCGCCGGGATGGCGATGGACGTCGAGGGCACGCGCTACGCGACGATGGAAGATCTCCAGCTCTACTGCTGGCGAGTCGCCGGCGTGGTCGGCTTGATGATGACGCACGTCTTCGGCATCGACGACGAGAGTGCACTGGTTCCCGCGGCGCACCTCGGCATCGCGATGCAGCTGACGAACATCTGTCGCGATGTCGCCGAGGACTGGGACCGCGGTCGCCTCTACATACCCGACGACCTCCTCGCGCGACACGGCGCCGCGGGGCTGGCGGCGGATCTCGGTCAGCCGCTCCTGCGCCTCGCGCGCGTTCCGCTGGGGAGGGCGGTTCGCGAGCTCCTGCAGCTCGCGGATCGCTACTACGCATCGGGCGATCGCGGGCTCCGCGCATTGCCGTGGCGCGCCGCGATCGCGGTGAAGGCCGCGAGTAACGTCTACCGCGCGATCGGCGACCGCATCGCGGCGACGGGGTACGACGTCACCGCCGGCCGCGCCGTCGTTCCGACGAGCGGCAAGCTCGCTCGCGTCGCCGCCGCGGCGCTGCGCATCGTGTTCATGCGCAACGCACGCGCCGCGCGTGTGCCCACCCGAACGCTGGAGATCGCGGATGTCACCGAACCCTGATCCGAACAAGCTCGCCGTCTACGTCGGACGCATCCGCCAGTTCGATCGCACCGACTGGCTCGTGTACATCGCCTGGATCGGCATGATGCTCGGGCTCGTCGTATCGACGGGCGGCTTCTGGCTCGTCGGTCACCTGCACGGCGCACCCTGGCCGGCCGAGGCGGTGATGGTCCCCATCGGTGCCATCGTGTTCACGATCTCGATCGCGATCGACACCATCGGCCACCGCACGATCTACAAGGAAGCGCTGAAGGGCGGCGAACAGCTCGTTCACCACATCACCATCGTGTGCGGCGTCGCGAGCTGCGTGCTGCTCGTGCTCGCGTACGACGTCCCTTCGCTCGCCGTGCCCGCTATGGTGTTCACGGTGCTCTCGTTCGTGTACTCGCTCGTCGACGAGGCGTTTCACTGGCGGCGCTACGTCAGCGACAAGGCGGACACCGTGGAGATGTGGAGCCACGTCGGCATCTTCATCGGCCACCTCACGATGATGCTGGCGTGGTGGCGCTGCTATCAGCTCGGCTATCCCGGCGTCAAAGAGACGCTCGCCGTGCTCGGCGGCTAGGTCAGCGCGGTTGCGCCGGCCGCTTCGGCCACGTGAACCGCACCGTGACGCCGGGCGTCCCGTTGGGCGGCTCGTCGATCCACGCGCGTCCGCCGTTCGCATCGACCTGCTTCTTCACGAGCGCGAGGCCGGTGCCCGACGCGTCGACCGCGTCGCGAGGGTTCAGGGTCTGGAAGATCTCCCACACACGCTCGCGATGCTCGACGGGGATCCCGACGCCGTTGTCGCTGACCGCGAGCTCGACCTCCGTGTCGCGCTCGTCGGCGGTGACTCGGACCTCGACATCCTCGCGCCCGGCGTGGCGCAGCGAGTTGCCGATCAGGTTGAGCAGCACCTGCTGGAGCGCGACTCGCTCGGCGACGAGCGTCGGCATCGCGCCCACGATGAGCACGCGCGCCGGAAACTCCGGGCCGAGCATGTCGATCGTCTCGTGAAGTAGCTCGGTGACGTCGACGCGCTCGGGACGCTGGCGTGCGCGCCCGATGCGCGCGAGCTCGAGCAGCGCGTTGATCAGCTTGTCCATGCGCGCCGCGCGGCCGCGCAACAGCTGCAGCTGCTCCCCGATCTTCGGCGGAAGATCCGTCCCGAGGTCCTCCTCGATCCACATCGCGAGGTTCGCGATGCCGCGAAGCGGCGCCCGCAGGTCGTGCGACGCGACGTACGTGAACTGATCGAGCTCGGCGTTCGCTCGCTCGAGCTCGGTGATCAAGCGTTGCGCGTTGTTGTACAGGCGCGCGTTGTCCATCGCGGTCGCGGCCTGCGCGGAGAGGCCGACGATCAAGCGCTCCATGTGCGGCGTGAACTGCTGCGGCTTGCTGTGCCCGAACGCGAGCGCGCCGATGACGTTGCCCGCGCGCGTGATGATCGGCACCGCGAGGTAGCTGCGGAGCGCGAGCTCTCGCTCGAGCGGCGTGATCGGAGCGAGCTGCGCCGTGGTGCGCTTGAGCGGCGGCTCCTTCGTGATGTCGTCGACGCGCACGACCGTCTTCCCCTCGAACACCGTCGAGCGGTACGGGATGGTCAACCGCGCTGCGATCTCGCGTGGCGCTCCGGCCGCGGCGAGCACCGGATAGCGCACGCCCTGGTCGTCCATGTACGCGATCCATGCGCCGAGCTCTGCGCCGACGAGCTCCGTGGCGTGAGTCGTGATGTCGCGAACGAGCTTCTGCGTGTCGAGCTCGGCGGCGATCGTCTGCGCGATCGCGTTGAGCTTCACGAGCGAGTCACGCTCGGTCTCGGTCTCCGCTAGTTTCGCTTCGAGCCGCTCGTTTTCTCGACGAAGGCTGTCGAGGTCGTGGCCCACGTCGGCAATCTAGACCGCTCTCGCGTCGGCGTGTGTGAGAAATGCGCGAGGTGCGTATCCCACTTTATCCAGATCCGCCTGAGCCACCGTGCGGAATTCGGACAGCTTCGCTGTGCGCGTACGCCACCAATAGTCGAACGTGAAGCCCGGCCAGAGCAGCACGTCGCCGTCGGGCGCCATGTACCAGCTGTTGCATCCAGAGGTCCACACGGTGTCCTTGAGGCGCTGTGTCATTTCCGCACGGAACGCCTGCTCGATCTCGGGCCGCACCTCGATCGAGGCGAGCCTCTGTCGTCGCATGCGCGTCAGCGCGTCGACGACGTAGTGGGCCTGCGCCTCGATCATGAAGATCATCGAGTTGTGTCCGAGCCCCGTGTTCGGCCCCATGAGGAGGAACAGGTTTGGAAAGCCGCTGACGGTGATCCCGAGGTAGTTGCGCACTGACTGCTTCCACGTCTCGTTCAGATCGACGCCGCCACGGCCCGTGATGCGCATCGCCGACACGTAGTCGACGACCTTGAAGCCCGTACCGAAGATCAGGGTGTCGGCCGGCCGGAGCTGTCCATCCGTCGTGCGAACGCCTCGCGGCTCGATCGCCGCGATCCCGTCGGTGACGAGGTCGACGTTGTCGCGCTGGAGGGCAGGGTAGTAGTCGTTCGAGATCAGCACGCGCTTGCAGCCGAGTCGGTACGCGGGCGTGAGCTTCGCGCGGAGCTCGCGATCGGTGATCTGCGCGGCGAGGTGCTTCATCACGAGCCGCTCCGCGAACGCGTTCACCTTCGGCGCGAACGCGAAGCCGAGCACGCGACTCTCGAACAGCCAGTAGAGTCCGGTGCGGCGTAGCCAGTGCGCGCCGGGGACGTGCTCGAACGCCCACTTCTCGCGCTCGCTGATCGGTCGATCGCCTTTCGGCACGATCCACGGCGGCGTGCGCTGATAGACATCGAGCTGGCTGACCTTCGGTGCGATCTGGGGCACGAACTGGATCGCGCTCGCGCCGGTCCCGATCACCGCGACGCGCTTGCCCGCGAGCTCGTGCGAGTGATTCCAGCGCGCGGAGTGAAACACGGTGCCCTCGAACGACGACAGTCCGGGCAGCTCGGGGATCGACGGCAAGTGCAGCGCGCCGTTGCCGAGGATCAACGCGCGCGAGGTGAGCGTCTCGCCGCCGTCGGTCGTGACGTTCCACGTCGCGGTCGCTTCGTCGAAGCTCGCGCCGACCACGCGCGTCTTGAACCGCAGGTGCGGGCGCAGCCCGAAGTCATCCGCGCAGCGCTCGAGGTACGCGAGGATCTCCGGCTGCCCACCGTACGCGCGTGACCAGCTCGGGTTCGGCGCGAACGAGAACGAGTAGAGGTGGGACGGGATATCGCACGCGGCACCTGGATACGTGTTCGCGCGCCACGTACCGCCGACGCCATCGTCCTTCTCGAGGATCACGAAGTCGTCGATGCCGGCCTTCTTGAGGCCGATGCCTGCCGCGAGTCCCGAGAACCCAGCTCCGACAACGATCGCGGTCAGCTCGCGCGCCATGGCCCGAACGTAGCCTCTATTGAAAAAGAGTCAATAGTGACAAGCAAAGGCGAGCCGGTGGTGGTCGGACCGTCGGCAAGCGACCCTAGGTCGCCGAGTCCTCGCGGGTTTTGCCGCACGTACCTCGCGACGAAGATGCGATGCGACCGTCATCGAACGTGGCTCGTCCGAGCATCCATATGACGTACCTGAGCCTACGTAGCCTCTCTCTGGCGACCCTCGCGTCGCTCCTTGCCGTCTCCGGCTGCGCCACCGGTGATGACTCGCTCGACGAGTATGGCGACGACTACAGCACCGACGATAGCGAAGCCACCGGGACCGTCACCGATGACGATCTGAATGGGCTGTGGAAGGGCACGATCGACGGCGCGCCACTCGCGGACGATGTCGTCGTCGAGTCGTGGCCCGCGGTCGGTGTTCGCGTACGGGTCGGCAACAGCGTCTATCAGATGAGCCGCAGCGGCGAGACGCTCTCGTCATCCCAGGGCTCGCTGGTGATCGACGCGAACGCGTCGACCGTGCGCGACGATGCGTTGTCCGGCACGCTCGGCGGCAAGACGCTCGATCTCGTGCGCGATGTCGCGACGAAGCCGTCGATCACGCTTTCGTTCCCGGGCGACCGTCCGTTCCGCGCGTTCCTCGAGGAGACGATCATCCCCGCGGCACAGCGCGATCGGGAGTCGTACAAGAAGTACTACAAGGGATCGGTCGGCGCATTCCTGCGGAGCTGCGAGCTCTACAAGCACGCGTCGTGGATCAACAAGTACATGAAGGGCGCGACCATCTCGGAGCGTTACACCAACTTCAACAAGATCATCACCGCGGTGAACTACATCACCGCGACGCCGCGCCGCCTGACGAAGGAATACAAGTTCTACAACACCGTCACGCAGAACCTGAAGGACCCGTCGCTCGCGGGTCTCGCGCTCTCGCAGTTCAGCATGTACTTCTCGACGGGTGCGGGTAGCGGACTCCGCATGCCGCTCGCGGGCGACTCGATCGCGTACTTCATCACCGACAAGCCGACGCGCGCCGAGCGGATCGGCGTCGTCGCGATGGACACGCCGACCCATGGACCGCTCGCGAGCACGTTCGGCCGCCAGCTCCTCGATCTCGGCGCGATGCCGCCCGAGGACACCGTGGTCTACACGCGCTCGATGATGGAGCTGCTCGCGAAGTCGTCCAACGCGAGCGTCTCGCAGCTCTCCGATGTCGGTCGCTCCGCGATGACCGACTGGTACGCGGTGATGGCGATCGAGGACTACCGCGGCATGGCGTTCGGCTATCCGTCGCTCGGGTGGGGCTACAACATGACCGAGGTCCAGTTCTACGGCCTCGTCGCGCGCGCGCTCGATAACCAGGTCATCGTCGGAAGCGAGCTGCGCCCGGGCGAAGCCTCGTACGCCGACGTGCTCAACAACGGCAACGACATGCAGGAGTACTCCGACATGGCGCGCCTGAAGCTGCTCGCCACGGGCTACTTGCGCCAGGCGCACCCCGAGCTGATCGCGAACGTGAAGGCCGCGTTCGCCGGCATCGTGCCGGACAGCGCCCTCGATCAGCGCGCGCGCAACGACATCTTCCACTACGTCGGCGCGCAGCTCTACGACACGCAGGGCCGCAGCAAGAACCTGACGGTCGCGAACGCGGACAAGGCGATCGCGGCGGTGACCGCGCTCATCTCCACGCTCGTCGCGGAGAAGACGCAGTTCGAGAACTACATCCTCGCGCAGGGCTACGTGAAGAGCTCGACGCCGGCGCCGAAGTCGACGGGATTCTAGCCATGAAATACTCCGCACTGGCCATCGCGCTGCTGACCGCATGCGCGACAGGGGACGACATTGCCTCGATCGAGGCGCAAGGCATCGACGGTCTCGACGACGGCGAGCCGCACGTCGTGATCAACGAGCTCCTCCCGGGTTCGAGTGGTCGCATCGAGCTGTACAACGCCGGGCCAGCGACCGTGAGCCTCGCCGGCTGGCGCGTCGACGACATCGCCGATGGTGGCTACGCTCCGAAGTCGCTGACGGGCACGCTCGCGCCGGGCGCGCTGCTCGTCGTGAGCTACGCGGGCGTCAACTACGCGTCGGCCGACAGCGTGCGGCTCGTCGATCCGACCGGCGTCGAGCGCGACGCGCATCCGAACGGCTACGCGGGCGCGTCGATCGCGAACCAGTGCTTCGGCCGCGCGTACGACGGCGGCGCGTGGGAGGCGACCGCGCGCGCGTGCTCGATCGGCGCGAGCAACGGCGCACCACCGCCGCCGCCCGCGACCGGCATCGAGCTCGTGCAGATGCCTCGTCGCGACAAGGTCCTGCTCCAGGGCGTGGTCGTGCTTCCCGATCGCGCGTTCGTCGGCGGCGTGCTCGTCGAAGGCGACACGATCACGTGCGTCGGCGAGTCGTGCGGCGCGCTCGACGCGGCGGTCGTCAACACGCACGGCGTGATCATGCCGGGCCTGATCGACGCGCATAACCACATCCTGTTCGACATCTTCGACGAGTCCGACTGGGTCCCGTCGAAGATGTACTCGAACCACAACCAGTGGCCGAACGAGGCCAGGTACAAGGCGATGGTCGACACGAAGCAGTACCTGAACGGCGAGGCCGGCTCGCCCATCTCGCTCGGCTGCGAGCTGAACAAGTACGGCGAGATGAAGGCGCTGATCGCGGGCACCACCTCGGTGCAGGGCTCCGCGAACCCGTCCGACCGCGCCTGTTACAAGTCGCTCGCGCGCTCGATCGACCAGGCGAGCAATGGCCTCGGTGCCGACGAGATGCAGACGTCGACGATCTTCCCGAACAACAAGTCCGCGAACAGCGTGTGCGCGAACTTCGACTCCGGCCGCACGCGGGCCTACGTGATCCACATCGCCGAGGGCATCGATACGACCTCGCGCAACGAGCTCACCAAGCTCGGCTCCGTGACCACGACCCCGCAGTGCCTCTACGCACCGCAAACCGCGGTCATCCACGGCACGTCGCTCGGCGAGCCGGAGATGCAGCTCCTCGCCGATCACGGCATGAGCCTCGTGTGGTCGCCGCGCTCGAACATGTTCCTCTACGGCGCGACGACGAACATCCCGCTCGCGATCCGGAAGGGCATCACCGTCGCGCTCGCGCCCGACTGGTCGATCGGCGGTAGCCAGAACATGCTCGACGAGCTTCGCTTCGCCGACCGCGTCGACAACTCCCAGTGGGGCGACGTGCTCGGGCCCCAGGATCTGTTCGCGATGGCGACGATCAACGCCGCGCGCGCGCTCGGCGTCGACGACGTGCTGGGCTCGATCGCCGTCGGCAAGAAGGCCGACCTGATGGTCATCCCGGGCGATCTGTCCGATCCATACGGCGCGCTCCTCCGCGCGAAGCCGTCCGACGTTCGCCTCGTGATGGTCGGCGGCGTCGCTCTCTACGGCGACACGGCGGTCGCGCCGCTCGGCCCGCCGGCACCCGGCTGCGAGACGCTCGACATCTGCTCCACGCCGAAGTTCGCGTGCGTCGCGCAGGAGAACGGCACCGCGAGCGACAAGCTTGGCCAGTCGTTCACCGAGATCCAGTCGATCCTCTCGACGAACCTCGAGGCGTACGACGCGCTCGACCAGACGCAGTGGAACTTCGCCCCGCTCGCGCCGCTGACGACCTGCGAATAGCTACGTCAGCAAGCGCCGCGCGCGCCGCTCTTCGAGGTGGCGGTCCCACCGGCGCTGCATGTGGAGCGCGTGCTCCAGGCGGCGCTCGCGGCGCTCGCGGCGCTTGCGCCACCGCGCATCGCGCTTCGTCTCGCCGCGGCCGAGCGTCCACGCCTCGACGTTGCCGAACTTCACGCGTCCGACGATGCGAACGAGGCTCGTCGGCGCGAGGCCGGACTCGGTGCGATCCTCGACGTTGCCGAGGATCGGGCTCGCGTCCATGTCGACCTGCACGCCCGGCGGCACGAGGATCTCGACATTGCCCATCGTGACGTCGACCTCGATCGTCGTCACCGGCGCCAGCTGCGCGTCGCGCAGGTCGAGCAGCAGGTGGCCGAACAGGACGCGCGCCTTCATGTGCGAGGGCACGCTCCACGCGCCGACGCGCTCGATCGATCCGAAGATCACCCGCAGGCGCTTTGCCGGCACCAGCGCAGTGCTCGCGGCAACGAGGCTCGCCGGCGCGACCACGAGGTCGGTCACCAGCGCGTCGAGCGCCGCCGTTGACTCGGCATCGTGCGCGAGCGCGACTCGCCGCTCGTATTCCTCGACCTCCATTCGATCACCGGCAAATCCCGACGAGAGTTGCTCGATGACGCGTTCGCGATGCAGGGCGAGGTGGTGCATGTCCTCGTTGTAAGGCCGCCGGCAGAATGTGGCTGTAGAGATACTTGTCGCGTTTGTGAAGAAACGTATCAGCCTATGCTCCAGCACATGCGGGCACCGATCCTCGTCGCGCTGGCGGCCTGCGGCCACGCCGCCGTCGTGTCCGATCCGGTTGTCGAGGATCGCCTCGCGAAGCGCTTCCCGCTCGCCGCGCTCGACGACCGCGCGCTGTGCCATCACCTGCTCGCGCGCACCGCTTCCAGGAACGAGGTCTTCCGCGATCCGGATCCCGCTCGCCGCCGCAAGGTGATCGTCAGCGATCTCCACCTCGGCCCGGGCACGCGCGATCCGCGGTTCGCCGGCATCGAGGACTTCTACGCCGACGCGGAGTGGACCGACTTCCTCGCGCGACAAGGCGCGACCGGCCCCACCGACATCATCATCGCCGGCGACTTCATCGAGTTCTGGCAGATCGCGACCGCGCTCCACGCCCTCCCGCGCCCGGACTCCACCGCGCAACCGCCGGCCGGCCCCGTGCTCGGCGCCGATCAGGCCTTCGCCGAGGCCGCGATCGATCTCGTGATCCGCGCGCACCCCGAGGTCTTCCGAGCGATCGGACGCTTCGTCGACAGCGGCGATCACCGCGTGATCATCATCCCCGGCAACCACGACGCCGACCTCCTCTGGCCCAAGGTCCAGCTCGCGATCGCGCGCGCCACGAACGCCCGCGATCCATCGCGCCTCGTCTTCCTCGACGCGGTCTCCTACGTCCACGGCGGCGTCTACATCGCGCACGGTCACGAGCTCGACGCCGCGAACCGCTTCGCGACCCAGCACGCACCCTTCGGTCGCGACGCGACCGGAGGCTGCCGCCTGCAATCCAACTGGGGCGAGGTCTTCGTCGACCTCTTCTATACAGAGACCGAGCGCCAGGTCCCGTTCATCGACAACCTCTACCCGGAGAACGCCGCCGTCCTGTGGACCGTTCGCGACAACTCCGACCTCGCGCGCGACCTCGGCGCCGCGGTCCGCGCGATCGACATGCTCCGCGCCGCGCAGAGCCGCGAGCTCAACCGCGACGCGCTCGGCCACGTCCTGCAAGGCGCGTTCGGCGTGACCGGCGAGCGCGGCCCCGAGTCACCGAGCGACGTCCTCGGCCACGTGGCCGAGCGCCTGAGCCGCGGCGACGTCGCGATCGAGAAGCTCGTCGACGTCGCGATGGAGATGGTGGCCAACCCTCGCGCGCGCACCGATCTCGCGAACATCGAGAAGCTGCAGCAGCTGCTGTTCGGCGACTCGATGGAGAACGCGGCCAAGGACATGTTCGAGGAGTACGAGGTCGACACTGTCGTCCTCGGTCACACGCACTCGGTCGGCGGCTTCGTGAAGAACCTCCGCGGCTACGGCTACTACGCGAACACGGGTTCGTGGATCTCGGTCGCCTCCGTCGCCGATCTGCGCGCGAAGGGCATCTCGTTCGATCGCCTCTCCGTCGCCGACCGCACCATGTTCCCGTCGAAGCTCACCGCGATCGTGATCGAGTACGTCGAGGGCGATCCGCAGCCGCCGATCGTTCGGAACGCTGACTAGTTCTCCATCTCCGTGACTTCCTCGTCGGAGCGCGCCCGTGTGTTAGGC
>CAZUAR010000027.1:0-169096 GCA_964617845.1 uncultured Kofleriaceae bacterium | reverse complement strand
TCCGGATCGTGTGTTCAGTCCGGAACGGGTATCTATGCCCTACAGGCTCCTAGCCCGCGCGATCCATCGGCGTGCAGATCGCGCGAAGGCGCGTGAGGCCCTTCGTGTGCAGCTGGATCACGCGGCGCTCGGGCAGCCCGAGCGAGACCGCGATCTGCGCGAGCGACTCGCCGACATCGTAGTGGCGGCGGATCACTTCGGCTTCCTCGGGCGCGAGCCCCGCGCGCGCGTGCATCAACTGCGCGCGCTGGCGAGCCGCTTCGATCACGTCCTGCATCTCGGGGATGTCGCCCGGCAGGCTGCGCATCTCCTGCGTCGGCAGGCGGATCCACGACGCGCGGACCTTCTGCAGGTCGTCGACGGCAACCCCGATCATCGCTGCGACCTCGACGTCGCTCGTGTCGCTCGCGTTGTCGGTGAGCGCACGGCGCGCTGCGGAGATGCGGCGAGCGCGCTGGTAGTCGGTGCGCGACTTCGAGCCGACCTTGCGGACCTCGTCGAGGACCGCGCCGCGAATCCGGGTGGCGGCGTACGCGATGAACAGGCCGTTCTTCGACGCGTCGTAGCGCGCGGCTGCTTCGCACAGGCCGAGGAGCGCGAGGCCGTCGATGTCCTCGGCGGAGAGGTAGCCGTCGTAGCGGCGCGCGAGCGAGCCCGCGATGTTGCGGGCCATCTCGATGTGATCGGCGCTGAGTAGCTCGACCGCGTTCGCGCCGTGCTGCAGCTCGACGTCGCGTTGCGCGAGCAGCGCGGGCAGATCGTACGGCTTCGCGATGGCGCGATCGGCGCCGCTGGCGAGCGTGGCCTCGCGCGCATCGAGTGACATGTGCGCGGAGGCGATCGCGACCCACAGCGACGGGTTCTGCGCCTTGATCTGCCGGCACGCCTCGATGCCATCGAGGCCGGGCATGCGGAGGTCGAGGAAGACGGCGTCGGCGTCGTTGGCCGCGAGGTAGGCGACCGCGTCGTCTCCACGCACGAACGTGACGAGATCGACGGGGCACGCGCGCCGGGTCAGCGCGCGCTTGATACTGCGGAGATAGAGCACGTCGTCGTCGACGACGACCACGCGCGTGCGCTGCTCGCTCATGGATTGTGAAGTCGACCACCTTCCAGATGCGTTGAGATGGCCCGGCGCATTTCGCCCCTACGTGTAGGTGTCAGGCGTTTCGCGTGCGCCACTCGGCCGGTGTCGTGTCCGTCCACCGGCGGAACGCGCGGTAGAAGCTCTTGAGATCGGAGTAGCCGAGCTCGAACGCGACATCGACGATCGACCGCGACTTCTCGCGCAGCAGCGCACGGGCCATGCCGGACCGCACGCCGTCGACGACGTCCTGATAGCTCGTCCCCGCTTCCTCGAGGCGGCGCTGCAGCGTGCGCGTGGACATCGCGACGCGCTTCGCGACGCGCGCGAGCTCGGCGCCGCTGGTCGCGAGCTCGACGGCGACGACCGCGCGGATCTGCGCCACGAACGGCGGCGGTGCCGTGTCGAGCGCGTCGAGCATGCGCTCCGCGTACGCCTCGAGGTAGCGGCGCGCGGTCGGATCTCGCGTCGGAAGCGGCTGCTCCATGCGCGCGCGCTCGATCCACACCGCGGAGTCCGGCTGCTCGAAGCGAACCGGCACGCCGAACAGCTCCTCGTACGCCGCGACCGGGTAACCCGCCGCATGTGCGAACGTGACCTCGCGAGCGACGGGCTCTCCACCCGCCGCCGACAGCAAGCGCCAGGCGACCGCGAGCATCAGCTCGAGCGGGAATCGCATCGCGATCACCTCGGGGCGATGCGCGATGGCGTAGCCGACGAGATCGCCGCGCTCGACGAGTCGCGAGCCGAGGCTCGTGTCGGTGAGCCGGAGGAAGCGCTCGATCAACTGGTGGCCGTGCTTCAGCGAATCGGCGCGCGGGACGATCTGGCCGATCACGCCGAGCGACGCGAGGTCGATCGACTTCGCGAGCTCGACCGGCACGACGACATTCGGGAGCTCGACGAGCAGCGTGCGCCACAGCGCGATGAACGCGAACGTCGAGCACCGCGCATCGGGATCCGCGCGCATCGCCTCGGTCAGCCGCGACGCCTGCATCAACATGTCGCGCGACAGGCCGTGCGCGACGCCGAAGTCGACGTAGGCGAACGCGGGCGCCGCGAGCGCGGTTTCCTCGGGATATTCAGCGGCTTCGTCCACCGGACCGCGAGCGTATCGAGTTTGGCGGGAGATGCCCATCGCTCGGCGCACGCGGCCAATGGCCCGCGGCGGGCATCTCATTACGGTGGTGCCATGAACACGATCACCATCCAGGAAGCGCGCGCGGACTACTACCGGGTGAATGGCTTTGGCGACGACGGCGGAGACTCGCTCGACTGGGTCCCGCTGAAGATCTGGCGATTCACGATCAAGATCCCGAACACGAACTCGCGTCGCAAGGCGCTCAAGATCCACGACCTCCATCACGTCGTGACCGGCTACGCGACGAACCTGCGCGGCGAGTCCGAGATCGCCGCGTGGGAGCTCGCGAGCGGATGCCGTCGCATGCCGGCGGCGTTCGTCCTCAACGTGTTCGCGCTCGCGATCGGCGCCATCATCGCACCGCGCGCCGTTCTTCGCGCGTGGGCGCGAGGTCGCGTGACGACGAACCTGTACTCGCACGACACCGTCGACTCGCTGCTTCCGCTCGACGTGGCGACCGTGCGTGTGAACCTCGGCCTCGATGCGCCGGTCCCCGCGCCGCGCTTCGCCGACATCGCGACGTTCGCGCCCGCGGCGCTGCTCGCGGTGCTGCTCCTCGTCGGCGTCATCGCGGGCCCGCTCGTCGGGCTGTTCGCGGGGATCAGCGCGCTCGCGAACGCGATCGCCTAGTTCGGCTTGATGAGGGTGCGGTTGCCACACTCGGTGCACTGCGGGTTGTCACCGCCGCGCGCCTCGTTCTCCGCCGCCACGCGCGCTCCATCGGACGTCAGCCGCCACGGGTGCCCGGGCGGCTTTCGCAGATCGAGCTCTTGCTGCGTGATGTAGCTCTTGCAGTTCGCGCAGCGGAAGGGCTGGGGCATTACTCGAAGTTATCCTCGCCGACGAGCATCTGTCCTGCGATGCCCGTGCTCGGCCAGCTGAAGCTCGCTGTCACGATCTGTCCGTCGACGCCCGTCGATTGCAGCGTGAACTCGCCCTCGCCAAAGCCGCTCGCGTCGGTGACCGTGCCGTCGCCGGCGCGCGCGAGATCGATGAAGCTCGCGTGGTTCGTGCTCTTCACGCGCACGTTCGCGATCGGAACGCGCGCGTTGCGCACCCACAGGCTCGTCCAGTACGGATTGGATCCGGTCTGGAACTCGTAGTGGATCGGGCCCGTGTCGTTGCACTTCGCGAAGCGCCACGTCATCGCGCGCGGATACTCGCCGCTATCGAGCACCGCGAACGCGGCCGGGCTGACGTCGATGCTGTTCGGCGTGGTGTCGCCGTAGGTGACGACGCGCAGCAGCGCGGACTTCCCCATCGCGGTCTCGACGTAGATGCACGCATCGCAGTAGCTCGCGACGTTCGGGATCCCGCCCCACAGCCCGGCGAGAAACTCGCCCTGCACCTCCCGGATCGCCGGCTGGTACTTCGTGCCGGGCGCACACGCGTTGTGCCACTGCGTCTCCTCGTAGTCGACCGGTCCCAGATGGAACTCGCCGCCCTCGTACGCGTCGCCATAGGTGACGAGCTCGTCGGGTGTTGGATCTCCACCACCGCCGCCGCCGTCGCTGCCACACGCGGCGACCAGTGCGATCAACCAGATCGAGCGCCCCATTTGCCAGATCATACCCGTTCCCACGAACGCGCCGTCGAGTGTCTTCGAGACATGCGCACGATGATCCTCGCGTTCCTCGCCACGACGGCATGCACCACACTCGGCCCTACACCCGCGACGACGGGCGTTTCGGCGATCCCCGTCGGTCGCCCCGGTGTCGAGCTACAGGCCGGCATCATGCCCGCGTTCTACTTGAGCGATGCCGCCAACGACGGCGAGGGCGACTCCGCGGGGACCGCGCAGGTCCACGCGATCATCGAGCCCGATCGCCTCCTCGGCACCAAGGGACTGATCCTCGGCGCGCGCAAGTGGGGCGAGGACGGTGACTCGCCGATCGAGCCGATGATCGGCTATCGCCGAAAGCTCGACAGCGCGTTCTCGATCGCGGGCATCGCGTACGGCGGTCACGCGGACGGCTCGTCGAGCGGCGCGAGCTATCAGGCGACGCGCGTCGGCGGCGAGTTCGCGGTCGATGCGGGCCTGCAGTCGCGCTGGAGCTGGCTCAGCGCCCACCTGATGGCATCCGCGTCCGCGACGTATCTCGACGCGACCGGCGAGTACTGCGTGGACATGAGTGGCGTCGCGATCGATTGCGACGAGGACTCGCGTCGCGTCGACGGCGCCGTCGAGGGTGTCTACACCGCCGCGACCGCGGGCGTCGCGATCGACATCGCGCGCCGCCCGCAGGGCTCGGTGCAGAGCATCCGGCTGTTCCTGCTCGGCACGATCGGCATGATGCCGAGCCTGCGCGATGGCAAGCAGATGCCGTCGAACAACGGCTACTCGTCGATCGGCCTCGGCCTCTCCGTCGGTTTCGGCAGTCCCGATTAGCGCGCGATGCGGTGGAACACGAGCCGGAACGTCGTCCCGGATCCGAGCTTCGATTCGACCTCGATCGCGCCGCCGTGCCGGCGCACGCAGCCATGGATCATCGCGAGGCCGAGCCCGGTGCCCTTGCCGCGCGGCTTGGTCGTGAAGAACGGCTCGAACGCGCGCGCGAGCGTGGCTTCGTCCATGCCGCTTCCGGTATCGGCGACGCAGATCTCGACGTAGTCACCGGCCGCCGGCAGATCGCGTGCGATCGCCTGCTGCGCGTCGCAGCGGATCGCGCGCGCCACGACGCGAATCTGGCCGCCGCCGGGCATGGCGTCGCGCGCGTTGAGCAGCAGGTTCGTGAGCACCTGGTGGAGCTCCTCGTACGAGCCGAGGATCGCGAGGTCGTCCTCGACGTTCGTCGAGATCGAGATCATCTCGCCGAACTGACGGCGAGATAGCGCGGCGATTTGCTCGATCAAGCTCGTCAGCGGAACGACCGCGAACGTCAGCGGGTCCGTCGTCCCGAGCCGCGTGATGCGCTTGGCGAGCGACGCGCCCGACATCGCCGCGTTGCGGATCGACGCGAGCGCATCGCGCGCATCCGCCGCATCGGGCGGCAGCGACTCCTCGATGAAGTCGAGGTTCGCGACGATGATCGACAGCGTGTTGTTGAAGTCGTGCGCGAGGCCGCCGGCGAGCTGCCCCATCGCTTCGAGGCGCTGCACGCGCTGCATGCGCTCCTCGAGCTCGTCGCGCTGCGCGAACACGAGCACGGTGTTGCCGATCTGTACGTGATCGCCGACCCGCAGTGGCGTCGCGCTCGTGACCCGCACGCCGTTGAGGAACGTCCCGTTCGCGCTGCCGAGGTCCTCTATCTGAAACCCTTGATCACCGATCGAGATGCGCGCGTGCCGGCGCGACACGTCCGTCGTCGAGAGCTCGATCTCGACGGAGCCGCGCCCGATGATCGCGGGCTCGAAGCCCACGCGAAAGTGACGCCCGAGGTCGGCGCCCGTCACGCAGACGAGGGACAGACGCACCGCATCGCGACCGGTCGGGCTATCGAGGACGATGACCGAGTGAACGCCGGTCTTGTCGACCACGTCGTCGGCCATTTCGGGTACTGCCATCGTGTCCAACATATCGGCAAGACGCCCGAAAACTCGGGTAGCGATGGGCCAACGCTGCGCGTGTCTCGGGCTAGCGCAAAACTAGCGCGAGCACCGTGAGGAGCGCGCCGATCACGACGAACGCGGTGAAGAACGTCGAGCCCTTCATGTTCCATTCGGTCGGCTCGCCCCAGCTCTGGTGGATCGCGAGACGATCCGCGTCGGCCAGATCGCGGGTCTCGGATTTCGCGAAGCGGATCATCGAGGAAGCCATTTACGAAATGGTCGCCACGGCATCCGGCGATCGCCAGTTTTTACCCCTGGCTGTGTGCGGCAACGTCTAGAAGAGCCCCAGCTGCTTTGGTGTGCCGGGCCACGCTGGTAACTGCCCTACATCGGCGTGCTCGCGCAGCATCCGGTGGAATGCATATGCGTTCTCGGGCGCGAACGTGTCGTCCGGCGCGTGCATGAAGAAGTAGGGCCGCTTGCCCTCGCCGATCCAGCGCGCGAGCTGCGGCGGCCACACCTCCAGGAACGGCAGGGTCTCGTCGAACACCTCGTGCGGAACGCAGCGCACGATCGGCTGCGCGGCGGTCGCGCGCATGATGATCGGCAGCGCGGGCTTGCGTCCGCGCACGTCCGCAAACTCGAGGCTCTTGCTCGCGTGAATGCCGCGCGTGTCCATGATGACGAGATCGACACCGCGCTCGCGCAGCAGCGCGGCAGCGTCGTCTTCCTCGGGGCCCGACGCGAAGAACACCTCGTGACGAAACTCGACCGCGTAGTGCAGCTCGCGCGGCAGCGACGCGAGGAACGCGCGAAGTCGCTCGAGATCGCGAAAGCGAGGCGGCAGCTGCAGCATGATCGTGCCGAGCTTGTGCTCGAGCGGTGCGATGCGCGCGAGGAACGTCGCGACGTCATCGGCGCAATCGACGAGCTGCTTGTCGTGCGAGATCGTCTTCGGGAACTTGAAGCAGAAGCGAAACTCGTCGGGCACGGAGTCGCGCCACCGCAGCACGCTCTCCGGCGACGGCAGCGCGTAGAACGTCGTGTTGCCCTCGACGGTGTTGAACACCTCGGCGTAGCGCGCGAGGAAGTCGCGATCCTTCGTCCCCGACGGGAACAGGCGCCCGATCCAGCTCTTCATGCCCCAGCCGGGACAGCCGAGGTAGTAGTTCGTGATCGGCATCGCGCTACATCGACACGATGCTGAGGTCGTACGTCGCGCATCCGCCGGCGGGTGCTTCGAGCGCGAGGTAGACGACCTGTCCTGCGGTGAACGGCGTCTGCGTGATGCCCGAGCACATCGTCGCGGTCGTGCACGCCGCGTTCACGCGCCCCGTGCTCTGGATGGTGCCGTTCGCGATGTTGGTCGACGAGATCTGATAGCCGCCGCTCGCCGGGACGACCCACTTGAACACGACCTCCTCGGTCGCGTCGGGTCCACAGCCATCGAGGCGATCGAACCCGAGACACGTCGACGATCGCTTCGTCACGTCGGCGAAGACCTCGATCGCCTCGGCGCACGCGGCCGGCATCGCGTCGATCATCATCATGTCCACCGCGGCATCGCTCCCCGCCCCCGACGCATCGCCGCTCCCGCCCGACGCATCGCTTCCCGGCGGCCCCATATCATCGCCGCCGGCCTGCGGATCGAAGCCGAGCCGGCCACACCCACATATCGCCACCGCGGCTAACAGGGCGCATCCCTTCACGGCATCGAGGCTACCGCGAATCGCGAAACCTTTTGTCGTCTCGAGCGTTCCACACCACATGCTCGTCGCCCCGTCCAAGCGCGTTGTCGTCGGTTCGCTGTTCGTCGCCGGTCTCGCGGTGTCCCTCGTCGGTGTCTCCCTCGGAAGTGCTGCCCTTGCACTTCGAGCGCACGAGCCCGACCCGTGTCGCATCGCGATGGATCCCGCATCGCTCGGCACGCACGACCGCGCCCTCGTCGCGCGCCGCATGCTCGCGTGCTCGGACGTCACGCACGGCCGCATCAGCGCGTCGGAGTACCGCGCGCAGATCGAGGCGATCGACCAGGAGTGGACACCGGCGCCCACGATCATCGCCGCGCCGCCCGCGACGCAGTGGGCGTCCTCGATCCGCGAGGTGTCGACGCAGTACAGCGCGCAGTCGTGGGCCGCGAACAAGGTGCTCGGCGCGCCCGACGTGTTCCCGGCGCACGGCGACAACACGAACGCGTGGGCATCGCTCGGCGCCGATGATCGCGACGAGCTCCTCGAGGTCGGCTTCGCGCAGCCGATGCACGCGAGCGCCGTCGAGATCTACGAGACGTACAACCCGGGCGCGGTTCGCTCGATCACGCTGATCACGACGAGCGGCGCGCACATCCACGCGTATCAGGCGAACCCGATGGCCACGAGCGCGACGGCGAATCGCCTGCGCGTGGACACGCAGTGCACGTCGGAGCCGATCGCCGCGGTCCGCGTCGAGCTCGGCTCGATGGCGGTCCCCGGGTGGAACGAGATCGACGCGATCGGCCTCGTGCCGTGCGCCGATCGCTAGCTCACCACGCGAAAGCGATCGCTGTGCTCGACGACGTAGATCGTGCCGTTCTTGATCAGCGGCACCGTCTGCCCGAGCGTCTCCATCAGCCACAACCGCATCACGCCGCCGTGTGACACGACGAGCGCGGGCGATGGCGCTTCGATGGCGATGCGTCGCAACGCTCGCTCCATGCGCGCGACCGCGTCCTCGCGAGGCTCGCCGCCCGGCGGTGCCGTCGTGCTCTCGAGCCACGCCCGCCACGCGTCGGGGTGCTGCGCCGCGCACTCGTCACGCGTGAGGCCCTCGAACACGCCGAAGCGTCGCTCGCGCAGCTCGGGCTCCACGCGCGGCTCGCCGAGGCCGAGCGCCGTCGCGACGATCGCGCCGGTCTCTCGCGCGCGGCACAGATCGCTCGTCCACACGCTCGCGATCGACATCGCGTGGAGGTGCGCCGCCAGCTCGCGCGCCTGCGTGCGCCCGACCTCGTCGAGCTCGATGTCCGTGTGCCCCTGCAGCCTGCCGAGCGCGTTCCACGCGGTCTGCCCGTGACGAGCGATGACGATGCGGCGCGCCGACATCGCCACGATGTACTACGCTTTGCGAATGCGCGCCGTCGCGTTGCTGGTCCTCGTCGCGTGTACGCACGCGGCCGCGCCGATCGCGACGCCCGCGCCCGCACCGAAGCCCCCGCAGCCCGTGGTCGTGGTGCGCGAGCTGCCACCGTCTCCGGTCAAGGGACGCGAAGCATGGGCCGGCGTGCGATTCGATGCGGGCTCGCCGCTGATCAAGCGCGTCGTGCGCACGAGCCCCGCGGAGCGCGGAGGTCTGCTCGCCGGCGACGTGGTGGTCTCGCTCGACGGCATCCCGGCGACCGGCGCGAGCGAGCTCGTCGCGTACATCAAGCGCCAGCCGCCCGGCAGCAAGCTCGTGTTCGTCATCACGCGCGATGGTGCGCAGCTGACAAAGACCGTCGAGGTCGGCGTGCGTCCCGACATCGATCTGCTCGTCGCCGCCGAGCTGAAGGATCGCCCGGCGCCGGACTTCGCCGCGCAGCACGTCGCGGGTTCGTACTCGACGAAGCTCGCCGATCTTCGAGGTCAGGTCGTGATCGTCGACTTCTGGGCGACGTGGTGCAGACCGTGCGCCGTCACGATGCCGTATCTCGACAAGTGGCAACAGCTCTACGGTGCCAAGGGCCTGCGCGTCGTCGGGCTGTCGAGCGAGCCCGTCGCCGACGTGACGAAGTTCCTCGCCGATCACTGGCTCTCGTACGCGATCGGCCTCGACGCCGGCGAGCAAATCTCGCAGGAATACATGGTGCCGGGGATGCCGATGCTCGTCGTGATCGATCGCACCGGCATCGTTCGCGCGGTGCACATCGGCGCCGACGAGATCTGGACGATCGAGTCCACGATCCAGAAGCTCCTGTGAGCTAGGATGGATCGATGAGAGTCGTGCCGTGCCTTGCCGTGCTGCTCGCCGCGTCGAGCGCAGCCGCGGACAAGAAGATCCAGGGCATGACGCCGGGCTTCGTGAAGGAGCTGTCTGCGTGTCAGGTCGAGGTGCGCGGGCTCGCGCGCATGGTGTCGGGCACGACGAACCTCGTCGCGACGCTGCAGGGGAGCGAGCGCGACGCGATCAACGCGGATCTCGCGGTGCTCACCGCGGCGAGCGCGACGGTGACCAGCTACTGCACCGAGGTCGAGGGGATGGTGACGTTCCTGAAGAGCAACGCGAGCGCCGCGTACAAGTCCGTCGAGAAAGACATCGACACGCGCGACAACGCGGTCCGCAAGCTCCGCAGGGAAGCGAAGAAGGCGTCGGCCGACGTCACGCCGATCACGCGCAGGCTGATCCCGCGCCTCAAGCGCACGCCCGCGCCGAACCCGAGCGCCGCGCCCAGGCTCGACGCGACCGCGTTCCCGAGCAAGCGCGAGGTCGTGCTGCCCGCGCTCGGCGACGGGACGTGGGCGGTCTCGGGCTCCGCGACATCGGACACCGCGACGTACAAGGACAAGGTCGGCACCGCATCGGTCACCACGCGTCCGTTCGACAAGGTGTCCTGCGAGCAGCAGCGCAAGGCCTTCGCGGAGCGCAGCGACACGCCCGCCGCGGAGCTCGAGGTTCCCGCCGACGGCAAGGTGCTCGGCGTCGCGTGGAGCGCGCGCCTCGCGACCCGGCGGCCCGTACACTCTCTGCTCGCGATGTGCGTCGAGCGCGGGATGGGTGGAGTGATGGTGACCGCCGACATCGTTCCCGCAGATCGCAAGACACTCGACGCCGGGCTGACGAAGCTCATGATCGCGATGCTCGCCGCGCAGATCGAAAGCAAGAAATGACCGAACAGGCCGCCCCCGCCAAGAAGCCCCCTCTCAAGCAGCGCCTCAAGAAGCTGATGGAGGAATACGGACGCGTCGCGCTCTACACGTATCTCGCGCTGTCGCTGTCCGCGATCATCGGATTCTCCATCGCGATCGGCCTCGGTATGGAAGCGGACTCGACGGGCGGCGTGCTGGGCGCGATCGGCGCGGGGTGGGTCGCTGCGAAGGCCACGATGCCGCTGCGCATCCTGGCGACGCTCGGGCTCACGCCGCTCATCGCGAGCCTCGTCGCTCGCCGGAAGAAGGTCCGCGGCGACGACGAGGACGACGACGACGACGAGTAGTGCGGCGGCGCCACATGCGCGGTGCTCGCGCACGGGTAGCGATCGATCCAACGCAGGTCTCACGCGAACAGGGATCGACCTTCCCCATCGAAGCGTCTACGGTGTCCCAGTCATGAAAGGCCTCGTTCTGGTCGTCGACGACGACGATGACATCCGCGACGCGACGCGCGACGCGATGGAACGGAATGGCTTCGACGTGGTCGCCGTCGGCGGTGGTGCCGAAGCTCTCGCGTTCCTGAACTTCGAGACGCCCACGCTGGTGCTCCTCGATCTGCACATGGACGACATGAACGGCTGGGAGGTCCTCGGTGCGATCCGGGACAACCCTCGCTTCGCGAACACCAAGGTCGTCGTGGTCACGGGCTCCGACGCGCGCGTGTCACCACCGACGCGGGTTCTGCGAAAGCCGTTCAAGATCTCCGAGCTGATGTCGATCCTCGACCCGACGCACCACGCCGCTGCATCGTGACGATCTAAGCTCCGCGGCATGTCCATCGGAGCCGTCACCACCGAGCGTCGCGGTCACGTATTTGTCGTCGGGCTCGATCGCGCCGCCAAGCGCAACGCGTTCGATCTGCCGATGTGGGACGCGCTGTGCCGCGCGTGGGCCGACTTCGATCGCGACGACGAGCTTCGCGTCTGCGTACTGCACGCGCACGGCGATCACTTCACCGGCGGTCTGGACCTCCCGCAGTGGGGCAACGTGTTCGGCTCGGGCGAGTGGTACGTCGCGGAGGGCGGGATCGATCCGCTCGGGTTGCGCGGCGCGCGCACGAAGAAGCCCGTGATCGTCGCCGTGCAGGGCACCTGCCTCACGATCGGCATCGAGCTCATGCTCGCGATGGACATCCGCATCGCGTCGTCGACCGCGCGGTTCGGACAGATCGAGGTCAAGCGCGGCATCTATCCCGTCGGCGGCGCGACGCTGCGCTTCCCTCGCGAGGTCGGCTGGGGCAACGCGATGCGCTGGCTGCTCACCGGCGACGAGTTCGACGCGGCCGAAGCGCTGCGCATCGGTCTCGTGCAGGAGGTCGTCGCGCCCGGCACGCAGCTCGAGCGCGCGCTCGCGCTGGCAGACGTCGTCGCGGCGCAGGCACCGCTCGGCGTGTACGCGACGCTCGCGTCGTCGCGGATGGCGCTCCCCGCGTCGGAGGCAACCGCGATCGCGCGCTTGCTCCCGGACCTCTTGCCGATCATGAAGTCCGCCGACGTCGGCGAGGGATTGCGCGCGTTCCTCGAGCGCCGCCCGGGCCGCTTCACGGGGCGCTGAGCTAAGGTGCGGGCGTGACCACGATCCGCCTCGCCTCCGGTGCTTCGATCCCGCAACTCGGACTCGGCGTGTGGCAATCGCCGCAAGGAGCGCCCACGCGCGATGCCGTGACCGCCGCGCTTCGCGTGGGCTATCGCCACATCGATACCGCACGCGTGTATCGCAACGAGCCCGACGTCGGCGCGGCTGTCCGCGAATCGGACATCCCACGCGATCAGATCTTCGTCACCACGAAGCTGTGGAACGACGACCAGGGCTACGACAGCGCGCTGCGCGCGTTCGACGCGAGCCTGGGGCGCCTCGGGCTCGAGTACATCGACCTCTACCTGTTGCACTGGCCCGTCGCGGGCAAGCGCCTCGACAGCTGGCGCGCACTCGAGAAGCTCCACGCGGAGGGTCGCGCGCGCTCGATCGGCGTGAGCAACTTCCTCGTGCCACATCTCGAGGAGCTCCTCGCGAACGCGAAGACACCGCCGCACGCGAATCAGATCGAGCTATCACCGTTCCTCCAGCGCCGCGCCACCGTCGAGATGTGCAAGAAGCACGGGATCGCGATCGAGGCGTACAGCCCGCTCACGCGCGGCGAGAAGCTCGGCCATCCGATCGTGACCGCGATCGCGCGCGAGCTCGGCAAGACGCCGGCGCAGGTGCTGCTGCGATGGGGCGTGCAGAACGGCTACATCGTGCTGCCGAAATCGGTGCGCGCCGAACGCATCGCGGAGAACGCGGCGCTGTTCGACTTCGCGCTCACCGCGGAGCATGTGGCGCGCCTCGATGGGCTCGAGGAGAACCTCGTCACCGGGTGGGATCCGGCGGAGCAGGCCTAGTCTCTTTTTGCGCCACGGAAATCCGATACCGCTACCCCAACGCTACGCGAGTGCCGCACCTGTCCTGAACGAAGAGCTTGTTGTGCGGCGCGGGTCGTGGTGGACTATTGCTCCAGGGTGAATGGCGGGAAGTGGACCTGAGAGGTGAAAGGCGTGGAACAGCATCGCATCATCCGGAGCGTCCTCGTCATCGATGACGATCCACGTGTATTGGCGGCGCTCGCGCGGTCGTTCGGCGTGCAGCGCAAGGTCTTCACCGCGTCCTCCTCCGAGGAAGCCGCCGCCGTCGCTCGCCGCGAAAAGCCCGACCTCGCCGTCGTCGACATGCGGCTCGGTCAGATCAGCGGCATCGATGTCGTTCGCATGTTGAAGACGGAGCTTCCGTCGACGACGTTCGCGATCATCAGCGGCTACTTGACGGTCGACAGCACGGTCGCCGCGGTTCACGCCGGCGCCGACATCGTCGTCACCAAGCCCGTGCGCGGCAGCGAGATCCTGCGCCGCGCGGAGTCCGGCGAGCACGACGAGGTCCCCGAGGACGTCGAGACGCCCACGCTCGCCGAAGCCGAGATGGAGCACATCGCGCGCGTGATGACGGACTGCAAGGGCAACATCTCCGAGGCCGCGCGACGGCTCGGAATTTATCGGAGCTCGCTGCAGCGCAAGCTTCGCAAGCAGACCAACAACCGCAGCTAGTTCGCCGTCGCGCGACTTTCGCGACGAGCGCGACCACGGGCCGCTTCGCAGGAGCGATGCGAACGCGCGCGTGACGTTCACGATGTCGAAGCGGGCGGCGTCTTCACCCGTCGCTCCCAGGTTGCGATCTGTCTCCCGCTCGTTGCGGATCGCGCAAACAGTTGCACGTGATTGCGCAGACTTCCGCGTGGCACGACGGCTGCTCCAGGTCTGTCCAGGAGTCACCAGCCCCATGCAGCCCATCCAAGCCCTCGAATCCAACGACCTCGAAAACGTGCGCGGAGGTTTCCTCGGCGCCCTTCTCGGCGCGGCCCCCGGCATCCTCCAAGGTGTCAGCGGCATCATCCAGGCGTCCAAGGCCGGAAAAGGCGGCGGCGCGCCGCAGGGACCGGGTCCCGGTGGTCCGCCCCCCGGCGCGGAGACCGCCGCGGCGGCGCAGGGTGCAGCGGCCGGCGGAATGCCCGGCGGCGGAGCACCGTCGAGCCTGCCCCCGTCGGGTGGCGACCCCGCCGTTTCGGTCTCGATCAACATCAGCGGCTACGGCCAGCCCATCCAGCGCACGGCCTAACCGCTGTCTCGACAGCAGTTTTCCTAGACGACTGCTCGCAGCGCCGATCGGAGTACCGGTCGCGTTAGCATGAGCGCGTGGGAACAGTCTCGGTCCAGCTCGGCCTGCTCGCGGTCGCGAAGGACCGCGCCAACGCTGATCTCTCGGATCTCGAGACGGCGGCCGCTCGCGCGACGGGCGCCGGACATCGCGTCATGGTGCGCGAGGTCGTCGGCGACTCCGAAGCCGCGATCCGCTTGATGCTCGAGCGCTGGATCGCCGATCCCGCGATCGACGTGATCCTCGTCCTCGGCGGCGCAGACTCCGACGCCGTCTCGAACGCGCTGCGTCCGCTCGTCGGACACATGCTGCCCGGCTTCACGGATCTGTTCCGACTGCTGTTCTTCCAGGAGGTCGGCGCGGCGGCGATGCTGTCGGCGGCCGAGGCCGCGCGGTGTACCGACACGTTCGTGTTCGTCATGCCCGGCGCCGTCGGTGCCGCGATGGATCAGCTGATCCTCCCGCAGTTCGATCCGACGACGAAGAAGAACCTCGTCGGTCAGATGCCACGCCTTCGCGCCGAACGCGAGAACGCGCCCCAGCCCGCGGTCGACGAGGGAAGCGCGGGTCACGGCGTTCCGCGCGAGGTCCCGCCGGAGAAGACGCAGGGTGGCTCCGGTGTGTCGGCGCGCTTGCCCGCGATGCCTGCTCCGAAGCGCGAGCAGAAGCGCACGGGCGCGAACGTGATCGCGCGCAACCCCGCGCCGCAGGATCCGCCGACCAAGCCGATCGAGCTCGCGAAGCTCGAGCAGCAGATCGCGGCGAGCCAGGCGAAGGAAGACGTCACGCGCCGCACGGATCTGCAGAAGCTGCTGCCGCGCGTCCCACCGGGTGCCGACGACGTCGATGACGATGGTGACGACGGTGACGGCGACGACGTCACCCACGCGGACATCATCGCCGCGCCGCCGGCGAAGCCGTTCACGGTGCCCGCGATCGCCAAGCCCGCGCCGGCGGCGATCGCGCGCATCACGCCGGTCCCCGCGGCGGTGAAGCCGGCGACCGCGGCGAAGCCCGTGACACCGATCGTCGTGCCGAAGGTGCATCTGGATCGCACCGTGCCCGCGGATCGCATCACGCCGCTTCCCGAGGGCGTGACGCCGGCGCCGGTCGGCAAGACGCCGCTGCCGTCGATCGCGAAGCCCGCGTCGTCGACCAGCAAGCCCGTCGAGACGAAGCCGGCGAAGGTCGACGACGTGAAACCGCCGGAGTCCGAGACCGCGCGATTCGACACCGTGACGCCGCCGATGGCGACGCCCGCGCCGGTCACGATCCAGCCGCGCAAGCGCGAGGCGGGCGAAGCCAAGGCGAACGGCACCGCGAAGCAGCCGCCCGTCACCGACGAGGCCGTGACCAAGGCGCGCGCGGTCGTCGAGGAGCCGCCGGCCACCGCCGACGAAGCGCCGACGACGGCGAAGCCGGCCTCGCCGCGCTCGAGCGGATCGATCGGCGTGCTCAGCGACGCGGACATCGAGCCGGTCGACACCGACGGTGAAGAGGCGGACCTCGACGCGATTCGCGCCGCGGCGACCGCGCAGAGCGACGAGGCGCCGACCGTGTCGCGCGCCGAGCCCGTGCGCGTGAAGCAGCCGACGCCACCACCGGTCACGATGGTCACCGCGGTTCCGCCGGCGCCGGCACCCGCGCGGACGCGTCCACCGACGGCGCCACCGCCGGCGAAGGCAACGGCGCCCGCACCGACCGCGAGCGCGACCGACGCGCCGCGCGCGCGTCCCGCGACGACGCCGCCACCGCCGCGCACGACGAGCGAGCTGCCGCGCGGGACGTTCAACTATCCGGTCCAGAAGCGCGGGATGCACTGGGCGGTGAAGCTGTTCCTCGTGCTCGTCGTCCTCGGTGCGGGCTTCGGCGGCTTCGTGTTCTTCTTCCGCGACAAGCTCACCGGTGGCGGCGAGCAGAGCGCGAAGACGAACGAGGGAGCGACCGTCGAGATCGACGCCGCGGTGGTCGCGTCCGCCGAGATCGACGCCGCGGTCGAGGACGTCGATGCCGCGGTCGACGAGCCGGAGATCGAGATGACGCCGACGCCCTCGCCGACCAAGGTCGCCGCGACGCAGCGCTCGACGCGCGAGAAGCCTCCGCGCGGGGAGCGCCCGCCGAAGAACCCGCCACCGGACAAGGTCGCGACGACGACACCCGACGCGGGTACGGAGCTGCCGGCACCACCGACGGGACCGAGCAACACGCCGGAGGGGACGGGCGACGACGACTGCGACGAGACCGCGTGCGTGCTGTCGAAGTACGAGAAGCCGTGCTGCGCGAAGTTCAAGCCGGCCGAGTCGACGGATCTGACGCTGCGCACGGCGGGCGGAGTCCCCGAGACGCTCGACAAGACGATGGTCCGCGCGGGCGTGAACGTGGTGAAGCCCAAGGTGCAGAAGTGCGGCGAGAAGATCGCGGTGAAGGGCACCGTGAAGATCGCGATGGAGGTCTCGCCCGATGGTGCGGTGACCGGAGCGTCGGTCGCGGACGCGCCCGATGCAGCCCTCGGCGAGTGCGTCGCCGCCGCGATGAAGCTCGCGAAGTTCGGCAAGAGCGTGAACGGCGGCTCGTTCACGTATCCGTTCGTGTTCTAAACGCGACGATTCACGTAGCCGCCCATGCGAACGGTCACGATGCCGATCTCGCGATGCAGCGGCACGAGCACCTCGAACACGAGTCGCTTGAACAGCTCGTGGCTGCCGCCGTAGAATGGACGGATGCGGCTCGTCGACGGCGAGACGAGCGTCGGTCGTGTCTCGACGCGGACGATGTTGTCCTCGAGCCACGTGACGTCCTCGACCCACTTCACCGACTGCTGGCGCTCGCTCGAGTACGCTTCGATCGAGCGCAGTCGCGCTCCGAGCGACGCGCGATCTGGAGCGCTGCGCAGCTCGATGTCGAATAGCGGTCGTCCGCTCAGGAGCCACGCGTCGTAGTCCTCGATCGGGAAGTCCGCGAAGAGGTCCGCGTCGGCGCGCCGGGCGTTGCGGCGGTTGTTCCCGAGGACGAGGCTCGTGCCGGTCACGAGGCCCGCGCCGCTCGCGACGAGCATTCCGATCGGACCGAACCCGAGCCCCGAGAGCCCCACGCCGATCGTGATGCCGAGCACCGCGAACAGGCCATGTGGGTTGCGGCCCGTCGCGTACAGCACGCGCTCGGTGCGATAGCGCAGTGACTTCGTGTCCTCGGCGAGCGCGAGCGTCGAGCCGGTCTGCACGAGCGCTTGCAGCGCGGGTGGCGCGGCCATCGCCTGGTCGCGGAACGCGCCCAGGCCTTCGATCGCGAGCGCGGCCTCGGCGTCGGCGAGCACCGGCTCGGACGGGCGGGCCTCGAGCGCCGACCGATCGCCCATGCGGATGCGCGCGATGCCGACGTCGGCGTGCAGCGGCGCGAGGATGCGCTCGTAGATCTCGAACAGCAGGCGGCGATCGCCGACGAACACGGCCGGGTCGCCATCCTTCACGCCGGGCAGCGCCACTCGCCGCGTCACGAAGCGCATCTCGCGATCGCTGATCCGCCGGACGCGAATCCCCGGATCGATGGTGCGCGCCGAGGTCGCGATCACCTGCGCATCTGCGAACCGGCGCAGCTCCACGTCGAACGATGGCTCCTCGGCGAGCAGCCACTCGCGATAGCCCTCGATCGGAATGTTCCACTCGTCGAGCTCTCGCAGGCCGTTGCGGATCGTCCGGCGATCCGTGATCTCGAGGATCCCGAGCGACGCCGCGACGAGCCCGGCCGGGATCAGCGTCACCGGCCCGCCGACGAGGACGAGCGCGGCCAGCCCACCACCGACGACGAGCGTGGTCTTCCTGTTCGTCGGAAGGACCTTGAACGCGCGCAACAGGCGCTGCGTATCGCTCGGGTCCCTCACCGGATCAGTGTCGCATGCTCCATCGGATGATGATGAGGATCACGACAGCGATGAAGCCGAGCACGCGCCACGGAAACTCCGAGTCCCGTCGAACGTTCGTGTCGGGCGGCGGCTCGTACGCGGGCGCCGGTGCCTTCGGCGCGGGCTTCGGCGTGGCCTTGCCCGATCCGCCGACGGCGACGAGCCAGCTGTGGTGCTCGCGACCCGGATGTGTGTCGCTGCGATGCAGGCGCTGCGGCTCGAGGACGTTCTGCTTGTTCGCGTCGCCGAGATCGAGCGCGATCGCGAGCCACGGCCACGGACCGAACGAGAGGCCGCGCACCTTGCGCTCGGGATACTCGAGCGTGGCGAGCGTGTCCTTCGACGGCCACTCGAGCGTGGCGACGCCCATGCCCTCGGCGGAGTCGTAGCCGATCGAGAAGGCCTGCTTCGTCGCCGCGACGTACTTCAACGTGAGCTCGAGCGGCATGCTCGTGACGTGGCTCGGCTCGCCGCTACCGTTGAAGCGATAGACCTTCTTCGCGAGCGCGACGAGCCAGAAGTTGTCGGGATGCCACGCCGCGGCGACGACCGGGCCGAGCGAGTGGTCCGTCGTGGTCACCGTGCCGTCGGGCGCGATGACGACGAACGCGTTCGGGATCGCGACGAGCACCGTGTCGTTGTCCGCGATCGCGAGTGCCGTCGCGGTGCCCTCGGCGAGCGTGACCGGCAGGTTGCCCTCGAGCGCGATGATCTTGCCGTTGACCTCGGCGACGACGCGCCGCTTGCCGCTACCGACGACCGCGAGGTGCGTCGGACCGCCGAGCGCCGCCGACTGCATGTCCGCGCCGCTGCGCGCGGGGAACGTCGCGACGGTGCCCTTCGTGGTGATCGCGGTGACGCGCTCGCGATCCGCGCCGACGCCGACGATCTCGGCGTCGAGCGTCTTGCGCCACAGCGGTCCTTCGGACTCGCCGTCGTGGACGAGTAGCTCGGCTCCTTCATTCATCGCGAAGACGGTATTCTTTGGGTCGTAGGCGATCATCGACGGTGTCGTCGCACGGCCGCTCGTCTGTGTCATGATCCATTTCATGCGAATTCTGATCGCGATCCTCGCGATTTCTGGAATAGCGATCGCGGGTCCAAGGAGAGTCGTCACCTACGACGCCGACCACCTCGACCTCGACAAGCGGACGCTGCAGTTCAAGGTCGCGCTCCCGGCGACCGAGGCGACGATCGTCGCGATCGGCGAGGACGGCAGCGAGCTCGGGACCGGCAGCGCGACGTTCACCAAGACGTCGCCGACCGAGTGGCAGACGATCACGTGGAAGCAGCCCGAGAACACGCGCGTGATGATGCTGAAGCTGCGCGTCGTGCTCGCGGACGCGAAGCAGGGCGCGACGAACGTCGAGCTGATCCCGTGGTCGGTGTCGATCGATCACGAGGACGTCAACTTCGCGACGGACAGCGCCGTGATCGAAGCGAGCGAGAGCGCGAAGCTCGACGCGAGCTACGCGAAGATCGCCGACGTGGTGAAGCGCTCCGAGAAGTTCATGAAGATGCGCCTGTACGTCGCGGGCCACACGGACACCGTCGGACCGAACGCGAAGAACCTGAAGCTGTCGCTCGATCGCGCGCGCGCGATCGCGGCCTACTTTCGCAAGAAGGGCGTGAAGCTCCCGATCGCGTTCGCCGGCTTCGGCGAGGAAGTGCTCGAGGTCAAAACGCCAGACTCTACCGACGAGCGTGCGAATCGTCGCGCGGACTATGTGATCGGACCGGCAGCGGGCGAGCCTCCATTCAAGGGGCCGTACTTGAAGGTCAAGGCGAGCTGGAAGGCCCTACCCTGATCGCGATACGACTCGCGGATGCACGTTCGCCTCGCAGCCACGCTTCTCCTCGCACTCGCCGGTTGTCCCAAGTCGCAGGGTCCTGCGGCCAAGCTCCAGCAGCCGCCACCGACGGTGGCCAGCGCCGACGGTAACAAGGCGCCCGCGATCGAAGCGTGCACGACGCCCGCGCGCGCCGACCTGATGGTCGTCGACTGGACGCCCGAAGCGCGCGGTGATCTCGAGGTCGCGATGAAGGAGGGCATCGCGCTCCTCGCGTATGACTGCAAGAGCGCGAAGCTCGTCCCCGCGTGCTCGCTCGCCGGCACGTACGGCTACATCGGTACGACGAAGCGCGAGAAGAAGATCGAGATGTCGACCAACGACGAGATCGCGGCGAACCTGCCGGTCTCGGGCATCAGCTGGCTCACCGAGATCGGCGGCAAGTTCGGCCGCGAGACCGGCCTGCTCGCGCAGATGGTGATGATCGGCAAGCGGTCGTCGGCGAAGAAGGTCGCGCAGCGCGGCGAGCTCGAAGGCACGTGCACCGAGGCGACGCACTTCGTTCGCGCCGCCACCGTCGGTGCGTTCGCCGTCGCGTCCGGTTCGAAGGCCGAGCTCGGCGCGACCGCGACGCTGATGGGCAAGGGCGGCAGCGCGGGCTCGAAGAGCGCGACCAAGCTCGAGTCGCAAGACGGCGACATGGCCGCGTGCGACTCGTCGACGCCCGACGCGAAGCAGCCGCCCGCGCAGTGCGGTGCGATCGTCCGCATCGAGCTCGAGCCGATCGGCGCCGCGCCACCCGCGAAGCCGGAGCTCGCCGTGCCGTCGTGCGCGCCGGGCTTCGTCGTGTCCGACGGCGTCTGCGTGCGTCCGGACAAGCCGCACCAGTGCTCGCCCGACGACGCCGCCGCGTGCAAGACGCAATGCGACGCGGGCGATCTCGGCAGCTGCGCCACGGCGGCAGCGCTCGGCAAGGACATCGAGCTCGCGAAGAAGGCGTGCGAGGGCAACGTCACGCTCGGATGCCGCGTGCAAGCCGAGCTCAGCAAGGGCAAGGAGAAGATCGATCTCCTCGAGCGCGCGTGCGCGGCGGGCGATGGCATGGGCTGCGTCGATCTCGGCGTGGCCAAGCTCGCCGACAAGAAGCTCGCGGGCGACGCGCAGTACGCCTTTCGCCGCGCGTGCTACGGCGGCGGCGAGTACGAGGGCTGCACGCAGCTCGGCATGCTCTACGTCGAGGGCAAGGGCGGCATGTCGAAGAACGTGAAGCTCGCGACGCAGTTTTTGGAGAAGGCGTGCAAGGAAGGGTCGCAGAAGGGCTGCGACGAGCTGAAGAAGCTGAAGAAGTAGCGCGCCGAAGCTCCGAAGACGCCGTCGGCTAGCGTGGTCGGCCCTGCGCGATCCACGACTCGACGAGCTGGATCTCCTCGAGGGGCAACGGCGGCAAGCCGAGCGGCATGCCTCGCACGCCATCGACGCTGCCGCCGGCTTCCTCCACGTAGCGCGCCATGAGGTGCGCGACGACGCGCGGGGTGCCATCGGGCAGCTTCGCGAAGATGCTGCGCCGCTCGCCGCTGTCGTCGAGGGCGCCGCTCGCGAGGCCCTCGTAGCTCGACACGTCGAGCCCGCGAGGCGCGAACCCGAAGCCGCCCGAGTTGCCCGGTCCGCCGTCGCCCCGCGCGAAGTCGGGCACCGCGTGACAGTGCCAGCACACGTTCTTGAACACGCGCCTGTCGACCTCGTCGTAGGTGACGGCGCGCGCGAGGATCGGCAGTCGCGCGGGCATTGTGCGCGCATCGGCGGACATCGCGCTCGTGTCGAGCGGTGCGCCCGCGATGAACGCAGCGAGCATGCGCGCGCTCTCGGCGCTCACGCCGAGCGACGGCATCGCGCCGCGCGGATGCTCGATCCACGCGGCCATCGACGCCTCGGTCATGCGCTGTCGCGCGAAGCGAAGATCCGGCGCGAGCGCCCACGCGCCGTCGAGGGGATCGGCGCGTCCCTTCGCGTGCAGGTCGACAGAGCTGCCCACGGTGCGTCCCGTCGCGTGGAGCGCGACATCGTCGACCGAGCTCCCCGTGAAGCGGTGGCATCGACCGCACGCCAGCGCACGAAACAGCTCGGCGCCGCGCGCGACACTCGGATCCGTGCGGGCCACGCCATCGACCTGCATGGCGCCATCGGCGCGTGCCGCAGGCTCGGGAGCCTCGTCCGGCACGAGGTGCGCGGCGATACGCGCGGCCTGCTCGGACGTGACCGCCAGGCGCGGCATCTGGGCGATCAGCCCCGGGCGCACGTCATGGGGCGCGAGCAAGAACGCTTGCACCCACGAGCGTCGCAGTCGATCCGCGCCTGCCAGGGAGGGAGCCCAGCGCATGCTCGTGATGCGCTTCTTCCACCGATCGAGGTGCTCTTGCTTCGCCGCGAACGTCCCCGCGTGAATCGCCTGGTGACAGCGCACGCAGTGCTTGCGCTCCGGTGCCGGCTCGATGCCGGGGATGTCGTGACAGCGCGCGCACTCGAACGTCACCAGCAGATCGGTCGCGTCGATACGCGCTGCCGTCGCTCGCGCACTCGGCGATGACGACGATGACGGTGACGACGGTGACGACGGTGACGACGATGACGACGGTGTCGACGGTGACGACGGTGACGACGACGACGAACGCGAGCGCGACGGTGATGCGTCACACGCGACGAGCAGCACCACCCACGCGAGCCATGTCCGGGGCACGCGGCTACTTCGTCGGAGCTTTGCGAGCGCTCACGACCTCCTTGGGCAGCTCGCACATGTCCTTGTCCTTCGCGCGCGTGCGACACGCCTTCCACATCTCGAGGCGCGTCGTCCCCGACGTCAACTTCGCGAGTGCGAGGTAGCCGTACGCGTCGGGCATGAGGTCGCGCGCGTGCAGATCGTCGAGGATCGCCTTTGCTTCGTCGCGCCGGCCGACGGCGACGTAGGCCTCGGCGCGCCACGCGTAGAGCTTGATGTCCTTGTGCCCAGCAGCGTCGTCGCGCGCTTCGATGTGCGCGACCGACTTCGACAGGTCCTGCTTCGGATCGTGGACGCGGATCGAGATGATCGCCTTGAGGTCCGCGATGCGCGTGCGCAGGCGCTTGTCGCCGGGGCGAAGCCAGCGAACCGTCTTGAGCGCGCGGCCGTACTGGCCGGCCTCGAACTGCTTCTCCGCGCGCTTCACCATGCGGATGTCGTCGTCGACGGTCCACTCGACGCCGTTGAGACAGGCGTACGAGATCGCAGGTGTGGCGATGAGGCACGCGAGTGCCACGAGGGCAGCCTTGACCATGGCCGGTGGACAGCGAGGGCCGCGTGCGCGTTGCAGAAATCTCATTAGTGCGCGGACGGCCTCGGAATTTGGGCGTGCGACTCGTCTATTTGCGACGACGTCCGGACCGATATGAGCCTGTTTCGCTACCTCGTCCAGGGCTTCGGTTGGGAGATCGGGCGCACGGCGGCGCGCGAGGGCATCGATGCGTTGAACAAGCCCCGCGAGGACGACGACGAGCAGGCCGCACTGCCACCCACGAAGAAGGAGCTCGCGCGGCTGGAGAAGGAGAAGCGTGCGGCGGACGCCGAGCGCATCAAGGCCGTCGAGCGCAAGAAGGCGGAGATCGAAGCCGAGCTCCAGCGCCTGAAGAAGCAGAAGTAGCGAGCACGATCGCGTGCGCGACGGGGAGCGAGTGCGTCAGCGCCACTCGAACCCGATCTCGAGCAGCGCGTTCACGCGGCCGGAGTACAGCGCTTCGACGCGAGTGCCGACGACGAACGGCGCATCGCGAAGCACGAGCGTGGTGGTGAGGTCGTTCCCCGCCTCCACGCGACTCCACCCGGTCTTCATCAGCTCGGCGCCGAAGCGCACCTCGACTCGCTGTGCCGCACCGACGAGCACCGCGACCGTGGGCGCGTCGTGGACGTGCGCGGAGATGCCGAGGCTCGCGGCGGCGGCGTTCGTGCTGCCGAGGTCGCCGACGCGGCGAGTCCAGTCGAGGCGAGCGTCGATCGTGAGGCGTCGCGCGGCGCGCTTGGCGACGCTCGCGCCGATCGCGAACGAGAGCGGCATGTCGCGGATGCCGGGACCGATGCCGACGTGGAGTCCGATGCGCGTGCCGTCGAGCGAGTCGAGGCGCTCGTCGTCATACAAGGGACCCTCGAGGATGAGCTCGCGGATCGGGCTCGTCGGCCGGAGCGCCTCGCGGTTGATGGCGCGGGCGAGCTCGAGATCGTGCGCGATGTCCTGGTCGTCGGGGACGAGCGCGTGGAGGCGCGCGAGCGTCGCGTACGGCTGATCGGCTCGCGGTGACACGTTGTAGTAGGTCGCGAGGAGGTACCCGGCTTCGAGGTCGTCGTCTTGCTCGAACGACCACGCCCACATCTGGTGGTACGCGTCGACGTACTCCTCGCTGACGATGCGCGTGCGCAGCAGGATCTGCACGAGGTTCTTGCGGGCGGCGCGTCGCTCGGCGCGGTGCGCGACGTCATCGGGGACGAGGAGCAGCACGGTCTCCATCGCGTCGAGCGCGCGGTCCCAGTCGCGCAGGCCATCATGCGCGAAGGCGACGCCGGTCCACAGCGATGGATCCTTCGGCGCGAGCTTCGTCGCGGCGCGGTACGCGGCGAGCGCGGCCCTGTACGTACCGAGCTCGAGCGCGCGCGCACCGAGCGCACCGAGCGCGACCGGATCCTTCGAGGTCTCGGTGAGCGCGACGATCTTCGCGAGCTCCTTCTCGGCGAGCTCGGTGTGGTCCCACTCGAGGTACGGCGATCGCCATCAGCGTGTCGGGATCCTTCGCGCTTCGCTTCGCGAGGCCGGCGAGCGTGGCGGCCGAGCGATCGTCGAAGAAACCGTAGCGGCGGGCGAGCGACAGCTGCAACGCGACATCCCGCGGTGCCGCGCGTGCGACGGCCTCCATGCGCTCCAGCGCTCCTCGGCCGTCCTTGTTGCGATCGAGCAGCGCGATCAGGCGCAGCTGCGTGACCGTCTCCGACCCAGATCGCGCGACGGCTGCCTCCAGCGCTTCGATCGCGCGCGGGATGTCGTGGGCCTCCTCGTAGAGCGAGGCCAGCGTGGTCCACTCGAAGTGCTTGCGCGTCTTCTCGGGCCACATCGCTTCGAGCTCCGCGATCGCCTCGGGCAGCGCGTTCGCCGCGCGACGGTTCCGCACGATCTGCATCACGAGCTCGCGCACCGCGTAGCTGCCGCGCGGCACCATCGCGAGCGCGCGGTGCAGCTCGCGCATCGCGTCGCTGCTCTTGCCGATCATCTCGAGCGCGCGCGCCCCTCGTACGATGACCGAGATGCGCTCCTCGGGATCCGTGGCGAGCAGCTGCTCCGCGGCCGCGAAGCTCTCGCGCGCGAGGTCGAAGCGCCCGGCGATCAGCATCGCGTCACCGCGATCCGTCCATGCGCGCACGTCGCGCGGCGTCACGGTGACGAGCTGCGAGAAGTAGCGCTCCTCGCGCTCGTGATCGCTGCTCCTCTGCGCGAACGCGATCAGATCGCGCAGCGCCTGTGGGTCGTGCGTCGCCGGCGCGTCCGCGTACGCCTGCTCGTATGCATCGCGCGCGGCGATGCGGTCACCGGCCTGCTCGCGCAGCTGCGCCAGGAGCCGCCAGCTCGCGTAGTCATCGGCGCCGAGCGCGACCGCGCGTTCGACATGCGCGCGCGCCGCGGCGCCATCGCCGAGCTTCTGCTCGAGCAGCCCGAGCACCACGAGCGATTGCCACGTCTCGGGCGCAGCGCGGTACTCGCCGACGAGCTTCTCGACGCTGCGAAACCGCCGGTACAGCGAGGTCATCTGCGCGAGCGCTCCCGCGTCGTGCGGCGACCTCGCGAGGATCGCCTTGTACCGCCCGATCACCGCGCGATCGAACGGATCGCGCTGAACCGACCAGTCGTCGGCGCGCGCCGGCGCGGCGGTGACGACCGCCATCGCGAGCAGACCTGCGACCGCCCGGAACATGTGCCGGGGACACGCGCCGTGCGCCGCGGTTGCTCAGCGCGATGTATCGACGAGGAGCGCCGGCGGCACCGACGTATCCGTGAGCGTCTGCATGAACGCGACGAGGTCGGCTTGCTGCGCCGGCGTGAGCCCCAGCCGTTTCATCTCGGGATCCTTGACGATGCCCTCCACGCTCCCACCGCCCGCGTTGTAGAAGGCCATCACCGCGTCGAGCGTCGCGAACTGCCCGGCGTGCATGTACGGCGCCGTCACCGCGACGTTGCGCAGCGTCGGCGTGCGGAACTGGCCTCGCATCTCGGGTCGGCGCGCGCTCTCGGGCACGTCGCCGAACCGGCCGAGGTCCTCGGCGGGCACGCCCTCGCCGAACTGCGCCACCGCGAGCGCGTGGAACTTGTTGTCCGTGAAGTGCGGCCCGTCGTGACAGCTCTTGCAGTGCGCCACGAACAGCTTCGCGCCGCGCTTCGCCGCCGCCGACACCGCCGTCTCGTCGCCCGCGATCCACCGATCGAACGGCGCGTCCCGCGCGACGAGCAGCCGCATGTACGCGGCGATCGTCTTCGCGATGTCCGCGAACACGTCGTCGACGCTTCGCCCGTCGACGGGCCCGAAGATCGCCTCGAGCTCCGCGCGATACGTCGCCTTCACCATGTCGACCACGTCCGCGCGCTTGGCCGCCATCACCTCGGGCTTCTCGAGCGCGCCGATCACGAGCCCCCACTGGGTGTCGAACTTCCCGCCCCAGTTCTGGTGCTTGTAGAACACCGCGTTGATCACGGGCGGCGAGTTCCGCGACCCGAGCTTCGCGCCTTGCGAGACATGCTTGCCCGGGTCATCCATCGCCGGGCCCGCATGACACGTGCGGCACGAGATGCCCGGCTCGCCCGCGAGGTCCTCGTCGAAGAACAGCATCTGTCCCAACGCCGCGGCCCGCGGATCGTCGGCGACCGCATTGGTCGGATCCTTCGGCACCGCCGGCAACGGCGACATCGACGCGAGCGCCGACCGCTCCGCGCCGGTCAGCTCCTCGGGACTTGGCGGCGGCGACTTACGCCCACACGCCACCACGATCGCGACGAGCACGAGGAGACCGGCACGGTGCACGGCCGCATGTTAGCCTCGTTGGCGTGAAGAACCTGAAGACAGGAACGCTCATCGCAATCGCAGCTGGTGGTTTGTTCTTCTCGGCCTGCAAGAAGGAAGAGAAGCAAGGCGGCGCCACCGGCGCTGATCCCGCCCCCGCCCCGGCCGCCGAGAAGACCTCGAAGGTCGACTGCGGCGGCGTCAACGAGTGCAAGGGCCAAGGCACCTGCAAGCAAGAGGGCCACGGCTGTGGCGGTCAGAACGAGTGCAAGGGCAAAGGCGTCCTGACGATGACCGAGGACGACTGCAAGGCCAAGGGTGGCACCGTCACCGCCAAGAAGTGACGTCCCGTCGCTCGGTTTCGGCCTCGGCCTGAGGCGTGAACATTATGGTGCGGCGACGGGTGGCGCCGCCATCGACGACATCGACTGGTTCGAGGTCATCACCGAGAACTTTCTCGTCGAGGGCGGCAACCCGCGTCGCGTGCTGCGCGCCGTGCGCGAGCACCGGCCGATCGTGCTGCACGGCGTCTCGCTCTCGATCGGCTCGCTCGATCCGCTCGACACGGCATACCTCGATCGCGTCGCAGCCCTCGCGCGCGAGCTGTCGCCCGCGTTCGTCTCGGACCACCTGTGCTGGACGGGCCTCGGCGGTCACAACACGCACGACCTGCTGCCGTTGCCGCTCACCGAGGAGGCGCTCGCGCACGTCGCGTCGCGCGTGATGCAGGTGCAAGAGCACCTCGGCCGGCGGATCCTCCTCGAGAACCCGTCGAGCTACACCGTCTTCAAAGGAGCGCAGCTCGCCGAAGCCGAGTTCCTCGCCGAGCTCGCGCACCGCACGGACTGCGGGCTGCTCCTCGACATCAACAACGTGTTCGTGTCGTGCTCGAACCACGGGTGGTCGACGTCCGCGTACCTCGACGCGCTACCCGCCGATCGCATCGGCTACGTGCACCTCGCGGGTCACACGATGAACGGGCCGCTGATCATCGACACGCACGACATGCCCGTCCCCGATGGCGTGTGGTCGTTGTATTCCGACGCCGTCCGCCGCTTCGGCCCGCTCTCGACGTGCATCGAGCGCGACGACAACATCCCGTCGCTCGACGAGCTCCGCGCCGAGCTGTCGAACGCGCGAACGCTGGCCAGGGGCATCGTGAGCGCTGGACGGGAGCTTCTCGCTCGCTCGGGGGCATCGTGACCGCGGGCGTCGTGAGCGCCGGCTCGCTCCGCGACCATCTCGTGCACGCGGGGGCGTCGTGAGCGCCGGCTCGCTCCGCGAGCAGCTCGCGCGATTTCACGGCGCGATCACCGGCGCGGCATCCCTCGAGAGCGTGCGTGACCTCGTCGAGCGCGGCGAGATCGACGAGCTCGCGCGGCTGCGCGTCTACGAGCACGCGTACACCGCGCGCATCGCGAGCGTGCTCGTGCACGACTATCCCAAGCTCGCGCACCTCGTCGGAGAAGCCGAGCTTCGCGCGTGGACCGCCGACTACCTGCGAGCGCACCCGCCGTCGAATTTCTCGCTCCGCGAGGTCGGCGCTCACCTCGCGCCATGGCTCGCCACGCACGACGCCGAATCGCACGACAAGGCATCGCACGACGAGGCATCGCAAGACGCCTCCCGGGAGCTCCCCGCCGTACTCGTCGACCTCGCTCGACTGGAGCGCGCGCGCACCGAGGTCTTCGACGGGCCCGATGCGACTCCGCTCTCGCGCGAGGACCTCGCGACGATGGATCCGGCGGAGTTTCCCGCGCTGCGCTTGCACCTCGTCCCGTCGAGCCGCGTGATCGCGATCGACACGAACGCCGACGACGTGTGGGACGCGATCGAGAGCGCAGCGATGGTCCCGCCGGCCAGCCGCGCTGCTCGCACGGTGCTCGTCTGGCGGCGCGACCTGACGGTCATCCATCGAACGCTCGAGGTCGACGAGGCGCCGATCGTGTCGGCGATGATCGACGGCACCACGTTCGGCGCGGCGTGCGAGCTGCTCGACGAGGCGACCGCGGCCGAGCGCGCGATCGAGCTGCTCGTGCGCTGGCTCGACGCGGGCATCCTGCGCCGCGGGTAGCTACGAGACGCCGAACACCGACGACACGACGACTTCGCCGTCGGCATCGGGCGCGAGCTCGACGCGCTCGACGTCGTACCAGCCGCCCGTCGGGCCGAGCTCGATCGACTCGAGCCGCTCGCCGGTCTGCGGATCGTACGTGACGATGCCGTAGCGATGGTTCTCGCGATCGACCCACGCATCGACGACGGCGCGCGAGGTGGTCGCGATGTTGCCGCGCGACGTGGTCGGCTGCGTCCAGCGCACGCGGCCGGAGGCGCGATCGATCGCGACGAGGTCAGACGCGGTCTTCACGTGCAGGTCGCCGCTCGTGGTGCGCGAGATCGACTGGATGCCCTGGCCCGCGAGCGGCGCGGTGCCGACGGTGTTGCCGGTGAGCGCGTCGATGATGTCGAGCTGGCCCGCGCGCTCGACGGCGAACAGGTCATCGGCGAGCGCGGCCGCGAACAGCGAGTCGACCTTGCGGCGCCACTCGATGCGGCCCGTCGTGTGATCGATGGACATGATGCGATCGGCGTGGCCGCCAGGTCTCGCGGCGTGGCCGAGGACGAGGTGGTCGCCGATCGTGACGCTCCACCACAGATCGCCGATGGTGTGGCGGAACGTCTGGCCGTGCGCGCGGATCGTGACGAGCTCGTCGGCGATCTCCACCGTCGAGGGCAGGCTCGCCGGACGCGACAGGAGGAAGCGCGATGGCGGCGCCGTCGTCGAGGTGACCTTGCGGGTCGAGGCGTCGATGCGAAGGTCGGCGGCGCCCGCGACATCGGGCATGACGACGACGGCGAGGGCGAGGGCGACGAGCCAGCGGCGCATCCCTCCTCTATAGGGCTGGGCTCCGTCGAGGGCACCTGGTCGAATGGCCTGGGGCGGCAGATCGTGATCGAGGCCTCTATTCCATGAAAGTTCGAAGAAGATCGGCCGTTAATGGCCCGCCGTCTTGATATAGGGTGCGCCGCATGTCGATCAGCCGCTTCTCGTCCTTACTCGCTTTCACGTTGTTGTCGCTCGCCGCCTGCGGATCGGAAGGTCCGCAAGGAGAGATGGGCGCTCCCGGTGCCATGGGAACGATGGGCACGCCCGGTGAGGACGGCACCGACGGCATGAACGGCACCAACGGCGCCCCGGGGGCCAACGGCGTTCACTGCTGGGACCTCAACGGCAACGGCACGTGCGATCTGGCGATGGAAGACACCGACGACGACAACGCGTGCGATGTCGCGGACTGCGCGGGTCCTCCCGGCGCGGACGGCGCGAACGGCGCGCCCGGCACCACCGGACAGGCAGCGACGAGCGTGTTCGGCAACAGCACGCTGCTGCTCGCCGCGAACGCCGCGGCCACGAACATCCCGGGTCTCGAGCAGACCGTCACCGTGCCGGCGAACGCGATCACGTTCATCGCGTCGGACGGTGGCCTGTTCACCAACGGCACGCTGACAACCGACTTCAACATCGTCGACATCGCCATCACGATCGACAACGCGATCCTCACCAACGGCGGCTACCAGCAACTCGTCGCGGCGAACTCGGCGGGCGTGACCGGCGCGGCGACGTGGGGCTTCTCGGTGGCGACGCCGCTCACCGCGGGCACGCACACGATCCGCGTCGTCGCGGTCGGCAAGGGCACGGCCGCCACCCCGACGGCGACGATCAGCGGCGGCACGGGCAACGTCCGCCAGGGCACGCTCACCGTCATGTTCCTGAAGCAGTGAGCAGTATGCTCGCGGCGTGCGATTCGACGACAAGGTCTTCCTCGTAACCGGCGGCAGCAAGGGCATCGGGCGCGCGATCGCGAAGCGTCTGGTCGACGACGGCGCTCGCGTTTGCATCGCGGACCACGATCCGGCGGCGGGCAAGGACGCCGTCGAGGAGTACGGCGCGCGCGTGATGTTCCAGCGCACCGACGTCTCGCGCGAGTCCGACGTCAAACGCGCGATCTCCGCGACGATCAAGTGGGCGAAGCGGCTCGACGGCATCGTCAACAACGCCGGTCTCGCCGACCCGGACATCGGGCCGCCCGAGAAGGTCGCGCTCGCCGTGTGGCAGCGCTTCCTCGACGTGAACCTCACGGGGCCGTTCCTCGTCGCGAAGCACGCGATCCCGCACCTGCGAAAGGTGCGCGGCTCGATCGTCAACATCGGTTCGATCCGCTCGACGATGTCCGAGCCGAACACGATCGCGTACTCGGCGACCAAGGGCGGCATCGCGTCGCTCACGCACGCGCTCGCGCTGAGCCTCGGCCCCGACATCCGCGTGAACTGCATCGAGCCCGGCTGGATCGCGACGGACACCTTCAAACCGCGCGGCGAGCGCGGCGAGCCGAAGCTATCGAAGAAGGACCACGAGCAGCATCCCGCCGGGCGCGTCGGCAAGCCCGAGGACATCGCGAACCTGTGCGCGTGGCTGGTCTCCGACGAGGCCGGGTTCGTGACCGCCGCGACCTATGTCGTCGATGGCGGCATGACGCGCAAGATGATCTACGCCTGAGTTACCGTCTGTCATGGCCGATGACTTGGACGAGGAGCTCCTCCGCAGGTCGGTCGTGAAGCTGTTCACGGTCGTCAAGGAGCCCAACTACTACAAGCCGTGGGAGCTGACGTATCAGCACACGTCGGGTGGCTCGGGCTGCATCATCGAGGGCAATCGCATCCTCACGAACGCGCATGTCGTCGCCCATCAGCTCTTCGTGCAGGCGCTCAAGCCAGGTCACCCCGAGAAGTTCAGTGCGCGCGTGTTGCACGTCGATCACGACACGGAGACCGCGCTGCTCACCGTCGACGATCCACGCTTCTTCGAGGACACGCAGCCCGTGCGCTTCGGTCAGCTGCCGCCGCGCAACGCCAAGGTCACCGTGCACGGCTTCCCCGTCGGTGGCAACGAGCTGTGCGTGACCGCCGGCGTGATCTCGCGCATCGAGGTGCGGACGTACACGCACTCGCAGCGCAACCTGCTCGCGCTGCAGACCGACGCCGCGATCAATCCGGGCAACAGCGGTGGCCCGGTGTTCTGGAACGGCGAGCTCGTCGGCATCGCGTTCCAGTCGTACAAGCGCAAGGATCTCGAGAAGGCGGGCTACGTCGTCCCGATCTCGGTCATCCGCCACATGTTCGACGACCTCGAGGACGGCAAGATCGACGGCGTCCCCGACCTCGGCATCTACTGGCAGAAGATCGAGAACGAGGCGCTTCGCGACTACCTGCGCCTGGCGCCCGACCAGACCGGCGTGCGCGTGTCCGTCGTGATCCCGACGTCGTCGGCCGATGGCGTGCTGCGCGTCGACGACGTGATCCTGGCGATCGATGGCCACGTCGTCGCGTGCGACGGCACGATCCGCTTGCGCGATCACGATCGCGTCGCGTTCGAGCACGTCGCGAGCACCAAGCAGATCGGCGCGACGCTACCGCTCGAGATCCTGCGCGACGGCGAGCGCATGACCGTCGACGCCCCGCTCGGACCATACGTCGCGCTCGTGCCGCCGCCCACGCCGGATCGCCGCCCGCCGTATCTGATCTTCGCGGGCATCGTGTTCACGCCGCTGTCGTACGAGTACATGCACGACTGGGAGTGGGCCGGCGACCACCATCGCTATCAGTTCTATCGATACCAATCGTTTCCGTCGGCGCAGCGCAAGCAGATCGTCTTGATCCGCGAGGTGCTCGCGCACCGCGTGAACCTCGGCTACCACCAGATGAAGGAGTCGGTGGTCCATCGCATCAACGGCATCGACATCTCCGAGATCGCCGACGTGCCGCGCGCGCTCGCGTCGCCGCTCGGCCGCTTCCACGTGATCGAGACCGACGACCACGGTCCGCGCAGCGAGTCGGCGCGCAGCGACTACCACACCGGGTTCGGCACGCGTATCGTGCTCGACGCCGCCGAGGCGGAGGCGGCGACGCGCGAGATCATCGAGGAGCATGGCATCCCCGAGGACCGCTCTCCCGACCTGCGATGAGGCTCACAGTCGCGCACGCGGCGGCGTGATACCGTGCCTCTCGATGATGCGCCGTTCGCTTGTCGTCGTGTTTGTCGTCGCGTGTGGCAACGTGCAAGAGCAGCCGGTCGACGCCGGACCCGACGTCGCGGCTCGAGGCTTCACGCTCGAAGCGATCACGCCGAATCCATCGGTCCCGCTCGACGGCATGAGCCGCATCGCGCTGCGCGTGAACCGCACCGGCTCGTTCGAGGGCGCCGTCACGATCGCCGCGATGTCACCGCCGAGCGGGCTCACCGTCTCGCCGCTCACGATCGGCGCGACCGAAGGCTCCGGCACCGTCACCGTCGGCGCGACGACACCGCTGACGATCGGCGGCACCGTCACGATCACGCTGCAGGCCACCGGCGAAGACGTCGAGCCGCAGACGCTGACCATCACCGACGCTCCGATCACGGGCCGCCCCGGCGCACTCGACATGTCGTTCGGCGTCGGCACGGGTCTCGCGCGCGTCAGCTTCGGCGGCGATGACAACGGCGCGTTCCAGGACCTCGACGTGATCAACGGAGCGATCGTGGCGACCGGCACCACCGTCGGCGGCCTCGGCACGACCCGCGCGACCACGATGCGCTTCACCGCCGAGGGCATGGCCGACGCGACGTGGAACGGCGGCGCACCGATCCGCACCGGCTTCACCGGCTCCTCGGGCGAAACCAACTTCGGTATCGCGACCGATCAGCAGAACGATGGCCGCAGCGTCATCATCGGGTACCACGTCGACGCGACGAACGACATCGACGTCATTCGCTACTCGCTGACCGGCGGCGCCGGAGGCAACGACTTCGGCGACGGCACCGGCAAGTCGCTCGTTAACCTCGGCGGAAACGAGCAGGTCGCCGATGGCCTCGTCCTCGAGTCCAACGCGATCATCGCGGTCGGCGGACGCGACTCGCAGATGATGGTGGCGCGCCTGACGCAGTTCGGCCTGATCGACACCACGTTCGCGGCACCGAACGGCTACGTGACCGCGTCGCTCGGTAGCTCGTCGCAAGCGACCAACGTCGTGACCGACACGCAGAGCCGACTCGTCGTCGCGGGCTCGTTCAACGCGGGCACGGAGAGTGACGTGTTCGTTCGTCGCTACACGTCGGCGGGTGCGCTCGACGGTGCGTTCGGAGGCAACAACGGTGTCATCATCAGCGGCAACGACTCCGAGACCGCAGCCGGCCTCGTGATGGTCGGCGACAAGATCCTCGTCGCGTCGTCGGCCGGCACCACGCTCGGCCGGCGCATCCGCGTGCGGCGCTACACGACCGACGGCATGCTCGACACCACGTTCGGCACCAACGGCGTCGCAGAGCACGCGGTCGATGCTGGCGTCGCGCCGCTCGATCTCGTCGCGATGCCCGACGGCAACATCGTCGTTCTCGCGAACGCGTCGGGCTCCGCGCTCGTCATCCGCTTCACGCCCGACGGAGCGATCGACACGCTGTTCGGCACCAACGGCGATGGCACGGCGCTCGTCAACATCGGCGGCGCCGGGCGCCCCGAGTGCCTCGCCGTCTACGCGGACCACTTGCTGCTGATCGGCGGTGGCGACGAGGGCGGCTCGCCGGGGCCCGGCACGTTCGGCGTCATCGCGCGCATGTGGATGTAGCGCTTCGCGATTTCTCCACGAGAAATGCACGGGAAGGCGCGTTTGGCCTCAGATCAGATCCACATCTGAGACGTTGAATCGGGGTTCGACGGAAAAGGAGCCCCATGCTGACGAACTTCTCGCGATCCCTGCGCAACCTTCTCTCGCTGGCCGTGTCCTTGTTCGTTCTGCTCGGCGCCATCGGCGTCGCCTCGGCAGACGACGACATCCTCTGGGACGGCGAGCGCGCGCCGCTTCGCCATCGACCGCAGACGAAGTCCGGTCCGCCCAAGCCCGTTCGCCACGACACCAAGTTCGCGCGCGTCCCCGACAGCAAGCTGCAGATCCGCGCCGTCGAGTACGACGGCTCCACCAACGGCACCCTGAAGGTGCAGCTCAAGAACACCGACACCGCCGCGCAGAAGTTCTCGGCGACCGGCCTCTACTTCGTCCCCGAAGGTGACCCCGACACCGCGCCGCAGCGCCTCGGCGCCGTCGGTCCGATGCAGCTCGTCGCGTCGAAGTCGGCGAAGGAGCTGCAGTCGATCGAGGTGCCCGCCGGTCAGACGATCGAGGTCGCGCTCGACGTGTTCTGCATCGACTCGCATCGCTCGAGCCCCTCGCCGCAGAACGTGTTCAATGTCGGCAACAAGCGCATGCCGAAGGAGCTCGCGTCGAAGATCGAGAAGAGCGCCGACATGGCCGTCTCCGCCGAGCGCCGCAAGGGCACCGCGGCACCGCGCCCCGCCGCGAAGTCCGCGATCCAGTCGGAGGTGTGGAAGGCGCGGGACGCGAGTTGGATCGACCTCGACGGCGAAGGCGCCCAGGAAGCCACCAAGTAGACCCGCCCGTCCGCGCCCACATGGGCGCACGAGCACGTCCCGTCCGCAGTTCTCCTCGGAGACTTCGCTACAGAAGGATCGCGAGGATGATCGCGCAGAACCCGATCCCGCTGAGCACGCTCACCGCAACCGCGCGTTTCGCCTGCACGTCGTCGTTCACCAGATGTTCGCCGACGGAGTTGTACGCATCGACGTCCAGGACGATTTCATGGACGTGCTGCGCACCATGTTCTTCGATGGTCCTCATGCACCCACATGATGCATCGACCGCGCCGCGTTCCTGGGTCGTTCACCGACGCCGCGGGGCCTGACGCGCTGCTCGCGCCGCCAGCGTCGCCAGGCGCTGCCGCTTCGCCGCGGACATCACCTCGGCTTCGACGACCATCTCCTCGTCGACGGTCGGCCCCTCGTCGCGGAAGCCATCGCGCTGCGCCGCCATCACGAGGCTGTCGCTCGCGAAGCGCGGGTTGTTGTCATCACCGTGCCCGATCTGATCCTTCGCGATCGCATCGGTCACGCGGAACACGCCGCTGTTGTCGACGAGCTGTTCGTCCAGCGTGTCGTCGAACGTCACGGGTTTGGCCGCGAGGTTCTGCAACCGCTGCGAGCCGCGCGCCCCCTGCGCCGCGACCCTCGCACCCTCTGCCGCAACCTTCGACGGGCTCGTCTTCGACGGCTCGCTCTTCGACCTGGGCTTCGCAACTGACGGCTTCTTCGTGGCCATGCGTCCCTCCCGACTATTCAGGGTACACGCTTCGCCAACCGCCGCGTCAACTCGTCGCCATGGCCTCGGCCGACAGATCCGGATCGTCCCCGTTTTCTTCAGCCACCCCCAACGTGTCACTTGACGACGGGCCGCAGATCACGATCTCGCCGCCCTCCTCGTCGAGGTCGGCCAGCCGCGGCTCGTGCGTCCAGACCGCCCGCCCCTCCCGCTGATTCTCGAACAGCACGAGGTGATCGCCCGACTCCGCGAGCCCGATCTCCTCGGGCGCATCCTCGAACCCGAACGGCTCCGCCTGCCAGCAGAAGTGCGCGTGGTCATCGTGCCGCACGATCTCGTACGTCCCGACCGCGATCGGCCGCGCGCCCGGCTGATACCGCTCGCCGCGCGTCTTCGTCGAGTACACCTCGTCCTCGAGCGCCGCGCCGAGCACGCGCTGCATCCCGCCCACGCGCTCGATGCGCGCCCAGAACCGCTCGCCCTTCCTCGACGGCATCCGCTTCTTGCCGATCCGCAACCGCCGGTGATGACCCTTTTGCGGCGACAGCACCAGAAAGAAGCTCTGCACGCCGAGCTCGCGCGGCTTGTCGTCGTCCGCCGGCTGCACCATCGGGCGGAAGAAGAACTGCACGTCGCCGCGCTCGAGAACCTCGCGCACGTCCACAGCGTACCGGATCCTCGTGCTGCGACCAGCTACGGCCGCGGCCCGAGCAGGTCCCACTTGTTGCCGCACAGATCGCGAAACAACGTTCGAGACGCCGACCGGACCGATCGATGTCGACGTCGCTCTCGCGTGGAAACCGAAGAGCTACCGAGTCGAGACCTCGATCGACAGCTTCGTGAATCTCTTTCGAACTCGCGAACACGGCGCCCACGTGGAAGGCCTTCTCGATGGCATCTGTCAGTTCTTCAAGATTCGATCTCGCAGGCACGTGCAGCGCGAGTTGGTTGCTGCCGTCTCGGTCGTCCTGTCCGACGTGAAGTTCGGAAATCCGCAGAAGAACCGTCTCGACTCGCTCGAAGCGTGTGATCCGGTCGCCGAGGCCACGAGGCGCGCCCTCGAGGCGTGGGCAACGGCGCATCCGGGTAAAGCTGCTGCCGCTCGGGCTCACATGACCGAATGGCCGTGACATTGCGAAGCGTGGGACGATAGCGACATGAGCTGGGTCGCCGTCATCGCGCAAGGTGGGAATCCCGGTGAGGGTCCCGGTTGGTTCCTGTTCTTCGCGAAGGTCGCGCTGATCGCGACGGCCATCCTCGGCACGATTCTCACCGCAGGCCTCGCCGTCATGCAGCGCGGCCGCCCGCGCAAGCCACCGATCGGTCGCGCGATCGTCGCCGCCTACGCCTGGTCCGCGATCCTCGTCGTCGGCGCGTCGCTCGCCGGGCTGTTCGCGGAGTCGTGGATCGTCGTGGGCGTCATCATCGCCGTCGGCGGTGCGATGTTCTGGGGCGTCGTGCATCGACTGTGGCGCGACTACTGATCGACCACCGACCTCATGGATCGACCAGGCACTGCGCGATGACGGAGTGACCTTCGTCGGTCGGCACGTCCCGGAACACCACATCCAGCTCGAGGCTCGGCTGCGCCGTGCAGCGTTGCGGCGAGGTCACGATGCGCCAGCACGGAGGCGCCCCCGAGCCGCACCTCGGCAACACGTCCTCGCCACCACCTGCATCGCGATGAGTCACCGAGCACACGGGTTGAAGTCCCTCGATAGCCGGCTCGCTATCGAACGGGAACGATTCGAAGCAGCGATTCGCGATCGGAGGGTGACCGACCGACGCGAACACGCTCAGCGCGTCGGCCCAGTTGCGCTGGCAGATCGTCGAGTACGTGCTGCGGTTCGGGAATCGATCGAGCAGCTCCTTCAACCGGAGCGCCGGCAATGCACTCGCGTCGCCGTAGGTGCACGACGGCGCGACCTGCAGACCTTCCGGACCGTCGGAGAGCTGGTAGGGCTCGGAGGGCCCCATGATCCCGGTGACCATGATCTTGCTCGGGTCGGTCTTCAGGCTGCGGAGGAACGCCTCGTAGTGCGCGACGTCGACGAGGTCCGCGTCGCGGGTGACGCACTCGTGCGCGTTGATCTCCGCGCTGCCGATCGCGAAGCCGCCGTGCGCGAACGAGCAGTCATCGTTCGGCGTCGCGAACACGACGAGCAGATGCGCGTCCGGGCGCAAGAACCCCGCGTTCGCGACGTTCGCGCCGAGCGCGTGCTCCATCGCCTCGAGTGGCTGGACGTACGCGCAGCCTTGCGTACCGACATTCGCGATCGACGCGAACGCGTCGCCGAGCGAGCCCGTGAAATTGCGAAGGCGCATCCCGTCCGCGATCGGGCTGTCCGCGATGAACCTGCCCTGGACGTTCGCGCTGGTGCGCAGCTCGCCGCGATCGCCGCTCGCGGTGCAGCCTGCCGCGTCGGTGCCCTCGACGCCATCGTGTCCGCGCGCGCCGAGGTCGGTCGTGACGACGCCGATGTGGATGTTCGGCAAGCCGCCCTCGATCGTCGAGAGCACGTCCATCATCGCGCGCTGGTTCTCGCGCCAGGTCGCTTCGTGCGCGGCCATCGCCGGCGAGTTGTCGACGACGAACAGCACGTCGAGCTTCCGCGGCACGTAGATCGGCCACGCGAGTTGCTCGACCCGGCTCGTGATCGCTTCGCCCGTGGGTTCGGTACACGCGACGAGCGCGACGAAGGGAAGGCAGCGCACGCGCGTGGTCGAGCAAGATGCTCACCAACGCGCTCGACCACGGATCGCGACGTTCCGCGCACGCGGCGCCAACGCCGTTGGCATGACGCCTACAGGATGATCGGATTGCAGAAGCTGTCGAGCACGACGCTGTTGATCGTCTCGGACAGCGAGATCGAACCCGACTTGACCTGATCGAGATCGAAGTCGCCGCCGTCGGTCTGCACCGGAATCGGCGGCGTGTTGGCGGTGCCGTACGGCGTCGTCCATCCGTCGGTGATGTCGGCCCACGCGAGCCGGCGGCCCGTGCCGCAGCGCTCGAGGATGTTCGGCTGCGTGTGACGCGAGAACGAGAACACGCGGATCTTGCCGTCGCGTAGCGCGGTCAGCGTCTCGCCGAGGTTGCGCATCGCGGGGTAGTCGCCCTCGCGCGGGTAGTCCGTCCGGTTGGTGAGCCCGTCGTGATCGCGGTCGCCGTAGTTGTCGGGCGACTCGAGGAACGTGTCATCGGTTGCGACGATCACCACGCGCGTCGCGTTGGCGCGCCACGGGAACTCCTTCGCGGCCGCGTACAGCGCGTCGAGCGAGTTCTCCTCGCAGATCGGGTTCTGCGTCGTCGGGCCGGTCGGTCCATCACCCGGATTGCGATCCGCGTTGGTGTACGTCGTGCGGTAGTGGTTGAAGCGCGCCTGCAGCGTCGACGCGGCCGTGTGCACCTTGCCGCCCTCGAGTGGGCCCGTGTTGTCGAGGAAGTAGTTGTCCTGGAACACGATGAGCCCGAAGTGCGCGTCGGGCGCGAGCCCGTTGCTCGCCGTGACGACCTGCGCGATCTGCTGCTCGAGCTGCTGCAGCACGAAGCCCATCGAGCTCGATGTGTCGAGGACGAACACCACATCGACCACGTCGCGGCACTCGCCCGCGTCCCCGGTCACCGCGGCGTCGTTGCCGGGCCCCACGTCGTCGCCGCCGCCACTTCGCGCGCTCGGGCCACAGGCCGCGAGCATCGCCATCGCGAACAGGAGCTGCCTCATCGCGCGGCAGTATGCCCAAGCGCCCACGTGGGCGCCGCACGGGCCGATGACAGATCCTCGCCGCGACTGCGCGAATCGTGCATCGCTCGAAACTTCTTGGTCACCTGGAGAATCGGCGGGCCGCGCATTTTGGCGCGTGCGGTCACTCGAAACCTGTGGACGCACCGTCGGCGGTGGATAGATTGCGCCGCATGGCTTTCGACGATCTCGCGAAACACATGGCCGCACGGGAGGGCCGGCAGGTCGCCGCGCCGACCGACGCCAACGAGTTCATGCGCCGCGCGGCCGAGGAGAACCGCCGCATCGACAAGCGCAACGACATCATCCTCGGAGCCATTCTCCTCCTCGGAGGGCTCGGTGTCGGCACGCTCGCGCTCCAGGTGTCCATGGACGGCGGCGGTCGCACCGGTCTCCTCGGCGCGTCGGTGGGCGGCGTCATCTGGGGTGCGCAGCGCTTGTTCCGCGGCCTCGCCCGCTAACCACGCCCGCGACGTCGAGTACACTGCGAGCGGGCGCGGTCCTGCCAAAGGCTGACCGCATGTACGTCACTCGCAGAAGGTCTTGTTGCCTATCCGCCGACCACAACACTCAGCAGGTTTGTCGTTGCAACGGGTATGTGGCATCGCCTCGGCTGTCACGTCGAGGCACGGCATGTACGCACCGAGTCACTCGTAGAAGGCACTTCTCAAACAAACGGGCACCAGACGCCCGGGCGTGGACCGCGCCTCCCTTTCCACGCCGACCCGATTGCCGATCCGCGCGTTCGACTCAGAGCTCGACGAGCTCGGTCTTGTTCGCGCGATTGATCGCCTGCTTCACGCGCTGCTGGAACTCCTGGATGCGATCGATCTCGTTCCACATCTCGCGCGACAAGAGCCCGTAGTCGGTCACCTCGACGACGTCATAGCCGAGCAGCTCCATCTCCTCGGCCTTGAGTCCCTTGTCGCTGAACGTCTCCTTCTTGCGCTCGACCTTGGTCACCGTCCGATAGCGCACGTGGTTGTCGCCCGACTCGATCACGTTCACGCCATCCGCGCGCAGCGGCACCGCCCGCGCCGCCTCTTCCATCTTCGGGATGATGCTGTCCTTGAGCACCAGCAGCTCGGGGATCGTGTACGAGCGCACCGTCCCGTCGAGATCCTCGACCTCCGCCTTCGCCGCCTGGTTCGTCAGCGAGATCCGCAACGCGAGCTCGCGATCCTCCGCGATGATCTCCTTCATCCGCGCGCGGCATTCCTCGACGGTGTAGTGCCGCGACGTGGTCTTCTCCGAGCCCGCCTCGGGCACGAACGCCCCGTCGCCCTCGATCGCCTTCGCGCGGTACGTGCGTCGCGTGACACCGCTCGACTTGAGCCGGTTCGTCCACGCGGTCAGATCCTGTGACAACTTCTTGCGACGGTTGAATGCGTCGCCCAGGTTCATCCCCATCGGCGAATCCTAAGCGTTGCCCCACCCGCGCGCGAGACTTGCTGACCTCTGCGAACAACGACTGTGTCGCTCGCGCGCCGTGATTCGCCTTCGCAATGTGCGCGCGCTCAGTCACGTTGCTCTCGCGTTCCCAGCTGTTGCGACGCTGCTGACGCACCGCATGGTGAGACCATGGACTCCACGCACAAGATCGACTCCCCTACGAAAGGTCCCCGCACTCGCGTCCTCGACGGCATCGACCGCGGCCACGCCCTCGTCGCCGATCGACTCCACACGCTCCGCAACGGCCTGCGCGATCGCATCGAGCACCGCATCGATCGCATCGAGGAGCTGACGCACTCCGCGATCACCACCGTTCGCGCGAAGCTCAAGCTCGCCGACGCCGCCGCCGCGGACGGCATCATCAAGGCGCAAGGCGCCGTCGGTCGCTTGCTCGAGCGCGCGCGCCCCGCGCAGGCGCACTTGCCGTCGTAGGTTCACGCACGCTGCCCCTCGGGTAGAGTTGGCGCGTGAACGCATCACGCACGTCCGTGCTTCTGCTCGCCGCTCTCGGCTGTGCCGCGGATCCCAAGCCGGCACCGGCTCCCGGCCCGCTCGGCTCGTCCACCGTCGCGCCAACCCCGCACGCGCCCCCAACCGGCTCCGCCGTCGCCGCGGATTCTGCCGGCTCTGCCGCCGTCGACGATCCATGGGCCGCCAAGCCCAAGGCGCCCGACACCCCCGAGACCCGCAAGGCGCGCGCGGAAGCGGCGCTCGCCCGCGTCGCGACCATCAAGCCCAAGATCGCCTCGCTGCGCGAGCTCGCCTTCAAGCACGAGGTCGCGACCGCCTACCAGACCGCCGACGACTTCCGCACCTACGTCAAAGCCGAGCTCGCGAAGGACCTGCCGCCCGCGCAGGCCGCCACCGTCTCCGCTGCGCTCACGCACATCGGCCTGATCCCCAAGCCCGTCGATCTCGCGCTCACCCTCGAGCAAACGCTCGCGACCCAGGTCGGCGCCTACTACGAGCCGCGCCTCGACAAGTTCTTCGTCGTGATGGTCCCCGACAGCGAGATGATGCTCGACGTGATGTCGTCGCACGAGCTCGTGCACGGCCTCCAGCACCACCACTTCGCCCTCGACAAGCTCATGCCGCCGGGCATGTACAACAACGACGCCGTCTCCGAGGACACCGCCACCGCGATCCGCTTCCTTGTCGAGGGCGACGCGACCTACTCGATGCTCGTCTACGCGATCGCCGACACGCTCAAGACGACGAAGCTCGACGCGAAGGCCGCGCAGCTCCTCCGCACGCAGGTCGACACCCTCGCCGCGATGGATGTCGCCGCGCTCAAGGGCTCGATGTCGCAACAAGGTGCCGCGTTCTCGACGATGGACGCCGATCTGAAGGCCTCCTTCGACGCGATCGACTCGCTCCCCGTGGCGATCATCGTGCCGATGGTCGGCTCGTACACCAAGGGCGCCCTCGTCGCCGCCGTCGCCTTCGAGCACGGCGGCTGGCCCGCGCTGAACGCGCTGTACGCGAACCCGCCGCAATCGACAGAGCAGGTGCTCCACCCGGCGACGAAGCTGTTCCCGAAGCGCGAGATGCCGGTCACCGTCACGTTCCCGACGTCGAAGGACGCGCTCGTTACCGACGTGATGGGCGAGCTGAACTGGTGGATCTACTTCGACCAGTGGGCGAAGGACAAAGCCGCCACCGCCGCCGAAGGCTGGGGCGGTGATCGGTTCAGTGTGACCAAGCGCCCCGACGGCAAGCTCGTCGCCTCGATCGCCACCACCTGGGACACGCCCGCGGACGCGAAGCAGTTCGCCGAAGCGTACACGGCGAGCCTCGCCGCGCGCTTCCCCGCCGGCGGAACGGACGTGAAGAAGGGAATCGCGCGGCCCGACGGCGGCAAGGTGTTCGTGCAGCAGAAGGGCAGCCACGTGTTCATCGTCGACGGTGCCGACGACGCGAAGGCCGTCACGAATCTCTCGAAGTCGACGAAGTTCCAGAAGCGCGCGAAGTGACCTAGTTTGCCACTCGGCGCTAGAACACGTTGAGCGTGGCGCGCCGCGTGTTGTCGCGACGAATGGCGACTTGCGCCTGCGTTTATTGAAGACTCTCCGTTCGTTGGTGGTGCAACGGTTCGCCGCTCGCGGAGAGTGGCTGCAGCATTTTGCAGCACCTTGAGACCCCGATACGTACCCCACGCATCGATGCGACGAGAGCAGAGTCGGATCTAGAAGGAGGTCGGGATGGGCCGCGGATCGATTCGAGTCGCAACGTTCGTTGCTGTCCTGTGTGTCGTCACCATCGGTTGCGTGACAGACGAGATGGGCGACGACACCGAGTTTCCCGATGAGATGCCACCCGGAACGAGGGTCGTCAGCGTTCAAGTGCTGGATGCTGTCATCTCGCCTGGTAAGGCCACAAAGGACGCATGGGATGGCTTCGGCACCGTTCCCGACAGCGTGTGGTCGGGCCTCGCAGCAGCGCTCGGTGCCCCTGCACCCGCTGGCGCAGTGATCGCCTTTCTTGGTGGGCAAGCCGTAGCAGCCCTCGAAAAGCCCGATCCATTCGGTACCGCTTCGATCCATTCCCAGTCGGTCGCGAATAGCGGCGTCGAGATCTCACTGGCAACTACGTCGAACAACCTAGAGGACACGTTGCTCCCTTCGTGGCCAACGCCACCGCGTTGGGACAACGTTCCGTTGACCTCAGATCTGCGCGTACGAATCACGCTTCTCGACGAGGACCTGAGCAATCACGATCCAATCGGGGTCGTAGAGCTCAATGCCTCGGATCTCGACGCTGCAGCGCGTGCAAACCAACTATACGAAGTGCGCGTCGACGATCAGAGCAACGGGCAACTTCTCTTTGTTGGCGTGTCAGTTCGGCAGACCGGCACTCTTTAACCAATGAGGTAGGAGATGATGAAGAGATTTCTCGGTGGAACAGTCGTTGCGTTCATTCTCGGAATTGCGGCGTGCGTCGGGACGAGCGGTGGATCGACCGGAAGCACGGGCCACAAGGGCTGCAAGTGCGGCGACAGCTACATCAGCTGCACGAAGACCTGTCACAAGTAGCGATTGCGATCGACGTGGCGTGGTTGCCCGTGAAGCCCGAGGCTCGAAGCGGATGCCCTTGAGCTTATCGTTCAACACCTGTAGTGGGCACGCCGTGGTCGAGCGCCCTCGATGTTGGCGGCCGCGCTGCCGATCGTCCCGAGGAGCGATTGAGCGAACTCGCGGTCGAGCCGTTCATCGACCGCGGCTGGGTGCGCTTGCAGCCCGGTAGACCGCGATGGCCTTGAAGCCCATCTGCACGTCTTGATGTACGCGCCTCGACCGTGCACTCCGTGGTTCCAGAAGCGAACGAAAGTAGCGCCCACGTGGGCGTAACGTCCTACCGGAACGACGACCGCAGCGTTCGTATCGCGGGCAGCGTGTCGTCGCGGCGAAAGCTCCGCGCGCCGCCGGTCGCGCGCATGTCCGCATAATCGAACGCGGGGCTCTCGATCAGCTCCACATGCACGTCGAGGTCTTGCGCTTGCGTCGGCAGCTCGATGTCGTCCGGCAACATCGGCAACACGACCTCCCGCGCCGATGAAGGAACGATCACGCGCCACTCGAGCCGGGTCGAGCCTTTGTACTGGAACTCGATGGTGACGATCGCGCCGTCGTACGCATCGCCACTCGACTGCGTCCAGCTGACGCCATTGCCGCTCACGGCCTTCGTCTCGATCCACGGGAGCAAGTGACTCCCGTCGAACGTGTGCGATGTCCGCGCGCCGCTCACGCTCTCGACGCCCTGCTGATACACATCGAAGCTGGGGCCGACGAAGTAGCGAAGGTCGGTCCCGTCACCGAACGCGGGCGGCACCGCGAGCGTGCCGGTGGTGGTCCCACCGCTGGGTGCGGGCAACTCGGTCGGCGCTGCGTACAGCGTGGTCGTGCCGACGCGCGAGCTCGCGTACACAACCGCGCGCGTGACGATCGCGGGCAGATTCTCGAACGTGGCGCCGAACTGCGCTGGCGCCGCCCACGTCCCCGTCAGGGTTGCCGAACCGCCGCCGGTGATCATCGCGCTCTCGACGAGGAACGCTTGCGGTGTCGTGCCCGCGAGGGCCACGCCGACGATCGTCGCCGGCTGCGGACACGTCGTCGACAGCGACAGCGAGATGGTCGTGCTCGTCGAGTTGCCGCTACCACAGGGCGTGATCACCTGATGACTCGTCGTGCCGCCCGGCGGTGTCGGCACGGTGACCGTCGCGGTACCTGCAGCGGTGACGACGTTGTTGCCGACGGCGATCTCGTCACCGCCAGCCACCTGGACGATCGTGGTGATCGTGCTGTCCTGCACGACGGTGACCATGCCGCCTGCGGGAACCTCGCCCATGGCCACACCGTTCGCGTCGGTGTTCGCGCGACTGACGAGCGCACCACTCGCTGTCTGAAACAGGACGATCGCGTCCATGTCTCGAGATGCGTTGCCACTCCATGCGGTCACGGTGACGATGCCGCCGGGCGGTGCGTCAACGACGTCGCCACCGTCGAGCATCGGCGCGTCTGGGAGCTCGCGCGCGCCATCATCGCCGCATGCACCGAGCGCAAAGAGAAGTAGCCAACGTGCGTCCATCCAGATCAGACCCCGTACCGGCTTGGTGTGACCGTGAACTGATGGGGAAGAGGCGTCGGGAGCGCCTGGCCCCGTAAATTCGCTGGGCAGGGCGCAGCCCCGCGCGTTCAGGTCCTCGACGCAGAAAAGCCCGCCGACCGTCAGGCTGGCGGGCTTCTGGGCGGAACGAAGGCGTTACGAGCAGCCGCTCGTCGAGCCGCAGTTCGGGCACTTGTGGCAAGCGCCGTTGCGCACCATCAGCGTGCCGCACTCGTGGCAGGGCGGAGCGTCGGTCTCTTGCACCCACGCGCGGTCCTTCACCTCGACCGCGATCGACGAGGCCTCGCCGGCCTTGACCTCGACGGAGATGAAGTCCTTCGCGATCAGCGGGACCTTCGGCAGGTCGAGCTGCGCGTGGCGCGCGGCCGGGTGGCGCTCGGCGAGCGGCGCACCGTCGATCGGGAAGCGGATCGCGAGCCAGCGGAACAGGTAGTCCATGATCGACGTGGCGATCGGGATCTCCTGGTTGCCCGTGAAGCCCGAGGGCTCGAAGCGGGTGCCCTTGAACTTCTCGATCAGCACCTGCAGCGGCACGCCGTGCTGGAGCGCGAGCGAGATCGAGGTGGCGAAGGAGTCCATCAGGCCGGCGATGACCGAGCCCTCTTTCGCCATGCGGACGAAGATCTCGCCGGGCGAGCCGTCCTCGTACATGCCGACGGTGATGTAGCCCTCGTGGCCACCGATCGAGAATTTGTGCGTGAACGACGCGCGCTCGTCGGGCAGCTTGTAGCGGTTCGCCATCGGCGGACCCGCCGGGCGGGACTTGCGGACGCGCAGCGCCTCGACGAGCCGGCGCTCTTCGGGCGCGAGGAGCGAGAGCGGGTCGATGTTGGCGGCCGCGTTGCCGATCGCCTCGAGGGGCGACTGGGCGGCGTCGAGCGAGCTCGCGGTGGAGCCGTTCGAGGTGGCCTGCTTGAGGTTCATCGACAGCGGCTGGGTGCGCTTGCAGCCGTCGCGGTAGACCGCGATGGCCTTGAGGCCCATCTGCCATGCCTTGATGTACGCGTCCTCGATGTCCTCGACCGTGCACTCGTTGGGGAGGTTGACGGTCTTGGAGATGGCGCCCGAGAGGAACGGCTGGACGGCGGCCATCATGCGCAGGTGACCCATGTAGTGGATCGAGCGCGTGCCGTTGGAAGAGCGGAACGCGCAGTCGAAGACGGGCAGGTGCTCGTCCTTGAGGTGCGGCGCGCCCTCGATGGTGTCCTTCGCGTCGATGTGCGCGACGATCTCTTCGACTTCCTTCTCGGTGTAGCCGAGCTTGGAGAGCGCCTCGGGGACCGTGTGGTTCACGATCTTGAGGAGGCCGCCGCCGACGAGGCGCTTGTACTTGACGATCGCGATGTCGGGCTCGACGCCGGTGGTGTCGCAATCCATGAGGAAGGCGATGGTGCCGGTGGGGGCGAGGACCGTCATCTGGCCGTTCCGGAAGCCGTACTTCGAGCCGATCTCGATGGCGCCGTCCCACGCGTCCTTCGCGGCCTGCATGAGGTCGTAGGGGACGAGCGCGGCGTCGATGCGGTCGCACGCGTTGCGGTGCTTGCGCATGACCTTGAGGAACGGCGTCTCGTTGTCCGAGTAGCCGGCGAACGGGCCGGTCGCGTCGGCGGAGATGCGCGCCGAGGTCTTGTAGGCCTCACCGCACATGAGCGCGGTGATCGCGGCGGAGTAGGCGCGGCCGGGCTCGGAGTCGTACGGGAGCGAGCGGCTCATGAGGAGCGCGCCCAGGTTCGCGTAGCCGAGGCCGAGCGGACGGAACTTGTAGCTGTTCTCGGCGATCGCGGGCGTCGGGTAGGCGGAGTTGTCGACGATGATCTCCATCGCCGTCGCGGTGATCTGGACCGCGCGCTTGAAGGCTTCGACGTCGAACTCGCCGGCGTCGGGGCCCGTCTGCTTCTGGAAGCGGCGCAGGTTCAGCGAGGCGAGGTTGCACGCCGAGTTGTCGAGGAACATGTACTCGGAGCACGGGTTGGATGCGTTGATCCGCGCCGTGTTGATGCACGGGTGCCAGTCGTTGATGGTGGTGTCGTACTGGATGCCGGGGTCACCGCAGATCCAGGCGGCGTCCGCCATCTTGCGCATGATGTCGCGCGCCTTGAACTGCTCGAGGCGCGAGCCGTCGGTGACGGACTTGGTGTACCACTCGCCGTCGCGGACGACCGCGTTCATGAACTCGTCGGTAACGCGGACCGAGTGGTTCGCGTTCTGGTAGTTGACGGAGTCGTAGGCGCCGCCCTGGACGTTGAAGCCGCCGTCGTAGCCGGCGTCGATCAGCGCCCACGCCTTCTTCTCTTCGATCGCCTTGCAATCGATGAAGTCGACGACGTCGGGGTGGTCGACGTTGAGGATGACCATCTTGGCCGCGCGGCGCGTCTTGCCGCCCGACTTGATGGCGCCGGCGAACGCGTCGAAGCCGCGCATGAACGAGACCGGGCCCGAGGCCGTGCCGCCGCCGTTCAGGTGCTCGCGCGACGAGCGGAGCGACGAGAGGTTCGAGCCCGTGCCCGAGCCGTACTTGAAGAGCATGCCCTCGGTCTTGGCGAGGGTGAGGATCGAGCCCATCGAGTCGTCGACGGCGTTGATGAAGCACGCCGAGCACTGCGGGTGCTCCTCGACGCCGACGTTGAACCAGACGGGCGAGTTGAACGCCATCTTCTGGTGGAGGAGGAGGTGCACCAGCTCGTCACGGAAGCCCCACGCGTCCTGCTCGCTCTTGAAGTAGCCGTCGGCCTTGCCCCAGCCGTAGATCGTGTCGGCGACGCGCGCGATCATGGAGCGCACGCTGGACTCGCGCTTGGGCGAGCCGAGGGTGCCGCGGAAGTACTTCTGGACGACGACGTTGGTCGCTGTCTGCGACCAGGTCTTCGGGAACTCGACGCCTCGCTGCTCGAAGAAAATCTTTCCGTCGGCGCCACTGATCACCGCATCGCGGAGCTCCCATTCGACGGTCTCGAATGGATCGACTCCCTGGCGGGTGAAGTAGCGCTCCACACTCAAGCCAGAGCGCGGGTCCTTGATGACTCGGCTCTGAACCTTTTCACGAGTGGTGGGAGCGACGGAGACAGATTTCGCGAGCATTGACCCTCCTGGCAGCGGCGTGTGGCGGTGGCGATTCGGTGTTCGGTGAATGGAAGCGATGAGAGAGAGCGTCGAGTGGATCGTGGTGAGCGAGCGGTTCGAGCGGTCCGAGTGTTGGCGATTCTTGATCCGGGGTCTGATCGTGGGTGCGTGCGAAGCCGAAACGACAAGCGGCTCGACGCGCGGTCGAGCGGGTCCTGCGGACGCAGGAAGCCCATCGGGAGCCCTCAAGCTCCCCTGTTACCCCCGTTGAAACCTATCGACTCTCTCTAGCGGTGCGGCGAATGACTCGGATGATCGGTGCTGGGCGAGCGGGATGGATGGCGGTGACTCGGACTACGTGGCGGCTCTAGCAGAAGACTGTGACGGCTCGCGTCAGCACGTGTGATCGACGTAGGTCGTTCGCTGCGGAGTTCCCTTTTAACGAGGCCGTAGTGAGCGGGCAAGAAAAAGAGCCACTAGATTTGGTGGGTCTCCCGGGAGCTGTCCCTACCAGTAGTGTGCGTGAAGGTATGACCTGGTTGGGGACTACTTGTGGATTGAGGGTGGATTGTGGGTGGACCGAGATCCGATTCGTGAGGGATTCTCAGAGATTGATCGCGCTTGTGGATAACCCTGTGGACCGGTGGAAAACCGTGAATTGACGCGCTGAGTTGGAGGGGAGATCCCCCGGAAAAAAAATTGGCGCAGGGATCTGAAATGGTGTGGAAAGAACGTTTTTCGGCGGGGCGATCCCGGTCATCGCAGGTGCGTGACGCGAGGGTGACGCGACGTGGTGCAGGCGAGGTTGTACGGGTCGCCGACGCGGTGCATCGGCCCGTCGCTCGCGACCCGAACGGCGTGTCGGATAGAGCGTCATGACGCGGTGCTCGGGGCTAGAACAGCTTCTCGCCCAAAGCGAGGATCACCTCGAACACGATCAGCGCGACGATCCAGTACTCGACGTTGAGCGACCGTCGCGACTGCGTGAGCTCGAGCATCGTGCGCGCGGCGTTGGAGACGAGCTCGAGCTTGCTCTCGAGGATCAGGTGGCGCTCGCGGATCTCGTATTCATCTTCGAGGCGCGCGTAGAGACGATCGAGATCGGGGCGATCCCAGAGGAGTTCGGGCTTCTCGAGGACCTCGGCGCGATCGACGAGCGTGTGCTCGGCGAGCATCGCGGTGCCCATCTGGCGCACGAGATCCTTCTGCTTCCAGGGGAGGCGGCTCGGGTTGCGCTGCATCGAGCGAGCGAGCGGCTCGATCGCGTCGAACGCGTTGCGGATCATCTGCTCGTTGCGCGCGAGGACGACGCTCTTCGCGAGGATCTCGGCGACGACCTGCATGCGCTCGATCGTCGACTCCTTGAGGATCATCGCGTCGGGCTCGACGGCGTCGGCCTCCCCGATACGAATGATGGCGCGCTCGACCTCGGGGACCTGGTAGCGACCGGTCATGCGCGGCTCGAGGTCGTGGAGGAAGCGCTCCTGCGCCATCGTGTCGACGCCGAAGAAGACCACGGCGCCCGAGCGAAACAGCATCGCGCAGCCCGACGCACCGACGGCGACGGTGATCGGCAGGTGGTTCGAGAGGCGCGGATCGAGGCCCTTGACGTCGATGCGATCGGCGAGGTTGAGCGCGCGCACTTCGATGCGAGCGCCGAGATCGCGAGGCGTGTCCATCTCCCGACCGTACCGCGGGAGGTCGCGATCAACGTGACGAACGCGGCTTACTGGATGGCGAGCGTGACCGTGTTCCCGATGCACGCTCCCGTCTCGCTGACGCTGACGTAGGTGGTCTCTTCCTGGCCCTGCGCCTCGACGAGCGCGGGCTTGTCGACGGTGGCTTCGAGCGATGTGACCGAGCCGCCGTTCTTGTTCAAGACGCCGATCATGGCGCTGCCGGCGGAGACCTTCGCGTCGATCTTGAACGCCTGCCCCGCGGGGACCGTTAGCTGGAAGTAGCTGTCCTGGTTGCACGTGGGCTTCACCTCGAGCGTGGCGCCGAGGGCGTGCGTCGGTGCTTCGGCGAGCGTGCCGGCGATCGGCGCGGCTGGCGCGGACGGACCGGTCGGCGTCGTCGCGGCCTGCTTGGCCGGGCACGCGGTGAGCGAGAGCAGAGCGAATGCGAGGAGAGTGCGGGTCATGGCGGAACAGACCCCGCCTCGCGCGGTTGTGACCGCGGGGTCGTGCGAAATCGTCGCTCGTACCGAACGACCTCGTCGAGCCCGAGCCCGCCTACTGCGGCTGGTACTTCTTCATCTCGTCGAGCGCGCGCTTGCGAACCTTGGGGTTCGCGTGCGTGTTCGCGACCTCGTCGAGGTAGGCCTCGGCGGGCGAACCGATCTGGTCGCGGAGGAAGCGCGCGATGTCGTCGTTGTACGCCGGCGTCGTCGAGAAGCCCTTGACGAGCGTCTTGATGAGATCGCCGTTCGTCTTGTAGAGCGGATCGATCCGCACCGCCTCGCGGAACATCGCGAGACCGTCGTCCCACCACATCTTCTCGAAGTAGAGCGTGCCCGCGAGGTACGGGATCTCGCCGTTCTGCGGGTACTTCTTCTTCGAGCGGAGCAGGAGTCCGAGCGCGGCTTCGGTGCGACGCGCGGCGATGTCCGCGTACACGCGATCCATGACGCCCTGCTCGGTTGTCGGATCGTCGCCGGGCATCTCGATCTCGGGCGGCTCGACGACGGGCTTCGCCGCCGAGCCCGGTGTCTCGGCGGTGGCAACGGTCTCGGGTCGCGCGGGCTTTGTCGTGTCGCCGCCGCGCGTGACACCGACGAGGATGATGATCAGCACGGCGAGCACGCCGCCGCCGATCAGCGCGTGCTTGCGCTCGAAGCGAAACGGCAGCCTGGTCGCCGCGCTCGACGGCGCGGGCAACGTCACCGGTGGCAGGTGGACCATCGGGTCCGTCTCCGGGCGCGTCGGAATGACCGGCGAGACCAGCGGCGTGCTCGTGCCGGTGAACGGCTCGTCGTCGGGCGGCTTCTGGACGAACGCGACCGGGGCGAGCGTGCCCTGCGCCGTCGGCGTTCGCGGGCGCGCGCCGTTGACGAGGTCGAGGCCGACCGGCGCATCGTGCGACTCGAACGATCCGCGCGGCATCTCGACCGGGTCGCTCGTGGTCGACGGTGCGTGCGCGGGGATCGGCGCGCCGTCGCCACGCTCGTGCGTCGGGACCGGCGCGGTCGACACGTGCGGCGCGCTCGCGACGTGCGCCGGCGCGCTCGGGACGTTGGGTGCATGCACCGGCACGCCGACGTCGGTCGTCGTCGATCTCGCGACGGGCGCGCTCGCGTGTTGCGGTGCGCTCGCGACGTGGGGCGCGTGTTGCGGCACGGGCGCGACCTGGGGCGCGTGTTGCGGCACGGGCGCACTCGCGACCTTCGGCGCGTACGACGGCACGCCGGTCTTCGCCGCGTGTGCGGGCACACCGAGGTGCGTGTCGCCGGCGGGGATCATCATCGAGGCGCTGATCGCCTGCGATTGCTCGATCGCCTTGTAGATCGCGTCGAGCGCGGCGACGAACTCCGTGGCCGTCTGGAACCGATCCGCGGCGGTCTTCTGCAGCGCGTGCGCGACGACGCCCTCGAGCTCGCCGAAGTCGGTGCCCGGCAACATCGCGTCGAGGCGCGGCACCGGGTTCTTCAGGTGCATCGACACGACCTCGATCGGATCATCCTTGGGCGAGCTGAACGGCTTCTTGCCCGTGAGCAGCTCGAACAGCAGCACGCCGCACGCGTAGAGGTCGGCGCGCGCGTCGATCGCGGTGCCGCGGATCTGCTCGGGCGCCATGTACGCGGGCGTGCCGACGACGATGCCCGTCGTCAACCGCGAGACCTGCGACTCGGCCTGCAGGCGCGCGAGACCGAAGTCGAGGATCTTCACGTGATCGCCGAGGCCGGCCTTCTGCCCGAGGATGATGTTCGCGGGCTTGATGTCGCGATGAATGATGCCGAGCTCGTGCGCGTGCGCGAGCCCCGACAGCACCTGACGCACGATCGAGATCGCGCGCTGCGGGGGCACGGGGCCCGCGTCGACGAGGCTCTTGAGATCCTCGCCCGTGATGTAGTCCATCACCACGAACGGGCGGCCCTCGTGCACGCCGACGTCGAGCACCGCGGCGCAGTTGGGATGCTCGAGCTTGGCCATCGCCATCGCTTCGATCTCGAAGCGCTTGCGACTCGACAGCTCGTCGGGGAGCTCGTCGTGCAGGACCTTGACCGCGACGATCTTGCCGAGCTTCAGCCGCTCGGCGCGATAGACCGTGCCCATCGCGCCCTTCGCGACGGACTCGATGACCTTGTAACGGCCATCGAGAACGGCGCCGGTGAGATCCGCCGATTCCACAGCCCCTAACGATACCGCAAGTGGTACCCACTGCTCGTGCGGTTCCTGGTCCCGTTGTTGTTCCTGGTCGCATGTGGTCGGAGCGAACCCACTTCGTCGGGCTCGGGAAGCGCCCCCGCCCCCACCAGCGCCGCGCGGCTCGTCTCGCTGACGCCGTCGGCGACCGAGATCATCGCAGCGCTCGGTGCGACCTCGCTGCTGGTCGGCGTCGACGAGTACTCGACCTACCCACCCGAGGTCACGAAGCTGCCCAAGGTCGGCAGCTTCATGTTCCCGAACCTCGAGATCATCGTGTCGCTCAAGCCGACGCTCGTCGTCGTCGACGATATCCACGGCAAGACCTCGGGCACGCTCGGCGACGCGGGCATCCAGACCGCCGCCTGCGCGATGCACGCGTTGCCCGACGTCAAGGCGTGCCTCACCACCGTCGGCACGCGCATCGATCGCGCCGCGGAGGCCACGCGCGTGGTCGGCGAGATCGACGCTGCGATCGACGCCGCGACCGCGAAGCGCCCCGCGAAGCGCGTCAAGGTGCTCGCGATCATCGATCGCGAAGCGGGCGGGCTCGGTGGCCTCGTCGCCGGTGGTCCCGGCAGCTGGGTCGACGAGCTGCTCGCCATCGTCGGCGCCGAGAACATCCTCGCGGCGTCGGGCGTGCGGTATCCGAAGATCTCGCGCGAGGAGATCCTGCGCGGCGCGCCCGACGTGATCCTCGATCTGTCGTACGCGGCGCGCGCGAGCACCAAGGAGTGGACAGAGCTCGACGTGCCGGCGGTGAAGACAGGTCGCGTGGTCGCGCTCGGCGAGCCGTATCTCGTCGCGCCATCGCCGCGCGTGAAGGAAGCGCTCGACGTGCTCGGGAAGGCGACTGCTCCCTCGCCGTGATGGCGACCGCTCCCTCGCCGTAAAGGCCGCTCCCTCGCCGTGATGGCGGCCGCTCCCTCGCCGTGATGGCGGCCGCTCCCTCGCCGTGATGGCGACCGCTCCCTCGCCGTGATCCTCGCGACTGCTCCCACGCCATGACCTTCGCGGGCGGCTCCAGCGGTCATGCTCGTCGCCGACCCTCCGTCCTGCGACGGTGGCAACGCCCTTCGTCGTCGATAGCTGATCGAGTTGCCGATGCCGGCCGGGGGATTGCCCCGCGATCGATGCAACCGCGATAGACACCCGCGTGGTGCCGTCGCCAAGGGCTTCGCGACCCCGCGTGCTGCGCATCGCGTGCACGCGATCCGTGGCACCGCGGTTGCTGTACGTGATCGCATGAGCACCAAGCAGTTCGCTCCCTCTGTCTCCAACGATGTTTCCTCGCTCTCCCTCGACGAGCTGGCCACGATTCACGGCGGCGACGCCAACGAAGCGATCAATGGCCTCAAGCGCGCGCAGGAGCTGAAGGGCCGCGGCGGCAGCCTCGATCTCTTCGGCTACGTGGAGACCGAGCGCCAGGGCGTCGGCCTCGAAGTGCGCCAGCGCCTGTCGCCGAACGTGTCCGTGTTCGGGCGCGGTACGACGGGGATGAAGAACAACAAGCCCGACAGCGGCATCTCGGGCGGCATTCGCTTCGAGTGGTGATCGGCGATCGGCGAGACGGATGATCGCGCGATGCCGGTGACGCTCACCTCTCGATGAGGTCGCCGAGCGTGCGCGGATCCAGTCCGTCTTCGAGCGCCACGACCCACACGACATCGGGATCGGGGTCGTTGCCATCGAGCGTGGACCAGCCTTCCGCATCGCGTGCGTTCATCCACGCCTCGCGGGCCGCTTCGCCGCCGGGCACGCGGATCCGATGCGTGGGCCGGCGCGGTCCACCGACGACACGAAGCACGCGGCACGGCGACGCCGGCGTCCCGGCACCGCTGCCGAACTCGACCTCGAGCTCGTCGTACAGGCAGCTCTCCGGTCCGGGCGGCACGATGTCGACGACGAGCTTCGTCCCGGGATAACCGATCGCGAACGCCCGTTCGCCACCCGGGTAGACGACCTCGAAGATCAACGCCACGCGCGAAGTGTATCGATCATCGGGCGCGCCGACGGCGAATCAATCGTCGTCGTCGTCGTCATCGTCGTCATCGTCGTCATCGTCGTCCTCGTGCCCCTCGTTCGGGTTCGGTGGCAGCGATGCGATGTAGCTCGTGATCAGCGCGACCTCCGCATCGGTCAGCTCGCCGTCCTGCCACGACGGCATGTACTTCGTGCGATCGCCGTACGACGCGCCGCCGTGACCCTCGCGCACCTTCTCCATCACCTCGTCGGCCTCGTCGACCTCGCCGGTGAGGTCTTCGCCCGAGCGGCCACCGTACGCGTCCGCGCCGTGGCAGTTGCCGCAGAAGCGCGTGTACAGACCCGCGCCGTCGGTGGGCTTCGCGGGCCGTGACAGCCAGGCCATCACGGCGGCGATCTCGTCGCTCGTGAGCTCGGCGGCGTAGGCGGGCATCGCGTCCGCGTAGCCCATCTCTTGCCCGCGACCTTGCTCGGTCACGTAGGTCGCGTACGGGATCACCGGCGACAGGATCTGCGGGCCCTTCACCGAGCCTTCGCCCGTGTCGCCGTGACACTGCATGCAGGTCTCGCGATACACCGCCTCGCCATCGGCGGCCCGGTCGGGATCATCGTTCGGCGGAACGAAGTCCGTGCCGCAGGCGAGCGTGGTCAGGGCGACCAACGTGACGCAGACCGGGATCGCTACTCTCATGCGGAGCATCACTTACCGCTGATGCATCAACGACTTCAAGCCAGATTTGAAATCTATTTTCAATCGAGCACTCCCGAGAGCGCGTGCTATAAGTGTCAAATGTACACTTTCTTCTTCACCGAGAAGTCGCCGTTCTCGCAGTTCCATCGTTGCCTGTTCACGGCGGGCGAGCTGACGTTCATGTGCGCCGAGCAGTACATGATGCACGGCAAGGCGATCCTGTTCGGCGATCGAGAGATCGCTGCGCAGATCATGGTCGCCGACACGCCGATGAAGCAGAAGGCGCTCGGTCGCAAGGTGAAGGGCTTCGACGACAAGGTCTGGAAGCAGAACCGCGAGGTGATCGTGCTCGCCGGTAATCGCCTCAAGTTCACGCAGAACCCGGACCTCAAGGCGGCGCTCCTCGCGACGAAGGGGACCACGCTCGTGGAGGCGAGCCCGTACGATCGGATCTGGGGCATCGGCCTCAGCGCGAAGGATCCGCGCGCGCAGAACGAGGCGACGTGGAAGGGACAGAACCTGCTCGGCAAGATCCTCACGAAGCTGCGGGACGAGCTCCTCGCCGAGGAGGCATGAGGCTGCGGGCGAGCTCCTCGCCGAGGAGACGTGAGGCCGCGGGACGAGCGTCCCCCGACGAACCTGATCGCGAGCTCGGGTCGTCGATGGAGGACGGCTCGTCGCGCTCGGGTCGTCGATGAAGGATGGCTCGTCGAGCTCGGGTCGTCGACGAAGGATGGCTTAGTCGCGCAGCGCTTCGTCGCGGATGCGCGCGTGCTCGAGGAGCAGGTGCGTGACGCTTCCTTCGAGCTCGGGCTTCGCCGTGGTCGGCGTACCGGATGACAGCTCGAAGTAGCCCGCTTCCCAGTCGAGGACGTTCATCAGCACGGCGCGCGAGTCGGAGTCGATCTCGGTCGAGCGCGCGCGGACGATCTTGCCCTCGACAAAGTCGATCCACGCGACGGATTGATCGCGCGTGACCGAGAGCTGGCCGGACTTGCGCTCCTGCTCGAACATCGTGAGCAGCGAGGGCAAGCCGAGGTCGGTGAGCGCGCCGCGAAGGACGACCTTCTCGGTGTTGTGCTGCGCGGCGCGAGCCCAGCGGCGCGCGCGGATGATCACCTCGAGCACCGTGAACGGCTTCGGGATGAAGTCCGTCGCGCCGAGCTGCAGCGCCTGGAGGCGCACGAGGTCGGTGGCCTCCTCGCACATCATCATCACGGGCACGCTCGCGAGCTCGGGGTGGCGCCCCATCTCCTGCAGCACGTGGAGCCCGTCGACGACCGGCATGTTGCGCTCGACGAGGACGACGTCCGGGGTCTTCGAGAGGCACGCGCCGATCGCCTCCATGCCGTTGGTGGCGGTCGCGACGGAGAAGCCCGCGTTGTCGAGCGCGGTCGAGAGGCGCTCGAGCAGGCGCGTCTGTGGATCCGCGACGACGATGCGCAGATCGGCGGCGGGCAGCGTCGCCTTGTGGTTGTCGAGCAGGCGCCTGACGCCGTCGAGGAATGCCTCGTCACCGGGGCGCACCGGATCGCGAAACATGATGCCGATGCCGGGATAGCGACCGAGGGTGCGCGCCTCGACGTCGCTCAGCGAGTACATGACCTGACCGGTGGTGATCAGGCGCTGGCCGTTGGGCGAGAGGACGACCTGCACGATCGCGTCCTTCGGCAGCGGCGGCGTCATGCGGATGAACATCCCGTAGGCCGAGAGGTCCTGCGTGACCGCGCGGATCTTCTTGCCGGTGGTGATGACCTCCACGGGCAAGCTCATCGCCACGCGATTGTCCTTGCGACGCACGGCCCATCGGTACCCTAACTCCTGCCGAGGTGCCACATCGTTCGTGGCTCCGGACGCCTGGCAAAACGCCCCGCGATGTACGCCGGGCTGACGTGCGCTAACGCCTCCTCACTCCGTCGGAAATCCCATCGGGGACGCGCGCGCACGTGCGATGGTGTCCAGGTGTCTCGCTGGACTTGTATCGTCCTCGCCGGTTGCGCGTCGGCGGGCAACGCCGAGCCCGGCGTCGACGCGCCACCCGGATCCGTCGACGCGCCGCCTGGATCCGTCGACGCGATGATCGACGCCCCACCGTCGGCGTGCGAGATGATGCTCGCGATGCACGCGACCGGCTTCGAGTCCGGCGCCGCGGGCTGGACCCACGCGGTCCTCGATGGCGCGTCCGCGCCGGGGTGGCCGCTCGACGAGTGGCAGATCGGCGCCGCGACCTCGGGACCCGGAAGCTGCCGCACGGGCACCGGCTGCTGGGCCACGCGGCTCGACGCGAACTACACGTCGTGCGAGCGCGCCGCGCTGATCTCGCCGTCGATCGATCTGTCCGCGTGCGCGAGCGAGAGCGTGAACCTCACCTTCTGGACGTGGCACGACTTCTGGACCGGCACCGTGTCCGGAAAGCCCGAGACCTGGTACGACGGTGGGCTCGTCGAGGTGTCGGCGAACGGCTCGACGTGGACGCCGGTCACGCCGTCGCCCGCGTACCCGGGGGCGATCGCGATCAACCCGAACATCAGCAGCTACGCGTGCGTGAGCCAGAACAACTTCTACGTCCACACCAAGCCCGGCTGGGTCGGGGCGAGCGGCGGGTGGAAGGAAGTCACCGTGGCGATCCCACCGGCGGCGCTGACGTCGACGTTTCGGCTCCGCTTCGCGTTCTCGTCGGGTGTGAGCTACGCGAACAACAACGCCGAGACGAATCGGAGCCATACGCGACCGGGCTGGTACATCGACGATCTGTCCTTCTCGTCGATGTAGAGTCGCGCGGTGGCGCAGCTCGCCCTTCAGGATGTCTCGGTCGCGCTCGGCGAGCGGGATGTCGTGCGCAACGTGTCCGTCGAGGTGGACGCGGGCGAGCTCGTCGTGATCGTCGGGCCGAACGGCGCGGGCAAGACGACGCTCCTGCGCGCGCTCGCGGGCCTCGTGCCGGCGCGCGGATCGCTGCGCGTGCTCGGGCACGATCCGGCGCGCGTGCCGAGGCGCGTGCTCGCGAAGGACCTCGCGTACCTGCCGCAGCAGTACGAGCTCGCGTTCCCGTTCGCGGTGCAGGAGGTCGTGCTGCTCGGACGCTTCGCGCGGCAGCAGGGGCTCGGCATGCCGAGCGAGGCGGACCTCGCGGCGGCGCAGGACGCGATGGTCGCGTGCGACGTGGTGCACCTCGCGGAGCGACGGTTCGACGAGCTGAGCGGCGGTGAAGCGCGGCGCGTGATCCTGGCGCAGGCGCTGTGTCAGGGCGCGAAGTGCCTGCTGCTCGACGAGCCGACGGTCGGCCTCGATCCGAGCCACGCGCGCAGCGTGTTCGAGATGCTGCGCGCGCAGTGCGAGAAGGGCAAGACGGCGATCGTCGTCACGCACGACCTCGACCTCGCGCTGCGGTTCGGCGCGTCGATGTGGCTCGTCGCGCAGGGGCGCATCGCATCGCGCGGTGCCCCGGCGGACGTGCTCGGTGCGGTCGCGACGCGCGAAGCGTTCGGCGTGGAGATTCACGTCGGAACGTTGCCCAGTGGCGCGCGATTCGCGGTGCCGATATGAGCGGCTTCATCAGCGGCACGTCGCGACGGCTGACGTGGCAGCGCTTTGTCGTCGCGCTCCTCGCGTGCGCGGCCGTGATGGTGCTCGTGTGCGTGCTCGCGCCGATGCTCGGGGTGGCGCAGACGCGCGACGGCCGCTCGCTAGAGTTCCTCGGTGCGAGCGTGTTCGACGAGGGCAGCGAGGCGTCGACCATCTTCTGGCGCATCCGCGTGCCGCGCGTGCTGGCGGGAATGCTCGTCGGTGGCGCGCTCGCCGGCGCGGGCTGCGCGTTGCAGGCGCTGTTGCGCAACCCGCTCGCGGAGCCGTTCACGCTCGGCATCTCGTCGGGCGCGTCGCTGTTCGCGGTGATCGCGATCCGCTTCGGGCTCGATCGCCACCTCGGCACGATCGGCATCGGCGGCGCCGCGATGATCGGCGCGTTCGTCACGCTGCTGTTGATCCTGCAGCTCGCGCGCGTGGGCAGGCACTTGCCGCCCGCGACGCTCGTGCTCGCCGGCGTGACGCTGTCGATGTTCTGGTCGTCGGCGAGCGTGCTGATCCAGTACACGAGCGACTTCACCGAGGTCAGCCGCATGCTGCGCTGGATGATGGGCGGGCTCGACTCGATGCAGATGTCGAACGTCGGGATCAGCGCGATCCCGATCGCCGTCGGTGTCATCGTGCTCTCGGCGTTCGGTCACTCGCTCAACGCGATGGCCGCGGGTCCCGAGGTCGCGGCGTCGCTCGGCGTGTCGGTCGGACGCACGCAGGCGATCGTGTTCACGGTCGCGTCGGCGCTCGTCGGGATCGCGATCGCGCTCGCGGGGCCGATCGGCTTCATCGGCCTGATCGTTCCGCACGCGCTGCGCGCGGTGCTCGGCCCGGATCATCGGTTGCTGATCCCGGCGTCGGTGTTCGGCGGCGCGATGTTGCTCGTCATCTGCGACACGATCGCGCGCACGCTCGCGTGGCCCGCGCAGCTCCCGACGGGCGCGGTCACCGCGGTGATGGGCGGGCCGTTCTTCATCTACATCCTCGTCTCGCAGAAGCGCCGCGCGGCGCTGTGGGGGCGCCCGTAGTGGACCCCGCGGTGCTGCGGCACGTGGTCGAATCGATCGGGCCCGCGTCGGCGGCGCATGCCGAGGGCGCGCGCCTTCACGTCGCGGCGGCGGGAACGCCGATGCTCGAGCGGCTCGCGCAGATCATGGCCGGCGCGCAGCACACGCCGCGGCCGCGCGCGCACCGGCGCACGCTCGTCGTCGTCGCGGGCGATCACGGCGTGGGCGATCCGGGCATCGCGCTCGGCGACGCGCACCCGACGATCATGGCGGCGCGGTCGATCGCGGACGGCACCGCCGCCCTCGCGAACGTCGCGCGGGCCGGGCGCGCGCCGCTCGTCCTCGTCGACGCGGGCGTGCAGGAGCGCGAGCGCATGCCCGCGGTCACGATCCCGCTGCGGCGCGGGCCGAGCGCGAACCTCCTCGACGGCCCGGCGATGACGCCCGTCGACGCCGCGCTCGGCCTCGAGGCCGGCATCGCGCTCGCGATCACGCTGTCCGAGCCCGGACCCGATCTCGCCGGTGAAGGCGAGCGCGCGGGCCTCGACGTGCTCGCGGTCGGCGCGCTCGGCGTCGGCGCGGACGTCAGCTCGATGGCGCTCCTCGGCGCCGCGCTCGGTGCGCCGCCGACGGGCTTCGGCGACGCGGTGGCCGAGGCCGCGGGAGCGAAGGGAGCCGAGCTCGCGGGCGCGAGCGGCCTCGAGCTCCTCGCCGCGTTCGGCGGGCCGGACACCGCGGTGCTCGCGGGCCTCTACCTCGCGGCCGCGTCGATGAACCTGCCGATCGTCCTCGACGGATACGCGACCTGCGCGGCCGCCCTCGTCGCCGCGGCGCTCGCTCCGAACGTGACGGGCTACTTCATCGCGGCCCACGCGGGCTCGTTCACACAGCCGCGCATCCTCGCGCACCTCGGCCTCGCGCCGATCTTCGAGGTCGGCCTCGGCCACGGGGAGGGCACCGGAGCCGCGATGGTCCTCCCCATGCTCGATCAGGTGGCGGCGCTCGCGGCTCGGAGCTAGCCTCTCCGCCGTGGGTGACCTACGGCGAAGGACGGGGAGCTTCGAGGCAGAGCGCACGACGGGCTCGCACGAGGTGCTCGACCGCCTCTTCGTCTACGGCACGCTCCGCAAGGGACAGACCGCGCGCTCGCTGATCGCGAACCAGATCACGAAGACCGAGCTCGCTCACACGAGCGGATCGATCTACGCGTTCCCGATGGGCTACCCCGGGTTCACCGAGGGGGACGGCACCGGCCGGGTCCACGGCGAGGTGATCTGGCTGACCGAGCTCCCCGCGACGTTCGGCTTGCTCGACGCCTACGAGAGCGAGGACTTCGCCCGGGTCATCAAGCTCGTGACGCTCGCGAACGGCGATGAGGTCTGGACCTGGATCTACACGCTCGCGGATCCCGGCGCGATCAAGCACGGGACGCTGATCCCCGACGGCGACTGGATCCGCTACTGGCGAGAGCAGCCGTAGCGATCGACGGTCACACCTCGGAGAAGTCGACCTCGTCGTCCACGGTCTGGAAGTTGACCGTCTGCATGTCGTGCACGGACGGGCGCGCGAGCTCGGCTTCCTCCTGCTGCTCGCGCACCAGCTTGCCGGTCGTCGCCACGCTCACGTCGTCGGTCGGCTGGCCGTGCAAGGTCGCCGCGATCAGCTCCGCCAGGGCCTCGGGTGCCGGGCTCTTCACCTCGATCTCGATCATGTCGACAGCGATATCACCGGCTCGCTCGGGGGAGCGCTCGACTCCACTCACAGTCGCTGCTGCGCACACCACGCGGCGTAGCAGACTGGAATTGCGCAAGTCGAGCAGGGGCTCGGCGCACAGTAGCGGGTGCGAGGACTAGAGAACGAAGTGCCCGAGGACCGCCATGGAGAAGGCGGCGAGAGCGGCAGCGATCGTTCCGAGGCCCACCCGACAGGAGGGACTCGACAAGCTCATGCGTTGCGGCACGAACCCGAATTTCGCCGTTTTCGGGCCGAAATCAAGTTCCCCAATCGGGGATCGGGAGTAGTTAACTTCACGAGTAGTTTCATTGGGATGGAACGCAACCGCGCGTGCCAGGACGTCCCAAAACCTCGCAGCGGCCTACGAGCCGCGTGCTTGCTTGATCAGGCGCATATAGGACGCCTGGACCCGGGCCGCCAGATCGGACAGCTCGGTGATCAGCTGCGGTGACGGCGAGGTGCCGATCTGGTGCACGTAGATGAGGTTGATCGCACGCTGCTTCACCATGACCGGGACGACCAGGCACTCGATTGGCTCGACCGTGATCCCGAGCGTCGACCAGAGCTGGCTCTCGACCGGCTTGGCGGCGGAGGGCGGCGGACCGAGGAACGTCTCCCCCGTGTCGTGGGCGGACTGGAGCGACGAGGCGCCGCCGAGGGGCAGCGAGATCTCGTCGATGGGCAGGTGCGGCGTCACCGGCGGCGCGACGTAACCGCGCCAGCCGAGCGCGTTGCCGTCGCGCACGATGAACAGCAGCAGCACGTCGACGCGGCCCTTCGCGTACTCGGTCAACGCTTCGGCGATCTGCTCGCGGTGCGTGGCGGTGTCGATGCGCTCGCAGGCGGCGCCGTACGTGACGGCGTGCGAGACCTCGGCGCGGAGCGGCATCTGCGAGGACTGGCGGCGGCGGCGCGGCTCGAGGGTGAACGACGGCGGCATCACCATGCCGTGCGCGGGCTGTTCGCGGCGGCGCTCGGAGGTGTCGGTGCGCTCGGGCGCGTCGGCGCGACCCGCACGGATGAAGCGCGCGCGGCGCGGGAGGCCGAACAGCTTCTCGAGATAGTAGAGAGCGCGCAGCTCGGGGACGATGTACGGCTTGATCGTGCCGCCGAAGCGATCGGTGAGCTGGAGCAGCGCGGCGCGATCCGTGGGCTCGACCATGGCGACCGCGATCGCGCCGCCGTCCTCGTCGAGCTTGCCGAGCGGGATCGCACGGAGGCGATGCGCGTCGTCGGAGCCGAGCTGCTGGAGGAGCGCGGGGTCGGCGCCGTCGAGCAGCGTCGGCGTCGCGATCGGGATGCCCGTCAGCTCCGCGAGGTACGACGAGAGCAGCTCGAGATCGATGAAGCCCAGCTCGACGAGGTTCGTGCCGAGGCGGCCCCCGTAGAGCACCTGGTTGCGCAGCGCGCCCTCGAGCTGCGACAGCCCGATCGCGGCGTTGCGGAGCAGCAGCGTCCCGAGCTTCACCGCTGCACTGTACTACGCATAGCGCGTGGGATCGGGGATGCCGGCCTCCGCGAAGCCCTTGCGCCGGAGCGCGCACGCATCGCAGCGACCGCACGCGGCGCCGTCTTGCGGGTCGTAGCAGCTGTGGGTCATCGCGTAGTCGACGCCGAGCCGCGTGCCGAGCGCGATGATCGCCGCCTTGCCGAGCTCGATCAGCGGCGCGTGAATGCGGAAGCCTCCGCTGCGCGTGGCGACCTGCGCGAGCGCCTCGAACGCCCGCACGAACTCGGGGCGACAGTCGGGGTAGCCGCTCGCGTCGAGGACGTTGACGCCGACGTAGATGTCGCGCGCGCCGAGCGTCTCGGCCCACGCGAGCGCGAGCGAGAGCAGCACGGTGTTGCGCGCAGGCACGTACGTGACGGGCACGTCGCCGGCGGCGCCGATCTCGGCGAGCGAGCGATCCTTGGGCACCGCGATCGACGCGTCGGTCAGCGCCGACTGCGCGAGCGGCGAGAGGTCGACGTCGACGATGCGATGAGCGGCGGCGCCGAGCGCGGCGGCCACGCGCTTCGCGGCGTCGAGCTCGACCGCGTGCAGCTGGCCGTAGCGGACCGTGAGCGCGTGACACGCGAAGCCCGCATCGCGCGCCACGGCGAGCGCGGTCGTCGAATCGAGACCTCCGGAGAGCAGCACGACAGCCGAGGGCATGCGATTGCTTACATCGGCTGCGCGGCGGTGTCGCCGCCGTCGAGTTAGCATTCATGCGTGACCGACGAGGCGCCGCGCCGCTCGTGGCTCGCGATCGCCGCGATCGCGGCCGCGCTCCTCGCGCTCGTCGCGTGGACGTTTTGGCGGCGCTGGCAGATCCTCGACGACACGCCGTTCCCCGTCGGCGTCGACGGCTACTTCTATCCGATCCAGCTGCGCGCGCTGCTCGAGCGTCACGAGCTCGCATACCCCGACTTCCCGCTCGCGTTCCTGTTGATGACGCCGTTCGCGGCGGCGACCGATCCACTCGTCGGCGCCAAGCTCGCGGCCGCGTTCTACAGCGCGCTCTCCGTGCTGCCCGCGTATGCCCTCGGCGCGCGGCTCGGCAAGTCACGCGGTGCGGGGCTGGTCGCCGCCGCGATCGTCGCGACCAGCGCGGGCTCGTCGTACCTCACGATCGAGTTCGTCAAGAACGGCATCGGGATGACGATCGCGATGACGGCGATCTGGCTCGGGCTGCGCGCCGCGGATCGCTCGTCGAGGCCGCGCATCGCGCTCGCGATCGTGGGCGCCCTCGCCGCCTTCGCGACGCACAAGCTCGCCGGCGCGTTCGTCCTCGTCGTCGGTGCACCCGCGCTGCTCGGTGCGTTCTCGGAGCGCGGGCGGATCCGCGGTCGCCGGCTGCTCTACGCGATCGCGGGCCTCGCCGCGCTCGGCATCGTGGGCGTGCTCGCGTTCGGCCACCACCTGATCAGCGACGCGTTCTCGACGCGCGCGGAGCTCGGCGCTCCCGCGCTCGCGCGCGACGGCAAGACGATCCTCGGCATGGGCCACGAGGCGCTGATCGGCGCGGTGCTCGGCTGGCTCGCGCTCGCCGCCCTCGCCTTCCAGCGCACACCGGTGCTCGCGCGGCCGACCCGCGTCGTCGCGTGGATGACGCTCGCGCTCGCGCTCGCGATCGCGTTCCCGTGGCTCGCGGTCGAGGACTCGCAGGGCCTCGCGTTCCGCCTGCGCGTGATCGCGTTCATCCCGATGGCGCTGTCCGCCGCGATCGTCGGCGGCGTGCTCCATCGCTTCGGCGCGCGCATCCAGGACGGCGTGCTCGTCGCGATCGCGCTCGCGCTCCTCGTCGCGATGCCGTCGCGCCGCATCGAGGGCCGCATCGTCGCGCATCCCGCGATGGTCGCGGCGGTGCAGGCGATGACCGGCGACGTGCCGGCCGGCGATGTCGTCATCGTGCCCGAGCGGCACATCATGTTCATGGTCGCCTGGTACACGCGCATCCCGGTGCGCCTGACGGCCGACGCGGTCCCCGAGGTGAAGCGATGGCGCGCGATGCCGCTCGCGTTCATCGGCATGGGCTCGCCGCTCGATCAGCTGCTGATGGAAGCGCGGCGCGAGCCGACGATCCCGTCGCCGATCGGCCTGCACCCGCGCCACCCCAACGGCTTCGTCCTCGTGCGCGAGGCGACGTGGAGGTGGCTGCTCGATCAGATGTCGCCCACCGCCCGCGCGCACTTCGCGGCGTGGCCGACGATCTAGGTGTCTTTCTCGACGACGCGCGCGGTCGGCAGCGGCTCGGGCTCGGCCTTCGCCAGCTTGTCCGGCGGACCGGACGCGTGATCGTCCTCGCCCATCATCCGCTTGATGCGGGGGGCGACGACGAACAGCGCGACCGCGACGATCAGCGCCGCGGCGATCAGGAAGACGAACAGGAAGTTGAAGCCGCGGCCGCTCGAGATCGCGGTCGCGCGACCGGCGAGGTAGATGCCGATCGCGGTGCCGAGGAACCAGATGCCCATCACCATGCCGCCGAGGCGCTTCGGGGCGAGCTTGCTCATCGACGACAGACCGACCGGTGAGATGCACAGCTCGGCCACCGTGTAGAAGAAGTAGAGGCTGATCAGGTGGAAGCCGCTGACGAGGTTGCCCTTGTCGGTGATGTTGCCCGCCGCGTCCTTGATGACCGGGCGCGCGTCGCCGGCCGGCAGCATCACGAGGAAGGCGACGGCCATGAAGACCATGCCGATCGCGAACTTGTTGACGCTCGTCGGCTCCTTGTTCTTCTTGCTCAGGAACACCCAGAGCCACGCGAACACGGGCGCGAGCACGACGATGAAGACCGAGTTGACGCTCTGGTACCACGTCGTCGGGAACTCGATGCCGAGCACCTTCTCCCTCGTCAGCGTGTCGGCGAAGATGTTCAGCGTCGTCGGCGCTTGCTCGAAGATCGCGAAGAACGCGATCGCGCCGATGTAGAGCGGGATCATCGCGAGGATGCCGCGGCGCTCCTTCGCGTCCCGCGCGCCCTGGTAGAGCAGGTAGAAGAGGACGAACGAGCCGATGAGGAGGCCGATGCCCATCGCCTCCTTGATCACGTCGCCCGAGGGCTTGAGCACCGCGACGAGGACGCCGATGCCGATGAGGCCGGCGATCACGCCCTGCAGGACGTTCACGTCGCGCGCGGCTTCGCGCTTGTCCGTCGGAATCGTCGGGTGCTTGCCGGCCTCGCCCAGCCAGTGCTTGAAGCTGATGAACTGGAGCAAGCCGGCGACCATGCCGAGGGCGGTGAGACCGAATGCGAAGTTCCAGCACAACGCTGGATCCAGGCCGCGGGCGATCATCCACTCCTTGTAGCCGTCCGACATCGCGAGGTAGCCGGCGGCGAGCGGCGCGAAGAACGCGCCGATGTTGATGCCCATGTAGTAGATCGTGTAGCCACCGTCGCGGCGCGCATCGCCTTCCTTGTAGAGCTGGCCGACGAGCGACGAGATGTTCGGCTTGAGGAACCCGGTGCCGATCGCGATGGTGATCAGGCCGACGTAGAACAGATCGCCGATGCCGGGGATCGCGAGGATCGCGTTGCCGGCGGCGATGCCGATGCCGCCGACGATGACCGCCCTGCGTTGACCGAGGAAACGATCCGCGATCCAGCCGCCGGGGAGTCCGAGCAGGTAGACCGAGGCGCCGAACATGCCGACGATCGCGCCTGCCGCGGCGCTCGGTTCGAGCGTGCCGGCGAGCTTCTTCGCGGCGTCGAACATCCCCTGCCCGCCGTCTTCCTTGGGAGCGGCGAGGTAGAAGATGAGGAAGGCGCGCATTCCGTAGTACGAAAAGCGCTCCCACATCTCGGTAAAGAAAAGATTCGCGAGGCCGAGCGGGTGGCCGAAGAACGCGCGGTCACGGTCTGCCATGTCGCGGGGGACACTAGTACGAGTCCCCGTGAGAAACCAACGCCCATTCGGGCCTGCGACGTGCGCAAGTCGCACCGAGGCGTGCGCACCGCGCGGATCCCAACATCCCCGAGGAGAACACCGCTTGCAAATCTGTCTAAGCAGGCGGAAAACACCTCCCATGCCGAAGACCTGGTGGGCCGTCGTCGCCACAGTGATGCTGTTCACTGCCTGTAATCCCGAACAGCCGCGATTCGCCTTCAAGACCGCCGAGAAGCGCGGTCGCCTCGAATCGAACGGGCTGCGATTCGTGCTCCTTCCGGATCCGTCGACCGAGCTCGTCGAAGTCGACGTGCGCTACGAGGTCGGATCGAAGGAAGACCCCGTCGGCAAAGCAGGTCTCGCGCACCTCGTCGAGCACATGATGTTCCAGCTCAAGCCGGACGGCCCGACGACGCCGCCGCTGATGCAGGTCATCAACGACATCTCGACGTTCTTCAACGCGTACACGATCTGGGACATGACCCACTACATGACCACCGCGCGCGCCGAAGCGCTCGATGGTCTGCTCAAGATCGAGGCGATGCGCCTGTACTACGGGTGCCAGACGATCACGAAGGAAGAGTTCGAGCGCGAGCGCGAGGTCGTTCGCAACGAAATCCGCCAGCGCACGGGAACGCCCGAGGGTCAGGTCCCGCAGCTGATCCTGTCGAGCATCTACCCCAAGGGCCACGCGTACGAGCGCATGGTCGGTGGCGACGACAACCAGCTCACGTCGATCACGCTCGAGGACGCGTGCAAGTTCATCAAGGACTACTACACGCCCGAGCGCGCGACGCTGATCGTCGCCGGCGGCTTCGATGTCGACCAGACGGTCGCGTCGATCACCAAGTGGTTCGGCAAGCTCGAGAAGCGCACGTCGGCGCCGCGCGCGCCGGTGCAGCCCGTGAGCTCGACGCGCGAGAAGAAGCAGTTCGACATCGACATCGAGCGCCCGATCCTCGCGGTCACGTTCCCGCTCCCCGCGTCGAACACGCGCGAGGGTGAAGCGGCGCGCTTCGGTGCGTTCCAGGCGTTCCTCGACGTCGCGCAGAAAGGTCGCCGCTACGACTTCGCCTACTCGGTCGAGCCGGGCTTCCTCGGCGGCGAGCTCGCGCCCGTGTACTCGATCATCGTCGAGCTGAAGGGCATGAACAAGGTCGACGAGGCCCTGGACTTCATCAACGGCGCGATCAAGCAGGCGTACCGCGGGTTCGACACCGGGACCTGGGAGCAGATCGAGGAGATGAAGAACCGCCGCAAGGCGAGCTACGTCGAGAGCCTCGAGGCGCTGCAGGCGCGCACGAACACGATCGGATCGCTCGTCCAGTTCTCGGACATGGACTTCGATTCGACCGAGACCTACTTCATCCACGAGCTGCAGAAGATCGATCGCTTCGACGGCGAATACGTCGGCAAGGTCGTGAAGAAGTACTTCGACCCCAGCGTCGCGCGCATCACCGTGTTCAAGCCGAACAAGGAAGGCATCAAGGGCGACACGCGGTCGACGAAGATCAAGTTCAGCGCGAAGACGCACGACGAGGTCGTCGCCGACGTCGACCCCAAGGAGGCCAAGCGCCCGATCACCGTCGCCGCGAAGCTCAAGACGATGGACGCCGCGCAACGGTTCACGATGAGCAACGGCATGAACGTCGTGATGCTCCCGATCAGCGCGATGCCGCTGATCTCGACGATGCTGATCTTCAACAACACGGGCGAGGCGATCGCGCCGGACAACCCCGCGCTGCCGAGCCTCGCGGCCGGGTACCTCTCGCTGCCGATGGACGCGGAAGCGTTCGGGCGCACCGGCGTCAGCGTCGGTTGCGACACCAACGACGACGCGACGTTCTGCTACTCGGGAGGCATCAGCATCTACCTCGACGTGATGCTCAAGGGCTTCGAGCGTCTGGTCAAGGCGGGCACGTACGAGCAGGAGGCCGTCGAGAGCTGGCAGAAGTCGTCTCGCGAGCGCCTGAAGACGCAGTCGGCGCAGCAGACGAACGAGTACACGCGCCAGATCGCGACGGCGCTGTACGGCCCGGACCACGCGTACACCAAGACGGCGATCCTGACGAACGAGGCGATCGGCAAGGTCAGCAGGGACGCGCTCGACAACTTCCGCGACACGCACTACACCGCCGGCAACGCGACGCTCGTCATCGTCGGTGACTTCGAGCCGAAGAGGGCCGAGAGCATGGTGCGCGACATCTTCGGCGGCTGGGGCAAGAGCACCGTCGACAAGCCGGTCGATCCGACGCCATTCAAGCGTACGGGTCCGGCGTACATCGGCGTGATCGGCAAGGAAGAGCCGCAGGTCACCGTGTCGATCGGCTACCCGGCACCGGCCGGCGTCGACGGCCAGCAGGGCGCGCGCATGATCCTCGCCGAGATGATGAACACGCGCGTCGGCGACGTGCGCTTCAAGCTCGGCTCGACGTACGGCGTGTACGCGCGCCGCGCGACGAAGAAGGGCCCGACGGCGTACCAGATCGGCGGCACCGTCGACGCACCGCGCGCCGGCGAGTCGATTGCCGCGATGCGCGCCGGCATGGAGATGCTCCGCCAGGGCGGCGAGCAGTTCGACATCGACTTCGTGCGCGCGCGCCGGAAGATCCTGTCGAACCTCCTCGGCGAGTCGACCGTGACGGGCGAGCTCGCGCAGCGCCTCGCGTTCATCGCGACGCACGGCCTGCAGTCGAACTACTACAACACGCTGCTCCAGCAGGTCGCGGCGGCGTCGCCCGCGCAGCTCCGCGCGATCATCCAGAAGGAGCTCGACCCGAACAACGAGGTCATCGTGCTCCTCGGCTCGCGCCCGCAGCTCGAGAAGGCGTTCACGGACGCCGGCATCAAGGACGTCAAGCTGGTCGAGCCCGACCTCAAGTAGTCGAGCGGATCTGAGTTAGGCCATCGCGAGTCCCGCCCTCGACGACGAGGCAGCGCGGACTCGCGGCGCTAGGGTTCGGCGATGGCGCCCAACCCGACCCCATTTGCGGTGCGCGAGGCGACCGCGGCCGACGAGCCGGAGCTGCGCGCACTGATCGCCGAGATGATGCCCGGCGTCGACGTCGACGCGCGCTGGCGCTGGATGTACGAGGACAACCCGGGAGGGCGCGCGATCACGTGGGTCGCCGTGGCGCCCAGCGGCGAGGTCGCCGGCACGACGTCGTTCTTTCCGTTTCGGCTGTGGCTCGACGGAGCGGAGGTGCGCGGCGCGCTCGGTGGCGATGGCTACGTGCGGCCGGCGTTTCGCCGCAAGGGCATCGGTGGCCTGCTCCACGATGCGTCGCGGCGAGGCATGCCCGCACACGCGATCGGCTGCATGTACGGCGCGCCGGGCGCCATGAACGTGACGCCGCTCAAGCACGGAGGCTCGCGCGAGCTCGGCGCGGTCGCGCGCTGGGTGCGCCCGCTGCGCGCGGGTCCGCTGCCGCTGGTGCTGCCCGGCGCGGCGCGGCTCGAGCCCATGGCCGCGCGCGACCCGCGCGTCGACGAGGTGTGGTGCGAGGCGCGCAAGGAGCTGCGGCTCGCGGCGGTGCGCGACGCGGCGTTCTACCAGTGGCGCTTTCGCGAGGCGCCCGCGCAGAAGCAGCCCGCGTACGTGATCGTCGACGGACAGCGGCCGATCGGCGCGTGCGCGCTCGAGTCGCTCGCCGGCGGTGCGGAGCTGCACGTCGTCGATCTCGTCGCGGTGCCCGGGCGCTGGCACGCGTGCCTTCGCGCGATCGCGCATCACGGCGCGAGGTCGACGCGCGCGCGCGTCGCGAGCATCAAGCTTTTCGCGATCGATGGGCGGCGGCGCGGCATGCTGCGCGCGGGCTTCGTCGAGCGCGAGGGCAAGCCGTTCTTGTGCATGATCCCGGCGGGCGGCGATCGCCGCTTCATCGATCCGCAGCGATGGTTCTACTGCGGTGGCGACTCGGATCTCGACTCGCTCGACTGAGGCTTCTGCGGCTCGCCGCGATCGCGGCCGAGCACGATCACCACGAGGATGATCGCGAACAGGATGAAGCCGCCGACGAGGCCCCAGATCAGGAGCTTCGGAACGGGCCGGGGTTCGTGGTCGGTTGCCACGCCTTGCTATAGCAAATCGACCCAGACCTCGTCGCCGACGACGGTGACGGCATAGCGTCGCAGCACGAGCGATGCGTCGTGCCGGCAGCGACCGGTGTGGAGGTCGAACCCGTAGCCGTGGCCGGGGCACACGAGCGTCGCGCCGTCGAGGTGGCCATCGGCGAGCGAGACATCCTCGTGCGGACACACGCCGGCCGTCGCGACCAGCTCGCCGGTGTCGTCGAGCCGCGTGACGATCACGGGCCACGTGACGCCGTCGACGCGAAACGCGTTCACCTCGTCGGCCCGGATCTCGTCGAGCCGGCACACGCGCACTCGCAGCGCCACTACGATCTCCCGCGCTGCTTCGGATCGAATCGATCGCGCAGGCCGTCGCCGAGCAAGTTCGCCGCGAGCACGACCCACATGATCGCGAAGCCGGGGACGACGGCGTAGACGCGGACCCAGTCGCCCTTCCACAGGAACGTGCGCGCCTGGTCGAGCATCGCGCCCCACGTGTAATCGACCTGCGGGCCGAGGCCGAGGAACGACAGCGACGCCTCGACGAGGATGACCGAGCCGAAGCCGAACGTCATCTGCACGAGCGACGGCGCGAGGATGTTGGGCACGAGGTGCTTCCACATCACGCGGCGATTCGATGCACCGAGCGCGACGGCGGCCGTGACGAAGTCGCGCTCGCGCATCGCGAGCACCTGACCGCGGGCCACGCGCGCGTAGCCGACCCAGCCGTTCGCGCACAGCGCGACGATCATCACTCCGAGGCCCGGCTTCGCGACGGTGGCGACGATCGCGATGTTGAGCAGGATGCCCGGGAACGCCATGAGGATGTCGACGATGCGCATCAGCACCTCGTCCACCCATCCGCGATACCAGCCCGCGATCGTGCCGATGGCGATGCCGATCGTGCTCGAGATCGCGACGACGATGAACGACAGCTGCAACGCGCTGCGCGCGCCCCACAGCAGCTGGCTCAGCGTGTCGTTGCCCTTGGAGTCCGTGCCGAACCAGTGCGCGCTCGACGGTGACTCGAAGCGATGCGACAGATCGAGCGATGTGACGCCGACGTCGTAGGGCGCGATCCACGGACCGAACACGCCCGCGAACACGAACACCGACAGCATGACGAGGCCGACCCACGCGCTCGGCGACAGGCGCAGCTTCCTGGCGGCCGCGAGCCACTTCATGCGCGGCGGATCCTCGGGTCCGCGAGCCCGTAGGCGAGATCGACGAGGATGTTGACGAACACGTAGATCGCCGCGATGACGAGCACGGTCCCCTGCACGACGGGATAGTTGCGCTCGCGGATCGCGTCGAGCAGCGTGGTGCCGAGCCCCGGCCGCGCGAACACATTCTCGATGATCACCGCGCCCGACAGCAGCGAGCCGAACTGCAGGCCGGCGACGGTGATCACCGGCAACAGCGCGTTGCGGAGCGCGTGCACGAACATCACGCGACCCTCGGGCAGGCCCTTCGCGCGCGCGGTCCGCACGTAGTCCTCGCCGAGGACGTCGACCATCGACGACCGCGTCATGCGCGCGAGCATCGCCATCAGGTGCGTGCCCACGGCCATCGCGGGCAACACGATCGCCGCGGGGCCGAGCTCGGTCGGGCCGGGGAACCAACCGAGCGTCACGAAGAACCAGAACACGAGCAACGGCGCGAACATCATCTGCGGCAGCGCGACCATCGACAGCGAGGTCGTGGTCGCGAGCGTGTCGAGCCACGTGCCTCGCTTGATCGCGGCGACCATGCCGAGCGGCAACGCGAGCACGACCGCGACGAGCATCCCGCACAGGGCGAGCCACACGGTGTTCGGGAACACGCGGAAGATGCGCGCCGCGACGGTGGGCTTGCCCTTCGGGTCCGGACACTGATGGCCGAGCGTCCCGTCGACGACGTGGCCGAGGAACGCGACGAACTGCTCGGGCTTGCTCTTGTCGAGCCCCATGCACTTCTCGATCTTCTCGCGCTGTTCCTTCGTCGCTTCGCCGCCTGCGAGGTGATCGACGGGATCACCGGGCACGAGGTGCAGGAACAGGAACACGAGGACCGACACGCCGAGGATCGCGATCAGTCCCGAGCCGAGACGGCGCAGCAGGAACGATCCGATCGACACGCGCCGATCGTAGCAGCAGCGCTAGATCCCGGGCTTCACGGCGCAGAACTTCGTGCCGTCGTTGTCCTTGATCGGTCCCGTCTCCAGCACCGGCTCTCCGCCGTTCTGCCTCATGAGATCGAGATCGCGGCACTCGTAGCCATCGCGGCAGTCTTCATCGCCACCGCACGTCGCCATGCAGAACCGGGACTCGGAGCTGCGCGGAACGCACAGGTCGTTGAGCGAGCACAGCTCGTCGAGGTTGCAGTCATCCGTGCTCTGGTCCTCGGTGAGGTGATCGCACGGTCGGTTGTCGAAGCCGCCCGTGAAGAACCGGATGCACGCCGAGTCCTCGGGGCACGTGTTGAAGTCGCAGCCGCGAATCGTGCAGTAGCCGCCGGGGCGCTGCGACGCGTCGCAAAAGCGCTGTCCGTTCGGATCGCAGTCGATATCGGAGATGCACTCGTCGCCGATCTCCTTGCCGCAGGCGCCCAGCGAGAGGGCGAGGGCGATGACGACGAACGAGGACCTCATGAGCGCGGGCATCCTAGCGGCGGGTATGACCCGAGGCAAGGTGCGCGGGTTGCCCGACGTCATGCCGATCGATGGTAAATCGAGCACATGCGCGCGGTCGTTCAACGAGTCACCCGGGCCTCCGTGACGGTGGGAGACCGCGTGACGGGCGCCATCGACCATGGCCTGCTCGTGCTCCTCGGCGCCGGCGCCGGCGATGGTCCGACCGATCTCTCGTACATCGTCGACAAGATCGTGAACCTCCGCATCTTCGCCGACGAGGCTGGCAAGATGAACCGCTCCGTGCTCGACGTCGGCGGTGGCGTTCTCGTCGTCTCGCAGTTCACGCTGTTCGGCGACGTTCGGCAGGGCCGCCGCCCCGCCTTCACCGGAGCACTCGAGCCGGTGGCCGCCAAAGCGCTCTACCTCCAGTCGCTCGACGCGATCCGCGCCGCAGGCGTCTCGCGGGTGGAAGCCGGCGAGTTCGCAGCCGATATGCGGGTCGAGCTCGTCAACGACGGCCCGGTCACCATCCTTCTCGATTCGCGCAAGCTGTTCTAGCGGCACTACCCGAAGAACGTTAGGTTCCCGAGTAGCGCGACTTGCACGTGTAGCGCACGAACGATGAAGGTCAGGTTCTGGGGAGTCCGCGGTTCGATTCCCGTTCCGGGGAAGACGACCGCCCGGTACGGCGGCAACACCTCGTGCGTCGAGGTTCGGCCGCGCAGCGGCGCACCGATCATCATCGATGCCGGCACCGGCCTGCGGCGCCTCGGCAAATCGCTGATGGAGGAGCAGTTCCGCGAGGGCAAGGGCAAGTGCTCGATCCTCATCTCGCACACGCACTGGGATCACGTGCAGGGTCTGCCGTTCTTCTCGCCGCTCTATCGCGCGGGCAACGAGGTCGAGATCTTCGCGCGCCAACGCGACATGCACCTCGAGGCGGTGTTCAGCGCCCAGAACCGCGCCCCCTACTTCCCGGTGCCGCTGTCCGCGATGCAGGCCGACATGCGGTTCCACGAGGTGCTCGAGGGCGCGAAGTTCGAGATCGGCGACGCGAAGATCTCGTGCACGCAGCTCAACCATCCTTGGATCGCGATCGCGTATCGCGTCGAGGTCGATGGCGCCTCGGTCGCCTACTGCTCGGACACGGCGCCGATGACCGACGTCCTGCTCGGCACGAAGTTCGTCGCGTCGCTCTCGATCGACGAGCCGCTCGCGCCCGACGTCGCCGCCGAGCTCGCGAACATGCGCCGCGGCGTGATCGAGCTCGCCCGCGGCGCGGACCTCTTGATCTACGACACGCAGTTCACGAAGGAAGAGTACCGGCAGCGCCCGCACTGGGGCCACTCGCACCCCGACGACGCGATCGCCGTCGCGCGCGAAGCGAAGGCCAAGCGGCTGTGTCTGTTCCACCACGCGCCGCTGCGCTCCGACGAGGAGAACGATCGCATCCTCGCGCAGTACCGCAGCGTGGTGACCGCACAGGGCGACTCGTTCGAGCTCGTGAGCGCGTACGAAGGGCTCGAGATCGCCTTGGGGGAGCAGTAGCGATGAAGGTGCGCTTCTGGGGCGTTCGCGGATCGATCCCCGCGCCGGGTCCGGACACGATCCGCTACGGCGGCAACACGTCGTGCGTGTCGATCGCGACGGCGAGCGGCGGCCTCGTGATCATCGACATGGGCACCGGGCTCATGCACCTCGGCAACTCGCTCATGGGCGGCGCGTTCGGCAAGGGCGCCGGGCGCGCGTCGATCCTGCTCTCGCACACGCACTGGGATCACATCCAGGGCCTCGGCTTCTTCGCGCCGGTCTTCGTCGGCGGCAACCAGTTCACCGTGTGGGGCCCAGGTCCGTACGGCTCGGCGGGCCTGCTCGAGGAGATCCTCGAGGGTCAGATGGACCCGAACTTCTCGCCGCTGCAGACGCTGAAGAACTTCTCGGCGACGTTCGACGTGCGCGCCGCGGAGGTCGGCAAGGCGTTCGAGACCGAGGGCGTCACGATCACCGCGCAGGAGCACGCGCACGGCGCGACCACCGCGCTCTCGTTCCGCATCGAAGAAGCCGGGCGCGCGTTCGTCTACGCGAGCGACGTCGGTCAGCCCTCGGAAGGCGCCCCGCCGTCCCCCGATGCGATCGCGTTCTACCGCGACGCCGACGTGCTCCTGCACGACACCACGTACCGCCCCGAGGACCAGGCGACGCGACGCAACCGCGGCTTCTCCACCTACGAGGACGCCGCCGCGGCCGCGGTCGCCGCGAAGGTGAAGCGGCTCGTCACGTTCCACTACGACCAGGACTACACCGACGACGATGTCGATGCGCTCGTCGCGAGCTGTCGCTCGGCCCTCGCCGCGCGCGGCGGCGCCCACATCGAGGTCGTGCCCGCGCGCGAAGGCGACGAGATCGAGATCTAGCGTGCGCGTGCCGTTCTTCGACATGGCCTCCGAGCTCGCACCGATTCGAGCCGAGGTCGATGCGGCGATCGCGCGCGTCCTCGATAGCGGCACGTTCATCGGTGGCCCCGAGGTCGCGGCGTTCGAGCGAGAGCTCGCCGCGCACGTCGGCGTCGCACACGCCGTCGGTGTGTCGTCGGGCACCGACGCGCTCCTCGCGACGTTCATGGCGATGGGCATCGGCGCGGGCGACGAGGTGATCACGACGCCGCTCACGTTCGTCGCGACCGCGAGCAGCATCGTGCGCACGCAGGCTCGCGTCGTGTTCGCCGACGTCGACGACGACACGCTGTGCCTGTCCCCGCGCGCGGCCCTCGCCGCGTGTACGCCCCGCACGAAGGCGATCGTGCCCGTGAACCTGTTCGGTCACCCCGCCGCATTACCCGACACATCGCCCGACGCAGCGTGGGCGATCGTCGAGGACAACGCGCACTCGCAGGCCGCCCCGCGCGGTCTCGCCGCGACCTACTCGTTCTTCCCGACGAAGAACCTCGGCGCGCTCGGTGACGGCGGCGCTGTCGTCACCAACGACGCCGCGCTCGCAGATCGCCTCGCGCTCCTGCGCACCCACGGCGCCCGCCCGAAGTACCACCACGTCGCCCTCGGCGGGAACTTCCGGCTCGACGCGATCCAGGCCGCGATCCTGCGCGTGAAGCTCGCGCACCTCGACGCGTGGACGACCGCGCGTCGCGAGAACGCGGCCGAATACCGCGCGCTGTTCTCGTCGGCGACCATGCCGCCGGAGCTGCGCCTGCCCGCCCACCACGCCGAGCACGCGTATCACCAGTTCGCGATCCGCGCCCCGCGCCGCGATGACCTGCGCGCCTACCTCGCGAGCCACGGCATCGGCACCGAGATCTATTACCCCGAGCCCCTTCACCAGCAGCCGATCTTCTCCGGCTTCTCCGGCGGCTCGTTCCCCGTCGCCGAGCAAGCCGCGCGCGAGCTCCTCTCGCTGCCGATCTACCCGACGAGCTCGACGCGCGCGCGAACGATCGTCGTCGAGCGCATCGCCGCGTTCTACCGAGAGCGAGCCTGAGCCGGCGATGATCCGCATCGGTGTCATCGGCGCGGGAGCCTGGGGCGTCAACCACATCCGCGTGATCCACGGCGAGCCGCGCTGCGCGGTCACCGCCGTCGCCGATCCCGACGAGACCGCCCTCGCGCGCGTCCGCGCCCTCGCCCCCGACGCCCGCACCACGCGCGATGCGGATCATCTCCTCGCGAGCGACGACATCGACGCCGTCGTGATCGCCTCGCCCGCCGCCACGCATCCGCGCCTCGCGATCGCCGCGCTGTCCGCCGGCAAGCACGTCCTCGTCGAGAAGCCGCTCGCGATGACGACCGCCGACGCGCGCGCCGTCGACACTGCCGCCAGCACCGCGAACAAGGTCGCGCTCGTCGGGCACCTGATGCTTCACCACCCCGCGGTCGTGCGTCTTCGCGAGCTGCTCTCGTCGGGCGCGCTCGGCACCCTCTACTACCTGCACAGCACGCGCGTGAACCTCGGGCGGCTGCGACGCGACGAGAACGCGCTGTGGAGCTTCGGTCCGCACGATCTGTCGATGATCCAGTTCCTCGTCGGGCGCACGCCCACGCTCGTCGCCGCGCACGGCCAGAGCGTGCTCCAGCAGGGCGTCGAGGACGTCGTGTTCCTGACGCTGCGCTACGCCACCGGCGAGGTCGCGCACGTGCACCTGTCGTGGCTCAACCCGCGCAAGGAGCGCCGCCTGACGCTCGTGTGCTCGAAGAAGATGGCCGAGTTCGACGACGTCGCGACCGACAAGCTGCGCATCTACGACAAGGGCTACGACCGCCCGCCCGAGTTCGCGCAGTACGCCGAGTACCTCTCGCTGCGCGACGGCGACGTCTACATCCCGCAGCTCGCGATGCAGGAGCCACTGCACCTCCAGCTGCTGCACTTCCTCGACTGCATCGAGCGCGACGCGAAGCCGATCGCGAACCTCCGCGACGCGATCGCGGTCACGGCAGTGCTCGAGGCCGCGCAGCGCTCCCTGCACCAGGGCGGCATCCCCGTCGAGGTCGAGGAGCTCGGGGAGCTCGCGGAGCTCGGCAACCTCAGCGCATCGTGACGCTGATGACGTTGCCGAAGCAGCGCCACGTCGCCTTCACCGCGTCCGGCACGCTGGCGATCGTCGCGACGTCGACGCACAGCTGACCGATCGATCCCGACGACGCATACGACAGCGTCGCTTCGTGCCGCGCCGCGGGCGCGATCGTCGCGCGCGTGATCGCGTTCGTCGACGCGGGAACCAGTGCGAGCTCCGCCCCGTCGGCCGTGCGTCCGATCACGCTCGCCCACGCGAGGTCCACGGTGACCGGCTCGGCGCAGTGGTTCTCGACCGCATACCGGACGACCGGCGACAGCTCGCGATCCACGCGCCGGTCGACCCCGACCTCGACGCACCCGACCTCGGTCCGCGCGATCGTCTCCTCGCCGTCCGACGCAGGCGCTGCCGACGCCGACGAGGGCGACGAGGCAACCTTGTACGCACCGCAGCCCGCCAACACGGCCACGACCAGCATTGCCCAGCGCATAGCCCGTTGTACCAGAGCTGCCGGGATGTGCATTCCCGAGCCACCTCGTCCGGGTGGCCTCCGTGCTATAGGGCGCCCATGAAGATCGCTGTCGTCGGTACGGGCTACGTCGGCCTCGTCACGGGAACCGGTTTCTCTGACTTCGGTCACGACGTCACCTGCGTCGACATCGACCCGGCCCGCGTTGCCACACTTCGCCAGGGCGAGGTCCCGTTCTACGAGCCGGGCCTGCACGACCTCATCAAGCGCAACACCAAGCTCGGGCGCCTGCACTTCACGACCTCCACCGCCGAAGCGGTCGCGGGCGCCGAGATCGCCTTCATCGCCGTCGGTACGCCGAGCGCCGACGACGGCAGCGCCGACCTCTCCTACGTCGTCGAAGCCGCCAAGCAGATCGGCGCCGCGATGACCGGCTTCACCGTCATCGTCACCAAGTCCACGGTCCCCGTCGGCACCGCCGACAAGGTCCGCGCCGCCGTCGCCTCGACCGCCAAGCACCCGTTCGCCGTCGCCTCGAACCCCGAGTTCCTCAAAGAGGGCGACGCGGTCAACGACTTCCTCAAGCCCGCGCGCGTCGTCGTCGGCGCGGACGACCCGAAAGCGATCGAGCTGCTCCGCGAGCTCTACCGCGGCGTCCTCCGCACCAACGATCGCATCCAGGTGATGGACATCAAGTCCGCCGAGCTGACCAAGTACGCCGCGAACTGCATGCTCGCGGTTCGCATCTCGTTCATGAACGAGCTCGCGCGCCTCTGCGAGGTCGTCGGCGCCGACATCGAGCACGTGCGCAAGGGCATCGGCTCCGATCCGCGCATCGGACCCAAGTTCCTGTTCGCGGGCGCCGGCTTCGGCGGCTCGTGCTTCCCGAAGGACCTCCGCGCGCTGATCCACACCGCGCGCTCCGTCGATGTCCCCGTCAGCGTCATCGACGCTGCCGAGCGCGCCAACGAGCGCCAGAAGCACCTCGTCGGCGAGCGCGTCATCGCCCACTTCGGCGGCAGCCTCGCCGGCAAGCGCATCGCGATCTGGGGCCTGGCCTTCAAGCCCGAGACCGACGACATCCGCGAGTCGCCCGCGCTCGTCCTCCTCGAGCAGCTGCGCGCCGCCGGCGCCACCGTCGCCGGCTACGACCCCGCCGCGATGCCCAACATCGCCGCCTCGGGCGCACAGATCGAGCTCGCCAACGACGCCTACGCTGCCGCCGCCAACGCCGACGCACTCGTGCTGATCACCGAGTGGCACGAGCTCCGCGATCCGGACCTCGACCGCTTGAAGAAGACGATGCGCACGCCCGCCCTCTTCGACGGCCGCAACGTGTGGAACGGCCCCGAGGCCCGCGCGAACGGCTTCACCTACTACGGCATCGGCCGCGGCGTCGTCGCGAGCTGACCTCCGCCCGCCCGCGCGAACGGTACCGCCGGCGGCGGCTGTTCGTGCGCCGGCGTCTCCGTGAGCACCTTGTACTCGGTGCCACCGATCAGGTCGCGCGCGACGCTCTCGTCGATCCACACGAGCTTGCTCGTCACGGATCCGAACGTGTTCTCGTGATCCTGGTGCAGCCAGTAGCGCTCGCCAGCGACGACGGCGATCGACGTGCGCCCCGGATGATCCGTCGAGTCGAACGTGTCGCTCACGATCTCGTGCTCGCCGGGCTCCGCCTCGTAGCAGAAATAGCTATCGCCCTTCGCCGCGCCGACGAGCGTGCCGTTGTCGTGCAGCACGAACGTCACCGCACGCGCCCACGTCGACGAGCGGATCACGCACACGGTCCCGACGTCCGCGCGGGACGGCCCGAACGCCTGCATGCGCGGCGTGGTTCCACCGCTGATCGAGTACGGCGAGCACGCGGCCATCGCTCCAGCCATCACCAGTGCGAGCTTTGTCATGCGCCAAAGACCCGCGTCATCCGCGAACGGTTGCCCACTGCCGGGCCACGCCATCCTCGATGCGCGTCGTCGGCGCGTAGCCCAGCAGCCGCTTTGCCTTCTCGATGCTCGCGAACGTGAGCGGCACATCGCCGGGCTGCTCGGGCTGCGGCTCGATCCGCGCGGCCTTGCCGACGACGCGCTCGACCACACCGATGAGCTCGCGGAGCCCGACGGTCTGCGTGTTGCCGAGGTTGATCAGCTCGTAGGCGCCCGGCTGCACGCGCTCGATCGCCGCCACCACGCCGCTGACGATATCGTCGATGAAGGTGTAATCGCGCCGCGTGGTCCCATCGCCGAACATCGCGATCGGCTCACCCGCCGCAACCGCCGCGAGGAACTTCGCGATCGCCATATCGGGACGCTGCCGCGGTCCGTACACCGTGAAGAAGCGCAGCGCGTACACCCCGAGCCCCCACAGGTCGCGATACGTCGACAGCTGCAGCTCGTTCATGCGCTTGCTCGCCGCGTACGGCGACGCGGGCGTGAGGCACGGCTCCTCCTCGCGAAACGCGCCACTATCGGCGGGCCGCTTACCGTACACGCTCGACGACGAGGCGAACACGAGGCGCTGCTTGCCGAGCGCGCGCATGCGCTCGATGATGACCCCCGTACCGACAATATTCGTTCGCCAGTAGCGCAGCGGCTCCGCCAGGGACGGCCGCACGCCCGCGAGTGCCGCGAGGTGGCAAACGACATCTGTGTGCTCCGTCACCGTGTTCGCGACGACTGATGGGTCGCAAACGTCTCCGCGGATCATCGTGAACCCGGGGAGCTTTCCGAGATCGTCGGCGTTCGCCAGCTTGAGATCGACAGAATAGAGATATCCGTCGAACGCGTCGAGCCCGGTCACCGTGTGCCCATCGGCCACCAAGCGCTTCACCGTGTGGGCACCGATGAAGCCAGCGGCTCCCGTCACGAGGACGTGCATCGGCGGCACTGTGCCGAGGTCATGCCGGCTCCGCAAGCAAACTAAGCAGTGGCTGAACGCCCGCTTCGAAACACGTGCCGAAGTCACGCAGGACGCGCGATCAATGGAGCGCTTTCTCGCACCATGTTAGTTTTGCGGGGTGAGGTCTGCGGGGCCGAAAGGTTGCATCTCGCTTGCAGTCGGGATGCTCGTCTCGTTCGCTGCGTGCGGATTCGAGATCGCCGGTACACCCAAGGATGGTGCGCAGCCCGATATGGACGTCCCGCCCGATATGCCTCCGGATCGACCGGCGATGATGCGCGCGCTGGCGATCTCCGTGTATCGCCAGACTGGACCCGTCCTCGTCACGATGCCGTTCGACGATCAGGACGGTTTCGGCGCGGCATGCACCGACAGTCCGGGGCCGGCGAGCAGACATCTGCTTGCGCACCCGGCGCTGCCGTACGTTTACGGCGTGGTGAATTCGTTTGACGGGATGACGCTTGGATGCACCACATCCACAAGAACCGCCCTCGGGGTTCTCGGTGCCTCGCGGCCCGTTCAGCGAATCGTCCTCGACGCTACGTCCGGCGTCGGCTTCTTCACGCTTGATGGCGCCGGTCCGCTCGGCGTGTTTCGCTTCACTATCGCGGCTGACGGAGTGCCGACGTTGAGCACCTCCGCGAACGGACCTACCGCGTCGGGTGCGTTGGCCGTCGATTGGTCGACGAGGCAATTGTACGTGGCGGGTCAGAGCGTGGTTTGGAACTACACGCTCACCGCTGCCTCGGACTTTCCGACGACCTCGTCGGCGGCATCTGGATGTGGCGCCCCGATCGATCTCGTCTCGTCGGGCACGGATGTCTTCCTCTTTTGCGCCGACTCCGCGATCGTTCGCCGCTACACCACCGCGCCGTTCAACGTGACGACCGACGCCGGAACAGTTGGTGCCGTCGACGCAGTACGCAGCCTATCGAGCGCACGCGTGATCGTGGCTCGAATGGCACCACCCGATCTCGCGTTTGTCGACCTCGGCTCGACATTGACGGTGACACCCGCGGCTTCACTACCAGCACGTGTCACTGCGCTTGCCACGTCGGAGGACGGGTCGATCGTCGTTTCGGCGACACAAACAGAGTCCACGCACTCCGACGTAACCGTCTGGAAAGTGTCGGGAACATCTCTGCAGATGCTCGACACCGCCATGGTTCCCGGAACCATCACGAGCTTGGCGGTGGCACTCCCGCCGTGAGGGTCACGTTAGGTGTGACGTATCCTCAATCAAGCCCGTGAATTGAACGTTATCCGCGTGCAAGCTACTAACGGTGACCGTTCTCGATTGACGTTGGCCTGGTCACGCATATCATCCACTGCTCGTTCTGCCTAGGATCAAGGAATGACTCGTCTATTTGCAGTTGCGTTCCTCCTCACCCCCGCGCTCGCGGCGGCCGAAGGAGATGACGTTGCCAACGAAGCCTTGATCCAGACGTTCGACCCCGAGTCTGCGGTGGCCCCGATCTCTGTCGTGGAAGGCGCTGGCATCAAAGTCGGTGAAGGCACCGTGCTCCGCCCGGTGTTCGGCGTCGAGACTGGGTTTGTCTCCAATGTGTTCTACGACGACGAGAATGCGCAGCCTGCTGCCATCTTGCGGCTTCTCGCGCAGATTGGAACCGGATCCTTGGGCAAGGACCGGCTCGACACCCCCGACGAAAACGCGGCAGGTGACACCAATGTCGGCAAGGTTCGGTTCCGCGCCGATCTTCGAGCGTCCTATGACGCTGTCCTCTCCGGCAACGAGATCGCGAACGAAACCGGTGGTCTCGGCCTCGGTCTCTCCCTGCACGGCGTTGCCAATCCGCAAGGAACGTTTCAGTTCGGATTCGACGAGGACTTCAACCGCATCATTCGCGCGGCCAACTTCGAGACGAGCGTCAACACCAATCGCGACATCAATCGACTCCAGCTCGCGCTGCTGTTTCGTCCCTCGGGCCGCTCGTTGAGCGGTTCGCTCTATTACACGAACACACTCGACATCTTCGAGCGTGAGGAACAGTCGTTCGCAGATCGCATGGAGCACCGAGTTGGTGTCCGCGGGGCCTGGACGTTCTTGCCGAAGTCGCAAACGTACATCGACGTCTCGCAAGGCTACGTGAGCGGCATCGGTTCTGCGGCGGACATGAAGGTCGCCTCGTATCCGCTGATCGCAAAGGCTGGACTTGCGACGCTTCTCACGGTGAAGACAACGGTCAACCTCGAGGCTGGCTACACGAACGGCTTCTACGAATCAGGACCGAGCTTCTCGGCGCCGTTGTTCAATGCCCAGCTCGGATATCGATACTCGCCGCTCGGTCGCGTCGCGCTGATGTACAGCCTGCAGTATCAAGACTCGATCAACGCGAACTACTTCCGCGACCACGTCATTCGTGCATGGATACGGCAGATCGTCGGTCCGCTCGTCGTGATGGTCCAGCCCGAGCTTCACCTTCGCAAGTACGACGGCATCACGATCGTAACGGGACCACCGACGCGCGATGACCTCGTCGTTTCGGTGATCGGCGGAGCCAGTTACAACTTCCGCAACTGGATCGCGGCGACGGTCAGCTATCGTTTCAGCGCCGTCGAGACCGATTACATGTACATGTCGGGGGGACTGTCCGACGATCCGAGCTTCGCTCGCCACGAGCTTCTAGCCGGCTTGCGTCTCGCCCTGTGATGCGTCGTCATGTCGCTCGATCACGAACCTGAGGGAACGTCGCCGTCGCAGACAGACGAGATCCCTCAGTTCGATCTTCGGCGCTACCTCGACGTCCTCCGCAAGTATGTATGGGCAATGCTCGCGCTCGTCAGTCTGGCGATCGCAGGTGCCGTGATCTACACGAGCCGACAGCCGAAGATCTACGAAGCGCAAGCGTCGGTGCAGATCGAGCCGCGCCTTCCCGACCTGCTCGGTCAAGGTCAGGAGCTCTTCAACGCAGGGGTTGGCGCGACCGCGGAGTACTACAAGCAGCAGCGACAGGTGCTCAATAGCTACCGCCTGGTTCGACAGACCGTCGAACAGAACCAGCTGCACAAGGCTCTTCTCTCCGAGGCAGAGCGCGCCGACCGAAAGACGCCGGAGCTCGTCGAGATCGCGACGCGACGGCTGCGCACCATGCTGCGCGTGCGCTACCCCGATCAGGACCGGATCATGTACGTCGTGGTTCGGAATCAGAACCCGAAGCTTGCAGCGGACATCGCGAACGCACACATCTCGACCTACGAGAGCTACGCGAAGGGATTGCTGTCGATCGACACGAAGAAGGCGTCAGGGGCGCTGTCCACCGAGTTCGATGAAGCGGAAGCGCAGCTTCGCGAGGCCGAAGCTGCGCTCTACAAGTTCCAGAAGGACAACGACCTCCTCGCCGTCACCATCGAGGAGCGACAGAACATGGTCTCCTCGAGCATCACGGCGTTCACCGCGAAGCTCAACGAGATCCGGAGCAATCGGCTCGAGCTCGCAGCCAAGTTCGACCGCATGCGGAAGGCATCCACCGAGAACGTCCTCGAGTCGCCCATCCTGATCATGGGGAACAATGATTCGTTCGACGCGCTTCGCGCGCAGTACTACGCAGAGCGGAACAAGTTCATCGAACTCGAGAAGCAGATCGGTCCGAAGAACGTGCAGTATCAGATGCAGAAGGCGAAGCTCGATGACCTCGAGGCTGCGCTTCGCGCCGAGGCCAAGCGGACGCTGACCGGTGTGGAAGAGCAACTTCGCGCGTTGCAGCAGACGGAGATCGCTCTCAAGGCAGAGGTCGACAAGGCCACAGCCGAGGCCCTCGAGCTTGGCCCGCGCATCGTGGCCTACAACGAGCTCCTTCGTCGAAAGAAGAGCGTGGAGGATCGTTACAACATCCTGCGCAGCCGGTTGTCGACGAGCGAGCTGACGGATCGTATGAATCGGAACATCGATACCAACGTGCGGCCGCTGGACGAAGCCTTGGTACCGACCGTACCTGTCGCACCGAGCCTGCGAGTGAATGTGACCATCGCCGCCGCGCTGGCCTTGATGCTCTCGTTCGCGTTGGTGTTACTCATCGTGTTCCTCGATCGATCGATCCGGACGACCGCTGATGCGCAGCAAGCAACTGGATCGCCGGTCCTCGGCATCATCCCGATGCTCGAGGAGACCGAGCTCGCGAAGAACGATGTCCCGGCACGCGATCTCTACGTGCATCAGCAGCCCACCTCCCGTGTCGCCGAGTGCTGCCGCTCGATCCGGACCAATATCTTGTTCTCCGGGGCTGATCGTCAGATCAAGACCATTGTTGTCTCGAGCGCGAATCCGCAGGAGGGCAAGACAACGACGGTGATCTACCTGGGCACGACGATGGCTCAGAGCGGACAGCGAGTCCTCCTGATCGATACAGACATGCGGCGCCCGCGTCTGCATCAATCGCTGGGGACTCCGCGTCACACGGGCATCACGAACCTGATCGTCGGAGATCGCGACTACGACGACGTGATTCGAGCCACGGATATCCCGAACCTCTTCGTGTTGCCCTGTGGTCCGCTGCCGCCAAACCCTGCCGAGTTGCTGATGAGTCATCGATTCGAGGCGGTGCTCGCCGAGCTCGCGACGCGCTTCGATCGCATCATTCTCGATTCTCCGCCGCTCCAGATCGTCACGGACGCGGTCGTCCTGTCCAAGCACACCGACGGCACGATCCTCGTCGTGCGCGCTGACAAGACGGTGCGAGACGACATCCGACGATCCGCCCGGCAGATCCGCGGCGTCGGCGGCACGATCGTCGGGACTATCGTGAACGCAATCCAACCGGACATGCGCAGTGGCTACTACTCCTACTACGGTTACGCCGAGAAGCCCTCCGAGACCGAGACCTGATCGAGTGTCCGCGCCGCTCCACGTCCTTCATGTCATCGATGGACTTGGACTCGGTGGAGCCGAGCGCATGCTCGTGGATCTCGCGAATCAGACCGTCAATGACGGTCTCCGCGTGTCGGTTTGCGTGACGCGGTCCCAGCTCACGATCGCGCCGGAGCTCGATCCCCGCATCACGTTGCTCGTCCTCCATCGCCACGCACGATTCTCTCCCGTGGCACTCGCGCGGCTTGCAGCATTCATCCGACGTAACGCTGTCGACGTCATCCACGTGCACATGAGGTCGAACCTGCTGTTCGTGGCACAGTTGCGGTTGGCGCGCCTCCTTCGCCATCCGATCATCTTCCACGATCACTACGGGACCATCGAGACCGATTCGTCGACCCCGCGCTGGTTCCCAATCGTTCGGCGCTACATCACGTACTACGTGGGCGTGTACGAGAAGCTCGAGCAGTGGGCGCGACGTGCGGGTGTGCCGGCCGCGCGCGCCGTTACGATTCCGAATGCGCTGGATCTCTCCCGTCTCGCCGTGGGCCATCCTTCGGCGATCCGCGAAGAACTCGCCATCGATGCCTCGACTCCGATCGCTCTCATGGTCGCGACACTACGTCGAGACAAGGCGATCGAGGTGTTGCTGGAGGCGGTCGCCAAATCGCGCCATCGTTCGCATCTCAGGGTTCTGGTCGCTGGCGCCGACGGAGAAGCGGCGTATGCCAATGAGTGCCGCGCACGGTGTTCGGAGCTCGGCCTGCGAGACACCGTCGTCTTCCTCGGCGGGCGTACCGACGTTCCCGATCTGCTGCGCTCCGTTGATCTGGCCGTCTTGTCGTCGCACACCGAGTCGGGGCCGCTCGTTCTCGTCGAGTACCTCGCGGCATCGCTTCCGTTCGCGTCCACTCTTGTCGGCGACATTGGGCGACGACTTGCTGCCATGAACATCCCCGGATTCGTGCGTCCCGGTGACCCTGCTGCGCTCGCAGAGGAGCTGGACAAGATCCTAGACCTGTCTCCCGAGCAGCGACGCGCTCGCGGAGCATTGGGCTATGCGCATCTGGTCGCGAACTGGGATCTTCGCTCCCTGATGCCGCGCTGGTACGAGATCTATCGCGCGGCGATCGCGGAGTCCTCGTGAGGCTCCTGATCATCTCGAACATGCCGCACTATCGACGTGCCGACGGCGTCGTCGTCGGATGGGGACCGACGGTAACGGAGATCGATCACCTTGCTACGCGCTTCGACGAGGTCGTGCACATCGCGACGTTCCACGACGACGCTCCACCTTCGAGCTTCCTCCCGTATCGCGCTCGTGTTCGCCTCGTGCCGATGAAGCCCACCGGTGGAGAGACGGCGCGCGACAAGCTCGATGTCTTGCGGTCGTCTCCCATCTACATCGCGACGATGTTGCGTGAGCTCCGATCGGCGGACGTAGTGCACCTACGCTGTCCAGCAAACCTCCCGATGCTCGCCGCGGCGTTGTTGCCGTTCGTTCGCCGGCCCGCGCGGAGATGGATCAAGTACGCAGGCAACTGGCAGCCATCGCGTCGGGACAGTCTCGCCTTCGGACTTCAGCGCTGGTTCCTCGCCCACACGTGGCACCGCGGCGTCGTCACCATCAATGGGGTTTGGCCGGATCAACCGTCTCATGTTCGAAGCTTCTACAATCCTTGCCTGTCCGCGGAGGAAGTTCTTGCGGCCCGCGAGCTGGTTCGCGACAAGGCGCTCGGATCTCCCATCCGTTTGCTCTTCGCAGGGCGCCTCGAAGAGGCGAAAGGTCCCCGAGTTGCATTCGATACGCTCGCGCTCCTTCGACGGCGAGGGATCGTGGCACATCTTGACCTCCTCGGAGACGGGCCCTCTCGCAAGGATCTCCAAGAGCTCGTCGCGACGCATGGCCTCGACGACAACGTGACATTCCACGGGTGGATCCCGCGAACGGCCATGGGCGAGCTCTATGCGACCGCCCACCTGCTGCTCCTCCCGAGCGCAAGTGAGGGTTGGCCGAAGGTCTTGAGCGAAGGGATGGCCTACGGTGTGGTGCCCATCGCATCGTCGGTCGGTGCCATTCCCGAGTACCTCGCCCGGTTCGAGTTAGGGGTCTCGATTCGTGAGCCGAGCGCAGCCTCCTTCGCAAACGCGGTCGAGACGTACGCTCGCAATCCAGCCACCTGGCATGTTCACTCGCGTCGTGGCATCGAGACGGCACCGCGGTTCTCATACGAGTCGTACCTCGAGCACGTTGATGCTCTGCTCGAGGAAATGAACCACGAGGGTAGTCCCTCTACCTGCAATACTGGTCGCGCCCCGTGATCGCGAACGCCAGATCATCGAAGGATGTAAAGGCACCGGCATCCGCGGTGTCCACGCGCAACGAGCAGTTGCCCGCACTGCACATGATCGGTTTTCTCGTGGTGCACATCGTGATCGGAGCGCTGATCCGTCTTGTTCCGCAGCTCTCGACACTGTTCTCGCTGGCCTTCGTCGGTTTCGGCGTGATCGTCGCGGCCACGACGAAACGGCCACAACACGTCGCCTACCTGCTGGCATACCTCGCCGGTGTCGAGGTGCTGTGGCGCATGTCGAAGGCCGTCTTGTTCTACGAGATCGGAAAGTACGCAGCTGCAGTCATCATCGTCGTGATGCTGACGCGGATTCGCGCGCGCACAAATCGCGCAGCGGCTGTTGCCTACTTCGCATGCTTGATGCCATCGGCCCTGCTGACGATCTTTGCACTCAGTCCCGACGAAGCGCGGCAACAGTTGAGCTTCAACCTCTCGGGGCCGCTCGCTCTTGCGTTGTGCATCATCTTCTTCTCGAACATCCGCCTCACCGCGATGGACGTGCGGCGACTTCTCGTTTGTTTGATCGCTCCGATCGTCGCGATCTCCGTCTACGTGTACCTCTCGACTGCAGCCGTCGAGAACCTCGAGTTCGCCTCCAGCGTGTCCAACGTCGCGACGAGCGGCGGCTACGGGCCGAATCAGGTGTCAGCGATTCTTGGGCTCGGGCTTCTGTTCGCGGTCCTGTTGCTCCTCGAACGAGACTTGAGCTGGGGCATCCGGATCGCCTTGATCGTGATCGCTACCGTGTTCGCGGTGCAGGCCGCGCTCACGTTCTCGCGAGGCGGTCTCCTCCTGGCCTTGCTGAGCGGCTTCGCAGCCGCGCTGTACCTCGTCCGAAACGCCAGGACGCGAATCTCGCTGGTCCTTCTCGGAGGTCTCTTCTTCGGGATGGGCAAGTACGTCGTGGTGCCTCGCCTCGAAGAGTTCACCAGCGGAAAGCTCAGCGAGCGCTACGCAAGCATCGATCCAAGCGGCCGCGGATTGCTTGCGAGCTACGACCTCGTGATCTTCAAGGAGCATCCGGTGCTCGGAGTTGGTCCTGGCGTCGCTCCCGAGCTTCGACGAGAGCTCGGCCACTTCGGAGCAGCACACACCGAATACACGCGCCTCCTGGCCGAGCATGGGGTGCTTGGAATCGTCGCAACCATTCTTCTCGTGTGGATCGGTTGGCAGACATTTCGACGAGCACGTGGGCTGCTCCCGCGTGCATACGTGGTGACGTTGCTGCTGTGGGTGTCGATGTTCTTCGCGATCAATGCGATGCGGATGCTCGCGCCCGCAGTACTGTTCGGCATCGCCTGTGCCTTGAGTCAGTCGTCTCGACCTCTCGCCCGCGCGGGAGGACCTCCGTGACTCGCTCCGACACGCAGGTTCACTTCGACTCCGTGGCGCGCGCTTACTACGAACGCAACTACGAACAACCTCGGACGCGGCACGAGCGCGCCCTCTCGCTGCGACGTGCTGTTTGTCTCGACCTGGTACGCTCCGTGCCGGGCAGTGTCCTGGATCTTGGTTGCGGCCCCGGCGCACTCGCCGTACCCCTCGCGTTCGACGGCCGCGAAGTGGTCGCATTCGACCTCTCCGTCGAGATGGTCGTTGCAGCGAAGCAGAAGCTCCGCAACGCTCCCAGCGCCTCGTTCTGCGTGGGCGATGCGGTCGCTCTTCCCTTTGCCGATGAAACGTTCGACGTCATCGTCTCCACCGGCGTTCTCGAGTACGTGCCCTCGATCGAACGCGCGCTCGCCGAGCTCGTTCGCGTGCTTCGACCGGGTGGCAGCCTCGTCGCCACGGTGTCATTGCCCCGCACGCTCGAGCGTCGCGTGGCTCGCTTGATCGGACCCTGGCTCGTTCGCCTGAAGAGCAGTGGCACCGTCTCCTCGTCGTCGATGTTTCATCGCGCGTACGAAGCGGACGAGTTCGATGGACTGGTGAATGCGGCCGGTCTCGAGATTCGCGAGCGTCGATTCAGTTGCTTTGCACCGTTTCCCGTCGATGCGATCTATCCACCGCTCGTCACGCTCATCGACGAGCGCCTCGGCGCCGTCCTCGCCAGAAGCAAGCTGGCAACCAGCAGAGCAAAGACGTACATCGTCAAGGCTGTTCGCCCGTGAGCACCGCGCGCGGAATCTTGATGGTGAGTAACTTCCTCTCAACCGCGGATCTCAATCGCGGATACTCGGAAGAGCTCGCTGATCGGCTGGAATCTCACGGATGGCGAGTGACTCGCACATCGCCACAGCGTTCACGCCCACTCCGGATCTTCGACATGGTGCGCACCGTGATCGCGCGACGCGCCGACTACGAACGGGCGCACGTTGATGTGTTTTCAGGTGCAGCGTTTGTGTGGGCCGAGGCGGCGTGTGCGGTCCTCGGGCGGCTCGGCAAGCCGTTCGCGCTCACGCTGCGCGGCGGAGGTCTTCCCGAATTCGCCGCTCGTTGGCCTCGTCGCGTTCGTCGCCTGCTCCGATCGGCCGTCTCCGTGACGGTGCCGTCGGACTACCTCGGCGAGCGAATGAAACCCTATCGAGACGATCTTTCGCTGATTCGAAATGCGATCGACGTGGATGCACATTCCTTTCGTCATCGGACACACCCCGGTCCTCGGTTGATCTGGCTTCGCGCATTTCACGAGATCTACAACCCGCGCCTCGCGATTCACGTCCTCGCGAGGCTCGCGACGAAATTCCCGGATGTGACGCTGACGATGGCAGGCCCCGACAAGGACGGATCGGGCGCAGCGGTACGGAAGCTCGCGCTCGACCTCGGTGTGTCCGAACGCCTGCGGCTGCTCGGACGCGTCGCCAAGAGTGAAGTCTCCGAAGTTCTGGCGAGCGGCGACATCTTCCTGAATACGACCGACATCGACAACACGCCCATCTCCGTCCTCGAGGCGCTCGCGAGCGGGCTCTGCGTGGTGAGTACGGACGTCGGAGGCCTACCGTACATGCTCGCCCACGAGCAGACGGCGTTGCTGGTTCGAGCGCGTGATCCGGACGCGATGGCCGACGCGGTCAGCCGCGTGCTGAAGGAATCGGAGCTCGCGGGCAGACTGTCGCGTGGAGCAAGAGACTACGCGCTTACCTGTAACTGGCCGCGCGTCCTCGAGCAGTGGGAACATCTCTTCAGTGAGCTGCAATGCTGAGGCGTTTCGTCGACGTCGCAGTGTCCGGGCTCGGCCTCTTGGTGACAGCGCCGGTGCTCGGGATTTCTGCAGCCGCCGTCAAGCTGGAGACGCGGGGGCCCGCATTCTTTGTCCAGACGCGGGTCGGGCGATCTCGTCGCCCGATCCGAATCGTGAAGCTGCGGACGATGGTCGTTGACGCGGATCGTGTCGGCCCAGCCGTGACCAGCGCAGGGGATGTTCGCGTCACGCGAGTGGGTCGATTGCTCCGCTCCACGAAGCTCGACGAGCTCCCGCAACTCTGGAACGTCCTGCGCGGTGACATGAGCCTCGTCGGTCCGCGCCCGGAGGTTCCGCGATACGTCGACAAGTACCGGCCTGAATGGGCTCCCCTGCTGGAGGTGCGGCCCGGCCTCACCGATCTTGCCTCTCTCACGTTTCGCGATGAAGAGGCTCTCCTCGGTTTGGCTCGCGATCGAGAGCAAGCGTACGCCGAGGTCGTGATGCCAATGAAGCTCGAGCTCGCGCTGCAGGGCCTGCGGCAGCGGTCTTGGGGGCACGACGTGCGGGTCATCGCGCGAACTATTGCCGCGGTATTCGTTCCACGTGTCCTCGATAGCGACGCTGTCCTTCGCGAGGCTCGCCTCCGGATCGAGCAGTTGAACAAGGAGTCGTCGTGAAGGTTCCGTTCTTTCGTCCTGATCTCGGCGAGCGAGAGATCGACGCGGTCGCCACATGCCTGCGCTCGGGATGGCTTACGACGGGCGGGATCACTCGCCACTTCGAGGAAGAGTTTGCGCGATTCGTGGGGGCTCGTCATGCGGTGGCCCTGAACTCGTGTACGGCGGCGTTGCATCTCGCGCTCGATGCCATCGGGCTGCAGCGCGGCGAGATGGTCCTGGTCCCGACGATGACGTTCGCAGCGACCGCCGAGGTCGTGCGCTACTTCGATGCCATTCCCGTCTTTGTCGACTGCGATCCGCAGACGCTGTGCATCGATCCCGAGAAGGTGGCGTTCACCCTCGAATGCATCGCGAAGGGCGCGCCTGTCGCCGGAATGAAGCCACCGTTCGGGCGGGTTCGCGCGATCATCCCCGTGCACTACGGCGGGCAGATGGCGGACATCGACAAGCTGCGCTCGATCGCCGACCGGCACGGAATCGCCGTGGTGGAGGATGCGGCGCACACGTTGCCCGCATTCACGCGAACGAACGCGACGTCACCGTGGAGGGCTGTGGGCACTACGGGGGAGATCACGTGCTTCTCGTTCTACGCGAACAAGTGCATCACCACCGGAGAAGGCGGGATGGCCGTCACCGACAACGCGGCGCTCGCCGATCGCATGCGCGTGATGTCGCTGCACGGAATGTCGAAGGACGCCTGGAAGCGCTACACGGCGCAGGGCTCCTGGTACTACGAGATCATTGCGCCAGGGTTCAAGTACAACCTCACCGATATCGCGGCGGCGATCGGGCGAGTCCAGCTCGACCGAGCTCACGAGTTTTGGGCCGAGCGGCGTCGTGTCGTCGCGAGCTATCGCACAGCGCTCGAGCGCATCCCCGGCCTCGAGCTACCGACCGAGCTCCCCGATCGGCAACACTCTTGGCACCTGTTCTCGGTCAAGCTCGATCTCGACGTGTGGAAGCAGGGTCGCAACGTCTTCATCGAGATGCTCAAGGAGCGCGGTGTTGCCACATCCGTACACTGGATGCCTCTCCACATGCATCCGTACTATCGCGAAACGTACAAGCTGGATCCCAACGAGTTTCCGGTTGCCGCTTCGTTGTGGCCGCGCCTCGTAAGTCTTCCGCTCTATCCCTCGATGACGGATGACGAGGTGAGAGTCGTCGCGGAGGCGATCGATGACCTCCGCCGCTGATCTCCGGATCGTCCGACTCGACAGCTCTCACCTCGAAAGCGTCGCTGTCGTCCATCGTCGAGCGTTCCCGAATGCCGCCATCACCGCGTTCGGTGACGAGACCATCCAGCGATACTATCGATGGCTGATCGAAGGCCCGCACGACGCCGCTGTGATGGGTGCGTTCCGGCATGATGCGTTGATCGGATTTTGTGCTGCGGGTGTGTTTCGCGGGGCGATGAACGGCTTCCTTCGCGAGAACCGCGCCTTCCTCGCGCGCTACCTGTTGCTCCACCCGCGCCTTCTGACAAGCCCGCTGATCCGCGATCGAATTCGCGAAGCGCTCCGCATCACGGCACGTTTCTCGCGCAGGTCGCAACGCACGCGCACCGCGACTCCCGAGGCCCCTCGCTTCGGAGTGCTCTCGATCGCGACCGATCCCGAGGTTCGCGGAGGCGGAGCGGGGCGCGCACTCATGCTCGATGCGGAACGGCGTGCACGAGCACAGGGACACGAGCGAATGGTGCTGACCGTGCATCCGAAAAACGAACGAGCTGTTCGTTTCTACGAACAGCTCGGTTGGGCTCGCACGGACGACGATGGGCCGTGGCGAGGAGCGATGGTCAAGAACCTTACAGGACCGAGACCATGAACGAACCGCTCTGGTAGTCGAAGTTCTCCGGGTGAGCCTGACCGTAGCCCGGCGCGTACACGACGATCTTCTGGATCGGGCGGGCATTGCCCTGGAGCGTGAGCGTCAGCGGCGCGTTCGACAGGCGCGTGTTCAGGTTGTGGAACGCGGCTTCGCCGCCGTCCGCGAACTGCACGAACACCTGCTGGATCATCGGTCGACCCGAGGTTGCAGTCAGCTTGATCTGCTGGAACGCACCGAGCCGCGAACCGACGTACACGGTGCGAGTAAAGTCGTCACCGAACGAGATGTTCCGGCCAACGAGCGTTCCGTACGTCGGAGTCGGATAGAAGTAGCGACCGATCTCGTAGCGGTTGCGCTGGTAGGTCGTCACGACCGGCGCCGGTGCAGGCTTCGTGCGGTGATCACGAATCTCGACACCACCGCCGAACCGCGTCGACCAGCTCGCTTCCGCGTGAACGGACACCGTCGCCGCCGGGCGGGCGAGAGCAACAGACGAAGAACCAAGGATGAGCGTGGTGATAAGGGCGGTGAGTTTCATATCAATCTCCTGAAGCCTCGTTGGCTTCAAACTATGACTTAAGCACCCCGCGGGCCATCCAGTAACTTGTTGAGTTTACTTGCATATCAGGGATCGTCTGCTGCAAGCTCCGCAGAGAACCTGCGAATCCTGCAGGTCGATATCGGCGTGGGGAGACGCTAGGGTCAGAGCGAATGCGGGCCACACACTACACGGCGCTACTGCTGGTGCTGGTCCAGGCGTGCGGACCGCGGTCCGAGGCGCCCCCCATCCACACCGCGACCCTGGACCCGACTCTGCCGTTGGACCATGTGTCGCTGGGAGCGCCGATCGTCAGCGCGAGGACGTGGGCGAGTGCGATTGCGCCGAATCCACGCGGTGGATGGAACTTCATCACGCAGGCGTACGAGCTGCACTCGGAGAAGCCGACCGAGTACGTCGTCGTGGATCTCGAGACCGGCCATACGACGCGGTCGTACGGAACGCCCAAGATCTACACGAACGCGAACTTCGTGGTCGGCAGAGAGCTTCGTGCCCCCAACGGCCGCATCTTCTTCCCGGCTGCGCTCACGCACGTCGCGTACTACGAGCCGAGCGAGGAGCGCGTCAAGGAGCTGGGGCCGCTCATCGAGCCGCTCGGCGATGATCGCGACTTCTATCAAGGCTCCTTCGGCCCCGATGGGATGCTTTACCTGGGAACGCATAGCAACGGGTTGCCGACGATCGTCCAGCTCGATCCGGACCGGTTGACGTCTCGGGTCATCGGTCACGTCGGTCGCGATCGCATCGGCTATTCGTACGCGTACGACATCGCGATCGATCCGCCCTGGATCTACGTTGCGGTCGGTCAGTCGCCGTGGGAGCTCGCAGCGCTGAACATCGACACGGGTGAATCGAAGATTCTCGCCACGCGAAATGACAATGCGTGGATCAAGTTGGAGGTCCGCAAGCAAGGTATCGTCGCGACGTTGATCGAGCGCCTCCGCGCGAAAGACGAGACGCGAGACGTGGTCTGGTGCGTCGACGGCAAGACGATCGCCGTGAAGAACAATGTACGGCGACTGCCATTTCGCGAACGAAACCTCGGGCGGTCACACGCTGTGGCCACGCCCGACGTCGACCTCTCTCGACTGACTCCCACCGGAACTGGCGTCGGACGTGTGGCCTGGCGCCCGCGCGGCGCGCGCGCATACAAGACGACCAGCTTCAAGGTCGAGTACACGAAGGGAGTAGACATCGAGTCACTCGTGGCGCTACCGGATGGAACGATCCTCGGCAACGCGGCCCAGTATCACGGGTTCTTTCGCTTCGACCCGAAGACACGCAGGATCGAGGCCTATCCAGCGCACCAACCGAGTGGAGGACCGCGTCTCGTAGTGAACGGCCTCGTCTACATCTCGGGCTATCCGAAGGGAGTGCTGTACGCCTTCGATCTCGCGCGACCGTGGACCTCGACTACGGCTCTCGACAATCTCCCGCAAGAAGATCGTCTTCGCGCCGACGTGAATCCTCGCTTCCTCGGGAACTTCGCCGCAGCTGGAGCGCACTACCCCGTCGCATTGACATCGAGTGCCGGGAAACTGTTCTATGCCGGCCGGCGCGAACGCGAAGGAGTCGGCGGCGGCATCGGCTCGTACGACATCGACGCGCGTCTGTTCGCGGGGCACCACGAGCATCTCGAGACTCTCGAACCCGCAGGATTGCTCGCAATCGGCGGGCGCGTCATCTACTCGGGCACCGCGCGTTCGGGAGACGCCTCATTGGTGGTTTTCGACGAGGAGCTTCGCGAGATCGAGCGAATCGTGGTGCGCGCGGGCCTGCAGAGCACAGGACAGATCTTCAAGACCTCTCGGCCCGAGGTGATCGTCGGATTGTCATCCCGCGACAAGCTACTCTACCGTTACGATCTCCGCACCAGGACGTTGTTGAACACCAGGACCGTTGGTGTCGTCGGTCCGGCGGCACAGCGATCGGATGGAAGCTTGTGGTTCATCGAGGACGAGCGCCTCGTCAGGGTCGATCCGCAGACACTCGCGCTCACGCCTTTCGGCTCTTCGGATCAGCTGCCAGGCGGAATCTCGAACCTTGCGTGGCAGGGCGATGATCTGTACATGAGCGCGGGACCGACGCTCCACGTCCTCCGTAGCGTCGGAATCCCCGCCAAACACTGACTGATATGGGACGCGCCGATCAGATCTACGCTCGTCTACCAACGTGGGCGCAGCACGTCGCGGTCAGTGCGTATGGTCTCTACTGGAATCGACTCCGTTTCGGTGGACGCTCGCCGGAGATGATCGCCAGCTACGTTTCGCGGGATCGTTGGTCAGCCGACCAGTGGGCTACATGGCAACGAGCAGAGCTACGTGGCCTTCTCGCACACGCGGCCGCGCATGTGCCCTACTACCAATCGACGTGGACGAAGCGCGAGAAGGCCTCCGCGCGCGCGGGACAACTTCACGAGCTACCAATCCTGACGAAGCAGCCACTGCGCGCCGACCCGCGCCAGTTCCTGAGCGACGATATCCGCCCTCGACGTCCGCTGGTCTTTCACACGAGCGGCTCGACGGGCACTCCGATCGCGACAATGTGGACCGTCGACGAGTATCGCGACGCGATGGCAATTCGCGAGGTCCGTTCCGCGGGCTGGGCCGGGGTTTCGTTTCGCTTGCCGCGTGCGACGTTCTCGGGGCGAATGGTCGTTCCGGATCCGCAGAGTAGCGGGCCGTTTCATCGCTACAACGTGTTCGAACGCCAGGTCTATCTTTCGCCGTTTCACCTGCGACGCGAGAACGCGCCTGCGTACATCGAAGCGCTACGTACCCACGGCGTGCGCTGGCTGACAGGGTACGCAGTTTCGTATTTTCTCCTCGCGCGTTTCATCCTCGAGGACAAGCTCGCCGTACCTGCCCTCGATGCGGTGATCACTACGAGCGAGAAGGTCACGCCGCATATGCGGGCCGTGATGGAAGAGGCCTACAAGTGCCGCGTTTTCGAAGAGTACAGCACCGTCGAGAATGCCGTGTTCGCCAGTGAATGCGAGGCCGGCAGACTGCACGTGAGCCCTGACTGGGGGATCATCGAGATCCTTCGCGCAGACGGAACGCCGGCGCGCCCCGGAGAAGAAGGACGAGTCGTCGCAACCTGCCTTCGTCGAAGGTATCAACCGATGATCCGGTTCGAGCTTGGCGATGCCGCGGTGTGGGACGACTCGTCCTGTTCCTGCGGTCGCGCCATGCCACTATTGCGAGAGGTGAGCGGTCGCATCGAAGACGTCGTCGTCGGTCCCGATGGTCGCCAGATGGTTCGTTTCCACGGCATCTTTACCGACCAGCCACACGTTCGAGAGGCGCAGGTGATCCAGGAGACCCTTGACGTGCTGCGCATCAAAGTCGTTGCTGTCGGCGACTTCGGCAGCGCAGATGTCGATGATATTCGTGCGCGCATTCAGCAGCGACTCGGCCAGGTGACTGTCCTTGTCGAGATCGTCGACGAGATTCCCCGAACGAATGCAGGAAAGTTCCAGGCCGTCATTTCGAGGCTCAGGTGAGCGATCCATCCGTCACTGTTGTCGTGCCGGTTCGCAACGAGGCAAAGCACATCGAAGCATGCGTGCGGGCGCTGCTTGCCCAGCGTGACCTCCCAGCGCAGTACGAAGTCTTGGTTGTTGACGGTGACTCGGACGACGGAACGAGGGACATCCTCGATCGGATCGCCTTCGAGGATCGCCGGCTACGAGTCCTCAGCAATCCGAAGCGCATCGTCCCGACGGCGCTCAACGTCGGAATCCGCTCCTCCACCGCGGATATCATCATCCGCGTCGACGGGCACACGGTCGTTGCCGATGACTTCGTACGGCAGAACCTGCAGCTTCTCGAGGAGCATCCGGAGGCGTGGTCGGTCGGTGGCCCAATTGCCCATCGCGGATCGTCGGATCGTGCGCGTGGAATCGCGGCTGCGATGTCGAGCCCGATCGGGGTCGGAGGAGCGAGGCATCGCTTCGAGAACTATGAGGGCTATGCCGAAGGCACCGCGTTCCCCGCGTTTCGTCGCTGGGTGTTCGACAAGATCGGTCTATTCGACGAAGACCTCGTCCGCAACCAGGACGACGAGCTCAACTTTCGCATCACGCGCGGTGGTGGCCTCGTGTTCATCTCACCGCGGGTCAAGCACACGTACTACGTGCGTGATTCGTTCAAGGCCCTATTTCAACAGTACCTCCAGTACGCCTACTGGAAGGTCGTGGTGATGCGAAAGCACGGACGCGTGATCTCGCCTCGCCACCTCGTTCCCGGCGCGTTCATCGTGGTGATGCCCGTCGCGATCGGTGCCGCTGTCGTGCTCCCTCCACCCCTCTCGTGGTTGGCTGCTCTCCCCATCGCCTCGTACGGAGGCATGCTCGCGTATCTCGGAGCTCGCACCGCCATCGAGTTGCAGAGCGTCACCGTCGGTGTCGCTGCAGCGCGTGCGGCAGCGACGATGCACGTCGCCTACGGTATCGGCACGGTGCTCGGCGCGCTGCAGGCGACCCCTACAGGTGGACGACTGGAGAAGCTGCTGACGCAGCTCACTCGTTGACGCGCGTTACGGCGTCACGGTGAACGATGCGGCTGAGGCGGTGCAGTTGTTCGTCTCGCTGGTCTCGCCGACGAGTTGCGTGACGTCGGCGCACGCGATGATGAAGTACGTTCCAGGCGCGATCGCGTGGTGGCCCATCGCGTCGGCGACGAACAACGGCATCGTCGTCATTCCAGTGCTGCTTCCACTTGCCGGGATGGCCGGAACGTTTCGTTGAGAGAGCAGACCGCTCGGCGAGCTCGACCACATGAATCCGTCGTTGGAGCTCTTCACGTTGTCCGTGGACAGGTAGAACCGCGTGATCGACGCGCCAGCGTTCGATGTCGTGATGTTCGTGACGGTCTCCGTCACGGTGATCATTCCGCCAGCTGGTACGGTGGGCGTGACGCTGACCGCCGTCTCGACGAGATCAGGTGCACCGATCGTCACGGTGGTGGCCGATGCGCGACAGTTATTGTTTTCGTTGTTCTCGCTGACGACGTTCAGGCGGTCCGCGCAAGCGATGATGAAGTAAGCCCCCGCGGCAGTGCCAGGCGGGATCGTCACCGTCGCGTTACCGGCGTCCGAGCTCCCCGCGGGAATCGGCGTCGTCGTTCGCTGGCCGATGTGCGTCGCACCGACGATCTGAACTCCGTTGATCGAAAGGTAGTAGCGCGTCGTGGTCTGACCCGCGTTCACGGTGCCGACGTTGGCCACTCGGTCGGTAACGGTGAACGATGCGCCGACCATTGCCGTCGGTGGAGGATTCGACATCTGCGAGGTGATCAGGTCCGCGCCGCCGATCGCAACGGTGGTGGCCGAGGCGATGCAGTTGTTGATCTCGCTCGATTCCGCGACGGCCGACGCTGCATCGGCGCAGGCGAGCAGGAAGTACGTGCCAGCGGGCGTCGACGGTGCAACGGTCACGCTCGTGGTGCCGGTGCTCGTCGCGTTCATCGCAAGGCTCGGAACTGCGCGTTGGCCGGTGAGCTGCGGATCTCCGCCACTCTTGTTGGCATCGAGCGACAGGAAGTAGCGAGTCGTGCTCGCACCAGCGGTGGTTGCGCCGATGTTCTGTGCGGTGTCGGTGACGTTGAACGATGTATTGAGGTTCGCAACCGCCGGCGGGTTAGTGACCGCCGTCTCGACGAGATCGGACATTCCCTCGCTCGTACACGTGGCACTGCAACCGTCCCCGGACATCGTGTTGCCGTCATCACAGGTCTCCCCGGGCTCCGTGGTGCCGTTGCCGCAGCGGGTCACCATGAAGGGCGAGGGAGACGCCCCGCAGTTGTTCGTCTCGATGGACTCCGCAACGGTCTTGAGCTCGTCCGCGCAGGCGATCACGAAGTACGTGCCCGTGTCGACGGGATGAAGTCCAGCGCCGTCGCGTACGCACAACGGCACGATCGCGTCGCCGGTATTGCTCGCCCCACCGGCGAGTGCGGGCACGTTGCGTCCCGGCGTCACCCCACCATCGGTGCAGTTCCGGACGAAGCCATCGTCCGCGCTCTTCGTCTGGTCTGTCGAGAACCAGTAACGCGTCGTCGATGCACCTGCCATCGTTGTCGTGCTGTTGGCAGCGGTGTCCGTGATGGTCAACGTTCCGGACGTGTTTACCGGTCCGGGTGGAACGCTGACGGAGGTGATGATCAGATCGGGCGCCGAAACCACCATCGACGTGCTCGACGAGGTGCAGTTGTTCGCCTCGTTCGATTCCGTAACTGCATGCGGCCGATCGGCGCAGGCGAGAACGAAGTACGTGCCCTCGATCGTGCCCTCGGGGATCGTGGCGGTAGCGGTACCGCTGTTCGATCCTGCGGCACCAAGCGACGGGACCGAGCGTTGGCCGAGATGAACAGCGCCGGTGATGTTCACACCATCGAACGAGAGGTAGTACCGAGTTGTCGACGCTCCGGCGGTTGCTCCACCTGCGTTCTCGACAGTCTCACCAGCCGTGAACGATCCGCCGACGAGCGCGTTCGCAGGCGGCGCATTTACCGACGTGACGATCAAGTCAGCGCCGGCAGGTGGCCCTCCAATCGAGTCGAACTCTGGGTCCGAGCCCTGATCGACTTCATCCACACAACCGACAGCGAGGGCGAGACCAACTACGAGCCAAGAAGGGCGCATCAGGGTGATGATATCATCGGCCCCTTGCTTCGATAACTTGATGCTTTTCAAAAAAGGGCCTGATTTCGCCAGGGTTCCGGTGAACGGTCGGGTATCGTCAGGACACTAACCCCTGGCCGGTAGGCGCATGTCACACGGAGATCGGGTCATCGTCATCAAGCCTCGACGCGGGTGGGTCTCGTTGGGTCTTAGAGAGCTGTGGGAGTACCGGGAGCTGGCGGGGTTTCTCATGTGGCGCGATATCAAGGTCCGCTACAAGCAGACCCTCCTTGGCGCGGGGTGGGCGATCCTCCAGCCGCTGTTCGGCATGGTTGTGTTCTCAGTCTTCTTCGGGCGCCTAGCCGGAATTCCATCGGATGGAATTCCCTACCCGGTGTTCAGCTTTGCGGCGCTGGTCGCCTGGACCTTTTTTGCCAACGGTATCGCCATGGCCTCGGCAGTTCTCGTCGGGAACACCAACCTGGTCACGAAGGTCTACTTCCCGCGTCTCTCGATGCCGATCGCGAGCGTTCTCTCAGGCATCGTCGACCTCGCGATTGCACTCGTGGTCCTCGTGGGCCTGATGCTCTATTTCGGGGTCTCGCCGACGATCAACATTGTGTGGCTCCCCGTGTTCATCCTCATGGCGGTCGCGACCGCGCTCGGGGCTGGTACATTTCTCGGCGCGCTCAACGTGAAGTACCGCGATGTCCGGTATGTTATCCCGTTCCTGGTCCAGCTGTGGATGTTCGTTACCCCCGTCGTGTATCCCAGCAACCTCGTCGAGGGACCGTGGCGAACCGTCTACGGCTTGAATCCGATGGCCGGCGTCATAGACGGCTTTCGATGGGCTCTGCTTGGAACGCCTGCACCATCCGGATCGATGCTCGCCGCTTCGGTTGCGATGTCGCTGACGATGCTGCTTGCCGGGATCTATTACTTCCGACGAATGGAATCCTCTTTCGCTGACCTCGTGTAATGGCCTCGAACTACGCCATCTCTGCTGACGGCCTCGGCAAGGCTTACCGACTCGGCGCGAGCCAGCAAAAATACGCGACGATTCGAGAGGCGGTCATGCGCGCCGCGGTCGCACCGCTCAAACGAATTGCGTCGCTTGGCAAACCAAGCGCTCGCGAAGAGTTCTGGGCGCTGCGCAAAGTCTCGTTCGACATCCTGCCCGGGGAGGTTCTGGGTATCGTGGGGCGCAACGGAGCTGGCAAGAGCACCTTGCTCAAGCTGCTCTCTCGCGTGACGGAACCCACAGAAGGAACGGCCACCATTCGTGGCAGAGTTGGGTCACTGCTTGAGGTGGGCACTGGATTTCACCCGGAGCTAACTGGACGCGAGAATGTGTATCTGAATGGCGCCATTCTCGGCATGCGACGTTCCGAGATCGTCCGTAAGTTCGACGAGATCGTCGCATTCGCAGAAATCGATCGCTTTATCGATACTCCGGTGAAGAGGTACTCGAGTGGAATGTACCTGCGCCTGGCATTTGCTGTGGCCGCTCATCTCGAACCCGAAGTGCTCGTCGTCGACGAAGTGCTGGCAGTGGGTGATGCTGCGTTCCAGAAGAAGTGCATCGGGAAGATGGAGAACGTTGCCGGAGAGGGACGAACAATTTTGTTCGTTAGTCACAATCTCGCCGCCGTCACGAGTCTCTGCTCACGCGCACTGCTCCTCGAAAAGGGAGAAGTGAAATTGGCAGCGAGCCCGGCAGATGTGGTTGCGACCTATCTCTCCGACGTGACGGGCGCCGCCGCGAGCGCTTCTTGGTCCCTCGATGAAGCTCCCGGTTCGGAAGGTGTGAAATTGCTATCGGTGCAGCTGGTCGACGCAAGCGGTGCCCCGGCGAGCAGCGTCGACATCGAGAATGCTGTCATGCTCCGCGTCTCATACTTCGTCGAGGAGGCCCGCGAGTTCCGGATCGCCGCATCGTTCTACACGCAGGGAACCTGCGCGTTCACAACACTCGAGTCAGCCGAGACGAGCAGACCTGAACGCGGGTACTACGAATCTACAGTTGCGATTCCGGGAAACCTGTTCGCGGAGGGTGACTACCTCGTCAACCTTTCAGCGTTCGTCTCTCGAGGCAAGAAGATGCACTACTTCAAGGTCGACGGTTGTATAGCCTTTCAGGTGTACGACCCGCTCACGGGTGGCTCCGCACGCGGTGACTACCGGGAGGCGCTACTCGGACATCTCCGACCTAAGCTCGAGTGGAATCTCCGTCCGGTGACGGATCGCTGAGGCGAGGATGCGAATACTTGACACGCTACGACATACGGTCTCTCGTTCTTTGAGTCCTGCACAGAGGAGCCTCTTGCAGAGCGGGAGAAGGCGAGCCCGGCAGTGGATTGGAGCTCTCGAGAACCAGTCGATCCGCGCGCTCGCGCAAAGCGCCAGCATGTTGCCGCTCCACGTCGTCGCTCAGTTCAAGAACGACTTTCAGCCAGTGGGAAGGCTGGACTACGCCGATAGCACGATCCTGATGGGAGTCGGCTCCGCGATGGATCACTATCGTTTGACTTCGTGCGCGAAGGAGCCCGAGACGATCGCCTGGTTGCAGCGCTCTCTTCGTCCGGACGATGTGTTCTTTGACGTGGGTGCGAACATCGGAGCCTACAGCCTGGTCGCCGACGCGATCGGTGCGGGCAGGGTTCGCTCGTTCGCCTTCGAACCCAGCTTCGCCACGTTTGCGCAATTGAGTCGCAACATCTTCCTCAACGGTGCGTCGAAGCGCATCGTTCCGCTCTGTGTTGCACTGACCGACCACACCGGACTGCTTTCGTTTCGCTACTCGGATTTCAGCTCCGGCGCTGCGCGCCATAATCTGGAGGCTTCAGAGGTTGCTGGCGAACAGTTCGTTCTCGCGATCTCGCTCGACGAACTCCTTTCTAGGTTCGGGTTGCCAACGCCATCGGTACTGAAGATCGACGTAGACGGTGGCGAGGCCGCTGCGTTGAAAGGCGCTGCCCTTACGCTGAAAGCCCAACGGCTACGCACGGTGCTGGTCGAGTTCGATGATACTCTTGATGAGACGCGAACACTGTGCGCACTTCTCGAACAGAGCGGGTTTCAGATGAGCGCGAAGCACCGCCGGTACGATTCGACCTACTACAATTACATCTTTCTTCGAGACTGACGAGGTCGTATGGAAAGGAGCGGCCAGCAACGGGCACCTCGGTGGGCACGCGCTATCGCGCGACTCGCGAAGAGTGCTGCACGTCGCGGAGGATTCGCGGTGTTTCAGCACCGCGACGACTATCACTACGCCCCCGACTACTACGGCCGCTCGTACGTTCAGCGAAACGACATTCGCGACGCTCCCTTGTTCGGTGTGCTCGCACGAGCATCGATCGCAGACGGCCGATCTTGCCTCTACTACGACAGGCTATTCGTTCTCTATCAGACACTCGCAAATCTTCGTCGCTACCTCGTCCCGGGTGGGCCGTGTCGCATCATTGAGATTGGCGTGTATCGAGGGGGAACGAGCGCGTTCCTTGCCTCGACGGCGGCCGCCCTCGGGATGCGCGATGCAGAGGTGCACTCGTTCGATACGTTCGAAGGCCACGATGGCGTCGATGTCGATGTCGAACGCGATCCCACGCACAAGGCTGGAGACTTTCGTAATACAAGCTTCGAGTCAGTGCGCGCGTTCCTCCAGCCTCACGCGAACGTGCACGTGTACCAGGGACGCTTCGAGGATCGTTGCTCGGTACTCGGGGATGGTCCACTCCACCTCGTTCACCTCGACGTCGATCTCTATGCACCGACACTGCACGCGCTCGAATTTGCGAGCTCGCGAATGGCTACAGGTGGCGCGTTCGTCGTTGACGACTACGAAGTGAAGAGTTGCCCCGGCGTGAAGTCCGCGATCGACGAGTTCCTGGCGGGCCACCCCGCGTACTTCGCGATCCACCCGATGACGGAGCAGTGCGTCCTCGTGAAGCTCGCCGCGGATGCGCCGTGAGCAAGCCGCTCTCGCTTCTCCGCCGACTCAAGCGTCGGTTCGTGCCACCCGACTCGGGGTTCATGAACTGGGAACCGATCCTCGAACGTGATCGTCGCGTGTGGGCCGATGCGCTCTCGCGGGCGAATGGTCCGTACGTGTTGCTCGGAACGTCGATCGGGCGATTCAAGTGGGAGGTCAACTTCGACTCGATGCTTGCGGTCGCACTAACGATGCGAGGTGCGCGCATTCGGCTGCTGATCTGCGATCGCCAGCTGGAGGCCTGTTCCGCGTGGGTGCGTCAAGGCATGTCAGAGAGCTTCGAAAGCGACCGCGATACACCGCAGAGCACGTTGTGCAAGGATTGCTACCAGCCGGGCATGGACGTGATGGGGCCGCTCGCGCTTCCGATCTGGCGGTATGGCGAGCTCGTCGACAAGGACGCACTCGCGCGAGCGCATGCCGGCGTCGACACGATGACGCTCGATCAGATTCGCGACTTCAAGATCGATGGAGTTGCGGTTGGAGAACACGCGGTCGCCGGCGCGATTCGCTTCTTTGCGTGCGCACGGCTGGAAGACGAACCCGAACACCTGTCCGTCACGCGACGCTATCTGCGCGCGGCGATCATGACGATGTTCGGAACGCGGCAGATGTTTCGCGAGCACCCGTTTGCGGTCGCGTGCGGATCGCACGGCATCTACGTGCCGCAAGGGCCCGTGTTCGAGGTCGCCCGACAGAGTGGTGTGCGCGTCGTCAACTGGCATCAAGCCTATCGACAAAAGTGCGTCCTGTTCAGTCACGGCGACACGTACCACAAGACACTCTTGCACGAGCCCGCCAGCGCGTGGACACCCTCTCGTTGGACCGCCGAGGAAGAAGCGGAGATCACGCAGTACCTCGACAGTCGTCAGTACGGGAAGCAGGATTGGATCTCCTTCAATCGCGAACCCGACGCACGCTCGATCGAGGCCGCGACCAAGCTGGGTGTCGACTTCTCCCGACCGTGTATCGGCCTTTTGACGAATGTCGCGTGGGACGCGCAGCTGCACTACGGGGCAACGCCGTTCAAGGACATGATGAGCTGGCTCGTGGAGACGATTCGCTATTTCGCGACTCGGCCCGAGTTGCAGCTGCTGATACGCATCCACCCGGCGGAGGTGAAGGGTTACATCGTGAGCCGACAGCCAGCGCTCGCCGAGATCCAGCGCGCGTTTCCGGTGCTACCTTCCAACGTGTTCGTGATCCCTCCGGAGAGCACGATCAGCACGTATGAAACGATGGGACGGTGCAACGCCGTGATCATCTATGCGACGAAGACGGGGATCGAGCTCAGCGCCCGGGGCATCCCGGTCATCGTCGCCGGAGAAGCCTGGATCAAGAACAAGGGTTTCGCGTTCGACGCGCACTCGCGCGAGGAGTATCAGAACCTCCTCGCGCGACTCCCGTTGGCCGGCGGTCTCGACGAGAGGCAGACGACACTTGCGAAGCAATACGCGCATCACTTCTTCATGCGGCGAATGATCCCGGTCGGGTTCCTCGACGACAAGCTGCGCGCCAATATCAAATCCCTTCGCGAGCTCGCTCCGGGAGCCGATCCTGGCCTCGACGTGATCTGCAATGGCATCCTTGAAGCAACCCCCTTCATTTACGATCGGGTCGGCTCGTGATGTGGAAGCGCCACTACCGCGCCGTGGTCTCGCTGCTACGCACCGCCCGGCAGGAGTACCTTCGGCATGCCGAGTCCGCCAAGTGGCGAGAGAGCGGCGTGTACGTCTCTCCGGAAGCAATCATTCTCACCGATGAGAACTCGGTCCTCGACCTCGGCAAAGGGACGAGCATCGGCCGCGGCACGATCATCAACGTGCGCGCGCATCGACTCGAAGCCGAACATCGACAATCGGAGCTCGTGATCGGTGAACGAACCGCAATCCTCGAGCTCAACAACATCCGCGCCGGCGGTGGCAGGATCGTGATGGGACGCGACTGCTTGATCTCGCAGTACGTGACGATTGTCGCCACGAATCACCTCGTCGATAGCGACGGGCCCGTGCGACACGCGGCGTGGGACTACTCGCGCAACGGCGTGACAATCGGCGACGATGTCTGGGTCGGAGCTGGCGCATCGATCATGCCCGGGGTGACCGTCGGAACGGGCGCCGTGATCAGCGCAGGCGCTGTCGTTACCCACGACGTTCCAGACCGCGCCATCGTCGGTGGCGTTCCCGCGAAGGTTCTCCGTTATCGGCGCACCGGCGAGGGTACCGAGCCGTAGAGATGTGCGGACTGGCAGGAGCGTTCGCGTACCAGGACGCGACAACCGAGGAGCTCGCGGTTCCCGTCCGAGCGATGTCGGAGTTGATCGTGCGACGCGGGCCGGACGACCACGGCGTCTGGACCGACGATCGTAGATGCGCCCTCGGATTTCGTCGCCTGTCCATTCTCGATCTGAGTCCGACCGGCCACCAACCGATGGTCACGCAGGACGGACGGTTCGTCCTGATCTTCAACGGCGAGATCTACAACTTCCGCGAGCTCCGGTCGGAGCTGATCGCATCGGGTGACGTCCTTCGATCGTCCGGGGACGCGGAGACGCTGTTACATCTCCTCGCGAAACGGGGTCCGTCCGCGCTGGGATCGCTCAACGGAATGTTCGCGCTCGCGCTGTATGACACGCAGGAACGTAGGCTCTATCTCGCGCGTGATCACGCCGGCATGAAGCCGTTGTTCTATGCCGAGACCGCGACGGGCATCGTGTTCGGATCGCAATACGATCAGTTGCTCGCTCACCCGTGGTTGCGCGGCGCCCGATTCTCAGATGCGGGCCGCGCGCTCTACTTGCGCTTCGGCTTCCTGCCCGCTCCATACGGTCTTCACGAGGGTGTACGCCAAGTAGACGCGGGCGAATGCATCGAGGTGCGAGAAGATCGAAGGCTCGTGCGCCATCGCTTCTACGCGCCTCGCGTCTGGGAATCTCCCACGCTGCGCGGAGAAGCTGCCCTCGAAGCCTTCGACGCGGCGTTCTCTCGAGCCGTCCGCCGGCACCTGATCGCGGACGTCCCCGTGGGGGTGTTCCTATCGGGCGGAATCGATTCGCCCCTCGTCGCCGCCGAAGCGCGGTCACAGACTAGCGGTGGACTGAAGGCGTTCACGATCGCCGTCGATGACCCGGAGCTCGACGAGTCTGCAGATGCGAGCGCATATGCCCGCGAGCTCGGGTTCGAGCACCACGTCGAGGTGTCGAGGCCCGATGACGCCGTGTCGATGATCGACGACGTCGTCTCCGCTTGCACGGAGCCGACCGCGGACTATTCGATCTTTCCCACGCTCCTCGTCAGTCGATTGGCCAGATCGCACGTGAAGGTAGTGCTCTCGGGTGATGGTGGTGACGAGTTGTTCTGGGGGTATCCCAGTCGTTTCAGCTCGGCGATCGAGCACGCTCGCTACATGAAGTGGCCACGCCCCGCGCGCGCCGCCGCGATCGTCGCGCGCCGAGCCTTCGGGATCGGAACAGCCACGCGAGACGTGCTGCGCTATCCCGATGTGGGCCGATTTTATCGGAAGAAGCACACGCTCGTCGACGAGGCCTCGCTGGCGGCAATCTTCCCAGCGCTGCCTGCGTTGCCAGACGACTTCGCAGAGTTCGATTTCGATGGCGTCGATCCCGATCGAGTTGCGCAATGGGTTCGATGGAACGAGTTTCGATTTCACCTTGCACGCGTCCTCGCGAAGGTAGACCGCGCGAGCATGTACCACTCTCTTGAGGTCCGCGTTCCGCTGCTGGATCGCGAGGTGATCGAGGTGGCGTGGCGTACCGACTGGCGTTCGTGCCTCTCGATCGACGAGCGAATCGGAAAGCGACTACTCAGGCGCGCTCTCGCGCGGCGCCTCCGGCACTCCACCCAGAGCAAGCGCGGCTTCACGGTCCCCATGCATCGGTGGCTCGTCGGTCCGCTCGCACCACTGGTCCGCGAACACCTGCTGCAAGCTCGCGAGCTCGCGGGATTGGAGATAGCGCCGCGTCACCTTGCAGAAAGATATCGGCGCCTGGTCGATGGTGATCACACGGTCGCATGGGGCCTGTGGTCGCTGCTCTCGCTGGCAATGTGGTCTCGTCGGTACCTGCGAGCACGCGCATGAAGATCGCACTCGTCGCCAACTCATTTCCAACGCTCTCGGAGACGTTCATCTACAACCACGCCAGTGGCTTACAGGCACGAGGTCTCGACGTGACTGTGTTCTCCGGTCGCGAGAGTAACGATGCGGCGATGTTCGCCACGATCGACGGTCCTCGGTTCACGGGACCTGTTCGACGGCTCGCGTTGCAGCGCGAGCGAGCTGCGACGGTCGGCGCTGTCGCGTCGCTGCTCGCCAGCGGATCGAAACACGCGCTCGATCGATGGCGAAGTAGCGTGTCTCTCTACGGGGTGTCTCGGCGCGCCGTCCGTGCGTGGCTGCTCGCGCTTCCATTCGACGGGTTCGACATCGTGCACCTCGAGTACAGCGGACTGGCCGTCGCATGGCTCGACGCGCTACCTTTGCTCGCGCCGGCACGCGTAGTTGTGAGCTGTCGCGGCGCCGCAGAGCAGATCACGCCGCTGGTGGATCCTCGGCGCGGACCGCTGCTGCGGGAGGTGTTCGAGCGCTGCGATCGCGTACATTGCGTGTCCGAAGACATGCTGAGAACGTGCGAGCAACTGGGGCTCTCGCGTGCGAAGGCGTTCGTGAATCGACCTGCGATCGATGCGCGTCGATTTCAGCGATCACGATCGTACGACACTCGACAGGAAGGCCCGCTCCGCCTGCTCTCGACCGGACGCCTGCACTGGAAGAAGGGAATCGAGTTCGCACTGCTCGCCGTTCGCCTGCTCGTGGATTCCGGACACGAAGTTCGCTACGAGATCATCGGCGCCGGGAACGACGAGGAGATGCTTCGGTTCACAACCCGAGACCTTGGACTCGACGAGATCGTCTGCTTCGCGGGGCGTCAGTCGTCGAGTCACGTGCGCGACGCGCTGGAGCGAGCAGACGTCTACTTGCTGCCGAGTCTGAGCGAAGGCATCAGCAACGCCGCGCTCGAAGCGATGGCGATGGAGCTCCCCGTCGTGGCGACCACGGCGGGTGGAATGTCGGAAGTGATCCGCGATGGCGAGAACGGAATGCTGGTCGCACCGCGTGATCCGCGCGCCATGGCCGACCGGATCGCGGTCTTGCTCGCTGACGCCGCTCGACGGTCTCGCATGGGCGCCGCGGCGCGATCTCGTGTCATGGAGGCGTTCACGCTCGATCGCCAGATCAACGTGTACCTCGAAGAGTACGGACGACTACTTGCCGAGCGGGCCTAGTCGTCGCGTCTTTCTTGGACTCCCTCGAAATCCCGACGAAACTCCGGAGGCTCGGACGCGAGCCCAACTTCCTTCTAATGCTGGTCGCTCGCCGGAACTGAGATATCTTCGAACAATGGAGCGTCTCGTGCGGCTTCTCCGCGCAAGCTACGTGGTGTCGTTGATCGCGTGTGGCGTGGATCCTCGTCCTCCGGCGGAGGAGCCTCCGCATGGAGCGCTCGACCCTCTCGTCGAGCTCGGCGAGGACGAACCGGCGGCGAGCGGCTTCAACGCAACGGATCCATCGGTCGCGTTCGACGGCGTCAACTATCTCGTAGTGTGGTCGGACGCGCGCGATGGCAAGGACTACGACATCTGGGGAGCGCGACTGAGCCAGACGGGCGAGATCCTCGATCGAACCAGCTTTCAGATCGCAAGGAGCCCAGGGATCCAATCGCGCCCCGTCGTCGCGTTCGATGGGACGCGGTACGTCGTCGTCTGGGAAGACTTCAAGGTTCTGAACGGTGTGGAGGCTGATCTCGACGCCGCGATTGTCACCGTCGATGCTCAGATCACGCGCATCGGTCCGATCGCGAGCTCGGGGGTGAGCGAGACGCTTCCCGCGATCGCTAGCAACGGAGTGACCTCGCTCGTGACCTGGACCTCCGGCAATCAACTGCAGGCTGCAGTGTTCAACGGAACCGCCTTCGGCGACACCTTCGAGATTGCCCCTGGCGACATTCCTCATCGGGATTCCGCGATCGCAGCGATCCCCGATGGCGACTACCTCGTGACATTCACGGCGATCACGCCCACGACCGCGGATGACATCCAGGGCCAACGGGTGACGTCGTCGGGCACGCTTGTGGGGTCGCTCATCGACATCTCCAGCGGCACGGTTCCTACGCGAAATTCTTCGGTGGCCTTCGACGGGGAGAACTTCGTCGTGGTGTTCAGCAACTACTACACGGGTGTCGACATCTACGGCACTCGGATCACGCCGATGGGTATGGTCCTCGATGCGCACCGCGAAGGGGAGCGCATGATCGGCGGCGCGCTGATCAACGAAGATGTGAACTATCAGGAGACCCCTTCGGTGTCCTGCGGGAGCTCCGGCTGCATGGTCGTGTGGCAGGACAAACGGAATCTCGCCGTCACGGGCTTCGACATCTACGCGCAACGCCTCGGTGCAGCTATGTCGCTCGACGGGACTGTGATGCCGATCTCGACGGCGCCTCTCAGCCAACTCCAGCCGCGCGTGATCGAAGCTGGCGGCGAGTATCTGATCATCTGGCGCGACGCGCGCGCGGGTCAGAATGCGGCGCTGCGCATTGGATCGACGCGAGTCATCGCACAGGGGGTCACCGACCCGGACGGTGTCGTCGTCAGCCGTGGTCGCGTCTCGGAGCAGAGCCCGACACTCGTTCGAGCAGGCAACCTGCTGGCTCTCGCGTGGAGCGACAGTCGCGGGGTCTGGGGCGACGATCTGAAGCTGTCCAGATTGGATGTTGGAGGACATCGGTTGGACATCCAGTCACTGCCGATTTCGAATGCCCCGTTCGCGCAGACCGAGATCGATACCGCGGAGCTCGGCTCCGATCTCCTCTTGGTGTGGAGCGACAACCGCAACGGGTTCGACACGGACCTCTACATGACGCGCATGGATCCGGAGGCAGGAGTCCTCGTCGCCGGCGAGACACTGCTGTCTCCCATCGAGCCGGGGCAAGACGTCGCGCCGAGCGTCGCATCGGGCGCGACCGAGGCACTCGTCGTGTGGCATCGTGTCCGCGGCGAAACCAAGGACATTTATGGTTCGATCATCGATGCCTCCGGGCAGGCATCTGTGCCGTTCGTGATCTGCAGCGCTCCGGGCGAACAGGGACGCGCGGTCGCCGCGTACGACCCGGCGTCACAGCATTATGTCGTCGCCTGGCAGGACCAGCGCTCGGGAACGTTCGACATCTATGCGAATCGAGTAACCCCCAGCGGTAACGTTCTTGACGGAAATGGCGTTCGCATCACGACCAGCCCTGGAAGCCGGCACTCCCCTGGCATCGCGTACACTCGTGGAACGTTCGTCGTCGTCTATCAGGACCAGCGCAATGGCAATTGGGATATCTACGCAACGCGTCTCCTGCTCGAAGCTGGACTGACCTCCCTCGGACCCGACATCGCCATCACCACGGATCCAGCGACGCAATCGGCACCGAGCATCGCCACCGACGGCGTCGGCGTTGTCGTCGCGTGGAACGACGAGCGCAGCGTCGAAACGAACAAGAACGATATCTGGGCACGCGCGATCGATCCGGACGGGATCCCACTCGCGACGGAGATTCCTGTCGCCGAGAGCCTAGACGACGAGGGTGGGCCTTCGATCATGAACGTGCGCGCGGGTCAATTCATCGTCGCCTACTCGAGGCGCCGCGCGGACATTCACGCGATGCAAACCATCACGGTGCCGCTCGGGATCACCACGTTCTGAATCTCGTGTAGAACCCTGAGGATGTTCGTGCTCAGGCAGGCGCGACGGCTTGGGTCCAAGATCCTTCGCCGGTACGAGCGGATGGTGCTGGGCACCGGACGCAAGGTCGAATGTCCCTATTGTGGATGGACGGGGTGGCGATTCCTTTCGGGTGGAGAGCGTCGCCAGCCGAATCGCTTGTGCCCTCGGTGTGGCTCGCTCGAGCGATACCGCATGCTCGCGCTGCTTCTCGATCGCGAGCTTGCAGCCAAGCGTGATGCCGAGATTCTCGAGATCGCCCCAAAGTCGTGCCTTCGCCCGCAGATCGAGCGCCGCGGCTGGAGGTACATGAGCGCCGACCTCTCCGATCCAGCGGCGATGCTCCACGCGGACCTCCGACAAATGCCGGTGGAAAGCGATCGCTTCGATGCGATCGTTTGCTTCCACGTCATGGAGCACATCGCGGACGACCTTCCAGCATTTCGCGAGATCGGTCGCATGCTCAAGCCCGATGGCTTCGGCGTGATCTGCGTTCCACTCGGCGGAAACACAACGCTCGAGGGAGCGCCGAAATCGGAGTGGGCGCGTCTGTATGGTCAACACGACCATGTTCGCTTGTACGGCATGGACATCGTCGAGCGCATGCGCGTTGCGAACCTTTCGGTCACGACTATCGACTCCCTCAACTACTTCTCATCGTCCGAGCTCGATCGCCGTGGACTTCGAGGCGATGACCGTTTCCTTTTCGTCGTCCGCAAACAGATGGCCGCATGACGATCGATCTACTCTTGCTCGGCTGGCTCCCGCTCTCCGTTCCCTGGACGATCGGCGCGACTATACGGACCGGCCCGTCCCTCGGCGATGTCCATGCGGCGCTCGAGGCGTGGCGCGCGCGCCCGGATCGTGGTTCTGCACTCTTGTGCTGGAATCCACGGCTGGGCCCTCCCGATGCAGCGCTCGCTGCTCGTCTCGTCGAGGGGCGCGGCGACGTGTGGCATGCGGGACTCTCGCTGGGGCTACGAGGAAAGCCAGAGCTAATCGATTTCGTCGCGCCGAACTGGATGCTGACATGCGATCCACCCTCGGAGATCGAGTGCACCTCGTGGCGCGTCTCACTGGAGGCGTGCCTCGTTCGCACGAGCGTGCTCGAGCAGATGGGACTTCCAGATCCGTCGTTCGATACGCTGGAATCAGCCGTCCTAGAGTGGGGGCATCGATGCATCTCGCGCGGGGTGCTGATGCGACACGTCCCACAACTTCTCCCGACCGATGCGTGGTCGATGGATCCAGTCTCGCTCCCTCTTACCGACGAGCTGCGATTCGTCAAGTACCGGTACGGAGCACGCTGGACGCGATGGGTGGTCGCGCGTGCAGCGATGACGGAGCACGCACCATTGCTCGAGCTCGCCAAGGCCATGCGAGCGATTCCTTCGCATCGCTATCCAGAACCCGCGCCGTATGACTCCAAGCGTCGCCTCGACGCAATCGACGTGCTCGGAGCACGCGTGACAGTGCTGATTCCCACGCTCGACCGGTACAAATACCTGCACGTCGTTCTCGAGCAGCTTCGAGAACAGACTGTACCGCCCATCGAGATCATCATCGTCGACCAGACAGCGCGCTCGGCACGCGATCTCTCTATCGCCGAGAAGTTCAAGGATCTCCCGTTGCGTTTGATGTACCAGGACGAGCCCGGGCAATGCGCTTCGCGCAACGCGGGCCTCGCAGTTGCGCGCGGCGACTACATCCTGTTCATCGACGACGATGATGAGGTTCCGAAGGCGTTGATCGAAGACCATCTTCGAAACCTCGCGCGATTCGACGCCGACGTATCGTCAGGCGTAGCCACGGAAGTCGGAACGGCACCGCTCGCTGCGCACGAAGCCTTCGTGCGTGCGAGCAACGTGTTCCCGACGAACAACACGGTCGCGCGCCGAGAGGTCTTCGAACGGACGGGGCTGTTCGATCTCGCGTTCAATCGCGCTCCACGCGCCGACGGCGATCTCGGGATGCGCGTCTATCTCAGCGGTGCGTTCATGGTTCTCGACCAGAGCATCGCGGTGCTTCACCACCACGCCTCCGCAGGCGGATTACGTGCCCACAAGGCGCGAGTCATCACCTATCGGATGAGTCGGGAGCAGCTCACGAAGCGTCATCTCCCACACATCTCGGAGATCTATCTGACCTCGCGCTATTTCTCTGCGCGGCAGGTGCGCGAGATGCTGTGGCTGCGGACGTTCGGCACCCTGAGTGGGCGCGGGACGAAAGTGCAACGTCTATTGAAGGCCGTGGTCGGCGGCGCTCTCTTGCCCGACACGATTGCGCAGACGCTGCAACGACGCGTGGAAGCCAACCGATGGTTGCAGTCGTTCCCGCAAATCCCGTCGCTTCGCAACTAGGCCCCGCTACTCGGGAACCGCGAACAGCTCCAGCCGCCTCGGTACACGCTTCGGGCAACACAGCGGACTCGTGGCGACGAGTGCCCGTCTTCGCCATGATCTCCTAGTTCGTCGTGGAGAGAGCCTTTTCGCGATCGTTAGAGCGCTCGGGCGTCGACTTGTTTGGCTCGTCGGACGACGTAAGAACACGAGGCGGACGAACCGCCTGATATTCGGGAACCAGCTCGCCGAGACTCGACCGCAATCGGTCGAGCCTGTCCTGTCGAGCGAGGTCCAAGAGACTCGACACTGCGGAAGCCACGTTTCCAAGATCGTGAGGAATGATCCGCCCGATGAATACCTTCGGGTGTTTCGTCTTCTCGGCCCGCTCTTGGTCCGTGCAGAGCTCCTCGAAGAGCTTCTCGCCGGGACGGATTCCGCTGATCCGGATCTCGATGTCCTCCTCGGGACGAAGGCCCGAGAGCGTGATGAGGTCTCGCGCCAGATCGTAGATGCGCACGGGCTCGCCCATGTCGAGAATGAAGATTTCGCCGCCCTGCCCCATCGCACTTGCCTGGAGGACAAGCTGACTCGCCTCCGGAATTGTCATGAAGTACCGAGTCATCTCGGGGTGCGTGACGGTCACTGGACCGCCTGCGGCAATCTGCTGGCGGAAGATCGGGATGACGCTTCCCGCCGAACCGAGAACATTGCCAAACCGCACCGTCACGAAGCGCGTCGACGAGCGCTGCGAGAGCGCCTGGAGATAGATCTCCGCGACACGCTTGGTTGCCCCCATCACCGACGAGGGATTAACTGCCTTGTCGGTCGAGATGAGCACGAATCGCTCGACGCCCAGCTCGTCGGAGAGATCTGCAACCGTCCGCGTTCCGCCGATGTTGTTCTTCACCGCTTCACCGGAGTTCCACTCCATCATCGGAACGTGCTTGTGCGCGGCTGCGTGGAAGACGAGCTCGGGTTTGCCGGCTGCGAAGACCTGTCGCATTCGCTCGCCATCGCAGACGTCAGCGATTCGTGGTTCGATCTGGACGTGAGGAAACGTCGAGGCCAGCTCTCGATGGATCTCGAACAACGCATTCTCGTAACGCTCGACGAGTATGAGGCGCGCCGGTCCGAATCGACAAACCTGTCGACACAGCTCAGAGCCAATACTCCCACCTGCCCCGGTGACGAGCACCACGCGGCTACGAATGCTCGCACCGACGATCTCTTCGTCGAGCTGCACGAGCTCACGACCGAGAAGATCCTCGATCGCGACCTCTCGAATATGGGAGAGGTTCACCTTGTTGCCAACGATCTCGTAGATACCGGGGATGATCTTTGTCTCCAGCCCGGCATCACGACATAGCTCGGCGATCTGTCGAATGTCCTTGCCCGAAGCGTTGGCGATGGTGATCAGCGCGTGCTCGACGCGCTTTCGAGCGGCGATCTCGCCAACTTCTTTCGTCGAGCCGAGGACAGGAAGACCACCGATGCTCGTCCCAATCTTCAGAGGATCGTCGTCGAGAAACCCGACGGGCTGAAACCCGAGATCTGGACGGTTGAGGATCTCGCGTGCCACGAGCACGCCGGCTTCACCTGCACCGATCAGAAGCACGTGACGGCGCTGACTACCGTCGGCTCGCTTACGGCGCGCGAGCATCTCGGCGCGAAGTCGCCATGTTCCACGCAGGCCGACGAGACCAACAAACGCGAGGACGAGGTTCATCGCCACCACGCCGAAGGGGAGAACCACCAGTGGGCTATCGATCACCTTCGGAAGAACAAGTCGGAGCGTGAGAAGTGCGGTTGTGGAGAGCGCGCACGCGAATCCGATGCGCAGCGCATCGCGCATGGTCATGTAGCGCCATGCCATGCGGGGAACAGCGAGTACGATCAGACCGGCGTAGTGGGTCGCGACGACCAACGGCCACGCGACGAGCACCATCGGCATGATCGTATGTGGGATCGCGAACTCGAATCGAAACAGGAACGCGAACCAATACGCGAACGATAGGACCGTGAGGTCGAGCGCGACCTGAAGGGATCTTGCGAGGAATCTCGGCATCGAGATTCTCGATTAGTGAACGACGAGACGCGGTTCGTTCACACGCGAGATTCAGTAATACGGTGAAGCAAAGCCGGGCGGTTCGATCGACGTCGTGTCGACCGTCACAACGTCAAACGGATTGTCCGTTACGGGATCATCCGGCAGTGGAGGGTGGTTGACGTCGACGCCAGACTGCTCCGAGACCTCGACTTCGCCCACGCACCCCTGCGCTTCCTCACGCAGCTTCTGCACCGCGGAAGCGGTCTTCTGCAGATCCGTGTACCGTTGCTGCGCGTCAGCGGAATTGCGTTCGAAGGAGTCCTGGAACTCCACGATCTGACGATCAGCGATGTTTCGCTGAGCCTTGATCTGCATCAGGCGATCGTTGATGCAGTTCAATTTGATCACGTCCTTTTGCGACTTGACCGCTTCCTTCAACCGCATGACGCGGGCGGACGCATCTTCAAGAGATGCCTTGATCTCATCTACGCGTGCCTGGACCTCAGGCGCGGTACCAGGCATGGCGCTCTCCGCTGCGGCCTGGATTCCCAGGGCCGCCAGCACCACCCACGGAGCGATTTTTGTTAGGCCTCTCATACTGTTACCGATCGTAGAGTACGTGGCACGCTCCGCAGGGTCAACACCTGTTGTTCGTTGCTTCGCCAGATAGCAACGTTCATAGAAATCTGGCATGAACCGCGTGGGTTTGGTGAGCAACGAAGCGTGATGAGCTCTCGGTTCCTTCTCGCCACGATCCTCGTTCTGATGGTGTCGTGTGGCGACAACCCTCCCGTTGTTTATCCAACGGTTGCGCCATTCGACACGGCCAAGCTCGCGTTGGGTCCTGGCGACAAACTCGAGCTGACGATTTTCTACGGGCCGAATGTGAGCAAGGCCACCTACAGCCTGGATGGTTCCGGTCAGATGCAGGTCCAGTTCATCGGTACGGTCGCGGCAGGTGGCAAGGCGGTGAATGAGGTCCAGCAGGAGATCCAGGCTCGCTTGGCGGACGGATATCTCAAAGAGCCGGTGGTTTCGTTGACGGTGGTCGAGATCAATTCGCTGAAATGCTCGGTCTTCGGGCAAGTCGCTCGAAGTGGCTCGATCAAGTTCACGCCCGGGATGACGATCACGGAAGCGATCGCGCAGAGCGGCGGGTTCACGCCCATGGCTCGCAAGAACATGGTCCAAGTCACGCGCATCACGGATGGAGCGAAGGCCACATACGACATTCCAGTCGAGCTCATCGCAGAAGGGAAACGACCGAACTTTCCGATGATGCCCGGCGATCAGGTCTTCGTGCCCGAGCGCAGCTGGTGAGCATGCGGCCACGTGACGTGGTCGCATCGCTGTTCTGTTTGGCGGCGATGGCCTTCGCGGTTCTTGCCGTCGGCGGCGCCCCTCGATGGAGTCAAGCGATCGTAGCGATCCTGGTCGCTGCGGCGATGGCCTCGTACGTCACATCCAGTCAGGGTCAACGACGATCACCACTGGTTCTTCTGCTCCTCGTTTGCGTCGGCTTGACCGCGCTGCAGCTCGTGCCGCTCCCGCAGGGCCTCCTCGAAACGTTAAACTCGGCGGGCAGTTCGCTTCGCGCAGACGGTGCCGCGCTCCTCGGTAGCTCACCGTGGCCCTCGCTCACAATGGATTCGAGCGGAACACTGCGTGCGCTGGCGATGCTCTCGATCCTGGCCGGCATCGCGAGCGTCTCGGTTCGCATTGCCACGTCGGAACGAGGCCGTCATGTGCTGCTGGCCGGCGTCGCCGGTTTGGGAGGCATCACGGCGGTCGTCGTTGGCATTCACGAGGTTCTCGGAGCGAGCGAGCTCTACGGCGTCTATGCACCCGCGTATGCGAGACCGGCGATCCTGGGCCCTCTCCTCAACGAGAACCACCTTGGATGCTTCATGGCGCTGGCAGCAACGGTGGCGCTCGGACTCGTCATGTATCGACGACAGCGTCCCGCTGTTCGCGTCATGTGGCTGGTGGTCGTCGGCCTGTGTGCCGCCACGACCGTTGCCACGCTTTCCCGCGGCGCGACGATCGCTCTCGGTACCGGTGTGGCGTGCACACTCGCGGTCGTTCTCGCTCAGCGCACCATTCCGGAAGAAGGTCGCTCTCGTCGCAACTCGTTTCGTGTCACGTCCATTCCCATCGCCATCGTCGCTGCGTGCGCGATCGTCGTGGTGGTTTACGGCAGCGCGGGCGGAATTAGCCGCGAGCTTTCGCGTACCGAGATCGGCGAGATCGCCCAGCCGAAGAGCAAGTACGCCGCCTGGCGATCGTCGATCACCCTCATCGAGGAATCGCCGATCTTCGGACAGGGGCGCGGTGCCTTCGAGACTGTCTTCTCGCGGGTTCATCCGTCGAGCGGCCTCGCCACGTTCACGCACCTCGAGAACGAGCTCCTGCAAGTGGTCGTCGACTGGGGATTCGTCGGGGTCGTGGCGATCGGCGGCGTCATGCTGTGGCTGTTCATTGTCATTCTCCGACGCTGGCGTAGTACGAGCCTTGCGGCAGGCGCGCTCGGCGGCGTCGCTGCCGTCGCATTGCAGAGCAACGTCGACTTCGGGCTCGAGATTCTGGGCGTCGCCGCGCCAACGGTAATCGTCGCGGCGACGCTCGCGTACGGCCAGCCTCGAACGCTCGCGCATCCGAAGGGCGCTCGCGTGCTTCGCATCGCGCAGATTCTCGCGTTGATCGCGATGTCTCCCTTGCTCCTTAGCCGGTTCACCGCTTCCGCGGTGGAGGATCGTGCCGCTCTCGCTGCAAATCGGTCCGTCACGCTCGACGACATTCGCGACGTTGCCGAGCGGCATCCGCAGGACTACTTTCTGTTCGCGCTAGCATCCAGAGTCGTTCGCAGTGACTCCGATGCGCTATCGGTTCGCCTTCTCAATCACGCGCTGCGCCTTCATCCAACTCACGCCGGGCTTCACCTCGACGCGGCACGCCTTCTGTTCGCGCGAGGTCGCATCGTGCAAGCGACAATCGAGTACGCGAGCGCGCTGCGCACGAGCAGCGCACCCGAGCAATTGATCCGCGAGCTACTGCCCCGGCTTACGCGTGAGGACATAGCGGCGACGATTCCGCTCGAGATGTCTCCAGGGCGCATCGTGAAGATCCTTGGCGAAGAGGGGCGAAGCGATGTCGCGGTGGCATGGCTCGAGAGGCTGTTGCGGGACCAGCCCAATTCACTCCCCGCGTGCGAGCTCTTGTTCGACGTCGCGCTGCAGCGCGGTGATCTCGAAGCGACGGCCTCGGTGCACAAGCTCTGTCGAGACTTCGAGCCCGGGCCCCATCAGCGCCTTCAACTCGCGTACGTGTTGTTTCGCAAGGGCGGATTCGAGGAGGTGGAACGTCTCCTTGCAGATGTGGAGCTGTGGACGGGGCGCATCGACATGAAGACGAAAGCCTGGCTCCTACGCTGTGACGCGCAGCTCTCGTCGGAGCGCTGGAACGATGCCAAGCGCTGTTTGCGCCGCCTCGATGCGTCGAGTCTCGTCGAGCCGGGAAATCGCTCGCAGATCACGTCTCGCCTCGATCGGGTGGACGCCAAGCTACGCGAAACGGACGCAACGCCTTGATGCAATTCACGCGCAGGTTCGCCAAACGTGTACTGAACCGAGCGATCGGATCTCGTATCGCGAGAGGTGCACTGCGTGGATTGATCATGGGCACGGTGTTGCCACGTGAGGTGCGCGACACGCTTCATCGAAAGCTCGCCAAGCGCGTCACGTTTCCGGCCGACGCGACGTTCACGTATGTGATGCCGGACGGGACTCGCGTGCGGTTCTTTCACAACGGCACGCCGGACTATTTGTACTGGCGAAACGAGTACGAGCCGGCAACAACAACCCTGTTTCGCCGCCTCGCTCGAAATGCAGGCGTGATCCTCGATATCGGCGCGGCCAACGGGATCTTTTCCATTCTTGCCGCGGCCGCCAATCCCGAAGCGCGTGTGCTGTCGTTCGAGCCCGTCGTGACGTCAGCACGAAGCTGCGCGATGAATGTCGAACTGAACCTGCCGCTCACGAGACGCGTCGAGGTGTTCCAGCTCGCGCTGGGCGACTCGGACCGACTCGATACGATCTATGTCGCAGGCAAGTTCGGCGGCACCAGCTCGATGCGCTCGGCATTTCGAAGCGGCAACGATACACAGGCCGTACATGTTCGTCGGGGAGATGATGTGCTCGACGAACAAAAGATCGATCGGATCGACCTCCTCAAGATCGACACTGAGTCGACGGAGCTCGAGGTCGTCCGCGGGCTTTGCCGCCACATCACTGCCTCGCAACCAAACATCGTCTGTGAGGTCCTGCACCAGAGCGACCCGAAGAGCGAAGCCGCCCGTCGTACACGCGAGCTCGAGACGCTCGTCCGAACATGGGGCTACCGAACGTACTGGATCACCGATTCCGGGCTCGTCGAACACTCGACGCTGGTCGGTGATCCCACGTACCGAAATAGCAACTACCTCTTCTCACCGCAGCCGCTCGATCTGATTCTCCAACCATAGGCGCCCGGGAGCCTTCATGGCACCTTTCAGGGCCCTCACTGCACCATCACTGTCTCCGAGTGCGGCAAGCGCCGCAGCTTTCTCGCACACCGCGTATGTCGCGAAGAATGGAACGTGATACGCGGCGTAGAAGTCGACCGGCACGTCATAGCTTGAGAGAAGTGTCGACGATGGGGGGGTCGATGGCGGCGGTGCCGTGATCACACAACCACCCCCGAAGAACTGCTGTCGCGCCCGGACGAGACTCGCGAGCGAGGCGGGGCTGCCATACGCAGGTTCGACTGCGGTCGCAGCGGCGGCGAGGGCCTCGAGTTGGGCCGCGATCGCATCAGCGTTCGTCGGAACTGCGAGGCCGGCGACGAACACGCACGCACCTCGCTCTCGACGTGCAGCGTCTGTGCCCTGAAGACATGGCGCTGTCGTTTCCTCCGCGCCCGAAACGTCGCCCGCGGCGAGTTGCAAGAACGCAAGGGCCGCACGACGGATCGGGCGCCGCGCCGGGCCCGCTCGATCGAGTGATTGCCGGTATAGATCGATCGCACGATCACGCTGACCTGCGAGCGCGAGTACCTTCGCGAGACCAGCGAGCGTGTCCTCGCCTTCTGCCAATGCGAGCGCCTGCTCCGCCGCCGCGATCGCCTCGTCGAACCGCCCCGCCGCCGCGAGCGTCGTGGCGTACACGCCGATGGCATCCGCTTCGCCAGGAAACGCATCGCGATACAGCGTGCCGATCCGCAGCGCCTCCTCGGGCTCGTCCATGTACAGCAACACCGACGAGTAGTGGTCATAGATTCGACCGCGGAACGACAACGATGGATCCGTGAGGATTGTCCTGTACTCGTCGCGCGCAGCGACGTAGTTTCCCGCTCGATAGTCCATCTCGGCTGCCCAGAAGGCGAGCTCGCGGTCGCGGCCGGTGACCTGCGACGTGAAGATCTCGCGCGCCGCACGCGGTCCCTTCTCGACCAGCGTGCTTGCCGCGTGGAGGAGCGCTCGATCACGACTCGCTGCGGGAAGTGAGTCGAGGGTACGCTTCGCCGTCGCGACAGCTTTGGTCTGATCGGCCTGAGATGCGCCGCCAAACAGGATCATGTACGCGTTCGCACGTGGGTGATCGGGGGCCACCGCGAGTGCCGCACGAAGCGAGGAGAGCGACTTGTCGTAGTAGAAGGTGTCGTACTCGGCGAGTGCGCGAACGACGAGGTCGTCGCCCGGGAGTGCAGGCTCCTTCTCGAGGGTCCGACTCGTTTGCCACACGTAGATGCTAGTCCCGGCGGCAACGAGCGCTGCGACGATCGCTGCGACCATCGGCCAGCGTCGCGCCGTCGGTGCGAACAGACGGCGTTGTTCGGCAGCGAGCGCGTCCCGAAACTCGCGCATCGAGGAATAGCGCTGCGCCGGCTCCTTCTCGAGCGCGTGCATCACGATGTCGACGATCGGCCGCGGAACGTCGTCGAGCGGTGGCGGCGCGTCTGCTGTGATCTGACGGAACAGCTGATCCATCGTTGTCGCCGTGTATGGCGGCTTGCCGGCAAGGATCTCGTGCGCGAGCACCCCGATCGAGAACACCTCGCTACGCTCGTCCAGCAGCTGACCTGCGATCTGCTCCGGTGCCATGTAGAGCGGCGTGCCGAGGAGTTGACCGTGTTGCGTCTTGTAGCTCTCGATCTCGGCATTCGACGAATGCGACGAGCGCGGCGCGCTCGTTTCGCCGAGCGAGATGTCGTTGGGCGCGCTCGGCATCGTTTCGTCGAGCGCGATCCTCGTGTTCGAGATCGCGGGACGCTCACCGCTGACCGGCGCTGTCGGCGTTGGGTCGTCGCGCAGCTTTGCGAGCCCGAAGTCGAGCACCTTGATGCCATCGGGCGTGACCATGATGTTCGCGGCCTTGATGTCGCGATGGAGGATGCCTTGTGCATGTGCGGCGACGAGCGCGTCGGCAACCCCGAGGATCCAGCGGAGAGCGGTCTCGAGCTTCGGCGCACCGTCCTTTCGCAAGGCGTCCGAAAGCGTGCGGCCCTCGACGAGCTCCATCACGAGAATGTCATCTCCCTCATGGGAGACGATGTCGAACAGCGTGACAACGTTGGGATGGCGAATGGCTGCGGCGGCCTTGGCTTCGCGAAGCTGACGAGCGCGCCGCTCCAGATCGCCAGCGTTCTCGGGCGGCAACACCTTCAGCGCGACGTGACGATCGAGACGCTCATCGCGCGCGCGCCAGACCTCGCCCATCGCGCCTTTTCCGAGCGGCGAAACGAGCCGATACGGACCGACGAGATCGCCCGAGGAGTGCATTGGTAGATCTAACCTTCTTCCGTCTTCCGACGGTGGTGAGTAGGCCTCCGTTCAACCATGCGTGCGGATTTCCTGCACATGGAGAAGCAGTTCCACTCCCACGAGGAGCGTTGACGTCTTCGTCACTGCGCCATACAGGAAGTGTAGCGAGCTATGTCGACGAGCGGCTAGCTGTGAGCGCCTGTTGCTCGGTGATCGGCCAGAATGCGCTCTATGAGGCTGGCTGCATCGAGGCGGTGATGTGCGAGCGTTTCCTGGATCTGACCGCACCGCGGGATCTCGTCGACCCCATAAATGCTCGTCGGAATGGCGATGCCATGCGTGACCAGCGCCTGCGCGACAAACGCGCTTTGTCCTAGCTGCGGGTAGTGATCCTCCACGAGGTAGAGACGCGCTTTTCCGCGGAGGGTGACGGCAAGCCAGTCCGCATCGACTCGGTTCAGCCACGGCAGATCGATCACGGCGAGCGAGAGCCCCCTCGATTCGAGCTGATCGGCCGCCTCGTAGGCTTGCGCGAGCATGACCGGACCGTACGCGATGATGGCGCAATCCGTTCCGGGCTTGAGCTCCGTGCCCACGCCGAGATGAAGAGAGTACTCATCTGGGAGAGAGAACGGGATCGGGCAGGGGATGCTCACGAGACGGATGTACGTACTCGAAGGATTCTCCTCGACGGCCCAGCGCAGCGCAGCGCGAGTCGCGCGCTCGTTCGCTGGCTCGATCATCACGATGCCCGGATTGGAGCCGATCGCCGAGATGTCACGCACACTCTGATGCGAGTGCCCCGGCGCTGCCGGCAACAAGCCGGCGAGCGACGCGTGATAGATGATCTTCGTGTTCTCTGTTGCGACGTTGTAGATCTGCTCGTTCGCGCGCGTGGACAGAAAGCAGGCGAACGAATGGACGATCGGTAGCTTCCCTCGCAGCGCAAGGGCGCCAGCCATCGAGATCATGTCCTGTTCGGCGATGCCGCACTCGATGAACCGCGCTGCAAACTCTTGCTTGAACGGATAGCTGCCGCAGTCGACCACGAGATCCGCATCTAGTGCGACGATCTCCGGGTGCTCGCGACCGAGCTTCACGAGCTCGTCGGCATACGCAGAGATCAGTCGCTCGGGAGATGCGGGAACATAGCGAGAGGGCGCTGCTACGGGCTCGAGCAGCAGCGGCGCAGCACCCGATCGAGCGAGGAGCGCATTCACCTGCGCCGAAAGCTCGGCGATGCCGATCGCGTAGGTCTCCGGGGTTGGTGCACCCGAGTGAAACTTGTAGAGCTTGTCGCCACCGATTGCGGTAGGCTCCATGACCGAAACGCCGCGCCCCTTGATTGTATCGGCGATGAGCAAGTGCGGCTTGGTCTCGACACGCGCGAGATCGCCGAGCGCTGATTCGATCGCTTTGGGATCGTGGCCATCGCAACGCGCGACGGCCCACCCGAACGCACGGATCTTCGTCTCCAGATCGCCGAGATCGCTGACGTCCGAAACGAAAGTATCGGACTGGAGCTTGTTGTGGTCGACGATCACCGTGATCTCCGCGAAGCCGCCGTTGGCGGTCGGCTGGAGCGACTCCCAGAACTGACCCTCCTGGAGCTCGCCATCGCCTGTGAGGACGACGATGCGGCGCCGCTTCCCTTCTAGCCGATCGGAGATCGCGAAGCCTCGGGCCTTCGAGATGCCCATGCCGAGCGAGCCCGTATTCGTGATCATGTAAGGCACGCCGACGTCGGGATGTCCGGGCAATCCGTCGAGGCGCCGAAGCTTGGTGAAGTACGCGGGATCGAGGAGACCGAGGCCGATCAGCGTCGCGTACAACCCCGGTACGTCGTGTCCCTTCGACGAGAAGTAGATGTCTCCGTCATCGGTGGCCCTCTTGGCCGGGCAGTCGAGCACTTCGGTGAAGAGCCAGGTGACGATGTCCATGGCCGAGAAGCTAGTGCCGACATGGCCGGAACCCGCGTATCCGATCATCGACAGAGCGTTGATGCGTCCGAGCGCCGCCGTGGCACGAGCACGGTCGTGACGATCACCGATCGCAGCGCGCACGCGCGCGATCTCGGAGGGCGGAGCGAAGTGGAAGGTCATGCATTCACCACGGGCAGGAGGGAAGGTTCAGCGGTTGCGTAGTGTTCCGCCAGAATCCAGTCGTCGGCAACGTTCAGATCGAAGCCTTCAAGTCCGTCCGTGAGAAACGGCATGATCGACGTGCCCGCGATCGTTCCTCGCTGGAGCGGTATCTCGCACCGCGCGATCTCGAGGCTCGCGTTCTGTACGTACACAGTGGGCAACACCTGATACGGCGATGAGTGCCAAGGCGTCCCGTGCACGTCGGGGTTCTCCATCACCGGGTGCATGCGCGCACCGTCGATGATCCACTGCTTCGCGGGGTGCTCGGAGCACTTCTGCACGGCGCGCAAGGAGTCTGCACGACCATCTGCGAGAAACTGCGCCCACGCGCGGCGGATCGTCTCCGCGCGGCGAAACGGGCTGGTCGGACGAAGGATTGCGAAGCAATCGTAGCGCTCTCCCGCGTCAGCAAGCGTCCCGAGTGCATGGCGGATCCAGTCGATGTCAGCGGACGTATCGGTAGCCATCTCGGCGGGGCGAGCGAAAGGAACGTCTGCTCCGTAGCGCTTAGCGATCGCCGCGATCTCGTCGCTCTCGGTCGAGACGATCACGCGCGAGAGCACGCCGGACGCTCGAGCGGCTGCGATGGTGTACGCGAGCAGTGGTTGACCGCCGAGCGTGCGCACGTTCTTCCCCGTGATGCGCTTCGAACCGGCGCGGGCAGGGATCAATCCAACACACGTCGCATCAGAGCTGAGCGGGGTCATGCTTCACGTACACCGACTTCCAGTCCGAGTAGACGTCAAGCACTTCCGTGCCCGCTTCTCGGAAGCCGTTGCCAGAGTCCTTGAGCCCGCCGAACGGCATGTGTGGTTCGCTGCCGTACGTGGGACCGTTGATCGAGATGACACCTGCGCGACAGCGCTCGCGAAACGCCTCGGCACGATGAATGCTGCGCGTGTGGATCGCAGCGGTGAGACCGAATGTTGTCGCGTTCGCGAAGGCGATGGCGTCGTCCAGATTCTCCACACGATACAGGCACGCCACCGGCCCGAAGAGCTCGTGGCCAGAGATCGCGGCGGTCCGTGCGACGTTCTCGACGATCGTCGGCTGGATGAAGTAGCCGCGATCTCCATGACGTCCACCGCCACACGCGAGCGTCGCGCCTGCCGCCACGGCGTCACCGACCGACGCGAGGATGTTCTTCATCTGCCGCTCGCTGATCACCGGGCCCAGTGAATCGCTATCGCGATTGCCGATGGTCATCTTCTCAGTGCGCTCCACGAGCCGCGCGCGAAATTCGTCGTACACGCTCGAGAACACGAGGATCCGGCTGCCGGCTGCGCAGCGCTGTCCGGCGTTACTGAAGGCCGATAGCGCCGCAGCCTCCACCGCAGCGGCCAGATCCGCGTCATCACAGACGACGAGCGGATTCTTCCCCCCGAGCTCGAGACACACCTTTGCTAGCCGCTCGCCGGCCACGCGATTGATCGCTCGTCCGACCGGTACGGAGCCGGTGAAGCTCACGAGTCGAGCACGTGGATCTGCGACGAGGGCAGCCCCGACCTCGCCACCGAAGCCGTGCAACACCGAGAGGACGCCCGCGGGAACACCGACATCGCGCAGGACTCGCGCGAACCAGTTCGCGGTGAACGGTGTGTGCTCTGATGGTTTCAATACCGCCGAATTGCCGCACAGGAGCGCGGGAAACACCTTCCACGCTACGTTGGCAATCGGTGTGTTCGCGGCGATGATCAATGCGCACGGCCCCACCGGCTGCCGCATGGTCATCGCGACGCGGTTCGGCATCGCACTCGACGTGGTCCGTCCGTAGAAGCGGCGTGCTTCGCCTGCGATGAAGAAGCCCATCTCGATCGCAGCACCGACCTCGCCCGAGGCGTCCGCGAGCGACTTGCCGGTCTCCTCGTGCACGATCCGAGCGATTTCGGCTCGTCGATCGCGCATGACGAGAGTCGCGTCGCGCAGCAGGTCGCCACGCCGAACGATCGGCGTCGTCGCCCACGAGTCGAAGGCCTTTTCGGCAACGCCCATCACGTGCATCGCGTCGTCCGATGTGCCGCGCGCAACGTTTGCTTGCACGTCACCGCTGCACGGATCGTGTTTCGCGATCGTCGCACCCGAGGACGCCGAGACCTCCCGGTCCTCGATCCAGTGCAGTACTTCTCTCACCACGCTCGGAATCCTCCGTCGACCAACACTTCAGTCCCGGTCACGTATCGCGATGCGTCCGACGCGAGAAACACGATCGGTCCGACGAGATCTTCGTGCGCACACATTCGGCCAAGCGGGACTCGCGCGATGAACTTCTTCTTGAACTCGGCATCCTGTCCGCCCTCCACGCCTCCCGGAGAGAGTGCGTTGACGCGAACACCGCTCGGACCCCAGTGCGTCGCGAGGTATCGCGTCAGGTTGATCAGAGCGGCTTTGGACGCACCGTATGCAGGTGGCTTGAGGAATGGCGGTTCCTTGCCGAAGTGATCGTAGAACCGAGCATCGGGCGACACCTCTGCGTAGAGCGAACCGATGTTGATGATCGATCCTCGGCGGCGCTTCACCATCCCCGCGCCGAACACCTGACTGCATTGAAACGCTCCCAGAGTATTGACCTCGAGCGTCCGGAGAAATCCTCGAGCGTCGTGATCCTCGAGAGTGAACGTCTCTGTCAGCGCACCTGGTGGTGCATCGATTCCCGCGTTGTTCACGAGCACATCAGGCTCGCCGAGCTCCGCGACTACGCGCCGAGCCGCGGCGTCGAGGCTCGTGCGAGACGTGACATCTGCATCGATGCGCAATAGCGACGCATTCGCGCGTCGCATCAGGTCTTGCATTGGCTCGCTCACAGGAGCGCTTGGGAGGTCGAGCGCCGCAACCCGCGCGCCGGCGTCGAGCAGCGCACTCGACCAAGTCGGACCGAGCTTACCGCACGCACCGGTGACGACCGCGATCTTCCCATCGAGACGAAATCTATCGAGGCTCACACGTTTCCTTTGTTGGTGATGCTCGCACTGATCCAGTCGCAGACTTCGCGAACAGCACCGAAACCGCCGCCGGCACGGGTTCGAAATCGCGCGGCCGAAACCACATCTTCGTGGGCGTCGTTGACCACGATAGGCACGCCCGCGAGACGCAGGCAGCCGAGGTCGTTGATGTCATTTCCGACGTAGACCACGTCTGCGAGATCAATCGCCGACTCCCTGGCGAGCGTGGTCAGCTCGTCTTCCTTGACCGCAAGCCCTTGCCGGCACGGAATCCTCAGCTTCGCGCACCTGCGGGATACGACCGGATGCTCCTCGGTCGACAGGACGAATGTCGGAATAGCGAGCGCTCGCAACTTCGAAAGCCCCAGGCCATCCCCGCGCCAGCAACGCACGAGCTCCTCTCCCTGAGAGTCGGTCCACACGGTGTTATCGGTGAACACGCCATCGAAGTCGAACACGACCATGCGCACGCGAGCGCCAACCTCGCTGTGCGGTGGAAGATGAGGAACGTCAGACATGCTCGAACGTGAGTGCTTCGTCCTCGGTCACGGCGCGCTTGAGCGGCTTGCCGTAGAAGGAATCAACCTGCCATGGAGGAAGGCCATTCGCAGGTGACTTGAACGCTAGATCGCCCGGCTGAAGCACATGACCGGCGGCGAGCTCGCGCGAGGCCACGATCATCTTTCCCATCTTCTGTTTCGGGCCCTTCTCCTTCTCGTAGAGCTTCTTCACTCCATCGCCGATCGCGATCGAGGCGCGGCCGATATCACGCACGAGCTTTCGCAGTCCCTCCGGCTCGAGCGAGAACGCGTGATCGGTACCTTTCCAGCTTCGGTTCAAGGTGAAGTGTTTCTCGATCACACGAGCACCCATCACGTAGGCGACGAGCGCCATTGCGATTCCGTTGTCGTGATCTGACAGGCCGACGATCACGTTCGGAAACTCGCGCCGATAGGTTTCAACGACGCGAAGGTTCATGTCTTTGTGGTCGCAGGGATACTCCGCGGTGCAGTGGAGGATCGATAGCTTCTCGTTGATCTTCATGACCGCGTCGTGGGCGCGCCGGACGTCTTCGAGCGTTCCAGCACCGGAACTCATGATGATCGGCTTGCCCGTCTTGGCGATGTACTCGAGCAGCGGAATGGTCGTTAGATCACCGGACGCGACCTTGTAGCAGGGCACGTCCAGCTTCTCGAGGAAGTCGACGCTCTTGAAGTCGAACGCAGTCGCGAAGAAGACAAGATCGAGGCTCTCCGCGAACGCCTTGACCTCTCGATACTGGGTCTCGTCGAACTCGAGCGCTTCACGATGCGTCCCGTACGTGGTTCCGAACGCGTTCTCGGAGTTGTAGACCGAATCGTAGAACGCCTTGGTGTAGAGGCTCTTGTTGTCACGTTTCTGCAGCTTCACCGCCGTAGCTCCGGCGTATTTCGCCGCCTGAAAGATCTGCTTGCACGTCTCGACGCTTCCGCCGTGGTTGTGTCCGACCTCCGCGATCACGAAGCAGTCAGGGCGTTCATGCGAGATTGTGTGCTTACCGATCGTGAGCTGGGTCATGACCATTGTCCTGTCGTCAATGTGAACGCGCGCTGACGGTGCTGGCAGCGGCCTGAAAGCATTCGCGATAGTGTAGCGAGCTACTTGGCGGAGAGGAACTCGACGAGCGTCGCGTTCACGCTGTCGGGGTCCTGCCACATCGCGAAGTGGCTCGTGTCGGTGAAGATGTGAACCCTGCCGTTCGGGATCAGGATCGCCATCTCCTCGATCTGCGCTTGTTCGATGATCTCGTCGTGGTCGCCGAGGGCCACGAGGGTCGGCGCCTTGATCGTCTTCAGCTGGTCCTTGGTGAAGCCGGCGGGGTTGCGCCACACCGGCAGCAGTGCATCGATCATCGACTGCCACGAGGGCACCTTGTTGCCGAACTTCAGGTGATCGCGGCGGCACTTCGCCGCGTAGGCGTTGAACGTCGAGGAGGGTGGCTTGCCCTTGCGCGGCTTGGAGCCCTTGCTGTCGTAGTTAGTGCCGAGGATGAACATTCGGTTCACGCGATCCGGCGCGGTGATCGCGAGGTCGAGCGCGATCGCACCGCCGTCGCTCCAGCCTGCGAGCGAGGCTTTGGGCACCTTCAGGGCGTCCATCACCGCGAGCACGTCGGTCCCCATCGCGTGATACGTCAGCTTGCCTTTCGGTAGCGAGCTGCGGCCTTGGCCGCGGCTGTCGACGACGATGACCCAGAACTTGTCGATGAGCGCGGGCATCTGAAACGCGAAGTGATCCGAGTTGCCCATGCCGCCGTGGAGGAGGACCACGGGTGCGCGCTTTGGGTCGCCGTACGTCGCGTAGTAGATCTTCGCGCCGTCGTTGACGACCGTTCCGATGGTCGCCGCCTCCGGCATCTTCGGAGGTAGAGGCAGCGTCTCCCACCGCCTCGGCTTGGCGTGCGCGATGGCTGCCAGCAGACACAACACCAGCAGCGCGCGCATCGGCTGCATTGTAGCGTGAGCGTCAGTTCGGCGTGAGCTGCAGCGACAGCTTGAAGGATTGCTCGCTCGGGTCGCCGTCCTTGTCCTTCGGGATCGGGAACCGCCATGTCGACATGAAGTCGGTCACGCAGCTGTCGACCTTGCCGCTGACGCCCGCCGCCGATTGCTCGTCGAGGGTGCCGCGCTCGGTGACGGTGAACGCCATCGCGATCTTGCCTTGCAGCGTCGCGTCGTCGACGAGGCCCTTCTTGTAGCAGCGCTGCAGCCCCGGCATGTAGACGGTGTTGATCTTGTCGAGCACCGCCGCGACGGTCAGCGTCGTGTCGGGCTTCTCGCCCGGCAGCGGCTTGACCTTGATGCGGCCCTTGGGCTCGGTCTCGTTCTTCGGCTCGTTGCTCGCGACCTGCGTCGGGTCGGTGATGTTTGGGCCGTGGTCCGTGCCGACGTGGCCGTCGTGCTGCTGGCGGAAGCCGTCGCCGTCCGGGTTGCCGACCTCGACGGGGCGGTTGCCGACGTCGTCGATCTGCTGCTGTAGGTCCGCGCCGGGCGTGCGGTCGCGCATCGGGCCGACGCCATCGCGACCGACCTCGCTTCCCGTGAGCACCGAGGCGAAGCGCTGCGCGTCTTCGACGGACATCGACGTCGGCGCCTTCGGTGGCTTCGGCTCGCCGGGCAGCTTCGGGCGCGTCGGCGTGATGGTCGGCGTGACCTGCGTTGGCGAGACGGGCGTCGCGGCCCCGGGCTCCTGCGATTGCGTCGGCTCGACGGGCGTGGGCTCGTCGGGCAGCGTGATCTCCATCGTGTCGTGGTGGTAGATGGACGCGACGGGCGTCTCGAGCATCGATGTCGTCTCGAGGTCGGTCATCCACGCGTAGCCCGCGATGCCGAGGTGGAGCAGCACGGACGCGCCGATGATCGCGGCGAGGCGGCGGTCGATGCGATCGCCGAGTGTCCCGCGCACCGAAGCGGGGAGCACGGGGCGTGGCGAGGCGGGGGCGGCGGCGAGCTCCTGGAACAGCAGCGTCGCGTCGCCGATGACGATCTTGCCCCGCACGCCGGGCTGCAGCGCGTGATCGCCTGCGGTGAGCGTCGTGAACGTTGTCGTCGAGCCGCCGTGTGCAAAGCGGCCGGACATCGAGGAGGTCGCACGAAGGATCAGGCGGCCCTGGTCGAACACGAAGAGCGCGTGCTCGTGCGGGATGCCGTCGCCGGGGATCGAGACCGCGCAGCGCAGCGATTGGCCGAACGTGATCGGCGTGGTCGTGCCGGTGAACAGCTTCTCCTCGACGAGGTTGCCGCCGAGGAGAACGCCGATGCGAAGAGCGCGGGTCATAGGACCTCTAACGCCCCGCGATGGCTGACGATCTACGATCTGCGCGAGCTGCCGGGATCAGTCCGGAACGAGCTGGAGCGTGATCGAGAAGCTCGCTTCGGTCTTCTCGCCGTCCTTGTCCTTGGGCGCCGGGAAGGTCCACGAGGGCATCAGGCCCTCGATGCACGCGTCGACCTCGTTCGCGAAGCCTTTGGCGCCCGAGTCCGTGGTGCGACCCGACTCGTTGACGGTGAACGACAACGTGACCTTGCCGCGCGCCGTCGCGTCCTTCGCGAGGTACGTCTTGTAGCAGCGCTGCAGCGCGGACATGTACGCGGACTGGATCTTCCGGAGGACGGCGTCGGGGGTGAGCGTCGAGTCCGTGTCGGTCGACTTGTTGCTCACGCTGATGCGACCCGTGGGCGCCTTCTCGTCGCCCTTGCCGCCGCCGGCGGACGTGGTGCCGCCGGGGCCGTCGATCTTCGGGCCGCCGCCGGTGCCGAGCTTCGGGTCACCCGAGCCGCGAGAGCCGCGGCCTGCGCCGCCGCCGATCGCGACCTGCTTGCCGCCTTCCTTGACGTCGTTGATCTGCGCGCCGAGCTCTGCGCCCGGGCGGCGGTTGCTCATGTCGCCTTCGCTCTTGCCGTCCTCGCCTTCGCCCGTGAGGAGGTCGGCGAACTTCTTCGCCTCGGCCTCGGCCATCGCGACCTTCTCGGCCTCGCTGCGTCCGCTGTCGGGGATCGGCTTGGGATCGCCGGACGGCTTGTTGTTCGCCGGCTTCGGGTCGGGCTTCTTCACCTCGGGGGCGGCGCTGCCCGCGGCGCTTCCGGCGTCGGGGCCCTTCACCGGCTCGGGTGGAGGCGTGACGTCGACCTGATAGGTGTCCTGCTTGAACGTCAGGTTGTAGGCGCGCTCGGCCATCGTGCCGCCGGTCTCGATGTCCGTCATCAACGCCCAGATCACGATCGCGAAGTGGAAGATGATCGACGAGCCGAGGATGACGGAGAGGCGCGGATCGAAGCGGTCCGCGAACGTGCCGCGCACCGACGCGGGCAGCATCGGCTTGGGCTGGCGCGGGGGCTCGGTGACGAACTGGAACAGGATCGTCAGGTCGCCGAGCGAGAGCTTGCCGCGCGCGTTGTCGGTGAGCGGCACCTGCCAGTAGTCGCCGGCGTTCTGCGCGCCGCGCTGCTTGAGTGCGTCGAGCGTGTTGACCTGACCGCCGCCGCCGCCGTCGGAGACGCGGCCGTCCATCTTGTTGAGGAAGCGCAGCGAGTACTTGCCGTCGTCGATCGCGAACAGCGTGAACTCGAGCGGGAGTCCCTCGACCGGAATCGAGAAGGTGTTCTTCATCGATTGGCCGACGGTGACCGGCGTGCGCTCGCGGATCAGGCGCTCCTCGACGATCTTGCCGCCGAGCAGAACACCGATGCGGAGGATGCGCTGGCGCGAGCCGCCGCTCGCGCTCTTGCTGGTACCGCCGCCTTGCCGTTGGGTCGCCATCAGAAGGGCGCTTTCTTCACCGACGCGAGGATGAGCGGCATGAAGTCCTGCTTCAGGTTCTCCCACTCGTAGTCGATGTTCTTCGGCGTGAGCACGTAGACCACCGACGGACGCGGGACCTTGCCGCACACCGAGACCACCGTGTCGATGACGGTGACCGGCTTGCCGTTGACGTACTCGATGTGGAACTTGCCCTGCTTCTTTTCGGCGCCCTCGACGTCTTCGTCGGGGCAGCCCTCGGCGCGCGCCATCGTCGGCGCGAGGAGCGCGGCGAACATCACGGTTGCGATGACTGCTTTCATGGTGCTCCTCACGGTCACGACGACTTCTTCTTCTTCGCTGCCTTCTCGGCCTTCTTCTGCGCCTTCAAGACTTCCTTCATGCGCTCGTCGTAGAGCTTCATGTCTACGCCCGGCATGTTCTTGTACTGATCGAAGTATGACTTGGCCGCGCTGATCCGGGCGAGCGGATCTGCAACACCCGGGTACGGGTCGTTATCGAGGTAGAGCAGGCCCAGGTTGTAGTAGGCCGGCCCGTAGCTCGCGTTGGCCTGCAGCGCCTTCTTGTACTGCGCCTCCGCCGCGCGCACGAGGTTGTCGCGATCCCCCGAGCCCGTCGGATAGTCGGCCGAGCGGCCGCGATACGCGGAGCCGAGCGACGTGAGCGTGATCGCGTCGGACTTGCGGAACTCGCGGGTGAGGCGCTCGAACGTCTGCTGCGCCTGGCCGTACTGGCCGCTCTTGAGCTGATGGACGCCGAGGTTGGTGAGCGCGCTCGCGTGGTTCGGATCGATCGCGACCGCCTTCTCGTACGCGAGCTTCGCGCGGTCGGGGCGATTGGTCGCGTCGTAGACCAGGCCGAACACGTAGTTGATGTTCGCGTTGTTCTGCGCCGTGGAGCGCTTGTACGTGTCGTCGAGGACGAGCTCGGCGGTGTCGTAGAGCCTCTTGTGGAAATACGCGAGCGCGACCATCGCCGCCGCGTCGACGTTCGCGGCGTCGACGGACAGCGCGAGCTTTGCTTCCTTGAGTGCGGTCTCGGCGTCGGGCGTCGTGCCCGACAGCGCCTGTCGCGCGATCGTCAGGTGCGCTTCGACCTGCGTCCGTGCTTGCGCCGGATCCGGGTCGTAGTTCGGCATCGTGACGACGACCTCGGGCTCCGGCGGAGGATCCGTGGGATCCGTCGTCCCCGAGCCACCACCTGCGTCATTGTCGCCCGTGCCGCCAGCCCCGCCCGTGTTGCCGGTGCCACCGGTTCCGCCCGAGCCACCGGGATCGACCGGATCGCCGTTGTCGTTCATCGACTGCGAGTCGCCGCTACCGCTGCCCTTGCCGGGCGTGGCGGGCTCCTTCTTGCCGCCGCCACCACAGGCGACAGCGAACGACAGGAGCAGCGCCCCGAACAGCCGGGTCATACGGCTAGAAACGCTCGACATCGCAGAACGATCCGCGGGAGAGCGGATCGGCAGGTACGTGCTCGTGGGATGAGTCATGGCGCCGTTGTCCCCTGGATGATCTCCTGGCTCAGCACCGTGAACTCCTTGGGGAACTCGCGGCCGAGGTTGACCTGTGCACGACGGCTCCATTCATTGGAGATACCACCGCGCTTGGCGAGGTCGACGACCTCCATCCACTGGCCCTTCGCCTCGTTCGTGTACTTCTGGAGGTTCTTGTCGCGCTGCGCTTCGAAGGCTTCGACCGCGGAGGGCACCTTCGCGATCGGCGTCGGAACCGGCGTCTCCAGGATCTTCTGACCGAACGACAGCTGGATGTCGCCGTAGCGGACCTTGGCCGCCATCGACAACTCGGCGACCCCGTACGCGTCGAGTGCGAGGTACTTGTCCTCGGCGGTGCGCTTCGCCTTCTCGATCGCTTCGTTCTGCCTCTTGGCTTCGGCCACCGACTTCGCAGCGGTCTTGATCGCGTAGGGCTCCCACGTCTTGTTGAAGTGATCCTCGGCGAACTTCAGCTCCCACTCGCCGGCGAGCTTCGCGGCGCGGCCGCCCTTGGGCGAGCCCTTCGCCTTCCAGGCCTTGATCGTCTCCTGACCCGCGGTGTTCGCGAGGCCGGTCTGGTTCTTCCGCTTGCGCAGCGCCGCCGCGTCGTAGAACGACTGCACGTAGTCGTCCTCGTTGCCCGGGTCGTTGCCGTAGAGGCGGCGCCACTTCGCGGCGGTCTCCTCCATCGAGTTCACGTCGCCCGACTGGCGGTAGATGCCGACGATCGACCACAGAGCGCGATCCTTCTTGCGGCGATCGCTCTCGACGCCCTGGTACTGCGTGTAGAGCTCGATCGCCTTCTTGAAGTCGCGGTTGAGCTCGGACGCGAGCGCCGCGTTGTAGAGCGCGTCGAGGCCGATCTGCTGCAACGTCTGCGGCTTCTCGCCCGGCAGCGGATCGGGCGCCTTGATGCCCTTCTTCGCCGCCGTCTTCGACGTGTTGTAGACCTCGAGGTACGTCTTGACCGCGTTGCCGTAGTCGAACGCCTGCTGGTAGCTGACGGCCGTGAGGCGCATCGCGTCGATGTAGTAGCTCGACTCGCGGAACAGCTTCTCCGGCTTCGCGGTGAACTCCTTGAACAGCGCGATCGCCGTCTTCGGCTTGTCGGCGAGCTTGTAGCTGACCGCCGCGTCGTACAGCGCGACCGGGAGATCCGGGTCGTCCTTGGGCGCCGTCTTGTAGAACCGATAGAACGCCTCGGCGGCGGGAGCGTACTGCTGCTTCGCGAACAGCTCCGCGGCGCGCGAGAAGTTCAGCGAGCGGTTCTGCGCGACGGCGAGCTTGATCGCGTTCGCGTCACCGCACTTCTGCGAGATGAACTTCTTGTTGGTCTCTTCGATCGCGTCGAAGTTCGACTGCGCCTCGTAGATCGCGAGCATGCCGTCCTTGGCCTTGACGGCCTCGGGGTTGCCGCAGAACTTCTCCATCACCGTCTGGAAGCGCGACAGCGCGTCGTCGACGTGGAGGTACGCGAGGCTGATCAGCGCCGCGTTGATGCCCTGGCCCGGCGCCGCCTTCGGATCTTGGACGATGTTCTGGTACGTCTCGTACTCGGAGCGCAGCTTCTGGTAGATGTCGGGGATCGGCTGCGGCGTCCACTGTCCGTTGACCTGCAGCGCCTTGAGCTCGGCGATCGTCGGCACCTTGAGCGCCTGGATCGTTCCGGCCGCGACCTGCTTCGCGACCTCGGCCTCGTACGACTGCAGGATCGAGCGCGCCGCGTCGATGTAGTACGCGGTGCCCATATCGCGGTGATCGCGAACCCACGAGTACGCGACGATCGCCTCGGGATAGCGCTCGCTCCAGTAGAGCGCCTCGCCCTGGAGGAACGTGAACTCGTAGACGTAGTCGCTCTCGGGGTACGTGCCGATGAACGTGCGGTAGAGCTCGACCGCCTTCGCGTACATCGCGAGGTAGTCCTGCTTCTCCTGCGGATCCTTCTTCGCCGACGCTTCCCACGCCTTGCGCATCTCCGTCGCTGCGGAGTGCGTGTTGCGCGTCGCCGCGTACAGCGCACGCTCCGCGATGCGGCGCTGGTTCTCCATCGCCTCGCGGTCCTTCTCGTTCGCGGCGTACCACGGCGTTCCGGGCGCGTAGCGAGTCGCGAGCTCGGCGGCCGCGGCGTCCGCCGCGAACTTGTCGCCCTTGAGCTCGAACACGTTGACGATCTCCTGGTGGACGACCGGGTTCTTCGGGTTCAGCTCCCACGGTGGGCCGATCGCGATGCGATACGCGTCGACCGCCTGGTCGTACGCCTGCAGATCCGTGAACGCCTTGCCGAGCGCGACCCACACGTCGCGGACGTGCGGCTCGTTCTCGCGGCCCTTGTAGAAGTTCTTCGCGCGCTCGAACGAGCGCACCGGATCGGAGTTGGCCTCGCCCTCCCACGGATCCGTGAACGCGACGGAGATGTACTGCAGCGACTCGTCGCGCAGCTCGAGGGCGGGCGTGCCGCCGTTCGCGACGATCTGATCGTAGAGCTTGATCGACTCGTCGAACCGCTGGATCGAGTCGAACAGCTTGTCGCGCTTGTAGTAGCTCCACGCGAGCTTGTAGAGCGACTCGGCGTAGAGCTTCGAGTCGTTGCCGCCGTTCGCGACCTTCAGGTACGCGGCGATCGCTTCGTCGATCTCGCCGGGGACGGTGAAGTGGTAGTCCGCGATGCCGCGCACCCACGCGTGGCGCACGAGCTCGACCTCGGCGTCCTGATACGGCGTGCACGACGCGTACGGATCGCGGAGCGTCTTCGCTTCGATGCGCTTCAGCGCTTCCGCGCGCGTCGGCGCCTTCGACGGCGGATCGTTCCACTTGTACTGGTTCGCGCACGTGAGCGCGAGGAACAGCTGGAGCGAGCGGCGCTCGTCCTTGCTCTTGCCGTAGTACGCGGCGAGGTACAGCGTCGACGGTGTCTGCCGGTACTTCGGGAACTTGGTGAGGATGCCTTCCCACAGCTGCACCGACGGCGTGTAGTCCGCGACGACGCCGCCCTCGGGCGCCGGCTGTCCGGTGCGCTCGAGCTCCGTCAGCTGGTCTTCGACCTTCTGATCGGCGACGTCGATGTAGAGGTCCGCGAGACGGAACATCGCGTCGGGCGTGAACTGCTCGTGATCGGGGTGGTTCGCGAGGAACTTCTCGAGCAGCGCGACGGTCTCGCCGTGCTTGCGACCCTTCATCGCCTCGGTCTTCGCGATGCGATCCGCGTAGCGCTTGGCGAGGTCCGCGGTGCGCGAGTCGTACTCGCGGCGCGCGATCGTGCGCATGCGCGTGTCGTGCTCGATCGCGGCCTGCGTGAACTTCTCGAAGTCCGCTTCGACCTCGGCGAGCTCGCGCTTCTCCTCGGGAGACAGCTGGATCGGTGCGGTCACCTGCGGTCCGAGCCCCGGACCGTTCGGCGGCTGGCTCGGGAACGGCTGTGGCGCGGTGTTGCTCGGCTGCGCACCCGCGACGCTCGTCGCGAGCAGCGATGCGATCGTCACGACGGATAGCAGGCGCATCACTTCTTCCCTCCGCCCGCCGGCTTGGTCTCGTTATCCGGGCGCACCGTCGGCGCGGGCGCCGTCTTGGGCTCTGTATCGCCGGGCTTCACGCGCTCGGTGCCGCTGCCCTTGTCGGGGCTGCCGCTCGTCTTCGGTGCATCGAAGGTCTTGCCCACGCTGCCCTGCGGCGTGCTCGTGCCCTGCGGCGTCGAGGTGGTCTGCTCGAGGATGTCCTTGAACTCGTCGGTGATGAGCTTCAGCTCGCGCGACCGCGACAGGTTCAGGCGCTTGTACTCGTCGTCCGCGTCTTCCTTTTGCGACCACACGACGTCGATCGCGCCGACGTCGGTCCGGACGATCACGTCGTAGAATTTCGCCTTCACGTTCTTGAAGCTCGACGCGAGGATCGTTCCGCCGATCGCGCGCGACTCGAGCTCGTACTCCGCGAGCTCCTTCTTGTACGCATCGACGTTCTGTCGCTCTTGCGCGAGCTGGTCCTTCGCCTGTGCGAGGGCCGTGTCGACGATGCTCTCCATCTTCATCTCGGTGGCCTGCAGATCATCCGAGATGCGCATCGCGCGATCGCCGAGCGCGATCAGCCGCTTCGAGCGCCCCGGATCGCGGCTCGCGCTCGCGAAGCCCGCGATCGCGCGGTGCTCCGCGTCCTGCGCGGCCTTGAGCTCGCGGCGCTGCTGGCGTGCGGCCCACAGCGCGTCGTCCCCGTGGCCCGACAGATCGCGACCGATCGTGATCTCCGCCTTGAGCTCGCGCAGCTCCGCTTCGATCGCGGCGAGCTCGCCGGCGGTGGCCACGAGCTCCGTCTTCGTCGCCGTCTTGACCTCGTCGGTCACGAGCGCGTTGCCCTCGACGGGCTTCTCGGTGACGTACTTGCGCGCGGCGACGGCCATCGCCTGCGTACCGTCGATCGCGCTGCGGATCTCGCTCGTCGTCTCGGAGAGCGCGTCGTAACCGGCGCGCTCCGCGTTGACCTTGTCCTTGTGCGCGGCTTCGCCGTCGGGCGCCGCGGCCCACGCTTGCGCGAGCGAGCGACGCGTCGCCTGGAGCCCCGCGAGGTTGCCGCTCGCCTGGATCAGGCCGGCCTGCTGCTCGGCGAGGTCGTTGCGGATCGCGATCAGGTCGCGCTGGATGTCGCCGATGCGCTCGCGGCGCGAGTTGATCGCCGGATACACGACGCTCTTGTCGTTCGCGGCGAGCACCGCCTCGAGGCGCGCGATCGTGTTCTCGCTCTCGGTCAGGTGCGCCTGGATCGTGCCGAGGTCGACCTGGTTCGCGATCGCCCGCTGCGTCTCCGGCTCCTCGCGCAGGTACTGCGCGGCGGCGTCGGGGATCGGCGGCACGGCCTGGAACGTCTGCGTCTGGCGCTCGGCGAGCTGCGCGAGGTAGTCGGCGGCATCGCCACCGCTCTCGAGCATCGCCGACAGCGCGACGTACGAGGGGTAGTACGCGTCGTGCGTCTCGGCGAACACCGCGGCCGCCTTGTCGTACTCGACCTGCGGATCGGTCTGGTTCGCCTCGACGGTGTTCGTGATCTGCGCCTGGCGATTCATTTGCGCCTTGCGGATGCGCAGGTTGCCCTCGAGGATGCGCACCGTCGCGGTGCGGTTCGAGTTGGGGCTCGAGAGCGCGAGCAGCTCGAGTGCGCGCAGCGCCTTGTCGAACTGCTTGCCCTTCACGTAGACCCACGCGACCTCGTAGAGCGCGTCGGGGAACAGGTCCGAGTTGCGGTCGATCAGCAGGTAGCTGTCGATCGCCTTCGACGGCTGATCGCGCTCGTAGTACAGGCGGCCGAGCGCGAGCTGCGCGAGCTCGACGACGCGGCGATCGTTCGCCGTCTTCGGCTTGCGCGTCGCCAGCGCGGTGTACGCGTCGATCGCGCGCGCGGTGTCCTGCTTCGCGACGAGCGAGGTGGCGACGTAGTACTGCGCCTGCGCGTCGAACGCGGAGTCCTTGGGCACCTCGTTGAGCTGCGCGATCGCGTCGTCGTACTTGCCCTGCGAGAACAGCCATTTTCCTCGCACGTACGGCGCCTGCGGCGGGCGCGGCGTGACGCGGTCGAGCGCCGCGAGCGTCGCGTCGACGTCGGTCGCATCCTGCTGGGCGATGGCGATCTCGACGAGCCGCACGAGCGCCAGCGCGTAGTAGCGCGCGCCCGTGTTGGCCCTGGCGGTGACCTGCGTGAAGTACGAGCGCGCGGCGCCCTTGTCGCCTTTGTGGAACAGCGACTCGCCGAGGTAGTACTGCGCCGCTTCCTGCTCGGGGCCCGGACGACCGGCCATCTCGAACAGCATCAGCGCCGCGGCGTCGTAGTCACCGAGGGAGAACACGACCTGCGCGTCGGACAGACGGCGGTTGGTGTCCTGGTTGTCGTTGTTCAGCGCCGGCAGCGTCTGCGAGATCTGCCGCGCTTCCTGTTCGTACAGGTTGAGCTTTCCCTCGACGTCCGCCGACGCGGTGCCCGCCAGGCACAACATCGCGGTCGCGCTTACCCAAGAGACTGCGCGTAGGCGGGGCATGCGTTATTTCCCCGGGGTCGTCGCGGCGGTCGGCGTCGCGGCGGGCGCTTCCGCCGGCTTGTCGGGGCTCGCCTGCGTGACCTTGCAATCGACGGCCGGGCGATTCTCGAGCGGCGTCGTCGCGCCGCCCTTTTCGAAGCCGCGGCAGTCGACCTTGGACAGCTTGCCCTCGCCCGCGATGAACGTGGAGTTGCCGCGCGCGGTGAACGTGTACTTCGAGAGGTACTCGAACACGCCGTAGCCGTGGCCGCGATACGTCGCCGCGACGGCGAGCGTGTGATTGCCCGGCGCGATCGGTCCGGCGAACACGTCGAACGCCTTGGTCTTGTACAGGTCCTCGGCCGTCTCGTCGGTGCGGACGAACACCTGCGTGCCGTCGAGCGTGTAGACGAGCTTGATCAAGCGGAACGAGCTGCCCATCTCGTTCGCGTGGGCGATCAGCGCTTGCGCGCCGACGCCGCCGCCGATCAGCTGCTCCTTGAGCAGCTGCACGCGAGCCTTGAGCTGCCACGCGCGCTCCTTGAGCGCCTGGGTCTTCTGCTCGAGGCGGCGCATGCGCACCGCCGTCGGCATATCCTCCGGCTTCACGCTGGTCGGATCGATCGCGTCGGCGCTCCCCGATCCGGTGGCAGGCGCGGGAGCCGCCGACCCACTACCCGAGGCGGGTGCAGGCGCGGGCGTTGCCCCCGGCTGAGCCAGAGCAGTCGCCCCGACAACGAGCGACGAAACGACGAGCAGTGACGAAGACGTTCGCATGCCGAATCTCCATGCCCGGCCCGTGCCGGGATCCCGCACTGCGCCGAGCGGACGTTCGGCGCATTTTCCTTTTGGATAGGAGCGGTTGTAACACTGCCCCCACAACCCTTCAAGCAAGGGCATCGGAGCATTTCAGTGCCTCACGTGCGCCTATTGTTCAGCAGGTGTGACCAGAGTCGCTCGAGCACTTCGCGGGTTCCCTGGTTGGTCGCGGCCGACATGACCATGACCTCGACATCGCGCTTGGCGAAGTCGGCCTTGATCGCCTCGATCTGCTCCGGCTCCAGGGCGTCGGCCTTGTTGAGCACGACAACCTGAGGCCGATTCGCGAGGTCCGGTGCGTACTGGGCAAGCTCTCGATTGATCACGTCGAAGTCCGACATCGGGCTGCGCTCCGGACCGGTCGTGAACGTGTCATCGAGGATGTGCAAGAGCACGCGGCAACGCTCCACATGACGCAGGAACTGGTGACCCAACCCCGCCCCTTCGGAGGCCCCTTCGATCAGCCCGGGGATGTCGGCGATGACAAAGTTGCGCTCGTCCGAGAGCTGGACGACCCCGAGGTTCGGGACCAGCGTCGTGAACGGATAATCGGCGACCTTGGGCCGCGCCCTCGAGACAGCGCTGATGAACGTCGACTTGCCGACGTTGGGGAACCCGAGCAGCCCGACATCGGCGAGCAGCTTCAGCTCGAGGCGAACGACGCGCGCCTCGCCCGGCGTCCCCGGCTCGGCCTTCGTCGGTGCCTGGTTCCACGGCGTCTTGAAGTGGATGTTGCCGCGCCCGCCGATGCCACCCTTGGCGACGACGAACCTCGCATCGGGCGTCGACAGATCGACGAGCTCGTCGTCGGTGTCGGCGTCGTAGATCACGGTGCCCATCGGCACCTTGATCACGAGGTCCTCGCCCTTCGCGCCGTACTGATCCTTGTTGCGCCCATCCTCGCCGCGGTCGGCCTTGTACGAGCGCTTGTACTTGAAGTCGAGCAAGGACGACATGCCGGGATCGACGACGATCACCACGCTGCCCCCGTTGCCACCATCACCGCCCGACGGTCCACCGTGCGGCACGCCGTCCTCGCGGCGCATCGCCGCGGAGCCATTGCCGCCATCACCTGCCTTGACGGTGATCGTCGCTTCGTCGATGAACTGCATGGCTGCGCGCAGCGAGAGATAGCATGACGACGACCTGGCTCGGCGTGTGGACGCGCGCTGTCATCGGCCCCGCGTATCGACGAGCCGCGGCCGTGTGGGCGGGCTGCGCGATCATCGCCGCGATCATCTTCGGGCCGACGGCGATGCACCCGCGCGACATCACGCGGATGGCCCTGCACGAGCCGCGCGCCCTGCTCCTCCTCGCCGCGACCTGGCTCCTCGTGTTCGCGCCGATCGCCCGCGCGCTGCTCCACGCCGACGAGGCGCGCTTCCTGCGCTCGTTGCCGTCGCCGTCGCTCGCGCCGCGCCTCGTGCAGGCGAGCGCGATCATCGCGTTGCAGCTGCCGTGGCTCGCGCTGTGGCTCGTCGGTGAAGGCGCGGCGCGCGGCCTCGGCGTGTTCGCGGCGTCGACGGTGATCACGATCGGTGTCGCGTGGTGGCGGCCCGCTCGTCGCGCGAGCGGCGCACCTCGCTGGCGCTCGTCGCTCGGTGCATCGCGCGCGATCTACCTCGCCGCGCTGGGCCGGCGCGCCGGCGACGCCCTCGTGCGCGGCGCGGGCCTCGCGATCTTCGCGGGCCTCGCCGGCGGCCTCTTCGTGCGCAACAACGTCCTCGCCGGCGAGCACGCGGCGCGCATCGCAGCGTCGGTGATCGCGATGATGGCCGTGCCCGCGCAGGTCGGCGTCCTCGGCGTGTTGCTCGACGCGCACGTGCGCTCGACGTGGCTCGCCGACTCGCTCGGCATCCCGCACGCGACGCGGTCGCTCGCGCTCGTCCTCGCGCTCGCTTTGATCCACCTCGGCGCCGCGCTCCTCGCGATCGCCGGCTGCATCCTCGTGCTGGTCACGTCCACGCCTGTTCACTTCGCGAACCTGCCCGAGGTCGTTGCACCGTCGTCACCGTCGACGATCGCGTGGATCGCGGGCACCTGCCTCGCGTGCGCGATCGCGTCGTCGATCGGCACGGCGCGCGTCGTCCTCGGCGCGCAGACCTCGCCGAGCCCGGCGATCCGCATGGCCGTCGGCTCGCTCGCGATCGCCGTGGCCACCATCGCATCGCTGACGTTGCTCGGCGCCCTCGCCGGCGCCGCGGCGACCATCGTGGTCGCGAGCTTCGCCCTCGCACAACGCAAGGAACCCGATCATGGCGGTGCACGATGAGCACGCGCTTGATCGTGGATCGCGTGACGATCAAGCGCGGCGCGCGCATCGTCATCGACGAGCTGTCGCTCACCGTCGAGGCGGGCGAGATCGTCGGCCTCGTCGGCGCGAACGGCTGCGGGAAGTCGACGCTCTTGTCGTCGATCGCCGGCGTGCTCCCGCCGCGCGATGGCCGCATCGAGATCGTCCTCGATCCGAGCTCGTCGACCGCGATGCCGTCGCACACCCGCGCGTCGAACACCACCGGCTCGTCGAGCGACAAAGCGGTGCGCGCGAGCGTGTGGGGCTCGTCGAGGCAGCGCGCGCTCGCACGACGAGCGATGGGCTATGTCCCCGAGGGCGCCGATCCGCCGGGGTTCCTGCGCGCCGAGGAGCTGTGGGCGCTCTGCGCCGCGAGCCGTGGCGTCGACCCGCCGCGAGCGCGTGCGCCCGGAGCTGCGTCGTCGTCGAGCACCGCGCCGTCGTCGAGCACCGCGCCGTCGTCGAGCAACGCCCCGTCGAGCAACGCGCCGTCGTCGAGCACCGCGCCGTCATCGAGCACCGCGCCGCCGTCGAGCACCGCTCCGTCGTCGAGCGAGGCGCCGTCGAGCAACGCACCGTCGTCGAGCAACGCACCGTCGTCGAGCAACGCGCCGTCTCTGTTGCTCGACATGCTCGTCGATGCGCTCGGGCTCGACGAGGTCGCGAGCCTCGCGCTCGACAAGATGTCGCTCGGCCAGCGCCGGCGCGCGTGCCTGGGCGCCGCGTTCCTCGGGCCACCGGCCTTGCTCGTGCTCGACGAGCCGGACAACGGACTCGACGTCAAGCGGCTCGCGAACCTCGCCGCGCTCGTCAAGCTGCACGCCGCGAACGGCGGGGCGACGATCCTCGCGTCGCACGATGCCGCGTGGCTCGACACGCTGGACGCGCGGCGCATCGAGATGACGAGCCCGGCGCGCTGAGATCGGCGACGAGCCGCTCCCCAGCCACGTCGCACGAGAGGGCGTGACTCGATACGCTGGATGCGCGACGCATCGAGATGGCCACCCCGGCGCGTCGATCAGCGCGTCGATCACGGGTCGAATGCGCGTCGATCAGCGCGTCGATCAGCGCGTCGAATGCGCGTCGATCTGCGCGTCGATCTGCGCGTCGATCAGCGCGTCGGGGAGGTCTCGAGCTCCCAGCGCGACAGCGTCGCCATCGCCTCCTCGGCGGACGCGCCGCACATCTCGGGCTGCGGCTTCAGATCGCGGCAGACGGATGGGCGCTCGGGCGATCCGAACAGCGCGCAGCGAATGTCCTCCGTCAGGTGCGGACAGCGAACGCCGGCGAGCTTCCCCGCGGGAAAGCCGGGCATGGGCGCCGAGATCGACGGCGCGATGCAACACGCACCGCAGCCGGATCGGCAGTCGATAACCTGCGCGCTGCCTTCGGCAACCTGCGCGCTACCTTCGGGAACCTGCGCGCTGCCTTCGGCGGCGCTGCGCGTCCAACCTTCGTTGGACGTGCGTGACACTACGCTGCGGGCTTCTCGGCCGCGATCGAGTAGACAGCGACGCGCGTGCGCGTCTTGCCCAGGCGCTCGAACTTCACTTCGCCCGCGATCTTCGCGAACAGGGTGAAGTCGCGGCCCATGCCGACGTTCGCGCCGGGGTGGAAGCGCGTGCCCGCCTGGCGAACCAGGATCGAGCCGGCGGTGACCTGCTCGCCACCGAACCGCTTCACGCCGCGCATCTTCGGCAGCGAGTCGCGGCCGTTACGAGTGGAGCCTTGTCCTTTTTTGTGTGCCATGACGCTTCTGCAACTTTCCTACGCGTTGGCTACGCGTTGATCGCGGCGATCTTCACCGCGGTGTAGTCCTGACGATGCCCGTTGCGACGGACGTAGTTCTTCCGGCGGCGGAACTTGAAGACGACGAGCTTCTCGCCGCGTCCCTGCTCCACGATCTCGCCGGTGACCTTCGCACCTGCAACGATTGGCTTGCCCACGGTGACATTGCCACCGTCGCCCGAGGACACGAGGAGAACCTGGTCGAACACGACCGAAGCACCCTTCTCGCCTTCGAGCTTCTCGACCACAACGGTCGCTCCGGGCTCGACCCGGTACTGTTTTCCACCCGTCTGAATCACGGCGTACATTGACTTGGCTCCGCTAAAAACGCTTTCGGAATCGCGGACTTTACTGATCGCGCGCCCGACGTCAAGCCTGCGTTGAGGCGGTGTTTTTCGCCTGGCGGATCGTCGAAGATGATCAGGCAGTTAGCGCCCCAGGCGCTTGTGGAGGAGCTCGGTCGTCAGGACCGGGTTCGCGCGCCCGCCCGTCTCCTTCATGACCTGACCCACGAAGAAGCCGAACAGCCCGTCCTTGCCCGCGAGGTACTCGGCCGCCTGCTTCGCGTTCTTTTCGACGATGCGATCGATGATCGGCGCGAGCGTCGCTTCGTCGCTGATCTGCTGCACGCCGCGGCGCTCGACGATCGCGCGCGGCTCCTCGCCGCTCGTGAACGACTCCTCGAAGATCTCCTTGCCGATCTTGCCGCTGATCGTGCCCTGCTCGATCAGGAGCACGAGGGATGCGAGGTGGCCTGCCGGTAGCGGCGAGTCCGCGATCGTCTTGCCGCTCGCGTTCAGCTTGCCGAGGAGCTCGTTGATGATCCAGTTCGCGCAGGCCTTGCCCTTCTTGCCGCCGGTCATCTTCTCGGCGACGTCGAAGTAGTCGGACAGCGCGCGCTCGCCGACGAGCGTGCGAGCGTCGTCGGGCGAGAGCTCGCTCGTCTCGATGTAGCGGCGGAAGCGCGCGACGGGCAGCTCCGGGAGAGAGCGCAGCACGCCGTTCATCATCCCGCCGTCGACGACGAGCGGCGGCAAGTCGGGGTCGGGGAAGTAGCGATAGTCGTTCGCCTCCTCCTTGGACCGCATCGTCTGCGACTGGCCGGCGTCGGCGTCCCACAACCGCGTCTCGCGCTCGATGCGGCCGCCACCGTCGATGATGCGCAGCTGGCGCGCGATCTCGTGATCGACCGCGTTCTGCACGAAGCGAAACGAATTGATGTTCTTGAGCTCGGTGCGCGTGCCGAGGCGGTCCTCGCCGCGCCGCCGGATCGACACGTTCGCGTCGCAGCGAAGGTGGCCCTTCTCCATGTCCGCCTCGGAGATGTCGAGCCATCGCACGAGGCGCTGCAGCGAGCGCATGAGCTCGGCGGCCTCCTCGGCGGAGGTCAGCTCGGGCGCGGTCACGACCTCGACGAGCGGCACACCCGCGCGGTTGAGATCGACGTGCGAGATCGCGCCGACATGCGAGTTCTTGCCCGCGTCCTCCTCGAGGTGGATGCGCTGGAGCGCCACGCGCTTCACCCCACCACCGACGATCAGATCGAGGTGGCCGTTCTCGCAGAGCGGCTCGTCGTACTGCGAGATCTGGTAGCCCTTCGGAAGATCCGGATAGAAGTAGTGCTTGCGCGCGAACCTCGACTTCGCGCGGATCTGCGAGCCGGTCGCCACGCCGAGCACGAGCGCGAGCTCGACGACATGGCGATTGAACGCCGGCAGCGTCCCGGGCATGCCCATCACGAGCGGATCGGTCAGCGAGTTCGGCGGCGCGCCGAACGATGTCGCGGAGCCCGAGAAGATCTTCGACTTCGTCGCGAGCTGCACGTGGACCTCGAGGCCGATCACCGGCTCGTACTCCTCGAGCAGCTCCTTGATCGAGCGGGTCACGCGAAGCCTTTCGGGCGCGCGTCCCCGAGCAGCGCGGCCTTCTCGATCGCGCGGCCCGCGCGGATCAGCGTCGCCTCGTCGAGCGGCTTGCCGAGCAGCTGCGCACCGACGGGTAACCCGCTCGGGGTGAGCCCGCACGGCACGCTCAGTCCGGGCAGCCCGGCGAGGTTGCACGCGAGCGTGAAGATGTCGCCGAGGTACATGTCCATCGGCGTGGCCTTCGCGCCGAACGCGAACGCCGCGGTCGGAGTCGTGGGCGTGAGGATCACGTCGACGGTCTTCCAGGCCTCGTCGAAGTCGCGCTTGATCAGCGCGCGCACCTGCTGCGCTTTCTTGTAGAACGCGTCGTAGTAGCCGCTGCGCAGCGCGTACGTGCCGAGCATGATGCGGCGCTTCACCTCGGGGCCGAAGCCGGCACCGCGCGTCTTCATGTAGAGCTCGAGCAGGTCGTTCGCCTCGGCGCGCTTGCCGTAGCGCACGCCGTCGTAACGCGACAGGTTCGACGACGCTTCGGCAGGCGCGACGATGTAGTAGGCCGCCAGCGACAGATGCATGTGCGGCAGCGAAACCTCGGAGATTTCAGCTCCCGCATCGCGCAGTGCCGCGACCGCCTTGTCGAGCGGCGCGCGCACCTCGCCGTCCAGCGCGTCGACGCCAGGAGACTCGAAGATCTCCTTCGGCAGGCCGACCTTGAGGCCCTTCACGTCCTGCGCGAGCGCCTCGGCGAACGACGGCGGCGGTTTCGCGAGCGAGGTCGAGTCGCGCGGATCGTGGCCCGCGATCGCTTCGAGCACGAGCGCGCAATCCTCGACGGAGCGACCGATCGGACCGACCTGATCGAGCGACGACGCGTACGCGATCACGCCCCAGCGCGACACGCGACCGTACGTGGGCTTCATGCCGACGACGCCGCAGAACGCCGCGGGCTGGCGGATCGAGCCACCGGTATCGGTGCCGAGCGCTGCCGTCGCGAGCCCTGCCGCCACCGCCGCGGCGCTGCCGCCCGAGCTGCCGCCCGGGACGCGCGTCGGATCCCACGGGTTCTTCGTCGGCTTGTAGGCCGAGCGCTCTGTCGAGCTGCCCATGCCGAACTCGTCGAGGTTCGTCTTGCCGATGACGATCGCACCCGCGGCGCGCAGCTTCTCGACGACCGTCGCATCGTACGGCGGCACCCACCCGTCGAGGATCTTCGACCCCGCGGTCGTCACCGTGTCCTTCGTGACGAGGTTGTCCTTGAGGGCGATCGGCACGCCCGCGAGCGGACCGAGCGTCCCGCTCGCGTCGCGCACGGCGTCGATCACCATCGCCTCGTTGCGCGCCTTGTCAGCGCACACCGCGAGGTACGCGCCGAGCTCGCCGTCGTGTTGCTCGATGCGTGCGAGCGCGGCCTCGACGATCTCGGTCGCCTTGATCTCGCCGGCCTTCACGCGTCGCGCGGTGTCGGCGACCGACCAGGTGTACGTGTCGCTCACTTCCCGTCCCCGTACGAGATGATCGCGGGCACGACGATGAAGTCGCCGTCACGCTTCGGCGCGCCCGCGAGCGCGTCGTCGACGGACAGCGAGGGCACGACGTTGTCCTCGCGCAGCGGCAGATCCATCGGCACCGCGTGCGTCATCGGCGCGACATCGGTCGTATCGACGCTCGCGAGCACCGCGAAGTGCTCGAGGATCGCCCCGAGCTCGTCCTGCATCGCCGCGCGCTCGCTCTCGTCGAGATGCAATCGCGCGAGCAACGCGATCTCGTCGACCTCTTTGCGCTCCAGGCTCGCCATCGGCCGCTCTCAGTCGGGCAGCGGCTGCGGCTGTAGCTCGGGCTTGCCGCCCATCCGTCCCGCGAGCTCCGCGCCCCACTTCAAGTAATCGTCGGCGACGCGACCTGCGCCGCTGACATCGCCCTTCTCGAGAGCGGCGATCAGATCGCGATGATGCGCTCGCACGGTATCGCCCGGTCCGGCGAGGTTCGCGAGGAGCGGCGTGAAGTTCCGCACGCTGTCGCGCACCGTGTTGATCAGCAGCAGCATGACGTGGTTGCCGCACAGCTGCGCGAGCGCGACGTAGAAGTCGAAGTCGAGGTCGAACAGCTCGGCAGCGTTCGTCGTGACGTCGGCCTTGTCGGCGAGCGCCTTCAGCTTGACGAGCGCATCGCGATCCTTCGCGCCGCGGGCCGCCGCGAGCCGCGCGAGCTCGCGCCCGAAGATGCGGCGGAACTCGAGCAGGTCGCGGATCAGCTCGGGCTTGCCACCAGCGAGGGGCAACAGGTGCTGGACGAGCTCGATCCCGCCGGTCTCCATGAAGTTCTGGACCCGCGTGCCGTCACCCTGGCGGATGCGCACGAGGCCGAGGTGCTCGAGCTTCTTGAGCGCCTCGCGCAGCGACGCGCGGTTGACGCGCAATCGCTTGGACAGCTCGCGCTCCGGCGGCAGCTTCGACCCGGGCGGATATTGCCCGTTGAGGATGAGCGCGCGCAGCTGCTCGGCGATCTCCTCGGCAACGCGTTGCTTCTCGACCGGCTTGAGCATTCCGCAACGCCGACACTAACCCAGCTTGAGGACCGAATGAACGCCGTGATACCAGGAACGAATGTCGAGTCGGCCAGCGCTCGACGTGGCCTCGGCGCCACGCATCCTCCTCCGCGACGGTGAAGGAACGCACGACGTCTTCGACGTAGTGAGCATTGCGGACGATGTCCTGCGTGCTCGCAGTCCGTTCCTGTTCGAGATCGGCGAGGAGCTGAACGTCCGGATCGAGACGAGTCAATCCTCGTCGGACGTGACCGTTCGCGTCCGTGCGCACACCGGACCTGTCGACGCGCGCGTGACCGAGCTGGAGATCCTCGGCGACAAGAACGACTAGCGCGGCCGCCGACTGACGCCGACTAACGCTTGATGCGACCGAACAGGCCGCCCTTGTTGTCGCTACCGAGCCGCGCCTCGAGGACGCGCACCTCGGCGGTCGCCTCGTTGTGACCGGGCGACATGCGCAGCACCTCCTGGAACAGCTCGAGCGCCTTCTGATCCTTGCCGAGCATGCGCTCGACGCGACCGAGGAAGAACCGCGCGGTCACGGCCTTCGGCGACTTGCGGATCGCCTGCTCGAGCGAGGCGCGCGTCGCCGTGGCCACCGCCATCTTGTCGGGCGCCGATGCGAACTTCGCCCACGCGAGCGTCGCGTGATAGTCGGGCTCGTCGGGGTTCAGCTGGATCGCGCGCTCGAGCTCGCGGATCGCGGTGGCGAGCGAATCGCGCCGCAGCGCCATCTCGCCGCGGCGGAACGCTTCCTCGGACTCGAGGATGCGCATCGCCATCTCCTCGGCCTTCTGCTGCTCCGCCTTGATCGCCGCTTCGCCGCCGCGGCTGAGGATGTCGAAGTACTTCTCGCGGCGCACGGGATCGCTGAGCACGGCGAACGCCGCGTTGACCTCCGCGAACAAGCGCTGCGCGCGGCGTTGCTCGTCGGGAATTCCGAGCGCCGAGAGTCGATCCGGGTGCAGCTGGCGCGCGAGGTGAAAGTACGCGTCGCGGATCTGCGCCATGGTCGCGTCGCGCGGCAAGCCGAGCAGCGCGAAGTGATCGCCCTTGCTGTTGAGGATCGTGAGGCGCTGCTCGATCAGCTGCTGCACGTCCTGCGTCGACTTGGAGTCGACCGATCGCGCCGACGCGATCGCGTTGCCGGGCGGCTTCGCCGTCGGACGCACTGCACGCGGCGGAGCGCTCGTCGGCTTTGAGCGCATCGGCGCGCCCGCGGTCGCGGGGCCCGCCGTCGGCGTCGCCACGGGCGCGGAGTCCGTCAGGGGCAGCGGCACCGTCGGTGTTCCCGGCCGCTTCGGCAGGCCCTCGATCACCGGCGGCTGCGTCTGCGCGCGGCCCGTCGTCGGCTGGGTCTGCGCGCGGCCCGTCGTCGGCGCGTGCGATGCCGGCGGCTGCGTCTGCGCGCGGCCCGAGGCCGGCGGCTGCGTCTGCGCGCGGCCCGTCGTCGGCGTCCGGCCCATCGGCGGCGTCTGCGTCCGGCTCACCGGCGGCGGCGTCGACGGGGTGGTGTCGATGCCCGGGTTGCTTCCGGGTCTCGCGAAGCCCGGGTTGCTTCCAGGTCTCGCGCTCCTTGGGGTGTCCGATGTTGCGATTCCCGGATTGCTGCCCGGCGTCGCAATTCCCGGGTGGCTGCCCGACGTCGCGATCCCCGGGTGGCTGCCCGGCGTCGCGATTCCCGGGTTGCTCCCCGGCGTCGCGATCCCCGGGTTGCTCCCCGGCGTCACGATCCCTGGATGGCTGCCCGGCGTCGCGATTCCCGGGTTGCTCCCCGGCATGGCAATGCTCGGCGCGCTTCCCGTCGGAGGCGTGAACGCGGACCCGGTCATCGTGCGGGGCACGCCCGCTTCGTCCGGCGCGTACGCCTGGATGCGCGGCGAGCTCGCGGGCGTCACGCTGCGCGGCGAGGTCGACGGGGCCGTCGTGCGGATCGGTCCGCTCGACTCCTTGGTGCGGATCGGGTTGCTCGGTGTCTTCGCGCGCGCGGGCTCGGCGATCGCCTCGTTGCACGACACGAGCGCGTAGGTCACCGCGCGCACGAGGCGCTGATCCGCGCCGGGCTTCTCCATCTCGGAGATGCCCGCGCCGCGCTTGAGCGCCTCGACGATCTCGTGCTCGTCGGCGCCGAAGCCGTACTGCGGCAGATCCTCGAGCGCCTCGGCGCGGATCTGGAACCAGCCGCCGTAGCTCGCGAGGTCACCGTTGAGGCGGCCCTCGGAGATCATCGTCTTCGCACCGAGGAAGATCACGGTGCGGATGTCGAGCTCGGTGCCGGCGATCGTCGCGAGCTCGATCTCGTCGCGCACGACGAAGTCTCCCTTCGCGATCGAGAACGTGCGGGCTGCGCGCTGCGCGATCACGCGCCGGCGCAGCCGCAGCGCTTGCTCCGGCGTGAGGCGCGCGTGCTCGGCGATCACGTCGATCTCGTCGCGCATCGGCGCCGCCGCTTGCTTGCGCGCGATCTCGGCGACCTGCGTCGACGACACGAGGTGTCCCGTCAGCGCGACGCGCACCGCCGCATCCGACACGAGCGGCGAGCTCGCGGCGACCACGGCGCCTTGCGCGAGCACGATGCGGTACGGCTTGCCGTCGGCGATGACCGTGAGCTGGCCGCTAACGCCGCGAAGACCCAGCGCGGCGAGCGTGCGCCCCCACGGGCGATCGGTGACGGTGCCACGGGCGAGCTCGGCCATTCACCGACCTCGCCGGTACACGCGCATCACGACGTAGGCGACCGCAGCGGCGGCCACGATGAAGACAACGACACCCACCAGGGTTCCATTGCCTTCCGCGTAGCCCCACATCCTGCACAGGATGTAAGGGCCGCCGGTTGGAGTCAACCGGGCGCGCTCTGCTAGAATCGTAATGATGAGCACGTCGTTTCCGCTCGACGGAATGCGAGTCCGATTCGCGGGCGCGACCAACATCGGCCGCAAGCGCGATCACAACGAGGATTCGATCTCGCTCCCGGAGAACGAACGGCTCGCGATCGTGGCCGACGGCATGGGCGGTCACGCCTCCGGCGAAGTCGCGTCTCGGTTAGCGGTCGAGCTGATCTGCGACCACTTCGCGGAGACCGCGAAGCAGCAGACGCTGACGTGGCCGTACAAGGTCGATCGCGACCTGCGCACGCACGTCAATCGAATGATCACGGGCGTCATGCTCGCGAACCTCGAGATCTGGGAGCGCTCGCAGCGGGAGTCGCGATTCAAGGGCATGGGAACGACCTGCGTTGCCCTGTACTTCCTCGACGACGCGCTGATCATCGGTCACGTCGGCGACAGCCGCTGCTATCGCGTCCGCGGCACCGAGCTGACCCAGCTCACCGAGGACCACTCGCTGATCAACGACTACATCCGCATGAAGCGAGTCACTCCCGAGGAAGCGGAGAACTGGCCGCACAAGAACGTCATCGTGCGCGCGCTCGGCATGAAGGAGAGCGTGCAGGTCGACATCATGACCGAGAAGCCCCACGTCGGAGACACGTACGTCCTGTGCTCCGACGGGCTGACCGGCATGATCAAGGACGATCAGATGCAGCACATCCTGATGTCCGAGCGCGACCTCGATCGCGCGGTCGATCGCCTGATCGGCGCCGCCAACGAGGAGGGCGGCATCGACAACATCTCCGTCGTCCTCGCGCGCGTCGAGGCCGGCTGATGCGCACGCCGCTGATCCTCGCCTGCGCGCTCGCCCTGGCGACGGGCTGCAAGAAGCAAGAGGCCGCGCCCGTCGACACCGACACCGCGCCGCCGCTCCCCGCCGCAGAGGTGAAGCGCGGCAAGGACGCGTGCACCGCCTACGTCACCCAGGTCTGCGCGTGCACGACCGAGCCGGCGAAGCAGGCGTGCGCGCTCGCGAAGGCGTTGCCCGAGGCGGTCGAGGTCGGCATGCAGGTCGCCACGTCGCCCGACTCGAAGCGCCGCGAGGTGCTGCAAGCGAACGACAGCATTCGCAAGACGTTCAAGGAATGCATCGAGCAGGCGGCGAAGCTGCCGTCGCTCGGCTGCTAGCGTCGCGATACGTCACGTCACGTCACGTCACGTCACGATCGCGTCGGTCTCGCCGGCCCGCGCGACCGCGTTCGCCCACACGACGGTGCGCTCGATCGATCGCTCGACCCGCGCGCCCTCTCCGACCACCGCATACGGCCCGACCGTCACGTCCGCGCCCACGTGGGCGTTCGCGCAGATCTTCACGGGCTCGAGCAACGTCGCCGACGAGTGGATGTACGCCGACGGATCGATGCCCGTCAGTCGCCCCGGCGGATGGCGCAGCTTCTGCCCGCCGAGCAGCGCCCAGTTCGATTCGAGATATCGCTCGGGCGTCGAGTGCTCCGCGAAGTAGCCACCCTCGTGCTCGAACGCCGCGACTCGCTCTCCGGCGCGTAACCACGGCAAGTAGCCCTGGCGGATCGAGTCGCTCTCGCCGTCGGGCAAGCGCGCCATCACCGACGGTCGCGTGACATGCACGCCGCAGAACATGTGCTCGCCATCGCCCAGGATGTTCGTGACGAACGGCCCGCGCGCATCGCGCTCGACCTGCACCGCGCCCCACTCCTTCGCGTTCGGCACGCGCTGCACGACCATCATGCCGAGGATGTCGCCCGCCGCGCGATACCGCTCGACGAGGGTGGTGACGTCGAGATCGAAGATCAGCTTGCCGTTGTGCGAGATGAACGGCTCGTCGGTTCCCTCGGGATCGAGGAGCGCGAGCGCATTCTTGAGCCCACCGCCCGTGCCGAGGATCGTGTCCTCGTGGATGTACTGGATGCGCGCGCCGAACCGCGCGCCATCGCCGATCTCCTCGTGAATGACCTCGCCGCGGTGATGCGTGTTGATGACGATGTCGCGAACGCCGTGCGCGACCAGGTTCGAGATGCCGTACGCCAGGATCGGAATGCCGCACACGGGCAACATCGGCTTGGGCCGCTCGGCTCCCATGCGGCCCAACCGAGTCGAGAGTCCGGCGCAGAGCAACATCGCGCGCATGAGGCCAACCGTCGCACGACGATCGGCGCCGGGCCAGTACCGGGCCACGATCCCGAATGCGTGACCATCGATGCGCGTCTGTTAGTGTGAAGCCGTGCGCATCGCTTCGCTCGATCGCTCGCAGCTCGCATCCGCGCGAAGCGTGCTCGCGACATCGTGTCCCTTCGATCGCGCCGATGTCGTCGCGGACGAGAAGCTGTTCGGACTCGGGCCCAAGGGCGCGCCGATCGCGATCGGTGCGTGGATGTCGAGCGACGAGCTCGCGGGCACGATCTCGAACACGGCGACCGGCACGGCGACCGGCACGGCCGGCGGCACGGCCATCGGCGCGGTCGCCGGCGCCGATGCCCGCACGGCTTCGAGCGCGAGCGCGAGCTCGAACGTGCCGGCGGGATACGGTGGCGAAGTGCTCGTCGGCATCGCGGCGCTGTGCGCCGATCGTATTCGCGTGCTCGCCGTATCGCCGCAGGTGCGCGGCCGCGGTGTCGGAAGTGCGCTGCTGACCGCGTGCGAGGACACGGCACGCGCGGCCGGGGTGACCACGCTCCGCACGCTCGACGAGCCGGGCAACTATCTCGCGCCCGGCATCGACGTTCGCAACACCGAAGCGATCACCTGGCTCGAGCGTCGTGGGTGGCAACGCTCGGGCGAGCTTCGCGAGAACGTGCTGATCAAGGTGCGCGACAACCCTCGCGTCACGCCGGAGCGATTGGCCGCGCTCGTCGACACCTGCGCCGCGCGCGGCTACGAGGTGCGGCGCGCACGCGCGGACGAGTACGCGCTCCTCGACGCGGTGTCGTCCGAGTTCGGCGGCGCGTGGCCGTTCGAGCTCGCGCGCGCGCTGGAGTTTGCCGGCGCGAGCTCCACCACGATGCCCGCCGCACGCCCCGCCGCAAGCCCCGCCGCGAGCTCCGCCGCGACGCCCGGGGCGAGCTCCGCCGCGACGCCCGGGGCGAGCTCCGCCGCGACGCCTGGGGCGAGCTCCGCCGCGACGCCCGGGGCGAGCTCCGCCGCGACGCCCGGCGTTCACGTCGCTCTTCGCGATGGCGCCTACTGCGCGTTCGCGGCCCACGATGGCAACAACGCCGGCCTGGGCTGGTTCGGTCCGACGGGCACGTGGCCCGCCCATCGCGGCAACGGGCTCGGCGAGGCGGTGCTCGTCGCGTGTCTCGTCGATGTCGCGGCCGCGCACGAATACTGCGAGGTCGCGTGGATCGGTCCGCGCCCGTTCTACGACAAGGTCGCCGGCGTGGTGTCGGATCGCCGCTTCGTCCTCCTCACGAAGACCCTCTGATCGCGCTGCGACAATGGTTCGCGGGTGCTCGCCGAACGATGTCCGCGGGTGGCGCATCGAACACACGTGGTAAGAACGAGCCGCGTGGCGCTGGTCGAGCTCGAAAACGTCCGCAAGAAGTACTACGCGCAGACCGTCCTCGACGGTGTCTCGTTCGACATCCGCGAGGGCGAAGTGTTCGGCTACATCGGCCCGAACGGCGCCGGCAAGACGACCACGCTCAAGATCCTCGCGGGCCTGCTCACCAAGTACGACGGCAATGTCCGCGTCGGCGGCACCGACATCAAGAAGGCACCCGCGCACAAGCTGATCGGCTTCATGCCGCAGTCGTGCGGCTTCCAGAACTGGCGCACGGTCGACAGTGCACTCGACTCGCTCGGCGAGCTGTCCGGCGTTGCCGACGAGGACCGCCGCGCACGCATCCCACGCCTGCTGGAGCGCTTCGATCTGTTGGGCTCGCGCTTCAAGAAGGTCAAGGAGCTCTCGGGCGGGATGACCCAGAAGCTCGGCCTGATCCAGGCGCTCCTCCACGAGCCGCGCCTGCTCGTCCTCGACGAGCCCCTCGAAGGTCTCGACCCACCGAGCCGCAACCTCCTCAAGGACGTGATCCGCGAGCGCCGCCGCGCCGGAACGACCGTCCTGTTCTCCTCGCACATCCTCTCCGACGTCGAGGATGTCGCCGATCGCATCGGCATCCTCCACCGCGGAAAGCTCGCGACCTCGGGCTCGATCCGCGAGCTCGTCACCGGCTTCGGCCTGCCCACGGACATCGAGGTCGCCTTCGCCACGCGCCCGTCCTCGACGGCGTTCCTCGCGGACCTCGGCACCGCCACCGAGCGCAAGCCCGACGACTGGCGCATCCGACTCGCCGACGGCGTCGACGCCGACCACGTCGTTCACGCGATCATCGAGCACACCCTCGCGGCCGGCGGTCGCATCCGTAAGGTCGGCGTCGCCGAGCCCGATCTCGACGACGTGTTCGAGCAGTACATCAAGCGCGCCGACGACGCCGCGCGCGCGGCCCTCACTCCTCTGACTCCCGCCCCCGCCTCCGCCCCCGCCCTCGCCTCCACTTCCGCCACCGCCACCGCCACCGCCACCGCTTCCGCCCCCGCCCCCACCTCCACTTCCGCCACCGCCACCGCACTCGACATCGCCGCCCCCGCCACCGCCACCGCACTCGACATCGGCGCCCCCGCCACCGCCACCGCACTGGACATCGCCGACCCCGTTACCGCCACCGCATCCGCATCCGCGCCGATCACTCCTCCGACGAAGGAGGACAACTGATGCGGTCGGATCGTCGAGGAGGACAACTGATGCGGTCGGATCGTCGAGGAGGACAACTGATGCGGTCAGATCGTCGTCGTCGCGAGAAACCGCGCCGGGTCCATCGAGGAGCTGCGTGATGCCGCGCTCGCCAACTCGCCTGCTCTTGCGTGACGAGCTGATCGGCTTCGCCAGGTCGAAGGTGATGATCGTCCTGTGGGTCGTGCTGCCGCTCCTCTCGATGGCCGCGTACCTGTTGCTGCCCGACCAGCTCCTCGAAGCCCGGGGTCTCTCTCGCGATCAGATCCCCGCGACTGCGTTCGTCGCCCTGATCATGTCGAGCCTCGCCGGCACGGTCGCCGCGTTGATGGTCGCCGTCGACCTCATCAGCGAGCGCAACCGCAAGGTCTACGAGCTGTTCGTCATCCGCCCGATCCCGCGCGCCGCGATCGTGTGGTCGAAGTTCCTGGCGGTCTTCGCCTGCGTCACCGTCGCGTGCCTATGCTCGATCCTCGCGGGCCTGCTCGTCGACTGGCTCCGAGGCGCCGCGCTCTCTGCGTCCGATCTGCGCGAGCTCGTGAAGCCGCTCGTCTCGCTGGTCGGCGTGATCGCGATCTCCGTCGGCGTCGGCGTCGTGTTCGGCACTCTATCGAAGTCGATCCTCGCCGCGGTGATCCTCATCCTCTATCTCGGTCAGAACCTCGCGATCATTCCGATGCTCCCGATGTACTTCGGCTTCCTGCCGAACCAGTTCTGGATCGTGATGCTGGTCTCGTTCGGGATCGCCGTCGGGCTCGGGCTCCTCGCCGCGCGGATCTTCAAGCGCACCGAGCTCTGACCACGCCGAGCCCCGACCACGCCGAGCTCCCAACACGCCGAGCCCGGACCACGCCGAGCTCCCAACACGCCGAGCCCGGACCACGCCGAGTCCTGGCCACGCCGAGCCCTCACCACGCCGAGCCCTCACCACACCCGAGCCCCGAACACGAGCCCTCACCACACCCAAGCCCCGACCACGCCTGTCCTGTCCACGCCGAGCCCTGACCACGCGCTCGCGTTGACCACTTGACGAGCGGGTCGTTGAACGGTACCAATTTAGGAATGAACGTTCGTTCCGATAATGCGCCACCGCCTACTGCTGCGGTTCGGCGCAGTCGCGGACGGCCGCTCGTCGATGACAAGCGGCGCATCATCCTCGACGCGGCGCTTCGCGTTTTCGCGGAGCGCGGCTTTCACGGAACGAACGTTCCGGAAGTCGCCGCGCGCGCGGGCGTGGGCGTGGGCACGCTGTATCGCTACTTCGAGAACAAGGAAGCGCTGGTCAACCAGGTCTATCGCGACGCGAAGCAGCGCCTTCGCGCCGCGCTGCTGGACGGAGCTGCGAGTGTCGACCTGTACAAGCTCGATGCTGCGCGGATCTGGTTTCTGGAGCTATGGCGGCGACTCGGCACGTTCGCGAAGTCGGAGCCCGACGCATTCCGGTTCCTCGAGATGCAGGATCACACACCGTATCTCGATGCAGAGAGTCGCCAGCTCGAGCTGAGCGTGCTCGCGCCGCTATGGATGGCCGGCAAGAAGCTTCGTGATCGCACCGCGGGCGCGCCGGTCGACATGTTGATCGCGTTGCTCTGGGGTGCGTTCGTCGGCCTGATCAAGGCGGAGCGCCTCGGGTACCTACGGGTCGACGACAAGCAGCTCGCGATCGCCGGGGAGCAATGCTGGCGATTGATCGCACCCGACCGGACCGGCCCGGCGAAGCGACCGCGCACGGAGGCGCGCTACCGCGTCCCTCGCGTGGTCAAGCGCTCGACGAAGTAGTGGTCCAGACCGCGAACCGATGATCACGAGCCAGACCAACCCGCGAAGCGATGATTACGAGCCAGAGCAACCCGCGAACCGATGATCACGAGCCAGACCAACCCCGCGAACCGATGACCCGTTGCCCCTGATCCAACGCCCCATGAAAGGATGACCATGATCGAGTCACAGACCCACGCTGCTGCGAAGACCGCTTCTCGGATGTCGGCGCTCACGCTCGATGCGCTCGCGTCGAAGTCGCTCGTCGAGCTCGATGCGCTGTATCGCGACGCGACCGTGTCGACGACGATGCGCGCCGCTGATGGTGCACTCGTCGGCCGCATGCTCGCGGTCCGCGGAGTCCCGGGATTGCTGGCGAAGCGCTTGCGGCGATTCGCAGCGTCGAGATCGTTCGTGTGGGAGGGCAAGACCTTCGAGGCGAGCAGCGATACGCGCGGGGTCGGGCACAACCGCGTGTTCGTGCCGCGCGCGCTCGGACGACAGAACCTGTTCCCGTTCGCGACGTCGTTCGGACCGTCCGCGATCGATGGCAAGCCAACGCTCGTGCTCGACTACGACCTCGACGTGAATCCGTCGTACATCCGCCATATCCACGACGAGATTCGCGAGGTCGCGCCGGGGTTGTTCCTCGGTCCGGCGATGTGGAAGGGGGCGAGGAGCAAGACGCTCGTCCTCTGGTTCGCGCTGGACTCGAGGCTGGCGTGAGCGCAGCTCCTCGCCACGTCCTGATCACCGGGGCCGCGGGCGCGATCGGAAGCGCGGTCGCGCGACGGATGCGTGTGATGTGGCCCCCGACGCGGTTGGCGTTGCTCGATCGCGAAGCGGAGGCGATGCGAGCGCTGGCCGAGGAGGTCGGCAACGCGAGCATGCATGCCGCGGATCTGCGGGACATCGCGTCGCTGCCGGACGTGATCGCGCGCATCGAGGGCGGGGCCGCGCCCCTCGATGGCCTCGTGAACTGCGCCGGCGTGATGTGGGTCCGCCACGTCGCGACGTGGGACTGGAACGACGCGGAGACACTGCTCGCCGTCGACTTCCTCGCGCCGCTGCGGCTGCAGGACATCGTGGTGCGGTCGATGGTGGAGCGCGGCGCGCGCGGCGTGATCGTCAACATCGCGAGCATGGCGGGCAAGGTGCCGCTCAAGGGCTGCACGTACTACGGCGCCTCGAAGGCCGGGCTCGCGATGGCGTCGGAGATCGCGCGCGCGGATCTCGCGCCCCACGGGATCCAGGTGGTGACGGTGTATCCGGGGCCGGTGAGGTCGCCGCTCGAGCAAGGCGCACGCGACGCGTACGGAGGTGGCGGCGTGTTCGGCCGATTCGCTCCGACGGGAGATCCCGACGAGCTCGCACGGTTGATCGCGCGTGCGATCGAACGCGACGAGCCGCGCGTGATCTATCCGCGGCTGTATCGCGTCGGATGGACGGCGACGAGCGCCGCGAGCTGGTTCGCGTTGTCCTACGGACCACCGCCGGTGGCGTGACATTTCGACAGCGTGTGAACAACGTGCGGCCTCGCACGTCTTCGAGGACGTGCGTGATACAACCGGCCGCATGAGACTTCGTTCGTCGCTATTCGCCTTCGCTATCGCGTTGACGGTACCAGCGTGCGTTCGCTCGAGCACTCACGAGAAGACGCTCGCCGAGCTCAAGAAGGAGCGCGAGCACTCCGCGGACCTCGACAAGCAGATCGCGGATCTCAAGAAGAAGCTCGACGACACGACCAAGTCGCTCGACGAGACCACCGCGATGAACGGCACGATGGAGAGGCGCCTCAAGGAGCTCGGCCAGAACGTCGACTCGCTCGCGAAGGACAACGCCGACGCGCAGCAGCGCCTCGAGGAGCTGCGCAAGGCAAAGGCCGCCGCGGATGCGCGCCTCGCGACGTTCAAGAACCTCCTCAGCAAGCTCCGCTCGATGATCGACTCCGGCAAGCTCAAGGTCGTCATTCGCGACGGCCGCATGATCATCGCGCTGCCGAACGACATCCTGTTCGACTCCGGCAGGACGTCGGTGAAGGCCGATGGCAAGGCCGCTCTCGAGCAAGTCGCGCAGGTGCTCGCCACCGTTCCGGATCGCGACTTCCTCGTCGCCGGTCACACGGACGACGTACCGATCAAGACTCGCGAGTTCCCGTCGAACTGGGAGCTGTCGACGGCACGCGCGGTCGAGGTCGTGCGCTTCCTGATCTCGAAGGGCATGAACGGCAAGGTGCTCGCCGCCGCCGGCTTCGCCGAGTTCGATCCGGTCGTCGCGAACGACTCGGCCGACCATCGCGCGCAGAACCGCCGCATCGAGATCGTGCTGCAGCCGAACATCGGCGATCTGCCGCCGCTCGACGACCTGACGAAGTAGTCACCCGGATGCGCCGGGCTCGTCGGATTCCGGCTGCGCCGGAGATTCGACGCCCTCGACCCCTGCCCGCCCCTCGGCGGTGCGGAGCAAGAGCAAGTACTCGACGTTGCCGGCCGGTCCCGTGATCGGCGACTCGACATCCTCGTGCGCCGTGAACCCGTTCGCGACGGCCCACGTGCGGACCTTGTCGATCGCACCGCGGCGCGCGGCTTCGTCGCGCACGACGCCACCCTTGCCGACCTGATCGCGTCCGACCTCGAACTGCGGTTTGACGAGCGCGACGATCGGCTTGCCGTACGGCTCGCGCATCAGCTCGCGAATGCGCGGCAGCACGAGCGTGAGCGAGATGAACGACACGTCGATCACCGCGAGGTCGGCGGGCTCGGGCACGAGGTCCGCATCGAGATTTCGGATGTTCGCGCGCTCGAGCACGACGACGCGCGGATCCTGACGAAGCTTCCACGCGAGCTGTCCGTAGCCGACATCGATCGCGTACACGCGCTGCGCTCCGCGCTGGAGCAACACGTCCGTGAACCCGCCCGTCGATGCGCCGATGTCGAGCGCGATCTGGTTCGCGGGATCGATGCCGAACGTGTCGAGCCCCTTCACCAGCTTGAGCCCACCGCGCGAGACGTACGGGTGGTCTTCCTCGAGCAACGCGACGTCGGCGTCGGCCGCGACGAGCGTGCCCGGCTTGCTCTCCGGGATGCCGTTGACCCGGACCTTTCCCGCCATGATCAGCGCCCGCGCGCGCTCGCGCGACGTGACGAGTCCGCGATCGAGCAGCACCTTGTCCAGCCGTTCTCGGGCCATGCGAGCCAGGAAACCCTAGCAATTTCAACCGACCAGAGATACCCGCGACGTCTTTGCGCGTCGAAGCGTTGACAAATAGCACGACCGTTCTATCCTGGGTTCGTGGCCAAAGGTGAAGAGACGAGACAGGCGATCCTGGCCAGAGCGTTCGAGCTCGCCAACGTGATCGGTGTGTCTGGTCTCTCGATCGGTCGACTCGCCGAGGCGACCGGCCTGTCCAAGAGCGGCCTGTTCGCGCACTTCGGATCCAAAGAGGCCCTCGAGGTCGCGGTGATCGACGAAGCATCGCGGCAGTTCGTTCAGGACGTGATGGTCCCCGCGCTCCGGCAGCCACGTGGCGAGCCGCGCATCCGCGCCTTGTTCGAGAACTGGCTGACCTGGGGCATGCGTCCCGGCGGCTGTTTCTTCGTCGGTGCGACGGCGGAGCTCGATGATCGCCCCGGTCCGCCGCGCGACGCGCTGATGCAAGCGTGCAAGGACTGGATCGACGAGCTGCACAAGGCCGCCCGCATCGCGATCACCGAGCGCCACTTCCGCGCAGACCTCGATCCCGAGCAGTTCGCCTTCGAGGAGTACAGCATCATGCTCGGACTCCACACCTACTATCGATTCCTCAAAGCCCCTGGTTCCCTCGACCGCGCCCGCGAAGCGTTCGAGCGCCTGCTCGACGCCGCTCGCCCCAGCTCGTCCCCCGACCGACGTTCCAAGTAACGCCGCCATCCAAAGGAGATCCCGTGCTTCACCCGTCGCCGACGCCCAAAAATAGCACGACCGTTCGTTCTTCAACGACCGTTCGACTCGTACGCGCCGCGCTTCAAACCGCGTTCGCTCTCTCCGACACCGTCGGAACCAACCTTGCCGAACGACTGTTCACTTCCCCGCGTCGCTTCCCGCGTCCGGAGCGCGAGCGAGCGATCCTCGCGACCGGCCGGCGGTTCACCGTCGACGTGAACCTGCGAAGCCCGCGATGGAACGGCGAGCGCACGCCGGTCGTCGCCTGGCGCTGGGGCCTCGGCCCGACGGTGCTCCTCGTCCACGGCTGGGAAGGGCGCGGCTCGCAGCTCGGTGCGTTCGTCGAGCCGCTCGTTCGCGCGGGTCTCTCCGTCGTCGCATTCGACGCGCCCGCGCACGGCGACTCGCCCGGCTCGCGCCTCTACCTCACCGACCACGCCGACACCGTCGTCGACGTCGCGAAGTCCATCGGCCCGCTCCACGCGATCATCGCGCACTCGTTCGGTGCTCCTGCGGTGATGCTCGCCCACGCTCGCGGCGGCGTCGATGCTCCGCGCAACGTCTTCATCTCGCCGAACGCGCTCGTCCCCGACTCCGTCGATCGCTTCTGCAAGAGCGTCGGTCTCGACGATGTCGAGCGCGCCCTGTTCGAGCAGCACCTCGGCGCGTCGGCCGGTATCACCGTCGACGGCTTGCGCCTCCCGCACCTGATCGGCGCGCGCGACACCTCGCTGCTCGTCATCCACGACATCGATGACCGCGAGGTCCCGTTCACGCACGGCGATCGCCTCGTCCAGCTGTGGCCCAACGCGCAGCTCGATGCGACCGAAGGCCTGGGCCACCGCCGGATCCTGCGCGACGCATCGATCGTGGCCCGCGTGGTCGGCGCCGTCGCCGATGGGGTCCCCCTCCCAGCCTCGGATCTGGTCCGCGAAGTCGACCGCCAGCTGGCGGCGATCGATGCGGAATCAGCAGCAATTTCTCGGTAGCCCGCAGGTCGCGCGCGGTGATCGGCTTGACAGGTATCGAGGTGGCTGATACCTAACCGCCTCCAGTCCTGGGGTCTTAGCTCAGCTGGGAGAGCGCTAGAATCGCACTCTAGAGGTCAGGGGTTCGATCCCCCTAGGCTCCACCAGGAACGAAACGGTCCGCAGCAATGCGGGCCGTTTTCGTTTTCGGGACGTCGCGTTCGCGAACGAATCTTTCCATCGCTCGGGGCTCCCACGTCTACCAGGTTCTCGAGCTGCCTCGCACCGCCGGCGTGCGACTCGGCCACTCGCGGATCTGGATCAAAGACACGCCGTGGACGTCGGTCGCGCAGCACATCCTGCGCGTCGATCTCGGTCTCGATGTCGCCGCGCAGCACACGACCGAGGATCACCGGCGGATCGTTCACGTCATCCCGCGCACCGGCATCGAGCAGTGTGACCTCGACTCGGTCTCCGTCGAGACTGCGCTCGCGTACGATCCATTCGTCGACCGCGATGGCGGGCTGCGATGGAGCGCCGGCCTGACCGGCATGTTGAAGCTTGGCTGGCTTCAGCCGGCCGCAGTCGCACGCCCGAGGGATGGGGTGCCGCCATTTCGCTGGATCTCGGCGCCGTGTGGCAGCCGCGACACGCCGAGGGCTTCTAATTCGCGTCGCTTTGCGTTGTGGCGCGCGCGCCGAGGCACGCAACGTTTTGGTTTCGGAAGAGCCGCAACATCCATCCGAAAGAAAACGACCACGGGAACGACTCGGCCGTTGGCGACACAGTACGTTCCGGACACATGGGCTGGTTGTCGGATATCGGTAATGGGTTGGCGTCCGCGGCGGGAGCCATTGGTGACGCTGTCGAGGATGTGGCGAACGCTGTCGCCGATGCGGGTCATGACGGGATCGACGCCATTCAAGATCGAGCAGACTCGGTCCTTCGCTTCCTGAACGACGGGATGTGCGAGTACGGTGGTTGGATGGGTTGCCGGATCGGCAACATCGTGTTCGGAGGCCTGAGTGGTCTCGTACGTGGCGTCCACGACATCCTCGATTCGTTCTTCGACACCATCGGTCACCTCGGCAACTTCGTGGGCGCCTTGTTACGAGGCGACCTCGGCGGCGCGCTGGGGGCGCTGATCAACGTCGTGCTCGACCTCGTGAACCTGATCTTGGCCGTTGGTCGTGTCTACTTCATCGTCCCCGCGATCTATCGCGGTATCCGTGACTACTGGAACGCCGAGTCGCTGCGGCAATTCGTTGAAGAGCTGCTCACCACGACGTTCGGTGCTGACGCCGAGAAGCTGGCGAGGATCCGGGCACACCTGCAGATGGATGAAGGTTCCGATTGGGGCTTGCGTGTCGCGGCCGAACACCGAACGTTCTGTCTCGACTCCGCGCAGCTTCCGTTGTTTCAGTGGCACAACGAAGGGAAGATCGATTTGTACTCGCTGGGTGGAGTTGCCAACACTTCGTTCGAGGTCTGGCGTCGCCGCACTACGATCCACGCCATGAGCGAGGACGGCGTCGAGTCGTCGCTACGCGCCAATCGCTGGCAGATCGCGAAGTACATCGAAGACGAAGGCAAAGGACGCCGGCTGCGCGTCTACGCGCTATCGCGCAAGGCAGTGAAGGAGTCCATTCGGGCCTCCGAGGAGAAGGGGCGACAGATCGGACTGGTGCTTCAGTGGAATGAAGGTACGCGCTGGGATCAGTTCGATTTCAGTCGGCAGGTGCACGAAGTCTCGAAGACCGATGAGCTGGATCCGCCGTACGGGTTCCACTTCAATCGTTCGAGCCTCGACGCGTTCGTCATCGAAAAGGGCTATCGTGGAGGCACTCCCGACGAGGAGTGCAAGGTAGTCGCCTCGCGGTGTTCGACATCAGCGGCGGTGGACGCGGAATTGCGGTGGGCCGCGATTTCAGGCAAGGCGCTGGAGCGACGCCCTGCTCCTCCCAGCCTGATCGCGACGACAACTGCTGCGTCACGGTCGACACGCAGGTGGGCGAGAAGGGATCCGGCGTTCTCTATCGCGATGCGTACCCTTCAGTGATCACACGCTACACGCTGATCCACGAGATCGGGCACTACTTCGGGCTCTGTCACTACGGTCACAGCGGAGTGCAGAACATCATGTTCACTGCGCCGAGCGAGAACCCGAGTGCGGAGCTGTCTTGGTTTGACTGGGGGGAGCTCAACTATCTCGCCGACAACGAACCTCGATTCACGTTGGAGGACGGTAAGAACGGGGTGTTCGCGCTTTCGGGTGACGGTGGAAGCGGCGTGATCGAATGCGCCGCATT
>CAZUAR010000026.1:152946-169672 GCA_964617845.1 uncultured Kofleriaceae bacterium | reverse complement strand
GGTTTCCTCCGGCCTTCGGCCGGAAGTTCTCCGTCGTCGTCACGACGCACCATCCGCCGAGCCTAGCGCGCCGTAACTGCGCGGTAACGTCGAGCGGTGCTACGATCGCGGCATATGCGCTGGCCGATCGTACTCGCCCTCGCGGTCCTCGCGGCCGCGTGCTCCAAGGCGAGCGACGAGGCGCCGAAGAAGACCTGGGCGGACAACCCGCCGCCCAAGGACATGCCTCCGCCGGCGACGCTGAACATCCCCGTCACGATCGACGGCGCCGCGGCCACCCCGATCACCGCGGCCACCCTCACCGCGAAGAGGCCCGACTTCCAGGACGCCGAACGCACCGCGTGGCTGATCGGCACGCTCGTGCCCGAGGCGACCACCGGGGCGATCGTCAAGGCGACGTCGCCCACCGGCATGAGCATCGAGATGGAGCGACCGGGGCCGCACGGCCTCGAGCCCGTCCTGTTCCTCACGCGGCGCGGCGACGTGATCGTGTCGACGATCGATCCGAAGGATCCGTTTCCTCGCTACCACGGGCAGGGCGGTCGTCTTCACCGCGCCGGCGACTCGAACCCGCGCGTGAACCCGGTCGCGAAGCTCGCGATCACGCGCAAGCAATAGCGGCGACGGTGCCCGATGTCGCGCGTCGTGTGCGTTAATCGAGCACGCCGATGAGCGCGCCGTTCGTCATCCACGCGAACCTCGACGCGGAAGCGCGCTGGGCGGGCGGCTCGCTGCCGGGCGCGATCGCGACGCGCGTCTCGTACTACGCGGCGCTGCTCTCGGAGCTCGCACCGCCGGACGCCGAGGTGGAGGTGTGGGCACCCGCGGCGATCGATCCCGCCCGCCTGATCGACCCGGCGTCCTCGATCGACGCCGCGCGCTCCTCGGAACCATCGCGCTCGAGCGAGGGCGCGACGGGGCGACCCGCGATGCGCGTGGGAACACCACCGCGTGCGGATCTCGCGTGGGCGCGCGCCGACGCGAAGGCCGCCAACGATCGCCGGCTCGCGCTGTCGATCGCGCGCGAGCTCGGCTCTGCGCTGCCGGGCGCCGCGGTCATCGAGACCGTCGACGACCTGGTCGCGTGGACGCGCGACGCTCCGCGAGCGACGGCCGGCGCGCGCTGGGTCACGAAGGCACCGTGGACGACGGCCGGCCGCGATCGCTGCCACGGCGAGGGCGCGCCGACCGTCGAGCAGCGCACGCGCATCTCGCGACTCGTCGAGCGGTTCGGCGCGCTCGTCGTCGAGCCATGGGTCGAGCGCGTGCTCGATGTCGGGCTGTGCGCTCGCATCGACGAGTTTCGCCCGCGCCTGCGCGAGGGCGACGGGCGCGATGAACGCGCGCACGGCCACGAGGACTTCTACGTGACGCTCTCCGATCCGCACTCGCTGATCACCGACGCGCGCGGGACGTTCCTCGGGATCGATCTCGCGCCGCCCGCGCTGTTGCCGCACGAGGCGACCCAGCTCGGCGTGACCGCGCGCGAGGTCGGCGCACGGCTCGCCGCGATCGGGTTTCGCGGACCGTTCGCGATCGACGCGTTCGTGTATCGCGACACGAGCGGCGCGCGACGGTTTCATCCGCTGTGCGAGATCAACGCGCGGCACACGTTCGGCCACGTCGCGCGCGCGTTCGCGGCACGCGGGGCCTCTCGCCTCGGCTTCGGCGAACCGCCGGCCGGCGCGACGGTGCTCGTCGCTCCGGCGAACGATGGCATCACGGCGTGGATCGCGTAGCGCGAAGGCCTACTTGATCGAGCTGTTCCGATAGATCTCGCCGTCGAAGAACTCGTGCTTCGTATCGCTCGTTTGCTCCAGCACGACGTATTGCGCGTACGTATAGCGATGGTGGCGCCGGCTGCCGACCATGGCCCATGCTAGCAGAACGCCCTAGCGCGGTTCGCCGGACGGACGCGTCGGCTCGACGGCGGCGAGCGCATCGATGAACGCGTCGTCGAAGCCCGCGCGCTCGCGCGCCTCGCGATCGAAGCGAGCGCCGCGCGCGCGTCGCGGGCCGAGCGGGAACTGCACGTGCGCGTTGTACGCGGTCCACGGGTCGGTGTCCGGCGCGAAGCGCTTGAGCCACACGTAGCCGAAGTGCACGTGGCGGATCTCGTCGGCGTGGACCTGCGCGAGCGCCTCGGCGGTCGCGGTGTCGCCGCACGCGCGCGCCGCGATCGCGTAGTCGCCCGCGAAGTCGAGGTTCGCGTTCTCGAACGTGAGGCCCATCGCGCACACGAACTCGAGCGGGCCGATCAGGTGATCGAGCTTGTTCCAGAAGTGGCCCGTGACCGGCAGGTCGCCGAACGCGAGGCCGTGCGCGGCGAGGCGATCGCGATAGAGGTTCAGGTGGCGCTGCTCGTCGGCGAGGATGGCGATCAGGCCGCGCTTGAACGCCGCGGGCGCGTCGGGGTAGGCGAGGATCGCCCACGCGAACAGCTCGATCGCCTGCAGCTCGTGGTTCGCGAGCGCGTGGAGGATGCGCGCGCGCTGGTTCGGATCGCGCATGCCCGCGAGCGGCGGGACCTTCGCGCTGCGACCGGGCACGATCGCGAGGTTCGCGGGGCGGCCGGGCGCGGCGATGCGTAGCGGTGGCGATTCGTCGTCGAGCGCGAGCTGCTCGGGAGGCGGCACGAGCTTTTGGTCGAGCGTGTCGCTCGTGACGATCGACTGCGCGTACTCGCGCGCGTGCATCGACAGACCCTAGCGCCGGCGGCGCCGGAAGACGACCGCGAACAGACCGAGGCCGAGGAGGGCAGGGCCCGCCGGGCTCGAGCCGGTCTCGCAGCAGCCACCGCCGCCGGTGTGCCAGCACACGCCGCCCCCGGTACCGTCCTCGATGCACGAGAACTCGTCGGGGCAGGAGGCGTCGTCGTTCATGTCGCAGCTCTCGACGCACGCGCTCTCGCCCGTCGAGTCCGAGACACAGCGGTTCGAGAGGCACTCGGTGTTCGCGTCGCAGTCGCGGCCGAGGCCGCCGGGCTGATCGGGACCCGGGAGGCACACGCCCATCACGCACGCGTCGGTGCCCGAGCAGCCGCTCGACTGCGTGCACGGCGGGCCGACATCGACGGTGATCGACGCGTTCGCGACGGCGCTCTGCACGTCGTACGCGATCACCTCGGCGACGTGCTCGCCCTCGGTGAGATCGAGCGGGGCCGAGAGCAAGTACGGCGCGGTGTCGGACGTCGCGCCCGTGTTCGTGCCGTCGACCCACAGCTCGAGGTGATCGATGCCGACGTCGTCCATCGCCGTCGCATTGATGCGGAAGCCGGGCGTGACCTTCTTGCCGTCGGCGGGCAGCTTGATCTTCACCGTCGGCGGCGCGACCGTGCCCATGCCGAAGAACGCGAGCAGCCGCATGTACGAGTTCTGCGTCGGTCCCGAGCCGGGACACTTCACGTCGCACGAGCGCGCCGTGTACTCGCCGCACGGCGAGTCGGTCGCCTGGAACCGCTTCATCGACGGACCGCCGTTCAAGTACGTCAGCGGATCGGACGCGTTGTACTCGTGGTCGAGCCCGAACGAGTGCGCGACCTCCTGCGAGACCGTCCAGCACAGCTGATCGGGATCCGGGCCGTAGACATCGAAGGTGTACGAGATCGCGTTCGGGATCTCGCCGCACGTGAACGGCGACACGCCGCCCGCGCTCGTGAAGTCGGCGTTGAGCTGCGAGCCGCGCCCGCCGACGATGTTCTCGAAGTGCGGGACGTTGCCCGGGTCGACGTCGGTGATCGTGACGTCGAACGGCGCGAACGTCGCCTTCACGCAGTCCATCATGCGGTTCCAGACCTCGTCGGTCTGCTTGAACTGATCGAGGGTGACGGGCGCGTCGGCGAGGCTCGAGCGATCCGTGCGCGAGTCGTCGGCGCCCGGCGAGACCGAGCACCCACCGACGCCGCACTTGTGGATGTAGATGATCCGCGACGAGACCTCGTGCGGGTTCGGCGGCACCACGATCGGCACCTTCTTGTACGTCGGCTGCGGTCGCGTCACGACCTGCGCGTTCGCGTCGCCTCCAAAAATGGCGACGGCGCCAACGAGGGCGCCGATGCTAACTCCGCGACACGTGGGACTCATGGGACACGACGACGGCGGCGGCGCGTGAACACCAGCGCCGCGAAGGCGAGCCCGAGCGTGACCTGCCCACCGGGGCCACCCGCCGAGCAGATGCCGCCACTGCCATCATCGTAGCCCGGCCAGCACACGCCGTTGTCACCGGTCGGCAAGCAGCCGAAGCCCTCGGGGCACTGACCTTCGTCGATCGCGCACTGCTCGACGCAGTGCTTCGCGCCCGTCGAGTCCTGCGCGCACTGGCCGCTCGCGCAGTCGATGCCGCTGTTGCACGTCGAGCCGAGGCCGCCTTGCACGCCGGGGCCGGTGACGCAGCGACCGCCGATGCACGTGTCCGTGTCGTTCGGGCAGTCCGCCGGCTTGGTGCACGGGTCACCGATGATGACCTGCACGCTCGCTTCGGCTTGCGTTCCGTAGATGTCGGTCGCGACCATGCGGATCGTGTGCGTGCCGTTCGCGAGCGTCGTCGGCGCGTTGAACGCGTACGGCGCGGTCACGATCGCCATCGGTGCGAGGTTCGCGACGCCGTCGATGTAGCCGGTCACGTTGCCGATGCCGTTGTCGTCGGTGGCCTCGACGCGGATCGGGAAGCCCGGCGCGACGGACTCGCCGAGCAGCGGGCTCGTGATCTTGATCGTCGGGGGCGTCGGCGTTCCCGAGCCGAACAGCGCCTTGATCTTCGCGACCGAGTTCTGCGTCGCACCGCCGCACGCGCACGCGTGGGTCTGCTGATTCGAGCCGGTGCAGGTCAACCCCATCGGCGACTGTCCGCCGACGCAGTCGCTGCCGCAGTTGACGTTCGCGTCCTTGAACTGACGGCGACCGTTGTAGTTGAAGTACGTGAGCGGATCGCTCGGGTCGGTGACGTGGTCGAGCGCGAAGCTGTGCGCGATCTCCTGCGCGGCGGTCGCACAGATCTCCTCGGGGTCGTTCTGGTAGAGCGAGATGTTCGCGAACGCGAACACGAGCGAGTTCGGGATGTACTGCTGGCAGGAGAACGGCGAGATGCCACCGATGCCGTTCGACAGGCCGATGTTGGTCGGCGAGCCCGCGATCATGATCTCGAAGTGCGCCGCGGGGCTCGGGTTCGTCGTCACGATCTCGACGCCGAACCGGCTGAACACGTCGCGCATGCACGTGACGACGTTGTTCCACACCGTGTCGCTCTGGTTGAACGCGGTCAGCGTGCGCTGGCCGCTGATGCCCCACGTGCCCTGGTAGCCGGAGCCGTCGATCGAGCTCGCGCCGCCCGAGCGGATCACGCAGCCGTTCGGCTTGCAGTTGTTCAGGTAGATCTTGTTGGAGTTGACCGCGGCGACCGGGCCGCCGGAGAACTGGCCCGGGTCGACGTCCATCCATACGCGCTCGAGACGCGGACGGCCGAAGCCGTTCGTGACCACCGGCGAGGTGTCTTCATTGATCGAGTCTCCCTGCTGGGGAAACGTCGTTCGGGTCTCTGCGGATGCGGACGCAGCCCCGAACGAAAGGACGCAGATCGCACCAACCACCAGGCGCTTCATGGACCGCCTTTATACGAGGTAAGCCCGCGCCAGGACTAGCTGAAAACGCTGTCTCCCGGTTGTATGGGGTGAGGTCTGGCGTACGCGATCGACCACGCGCAATGATTGCGGTCGCAGCGCTGTCGCAACCCGCTGAAATCAGCGGCGCGAACGACGGCGCGTGATCAGCAGCGCACCCAACCCGAAGCCGAGGAAGATCACTCCGCTGTTCGCGTCGGTCGAGGAGCAGCCACCGCCGCCACCCGCGCCCGGCCAGCACACGCCACCGGTGCCGGCCTGGATGCAGCCGAAGTCGCCCGGGCAGCCATCTCCTTCGGGGTTGCACGCCTCGACGCAGTACTTGTTGCCCTCGGCGTCGCTCGCGCACTGACCGGAGGCGCACTGCGCGTTGTCGGTGCACATGGTGCCGAGGCCGCCGTCGACGCCGGTGCCGGGCACGCAGCGTCCATCGACGCACGCGTTGGTCGCGTCGGAGCACGCGTGGTCGTCGTCGCACGGGTGGCCGATCGTGGCGGTGACCGTCGCTTCGCCGGCCGCGCCGCCGATGTCGTAGCCGACGACCTTCACGAGGTGGTTGCCCTGCGAGAGCGTCGCCGGCGCGTTGAACACCCACGGCGCCGCCATAATCGTCGCGATCTTCTGGTTGTCGACGTACAGCTCCGCCCGGGACACGCCCTGCATGTCCATGATGTCCGCGCGGACCGGGAAGCCCGCGTCGACGGTCGCGCCGTTCGCGGGAGCCGTGATCGTGACGGTCGGCGGCGTCGGCGGGCCGCTCGGGCCGAACGTCGACAGGATCGCCTGGTACGAGTTCATCTGCGAGCCGCCGCACGAGCAGCCGCGCGCCTGGAACTCGCCGCACGGGCCGGCCATGTTCTGGAACTGCTTCCGCGACGGACCGCTCTGCAGATAGGTCATCGGGTCTTTGTTGTCGAACTTGTGGTCGAGGCCCCACGAGTGCGCGGTCTCCTGCGCGATCGTCCAGCAAATCTCGTCGACGTCCGGGCCGTAGATGTTCGCGAACGAGAACGAGATGCCGCCGTTGATGAAGCCGCACGTGAACGGCGAGACGCCGCCGACGCCGCTCTGCATCTGCACGTCCTGCGGGCGGCCCGCGGCGATCGCCATGTGATAGCCCGCGGTCGTCGGACGCTCCGTGACGATCTGCACGTTGAACGGCGCGTACGTCTCGCGGACGCACTGGACGACCTGGTCCCAGACCGCGTCGGAGTACGCGAACGCCTGCACCGTCGACGGCTGGTTCGGGATGCTCGAGCGGTTCATCGCCGAGTTCTCGTTGCCGGGCGACACCTGGCAGCCGTTCGGCTTGCAGTTGTTCAGGTAGATCACGTTCGACGACACGGCTGCCTCGGGCAGCGCGTCGAAGCCCGGCACGAGGCCGGGGTCGATGAAGCGATACGTCGGCTGCGGTCGCGTCCATGGCGTCGCGAGCGGGTTCTCCGGCGCGTCGGCGACGTTGGTCTGCGAATCAGCGTTCGCGATGCTGACGGTCCCCAGGGTCAGCGCGACGAGAGCAAACTGGCGCTTCATGCGCGGAGTTGTAGCGAGATCGATCACGTGCCGACCAGATAGGCCCTGCTGTCTTGCGCTGTTGCAACCTGAGGCAACCGATGCGCACGGGCTGCAAATCGCACGTCTCGGGTAACTAATGACCGGTGGTCAACGAGCGATTCCAGGGGCTCAGAGCAGCGCCGAGGACACGACGAAGGCGATATATGCGGCCACCAGGATGGCCCCCTCGGGCCGCGAGATCCTGCGATCCGAGCGCAGCACCACGATCCCGAGCAGCGTGATCGCGACCAGGCCGACCAGCTCGACCATGTGCATGCGCTCGCCGAAGTCGATCGGGCTCAGATAGGCGGTGATACCCAGGACGAGGAATACGTTGAGCAGGTTCGAGCCGATCACCGAGCCGATCGCGAGCGACGCCTGGTTGCGCGTGGCCGCGATCAGCGACGCGATCAGCTCCGGGAGCGCGCAGCCGATCGAGATGATCGTCAGGCCGAGCATGCGCTCGCTCATGCCGATGTGACCGGCGATACCGCGCCCGCCGCGCACGAACAGATCCGAGCCGGCGACCAGCAGCACGACGCCGATCGCCGTCATCAGCGCCGCCGCGCCGCGACCTGCGCGGGGCCGGCCGCGACCGCCGAGCTCGACGCCCGAGTCCTCGGCTCGCTTGTGCTTCTCGGCCTCGATCTCCTGATCGGACTCGAGCTTGGCCGACACGGTCAGCGTCGCGATGGTGAACACGATCGCACAGCCGATCAGGATCGCCCCCTCGAGCCGCGACAGGATGCCGTTGCGCAACAGGATCGGCACCGCGATCACCGAGCCGAGGAGGATCGGGATCTCGCGACGGATGACGCGGTTGTCGATCGTCGGCGGCTTGATCAGCGCGCACAGCCCGAGGATGAGCGAGATGTTCGCCGCGCACGATCCGATGACCGTCCCGAGCGCGATCGGCTGGTGATGCGTGAGCGCGGTCTTCGTCGCGATCGCGAGCTCGGGCGCGCTCGCGCCGTACGCGACGACGGTGAGCCCGACGACGATCGGCTTCACGCCGAACGCGCGCGCGACCGAGGCCGACCCGCGAATGAGCCACTCCGCGCCCCAGTACAGGATCGCGATCCCGAGGACGACCATTCCGATATCGAGCGCGAGGCCCACGCCTCGCAGAGCATATCAGCCGCCGCCGAACTTGTAGCTGCGCCCGCTGCCCGTGCGCGCCAGATACCGCGCGTGGTGCTGGAGCTCGTCGAGCTTCTTGACGTCGTTCGAATCGTAGATGCCGCGGATCGTGAGGTCGCCGTCGACGAGGATGAAGTAGCCGTTGTGCGAGATCTGGGGGGCGCCGGACTTGGTGAAGCCCTCCTGCATCATCGAGTTCATGAACGGCCCCTCGACGAGCTCCTTGACCTTGTCGACCGGCCCGGTGACGAACCGCCACTTGTCCGGCTTCGCGTGATACTTCGCCGCGTACGCCGCGAGCTTCTCCGGCGTGTCGTTCGCCGGGTCGACGCTGATCGACAGGATCTTGATCGAGTCCGCCTTGCGGTCGAGCAGCTTGTCCTGCAGCCGTTGCATCTTCATCGTGATGATCGGGCAGATCGTGTCGCAGCGCGTGAAGATGAAGTCGACGATCGTCGGGTGACCGCGCAGCGCCTCCTCGGTGAACGGGCGCCCTTGCTCGTCGACGAGGTCGAACGCGGTGACCTTGCCGAGGTCCGGCAGCTGGAGCTCGGTGTCGCGACACACGAGCGTCGGGACGAGGATCCCGGGGATGACCGCGAGCAGCAGCACCACGAGCAGCCCGACGAGGAGCTTCTTGCCGGAGATGCGTTTCGTCACGGGCGGACCGTGTCAGATCGCCCGGGCAATTGCACGCCCTCGCGGGTGCGGCAGTCCGTCGCGACCCGACACCCACGCCGGTATTTGTGTTTGCAACCGGCTCGCCGATCTGGCGTCCTCGTCGAGTGATGCGTGTCGCGCTCCTCGTCGTGCTCGCCGCGTGTGCCGCCGAGCCCATGCCGAGCGAGCTCGCGTGCGTCGAGCGAGCGGTCGCGATCCGGCAGGGCATCTTCGGCTACGCGCTCTTCGAGTACGAGCCCGCGTGCAACTGCCAACGGACTCGCGCGAACGCACGCATCACCGCCACGCGCGTCGGCCTCGGTGTCGAGACCGCGGTGACGACCGGGCTCGACGGCTTCTACGAGCTCGAGCTCGAGCCGGGCGAGTACCGCCTCTGCATCGATCGCGGCACGTGCGAGGACATCACGGTCGAGAGCGGGCTCGCGTGGTGGGACTACTCCCCGGGACTCGGCATCCCGGCCTGGCGTCCCGTTGGCTGCGCGTTCCCGGACTGATCACTTCGAGAGCTTCTCGGCGTCGATGTCCGTGACCCGCGTCCCCGTCACGAGGCGATTGATCCCCCACAGCAGCGCACCGACCCCGAGGAGGATCGCGGCGAGCAGGTACACGCGGGGCGAGCGTCCGGTCAGCGGGCTCGCGAGCACGAGCGAGAACACCGCGCCCGCGCCCGCCGCGACGCGCGACGTCCGGAAGTGCGCGTGCTCGACGGGCCGCCTTCGCAGCACGAGCACGATGATGTTCACCAGCGCGAACACGAGCAGCAGCAACAGCACCGTCGTCTCCGCGAGCTCCTTGACCGAGCCGACCGTGGTCAACGCGGCCGCGATCACCACCGTGAACCCGATCGCGACGACGGGCGTCTTGCGCCCGGGGTGCACGAGACCGAACGCGCGCGGGATGATCTTCTCGTTCGACATGCCGTACAGCAGCCGCGACGCCATGATCATGTTGATCAGCGCCGTGTTGCCGATCGCGAGCAGCGCGATCAACGCGAACAGCTCCGCCGGAAACCGCACGCCCGCCGCGACGACGACCTCGAGCAGCGGCCCACTCGAGCGCGCGAGCACCGCCGGCTCGACGAGCATCACCGCGACGATCGCGATCGCCACGTACAGCACGCCGGTCAGCGTGATGCCCACGAACAGCGCCCGGGGGAACGTGCGGTGCGGCTCGTCGGTCTCCTCGGCCAGATTGACCGAGTCCTCGAAGCCGATCAACGCGTAGAAGCCGAGCGCCGTCGCCCCGAGCACGCCGAGCACGGCGCCATTCGGCGCCTCCAGCGTGAACGCTCGCCCCGGCTCGGCCACGCCCTGCGCGATGCCGATCACGCCCACGACCAGCACGACGATCAGCCCACCGACCTCGACGATCGTGAGCACGAGGTTGACCTTCACCGACTCGGAGATGCCGAGGAAGTTCACGAACGTGATCACGGCCAGGAAGCCCAGCGACGCGATCATCGGCGGCGTGGTCACGAACGCCGCGAGATACTCGCCGCCGAACGCACGCGCCGCGGTCGCCGCCGACGTGACGCCGGACATCAGCACCGCGAACGCGACGAGGAACGTGACGAACGGCCGCTTCCACGCGCGATGCGCGTACAGCGCCGCACCCGCCGCACGCGGGTACTTCCCGACCAGCTCGGCATAGCTGCCCGCCGTCAGCGCGGCGAGCAAGAAGCCGATCGCGAGCGGCAGCCACACGGCGCCACCGACATGGCCAGCGAGCTTGCCGACGAGCGCGTAGATGCCCGCACCCAGGATGTCGCCGACGATGAACACGACGAGCATCCGTCCGCTGATCGCGCGATGGAGGTCCGCCATGGTGCACCGTGGCATGCACCCCATGCGGGTGACCGTTCGATCAGCGTGAGATCGTCGACGCGGTGCGCGTCTGGCGCGCGAGAAGGATCCGATGGCGCCGTGGCTGCACTGCTTGGCCCCGCGTCGCGTGACTGCGCGATGCCGTCGCTACGTTGACTGCTCCCAGAATGGGCGGGCTACGCCCGCGAGAAGGGGAGAACGGGAGAAGAGAACTTTTCTTCGCTTCGCGAATCAAACTCCCTTTTCGTTCACCTCCTTCAACGATCTTCGCAAGACGATCCGACGACGACGACGGTCCGATGGCGCGCTGCGTGCCGCAGTGACGGCTGCCCACGCGGTCCTGGAGGCGATCGTTCTGGAGGACATCGCCACGCCGTCGCGTCGTCGGCAGCTCGCAGAAGTGGGCGGGCTACGCCCGCGAGAAGGGGAGAACGGGAGAAGAGAACTTTTCTTCGCTTCGCGAATCAAACTCCCTTTTCGTTCACCTCCTTCAACGATCTTCGCAAGACGATCCGACGACGAGGACGATGACGATGACGATGACGACGAGGACGATGACGACGATCCGACGAAGAGGACGACGACGATGACGATGACGATGACGATGACGATGACGATGACGATGACGATGACGATGACGATGACGACGAGGACGATGACGATGACGACGACGACCAACGACGACGCTCCGACGCGAGCTATCGACGACACCGTCGACGAAGACGAGGACGAGCTGACGAAGATGATCGGCAGAGCTTCGACCGTGACGGGTGTGAGGTGAATCGTGTGGTCGTTCTTCGCGAAGCGAAAAACGATCTCCGACTCCCCTCACTCCCCTTCTCGCGGGCGTAGCCCGCCCATTTCTGGAACCGCCGACGAAGCGACGGCTAGCGAACGAGCCACAGACGACGGCGCTCCGACGTGAGCCGCCGCCGACGCCGACGAGGACGACGAGGACGAGGAGGACGAAGCGACGGCCTAGCGAACAAGCCACAGACGACGGCGCTTCGACGTGAGCCGAGGACGACGAGGACGACGAGGACGAGGACGACGAAGCGACGGCCTAGCGAACGAGCCGCAGACGACGGCGCTCCGACGTGAGCCGCCGCCGACGCCGACGAGGACGAGTTGACGACGACGATGTCAGACCGCGCGCTGGCGCGACGCCAGGAAGTGCTTGCGCAGCTCCGGGTCGCGCAGCTTCTTCGCCTTCGCCTGCACCTCGGAGTCCGCGCGCGCGATCGCGGCGGCGGCATCGGCGGTGCGGCCAGCGGCGGTGAGCACCTGCGCGCGCCAGCGATGCACGTGCTCGGCGCCTTCGGGGCGTGCACCCTCGAGGTGCTGCACGGCTTCGTCGACGCAGGTGACAGCTTCGTCGTGGCGACCGAGGCGCGAGAGGGCGAGGCCCTGGAACGTCAGGCCGTAGATGATGCCGACGAGCATCGGCATCTTGCGCGCCCACTCGGTCGCCGAGCGCGCCATCTCGAGTGCGGCCTCGGGCGGATCGCCGACGACGAGGTGCGCGAGCGCGATGTACTGGAGCGCGCGCACCTCCTGGTAGCGCTCGCGGTTCTCGGTGGCGAGGGTGAGGCCGCGCTCGAAGAGCGCGAGGGCGGCCTTGGTGTCGCCGCGCTGCATCTTGGCCTGGCCCCACGAGACTGCGGCGTCGGCGGCGGCGGAGAGGTCGCCGGTCTGCTCGGCGACCTTGAGCGCCTTGCCGAGGTAGCTCTCGGCTTTGTCGAGGTCGCCGAGGTCGGAGTAGCACTGGCCGATGTTGCCGAGCTTGAGCGCGATCGACGAGCGGTCGCCGAGCGCCTGGTCGATCTTGAGCGCGGACTTGTAGTGCGCGAGCGCTTCCTCGTACTCGCCGAGGGCGGCGAACACGATGCCCATGTTGTTGAGCGCGCGCGCTTCGTGTCGCGACATGCCGATCGCGCGATAGATGACGAGCGCTTCGGCGTACGACTCGATCGCCGCTTCGAGGCGACCGATGTTCCACAGCGTCGTGCCGCGCTGGTTGAGGATGGTCGCGCGCGCGATCAGCACGGGCTGCGGCGGGGCGGCGTTGGTGCCGGCTGCGGCGCCTGCGGCGTCAATGAGCGCGAGCGCTTCGTCGGCGATCTTGAGGGACTCCTCGGCGTTACCGACGAGGCGCGCGATCGCGGAGCGCAGGCGAAGCGCCTCGGCCTCGAGGAGCGCGTCGCCCGCGTCTTTGGCGAACTTGTGCGCGGGCGCGGCGGCGCGGAGGGCGGCGGGCGCCTTGCCGACGTCGATGTAGAACTGCGCGAGGGCGCAGTGCGCGATCGCGAGGCGGCCGGGGTCGGCGGTGAGCTCGGCCTCCTTGCGGAGGGCGTGCAGCTCGCGTAGCTGCTGCGGGCGCTTTGCGAGGCGGCGCAGGATCTCCTCGCGCAGGCGGTGCGCGGTGAAGCGGCGCTCGTGATCGGCGGAGGGCAGGAGCTTGAGCGCGCGCGTGAGCTGGCGGAACGCGTCCGCGTTGCCGCCGAGCTCGACGGCGTGCGTGGCCGCGCGCAGGTAGCGCTCGGCGGCGGCGATGTCGTCGCCCGCGAGCTCGAGGTGGCGAGCGATCAGCGCGTCGTCCTGGCCCTGGCGATACGACGTGGCGCCCGCGATGCGCGCCGCGACCGCGCGGTGCATCTGCACGCGTTGCTCGGGCGGGATCATCGCGTAGGCGACGGTCATCGTCATGTCGTTCTTGAACCGCACGCCGCCTTCGGCGCCCTCGACGGGCGAGAGCAGGCCGCGGCGCACGAGCTCGTCGAGCTCGAGGCGCACGGGGCGCCCGAGCAACGTTTGCAGCTGCGCGGGCGAGATGTGGCGGCCCAGGACGGCGGCGTAGATCAGCGTCTCCTTCTCGTTCGGCGGCAGCGCGTCGATGCGCGTGACGAGCAAGTCCTCGACGGTGGAGGGCACGTGGATCGGCGCGTCGCGCTTGACCCAGCGGAGCAGGCCAGGGTGCTCGTCCTCGTCGCCATCGGGCACGAGGATGCCGCGCTCGACGAGCGTGTCGATCAGCTCGTTGATGAAGAACGCGTTGCCGCCCGCCCGCGACACGATCTGCTCGATCAGGTCGTCGATGTCGTGCCCGGGGACGAAGCGCTCCTCGAGCATCTCGCGCCGGGCGGCGTCCGGAAGCTCCTCGAGCACCACGAGCTCGGTGCCGAGCTCCTTCGCGAGCTTGATGATGCGCGGCTCGGGCCGCGAGGTCATGAGGCCGAGGATCGGCCGCGGCGTGTCGACCTTGAGCAGCGCCGCGAACAGCTCCTGGCTGTCCTGATCGGTCCAGTGGATGTCCTCGCCGACGAGGATGATCGGCTTGTCGCCCTCGAGGCGCGTCTCGATCTTGTTGAGCAGGTGGAGCAGCGTCTGCTTGCGCGTGTCGGCGTCGACCTCGGCGGCCGGCGTCTGCCCGCGGGCGCCGAGGAGCATGCCGAAGATCTGCAGCGCCGTGCGCGCCTCGCGCGACGTCTCCGAACCCGCTACACCCTCGCCCGGGAAGATCAGCGGCAGCGCGCGCAACAGGCGCCGCTCGACCTCGTGCGGCTCTGCATCCTCGGCGAGGCCGAGCAGGTCGCGCGTGAGGTCCGCGATCACGCCGTACGGGGTCATCGCGGTGCCCACGCGTCCGCTCGTGCGGATCACGACGGCCTCGCTCTTGCCGATGCCCTCGAGGAACTGGCGCACCAGCGTTCGCTTGCCGACGCCCGCGTCGCCGATGATCACGATCTGTCGCTTGCGCTTGGTGACGAGCACGTCGCGCCACGTGTCGCGCAGCGCCTTGAGCTCGAGGTCGCGGCCGTGCAGGCGCCCGCCGTCGCGGCGCTCGCGCATGCGCTGCGCGCGCTCCTTGGGGCCGCGCAGGCGGTACACGCGCGCGCGCTTGACGCCGGGGTCGGTCTCCTCGTCGACGTTGCGCGACTGCGACGCGCTCGTGCCGCCGGGCTCGTCGGACGGCAGATCGATCGCGGGCAGCGCTTCGAAGTTCCACTCGTTGCGCGCGCTGCGGAACACGCGCCCGCCGACGAGGATCTCCGCGCCGCGCGCCTGGCGAGCGAGCTTGTGCGCGAACGCGGCGGTCGTGTCCTCGATGTCGAAGATCTGCTCGCCCACTCCCCGCTGGGTCATCTTCGTCTTCTGACTCGGGCGCTTCACGAGCGCCGCGCCGCGCTGCACCGCGAGCGCGAGGCGCAGCTCGGGCTCGACGTCGCTGCCGATGCCGTCGAGCGCGTCGACGAGCGCGAGCGCGAGGCGGATCGCGCGGCCCGCGTCGTCCTCGCTCGCGACCGGCAAGCCGACGACGACGCGGATCGTCGTCTCGCCGGGGTTCGATCCGGGCGCCGGGGTGAACGCCGTGATCTCGGGGATGGGGATGTCCTTGCCGTCGGACGGCAGCCTCGGCGTGTCGAGGATCGCCTCGTGCTTGAACGCGACATCGCGCGCGACCTTGTAGAAGTCGTTGACGAGGCGCGCCGCGCCGCTCGCGCCGAGCTTGCGCTCGAGCGCCGCCATGCCGCGCAGGATGCCCTGCAGCACGTACACGTGCTTGCGCTCGCGATCGCGCGTCGGCGTTCGCGCGGGGGCACCGAGACCCTCGACGAGCTGCGGCCCCGTCACTTGCTGGACCGGCATCTCCATCGACCCCGACGCCTGCGCGGCCTTCGCCTGCATCACGGCGACGCTCGGCACCATCGCGCTCGGCTCGGGCGCGTCGACCGACTTCGGCACCGCATCGCCGACCTCGCTGTCATCGGGCTCGACGTGCGATGCGAGCGCGGGCACGTCGCCCTCGAACGCGGGCCGCGGCGCGACCACGCGCTGCTCGGCGGGCATCAGCTGCGCGAGCGTCTGCGCGAGGTGACCGCTGTCGATCAGCGTGCCCGACTTCTGTCCCCACTCGAGCGAGAAGCGGCCGAGCTCGTGCTGCAGGTCGCGCGCGGTCTGGAAGCGATCCGTGCGGTGGAACGCGAGCGCCTTGAGGATGATCCGCTCGAGCGAGTCGGGCAGCTCGGGCGCGAAGTCGCGCGGCCTGGGGATCGCGCCGGACTTCACCATCTCGAGCGCTTCCTTGCCCTTGCCGTGGAACAGCGGGCGCGCGCATACGAGCTCGAACAGCACGATGCCCGCTGCGAACACGTCGCTGCGGCAGTCGACCAGCTCGCCGCGCCCTTGCTCGGGCGACATGTACGCGAACTTGCCCTTGATGACGCCTTGCTCCTCGTGAACATCGCGCGCGCGCGCGATGCCGAAGTCGACGATCTTCACGCTGCCGTCCCACGACAGCAGGATGTTCTGCGGCGAGATATCGCGATGCACGATGCCGAGCGGCTGCCCGAACTCGTCGGTCTTGCGATGCGCGTAGTCGAGGCCCTTGGCGAGTTGCTGGACGATGTACGCGGAGAGGCCGTACGGCAGTCGCTGCCGCGCCTTCGCCGCCTCTTGCAGCAGGCGCAAGAGGTCGAGGCCCTCGACGTACTCCATCGCGAGGAAGTACGTGTCGCCGACGGCGCCGAAGTCGAAGACCTGGATGATGTTGGGGTGGTTGAGGCCGAGCGCGATCTTCGCCTCGTCGACGAACATCGTGACGAACTGCTTGGACCGCGCGTACGCGGTGTGGATCTTCTTGATGACGAGGGTCTTGTTCAGGCCCTGCGCGACGGTCGTGCGAGCGAGGAACACCTCGGCCATACCGCCGGTGCCGATCTTGCGGATCAGCGAATATTTGCCGAACTGCTCCATCCCCGAAGTCGACGAGGATTTTAGCTCGCCGCCGCTCGCCTGACAGCCGAGCGGCGGCACCAATCGCCTCGCGAAGCGCTCGGCTATACGGAACGCCGTCGGCGTCGAGGGCCGCTCGCCTGACAGCCGAGCGGCGGCACCAATCGCCTCGCGAAGCGCT
>CAZUAR010000026.1:20668-152846 GCA_964617845.1 uncultured Kofleriaceae bacterium | reverse complement strand
CGAGGGCCGCTCGCCTGACAGCCGAGCGGCGGCACCAATCGCCTCGCGAAGCGCTCGGCTATACGGAACGCCGTCGGCGTCGAGGGCCGCTCGCCTGACAGCCGAGCGGCGGCACCAATCGCCTCGCGAAGCGCTGGGCTACACGGAACGCCGTCGGCTCAGAGTGGGGTGATCACGAGGTTGTCGAACCACGTATCGGTCTCCCAGTTGTTGAGCGCGAAATACTCGTGCCCCTCCTTCTCGAGGGGTTGTTTGTCGTCGAGCTCGAGGAACGGCTTGGACATGTCGTCGATGAACCACGTCACCTTCGTGTCCTTGCGATCGATCCGCCAGTGATAGTGCTTTCCGGGAATAACCTTGACGTCCGATCGCTGGACGAGATCGTTCCCGTGCTCGTCGAGCCTCGCGATGATCGACTTCGAGTTGTGCCAGCCGCCGAAGATCACCTCGTAGCCGGTCGCCATGTAGCGGTTGCCGTCCGGGTCGTACGACGAGCCGTCGCCGAACACCTCGACCTTGATATCCCCGCGCTGCTCGGTCGACCACGCGTCGAACTCGATGCGCACGTTGCGCGGCAGCTTCTTGCGCAGCCACAGCGGATGGTTGTGCGCGCCCTTCGCGTTGACCTGTCCCGCGTCGATCCGATAGCCGTCGCCGGTCGCCGACCAGTTCGGTCCGAGTGACTCGCGCTCGAACCCGTCGTACCAGGCGCCGGTGATGGGCGGCGGTTCGTTCGCCTTGCAGGCGACCAGGAGGCCGAGCACGAGCAGCGATCGCACGTCGCGATGGTAAAGCATTTCGATCGCTTGGATCTTGGCCGATCCCGGGTCCGGAGTGGCTGTCAGAGGGGACACCTAGAGTCGGCGTGTGGAAGGCACGTTGTCCCTGCTCGATTGGCGAGAGTCGTCCGCGCCGGCGCCGGCGCTGGCCGAGGGCAGCGCCCCGATCGTGCAGCCGGCGCGCGTCGTGGTCTTCGACTGCGAGACCACGGGGACCGACCGCACGCGCGACCAGGTGATCGAGCTGTGCGTGCAGCACGGCCTCGAGGATCACGCGCCCAACCAGGTCTGGCGCATCAAGCCCCAGACCCCGATCCACCCGGGTGCCCGCGCTGTCCACGGCATCTCCGAGGAAGACCTCGCCGCGTGCCCCACGTTCGCGGAGCTCGCCGACGAGATCGCCGCCGTGTTCGACAGCGCGGAGGTGATCGTCGGCTACAACCTCACGTTCGACATCGACATGCTCCAGGCCGAGTACGCGCGCATCGGACGTCCGTGGCTCGACCTGTCCCAGAAGAAGATCGTCGACGCGTATCGCCTGTGGCAGCAGTTCGAGCCGCGCAGCCTCCAGAACGCGCATCAGAAGTTCGTCGGTGAAGGCTTCGCCTCGGCGCACACCGCGAGCGCCGACGTGGCGGCGACCGGACGCGTGCTCTCGGGGATGCTCAAGCACTACGGCCTCGCCGGCGCCGACTGGGCGGAGATCGCGCAGAAGTGCGATCCCACGCTCTCTCGCCATGGCGCGTCCATGCTCGCCGAGCGCGCGAGCTGGGTCGGCCCGACGCGGCACCTGCGCTGGGATGGCGAGGTCATCGTCGTCGGGTTCGGGAAGTATCTGAACGCGCCCCTGCACGAGCTCGCGGCCGGTCCGGATCGCAGCTTCTTGCGCTGGGTCCTGGAGAAAGACTTTCCGATCCACGTCGGCGAGCTGTGCCGCAAAGCGTTGGAGCTACCGGGCGAGCAGTTTCTCGCGTGGGCCAAGGACACGTACCAAGCGCCGTCATCGTCCGACTGCTAGGATCGCGATATGCGTTCGCTGGCGATCGTCCTCGGGCTGGTGGTGATCGGGTGCAAGGGCGGTAACGACAAGTTCGACGAGATCCTCGGCCAGCTCGAGAAGTTCAAGACCGAGATGTGCGCGTGCCAGGACACCGCGTGCGCCGACCGCGTCTCGCAAGCGCGCCTCGACTACAAGAAGACGATGCGCGACAAGCTCGACAAGGACGCGAAGCCGACCGCCGAGCAGGACAAGAAGGGCAAGGCGTTCGAAGCGGAGCTCCAGGCGTGCCGTCGGGCGCTGACCGCCAGCGGCAGTGGTGCCGGTAGCGCGACCGACCGTCCCGAGAACCCCGAATAGCCGGCGCCGCGCGAGAGACGTTACGAGCGCAGCGAGGCGAGGCGGCTCCGCGGTACGATTCGCGCAGGAGGCGACGATGCTGCATGCGAAGTGGTGCGCGTTCGCGATCGTGGTGTGCGTGTCCTCGGCGAGCGCCGAGTCGTATCGCGACAGGCTGCAAGCGGATCTGAACCAGGCGCTCGCGAAGCTCAACACGAGCTGCGGCACCTCGATCACGCTCGTCGCGCCCGACTGGGCCGCGTGGGAGAAGGCGAACGCGAAGGCGCAGGACTGCGCGCCGATCATGGACGCGATCCGCGCCGCGTGCCTGAACGACCAGGGCACCGCACACCCGGCCGGTCAGGCGTTCGTGAAGGCGAAGGTGACGGCGGTCAAGTGCGGGCTGTTGCCCGACAACAACAAGTCCGAGGAGAAGGTGACGATCGAGAAGGGCATCGTCGTGTTCACGCGCGTCCCGGGCTACTCGCCGACGGGCGACGCGCCCAGGCTCTTGCATGCAAGTCCGGCGTTCCAAGGGATCGCGGACGCGAAGCGGGAGTGGGATCTCGAGAACGTCGACGCACCGAAGGCGGCCGAGGGCCTCAAGAAGCGGTGCGGCGACGACGCGAAGCTGACGATCGACATCGCGTCGTGGAAGGCCGCCGGTGACAGCGGCAACAACATCCCCAAGGCGCTCGACATCGGCGAGATGTGCAGCATCTACGCGTCGGGGATGAGCGACGTGTGCCGCGATCACAAGGACGCGGTCCGCAAGAAGCTCGACGGCCTGCGCTGCACCTACAAGAAGGCGCAGAAGGGCAAGGCGAGCGTCGCGATCAAGGGCCGCGAGGTCGTCGTGACATCGTCGAGCACGATCGCCCCGGGCGACGGCAAGCTCGTCCGCGAGGCTGTCGAGAAGCACGTCGGCAAGAAAGCGAAGTGACCGCGGCCGACGTGTCCGCCGGCTGGACACGTGTCCCGAGTGACGCGTCCGCGTGTCCGCCGGCTGGACAAGCGTCCAACGCGCTGGACAGAAGTGGTGGATTCGACCATTTCGCGCGTCGGTTGGGGTCGGACCCCATTACAATTCGAAAGTGGTGGATTTGACCAGTGCGCGAAACGCGGTTCACGCGCGTCCGAGGACGCGATCGATCGACGCGACGCCCGCGCCTTTGACCGCGATCGCGAGGAACACGAAGCAGTAGAGCACCGCGAGCTCGCCTCCGTTGCCGATCGGCAAGAGCTGCGCGCCGCCCTGCATCTTCCAGTGGAACTGGAAGTACGCGACGGCCATCGTGCCCGAGGCGATGAAGGCGGCTGGCCGTGTGAACAGGCCGATCGCGATCAGCGCACCGCCGACGAGCTCGATCACGCCACCGACCCACTTCTGCGTGAACGCTTCGGGAGGCGCCTTGGTCGTGAGCACCCCGAGGATCTTCTGCGCGCCGTGAAACAGGAACATGAAGCCCGCGACGATGCGCAGCGCGGCCCAGGAGGCGTCTTCGAGTCGGGTCATGCGGAGATTCCCTCCTCGGCGAGCGCCTTCTGGACGGACGGGCGCTGCGCGAGTCGCTGGTAGTACTCGACGAGTGTGGGCCACGCGTCGAGGGTTTGCTTCTGGTGGTGGATCCACGAGCGCAGCACGTAGAAGGCGTACGCGTCCGCGACGGTGAACTGCGCGCCGAGGAGGTATGGCTTCACGGCGGCGGCGAGCGTCGCGAAACGCGCGGGGAGCACGACCTCGCGCAGGTTCTTCTTGAAGTCATCGCCGGCGATCGTCTTGTAGAGCGGGCTCATGCCCTTGTGGATCTCGGTCGCGATGAAGTGCAGCCACTCGTCGAGGCGCACGCGCTCGAGCGTGCCGTTGGGCGGCGCGAGCTTCGCATCCGGGAACTGGTCGGCGAGGTAGCGCACGATCACCGCGCCCTCAGTGATGATGTCGCCCGACGGGATCACGAGGGCAGGGACGTACCCCTTGGGGTTGATCGCGAGCCAATCACCGCCGTTCGCCAGCTTCTTGTTCTTCAGGTCCACACGCTCGACCGCGTAGCTCGCGCCGACCTCCGCGAGCACGATGTGGGGCGAGAGCGAGCACGCGCTCGGCGAGAAGTAGAGCGTGTAGTCCGGCATGCGGACTCAGTACCGCTCGCATCGCTGATTCGGTACCCGGCTCGCGTCGAACTCACCGTTGCCCGAGGAGCAACGTGAAGAACTGTGACGCCAGCGCTCGATCGTCCCCGGTCGCCCTCGATCGTCCTCGGTCCCGCGGTCGTCCTCGGTCCCGCGGTCGTCCTCGGTCGCGCTCGGTCGCGCTCGGTCGCGCTCGGTCGCGCTACTCGATGCCGTACTTCTCGAGCTTGTAGTACAGCGCCGACGTCTTGATCCCGAGCAGTCGGGCAGTCTCGGTCTTCACGCGCCCCGCCTTCGTGTAGGCCTTGAGGATCAGCTGGCGCTCGAGATCGTCGAGGATCTCGGGCAGCGAGAGCTCGCGCGGGACCTCGAGCTTGTCGTCCTCGGCGCCGCCTTGCAGGAACTGCGGCAGCGCGGCCGGCGTGATCTCGTCGCCCTCGGCGAACACGAGCGCTTGCTCGATCGCGTTCTCGAGCTCGCGGACGTTGCCGGGCCAGTGATACGCCATGATGCGTCCGAGCGCTGCGTCGCCGACCGCGCGGATCCGCGCGTTGGTCTTGGGCCCGAGCTTCGCGACGAAGTGCGCGCACAAGTGCGGGATGTCCTCGCGGCGCTCGCGCAGCGGCGGCAGCTTCACGGGCAATACGTGAAGGCGGAAGAACAGGTCCTGGCGGAAGCGGCCGGCCGCGACCTCGGCGTCGAGGTCCTTGTTCGTCGCGGACAGGACGCGAACGTCGACCTTGATCGGCGCCTCGCCGCCGACGCGCTCGAACTCCTGCTCCTGCAACGCGCGCAGGAGCTTCACCTGCATCGCGGGAGGAACGTCGCCGACCTCGTCGAGGAACAGCGTGCCGCCGTCGGCGAGCTCGAACCGCCCGAGCTTCTGCTTGATCGCGCCGGTGAACGCGCCCTTCTCGTGACCGAACAGCTCGCTCTCGAGCAGCGTCTCGGTCAGCGCGCCGCAGTTGACCTTGATGAACGGCCCGTTCGCGCGCTTGGACAGGCGATGGATCGCGCGCGCGATCAGCTCCTTGCCGGTGCCGCTCTCGCCGGCGATGAACACCGTCGTGTCGCTCGCGGCGACCTTCTCGACGGTGCGCCGCACGATCGCCATCTTCTCTCCGCCGCCGACGAGCTCGGGGAACCGCGCGTCCTGATCGGCCGCCAGCGTCTCGGTCATCGCCTGGGACTTGCGCCGCCCGCGCCGCGCCGCCGACAGCTCCAGCGCGCTCGCGACCTTGAGCCGCACCACCTCGGGCTGGATCGGCTTGGTGATGAAGTCGAACGCGCCGAGCTTCATCGCCTCGACCGCGGTCTCGACGGTGCCGAAGCCCGTGATGATCATGATCGGCACGTCGGGATCGAGCGCGGTGATGCCCTTCAGCACGTCGACGCCGGTGCCGCCCTCCATCTTGAGGTCGGTGATCACGAAGTCGGCGCGGCGCTTCTTGAACGCCGCGATGCCAGCGTCTCCGCTCGACGCGATCACCGCCTCGTGACCGAGCTTCTTGACCATGTGCGCGAGGCCCTCGCGGATGGTCTCGTTGTCGTCGACGATCAGGATGACGGGCATCGCCACGTTCCTATCACTAAACGGCTACGCCGGGATCACGATGGTGAACGTGGTCTCGCCCTCGGCGCTCGTGACGTCGATGCGGCCGCCGTGGTCGAGCGCGATCTCGCGCACGAAGGCGAGGCCGAGGCCCGTGCCCTTCTCGCGCGTCGTGTAGAACGGCTCGAACAGCTTGCCGGAGGTCTCCGGCGAGATTTCCTTGCCGCGGTTCCACACCGCGATCGCGAGCGAGTCTCCCTCGGTGCGCGCGGAGAGCCGCACCACCTCGCCCTCCTGATCCGCGGCGATCGCCGCCTGTACCGCGTTGCGCGCGAGGTTCAAGACCGCGCGCCGGAGCTGGGCGCGGTCCGCGTTCGCGGTGACGTCCTCGAGAAGCGTGACGGCGACGCGCACCTTCTCCGTGCTCGCGAGCTGCGCGATCTCCTCGAGTAGCTCGCGCATCGGGACCGGCGCGAGCTCGGGGCGCGGGCGGCGCGCGAACTCGAGGAACTCGTTGACCACGCGCTCGAGGTAGCCGAGCTCCTTGCGGATGCGGTCGACGTGGCCGCGGCGCTCGTCGCCCTCGGGCAGCTCGTCCTGCAGGATGCCGGCGAACAGCGTCATGCCCGCGAGCGGGTTGCGCACCTCGTGCGCGATGCCGGCGAGCATCTGCTGCATGCGCGCGTCGCGCTCGGCGAGCTGGCCGCGCATGCGGTCCATGGTCTGCGCGAGCACGCCGAGCTCGTCGTGCGAGTGCGCCTTGACCGGCTCGCGCAGATCGCCGGCGCCGATGCGCTCGGCCGCGCTCGCCAGGCGCCGCACGTTGCGCGTGACGAGGAGGCTCGCGATGACGGCGGCTGCGATGCTGACGAGCAACAGGCCGCCGCCCCACAGAAACAGGCGGCCACGCAGATCCGCGAGGCGGTCGAAGTAGCGAGCCGGCGCCTGCGCCGCGATCGCGAGGACGATCGGTCCACCGTCGAGCTCGGCGCGGACGGGTGCGTAGCCGGCCTTGTACGTCTTGCCGTCGTTGCCTTCGAACGTGACCGACGCGACGGTCTCGCCCTTGTCGAACACGCGCGCGAGCTCGGTGCGATCGAGCTCGACGTGATAGTAGTGCGTGCCGATCGGGATCGTGGGGTCGGTGTCGAGCCGGCTGTTGAACGACTTGTCGAACATGTAGAGGTGCGCGCCCGTCGCGAGCTCGAGCACCTTCAGCTTGTTGACGTAGTTCTGATGCGCGCGCTCGCCCTCGTCGCCGGGCGCGAGCTCCTCGACGTACTTGCCTCGCACGGTCGTCGATGCGCTCGCGGCGATCGCCTCGAGGCGGCGACCGACCTCCTCGTCGAGATCGCGGCGGCTCACCTCGTACGCGACGAACGCGAACACGGTGAACAGCACCAGCGCCGGCAGCACCAGCGCGACGAGCAGCTTGACCAGGATCGGCGCGCGAAAGCGCACGCCACAGCCTACTGCGAGAGCGAGAGGACGTGGCCTTCGGGGTCGTAGAACCAGAACACGCGCGTGCCGGTCGGCGCCGTCCACACGCCGTTCGGGTCGAGATCCATGCCCTCGGGCTTGAGGATCGACACGCCCTTCGCGATCAGCGCCTTCACGTTGGCGTCGAGGTCCTTCACCTCGAAGCCGAACGCGGTGTACGTCGGCGGGTGGACCTCGGGCGCCTTCTGCACGCGCAGCATGATGCCGAACGCGTCGAACACGAGCGCGAACCCGGTCTCCTCGACGAGCCTGAGGCCGAGCACGTCGCGGTAGAACGTGGTGGCCTCGGCGGGCTTCGTGGTCGCGATGAACGCGACCGGCTTGGCGTTGGTCAGCGGCATGGCCCTAGCGTGCACCAAAACGCGCGCTGGTGCGATTTCACGACGACAGCACCGCGCCGGTACAAGTTGCGCAACAAGGTCATGGGACGCGGGTACCCGACACGTCGACGGCGGTCAGACAGGCCGGATCGCCCTTGATGCCCGTCGACTCGGCGCGCGCGATCTTTCCCCAGAACAGGTCCTTCATCGATTGCGTGATCTGGAGGACGTTGGCGCTCGGGCGGTTCTTCGTCGAGAGCTTCGGCTGGAACTGGCCCCGCTCCAGCGTGCTCTGCGTGCCGACGAAGTCATCGGCGCCGGTGCCCTGGTTGACGACGATGTCCGCGCCGTTGTCGACGGTGATGACCCAGGTCTCCGTGTGGGTCTTCGCGGGCGCCTTGCACGTCGACAGGCTCGGCCGCACGGTCACGGTCCACGTGCCCGCGAGATCCTCGGGCTTGGTGACGCGCGTGCGAGAGATCGGCGGGCGCGGCGGTGGACCGGGCCGCCCGAGCCCGCCCTGGTTCGACGACGGGCGCACGGGGCGCGAGCGCACCGGTCGCGTATCGATCAGCTCCTTCGAGACGCGCGCGGCGCTGCAGCCCGCGAGCAGCCCGAGGTTCTGATACGTGTTCTTGCCGACGAGGATGTACGTGTACGCGAGGTCGCGCAGCGCGCCGTCGAACGTCACGCGTCCGTTCGCGCCGTCGACGGTGCCGATCGGATACGGCCCGTGCGGCTGCTTCTCGCCGCACGGCTCGCACAGCTCGAGCATCGCGGTGCTCTTCTTCGCCAGCTCGACCGCTTTGTCGGCGATCGCCTGGTCGTTGATGGCGCACTGATCGGCGCGCGCGAGGGCGGGGGCAAACACGGCGCTGGCGAGGGCCGCGCAGAGGACGAGACGCATGAACACTCCTGGCTGGTTCGTGATCTCGTACGCAGTCGGCCCGCGTGGCTTTTGACCTCTCGTTCAAGGAAGTGTCCACCGCTGCAGGATCTGCTGCCGTGAAGGATTATCCGAGTCGTTGCTCATCGCGTTGTTCACCTGCCACGAAACGATCAACATGTTCGCGTACGAGTTCGGGCCGCAGCCGCAACCGTACTTGTCCTTGCGCGGGATGATGTGGTCGACGTTCGCGCCATCTGGGGCCCAGATGTACGGGATGTAGAGGTCGTCCTGCCATGCCCATGTCGTCGCGTTGTTGGAGAGAACGTCGTGTTGCTCGTTGAGGATCGCGGGGGGACGCGCAGGACCGGCATCGGAACGCATGTTCCCGAACTTGTCCTTGCGGCAGACCTGTTTGATCGCGTTCTTCTGACCGTCCGTGAAGCGGCCGCCGTCGACGCCCCTGGTCCCGAGGTCTCGATACGGTCCGTTCGGCGTTCGCTCGCACATTGCTTCGCGCGGCCACGGCAGGTACCAGAGGGCGGTGAAGTACTGGCCGTCCGCATAGCAATAGACTCCGGGCGTGCCGTCGTTCGCTGTGAATTGCTGCGTGGTGATTGTTCCCGGGTCGGCCAGGCCGAGCGTGAACTTTCTGTGGTTCTTGCACGCCTCCTGCGGCGTGTCCGTGAGCGCTCTCGCGTAGTAGAAGACTTCCTGCCCATGCGTGGGCGGCGGCGCCCCTGACTCGCACAGCGCAGGGTTCGTGTCGCACATCGAGATATTGCTGTGCCACTTCAAGCACTCGGCATCAGCGGTCCTCGCGACGACAAAGAGCAGGGACGGGATCACGAACCAGGTTGGGATACGCATGCGGATGTAGAAACCGCACCCGGAAAACGTGACCGATCATCTTTCATCGACGGTGATGCCGAACACCTCGCGCGCTTCCTCGACGAACTCCTCGTGCGTCGCGGTCAGCTCGCGGAGCAGGGCGAGCGCGACGCGGCGGAACTCGCGCCGAGCGACGTGCAGCCAGTTGGTCACGTCGACGGGCGTGATGCCGAGCTCGGCCGCGACCTGCGCATAGGCGGGCGGATCGTCGTCGGCGAGGTGGAACCGGCGGAACAGCTCCGCGTGCACCGGCTTGTCGCGGCGCGCGAGCGCCTCGAGCGTGCGCTCGACCGCGAGGGCCACGACGCGAGCGAGCCACTCGCGATCGAACACCTCCTCGGGCACTGGTGGCGTCGCGAGCTCGTTCTCGGCGTCGGTGACGTCCACCTTGGGGAGCGCACCACCGCGCCGCGCCGCGGTCTGGCGGCGATAGATATCGATGACGTGGTGATCGACCGAGCGGCGCAAGAACGTTCGGAAGCGAGCGCGCGCCGGATCGTGGCCCTGCAGCGCGCTGCCCTCGACGACGCGCGCGAAGAAGCTCTGGAGGATGTCCTCTGCTTCGGCCGGTGGCTTGCCGTGGCGGACGCGCAGGTACTTGTAGATCGGCGTCCAGTACACGGACGCGATCGTGTTCATGCTGCGCTCGCGGGACGCGCGATCCGAGCTCGCGAGGTCGCGGACGGCCGAGGGGATCGTGGGCGGGAACTGGGTCATCGGGATCGCGGCCGCCACGTTAACAGCGGTCGCAGACGCCATGCGCCATCGAAGAGCCATGGTCACCCCTACGCAGGTTCGTTGCGGTCGTTTCGGGAGATCGGCGGTGCTACGATCGCGCAGTTGCGCACGGATGCGGTGGCCGACGGCCTGCGGGCGGTGCTTGCGGACGACACGTTCGCCCGGCGCTTCGACGTGGGCGACAAGGTCGGCGAGGGCGGCATGGGCCGCGTGCACCGCGCGATCGATCGCGAGTCGGGCGCGCACGTCGCGCTCAAGGTGCTGCGCGATCCGGGCGTCGAGGCGCGGTTCACGCTCGAGGCCGAGACGCTCGAGCGCATGGACCACCCCGCGATCGTCGCGTACGTCGGCCACGGCGTCACACGCTCGGGCGAGGCGTACCTCGCGATGGCGTGGCTCGACGGCGAGTCTCTCGCGACGCGCCTCGTCCGCGGTCCGCTGTCGATCGCGGACACGCTCGCGATCGGCATCCGCATCGCGGGCGCGCTCGCCCACGCACACGCGCACTCGATCGTCCATCGCGACGTCAAGCCGAGCAACGTGATGCTCGTCGACTCCCAGCCCGCGCGCGCGACGCTGATCGACTTCGGCATCGCGAAGGACACCGCGGTCACGCACGGGCTGACCGAGACCGGCCAGCTGATCGGCACGCCGGGCTACATGGCACCCGAGCAAGCGATGGGCACAGCCACGCCCGCCGCCGCGATGGACGTGTTCGGGCTCGGCGCGCTGCTCTACGAGTGCTGCACGGGGCGTCCGCCGTTCGAGGGCAAGCAGACCATGGAGGTGCTCGCGCAGCTGCTGCTCCGCGATCCACCGCCCGCGCGCTCGCTGCGCGACGAGGTGCCCGTGCGCCTCGACGCGCTGATCATGGCGCTGCTCGAGAAGGAGCCCGAGCGCCGCACCGCGCAGGCGAGCCAGGTCGAGGCCGAGCTGCGCGCGATCGAGCGACACCTCGCGAACCGCGAGTCGAACTTGCTCGCGCAGCGCCCGTCGTGGGTCCCCGAGCGCGTCGAGAAGCCGACCGCGCTCGAGCGGCCGTCGCGCGCGCGGCGCCCGCTGTTCGTCGCGAGCGTCGCCGTGGGGCTCGCGATCGCGATCGCGGTGACGATCATCGTGATCGCCACGCGCACACCGGACACGACCCGAGCGAGCACGTCGACCGCGTCCGCGCGCGCGAATCACCCGTGCCAGCAGCAAGGCGGCGATGCCTGCAAGCGTGCGTGCGAGGCGAACGAGGCGATCGCGTGTCGCCTCTACGGCCGCGAGCTGTACGTCGCGAGTGACGGCAACGAGGAGCGCCGCTTCGTCGCCGTCGAGTTTCTGTCCAAGGGCTGCACGCTCGGCGACGCGTCCGCGTGCGTGCTCGCCGGCCAGTGGGTGCGCCGCAACGCGAACCACGGCGACAAGCGCTACACGCGCGAAGCGTGGGTGAAGCTCCTCGAGCGCGGCTGCGAGCTCGAGCCGGGGACGGCGTGCGCGCTCCTCGCGGAGCACTTGAGCTCCGAGTCGCCCGAGCATCGCGCGCGCGCGTTGCAGCTCTACGAGCGGCAGTGCACGACGAACCCCGCGGGCTGCTACCACGCGGCCGACATGCTCCAGCACGGCGACGCCGCGGACCGAGCGCGCGCGGCAGAGCTACGCGAGACCGCGTGCTCGCGCGGCTACACGCGCGCGTGCAAGTGACCCGACCAGAGCCGAGACGACGGTCGAAACGACGGCCGAAACCGAGCCGAAACCGAAACGACGGCCGAAACGACGAAACGCCGCGCTGTGGACGCGGCGTCGGTGCGAGCAGTGTTCCGGTTAGCGCTTGCTGAACTGGAAGCGAGCGCGCGCGGCCTTCTGACCGTACTTCTTGCGCTCCTTCTTGCGCGGGTCACGCGTGACGTAGCCCGCGGCCTTGAGCTTCGGACGCAGGTCCGAGTCGATCTTCATGAGGGCGCGCGTGATGCCGTGGCGGATCGCGCCGGCCTGCGACGAGATGCCTCCGCCGCGAACCGTGGCGTCGACGTTGTACTGGCCGAGCAGCGAGACCTCTTCGAGGCCCTGGCGGATGACCATCCGCGCGGTCGGGCGCGAGAAGTAGTCCTCGTCGCTGCGGTCGTTGATCGTGATCTTGCCGTCGCCGGCGGTGAGCCACACGCGGGCGATGGCCGTCTTGCGGCGTCCGGTGGCGTAGGTCTTCTGCGTTGCCATGATGTTCTCCGCGCTTCTACTAGTTGATCGTCAGCGTGCGCGGCTTCTGCGCGGCGTGATCGTGTTCAGCGGTCTTGTAGATCTTGAGCTTCTTGATGATGCGGCGGCCGAGCGGGCCCTTCGGCAACATGCCCCACACCGCTTCGCGGATCGCGCGCTCGGGATCGTCCGCGAGGACTTCCTTGGCGAGGCGGGTGCGAATGCCGCCGGGGAACAGCGTGTGGTGCTGGTACAGCTTCTTGTCCGGCTTGGTACCGGTGAGGCGCACGCCACCCGCGTTCAGAACGATCACGAAGTCACCCATGTCGACGTTGGGGGTGTACGTGGCCTTGTGCTTGCCGCGGAGCACCAGCGCGATCCGCGAGGCGAGGCGGCCGAGCGTGTGCCCGGTCGCATCGATCACGAACCATTCGCGTTGTGCCTCGCCGGCTTCTTTGGTGAGCCAGGAGCTCTTCTGCGTCGTCAACGTGTTCATGGGAGTACTCGGAAGGGGCGGATCGTGTACAAGGCCGAGAAAAGGTAGTCAAGCCGCAAACGTGTAATGCCGACCTGTGGATTCGTTCAGTGTCAGGCGGGCGTGGTACGAACGGCGCGTGTCGAGAGTCGGTTTCATTCTCAAGCCGGACAAGACCGAGGCAGGCGCGCTCCTCGAGCAGTTAGTCCCATGGTTGCGCGAACAAGGCCATATCCCGGTCGTCACCGCGGAAGACCAGATCGCCCCTGCCGGCGCGGAGGTCCTCCCGGAGTCCGAGCTGGGCGAGGCAGTGGATCTCGCAGTCGCCCTCGGTGGTGATGGCACGATGTTGCGCGCCGCGCGGCTCGTGGCCGATCAGGAGCGGCCCGTCCTCGGGGTCAACCTCGGGCAGCTCGGGTTCCTCGCGGGGTGGGCCCCGGCGGAGGCCAAGGCCGGCCTCGCCGCCGCGCTCGCGGGCACCCTGCCGCTGACCAAGCGCATGCGCCTCGCGGTCACGTTCCGGCGGCAGGGCGCGGCGCCGGTCGTGAAGTACGCGCTCAACGACGCCGTGCTCCACCAGGGCGCGATGGCTCGCATCGTCGAGATCGACGCGTTCGTCGATGACGCGTTCGTCGCCTCGTACCGCGCGGACGGCTTGCTCGTCGCCACGCCCACGGGGAGCACCGCCTACAACATGGCCGCGGGCGGACCGATCGTCGTGCCCGGCCGCTCCATGGATCAAGCGGCGATGACGCTCACGCCGATCTGCGCGCACGCGCTGACCAACCGTCCGCTCGTGATCGGCGCGGACGCGACCATTCGCATGCAGCTCGGCGCGGACGTGCGGGGCGTGATGATCACCGTCGACGCGCAGTGGGGGCACTCGTTCCTCGCGGGTGACGTCGTCGAGGTCACCACGCGCGCGAAGCCACTCGTGATGTACCAGGGAGACAAGTCCTTCTTCGATGTCATGCGCGACAAGCTGCACTGGGGTGCGCGCGCGGACTCGTCGGCGGCACGCACGCCGCCGGCGTCGCCTACCAAGGGAGGTGCGTGATGCTGCGGCACTTGCGCGTGACCAACTTCGCGATCCTGTCGGACGTCGAGATCGAGCTCGGCCCGGGGATGAACGTGCTCACCGGCGAGACGGGCGCCGGCAAGTCGCTGATCGTCGAGGCGGTGAACCTGTTACGCGGCGGTCGCGCCTCCGCGGACATCCCGCGCACGGGGACGGATGAAGCGGTCGTCGAGGCGATCGTCGAGGTGCCCGCGGATCTGCGCGAGCGCGTGATCGCTGTCCTCGAGGGAGCAGGGCTCCCCGGGCTCGGTTCGCAAGGTTCGCAAGGTTCGCACGCGTCGCAAGGCTCGCACGCGTCGCAAGGTTCGCGTGGGAGCGCCTCGCGGGACGCGGGCGATGTCGATCGCGACGGGGACGCCGACGAGGTGTTCATTCGACGCGTGATCCAGCGCGGCGGTCGCTCGCGCACGTACGTCAACGGCGCGCTGACCACCGCGGCGCGGCTCGCCGAGCTGGGCGCGCTGCTCGTCGATCTGTCGGGTCAGCACCAGCACCAGGGCCTCGTCGATCCATCGCGGCATCGCGATCTGCTCGACGCGTTCGGGGCCGCAGAGCCGCTCGTCGAGGCCATGGCCGCCGCGTGGACCGAGCTGCGGCGCTGCGACGACGCCCTGGCCGCGCTCGGCGGCGACGAGCGCGAGCGCGAGGCTCGCATCGACTATTTGCGCTACCAGCTCGAGGAGATCGACGCCGCCGGGTTCACGGAGGGCGAGGATCAGACCATCGAGCTCGAGCGCGTCCGGCTCGCGTCGGTCGACTTGCTCCAGGGCGCCGCCCGCGCGGCCGAGGACGTGCTCTACGGCAGTGACGACTCGGCCCGCGATCGGGTCGCCGCGGCGGCGCGCGAGGTCGAGCGCGGCATGCGCACGGACGCGACGCTCGAGCCGATCGCGAAACAGCTCGCCGAGATCGAGACGCTGATCGACGACGCCGCCGACCAGCTGCGCTCGTACGCGGACAAGCTCGAGGGCGATCCCGAGCGACTCGCGTACCTCGACGAACGCATCGCATTGATCCGCAGGCTCGTGCGCAAGCACGCGGCCGCGAACCTCGACGAGATCCTCGCCAAGGCAACGCAGCTGCGCGCCGAGCTGGACGCACTCACGGGGCGTGACGCCACGCTCGCCGAGGTGCTCGCCGCGCGTACCAAGGCAGAAGCCGCGGCGATGTCGGCCGCGGCTGCGCTGACCGCGTGTCGCAAGAAGGCGGCGCGCAAGCTGGAGAAGGAAGTCGGCGCCGCGCTCGCGGAGCTCGGCATGGCCTCGGCGCGACTGCACGTGTCGATCGAGACGCTCGACACACCGGATGCACCCGATGCATCGACGAGTGCGTCCGTCAGCTCGCCGAACCCAGCACCCACGAAGGACTCGTCGCCGACGGGCGCATCGACCAACACCGCGACCAGGGCGAAGTCGAAGAGTCCTGTTCGTCGAGGTCTCGGGCCGCATGGCGCGGATCGCGTCGAGCTCTTGCTGGCGTCGAACAAGGGCGAGGACGCGCGACCGCTCGTGAAGATCGCGTCAGGTGGCGAGCTGTCTCGCATCATGCTCGCGCTCAAGCTCGGCCTGCAGTCCGCGGGGCGCGCGGAGCACGTGGCGACGTACGTGTTCGACGAGGTCGACAGCGGGATCGGCGGCGCGACGGCGCAGGTGGTCGGTTCGCAGATCCGCGCGGTCGCCGGCGACCGAGGGACCGGCGCGCACGGACGGCAGGTCCTGTGCGTCACGCACCTTCCGCAGATCGCCGCGTTCGCGGACCAGCACTTCCACGTCGAGAAGGCGGAGGTCGGCGGGCGCACCGAGACTCGCGTGAAGAAGCTGACGGTCGCTGCGCGCAAGGACGAGCTCGCGCGCATGCTCGGCGGTCACGCGACGTCGAAGGCCAAGGCGCACGCGGCGGAGCTGCTCGCCGAGGCCGCGCGCCCGCGCAAGGGTGGATCGTCAGCACGCGCGAGCTAGGGCAGGGTCCACGCCGATCCGTCAGACCGTACGGCGGCGGCCATCGACGCCGTCGCCGCGGTTATCGACGCCGTCGCCGCGGTTATCGACGCCGCCGCGTCCGATGTCGCCGCGTCTTCATTTTCCGAACATCAGCGTCACGTCGAACATGAAGCTGCGATCGAAGCCGGTCGGCTCGGTCGCGTAGTCGCACGGGCCACCGCACGCGCGCCCGGCGCCCATGACGTCGTTGCGCGGCGCGAGCGTGAGCACCATCGACAGCGACATGCCGCCATGCTGCGTGTCACCGACGCCGAACCCCGCGATGCCGAGCGCGAGCTGCAGGTCGGGGCGGGTCCACGCGCCGCCGGCGTCCCACCGGATGTGCTGCACGCCGACGCCGGCGTCGGCGAAGAGGTCGAGGCCGCCGTCCTTCTCGCCCGCGCGCGCGAACGAGTAGCGCCCGTGCGCGGCGAGCCGGTGCATGAGGCCGCGCCCGTTGCCGATCGCGACCGGTGTTCCGGCGCGCGCGGCGAGATCGTCGAGCGGGATCTGCATCGACTGCAGCGCGTACTGTCCGTAGACGAACACGCGATGGTTGCGGAAGCGAAGGCCACCGTCGAGGTGGAGCTGCTTGACCGTGTCCTTCGCGTCGATGTTGTTGATGAGGAAGCTGCCCCACCGGATGCCGATGCCGCCTTCGAGGCGAAACGGCCAGCCGCGATCTGTCGATTGCGACGGAGCCACCGCGACCTCGGTCGTGCTCGTCGTGGCGGCGGGCTCCTCGTCATCGAGGGGATCCAGCGGCACGTGCGATCGCGCCTGAGCGGTCGCGGTCGCGAGCACGACGGATACGAGCGTGGCTGCGAGCGTGGCGAGTCGAGCTGCGTGCATGGGCCTCCCTGATCCGGACGGAGGCATCGCCGTGCAGTTGCACGCCGTGGCTCGTGTCCTTCGAGGGGGAATCGTGGCTCGCGCGCCGAGCTTACGCAGCGGCAAGCAATGGCACGCGCTGCTGTGTGGCGCGTGCGCCACGATCGCCGAGGGAATAGCTGCGCGCGAGCGCGGATCCGCGTGCTTCGTCGACGGTGGGTGTGGCGCCGGCGCCACGCGTGACTACGCGGTCGCGTTCACCGTGGGTCTCGGCACCATCCACGTGAACAGGAGGCCGCCCGCGATCGCGCCGCAGAGCTGTGCGGCGATGAAGGGCAGCACGCTCGAGGGATGGATGCCCGCGAACGTATTGCTGAACGCGCGACCCACGGTGACCGCGGGGTTCGCGAACGAGGTCGACGCGGTGAACCAGTACGCGGCGGTGATGTACGCCGCGACGGCGAGCGGTGCGATGGAGGCGCGCGTGCGGCCGACCGCGACGACGACGCCGACGAGCCCGAACGTCGCGACGCACTCGCTGACGAGCGACGACAGGCTCGCGCGCGCCGTGGTCGAGATCGCGATCGGCGCGAGATCGAACATCGTGTTCGCGATCACCGCACCGGCGATCGCGCCGCCGACCTGCACGACGATGTAGCCCGCGGCGACGCGTGGCGTGACGTCGCGCGTGGTCGCCATGACGAGCGTGACCGCTGGATTGAGCTGCGCGCCCGAGACCGGACCGAACATCAAGAGGAGCGCCACGAGCGCCGCCCCCGTCGCGAGCGTGTTGCACAACAGCGCCGTCGCCGGATCCGTCGCGAGCCTCTGCGCCATGATCCCCGAGCCGACGACGGCGGCGACGAGGAGCGCCGTCCCGAGGCCCTCCGCGACGAGCTTGCGCGCGAGGGTCACTTGCATGCGTCGGGACCGCACGACTTGCGGAGCTTCGCGTGGTCCGCGCGAATCGCACGCTCGGCACCGAAGGCCTTCGTCAGCGTCGCGAGCACCTCGCGCACGGCGTCGTGCTCTTGCTCGGCGAGCTTGTAGTAGACCCACGTTCCATCGCGACGCGCGTCGACGATGCCGGCCATTCGCAGGATGCCGAGGTGGCGCGAGACGTTGGGCTGGCTCAGCTCGAGCGCGGTCTCGATGTGGCAGACGCACAGCTCGCCGTGCGCGAGCAGCGCGACGATCCGCATGCGTGTCTCGTCGCCGAGCGCGCGGAACAGCTTGGTCAGCGGCCGCACGCCATGGTCTTCGGTGGTCAGGGTCGATTGCATCGCGCTCCTAGGTCAGGCCGTCGACGGTGAGCTGTTCGAGCTTCTGGCGAATGGTGTCCCGCGCGGCACGGAAGCGGGCGAGCATCTCGTCGCGCGAGAGCGCCGGATCGGAGCTCGCCGGATCCGGAATCGGCCAGTGAAGGCGACGCGTCGTGCCGAGGAACACGGGGCACACCTCCTCGGCGCACAGCGTGATCACGAGATCGACGCTCGCCGGATCGATCGAGTCGACCGACTTCGAGCGGTGCGCGGTCAGATCCACGCCGACCTCGCGCATCGCCTCGATCGCGTACTCGTTCACGCGCGACGGCGCGCTTCCCGCGCTCTGTACCGTGGCGCGATCGCCGAAGATCGAGCGCGCGAGGCCCTCCGCCATCTGGCTGCGTGCCGAGTTGGCGACGCACAGGAACAGGAGGCCTGGCGGTCGCGCCGCGGATGTCATAGACATACAGATATCGTTATGTCCGCATGACGTCAACCGGCGCCGACCGAGGCCGAAAGTCTGCGTCCTTTCGGAGCGGTCCCCGTCTTCACCGACAGGAGGTAACGATGAGCGACACGAAGGCAGACGACATCCGCGGGACCGTCCGCGACCACTATGGAAGCGTGGCACGCGCCGGTGCATCGGCGGGCTGCGCACCCGGATGCTGCGCGCCGGGCATGACGGGGAGTGCCGGCGGTACGGCGGCGCGGGTCCTCGGCTACAGCGACGACCAGACCGGCGTGGTCCCCGAAGGGGCGGACCTCGGGCTCGGCTGCGGCAACCCGACCGCGATCGCGTCGCTTCGGCCGGGGCAGACGGTCCTCGACCTCGGCGCGGGCGGAGGGTTCGACTGCTTCATCGCCGCGCATCAGGTAGGCCCGACGGGCAGGGTGATCGGCGTCGACATGACCCCGGACATGGTCACGCTCGCACGCGCCAACGCGCGCAAGGTCAACGCGACCAACGTCGACTTCCGGCTCGGCGAGATCGAGCACCTTCCGGTGGCCGATGCCTCCGTCGACGTGATTCTCTCGAACTGCGTGATCAACCTGTCGCCCGAGAAGGGCGCCGTCTTCGCCGACGCGTTCCGCGTCCTCAAGCCGGATGGCCGGCTCGCGATCAGCGACGTCGTGGCGACCGGCCCGATCCCGCTCGAGCTCCAGAACCAAGCCGCGGCGCTCGCGGGGTGCGTCTCGGGGGCGGCGCCGATCGAGGAGCTGCGAGGGATGCTCGCGACCGTCGGGTTCACGGACATCGAGGTCACGATCGTTCCGCGCAGCGCGGAGATCGTGGGCTCGTGGCTGCCGGGCATCGAGAAGTTCGTCGCGTCGGCGACGATCACGGCGCGCAAGCCGAGAGCCGACGAGCCCTGCTGCGGGCCGGGGTGCTGCTCGTGAACGCATCGCCCGCGCTGTGGGAGGACGTCGCGGCGCGCTTGCGGCCGTTCGTCGCGCGTCAGGTGCCCGCGACCGACGTCGAGGACGTGCTGCAAGACGTCTTCGTCCGCATGCAGCGCGGGCTCGGCTCGCTCCGCGACGAGGAGCGGTTCACGTCGTGGTTGTTCCAGGTCGCCCGTAGCTCTGTCGCCGAGCTCGTGCGCAGCAAGGCCCGGCATCCGCTCGCCGAGGCCGCCGACGAGCTCCCCGCGGAGCCGATCGACGACGACGATCGCGACGCGTCGCGCGAGCTCTCGAGCTGCGTGTCGCTGTTCGTCGCTCGCTTGCCGTCGCCGTATCGCGAGGCGGTGACCCTCGTGGAGCTCGAGGGCCTCACCACGCGTGAAGCGGCAGACATGGTCGGGATCTCGGTGTCGGGAATGAAGTCCCGCGTGCAGCGCGGTCGGGCGCGTCTGCGCGAGATGTTCGACGAGTGCTGCGTGATCGCGCTCGATGCCCGCGGCAAGGTGACGAGCTTCTCGCCGCGCACCACCAGCTGCTCGTCGTGCAAGTAGCCGCCATGGACGTGACGCCGATCGCCTCCGAGACACTTCACGCGGCGCGCGCGCTGCTCGCGGCGAACGAGTTGCCGATCGACGACCTCGAGGATCCAGCGATCCACCTGCTCGGGGCGATCGAAGGTGGCGCGCTGCTCGGAGTCATCGGGCTGCAGGTGTGCGGTCGCGCCGGCCTGTTGCGGTCACTCGCCGTATCGCCGGCCGCGCGCGGTCGCGGGATCGCTCACGCGCTGTGCGACCGGGTCTTCCAGCTCGCCGCGCAGCAGGGGCTCGACGGGCTGTGGCTCCTCACGACGTCGGCGCGCGACTACTTCGCACGCCACGGCTTCGACGAGGTCGCCCGCGATCGCGTACCGCCCGCGATTCGCGCGACGGCGCAGTTCACCTCGCTGTGCCCGTCGAGCGCCGTCGTGATGCGGCGCTGACTTTCGGTGGTGCTCTACCGGCAGGCGGCGGTCAGCTCGTTCAGGCGGAAGCCCGGGATGAACACCTTCGCCTCGTCGAGGATCTTGCGCGCGGTCGTGCAGTCCTCGCGCCTGCTGTAGCAGAACGCGATGTCGCGCAGCACCCCGCCGACGATGCGGCGATCGAGGTCCGTCGTCGCGACCTTCGCCGCGGCGCGCGCGTGGGGCAGGTAGTCGTCGCAGTCGAAGCTCGTCGCGAACAGATCGATCTGCTTCGCGAGCCGGCGCAGGCGCACCTGCGGATCGCTGCTGCCGTCGACGGGACAGTAGAGGTCCGCGATGATCTCCGCGGAGTCGGGCGGCGTTCCCTCGCGCACGTTCAGCGCCCGTTGCTCGCGCGTCCCGCCCTCGCAGTTGCCGGCCACCATCTCGCAGACGGCGTGCGCGCTCGCGACGCGGAAGTCCGACGGCGGCGGCGCGGTCAGCTTCGCGAGCGCGGCGCGGCACGCCTTGCCGTCGCGTCGCTTGATCGCGGCGTGCACCATGTCGAGCGTCACCCCCGAGGGCGCGGTCGCCGGCGCGGACGTCGTCGAGGGCGCGAGGTGCTCGATGTCGTCCATCGCCGACGGGCCCGTCGACGGAGCGCCGGTCGAGGGCGGCGGCGCGATCGGCGCGACGCCCGGGGCCTGGCCCTTCGAGGCGGGCGCGGTGCTCTGGGGTGGCGGCACCATCTCGCGCGGGACGGTCTTCTCGCCCGGCGCGGGCGCGGCGTCGAGCACCGGTACCACGTTGTCCTCGGGCGACGTCGCCTGGTGATCCGAGGGTGGCGAGGGCATCGGGATCTGCGTCGGATCCGGCATCGAGCTCGGCGACGGCGCGACCTGGAGCCCGCGCTTTCGATCGCGCGTCACGAGGAAGATCAGCACCGCCACCGCCGCGACGATGACCACGCCCGCGATCACGAGCGTGCCACTCCAGCGCGGCCGGCTCTTCTCCGTCGGCGGAACATCCGGCACGTCGTTCGACGGCGGCACGATCGGCTGCCCGCCGGTCGGCGCGCGGAGCACGCGCATTCCGCCGGTCGGCGTCCGCACCGCGCGGTGCTCGCCGCTCACCTTGATCGGCGGCACCAGCTCGTCGAGCGCATCGGCGAGCGACGTCATGTCGGGGAAGCGCTCCGCCGGCATCACCGCGAGGCCGCGCGAGATGATCGTGCACAGGGTCTCGAGGTCGGGCTCCATCGGGCGGCGCTCGGCGACGAACGCGATCATGTCCTTCGCGGTGACCTCCATCGGCGGACGTCGACCGCTGATCCCCTCGCCGAGCGCGACGCACAGCGCGAACTGATCCGCGGGCGCTTCGACCTTGAGGCCGGCGCGCTGCTCCGGCGCCATGTACGCGGGCGTTCCTGCGATGTGCCCGCGCTGCGTGATCGATTGACCGAGGCTGAGGCTGGCGTCGACGTCCGGTGTCTCCTGCGGCGACGTCGTCTTGCTCCGCACCGCGAGACCGAAATCCGCGACGCGCACGCGCCCGTCGGTGCCCAGTAGCAGGTTTGCGGGCTTCACGTCGCGGTGCACGAGGCCCGCGGCGTGCGCGGCCGCGAGCCCGCGCGCCGCCTGCGAGTACAGCCGCACGACATTGCGCCAGTCCGCCGACGGCCCACCGCGATTCGCGAGCGTGTCGCCGGAGACGAGCTCGCTGACGATGAACACCTCGCCGTCCTGCTCGCCGACGTCATGCACCGCGATCACGTTGGGGTGCGTCAGCCGCGCGAGCGCGCGTGCCTCGCGCAGCAAGCGATCGCGTTCGCGCGTGTCGTCGGAGCGCTCGGGCTTGACGAGCTTGACCGCGATCTCGCGGCGCAGCTTCGGATCCCACGCGGCCCACACCTCGCCCATGCCGCCCGCGGCGATGCGGCGATCGAGCTGGTAGCGATCGATCGCGCGCGGCTTGCCGGCGTCGCCGAGCGCCCCGAGATCGCCGACGACGGACGCGCAGGTCTCGCACGTCGCGACGTGCTTCTCGATCGCCGCGAGCTGCTGCGCCGACAGCGCGCCCTCGATCATCGCGACGAGCTCGTCCTCGCTCGGACACGCACCGTCGCTCGCGAGGTTCGCGAAGGTTTCTCCCGACTGCGTGTCGCCGCTCATGGGCTGACGGTCATCGCCCCGAGTCCAGCTCGCTCTCGGAACCGTCCGCCAGCTCGGGCGCCTTCAACACGCGCGACAAAGAGAGATCGATGCGGCTGTCCGCCGCCCGGACGACACTGTCGAGCGCGTCGTCGGGAATGCCGAGCTGGATGCCGAGCTCCTTGCGCGTCATCTCCGTCAGCTCCTGCCGCGCCGCCGCGAGCGTGCGCGCCACCGTCGCGCGGTGGATGTTGTAGAGGTTCGCGATCTGGTCGAGCGTCAGGTTGTCGACCTGCGCGTGCCGCAGGAAGTTGCGCTGGCGCGGCGCGAGGCCGGCGACCGCACGCGCGAACGCCGCCTTGATCGCGCGCGATACCTCTTCGCGCGAATACTTCGCCGCGATGTCGGGCCCGAGCTCGGGCATCCCCATCAGATCGTCGTCGGCGAGCAGCTCCTCGAGCTTGCGCGCCTTCTCGCTGCGCGCGATGTCGACGAGCGCACGCAGCGCCGTGACGCGCAGCCAGTTCTGCAAGAAGCCGAACCCCGAGTAGCTCGCGATCTGCGCGGGCCGCGTGTCCGTCTTCACGAACAACTTGATGCGCAGCGTCTGCCGTAGCTCGTCTCCCGTGACCGCGAGCCGCCGGAATCGCGCGAGCACCGCGTCGAGGTCCGAGCGATGCACCTGCTCGAACACCGAGATCGCGCGCGCGTCACCGGTCGCGCACCACAGCGCGAGATAGAGGTCCTCGACGCGCAGGCGGCCGAGCGCGGGCGCGAGATCCTTCTGCGATGCGATTCGCTGGGCGAGCGCGTCGGCGAACTGCGCGTCGGTGATCGTTCCCTCCGGCCACTTCTTCCGCACCGCCGCGAGATCCGCCGCGACCTTCTTGCCCAGACCGTCGTGCGCCGCGAGCACGGGACGCGCGCTCGCCGGGACAGCAGCGACGATCTGGTTCCACCAGGTGCTCACAGCGGCCGGATACTGCCACGCCCATGGGGCGCTGGTCACACCAATTTACGCCGTAGAGATCGAGTGGTCCTGCGGTGTTACGATGGGATCGATGCTGGGTCGGTGGGCACTGGTCGTGCTGCTCGCGAGCTGCGGGCGGATCGGCTTCGAGGGTGTTGCTCCCGGTGACGGTGGCACGGGCCCTGGATGCGTCGCGCAGCTCGCGCTCGGCCAGTTCACGGCCTGTGTCGTCCGCGAAGACGGCGCGCTCTATTGTTGGGGCGACGACACGCATGGACAGCTCGGGATCGGGCGCCGCCTGTCATCGACCGTCGCGGGGCCGCTCGTCACGATCGGCGCCAGCGATATCACCGCGGGCGATCGCCACACGTGTGCATGGAACGCGAGCACGGCGTGGTGCTGGGGCGACAACTCCTACGGCCAGCTCGGCGATGGCACGACGATCAGCAAGAGCGTGCCCGCCTCGATCGTCCTCGCCGCACCGTCGTGGATGTCCGCCGGTACCGCCTCCACGTGTGCGATCGACGGCGGTGTCGCGAAGTGCTGGGGCAAGAACCGCAACGGCCAGCTCGGCGACGGCACCTCGATCGATCGCGTCGCGCCCACGCCCGTCGTCGATCTCGGCGCGGTGATCCAGATCTCGACGGGGGTGAACCACACGTGCGCGATCGACACGAACGGCGACGTGTGGTGCTGGGGTGCGAACGGGCAGGGCCAGCTCGGCACCGGCGACAACAACGGCGCGATGCGGCCCGCGCGCGTCGCGAACAACTTCCGCGCGAAGCGGATCGCCGCGGGCGATCAGATCACGTGTGCGATCGATCAGGCCGATCGCGCGTTCTGCTGGGGCTCCGACGCGAATGGAGAGCTCGGCGACGGCGAGCCCGAGGCCGACAGCAACGTCCCCGTCGCCGTGTCGCTGCCCGCGATGAACGTCGTCGACATCGACGTCGGATCGGTCCACGCGTGCGCCGTGCTCGCGAACGGCAGCGCGCGCTGCTGGGGCCGCAACGTGTCCCGCCTCGGCAACGGTGACTCCATGTCGAGCTCGGTGCCGGTCACGGTGATGAACCTCGCGAACGCCGTCGAGGTGACGATCGGGCAGAACTCGTCGTGCGCTCGTCGCGCGAACGGCACCGTCGCGTGCTGGGGACAGAACGAGGGTGGCGAGCTCGGCAACGGCGGTAACTCGCCGCGGGACACGGCGACCGCGACCGACTCGTCGATCGACGGAGTCACCGAGATCGCGCTCGGCGGTTTTCACGCCTGCGGCGTCGTGGCCGGCGGCGTGATCTGCTGGGGCTCGAGCACGTTCGGCCAGAACGGCGCGGGCGACACACCATCACCGCTCGTACCGACGCGGGTCACGACGGGGATCGCGCGCGCGTCGATGGGGACCCAGCACGCATGCGCGGTCACCGGCGACGCGACGCTTCGATGCTGGGGCCTCAACGAGGCCCGCCTCGGCTTCGACGATCCGCCGGAAGCGCTCGTACCCACCGCGGTGCCGGATCTCACCGACGTCGCGCAGGTCACCGCCGGTGGCGAGATGACGTGCTCGCGCGACGGGGCAGGCGTCGCGCGATGCTGGGGCGCTGGTCGGCTGATCGGCTCCAACGCCTCGGCGCGAACCGCGGCTCCGACGCCGGTCGTCGGCGTGTCCTCCGTTCGCGCGATCCTCGCCGGCGAGAGTCACACGTGCGCGATCGACGCCGCGACCGGCGCGGTGGCGTGCTGGGGCGCGGGTGGCGATGGGCGCCTCGGCAGCGGCACCACGACGGACGCGCTCGTCGCGACGCCGGTCGTCGACCTCGCGTCTGCGACCGCGCTCTCGCTCGCGAATCGCATGACCTGCGCGATCGATCCGGCGCGCCAGGTCTGGTGCTGGGGCAACGCGGAGAACGGACAGCTCGTCGGCGCGAGCACCGACGTCGTCAACCGCCGCCCGATCGCGCTCGGCCTGTTCGCCGACGAGATCGCCGTCGGAGACAGCCACGTCTGCTCGCGCACGGGCACGGAGCTCACGTGCTGGGGCAACAACGCATTCGGCATGCTCGCCGACCCGAGCTACACGTCGGCGCGCGCGCCCGGTCCCGTCCCCGGTGTCTCGGCGCGCACCATCGCGAGCGGCGGCGAGTACACGTGCGCGATCACGACCGACGATGACCTCGTGTGCTGGGGCCGCAATCACTACGGACAGCTCGGCGACGGTACGACGCTCGATCGTTCCGAGCCGCGCATCGTCGACGTTCCGTGTGACTAGCCCGTCTCGACGGGTTGCTTCGCCCTCTCCCAGCCGGCGATGCCGTCGGGCATGACGAACACGTTCGTGAACCCCAGCTCGAGGGCGCGCCCGGCGCCCGCGTGGCAGCTGTGTCAACCAGGGCCGGAGCAGTAGAAGACGAGCGTCGCGCTCGTGTCCTCGGGCAAGTCGCTTCGCTCGATCGCGTACGCGTTGAGGTTCTTCGCGCCCGGCACGTGGCTGCGCTTCCAGCGACCGTGTCCGTTGTTGTCGAACACGTGAAAGCCAGGCGTGCCGAGGCGAGCCGCGACCTCGGCCACGGATAGCTCGGGGATGTCGTCGGACACTACGAGACCGGCTTGCGCGCGGGCTGCGTGCGGTTCGTCGGCTTCTTCTTCGACTTCTTGCTCTTCTTGCCCTTGCTGTGTCCCGACCAGTCCGTCCAGCGATAGCTCCGCTCGCCGGGCGCGCGGTAGTCGACGTGGATGAAGTTGCTCGTCGGGTAGAGCCCGATGCCCATGTCGCCGCCGTCGAGCGACTCGGCGTACTTGTACATCTCGCGGATCGAGACGCCCTTGATGCGGATGTCCATCGCCGATGCGTGGAAGTGGCGGCTCGACGACCGCTCCGCGAAGCGGAAGCCGCTGATGAGCTCGACGCGCTTGTCGCCGCCGAAGTGATCCGAGATCCGCGACAGCTGCTCGTAGAGCTCGGGACGAACCGCGCGGACCTCACCGGTCTGGCGGCAGCGGAACAGCTCGTCGAGCTTGGCGAGCGCCGCGTCGTCGAACGTTCCGTCCGGCTTGTAGATGTTCACCTTCGCTTCTTCGGCGAGGTTCTCGGCATAGAGCCACACGTTGCCCGAGGGCTTGGGCAGCTCCTCTTTACGGAGAGACGACTGGGACGCTCCGTGGCCCTGGAACACCGCGACGCGCTTGCACTTGCGCTTGCCCTTGCGCGTCGAGCACTGCTTCATCGTGCCCTTGTCGTTCGCGGACTTCCGGGTATGCTTGCTCGTTCCCTTGGCCTTGGCTTTGGCTTTGCGAGCTTGGGTCGCATTTGCTTTCGAGCCCGCCATCACGGGGCTCGCCGAGGCGAACACCAGTGCTGCGGCGATGAGCAGGGCCATCCGTCGCATGGGACCGGTAGGCTAGGCTGACGCCGGGATCTCGATCAACAAAACCGGCCGAAGAATCGCACTCTGCAGAAAGAAACGAACGGGAGCGCACATCATGCGCACTGTAAAACGTAACGAGTGTTCAGTGCTCGCGCGCGAGGCGATCGATCCTTCTCGCCACACTGAACATCATGCGGGAGGCGTCGCGGCGAGCGCGGGCAACGTGACGCCGGGGAGCCCCGCGTGCACGAGCTCGATGCCGATCTTCGTCGCGACCTCGAAGATGCGGTTGTCGCGATAGAACTCGCCGAAGCAGATCCGCTTGATCCCCGCGTTCGCGAGCTGCTTGAAGCAGTTCCAGCACGGGCTCGCGGTGACGTAGCAGTCGCCGCCATTGATGTTCACGCCGTTCTTCGCGGCCTGGATGATCGCGTTGGCCTCGGCGTGGATCGTCGCGACGCAGTGATTGTCTTCCATCATGTGGCCGACGTCAGAGCAGTGCGGCATCCCGCGGATCGATCCGTTGTAGCCGGTCGACAGGATCGTCCGGTCGCGCACGATGACGGAGCCGACGTACTTGCGCGGGCACGTCGAACGCGTCGCCACCACCTGCGCGATGCTCATGAAGTATTCGTCCCACGATGCTCGCGGCCGGACCTCTTCGGGCATGCAGTCATGATGCTATGGTCCGCGTCCCATGTCGTCGGGCCAGTCCAAATACAAGGACACCGTCATCCTCCCGGATACGCCTTTTCCCATGCGAGGAGATCTCGCGACGCGCGAGCCCGAGATCCTCGCCCAGTGGGATCGCATCGGTCTCTACCAGCAGATCCAGGCGTCACGCGCGGGCGCGCCGCTGTTCATCCTGCACGATGGCCCGCCGTACTCGAACGGCAACATTCACTACGGCCACATCCTCAACAAGATCCTGAAGGACATCGTCGTGAAGTCGCGCTCGATGGCCGGCTTCCGCACACCGTACGTTCCCGGCTGGGACACGCACGGCCTGCCGATCGAGCTCGCCGTCGAGCGCGAGCTCAAGGCCACGCGCGCGGGGATGACGCCCGCGCAGGTGCGCGCGACGTGTCGCGAGTACGCGATGAAGTACGTCGACATCCAGCGCAACGAGTTCAAGCGACTCGGCGTGCTCGGCGACTGGGAGCGTCCGTACCTCACGCTCGATCCGTCGTACGAGGGCGCGATCGCGAAGGCGCTCGCCGTGTTCGCGCGCAAGGGCTTCCTCTATCGCGGCAAGAAGCCGGTGTCGTGGTGCCCGGTCGACAAGACGGCGCTCGCCGAGGCCGAGGTCGAGTACAAGGACAAGACGTCGCCGTCCGTCTACGTGCGCATGCCGCTCGTCGATCGCGGCTCGTTGCCGCAAGAGCTCGAGGGACGCCGCCTCGCGTACGTCATCTGGACGACGACGCCCTGGACGCTCCCCGCGAACCTCGCGATCGTCGCGCATCCGCAGTTCACGTACGTCGCGGTGCCGAACCCGAAGGATCCGGGCGAGTCATTGATCGTCGCGAAGGAGCTCGCCGAGGCGTTCGTGACGGCGATCGGCGGGTCGATCGATCTTCTTGGCTCCGGCGCGGTCGAGATCACGCCCGCGCAGATGAAGTCGCTCGAGGGCGGGCGCTACCAGCACCCGTTCGTGCGCGGCGCGCCCGACGGCGTGCCGGCCGACAAGGTGTGGCGCCTGTGGTTCGCGGACTACGTGACCGCCGAGGCCGGTACCGGGCTCGTGCACACGGCGCCCGGTCACGGCGCGGATGACTACAAGACGGGCACGGCGCACGATCTGCCTGCGTACGCGCCGCTCGACGACAGCGCGCGCTACGTCGGCGGTGTGATGCTCGAGGGCGGGCCCGAGGTGATCGACCTCGCGGGCAAGAGCACGAACGAGGCGAACCCGGTGATCGTGTCGTGGCTGCACGACAACGGGTATCTGTTGAACCCGCCGACGGACGCGATCCGCCACAGCTACCAGCACTGCTGGCGCTGCAAGCAGCCGATCGTGTTCCGCGCGACGCCGCAGTGGTTCATCGAGATGGACCACGACGGCTTCCGCCAGAAGGCGCTCGCCGAGATCGATCAGACGACGTGGGTGCCGCCGTGGGGCCACGATCGGATCTACGCGATGATCGCGAACCGCCCCGACTGGGTGCTGTCGCGGCAGCGCCTGTGGGGCACGCCGATCCCCGCGTTCTACTGCACCGCGTGCGGCTCCGAGCACGCGGACGCCGACACGATGGACTACGTCGCCGACATCTTCGCCAAGGAAGGTGCCGACGCGTGGTGGACGCGCACGGTCACCGAGCTGTTGCCGCCGGGCACGAAGTGCACGAAGTGCGGGGCCGCGGGCGAGAAGCTCGAGCGCGAGAAGGACATCGTCGACGTCTGGTTCGAGTCCGGCGTGTCGTGGCTCGCGATGGAGCATCGCGGCGGCGACGAGGGCAAGGACCACGAGAACATCGACGTCTACCTCGAGGGCAGCGACCAGCACCGCGGCTGGTTCCACTCGTCGCTGCTCGCGGCGATCGGCGTGAAGGGCCGCGCGCCGTACCGTCAGGTGATCACGCACGGCTTCGTCGTCGATGGCGCGACGGGCAAGCCGTACTCGAAGAGCGACATCGCGAAGGCGAAGGCCGAGGGCATCGAGATCAAGTACGTGCCGCCCGAGGACATCATCAAGAAGAGCGGCGCCGAGCTGTTCCGCCTGTGGGTCGCCTCGACGGAGTTCCGCGCCGACATCCCGTACTCGCAGACCGCGCTGTACGGCAACGACGGCAAGGGCGGCCTCGCCGAGTGGTATCGCAAGCTGCGCAACACGGCGCGGTTCCTCCTCGGGAACCTCAAGGGCTTCGATCCCAACCGCTACACGCGCGAGCACGTCGCCAAGGACGGGCAGGTCGTCGATCAGTACATGCTCGCGCAGATCGATTCGTTCGTTCGCACCGCGCGCGAGGCGTACCAGAAGTACGAGCTGCACGTCGTGCATCGCGAGCTCGTGCAGCTCGTCACCGTCGATCTGTCGGCGCTCTACGGCGACGTGACCAAGGATCGCCTCTACAGCGACGCCGAGGACTCGCCGCGCCGCCGCGCCGCGCAGGTCGTGATGTACGAGGCGCTGCGCGCGATCGTGACGATCATGGCGCCGATCCTGTCGTTCACCGCCGAGGACATCTGGCAGTACATGCCCAAGCTCGCGGGGGATCCCGAGAGCGTGCACGTCGCGTCGTTCTCCGACGCGCAGCCGCCCGTGGACGCGACCACGGCGATCCGCATCACGGCGCTGCAGCACGCACTCGCGTGGCGCGAACGCGTGACCAAGGCGGTCGAGCCGTTCCGCGCGCAGAAGAAGAAGTCCGTCGACGCGAGCGTCATCCTCGAGGTCTCCGACGAGGGGCAGTACGACGCGCTGCAGAGCTTGCTCGACGAGCTGCCCGATCTGTTCATCGTGTCGAGCGTGCAGCTCGCGAGGGCCGCGGCCGACGGCGTGAAGGTCACCGACCACGCGGGGCCGCGGTGCGAGCGGTGCTGGAAGCACTACGATCAGCTCGCGGTCGATCCCCCGGACGTTTGTGATCGCTGCGCCACCGCGCTAAAGGGATCGTGACGATGGCCGACGACAAGGACGAGACCGAGACGGACGACAAGCCCGCTGCTGCGGTCGTCGACAAGTCCGACGACAAGCGATGGAAGATCTTCGGCATCGTCGCGCTGGTGAACCTCGTCGCCGATCAGGTGACGAAGATCTGGTCGCGCTCCGCGCTCGCCGACACCGTGCACCCGACCGGCTACGGCGGGAACGGGCCGTGCTCGATCCCCTACGACCTGATCCCATCGATCGCCGTCAAGGCGCGCGGTGGCGGCGAGGTGCTCGTCACGCGATGCGACGCGGAGTCTGTGAAGTTCCTCGGTGACTTCTGGTCGTGGAAGCTGTCGATGAACACCGGCTCGGCGTTCGGCCTCTTCGGATCGAACCCGGCCGCGGCGCGCATCTTCCTCTCGGTCGTCGGCATCCTCGCGGTCGCCGGCATGATCTGGATGCTGCGCAAGTGCCGCGCGGATCAGCGAGTCTTGCAGTGGGCGCTCGCGTTCGTCGCCGGCGGCGCGGTCGGCAACTTGATCGATCGCATCTACTTCGGCGCCGTCACGGACATGGTCTCGTGGGACCTGAAGTTCATGCGGTGGCCGACGTTCAACGTCGCGGACGTGTCGCTCGTCGTCGGTGTCGGCCTGATGTTCATCGACATCCAAAAAGAGAGCAAACGCGAGAAGGAAGAGAAGCGGAAGAAGAAGGCCGCGCGCGAGGCGAAGAAGAAGAAGCTCGCCGAGGCCGCCGCGTCCGACAAGGAGTAGGAATGCCGGCGCCGCGCGGACGGTAGTCCTCGCATGCGGCGCACGGTGTTCGTGTTGATCTTCCTCCTGACCGCCGGGTTCGATCAGGGGACGAAAGAGTGGGCGCTGTCACTGCCGGTTCCTGCCGGTTGCGATGTCCCGGCAGACCTCGTCGCGCACGCGTGTCACGGCATCCCGCAGCCGGTGATCCAGGGCTACTGGGACTGGGAGCTCGCGATGAACACCGGCGCCGCGTTCAGCTCGCTCGACTTCGGCAACGCCACCCAGATCCTGCTCGCGATCTTCGCGGCGATCGCGGTCGCCGGCATCGGCTTCTACGCGTACCGGCTGCGGCCCGATCAGCGCCTCGAGCGGATCGCGCTGGGCCTCGTCGCGGGCGGTGCGCTCGGCAACCTGATCGACCGGATCCGCCACGGCGGTGTGACGGACTTCATCCGCTGGCGGATCGGCGAGCACCGCTGGCCGATCTTCAACGTCGCCGATGCCGCGCTGCTCGTCGGCGTGGTCCTGATGTTCGTCGCCGGTGCGCTGGCTCACCGGCGACAGCGCCTGCGTGCGCCGAGCACGGCTTGATTCTTCGCCATCCCGTTCGAACTGCGTACACTGAGACCATGAGGATCGCCGCCTGCTCGCTCTTGTTGATCGTCGCCTGCGACGGTGGCGCGGACGGCGACTTCCCGGTCAACCCCGGCGGCGGTAGCGGGACGTCGGGCAGCGGCAGCGGGACGCCCGACGCGCGGCCCGGCGATGGTGGCGCGACGGTCACCGGACGCGTGTGCGGCGTCAGCGAGATCCTCGTGTGGGACGATTGCGACGTGACCGGGCTCGACGGTGCCATGGTGACCATCGGCACCGCCGCAGCAACCGCGGTCGACGACGGCACGTTCGAGATCCCGACGCCGACGGGGAGCGACCTCGTGTGGCGGGTCACCGGCGACGGGCGCCTCAAGAGCCTGCGCGAGTTCTCCGCTGACTACGAGATCCAGTCGATCACGACGGCGCTCTACGAGGACGTCACCGCCAACGCCAACGTCGCCGTCGGCAGCGGCCTCGGAACGATCTTCGCGGAGGTCGTCTCCATGCAGCTCCCGGTGAGCGGCGCGACCGCGACGCTGGCCGGACAGCTGGAGCTCGTCCGCTACGACGACGTGAACGCGAGCGGAGGGTTCGGCGTCGACGAGACGCACGCGAGCGGGATCATCTGGATCCCCAACGTCACGCCGGGCGCGAACGTGACGTTTCGGGTCACGCCGCCCGCGGCCGTCGGCGCGCCGAAGGACGTCACCGTCCCCGTCGAAGCGGACACCGCGACGTTCGTGACCGTCGAGTTCACGGCGCCTCCCGCACAGTAGCGTTGCGTCCTAGCGTCGCGCGGGATCGTGGCTTCGCGCGACGGCCTCGAGCGCGCGCCGCCACCCGGTCGCCTTGAGCTCGGTCTCCGCGAGCTCCGCCGCTGGATCCGAGTCGGCGACGATGCCACCGCCGACGTGGATGCGCAGCTCGTCGCTCTTGAGGACACCGATGCGGATCGCGATCGCGAGATCGAACGCGCCGCGCGCACCGAAGTAGCCGAACGCGCCGCAGTACGGTCCGCGTCGCGCGGGCTCGAGCTCGTCGATGATCTCCATCGCGCGCACCTTCGGCGCGCCGGTGATCGATCCGCCGGGGAACATCGCGCGGAGCAGCGTGCCGAAGCCGACGCCGGCGCGTGGCCTGGCGCTGATGCGCGAGACCTTGTGATAGAGGCTCGGTAGCTCGACGATGTACCCGAGATCGTCGACGACGACCGAGCCCGTCTGGGCGATGCGGCCGAGGTCGTTGCGCTCGAGGTCGACGATCATCAGGTGCTCCGCGGCGTCCTTGGTCGACGCGGCGAGCGCTTCGCCGTGCGTGTGCGTGCCCTTGATCGGGCGCGTCTCGATGCGATCGCCGACGGACGCGAGGAATCGCTCGGGCGAGCTCGAGAGGAGCGTGAGGCCGTCGGCCTCCATCAGCGCGCCGTACGGTGCGGGCGCGTGACCCAGGAGCGCCGTGTACAGCGCGAGGACATCGCCGGGCATCGTCACGCGCGCGACGAGCCGGCGGGCGAGGTTGACCTGGTACACGTCGCCGGCACCGAGGTAGTCCTTGATCTTCTCGACGCGCGCGATGTAGTGCGTGTCGTCGTCGTCGGGCTCGAGCGGGCCGAACACCGGGGCAGGGCGCTGCGGCCGGGGCGCCTCGAGGTGCCGGCGGAGTCGCGCACGCGCGGCGTCGTCGGGGCCGATGATCGTCGGCGGCTCGGCGTCGGACGTCCCGAACCGCGCGACCGCGCCGTAGGCGGCGAGCCAGAGGTCGGGCGTGTCGTGGCCGAGCGTGGGGCCGCCGGGCAGCTTCTCGACGACGCGCGCGAGGTCATAGCTGAAGAAGCCGATGACGCGCGGCTCACCCGGCCCGGTCTCGGGGCCGTCGCCGAGCACGCAGCCGTGCTCGCGCAAGAAGTCCTCGGCGGCGGCGAACGGATCGCCGGTGAAGCGGCGCTGCGGGCGGCCCGTCTCGTCGAGCACGACGAGCGAGCGGCCGCGCGCGATCAGCGTCGCGGTCGGCTCCGCCGCGACGAACGAGTTGCGCGCGAGCCCGTCGTCGTCGCGCCCCGAGTGAAGGACGACGCGCCCGCGGAGCCCCGCCAACCGCGTCGCGCCGTCGATCGGCCCCGCGATGCCCTCTACGACATCGACGGCCATCACATCTCGTCGGACGAGGACTTCTCGGGGATCGGATCGTCCCCGAGCACGGAGCTCATATCGAGCTCGGGATCGATCTCCTGCGCGGCCGGTGCGGGCGGTGGCGTCGGCGGCGTGGTGCGCGGCGGCGGAGGTGGCGCCGCGTGAGCAGCGGTGTCCGCGGGCGCGCTCACCGTCGGTGCGGCGCTCGCGCGCTCCGGCTCGGGCGCCGGCTCGACGAGCACGATGCCCTCGCCCGTGCACTCGATGCAGGTCGAGCCCATCGGTCCACCGATCGGCGGCGCGACGGCGCGCGGGATGACGCGACCGATCCAGCCGGCGAGGCGATCGGCGTCGATGAACACCACGCCGTTCGCCGGCAGCTTCACGCGAACGAGCGCGCGGTCGTGCTGCATGCGGATCGCGAGCGCACCGTCGCCGCGGAACTGCACGATCGGAAACTTGCCGCGCAGACCGGGGACGTTGCCGCTCTCCCAGCGCAGCGTGGCCTCGAACGCGAACACGAGGTCCTCGCGCAGGTAGAGGATGTCGTCGTCGAGCGTGACCGCGCTGAACGTGCGCTTGGGGCCCGGCACCGCGATCAGGTAGCCGTGGCCGCTGACCGCGTGCAGCGGGGTCCCGCCGTAGTCAAAGCGCTCCTTGGTGTCCGACCCGCGCGAGCGCCGCATCGCGATCTCGTACGCGAGGTCGCCGCCGGTGACGTGCACGCCCTCGAGGCGCGTGAGCACGCGATCGGTGATGCGGACGATCAGCGAGCCGCCCGCCGAGATCTCGAACGGGTCGTCGCCATCCTCGGGGCGCAAGAGCTCGTCGGTCGCGAGCTCGGACAGCGGTCGCGGCGCGAAGCCGCCGGCCTTGGTGCGGTCGCCGCCCGACGCCTTCGCCGTCGCGGGCGCGGCGGCAGCGACCGCGGTCGACACCATCGACACGCCCGGCTGCGGCACGGGCACCTCGGACTTGGGCAGCACGAACATCTGCGAGTCCGTCATCCGCAGCTCGCCGGTCGACGGCGTCTGCACGGGGAACACGCTCGCCGGATCGACGACGCTCGCGCCCGATCGCGCCGGCACCATCGGCACGGCCGGCGCGGGGAGCGGACCCGAGTGCTTGTCGATCACGATCTCGGGGTGCGAGAGGTCGGGATCGGGGTGCTTCTTCGGCGGCGCGCTCGGCGGCTTCGTGCGCGGCTCCGTCGGCGTCCCGGTGGGCGGCGTCGACGTGCGAGTGATCGCCGGCGTCGACGACGGCGTCGGCGTCGACGAGATCGCGGGCGTCGACGGCGGCGTCGGCGTGGACGAGATCGCGGGTGTCGACGATGGCGTCGGCGTGGTCGTGCGCGGAATCGCGATGCCCGCCGAGGACGGCGTGGGGCCCTGCGGTGTGCGACCGAGCTGGTGATGGATGCCATCGCGCTCGGCGGCGGTGAGGTTGACCTCGATCTCCGTCGCGAGCTCGTTCTGCCCCGCGAGCAAGAACGATCGATACGCCTCGGCGTAGCGGCCCGCGCGCGCGTACGCGAGCCCGAGGTAGCTGACCGCGCGACCCTGGCTCGGATCGAGCGCGCGACTGGCCTCGAGCGAGCCGATCGCCTTGTCGGACTCGTTGAGCTTCAGGTAGACGAGGCCGAGGTTGAGCCGGTGCGACGCATCGGTCGGCGCTCGCTCGACGAGGCTCTCGTAGATCGGGCGCGCTTCGGCGAACTGGTTGCCGCGAAAGTAGGTGAGCCCGAGGAGCGCGAGCACGCGGACGTTCTCCGGCTCCGCGTCGAGCGCCTCGCGAAACTGCTGCTGCGCGACACTCAGGTTCCCCTGCTTGAGTGCGTCGCTGCCGCGTGCCACGGCATCTTCGAAAGCCACGATCGCGATTGAACCACGATTCAGCGGTCCATCGCCAACGCCCCGCCGGAATCGACCACGATGGTCACCGCGCCGCGCAGGTCCGTCCGCGCGACCTCCGCGCCCGCAGCGCGCCACCGCGCGACCACGTCGGGCGATGGAAAGCCAAACGCGTTGCCGCGCCCGCACGAGATGACCGCGATCTCGGGCGCGAGCGCGTCGACGAAGATCGGCGACGACGACGTCGGGCTCCCGTGATGCGCGACCTTCACGACGTCCGCGCCGCGCAGGCCCGCGGCGGCGACGAGCTCCTCGCCTTCGAGCTCGAGGTCTCCGGCGAACACGATCGAGCGCCCCGCGAAGCGCACCTCCACGACGAGCGAGTTGTCGTTCACCGTGCGCACGGGATCCGCCGCCGCCACGAGCGCGCCTCCCTCGACACGCTGGAAGCGCGGCGCCCACACGACGAGCGCGACGCCCGCGCGCTCGGCCGCGACGCCGAGCGCCGGATGCACCCATCGCGTACCGCGCTCGACGAGCATCCGCGCGACTCGATCGAAGGCGCGCGCGCTGGCACCGGCGTCCGCCTCGACCTCCGCGGCGGACCACAGCTCGCCGATCGGCATCGTCATGCCGGCGAGCCCGGCGTAGTGATCCGGGTGCGGATGCGAGACGATCGCGATGTCCACGCGGTCGTGGCCCGCGCTCGCCAGCGCGCGGTCGATGACGGCGCCGGTCGCGCTCGCGCGCGCGAGGCTCCCGGCATTCGCGTGTCCGCCCGCGTCGACGAGCCACACGCCACCGTCGGGCAGCTCGATGATCGCGGCGTCGCCCTGACCGACGTCGAGGAACGTCACGCGCAGCGAGCCGATCGGCGCAGGCGATCGCGCGAGCGTCCACACCGCGCACAGCACGATCCAGCCGAACGCGCGCTTCTTGGCGGCGACGAGCGCGAGCGACACCGCCACCAGCGCCACGAGCACGATCGGGTTCGCGATCGCGACGCGTCCGACGATGGCGACGTGCGCGCCGAGCGCCGCGAGGTGATCGACGACGCCGACGAGCTCGGTGGCGACGCGCACCAGCGGCCACCCGATCGGACCGAGCGCGATGCCGGCGAGCGCCACGGGCAACGCGATGACCTCGAGCAGCGGCGTGAGCAGCAGGTTGCCGACGACGCCGCTCGGCTGCACTTGATGGAAGTGATAGGCGGTGATCGGCGCGGTCGCGATCGTGACCCACATCGAGGTGGCGACGCCGCGCGCGATCCAGCCCCGCACGCCGGTCGCCATCGGTCGCTTCACGAGCGCGAGCACGATCGTCGCCGTGAACGACAGCTGGAACGACGGATCGAACAGGTCCATCGGCCGCCACACGAGGATCGCGATCGCCGCGACCCCGAGCGCGTCGAGCAAGCGCAGCGGTCGATCGAGCATCGCGCCGACGAGCATCAGCGCGATGACGATCAGCGCGCGCAGCGTCGCGAGCTGCGCGCCGGTGACGAGCGTGTAGACGATCGCGAGCACCAGCGCCGGTGGCGCCGCCCACCGCGCGGGCCTCACGCGCCCGCCCCACGGAGATCCTGCGACGAGCTTGCGCAACAGCAGGAACGCGAGCCCGGCGATCACCGCGAGGTGCAAGCCGCTGACGCTGAGCACGTGAAAGATGCCGACGGCGCGCCACCGCGCATCGAGCTCCTCGGGGACCGCGCTGCGATCGCCGGTGACGATGCCGCGCAGCGCCGCGCGCGCGATCGCGTCACCGCCCGCGTCGTCGATCCGCTCGCCCCACGCGATCTGCGTCTCGCGCGCCCACCGCCACGCGCGATCGATCGGCCCGGGCGCGTCGTCGACGATCGCGATCGCGTCGACCGCCATCTCGACGGTCGGGCCGCGCCGCGGAACCATGCCCGGCCCGCGCGATCCACCCGGTGTCTTCGCGCGTCCGCTCGCCTCGACGCGCATGCCCGGAATCAGGGACGCGGAGCCTGTCCGGCCGGCGGATACGCGGTCGTCTTCGCGCCGCGCGAGTGATGTCTCTCGATCGAGCCACAGCCAGATCGATCCGCCGTCGTCTGTGTCGAGGCGGGCGCCGGTGCCGTGCGAGGTCGTGATGATCGGGCCGGCGATGTCGCCGATCACGCGGTCGGTCGTGCGGTCGTCGATCGTCACGCCGGTCGGGATCCGATCCGGTGGCCGCGTGCCGATCATCAGGCCGACGGCGAGCGCGATGGCCGGCACGACGCGGCGGTCGCGCATCGACGCGAAGACGAAGCCGACGCCCGCGCCGAGTCCGATCAGGCGTGTCGCTGCGAGCGAGGTCGCGTCGACGAGGAGTGACGCGAGAGCGATGCCCGCGGCGAACGCGATCGCGATCGGGAGCGGACGGCGTAGGCGAGCGGCGAGAGACTCCGCGGCGGACATGCGGCCACCCTCGGCCGTTCGCACGTACGGTTGCGTACGATCTCGCGCTCGCGCATTCGCGGATGATGATGTCGGTGCGCTCCCGCGACGATGTTCGGTCGAGGGCGCGATGAAGTAGGCCCCTCCATGGGTTGCAGCCGGGAGTGCGGGGGCACTACGATTTGCATCGCATCATGTCCTCACTGCGTCTCGTGGTGTTTGGCGTTGTTACGGGGTCTTCGCTGGTGGCGATGGCGGGCTCGGTGTCGGGCAAGCTCGACTTGCCGCCACCGCCCGATCGGCCACCGCCGGCGACCAAGGGGTTCCTCGAGCGCGTCGAGAACCCGCTCGCACCGGCAAAGCCCGTGGCGGTGACGCCGTACATGATCGTGGTGCTCGAGGGCGACGCCAAGCCGAGCTCGCCGGGGCAGGTCACGTGGGAGCTGCCGGGCGAGTCGTTCGCGCGTCCCGTGGTCGGCGCGCCCGCGGGCGCCGAGGTCGTCATCAAGAACACGTCGCGCACGGCGCGCACGCTCGTGGCGGCGGAGGATCCGAAGTTGATTCCCGCGGGGCCGATCAACCCGACGGGGCCGAAGTCGTTTCGACCGACCGAGGGCGGCAAGGTTTACACGATCTCGGATACCGACGCGCCGCACCTCCAGGGGAAGCTCGTCGTTGTGAACACGCCGTATGTCGCGTCGGTCGACGAGAGCGGGAAGTTCGATCTCGGCGACGTGGCGGAGGGCAGCTACAAGCTCCGGATCTATTACAAGGATGGGTGGCTCGACGGTGCGACGGATGTGAACGTCGGAGCCAAGGGCAAGGTCGAGGTGAACCCGAAGGTGCCGGCGCTCGCGCAGCCGGCGAAGAAGTGAGCGCCCGGTGTTCCTGAGCAAGATCTGGTTCTTCCTCGTCGCCCTCGCGGGCGCGATCGCACTGACGATCGCGCTCGTGATGCCGCGCCCCGCGCAGCGCACGTTGGTCGCCGAGGAGCAGCAGCGCCTCGTGGTCGCGTGCGGTGTCGTCGACATCCTGCTCGGCGATGACGCGCGCAACCGCGTCGATCTCGCCGGCAAGTTCTCGCGCACTCCCGAGATCGTCGGCGCGCTCGAGACCGCGGGTGCGCAGGACAAGCTCGACGAGGCGCGCATGAAGTCCGTGCGCGATGTCGGCGAGAAGGTCATCAACACGATCCAGGGCCGCAAGCCCGACTTCGCGATGCTGATCGACAAGCGCGGTCGCGTCGTCGCGCGCGTCGCGCTCGATGCGAATGACTTCGGCGATGTCGCCGCGGGGCGTCCGCTCGTCGACGATGCGCTCGCCGGCTACCTGCGCGATGACCTGTGGGCGCACAACGGCACGATGTACTTCGTGTCCGCGGCACCGGTGATCAAGCGCGATCCGCCGGTCGCGTACGTCGGCGCGGTCGTGCTGGGACACCAGGTGACCAACGCGCTCGCCCAGCGCCTCGTGAAGTCGCTCGACGTCGAGCTCGGCTTCTATCTCGGCAAGGACGATGTCGCCGGCTCGAAGAGCCTCGCGGTCGACGCCGGCCCGATGCTCGACATCGTCAAGAAGAGCACCGGCGAGATCGGTCGCGACTGCCAGGCGAACAAGCCGCTGGCCGTGACGAGCGGCAAGGACGACTACACCGCGATCGTCGCGCGTCTGCCCGGCGAGGCCGCCTCGAAGAACGCGTTCTATTCGGTGATGATCAAGCGCCCGACGACGATCGGGTTCGCCGGCACGATGAAGGTCGTCACGCAGAGCGACCTCTCGTTCGGAAACTTCCCGTGGATCCTCGTCGGCGGCGCGTTCCTCGTCGTCCTCGCCATCGGTATCGTGCTGATGCTCGTCGAGGCGGATCGCCCGCTGAAGCGACTCGCCGCCGATGCGGTGAGGCTCGCGAAGGGAGAGACCGAGCGGCTCTCCGAGGACGCGCACGGCGGAAAGTTCGGATCGATCGCGCGCAGCGTGAACATCCACATCGACAAGCTCGGGCGCGAAGCGAAGACCGCGAAGAAGGATCTCGATCAGCTGCTCGGTCCCGCACCCGAGGGAAGCCTCGGCACGATCGACCTGCTCGCCACGGCGTTGCCGTCGGTGCGGCCGGGTGGTCCGGCGTCGCCCGCACCGGTCGCGCCGTCGGACTTCAAGTTCAACGATCCGCCGCCGTCGCTGTCGGTCCCCGCGCGCCCGACGCCGATGCCCGGCACGGCCGCGCCGCCGCCGAAGCCCGCGTTCCCGCCGGTGTCTACGCCGCCGCCCAAGCCGATGCCGGCCCCGCGCACGCCGACGCCACCCGCGTTCGCGGCGACGCCGCCTCCACCGGCCGCGCCTCTCTCGCTCGGTGACGCGCTCGACGACGACATCCTCGGCGGCGCCGAGAAGAAGGCCGACGACCCGCAGGATCAAGAAGCGCACTTCAAGCAGGTGTTCGAGCAGTTCGTCTCGGTGAAGAAGAGCTGCGGCGAGCCGACGTCGGGGCTCACGTACCCGAAGTTCGCCGAGAAGCTCGTGAAGAACCGCGACGACCTGATGGCGAAGACCGGCTGCAAAGAGGTTCGCTTCACCGTCTACGTGAAGGACGGCAAAGCCGCGCTCAAGGCGACGCCGGTCAAGGACGAGTAGTCATCGCGGCTGCCACGCGAGCCAGATGTGCGTCAGCTTCACCGTGATGCGGTCGGAGCTGAGCGCGAACCTGCCTGTCGTCGTCGGGCGCGTGACGTCGTAGCTCGCGGTCAGGAGCACCTCGCCGGGGCGCGCGAGGCCGCAACGCACCTTCTCGGTCGTGCGGAACTGATAGAGCCGACCGACCGTGCCGTTCAGCGGCGGCTCGAAGCTGACGTGCGGCTTCTGCTGCTCGTCCTCCTTGAGCTCGAGGTACGCGTCCCCGAGGATCGGAGGTTTCTCGTCGGTGTCTTGCGCGACGCCGACGAAGCACACGGAGCCGCGGTCCACGTCGTCGTCACCGCGATTCACGGATCGTGGTCGCGTCGACGTCGTAGAACAGCCAGCTCGTGTGCACCTCGTCCGCACCGAACTGGAGCGAATTGCCGACGAGGCCGATCGTCCCCATCTGCGAGAAGTCGCCGCCGAGCAGGCCGTCGCGGATCGGGAACCAGCGGAACATCGTCGTGTTGTCTTCGTCGTCGGGATCGCACTCGGCGGCGATGCCGTCGACATCGAGGTCGACGTCGGACTCGTTCGCGATGTGCGGACACGCGTCGTTCTCGTCGAGTCGACCGTCGCCGTCTTCGTCGCCGGGCTGCGCCTCCGGTGGAAGACGACCTTCGAGCCCGTACACGAGATCGCAACCCGCGAGGAGCACCGCCAACAGCCACGCGCGTCGCACGACGAGATCGTACTACGAGTCGCCGGCGCGGCGACTACGGCGCGCCGGCCGCGATCAAGCGCTCGCGCAGTCGCTGCGACTCGACGAGCGCCTGCGCCGTGGTGGGACGCTTGCTCGGATCCGGATCGCCCAGGCGCTGGATATGGTGCTGCACTTCCTCGGCGATCGCCGCGGGCACATGCGCGAACACGAAGTCGGGCAGTCGCAGATCGTCCGCCTTCCGGACACCCGCCATCAGCGCACGCTCCCACGGCGTGCGCGCGGTCAGGTTCTCGTACAGCACCACCGCGGTCGCATAGATGTCCGCCGCCGGCGTGAGCTCGCCGCGGCGCTGCTCCGGAGACATGTAGGCCAGCGTGCCGACCGCTTCGGCGCGCTTGCCCGCGGCGCCCGTCTCGCCGGTCGCGTCGGGCAGGTGCGCCACGCCGAAGTCGCCGAGCATCACCTCGACGCCCGGACCGTCGACGTCGCGCCGGAACATCAGGTTCGCGGGCTTGAGATCGCAGTGCACGATGCCGCGCCGGTGCGCCGCCGCGAGCGCGCTCAGGATCTGCCCGTGGCGCTCGATCGCGCGACGCAGCGGGCGAGGGCCGCGCTCGCGCAGCACGTCCTTGAGCGTGCCGCCCGCGGCGAGCTCCATCACGATGCGCCGCGAGGGCTCGTCCATGTCGAGCACGGCGACGATGTTCGGATGCCGGAGCGACGCCATCACGCGCGCCTCGTGGAAGAACCGCGCGAGCTGATCGGCGCGCTCGGTGCCCGCGAGGTGCGGGTGCAAGAGCTTCACGGCGACGTCGCGCTCGAGCTCCGCGTCGCGCGCGAGGTACACCACGCCCGTCGCGCCTCGCCCGAGCTCGCGCACGAGCCGATAGCGCGCGCCGGCCTGAATGCCCGCGACATCGCCGGCCGCGATCGTCTCGCCCGCGACCGGCGCCGCGCGTCCCGCGAGCTGGCGCAACCGCTCGACGCGCACGCGCACGTTCGGGTAGTCGACATCGCGACCGAGCACCGCCTCGTAGTGGCGCAGCGCGCGCTCGTGATCGCCCTTCTTGCGCGCGTGCTCGGCGAGCAGGTAGTGCGCGCGCAACGCGTGCGGCTCCTCGGCGGTCAGGCCCTCGAGGTGCGGGATCGCCGTGTCGAGCTCGCCGCGCTGCTCGTAGCGCTCGACGAGCGCCGCGCGCAGCGCCGCCGTCGACTCGTGCGGGATCTCGGGAATCGACAGCAGCTTCTCCATCCACTCGATCGCGAGGCGCTCGTGCCCCGAGCTCCACACGCCGTCGATCTTCTTCAGCGTGTTCGCGTTGCCGACCTCGTCGCGTCGCTTGCCCTCCGCGAGATCCGCCACGAGCGTCGCGAGGAACGTCTCCTCCTCGCTGCCGAGGTGCTGCGGCTCGGGCGCGGGCGGCCGATTCTCGACGGGAAGCTCCGGCTTCTTGTCGCTGCGGCCGAACAGTCGTTTGAAAAAACCAGGCATCGCTTCTAGCCGATATCGATCTCGTCGCCGTCCGCGATCACGCGGTCGTCGCGGATCAGCTGCACGCGCACGTCGCCGAGCGGCTCGCCGTTGAACATCACGTCCTTCGCGGTGCCGCGGCCGAGCAGCGGCCGCCCGTTCTTGAACACGACGTCGAGCGACGACCCGAGCGACGCGAGCGAGATCTTCGTCCCCTCCGGGCCCGCGATCAACGCGACGCCGCGATCGAGCCCGTTGGTGCAGCGCAGGATCAACAGCTCGCCCTCGCGCTCGTACTCGATCGAGCACTCGTCGCCCAGCCCGAACTTGCCGGTCCCGGCGAGGGGGACCTTTCCCGCGAGCGGTAACCCGCTGACCGTCGTTCCGTTGCGCGAGTCCAGATCGCGCAGCACGAAGCTGTCGCCCTCGCGCTCGATCTCCGCGTGCTGCCGCGAGACGCCGCCCGCGCGCAGCGTCAGATCGCACAGCGGATCGCGACCGAGCACCAGCTTCTCCGCCGCGCACGCGACGATCAGCGGCTTGCCGCGCCGCTTGAGCTCGACCTTGCCCGCCGTGAGGAGCGCGGTGTCGAGCTGATCGAGCATGCGCCGATACTCGCCGGCCACGCGCGCCGTCGCGATCGCGCGCACGAGCTCCGCGCGCGCATCATCGCGCCGGCCGACGCGCATCGACGTCTCGTAGTTCGCGTGCGCGTCCGCCTCGCTGCGCGCCGCCGACGATCGCTCGTCGTCCTTCGCCAGCGCCTGCTCCATGCGCTCGACCAGGCCACCCGCCGAGTACGCGTTCGCGGCCGCGAGGTGATCGCCTATCGCCTCGAGCGCCTCGCCCGCGAGCGCGTGGTCGTCGCCGGTGACCAGCAGGTCCGCCGCCTCGCGCACCTTCGCGCGATCGCGCTCGGTCGCGATGCCCTCGGCCTTCGCCGCCTCCCACAACGCCTTGCCCAGCGCGGCCGCCGCCTTGCGCCGCAGCGCCGGATCCTCGCCGGCCCAGCGCATCGCATCGCGCAGCGCCGCGATCTCCGCGAGCCGCGACCCCGCCCGCGCCGCCCGCGCGAGGTGCATGCGCACCGCGCCTTCGTGCTCGCCGCACAGGGCATAGCGCTCCGCCGCCAGGTCGACATTCCCCGCCGCTTCGGCCGCTACCGCGGCGCGGTAGTCCGACGAGAACATCCGGCGAAAGAACGTCACGGCCGCAGTATATCCACGGCTCGTTTCCGCCGGTACGCACGCCCGCCGATCCGGTAGGTTCAGGGCGGTAGCGCCTGGCCGAACTTCGCCTGGTAGTCCTTGGCGAGCGCCTCGTAGGCCGCTCGGTCCTTCGCGCGCGTGTATGCCTTGGCGAGCGTGCGCCACGCTTGGCCGAGGTCGGCGTCGACGGCGATCGCCTTCTTGAGGAAGTCGATGCCGGTCTGGGTGGTGCTCGCTTGCTTGAGCGCGATGACGCCCGAGAGGTAGAGCGCCCACGACTCGTCGGGCTGCGCGGCGAGCGCCTTGTTGCACGCGGCGCGAGCGCCGTCGACCGAGCCCATGCGCAGCGCGAGATCGCAGCGCGCGGCGTGGAGGCCGGGGGCGCCGGGCCACTTCTTCTCGGCGGCGGCGATCGCTCTCTCGGCCTCGCCGTACTTCGATGCGTAGACGAGCTCGAGCGAGGTCTTCACGGCGCGGACGAGCGCGGCCTCGTCCTGCGGCTTCACGGTCGCGCCGCGCGGCACGCCGTAGCGCGCGCGGGTCTGCGCGATCGAGGCCGCGATCGGATCCTTGTCGAGCTTGGCCTTGGTGATGACCTCTTCCGTCCACGTGAGCGAGCCGAGCGACTGATAGATGCCGATCAAACGGCGCCATGCCGCCTCGGCCGTGGCGGCGTCGGGCAGGTTCGCGATCTTGGGCTCCGCGAGCTGGAGCTCGGCGCGCGCGCCGCCGATGTCGCCGGCGCGCGCGAGCACGTCGCCGAGCGAGAAGTGCGGGCCCGGATCGCCGGGCGCGAGGTCGTGCACGCGCTTGCACGCGGCGATCGTCTTCGGATCCTTCGCGCGACGGAGGAGCTCCGCGCGACGCGCGGCCTCGTCCTTCTGCTTGGCCGGAACGAGGAGGAGATCGCACTTGAGCTGGTGCAGCGACGCGGTGGCGGGGTAGGCGGCGAGGATGTTGTCGAGCTCGGCGAGCGCGCTGGTGAGGTCACCTTGCTTGGCCAGCTGCTTGATGCGGCCGACCTGATCGAGCGCGGCCGGCGGGATGTCGCTCGCGACCTTGCCCGACTTGTTGACGTCGACGATCGCGCGCAGGATCGAGACCGTCTGATCCTTCTGCGCCGGGATCCAGCCGCCCCATTCGCTCTTGTCGATCGCGTCGAGGAGCTTCTTCGCGATGTCCTGGTCCTTGTCGCCCGCGACGCGCGCGTCGAGCGCGATCGTCATCAGCTCGCGCGTGCGATCCGCGAACCCGGTCTGCTTGGGCGAGTAGGTCGGGTGCGCGATCCACGTCGGGTCGGCCTCGGCGAGCGCGCCGAGCGTGATCGCGATCTGGTGCAACAAGATCACGGTCTGCTTGTGACGCCGATGCGCGGCGAGCAGCTCGTTGCGTTCGCTCTCCTTCAGGTCGGGCAGCGTCTTCGCGAGCGCCTCGGACTCCGCGCGCTCGGCCCACCCGCGCACGATGATGTGCTTGCCGAGCACCTCGGCGTCGCCGAGCTCGTCGAGGACGTTCGTCGATGCATCGGGCGGCGTGACGTAGCCGATGACCCACGTGACGTCGTCGCCCTTGTCGAGCGCCGCGAGCTGCTTCAGCGCGCCGGTCGACTCGCCGCCGCGCGCCCAGTCCTTCACCTCGACGACGGACAGCTCGGCGCCGAGCAGCGGGCGCAGCAGCTGGCTCGCGTAGTCGATCTGCTCGGTGAGCTCTTCTTTCCATCGCGGCAGCGCGCGCACACCGGGGTCGGCGTACACGCGCAGCTTCACGACGTGGGGGTCGCCTTCGCGGGGGCGGTCGGCCTCGAGCGTCGCGGGCGTCGCCTTCGAGAGGTTCGCCGACGCGGGTTCCTTGATCTGCGGGCCACCGCAAGCGACCGCCAACAGCACGGCGAGGGCAGATGCGCGCATGCGTGAACTCTCCCCCGAGATCGAGGCTGGGACAACGCGAGTTGTCCGCAACCTGCGATGGTCGCGCCCCCGACCACGCGGGAAGTCCGCAGCACACGTCGACGGTGTAGAGTCCGCGCGTGCTGCTACTCGACGAGCGAATCCTGGCCGACGGCACGCACGCGACGACGTTCGCGAAGCTCGACGGCGATCGCGTGCAGATCGTCGCGAGCGATGGCGCGCACGGCGCGTTGTCGGTCGCCGCGCTCGACAAGGTCATGACTCGCTATGGCCGCGCGCTCGAGGCCGATGTGGTGCTCGACGGCGACTCGCTCGCGCTCCCCGGCGGATATCGGCTGCGCCGGCTGCGCTATCACGCGATCGTCGACGCCGAAGGCCGCGACTACCTGGTCTGGGAGGCGCCGGGAGCCGATCCCGTGGCCGCCGTCGCGACGATGGTGACCGCCGCGCTCCGCTACCTGGTCCTGCGCCTCGCCTCCGACGGAAAACCGGGTGGAACCGGCGGGTCTCAGGAATCTGAGACGTAGTGGCTTCTCGGGCTCACATTCGACCGTGTGAGCCTGCGCATACCCCGCGCATTCCAGATAGTTGAGCGTGGCACGAGGGGTGCTATTCGTAAGGCTCCAATGTCTCGGTGGCTGATCGTCCTCGTCCTCGCGCTGGCTCCGGCCATCGCGTCGGCGCAGTCGTCGCCCACCGCGGTGACGCAGAAGGCGCAGGCCGACACGCGCCAGGCGGAGCGCCGGGTCACGACGCTGACGGCGAACCGCAACGTGCTCGCGCGGCAGTACGAAGATCAGCTGAAGGCGATCGATCGTCTCAAGCAGCAGCGCGCGTCGTGGGGCCGCGATCGCAAGCTGAAGGACGCGCTCGCCGAGGCGCAGGTCACCGCGACGAAGCTCTCCGCTGCCGCGGCCGAGCTCGGTCGTGCCACGGCACAGCTCGCAGCGTTGCGCCGCGACCTCGCGCGCGCGATCGACGCGGAGCTCGCGACGGCGACCCAGCCGGCGCGCATCGCGGAGCTCGCGAGCTGGAAGGCGCGGCTCGCGCCGCCCGCGCCGAAGAAGAACCTCCAGAAGATCGTGATCCCCGATCTCGAGATCGATCCGCTCGCGGATCCCGAGGAGCTCGATCAGCAGGCGGCCGAGCTCGCGCGTGCCGAGCAGGAGCTCGCGCGTCAGGCGATCGGCCTCGACAAGCAAGCCAAGGAGCTCGACGAGGTCGCGAAGCTGCGCAAGGCCCACGAGCGCTCGAACGACCTCGCGAAGCGCGACGATGATCAGCCGCAGCGCAGCGCACGCGAAGGCACCGGCGGCGGCCGCGCGGTACTCACCGGTGCAGAGGATCAGGCGCCGGAGGCCGGCAACGGTGGCTCGTCGCCTCCGCCGGGCGACGGGCTCGGCGACGTGCAGAGCCCGATGTTCGAGTCGGACGTCACGGTGATCCTCGGGAACGTCATCGACGCGTCGACGATCGACACGCTGACGAAGGCGTCCCGCTCGGGCGATCCCGCGCAGCGCGCCCAGGCGGCGAAGCGCGCGCGCGATGCGGTCAACATGCGCCTCGAGCAGCTCCGCAAGAAGCGCGCGGAGATCGAAGCCGCTGCCCGGGCGCGTCGTCGCAACTGACGCAATGCTCGCGGCTGCGCGTTAGCGTGCGCGAGCTGCGAACGAACGCTCTACTCGGGCATCACGAAGCGCACGCCTGCACCGAGGACGATCGCGGTGCCGCCGTAGCTCGCGGGCATCGTCTCCGTGCTCGTGGTCTCGCGGCGAAGCAGCCACATGTGCTCGGCGAACACGTCGGCGCTCCACGCGGCGGCGAGACGATAGCTCGCGCCGATCGTGAGACCCACGCGCGTCGCGTCCGGCGACGTCGGGGACAGGCGATCCGCGGGGACCGGCGATGGATCGATGTAGCCGCCGGCGCGCGTGGTGAACGCGCCCTCCGCGTATTCGGCGCCCGCGCGAACGGCGACGGTGTCGTGCCAGTCGTTCTGCTGCAGCGCCGTCGGCGTCGGTGCGTTCGCGAACGCGATCTCCGTCTTCTGGTTCACGCTCCAGTTCGCGTACTCGACGTCGGCCACCGCCGTGAGGTTGCCGCGATGCCAGCGCGCGCCGAGCACCAGCACGTCGGGCATCGTCATCGTCGTCGACGCCGTCTGATCCGGCGTCTTGTCGGCGAACGCGTCGGGCGCCGTGAAGTTCGCGTTGCCGCCGAGCTCGATGCGCGTGCGGCTGCGGAAGGCGAGGGCGAGCCCGAGCTCGGGCGTCGCGTCGTAGTACGCCGCCGCGTCGACGCCGTAGCCGCGGCCGTCGAGGTCGAGGCGCACGTCGCCGTCGGCGTCGATGAAGTCGAGGCCGCGCTGCAGCTGCAGGCGCGCGGCGTCGATGTGCACGCCGGCGGACACGCGCAGCTTGCCGAAGCGATACGCCCCGAACGGCGCGGTGCGCACGACCATCAGCTCGCTCGAGATGATCTCGCTCGCGCCGGCCCACGCCGCGGGCCAGCGTACGCCGCCGCCGAACGGCACGCCGACGGAGACGCCCGCGGCCCAGTTGCCGCTCGCGTAGCTCGCGTCGAGGTGTGGCGGCGTCGACCACCCGCGCTCGTTCTCGGCGGTCCACGAATCGTCCATTGATCCCACCGCGCCGGCACCCTGCGCCTCGAGCGCCGGGCGCGCGAGCGCGAGCGAGAGGCCGATGCGCAGCCCGCCACCGTCGGCGAGCGCGGCGGGTGCGTACCACGCGGCGCCCGGATCGTCGGTGCGCGCGGCGCCGGCGCCGCCGGTCCCCGACGACACCGCGTTCTGCTCGCCGACGCCGAGACCACCCGCTCGCGCGAGCGTCGGGCCGGACAGGATCGCGATCACGAATGCAACGCGCTTCATGGCACGAGCTCCCCGCTGAGGAAGTCCGCGAGGTCACGCACGCCGCGGAAGTACGCCGGTTCGACGGGAATCGTGATGAACGCGTGCTCGCCGATGTAGTCGCGCCGCGGCGCGCCCGTCACGTCCTGCAGCACCTTGGTGTTGTCGTTCGGGATGATGAAGTCGAGCGTCGCCATCTGGATCATCAACGCGCGCGCGCCGGTGATCGGCCCGAGGTGCTGCGGATCGACCGCGTCCATGAACCACTTCGCGACGGTGATGAACCGTCGCCCCTCGTAGCTGTCGCGCTCGATGTGCTGGCGCGTGAAGAACGCATCCATCTGCGCGCTGAAGAACGTCGAGTCGTCGAACATCGGGACGAGGTTCGCGCCGGGCACGTTGAGCACGGCGCGCTTCACGTCGGGGTCGGTGCCGAGGAACACGGCGCCCATGATCCCGCCGAGCGACTGGCCCGCGTAGTAGATGCGCGTCGTGTCGACGGCGCGACCGAGCAGCGGCTGCCACGCGCCCTCGCGCAGCGAGCGATCGAGCGCGCCGAGATCGATCAGCGCCTGCTGGAAGTGATCCTTGCTGTTGGAGATGTGCTCGATCTCGAGGAACACGGCGCCGGTCGCGACCGGCATGTCGAGCACCGGGAACTTCGCCAGCTTGTTGCCGTTGCCCTGGGCGTCGACGCACTTGCCGAGGTCGTTGCACGTGGTGCCGCTCTGACATGGCTCGAGCGACGTCAGGCTGCCGTCGGTCGGATCCACGACGCTGATCGGTCCGCCCTTCGCGCAGTAGCTGCGCTCGCCGTGGAACGGGAAGTCGATCGAGATCGCCGCATAGCCCTTCGCCGCGAGCGCGTCACCGATCGCGAGGACGAAGCGGCGCTCGGTGACGAGGCCGTGCCCGAAGATCACGACGGGCATCGCGCCGGCCGGCTTGTTCTTCGGCACTGTCATCGTGAACTTGATGTCCTGCACCGCGTGCCCGCCGTCCTCGCGCCAGCCCCGCGTGACCGGATCGAGGAACACCGGCGACTCGATCGTGCCGTGATAGACGTCGCTGACGTTCAGGATCGATCCGATGCCGATCGGGAAGTCGAGCAGCGCCTCGCCCGGCGTCATGTGCACGACGTTCGCCGGGTTCACGCTCGTGCCCTCGCGCTCCGCGGTCAGCCGCAGCTCCTTGAGCGGCTCGGTCACGCTCATCGTCGTGAACGGCCACGCCGCGAGCACGTCGTCGCGCCCGATCGTATCCAGCGCCGCCGCGAGCTTGGTGCGCGAGTCCTCGAGCTTGATCGCGTCGTGATCGTCGATCGCCGGGATCTGGCTCTTGCCGTCGACGAGGATCGGCGCCTTCGCCATCAAGAAGTGGCCGATCGGCATCGTCACCGGGGCGTTGCCCTCCGCGTCGCGCGCGTCCTTCGACAGCACGACCGCATACGTCGCCTTCTCCGCGAGCCGCTTGGCCTTCGGCGTCACGACCATGTGCGTCTTGTCGGCGAGCGCCTCGACGGTCGCGGGCACGAGCACGGGCGCGCCGCCGTCGATGCGATACAGCTTCACGGTGTTCTCGTTGATCGTCGTCGTGCTCATCGGCTGCGTCAGCTCGAACAGCTGGCTCGACGACAGGCCGAACCCGTCGAACACCGCGAGCTTCTGCTTCGCCTCCGCCTCGACCGGCGTGTCCCACGGCGCGACCGGCGCATCCACCTTGCCCGTCGTCGGCTCGATCATGAGATCGATCGGCAGCGGGATGCGCTGCGACGGCTGATCCATCGCGACCTCGGTGCGCCGGGTGACCGTGAACGCCCACAGCGCCGCGACCTCGTCACGCGGGATGCTGCGCGCGTCTGCAATGAAGTCGAACGCGCTCTCGAGGTCCGTGCGGATCTTCTCGAGCTTGGCCGCGTTGTCGCGTCGCTTCTCCGCCGTCTCGCCCGGGAACGCGCGCTCGTGCTCCGGCGTGTCCAGCCGCTCCTGCTGCCGCAAGAAGTAGAACGCGGCATCGCACTCGACGCGCTCGCCCTGCTGGCCCTTCACGCCGTTCGCACCGCCGCGCACGACGGCGATGTACCGGTCACCGCGGAGCCAGCCGGTCCGCGGCGGATCGATCGACAGCTTCTTGCCGTCCGCCGACAGGTGCATCCGCACGGCCTCGACGCGATCCGGCACCGCGCCCCAGTGCCAGACCTGCACCGTGCCGTCGGTGATCGACGCGGGATCGATCGCACCCGTGAACTCCACGGTCGCGGTCATCAGCGTCGACCAGCCGTCGAGCGTCTCGAGATAGTCGTAGAACTCCGCCTCCGCCGCGGTCAGCTTCTCGACGTCCTCGGCCGTGTCGTTCGGCAGGTCGAGCTGCCCCGCCTCCTTGTCGCGCAAGACATCGGTCGGCATCGGAATGACCCGCGCCTCCGGATCGAATCGCGCGTGGATCAACGTGACGGGCGGATCCAGCTCGAGGTTCGAGCATCCCGCTCCGACTCCTGTGATCACTCCGCTTACTACGACAGCGACTACGCTTCTCGCGATCGGCATCTCTGGTCCCCCCAGTCAGCGCCGACGGTTTTGCGCCCTCACGACGCAACTCGTCAAGCACAATTGACCAAAGTTCAATGACGGTCTGACCAAGTGTTCCCGTCCTTACGCTCGCTACAGGACCCCGAGCGTTCTCGTCGCAGATCGAGCGAATCAGCGGCTGTAGATCGCGCCGACGTAGATCGACGCGCGCCGGAACTCGACGTCCGCCTCGCTCACGTCACCGCCGAGGTTCCGCCAGATCGCGCCGCGCGCCTCGATCGACCACGCGTCCGAGACCGGCCGGCCGATCCGGATCTGCAGCGAGCTGCGATTCTCGTCGTCGAGGCTCGTGAACTCGCTGCGCTGGGTGTCCGTCTTGATCACCAGCCCGTCGAGGTACTGATCGATCTGCAGCTGCCCGAGCAGCGTCCCGTACACGCCTTTCCACAGCGTCGTCGTCGCGCTCGCGGTCGCCTTGTGCCGCACCAGGCTCTGCCCGTAGCTGTTCGAGTCGATCACCGTCACCTGATATCCAGCCGCCGCCACCACGCGCCCGATCCACGTCACCTCCGCACCGATCCGCTGCAGCCGATCGCGTCGCTGCCTCGACGTCGCCGCCGAGCAGCCATCGTTCACGTCCGCGCCCGGCTCGCAGATGTTCGCGAGCGCGACCGAGTCGTAGTCGCGCAGCTCGAACCCCGCGATCACCGCGAGCTCGACGCTGCGCGTGCCGCCGCTCGGCTGCCACAGCGTCGAGTCGAGCCGCGCGGTCGCCGCCACGCCGTTCCAGTCGAACTCGCTGTTCTCCTTGTACACGAAGCTTCGCCCGCCGAACCCGAAGGACAGGTGGGTCGCCTCGCTCGCGTCCATCACCAGCAGCGCGTCGGCACCCAGATTGCGAAACGTCCGCGCACCGATCTCGTCGGTCAGCGGCACCGCATCCGCCGCCACGACCCCCGCGCCCAGCGACACGCCGCGCCCCTCGAGCGGCCGCAGATACCGCGCCTCGGCCGTCAACAGCGCCACGTTCTCCGTCGACGCCACCGGATCCGCGACCGCTCGCGCCAGCGCGCCGGCGATCAGCTGATACCCGCCGCCCCACAGCCGATCGCGCTTGTCGAGCTTCCCTCCGACGCGCACAACGCCCGCGGCGATCCGCGCCGTGCCCAGGCCCGGCCCCGTCTCGACGCGCTGGACATTGGTGTCGCCTTCGGCGCCGCCCTCGAGCGTCACGACCACGGGCGCACCACTCGCCGCCCCGCCGACGGCGAGCACCACGAGCGCGGGCAGCATGCGCCACACGGCCGCAGCCTATCGCGTTCCCGTCGTGGTACGCACGGCCATGGCCCGCACCGCGCTGTTTGTCCTCGCTCTCGCCACCGCTGCCCTCGGCTGCAAGGGCGACCGCAACAAGTGCGAGACGGCGTGCCGCAACTACGCGACGCTGGTCTACTGGGAGAAGACGGACGCGGAGATCGCGGCCGCCCCCGAGGCCGAGCGCGAGAACCTGAAGAAGAAGAAGCTCTCGGAGTTCACGAACTACCTCGAGCAAGGCGTCGAGATGTGCGTGAACCAGTGCAGCTCGGCGAACAACGACGAGCAGATCGAGTGCATGACGAACGCGAAGACGGGCACCGAAGCCGAGAAGTGCTCGGCGAAAGACGACTAGCTCGAAGAAAACGCGCAACCGTTGCGCGGTTCGCACGACGAGGCACGTCCATGGGCGACTTTGTCGATGAGCAACTCGAACGAGATCGGAAGATCGAAACCGTCAGAAGCGTAGCTCGCTTCGAAGAGGCGAACGAAGCGATACGTCCCGGACCGGTAGAGGAGGACGTCAAGCGACCGGATGAGGTGCCGATCGTTTGGGGCAGCGTCGATCGCGCGTTGCGTTTGCCAATACCTGCGCGCGCGATGGCGGTGGAACCAAACCTTCCGCACTGGTTCGTTGCTGGCGATCCGGACTATCTCCGTCGAAACAGGTACTGGCGCGCGTTCGCCGTGAAGGTTGCCGAAATGCGGTCCACGCACGAGCGCGTTCAGCATCACGTCAACGCGTTCACGAACGTCAAACAAGACCCTCAGGCGCAAGCCATGGACTTTCACTTGCCGCCGAACGTCGACGGAGACCTTGGAAGTATGACCGACCGGGTGCAGTTGCCGGAACAAGGAGGAGAGCGCCTCGATCGGCTGTTCCATCCTGACAATCAGCTCGCGCTAACTCCCGAGGATCGCCTGGCGATTGATGGGGTTTCATCGGCCGTCGAGGAAGGGCAGGCGCAGAACGTTGGCGTCACGCGAAGGAGCGTGTACGCAGCTGATCGCAAGCTCTCCTCGGCATTGCGCTTTGTTGCGTCTGCGGTCAGCAGACTCGAGGTGGCGCAACTTGGCTACTCGTCGTCGGTCCTGCTTCTGAGCGCAAACGACGCCACAAAGCGCGAGGCCAGCGCACAGGCAAAGATCGACGCGCTACGGTCGGAGCTCGAGTCGACGCGTACGGTCATCCAGCGTACAGCGAGCTTCTTCGCGATGATCGGGCATCTAGCGCAAGGGGGAGTCGGCGACGCGATCGAGAAGGTCGGCGAGCTGGCAGGCGAGGTCATGAGTCACGCGAGAGACGCAGAACTCGCCGCCGCTGGGGCCGAGAGAACGAGGGCGGAAGTGGAACGCGCGACCTACCTGGACGAGATCACGCGCACTGCGGTTCGAAGTGGGCTCGTGCAAGTGGTCGAGGCGACGTACGCTCTCGGCGCACAGATCGATCTGGTGCTCGTTGCTGTCGGTGAGAGGAGAAGTGCGTACAGCGACCTTGGAACCAGCGTCGGTGCGGCGGTACCCAAAGAGTACGAAGGAAGTCGACGCAAGCTCGCGGCGATTCCTGCGGCACTCCCATTTGCCGAGATGGTTGTGGCGAAGGCTGAAGCCATACGCGAGGTCGCAGTTCTTCCCAGCTACAACGAAGCGGCGGGGCGTGGATTGGGCATCGCGCACGCACACGCGCATCCAGCCGCGATTCCGTTCATAGAAAGCAGTCGCGATATCGTTTCAGCGCGCAGTTATGGCGAGAGCGAGGAAGCGACATGGCGTAGACGGCGCGACGAGCTTTTCAAGACAACCAACCAAATGGTGGGCCCGCGCTTCGAGCCAACGAAGGACGGATAGTGCTCAAGACTTCAACCAACCCATGATCACGTATCGAGTTCCGGCTTCCGCCTGCGGCGTGTCGTGCATCCGTGACAACGGCACCCAGAACACCGTCTGCGGGATCAGAGCGGCCGAACCGAGGATCGCCGATCCACACGCCTTGGGGCCTCTTCCTACGGAGGAGCAGCTAATGAGCGAGGCCTGGAGCTCTCGGGCACGAGGCCAGTCACCCGCGTCTGCGAGAACGACCAACAGCTCCTGTGTTCCCTGATCGCGCACTCCAGGCTCTTCGTTCTCGAGACGAAACTCGATTGGCAGCACCGTGACGATGCGCGAGTCGGGATTCTTGGCGAGAAAGGTGTCGAGAACCGGAAGGCACCAATCCGGCCCGCTCATCGTGAGAGCTGCAGGAGACGCTCCGGCACGTGGCGCAGTCCCTGCCGGGATCAAGCACGGAAGTGAGGTGGTGGAAAAGTTCGCCGTTCTCGATGCCGCTGCTGGTGCTTCCGTCTGCGTACGGCATGCGGCGAGCAGAAGCAGCAAGAACACCGGTCGCGGCATGCTCCGACTCTGCGGGGTAGGCGGAACGCGGTCAAGAGTGGCATCTCGGTTGCGGCGAGCTAACGAAAACGCCGGAGCAAGAGGAACAGCGCAGTGCCATCGACTCGGCTGGCCGCGATCAAGAGCAGCAACGAGACTCGTATGGCACAGACTCTCGGACCGCACGGCCGATCGGTCACGCAGCTTGGGGATCTGCGTCCCGCGAAAATGCACGCAACCCGACCTCGTGCGTTGCGATGGGTGGGCACATGTTGCTCGACGTGCGCCGTCGCTGGACCCTCACGAAGCTGGGCCGCCTCATCAATCTCGGTCGTAGCGAGGGATGGCTACCCGGCGAGATTATCGACGGGGTCGCCGATCCAAACGAGTTTGATGTCGCCGATGTCACTTCACCGCTCGCGGTCCTCGCGTCGCGAGTGGGACTCTCGAATGCGGAGCTCGAAACGCTCTGGATCCTCGCCTGTACCGAGCTCTTCCCGGATGTCGCCGCGGGATCGCAGGTTCTGGCTGCGCACGGCGTGCACGAGCTCAACGCGCAGGTCATCGAGCTGCTGACGGGCGTCGACGAGATCGGGCTCGGGAAGCTCGCGCGACATGGCCTCATCGAGACACCCGACGATCGACGACTGCCGCGCTTCCGTCGCCCTGTTCGCGCCAGCGATCGCGTGCTCGAGCTCGCGCGTGGACGCATGGACCTGGATCCCAGGCTGCGCGATTGCGCATCGCTCGAGCTCGGCCGAAGCGCACGCGATGTCACGAGCGACTTCGTCGTCGCCGTCGGAGCGAATGGCAGCGGACGGATGGCGCGGCTGCGCGCGTTCACGAACGGAGTCGCGATGCTCGCCGTCGATTGCCGGCGACTGGTCGACGACGACGACCGCGTGCTGCGCGCTATCGTGCGAGAAGCGCTGCTCCATGACGCGGTCATCGTGCTCCGCGACGTGGACGCGGTTAAGGCCGTACTGATCGAGCGCGAGCTCCTGGCGAGCGAGGCCCGCGTGTTCGCGACCGCCACAGCTGTCGGCGTATGGAACACCGAGCGCAGCGTGGTGCCGATCGTGGTCGCGTTGCCGGACGCAGCGCATCGTGCCGTCCTGTGGGAGGATGCGCTCGTCGGAGCGAGTCGCGATGTGGTAGCGGAGTGCGCGCGTCGCTACGCGATCTCTGCGCGCACGATCGAGATTGCAGCGCGTAGCGCGATGGCGATGGCGGGCCAGCGGAGTGTCGCGGTCGCCAACGTACATCGTGCACTGCGCGGGCTGCTCGAGCGGCAGCTGGCGGGTGTCGCGACACGCATCGAGACGAAGCAGACCTGGGAGGATCTCGTTCTACCCGTCGATCAGCAGGACGTGCTGCTGGAGCTGATCGCCCGTGTGCGGTTCCGCGGGAAGGTGATGGACGACTGGGGCTTTGCGGACAAAATCGGGCGCGGGCTAGGGATGAGCGTACTGCTGTCTGGCCCCCCGGGCACCGGCAAGACGATGATCGCGGGGCTCTTGGCCAAAGAGCTCGGTCTGGACCTGTATCAAGTCGACCTGTCCAAGCTCGTCTCGAAGTACATTGGCGAGACCGAGAAGCAGCTCGCCGCGTTGTTCGACGCTGCTGAGAGCGGCCACGCGATCCTGCTGTTCGACGAGGCGGACTCGCTGTTCGGCAGGCGAACGGACGTGAAGACGAGTAACGATCGCTACGCGAACCTCGAGGTCAACTACCTGCTCCAACGCATGGAGCAGTTCTCGGGCATCTCGATCCTGACGACGAACCACGAGAAGGCGATCGACCCTGCCTTTCAGCGGCGCCTCGCGTTTCACCTGAGGGTACCAATGCCGGACGAGGAGCAACGCGCCCTGATGTGGAGGACGATGATTCCGGCGAGAGCGGCGCAAGCGGCGAACATCAACGTCGCCAAGCTCGCGGCGAGCTTCGAGATGAGCGGCGGCTACATCAAGAACGCGGTAGTTCGCGCGGCCTTTCTGGCGGCGGGCGAGGGCGCCGTGATCGGAACCGCACACCTCGAGCGCGCGGCGAGGCTCGAGTACGAGGCGATGGGCAAGATCGCCGGCTAGTCAATCGGTCGCGTCGGGCCGCCGTGCCCGCGGTGAGGAGCCACGCTGCTTCTGGGCGGGCGGAGCTAGCGACGGTGATCGCGGAGCATGCGGCCGCCGCCGCGATCGTTGTCGTTCCGCTTGTCCTCGCGCTCCTCGTCGTCGCGCTTGTTGTCGCGGGCCGGCGGCGGCTCGCTCTTCGAGGGCGTCCACGAGGTCGGCGTGGCGCGATGATCGCGGACGGTCTCGCGAGGCGGCGTGCGGTGATCGCGCATCTGCGGGCGTGGCTCGCGGCGGTGATCGCGCGTCTGCTCGCGGACCGCGCCCGCGCCGACACCGACGCCGACGCCGACGCCGACGTCGAGCACGTCGTCGATGATCGTGCTGCCGTCCTCGACGACCTCGACGGGCCCGTCGCCGCCGACCTCGGTGAACACGTCCGGATCGGACCAGCCGCCCGCGGTCCACTCCCAGCGGCCGTTCATCCACGTCCACTTGCCGGCGATCCACACGGCGCCGTCGAACGGCGGGTCGCCGGGATTCTCGGCGATGAGCTCGGGCATCGGCGGACGAGGGATCGCGCCGAAGCGGAGCCAGCGCGAGCGCAGCGAGGTGCGCGCGTGCAGCGCCATGTCGAGGCGGCGCTGCTCGATGTCGACGCGCAGCCGCGCTTCGGCTTCCGTGGCGAGCCGCTGCTCCTCGGCGATGCGCTCGCGGCGATGCGGATCGGCGCCGTGGCCCTCGCAGCGACCGCGGAGGCGATAGCGCGCGATCAGCGCCTCGCGGTGCCACTGCTCCTCGAGCGAGGCACGGGCGCGCATCTTCACCTCGAGCTCGGCGTGCGCCTTCGCGTCGGCGGCGTAGCGCGCTTCGATCGCGGCGCGCTCCTCGCGCTGGCGCAGCTCGGCGTCGGCGCCGTGCGCGACGAGGCGCGCTTGCAGGCGCGTGCGGACCGACATCGCCGCGGAGCGCTGCGACATCACCGCGACGCGCGCTTCGGCGTCGAGATCGCGGATGCGCGAGACCTCGAAGGTGCCGAGCACGTTCGCGTCGTCGGTGATCGCGGTGACGACGCACATGCCGGCGCCCGTCGTCGTGACGTGGACGTGCTTGGCGATGCGGCCGCGACCGACATCGCCCGCGGGGAGCATCACGTCGAGAGAGACGGTCTCGTTGGCGACGGCGCGGCCGACCGCGTTCGCGTTGACGCCGACGTCGCCCTGTACGGTGACGGGACCGGCGTTACCGGTGACGCCGACGCGCGGAGCGAACGCGCCGACGACGGTGCTCGTCACCGCCGCGGTGCGCTCGCGATCGCGCTCGGCCTGCGCGCGAAGCTCGGCGAGGCGCCGCTCGCGATAGCGCTCGAAGGTCTCGCCGGCGATGCCGCTGAGCTGCACGCCGGGACACGAGACGCTCCACTCGACTTCTTGCGCGCGCGGAACATCGAACGCCATCGCGAGGTCGTAGGTGCCGGCGGGCAGCTGGATGCCGCCGCCGACGGCCCACGGCGCATTCCGCGACAGCGGGGCGTTGTCCGTCGGTCCCGACGCGGCGAGATCGGTGCGCGGTTGCACGATGGCGGTTCCGTGGCCAACGAATTCTGTGTGATATCGCCCCGCGCAGCCTGACACCAAGGCACACACGAGGATCGTCCTGCTCCGCATCGACCGCGATGAGTTGCAAGCAGCGGCCCCGGGCACCTGGCCCCGCAATTGCGACGCATCCGCGCAATGGGGAAGTTGAACGTACGGCATGACGCCTACTTGCACGCGCTGCTCGAAGGAAAGCAGGTGATCGCCGATGCGGTCCGTGAACAGCGCACCACGCCCAAGCGTCGCGCTTCAGTCACACCTACTCGCTGGTGGATCGCGTTGTCCGCATTCGCATTTCTTTGCGTGATCGCTGCATGCGGAGGAAATAAAGGCAGCGACACGTATGCGCGCGGCGTGCAGGTGCAGGAGCAGTGCTGCGAGCACTTGCAGGGGCCCGCGCGCGATCAGTGCCTCAAGGAAGTGATTCGCGTCGACGATCCCAACGCGCAGCGCACCGCGACGAACCAGCAGACGTACGCGTGCATCACGGAGCACTTCGTCTGCGATCCGGCGACCGGCCACGAGACGCAGGCGAGCGCGCAAGCGCAGCACGACTGCACCGACGATCTGCAATAACGCTCGCGCCGCCCGCGTTCAAAAGTCCATCGAAGCACGACTTCGGGAAAGGCAACGAACATGGGCTTGGCAGAAAAGCGGTGGGCCGCGGAGCGAAAGAAGACCGACGAGCCGGCGTTCAAGTCGCAGGTCTTCGGAACGCTCGGCTTCGACTGCGCGATCGAGATCGACTGGGATGGCTTCAGCGAGAACCTCGATGACGTCCAGTACATCACCAACGAGAGCTACGGGCTCGGCAACCTCGTGAAGGCGCTCGCATCGATCACCGTCGACGATATCGGCAAGGAAGCGATCAAGGGCGCCCTGAAGAAGATCGTGATCGCGCCTGCGAAGGCCGAGGACACGAGCTTCGCCTTCGAGGGCGGCACCATCACATGGAAGGCGTACTTCGGCTCGTCGAGCAGCGGCTACATCTATGCCGACGTGATGCAGGCGAAGCTCGAGAAAGCGCTGTAGCCGAAAACGAGAACGGCGCCCGCGATCGCGTGATCGACGGACGCCGTCTTCGACGAGCAGAGCGCGTGGACTAGAAGTCCATGCCGCCCATGCCGCCCATACCGCCCATACCGCCGCCGCCACCGCCGGCCGGCGCGGGCGCATCCTTCTTCGGACGCTCGGCGATCATCGCCTCGGTCGTGAGGAGGAGCGCCGCGACCGACGCCGCGTTCTGGAGCGCCGTGCGGACGACCTTGGTCGGGTCGATGACGCCGGCCTTCACGAGGTCGGTGTACTCGAGCGTCGCGGCGTTGAAGCCGAACGCGTCCGAGCCGTCCTTGACCTTCGAGACGACGATCGAGCCGTCGACACCCGCGTTCTGCGAGATCTGGCGGAGCGGCTCTTCCATGGCGCGGCGAATGATCGACACGCCGAACTGCTGCTCCTCGGAGAGCTTGAGCGAATCGAGCACCGCCTGCGCGCGGAGCAGGGCGACACCGCCGCCCGGGACCACGCCCTCTTCGACGGCCGCGCGCGTCGCGTGCAGCGCGTCCTCGACGCGGGCCTTCTTCTCCTTCATCTCGACCTCGGTCGCAGCGCCGACCTTGATCACGGCGACGCCGCCGACGAGCTTCGCGAGGCGCTCCTGGAGCTTCTCGCGATCGTAGTCGGACGTGGTCTCCTCGATCTGGTTGCGGATCTGCTTCACGCGCGCGTCGATGTCGGACTTCTGGCCCGAGCCGTCGACGATCGTCGTGTTGTCCTTGTCGACCGTGATGCGCTTCGCCGTGCCGAGGTCGTTCAGCGTGAGGTTCTCGAGCTTGAGGCCGAGATCCTCGGTGACCGCCTGACCGCCGGTGAGCGTCGCGATGTCCTTCAGCATCTCCTTGCGGCGATCGCCGAAGCCCGGCGCCTTGACCGCGCAGATCTGCAGCGTGCCGCGGAGCTTGTTCACGACGAGCGTGGCGAGGGCCTCACCGTCGACGTCTTCCGCGATGATGAGCAGCGGCTTGCCCTGCTTGGCAACCTGCTCGAGCACCGGGAGGAGCTCCTTCATGTTCGAGATCTTCTTCTCGTGCGCGAGGATGTAGGCGTCGTTGAGGACGACCTCCATGCGCTCGCTGTCCGTGACGAAGTACGGCGAGAGGTAGCCGCGGTCGAACTGCATACCCTCGACGACGTCGAGCTCGGAGGTCATCGTCTTCGCCTCTTCGACGGTGATGACGCCTTCCTTGCCGACCTTCTTCATCGCCTCGGCGATCATGTTGCCGATCTCGGCATCGCCGTTCGCGCTGATCGTGCCGACCTGCGCGATGTCTTCCTTGCCCTTGGTGGGCGTCGAGATCTTCTTGAGCATGTCGACGACCGACGCGACCGCGGTGTCGATGCCACGCTTGAGCTCCATCGGGTTGTGACCCGCGGCCACGAGCTTCGAGCCCTCGCGGTAGATCGACTGCGCGAGCACCGTCGCGGTGGTCGTGCCGTCGCCGGCGTTGTCGGAGGTCTTGGAAGCGACTTCCTTGACCATCTGCGCGCCCATGTTCTCGAACTTGTTCTCGAGCTCGATCTCCTTGGCGACGGTGACGCCGTCCTTGGTGACCGTGGGAGCGCCCCACGACTTCTCGATCACCACGTTGCGGCCACGCGGGCCGAGGGTGACCTTGACGGCGTTCGCCAGCGTGTCGACGCCGGTGAGTACGCGATTACGAGCCTTCTCGTCGAAAATGATGTCCTTGGCAGCCATGGCGATTCTCCTTAGCCCTCGATGATTCCGAGGACTTCGTCCTCGCGGAGGATGATGTGCTCGACGTTGTCGACCTTGATCTCGGTGCCCGAGTACTTGCCGAACAGGACGCGATCGCCCGCCTTCACGGCGAGCTCGACCAGCGTTCCGTCCTCGGTACGCTTGCCGTTACCGACGGCGATGACCTTGCCCTCGAGGGGGCGCTCCTTGGCCGAGTCGGGGATGATGATGCCGCCGCGGGTCTTCTCGACCTCCTCGACGCGACGAACCAGGATGCGATCCTGTAGGGGGCGGACGTTCATGACTTGGGCACTCCTCGCTGTGTTTCCGATTTGATTCGGGGGGATCCGGGGTGTCCCGGACGAACTTTGTTAGCACTCGACCCTGCCGACTGCTAACGGGCGCCTTCGTAAGATCCGAGGCGATTTCGCGCAAGGGCTACCCGACCGAATTTCCTCGCGAGTTGAGCCTCCCCGAGCGGTGGGGCCCACCCCCGTCAAACCCGCCGGTGTTTTCCGCGGCGACCGCTGACGGCGACTCGCTAACTCCCAAACATTTGTAGGGTTCTTGCATTGGCCTCGAACTGGCAGAAGATCGAAACATGGACGTTACGTTGGCTGCATCTGTGGATGAGTACTTCCACGAGGTGGTGACCGACGCCCTCTCGGCGGTCGATCTCGATGCCTCCGAACCTGCGAGCTGGTACCTGGTCGGGCTCCTCGGTGACTTCACCAAGGCCCGCCTGACCGACGAGCCCCTCGGGCTCAAGCTCGCGCAACCGACTCCGGACGCCGCGGAGCGTGTACGAAACCTCAAGCAGGTCGGCGACACGTCGCTCTACGTCGCGGGCTTCTTCGCGGAGTCCCTCAACCGCTCGCTGGTCGACGCGGACTACTACATCGGCCTCGGCCAGAACGCGTATCTCCAGCTCGCGCGCTCGTTCGGCGCGGGCAAGTCGATCAGCAAGATCTACGAGGAGCTCGCGGCCAAGTTCCCGCGGTTCGTCGACGTGCTCGCCGAGGTTCGCAAGCGCACGACGCTCGCGGAGCTGAACGGCTCCACCGACATCGGCAAGCTCTACGAGGTCTGGCTTCGCACGCGCGAAGACTGGATCGAAAAGAAGCTCAAGGCCGCCGGCCTGATCGTCGACCCTGGCAAGGGCTTCCAGTAGTGAGAACGATCGGCCGCGTACAGCGCGGTCTCGAAGCGCTGTATCGCGTGGACACCGGCTGTGCCGTCGGCGACTTCGTCGTCGGCACCGAGTATCGCGACGAGCTCGTTCGTGCGAGGCGCGCGCGCGAGCAGCTGCTCGTCGTGGAAGCCGATGGCGAGCTCAACGTCGCGCTCTACCTCGAGCCGAACATCATCGCGAACCTCGACTCGCACGATCCTTCGCATCGCCTGGGCGATCACAACCTCGGCGACTTCCTGCTCGCGATCGAGGGCGTCTCGCACTTCATCTATACGGTCTGCTGCGCGCGCGCCGAGCGGCGCGTCAGCCAGCTCGAGCTCGAGCTGCAGGCCGAGGTCGACAAGTACGTGACGTGCTTGTTGACCACCGAGCCCGAGGTCGAGATGTCGGCGACGCTGCGCCGCCGCTTGTTCGACGACGCCGCGTACGAGCCCGACCTCGATGACGACGAGCAGGATCGCTATCGCGTCGCGAACGACAACGCGAACCGCTACGCGGAGTGGCTCGAGGAGACGTTCGTGGCCCGGCGCCGTATTCCCGAGATGCTCGGCGAGCTGCGCCGTTTCTACCGGCAGGGTCTGGCCGCAAAGCTCTCGACGATAGCTCGCGCGGCGTAGCCAAGATTGTCGTTGTCTGGGCGAGGGGGCCGTTCTATGACCCGCGCCCATGAAGCTCCTCGCCCTCGTCGTGGTCCTGTTCGCCGCGTGCACGCCCGCCTACAAGCCGGTGAAGCGCGCGGTGCGCACGAGTGACATCAACATCCCCGAGCGCACGCGCGTGACGTCGCGCTTTCTCTGGGACGACGGCATGATCGAGGCGACCGTGCCGGGCCAGTCGCCCGAGCTCGTCACCGACGTCGCGATGCTCGGCCAGCGCGCCGACGGCGTCACCTGCGTCCACCTCGTCATGCGCACGGGCGCGAAGCACGACGCGCCGTTCGGCGAGTGGAGCCCGACGATCAACGGCGAGCCCGTGTTCCCGGAGCACGAGACGTTCACGCAGGACGCGGTCCAGGTCGCGAGCGAGCGCACGCTGCTCGACGCGAGCTTTCTGTCGAACACCGCGGTCGGCGCGCTGACGCTGACGCAGCCGTCGACGGACGAGTACCCGATCGTGCGCCGCGAGGCATGGTTCTGCCCGGCGATGAAGCCGGTGAGCAACACGCTGGAGATGCGCCTGACCCGCGAGTTCCCCTACGGAAAAGCGAACGAAGGCTTCATCTGGACGCTCGTGAACTGACCGGTCGCGTTCGCGAGGGCTGCTAGAGCGGCTTCTCGGCGCGGTAGAGATCGTAGTTCGCGCCCGCACCTGCAGCGCCGACATCACGCGCGAAGTAGATGACGCAGTTGTCGGCGGAGACCCATCCCGGCGAATCGGATCGGTTCGAGCTCAACGCGGCGACGTTGACCGGCGCGTCGAATCCGGCGACCACCGATGCGCGCGTCGCCATGAAGATGTCGAAGCTACCTTGCGAGGGCCCGCGGCTCGACGCGAAGTAGATCGTGAGCTCGTCCGGCGTCGCTGCCGGGTAGTCGAAGTCGCCGGCTTGCAGGTTCGTGCCCGCGACGACCGTCGGTGCGCTCCACGTCGTGCCCGTGCGCGTCGCGCGCCACAGCATGCGGTTATTGACGAGGTACATCGCCGAGTGATCCGGCAGGACATACGGCGCCGTATCGGGGTTGGCCGTGTTGACCGGCCCCACGGCGACGGGCGTCGAGAACGCGCTGCTGGTCGATGTCCGCGTCGCCGCCACGATGTTGTACTCGCCGCTGCTCAGCGACACGGTGTGCTCGAGGTACATCGTCAGCTGATCGGCCGACATGTGCGGGCGCGAATCGTTGCCCTGCGTGTTCACGCCGGCGATCAGCGACGGCGCGCCCCACGGAGCCGTCCTCGACGTGCGCGTCGCGATGTACGCATCGAACCCGCCGAGGCCGCCGGGGCGCGCACTCGCGAAGGTGATGGTCAGCTCGTCGGGCGTGAGCGCGGCCGACGTGTCGCTCGCGGTGGAGTTGAGCTCCGTGATCTCGACGGGCACGCCGAACGGCTTGCCGGGATCGCACCGCGGTGGCGGCGCGTCGACGTCCGGCGCGTCGATCGCCGTGTCTGGGGTGGCACCGTCACCGGTCGGTGCGTCCGGCAACTTGTTGGGCTTCACCTCACCGCACCCCCACACCGCGACGACTGCGAACCAGGCGAGTCTCATCACCGCATCATCGCACGGCACTACGGCTGTGCGAGGACGATCGCGACGCTGGTGCCGCGCTGGAGACCGAGCGTGATCTTCGTCCCGGGGAGCGCGCTGAGCAGCGCCCACGAGCTGTAGTTGTTCGCCCCGGTGACGTCGATCCCGTCGATCGTCGTCACGACGTCGCCGACCTTGATGTCGACCTTGGCGGCGGGGCCCTGCGGATCGATCCAGCTGACCTTGATCTCGCGATCGTCGGGCAGCGTGTCCTCGGGTTGCTCGACGAAGTTGATCCCGAGCTCGCCGCGCGGATCGCCCTTCTTCACGCGACGCTTGAAGATCGGCAGCTCGCCGAGGTCGCCGTCGGGGCCCGGCGTGCGCACGAGGTTGAGCCAGGTGTACTCGCTGTCGTTCCAGTCCTTGGGATAGCCGCGGATGAACACGCGGCCGCGCGGTGCCTGTTCGATCACGAACTCGCCGCGATCGTCGGTGATGTTCGGCTGGTCGTCCTGGCCCCAGTTGTCGAACCCGCCGTTGCCGATGATCGGGCTCGCCATCATCCGGATCCCGGGGACGGGCTTGTGCGTGCCGTACTCGACGAGGCGGCCGCGCAGCGTCGTCGCGCCTTCGAGCTCGATCGTGACGCCGGTCTTCTGCTGGCCCTCGCTCAGATCGATCTGGATGGTCTTGCTCGCGCCCGGCACCTTCGCCGTGACGTCGAAGTTGCCTTGCGGCAGGTCCTCGATGACGAAGCGGCCCTCGGTCATGTAGAAGCCCTCGCCGCGCCAGAAGCCGTTCTTGCGATCCTCGATCGTGATCTCGAGCTCCGCGAGCGAGGCCTTGTCGCCGGCCGCGAGCGTGACGACGCCGCGGATCGAGCCGGTCGGCTTGATCTGCAGCTTCGTGGTGCTGTCCACGGGGACGTGCTCGGCGACCGCCTCGCCACCACCGCGGCGATACGCGCGCACGGTGTACTTGCCGGGTGCGAGCTTCTCGACGACGAACGAACCGTCGACGCCGGTGAGCACGGGCTTCTCGTCCCAGTTCCAGCGCGACTCGCTGACGTTCGATGCCTTCGCGCCCGCGGCGTCGGACTCGCGCACCGCGGAGATGTACGCGTCGGTGACCGGCTGGTTCGCGCCGTCGACCACGGTGCCGCGGATCTGTCCGGACAGCGCCTCGACGACGATGCGCGTCGTGGTGACCTGGTTCGCCTTGACCTGCACCTTCTCGCCCTTCTTCGCGTCGTCGGTCTGGCCGGGTTTCTTGAGCGCGTCGCTCCAGCCGCGCTGCGCGTTCACGCGATACTCGCCGGGGCGCAGGCCCTCGAGGGTGAAGGCGCCGTTCTCGTCGACCTCGCGGTTCGCCCAGCCGCGCCCTCCACCGCTGACGAGGTACGCGCTCGCGTTGACCTTGGTGACCGGTGCGCCGTTCGCGTCGACGACGACGCCCTTGATCGTGCCGACGTCCTCGAGCACGAGGTCCTTCTCGACGGTCGCGCCCGCGGCGACGTCGATCTTGTAGCCGTCCTTGGGCGGCGCGCCCCGATCGCTCGAGACCTCGAGCGTGTACGTGCCGGGCTTGAGCCCCTCGAGCGCGTAGCTGCCGTCGCGCGCGGACTCGTCGCCGCCCCAGCCGGTCTTCGCGCGCGCGGCGCCGCCGGTGGTGCGCGCCCAGATGCGAGCGTCTTCGATCGGCGTGCCGGAGCGCGCGAGCACCTTGCCGCGGATCGTCGCGCCGGCATCGACTTCCCACACGACGCCGCTGACGTCCTCGGTCGTGATCTCGATGCGGTCATACTTGTCGCGCGTCTGGTAGCCCTCGCAGCTGACCGACGGCTCGTAGCTGCCAGGCAGGACGCCCTCCGCCGACACGGTGCCGTCGGGCTCGCCGCGCATCGTGATGTAGCGCTCGGCCTTGGTGTCCTGCAGGTACACCTGTGGTTCGTCGCAGGGCTGCTTCGTCGTCGAGATCATCACCTTGCCGCTCACGCGCACGGCGGGGAACAGCTTGATGACGACGGTGTCGACGTTCTGCCCGAGCCCGACGAGCGTGGAGCCCTCGGTGCGGCCGTACGCGTGATCGGTGCGCGCGATGATGACGTAGCGACTCGGCGACAGCTTGCCGAGGCGGAACTTGCCCTCCGCGTCGCTGAACGTGTAGTCGCCGCCGCTCCATTCGCCGAGCTGCACGCGCGCGCCCTCGACAGGCTGCTCGCTCGCGGCGTCGATGACGATGCCGCCGATCGTGGACTCGGGCGTGAGGATCAGCTCGATGTCCTTCGCCGGCGGATCGATCCACTCCTCGCTGTCGTCGTAGCCATCGGCGGTCGCGTGGATCGTCGTGTAGTCGGGCGCGACCCACATCGAGAACCGGCCCTTGTCGTCACTCTCCGTCGAGCCGAGCACGCGCTCGCCGCGCTCGCCCGACCATACGCGCGCGTGCGCGACCACGCCGCCGGTGAGATCGAGGACCGTGCCGGTGACCTCGACGCCGCCGGTGCGCAGCGCGAGATCGATGCCCGTCTTCGCTTCGTTCGCGGCGAGGTACACGATGTCGCGCTTGCGGTTGCCGTTCGGGTGGAACACGGCAGGGCGATACGTCCTCGCGTTCGCGCCCACGCGGTACTGCGCCGGTAGCAGGTTCGCCATCGTGTAGCGTCCCTGCGCGTCGGTGGTGACGCAGGTCGGCTGCCGGAGCAGCTCCGTCGCGAGGACGTTCGAGGTGCCGTACGCGCAGACCTGCGCGCCCGCGATTGGAGCGCGGGATTCGTCGTCGACGGTGATCGTACCCGCGAGCGAGCCGCGGCCGAGCGTCTTCGGATCCGGACGCGGCGTCGCGCGCACGACGCGCGGCTTGTCGCTCGTGCTCGAGCCACGTGCGGAGCCGGCGACGTGGGTGGGCGGGACGTCATCGCTCGCGCTCGCCCGCCAGCGCCAGACGACGACCGCGATCACGGCGACCGCGAGCGCGAGGATCCACGGGAGGCGCTTCCTCATGACGGCGGCGCGAGGGTGAGGGTGATCGATGCGCCGCGCGCGAGCCCGAGCACGAGCTTCGTGCCAGGCGGGGCGTTCATCAGCGTCCACGCGTGCATCCCGTTCGCGCCACTCACGTCGACTCCGTCGACCGAGACGATCACGTCGCCGACCTTGATGTCGGTCTTCGCGGCCGGGCCGTCGGGCTCGATGAAGCTGACGCGGATCTCCTGGTTCTCGGGCGGCGTGTCGGGCGGCTGCTCCTTGAAGTGCAGGCCCGTCTCGCCGGACGGCTCGCCGTTCTTGATGCGCTTCTTGATCACACCGACGTCGCCGATGTCGACTGTCGACTCCTTCGTCGCGGTCACGTCGCGGACCACGCGGAACCAGGTGTAGTCGCTCTCCCCCCAGTCCTTGGCCATGCCCTGGACCGCGAGCTTGCCGCGCGGGACCTTCTTGACCGTGAACGCCCCGGACTCGTCCGACGTGTTGTCCATGTCGTCGTTCCAGCGGAACGAGATCGCGCCGCCCTGCGCGATCTGCGCGAAGACACGGATCCCGGGGACGGGCGCCTTCGTCACGTAGTCGACGACGCGGCCGGTGAGCGTGATCAGCTCCTCGAGTGTGAGCGTCACGCCCGTCTTGGTCTCGCCGTTCGCGAGATCGAGCTCGATCTTCGCCTGGCCACCCGCGGCGCTCGCCCCCAGATGAAAGTGTCCCGCCGGCAGATCGCGAAGGACGAAGTGACCATCGGTCTTGTAGAACTTCTCGCTGCGCTCGAACCCGGTCTTGAGGTCCTCGACGCTGACCTGGATCTCGTCGGGCAGGGTGCCGCCCGCCATCTTCACCGTGCCCTCGATCGACCCGGTCGGCTTGATCTGCAGCTTCGCGTTCGTCGTACCGGTGGCGACGTGCTCGAGCAGCGCCTCGCCGCCGCCCTTGCGATAGGCGCGCAGCGTGTACTTGCCGGGCGCGAGCTCGGTCAGCGCGAACGTGCCGTCCACGCCCGTGAGCACCGGCTTCGTGTCGCCCCAGCCCCAGGCGCGGGTGCTGTGCGCGCGCGACGCGTTCGCGCCGGCGGCGTCGGACTCGCGCGCCTTGGAGATGAACGCGTCGGTGACCGGATTGCCCTCGGCGTCGAGGACGACGCCCTTGATCGAGCCCGACTGCGACTCGACGACGAGCTTCACCGTCGAGGTCTTCCCGGCCTCGATCTTCGTCTTCTCGCCCTGGCGCGCGTCGTCGTTCGTGCCCGGCTTGCGCAGGCCTTCGAACCAGCCGCGCGACGCGGTCACGCGGTAGTCGCCGGGGCGCAGGCCCATGATGGTGAACGCACCCGAGGCGTCGGACTTGTTCGGCGCGTCGCCGAAGAACATGGAGGTGTCCTCGGTCAGCGCCGTCGCGTTGATCGTGACATTCGGGACGGCCTTGCCTTGCTCGTCGACGACGGTGCCGGTCAGCGTGCCGCCGTCGTCGAGGACGATGTCCTTGGTGACCGTGGTCCCCGCCTTGGTCTCGACCTTGTAGCCGTCGCGCTCGGCGACGCCGGCCTCGCTCGACACCTCGATCTTGTACGTCGCGGACTTGAGCCCGCGCATCTCGTACGCTCCCTCGACGTCGGTGGTCTCGTTCTTCCAGTCCTCCTTGGCGCGCGCCGCACCGCCGGTGATCTGCGCTGTCACCCGTGCGTCGGCGACGGGGGCGCCGCTCTTCGTGGTCACCTTGCCGGCGAGCACGGCCGCCTCGTCGACCTCCCAGACCAGTCCGGTGAGATCCTTGTCGGCGACGACGATCTTGTCGTACTCGTCGCGCGCCAGCTTCTTCGCGCACCACACTCGCACGGTGTACGTGCCGGCCGCCCCGTGCAGTGTGATGGTCCCGTCCTCGTCCGCGCGCCCGCCGATCCAGCGGTCGTGATCCTCGTCGTGCATCCACACGCCGCCTTCCTTGCATACCTCCTTCGTCGCGCCGATCACGACCTTGCCGATGATCCGCGCCGTGGGATGCACGCGCACGACGACGCCGGTGACGTGCTGGCCGAGGCCGACGAGCGTCGAGCCCTCGGAGCGGCCGTAGCCCTTCTCGCCGTGGACGACGGCGACGTAGCGGCCCGGCGACAAGCCATCGATGCGGAACGCGCCCTTCTCGTCGGTGCGCTTCCGCGAGGAGTCGAGCATGCCTTCCCACTCCGTCCGCTCGAGGTTGACGTCCGCGCCTTCGATCGGCTTCTCCGTGCGCGCGTCGATCACGATTCCCGAGAGCGAGCTCTCCGGCGTGAGCAGCACCTCGAACGTGCCCGGCGCACGCCCGCGCTGCGAGCCGCTCGCGTAGCCATCGGCGCTCGCCGACACCTGGAGGCCGCCCGGCGGCACCCACAGCGTGAACGCGCCCTTCTCGTCGGTCTCCGTCGCCGGCGACGTTCCACCTTCGCCCCAGGAGCCCATCGACGCGCGCACGCGTGCATGCGCGATCGGCCCGCCGCTGATGTCGTTGACGACGCCGCTGATCTCGACGCCGCCGGCGTGAAGAATCACGTCGACGTTCTTCTTGTGCTCGCCGGGCTCGAGCTTGAACGTCGTCTTCTCGCGCGGACCGGTGGGATAGTGCGTGGCGAAGCGATAGCCGCGCGCACCGGCCATCACCTCGTAGCGTGCCGAGAACAGATCCTTCCATTCATAGACGCCGTTCGCATCGGCGGTCATGCACGGCGACTCGGCCCAGAAGTCGGGCGGGAGCTCCTCCGAGTAGAGCGACATGCAGACGGTCGCGTTCGCGATCGGTCGCTTGCTCGTGTCGCGGATCGTGCCGGAGATCGATCCCTTGGGTTGCGTGCGCGGATCGATCTTCTTCTTCGGCGTCACGCCGATCGCACCGGCGCCGCTGGAGCTCGACGCGTGATCCGATGACGTGGGCTTCGCGGCCGAGTGCTCGCCCGTCGATTCGCCGCGGCAGCGCCACAGCAAGACGGCCAGCACCACGACAGCAAGCCCGACTCCAACCCCGAGTCTCCTCTTCATTGGCGTGATGCTACGACAGACCGTCGCAGCATTCGGTTGCATTCCTCGCAACTCGTGTCAGCAGCTGTCACGCCGCGAGCACGCGATTGTCGATCAGGCGCGTTGTCCCGACGAACACGGCCAGAGCGAGAACCGCGCTGCGCTCGATGCGCACGATCTCCGTTAGCTCGGTCGCATCGCGAAGGTCGACATAGTCGATGCGCGCGAGCGGTTCGGCTTCGATCGGTGCGCGCGCGGCCGCGATCAGTGCCGCCGTGTCACGCACGCCCGACGCGAAGGCACGCTCCGCGGCGGCGAGTCCGCGCGAGAGTGACAATGCGGCAGCGCGCTGCTCGGATGACAGATAGGCGTTGCGTGACGACAGCGCGAGGCCGTCCGACTCGCGGACGATCGGAACGCTCTCGATCGCGACGTCGAAGTCGAGGTCGCGAACCATCCGCCGGATGATCGCGAGCTGCTGGTAGTCCTTCTCGCCGAACACCGCGACGTGTGGCTTGGTGATGTGAAACAGCTTCGAGACGACGGTCGCGACGCCGGCGAAGTGACCGGGCCGGCTCGCGCCGCACATCGGCTTCTGCAGCTCGCGAACCTCGACGTACGTCTGCGCGCCGGGCCGGTACATCGCATCGGGTGCGGGACAGAACGCGAGGTCGATGCCGGCGGGGCGCGCCTTCGCGAGGTCGCCTTCCTCGTCGCGCGGGTAGCGCGAGAGGTCCTCGGTGGGGCCGAACTGCGTCGGGTTGACGAAGATCGTGAGGATGACGACGTCGGCGCGCGCGCGCGCGTGACGCACGAGCGCGAGGTGACCCTCGTGCAGCGCGCCCATCGTCGGAACGACGGCGATGCGGCGACCATCACGACGGAGATCCTCGGCGCGCGCGCGCATCGCCGCTGGATCGCGAAACACTTCGAACGGGATGTTCACCCGCGCATGCTAGCAGCGGGTCAGCGCGTCCATGCAGTCGGACGTGCGCATCATCAGCTGGGGGAAGTTCGGGCCGCCGATGCCGCCGCTCATGCTGCCGTCGCAGACATCCATCTGATCGATGATCTCGAGGCACCGCTTCGCCTGAGGACAGCTCGACGGAAGCGGGGTCACCGGGAACGACGACAGGCCCGAGCACATCGTCGCGACCGTCGGATCGCTGCAGGTCTTGGCCTTGTCGCAGAGACGGTTCGCGATGTTGCCGAGCAGCGCGAACGCGATGTTGCTATTGCCGCCGCCGAAGGTGCCGAGCCCGCCGCCGCCGCTGCTGAACGGATCCTTGAATGGATCGTTCGGATCGATCTGCGTCGTGTCCGGGTCCGGATCCGGTGGTGGTGGCGACGGCGCCGGTTGCACCGGCGGCTGGCCGTTCTGCCAGGGATCGGAGCTCTGCGGTGGAAGCGGGTTCGTGTCCATGCGCTCGGGCGCGGGGCCCGCGGCGCCGTTCTTCGTGCCGATGTCGGCGGAGTCCTTCTTCGGCCACACCATCAACACGACGGCGAGCACGATCGCGATCGACGCGAGGATGATCACGAGCACGGGCCAGTTCCGCGCGAGCCAGCCCCGCTCGCCGGGGCCATGCGCGCGCATCCGGCCCGTCGGACGCGGCGGCAGGATCGGCCGGCCCTCACCATGTTGATGCGGGTTGTACGGTTCGCGTGCCGGGCGCGCTTCGACGACGATCGACGGCGCGGTCGATGCGAGCTGGACCGGCGTGGCGCCGACGAGCGTCTCCGCGTTCGGCGGAACGGCGAGCGGCGCGGGGGCGGCAACCTGCGGCAGCGACGCCGCGAGAGCCGGCGCCGGGGCCGGATTCGCGAGCGGAGGCAGGACCGCCGCCGCCTGCGGGCGCGCCGTGCGCGCGGAGGCGAGGTCTGCCTTGCAGTGCTTGCAACGACCCGCGATCGGATGAACCAGGCCTCCACACATCGGACACGGAACACGCGCATCCGATGGGGAGGAGCGAGACGCCACTGCCATGTTGTTCATGCTGGCAGGAGATCGAGGAGGATGCAAAGGTGGTTCGCATGGCCCGACCGGTCCCGCCGCGGATCCACGAGCACGAGGTGACGATCGCGGGACTCGATCCGCGCCACGACGGTGTTCGCATCGCGCAACTCTCCGATATTCACGTCGGCAACCTGACGCCGCCATCACACATCCGCGCTGCGATCGACGTCGCCAACGCGGCGAAGCCCGACCTCGTCCTCCTCACGGGTGACTACGTCTGCTGGCGGCGCGACGAGGTGGAGCGCGCGCGCGATCAGCTCGCCGGGCTGCGGGCGCCGCGCGTGCTCGCCGTCCTCGGCAACCACGACTACTTCGTGTGGGGCGCCGGCGTCCGCCGCGCGCTCGAGGGCAACGGCTACGAGGTGCTTCGGAACCAGACGACGATCGCGAACGTGCACGGCGCGCCGCTCGCGATGGTCGGCGTCGACGATCCCGTCACGCGCCACGACGATCTCGACGCGTCTTTCACCGGCGCACCGTCGACGATGACCCGCATCGTGCTGTGCCACGCGCCGGATCGCGCGCCGAGGATCGCAGCGCGCGGCGCGGATCTCGTCCTCAGCGGCCATACGCACGGCGGTCAGATGTACGTGAAGGGCATCACGGATCGATTGATGGCGCGCATCGGGCTCAAGTTCCGGCGCGGCATGTACGAGGTGGGCGAGGGCGACGCGAAGTCCCGGCTCTACGTCACGCCGGGCGTCGGGTTCTCGGGCGTGACGCGGCGGTTCGGCGAGGGGACCGCGGCGGAGGTCGCGATCTTCACGCTGCGCCACGCACCGCGGGAACAAACGCTCGCCAGGGCCGGTTAAGCTCCCTGTATGCCGCGCCTCTTCACCGAACGCATCTGACCCAGGGTCTCGGCTCTCTGGAGCCGCATCGCATCGCTGACGACGGTCCTGTTCGCGCTCGCGTTGATCGACGAGCTCGCGAGCGGGATTCCGTACGGCAGTGCCGCGCAGATCGAGCGAGCATTCGGCCTTTCGTACACGGCCACGGCGATCGTGATGTTCGTCGTGCCGGGTGCGATCGCGATGATCGTCGAGCCGTTCATCTTTCTGCTCGCCGATCGATACCCGCGCGCGCTGTTCCTCCGTGTCGGCGTGACGGCGATGGCGCTCTCGCTCGCCGCGGTGGCGCTCGCGCCGAACGTCGTCGTGCTCGCGATCGCGATCACCGTGTTCTGGATCTCGAACGGCGCCGCCGTGCCGCTCGCGCAGGCCACGCTCGTCGATCGCAACCCCGACGCGCGCGGTCGCACGATGGCGCGGTGGACGCTGCTCTCGACGGTCGGCGACTTCTTCGTCCCGTTCGTCGTCGGCGGTGTCGCGCTCGCGGGCCATGGCTGGCGCGTGGCGCACGTCGTCGTCGCGATCGCGATCGGGCTGTTCGCGCTGTCGCTGTGGCGGATGGACATGCCGCCCGCGTTCGCGACCGCGTCGGATGACGACGAGGAGTCGCCGGGCCTGCTCGCGACGCTGCGCGACGCGCTGAAGGATCGCGTGCTCGTCGCCTGGCTGTTCGGCGTCGCGCTGTGCGATCTGCTCGACGAGATCCTCGTCGTGTTCGCGACGATCCACATGCGCGATCAGCTCGGCGGGGGCATCGAGTGGCAGAGCGCGATGATCCTCGCGATGACGATCGGCGGCGGCCTCGGCCTCGTCGCGCTCGATCGGCTGCTCGCGAAGCGCAGCGAGCGGGACGCGCTCCTGTTGTCGGCGAGCGCGTGTGCGCTGAGCTTCGTCGCGTGGATCCTCGCGCCCACGCTGTGGCTCTCGGTCGCGCTGATGGGCCTCGTCGGCATGTTCGCGGCGCCGCTCTATCCGCTCGCAGCCGCGCAGGCGTACGCGCGACGACCCGAGGCGTCGGGCTCGGTGCTCGCCGCGCAGAGCTTGTTCTCGCCGATGGGGCTCGCGCTGCCGTTCCTCGTCGGCTTCATCGCCGATCAGGCGGGGACGTACGTCGCGCTTCTCGTGCTGATCGCGCAACCTCTCGGGTTGATCGCGCTCGTCATGCTCGGTGGCGGGCGTAGATCGACATCGCGTGCTGTCCCGCCGGACGAGCGCGCCACGCCTCCACCTGCGTCCGCGCCGCCGGCGTGAGCTCCTCGGGCGTCGGCAAGCCGAACGGGTGCTCGCGCGGGAACAGGATCGGCGACGCGAGCGCCGCGAACGTGAGGTCCGCGATCGTGAAGCGATCACCGACGAGATACGGACGGCCGTCGCCAAGCCGCTCCTCGACCGTGGCGAACGCATCCTCGATCTTCTTGCGCGATCGCTCGACGCCGGCCTCGTCGATCCGGAGGCTGCGCGTGAGCACGCGGACCGCGAGCGGCCGCGCGACCGTCAGCGCGCGCGCTTCCCACGCCGGGACGCCGCGCACCATCACGTGCTGCAGGTCCTTGCGCGGCAGCAAATGGAAGTACCCCCACCGGCGCGTCGCGGGACCGAGCGAGCGATCGAAGTCATCCTCGAGTGCGAGCGCCTCGTCGCGGGCGCGAGCCTCGCTGGGGATCAGCGTGCCGGGCGCGTGCCCGTCGGCCCAGCGGACGATATCCGTCGAGTCCGCGAGCCTCTCGCGATCTGCGACGAGGATCGGCACGCTCTTGCGGCCGCGCACGGCGAGGTAGTGGAACAGCGGGAGGTGGCCATCCTCCTCGTACGCGATGTGGCAGGCGTCGAGCGCCCAGCGCGCCTTCTCGCAGTAGTGCGAGAACGGGATCGTGATCAGTGTCGGGCGTCGGGTCATCGTCGTCTCCTGCGGGCCTTCGCCGCGCGCATCAGATCCGTGAAGCCGCCCTGGCCCTCGGCGAGCATCTCGTCGAGCTCCGAGCGAACGCCGCCGAGCGTCGCGCGCGCCTTCTTGACCGGGAACGTCAGCGCGGCCGCGATGCCGATCACGATCGCGAGCGAGAGCCGCAGGCTCGCCATCGCGACCCAGCCGCCGAAGCCAAAGCCCAGCACCGCGAGACGCAGCACCGTGCCGAGCGGCTCCTGGATGTCACCGAACATCATGCGCGGTGCGAGCTCGGCGGCCGGCTGCTTGGTGAGAGCGCGCGAGTCCTTGGTCTCCTTCGGCGGCTTCGTCCGCGCGAGGAGCGCCACGACATCGCGCGCGCGCTGCGGTCGCTTGTCGGGATCGGGATCCGTCATCGCGACGAGCACCGAGCGGAAGCCCTCGTCGAGCGAGGGCAGGTGCTTCGCGAGGTCCATGCGCAGTCCCTTGCGAGGGACATCCTCGGGCTCGATGCCGCCGGCGAGCGCGACGATCGTGGCGCCGAGCGCGTAGATGTCGGTCGCGGGCGTCGCTTGACCGTGCAGCTGCTCGGGCGCCATGTAGCCGAACGTCCCGACGATCGTGGAGCCGCCGCGATCGCGCGCCGCATCGAGCACGCCGCCGAAATCGACGAGCGAGATGCGCCCGTCCGGCCCGCGGATGATGTTCGAAGGCTTGATGTCGCGATGCACCACCGCGGGCGTGCGCGTGTGCAGATAGTCGAGCACCTCGAGCGCGCGGATCAGCACGTCGCGCAGCTCGATCTGCGACAGCCGCCGCCGCCCCGTCAGCGATCGCAGGTCCTCGCCGGGCACGTACTGCATCACGAGGTTGAACGTGCCGGGCGGCTCCTCGACGGTCGCGTAGTAGCGCGGCACGCCCGCATGCCGCAGCTGCGAGAGGACCTTCGCTTCGCGCTCGAACAGCTCGAACGACTTCCACGCGCCGCTGGGGCGCAGCCGCTTGACGACGACCTCGCGGTCTTCGGCGCCCTTCGCTTTCTCGTCGAGCGCGCGAAACAGCTCGCCCTGCGATCCCTTGCCGAGCGGCGGCCCGAGCCGAAACCGTCCCCCGATCAAGGGACCGTCGAACGGCTTGGCGGGCATGCCGCTTGATAGCACGCGCCCTGGCGTCGACGCGCGAACGGCGCCCGGCGTCTCGATCGATGCTCCACCCGCCTGTCGCGACGAGTGATGCGAGCTACCACTCGATCAGCCGGCGGGAAGGGAGTGACCGTTCGTGACGCGAGACTTCACCTTGTCCATCACGCCCGCGAGCGGCGTGCCGGCGAACACCTTGTCGATCACGTCGGTCAGCGTCTTGCCGCCGACGAACGACTGCACGGACATCGCTTCGGCGACCTTCGCGAGCACCTCGTGGTTGCCGAGCGCGAGCAGCGCCTCGCTGAAGCCACCCTGCGCCGCGCCGAACCGCGCGACCGCGGCGTCCACCTCGGCCTTCAGGGCGACGAGCACGAGCTGCTGCTTCGCTGCGGCGATCTCGCCGTCGAGCGCGGCCGCGGACTTCTTGCGCGCGAGCGCGGCGGCGTGGTCGACGTCGGCGATCGCGTTGGTCGCGATCGTCGCGGCCTCCTGCGCGCGCGCCTTGTCGAGCTCGGCCTGGAGCTGGGCCATCGCGACGCGGAGCTTGTCGCTGGTCGCCGCGATCTCGAGCTCGGCGAGGCGCTTCGCGGTCTCGGCGCGCGCTTCGGCTTCGCCGCGCGTGATCGACTCCTGCTTCGCGGTGAGGTCGAGCGAGCGCATCGCCCGCAGGACCTGGATGTTCGCCTCGACGGCCTCGTGCTGGGCGGCGCCGAGGAGGTCGGCGATGCCCTCGTCGTCGATCGCGACGTCGAGGATCTCGGTGTCCTTCACCTGCATGCCGTTCTGCGTGAACGCCATGCCCTTGAGCGCGGCGCGGACGATGTCGACCGACTGGCCGTAGAAGGTCTCGATCGATTGCTTCTTCGCGACGCCCTTGAGCACCGAGCGGACGTGCTCGCAGAGGAGCTTCACGTAGTTCTCGGCGTCGAACCACTTGGCGGAGTCGCCCTCGAAGCTGACCTGGAGAGCGTAGGAGAGGGTGACGCGTACGTGATCGGAGGTCTCGACGACGCAGCGATCGCTGACCTTGTTGTTCAGCACGCGCAAGAAGACCGTCTCGACGAGGCGGTCGTCGGTCTTGGGCGTGCCCGTGGACAGCTGGATGACCTCGAGGCGCTCGTCGTACTCGAGCAGGAGGTTCTTAGGGCCTTGCTCGACGCGGCGGCGGCCCTGCTTGTCGACGACGAGCACGGCGTATCCGGTCCACACGCTGATCGACGGGACGCCCTCGTAGCGCGTCGCCATCACCACCTCGCGAGTCTTCGGGTACTGCGCGCGGGCGGCTTCGCGCAGGCGTAGCGAGTTGTTGTACGCGAGCACGTCCGCGTTGCCCGGGTACCAGGTCGCGCACTCGCGATCGCTGAGCACGCGCCGCACGAAGATCTCCTCGATCGGGTTCGGCAGGAGCATCGCGGGCCCGCGCGCCATGCGGATCTCGCCGGTCTTGCGGTTCATCACGTAGCGCGCCTCGCCCGCGGGGACGGCGACGGCGAAGTGCTTCTCCTGTCCGTCGTACTTCACGATCGCGTGCTCTTCGCGCGGGTAGTAGATCGACGTGTCGACGCCGGTGACGAACAGCTCGTCGCCCTCGCGGAACGACGTCCCGTTCTCGGTGTACGGCGCGATCACCTTGACGTGAAGGCCCTGGATCTCGGTGAGCTCGATCGCCTTGAACTTGCGAGCGCCATCGCGGGTGATGAACGTCTCCGTCGGCGCCGGGAACACGACCTGCGGGCCGCGCTCGTAGCGCTTCTTGCCGTTCTGATCGACGAGGATCGCGTACTCGAGTCGCTCGAGCGTCAGCGCTTCGCGGACCCAGGCGCCGCCTTCCTCGGGGACGACGCCGACGCCGGTCGGCGGGATGTAGAACGAGACGTCGGTGCCCTTGATGATGAGCAGCTTGCCGACCGCGAGATCCGCGGGGGCGGCGACGATCGGCGCGGCGACGGTCTCGGTGCCCGCGGGCTTCACGATCGCTTGGCCCCAGTGCTTGCGCGCCTCGTCTTCGTTGTAGACGCGCACGAGCAGGTACTGATTGCTGCGCAGGTGGTGACCCTGGACGAGCTGCACGAGCTGGCCGGGCCACAGCGCGAACGCGCAGGGACCGGTGATGTTGATCTTGCGGCCGACGTTGAGATCCGGCGACGGATGCACGCCGCCCGCGGGCGGATGTGCGCTCGCATCGGCCCGCGTCGACGGGTTCTTGAGGATCAGGTAGTAGCCCTCGGGCGCGATCGCGATCTGCTGCACCGCTTCGTCGAGCGCGCACGGCTCGAAGCGCTTCGTATCGGGATCGAAGACCACGGGCCGCTCCTGCGCGGTCGGGTTGATCACCGTCGGGCCGGTGTACGTCTTCACGATGCCCTTCGTGACGTCCTGCATGTAGGCGTACTCGCTCGGTGCGAGCACGAGGTCGCGCTTGCTGTTTCGTTCGTCCATGTCTCCTCCACGCGCTGCACGTTCGCGACCAACGCAAGGTCGCGTGCGCGCGTGGACCCGGTGCTCCACGCCGGAGCACCGGGCCTCGCGCCTGCTCACGCCTGCGTCACGATCGAGCAGCTCGTGCTCCGATGCGGAGCACGAGGCGATCGGTGCGAGTTACTGCGGCGCGAGCTCGGTCTCGAGCGTCTTGAGACGCGCCTCGACCGTCTTGTCGGTGATCTCTTCCTTCGCGAGCTCCTCGTAGTCCATCGAGGTCGGAACGTCGACGGCGGCGGCGGCGCTGCCGCTTCCGGCGTCGCTACCACTGCCCGCGGCGCTGCCGCTGCCACTGCCGCTGCCGGTGTCCGCGGTGGCGCTTCCGCTGCCCGGCGGATCGAGCGGCGGGCCCTTCTCCGTCGACTTGCCGCACGCGGCCGCGAACAAGAGCGCGAGAACGAGTGCCTTCGCCTTCATCGTGCACCTCCTGCGCGGAACGCGGCATCGAGCGCTGCCATGCGATCCTCGTGACGTTGGTCTTCGCGCTGGCGGAGCACGTCGATGCGCACGCCCAGCTTGGTATCCGCCTTGATCTCGGCGACGTCGGCCATGCGCTCGAGCTCGGCGATGCGCTGCGCGTGCAGGTTCATCTCGGCCTGCGTCTCCTCGTCGGCGAGGAACGCCGCCGCGTACCTCGCACGGATCTGCGCGAGGCGCTCGGCCCGGCGCTGCTGGCGGTTTGCGGCGCGCTCCTCCCAGCGCTGGCGCACGGCGGCTTCACGCGCCGCGCGGTCCTTCGCGAGCTGCTTCCGGCGTTCGGCCCACTCGGCCTCCGCCTTCTTGCGCGCTTCTTCCTCCATCCGCCGGCGCTCGGCCTCGGCATCGAACGACGCCGCGACCTCGAAGTTGCCGACCGCGAGATCGCGACCGCGACCGACGCGCACCGAGATCAAGCCGCTCGTCGCGTCGTTCGGCACGACGAACCGCAGCTGGTCGTCGTCGACCTTCACGCCGCGGATCTCCTTGCCGCCCCAGACGACGACCGCGTCCTTGGGGAAGTTCTTGCCGCGGATCACGACCCTCGCGCCGGGCTTGCCCTTGGCCGGCCAGTAGTTCGACACGACGGGGCGCTCGAACTTCCACGATCGCCGGCGATGATCGATGGCACCGCGATCGAACCAGTCACCGGGCGTGCGCACCCAGCGGCCATCGCGCTGCTCCCAGCGTCCGGGACGCCACTCCTTGTTCGCGCGCTCGCGCTCCCAGTGGCCGGCGATCCACTCGTACTTGCCGTTCTTCCAGTCCCACTCGCCGGCGACCCACACGTAGCCCGCGCGAGACGGCTCGCGCTTCTCGTCGCGCATCGGCGGCGGTGCTTCGCGCGGTCGATCGTCGTCGCGACCGTCGCGATCGATCCAGTCGCCGGGCGTTCGCATCCAGCGACCATCGCGCTGCTCCCAGCGCGAGGCGCGCCACTGCTTGTTCGCGCGCTCCCGCTCCCAGTGGCCCGGGACCCACTCGTACTTGCCGTTCTTCCAGTCCCACTCGCCGGCGACCCAGACGTAGCCCGCGCGCGAGGGCTCGTGCCTCTCGTCGCGCGGCGCCGGCGGCGCTTCGCGCGGTCCATCGTTGGCGACGGGCGGCGCGACGGGCGGCGCGACGGGCGGCGGACCCGAGCGATCGAACCAGTTGCCGGGCGTGCGCTGCCAGCGACCCTCGCGCTGCTCCCAGCGTCCCGGGCGCCACTCCTTGTTCGCGCGCTCGCGCTCCCAGTGGCCGGCGATCCACTCGTACTTGCCGTTCTTCCAGTCCCACTCGCCCGCGACCCAGACGTATCCGGCGCGCGCGTCGTGCTTCTCGTCGCGCGGCGGCGGTGGTGCTTCCCGCGGTCCATCGTTGGCGACCGGCGGCGGCGTGGTCGGTGTCGTCGGCGGCGTCGGTGCATTCGCGTCGACCCACGCACCGTCGACATACGCCCAGCGATCACCGCGCTTCTCCCACTTGCCTTCGCGCCACGTCTTCTTCGCGCGCGCTCGCTCCCAGTGCCCGGGCAGCCATTCGTACTTGCCGCCCTTCCAGGTCCACCGACCCGTGACCCAGATGTAGCCGGCCTTCGTGCCGGAGGCCTCGGCCTTGGGGGGCGGGGGCGCTTCGCGCGGGCCATCGTCGGTGGGAGGCGGCATCCGCCGCTCCTTCTTGTCATCGCGATGATCGCGCGGCTGCGCCGCGATCGTGCCGGGCGCGGCGAGCGAGATCGCCGCGAGGATGGGTAGCCATCTGCGCATGAAGTCTCCTTGGTAGGTCCCTACGCTAGCCCCGTTCGACGGGGCTCAGCTGCTAGACTTCACCGCTAAATACTTTGTCATCAAACGAATGAGGGCCGCGTGAGGGCCTGATTCGGCTATTCATAGGGGGAGAACGCGGCCTTGGATTGCTTCGCGCGATTGCATGCCGCGATCTCCGCCGCCGTGTACGGATGCGGTCCATCCGCGGGGAAGTTCGCGCGAATGAAGCCGATGATCATCTTGCGGGCCGTGGCCGCCGCCTCGACGACCTCCGCGCTGCCGGTCTCGACGCACTCGTCCCACATCTCGAACAGCGCTTGCTTGCGCAGCTGCGGATCCTCGGTCGCCGCCCATACGCGCGCGAGGTTCTTCTTCACGATCTGCGCGACCTGCGCGAGCTGCTCGCGCTTGTACTTCTGGCCGATCCGCACGCGCTCGTCGCGCGTCGAGTCGAGGAACGCGAGCTTCTTGCTCGCATAGGGATCATCGCCGTTGCTCCGCATGAACGCGTCCGTGATGTCGAAGCCGCCGGCTGCGATCGGGATGCCACCGCCCGACGCGGGGTTCGGATCCTTCTCGTGGGCGTAGACGGGCGAGTCGTCGCCGGAGAGACGCTCGGCGCCCGAGATGTCCTCGCGGGTCAGGTTCGCCTGCCGCTTCGGCATGTTCGGCGGACCGAGCGTGCCGACCGGCTTGTTCGGGTCGTAGTACCAGGCCTGGAACATGTCGCCGATGTCCTTGGCCGACGGCAGCGTCAGGCGAATGTGGAAGTTCTTCTTGTCCTTCAGCGTGATGCTGCCGTCCTTGGCAACCTTCGCGGTGAACGCACCCTGATCGGACTTGTGCGTGCCACCACCGTCGGGCGCGAGCTGACCGGTCGAGATGTCCTGCTCGGGCGCGGTGCCTCGCGGGACGTGCTCGAGGTCGTCCCATCCGCGCACCGCGACGCGCGGGCTCGGCGCGCGACGCATGTCGAGGTACGGGTTGCGCGACGGCGGCGCATCCGACGATGGGCCCGGGGTGGTGATCGCGACCGTGGTGGCCTCCGACGTCGATGCGCCGCGCTGATCGATCCGGCCCGGATCGCCTCGCGTCGCGTCGATCGCCGCCGGGGGCTCGGCGCTCGGTCCACGATCGACGTTCGGTGGCAAAGCGATGCGCGGATCGACGGCCGGATCGACGGGGGGATCGACGGGTGGATCGACGAACACGACGTCGATCGGTGGGGCCTCCTCGGTGCTCGGCGCGACCGGGAGCGGCGGGACGAGCTCGATCGTGACCGGTGGATCGTGCTCGAGGTGCGGTGGATCGGGCAGGAGGTGCGCGGCGCCGAACAGGGCGACGTGAACGATGGCCGAGAGGGCGATCGTCAGCGGGATCGGAGAGCCCTGGCGCACGTGAATACGACCAGTATCCCCCTGAAAACGTTGCTCGGCACCATCGATTCGCGGTGTGCTCGCAACATCGCGCGACACCTCGGGGAGGCGCGCTGACACCTATCGCCATGAGCTTTCTCGCCCGCCTCTTTCGAACAGGCCCCGGCGCCGATCTGCGCGCCGCGAAGGCCGGTGACAAGGACGCGATCGGCAGGTTCTACGACGCCCACGTCGATGGCCTGTACGCGTTCGTGTTCTATCGAGTCGGTCGCGACCACACCCTGGCCGAGGACATCGTCCAGGAGACGTTCACGATCGCGCTCTCGCGCCAGGCGGACTACGACGCGAATCGCGGATCGGTCGGCACGTGGCTGACCGTGCTCTCGCGCAACGTCATTCGCGATCACCTGCGCGCGCACAAGCGCAGCGACGAGCTGCAATCGACGTGGGAGCGCATCGACGCGACGCTCGCGCAGACGTTCGCCGCGATGGCCGAGCGTCCGCTGCCCGGCGAGGTGCTCGAGCGCGCCGAGACGCGCGACCTCGTCCACATGGCCATCGCGCACCTGCCCGAGCAGTACAAGACGGCGCTCACGCGCAAGTACGTCGATGGAGAGACCCTCGAGACGCTCGCGTCCGAGCTCGGCATCTCCGTCGACGCCACCAAGTCGCTCCTCGCCCGCGCGCGACGAGCGTTCCGCGACACGTTTTCCACCTTGGCGACGACCATGTCCGCCAACCTTGCGGAGGTTTCGCAATGAACGAATCGAAGTCCCACGATGTTCTCGAGCAGAACGTCTCGACGCTCCTCGAGTCCGGCGGTGAAGCGCCGAAGCTCACCGACGACGCGCGTGCCCGCATGCGCGCGCAGCTGATCGCGAAGCACGGCGTGGAGGCCGCGGCGAAGTCCCCGATGCGCGGCTTGCGCGCGGTCGGCCTGGGCCTCGCGGCTGCCGCGGCGGCCGCGATCATCGTCACGCGGTTTGTCGGCGACGATGCCGGCGGCGGCGACGCGACGACGAGCGACAACGTCACGAAGCTCGCCGATGGATCCTCGTGGATCACCGAGGGCGACTCGAAGGTGACCGTGCTCGCCGATCGACGCGTTCGTGTCGACGGCGCGGCGCTGCTCGACATCGCGCCCGGTAACGGCACCTTCGTCGTCGAGACGAAGCACGGCCAGATCCAGGTGCTCGGCACGCGGTTCCTCGTCGACGCCAGCGACGAGCGCACGACGGCCGCGGTGGTTCGCGGTCAGGTGAAGCTCGCGACGAAGGACGGCGATGTCGTCCTCCACGCGGGCGAGCAAGCCGTGGCGGAGCCGGGGCGGCCGCCGACGCGCGGACCCGCGCCGCGGCTCTCGCACCTCGTGTCGTGGGCGGCGCAGGCGCGCCGGCGCGCGGAGCACGACGTGCGCCCGCTGCGCAACGGCACGCTGTTCGCCCGCGATCCGGGCGTCCGCAACGGCGTGTTCGGCGCGGAGTATCCGCTGCCGCTGAAGAAGCTCGGCGTCGACATCGTCATCGACAACCAGGTCGCGCGCGTCGCGCTCGATCAGACGTTCTTCAACGCACAGGACCGCGTGCTCGAGGGCGTCTACAAGTTCGGCATCCCGTCGGACGCCGCGCTCCAGCGCCTCGCGATGTACGTCGACGGCAAGCTGACCGAGTCGGCCGTGGTCGAGCGCATGCGCGCGCGCCGCATCTACGAGGAGCTCGTGTATCGCCGCGTCGATCCGGCGCTGCTCGAGTGGGAAGGCACGGGCAAGGTCTCGCTGCGCGTCTATCCGTTGCCCGCGCGGCAGGAGAAGCGCTTGATGCTCGCGTACACGCAGAGCATCGCGAAGCTGTACGGCGACTGGTCGCTCACGGTCCCGCTGCCGGAGATCGATGCGCCGGTCGGCGAGGTCGCGTTCGATGTCTCGATCAAGGGCTGCGCGAACTGCGAGATCACGTCGACGAGTCACCCGATCTCCGTCGAGCGCAAGGGCGAGGACGCGAAGGTCACGTACCGGAAGAACGGTGACACGATCGGCGATTCGCTCGTGCTCCGGGTGCGCGACGCGCGGCAGAAGCCGTCCGTGGTCCACGAGACCGTCGACGGCGCTCGCTACCTGATGGTCCGCTCGCCGGCGGAGCTGTCGAAGGAGGCGCGCGCGTATCGTCCCCGCACGTGGGTCATCCTCGACGACGTCAGCGCCTCGCGCGGCTCGATGGAGCGGCGCGCGCAGCAGGACCTCGTCGACGCGTTCGTTCGCGAGCTCGACGAGGAGGACAAGCTCGCGGTGATCGCGTTCGATGTCACCGCGCGACAGAAGCTCGCGCCGACGCGCGTGCTCGATATCGATCGCCAAAAGCTGCGCGAGGCCCTCGCGGGCGAGGGCGACGTCGGTGCGACGGACTTCGCGGTCGCGCTCGACGCGGCGACCAAGCTGCTCGCGGGGACGAACCCCGACGACGCGATGATCGTCTACCTCGGCGACGGCGTGGTCACGAGCGGTACGCGCAAGCTCGACGCGCTGCGCACGCAGCTCGCCGGCAAGGCGCACTTCGTCGGTGTCGGCGTCGGCGATGGCGCGGACACGCAGACGCTCGAAGCGCTCGCGGCCGCGACCGGCGGCTACACGACGACGGTGGACCTCGCCGACGACCTCGGCTGGCGTGCGTTCGACCTCGTCGCCGCGCTTCACACCTCGCGCGCGACCGGCATCGAAGCGCGGCTCGTCGACGCGAACGGCCAGCTCGTGCCTTCGACGTCGTACCTGCGCTCGCCGCAGATCACCGACGGCGAGGAGATCGAGCTCGTCGCGAAGCTCGCCGGTGACGGCACGCCCGCGGCGCTCGAGCTCACGGGCATCGCGAACGGTGCCGCGTGGAAGCAGCGCATCGCGCTCGATGCGGGCACGGCGCACGCGGGCTACCTCCCGCGACTGTGGGCACACCGCCACGTCGCGGCGCGCTTGCTCGCGAAGCACGAACCGGTCGTCGCTCCGCCGTGCGCGGAGACGGCCACGTCCGGCGCCGCGGTCTGCAAGACCGAGGAGCAAGTGCGCAACGAGCGCGACGAGGCGATCCGCAAGGAGGTCGTCGAGCTCGGCAAGCAGTACTTCCTGCTCTCGCGGCACACGTCGCTGATCGTCCTCGAGAACGACGCGATGTACGCGAAGTACGGCGTGCGCAAGGGGCAGGGCGACACGTGGGCGCCGTACGCGATGCCCGCGACGATCCCGATCGTCACGATGGCGCAGACCAAGCCGGTCGACGTCACCGACGACGCGGAGCTGTTCCGCATGCCGCTGCAGATCTTCTACTCGTACGCGAACATGGACTTCACGGGTGGATTCGCGAACGGCGACGTCGGCGGCTGGGGCGGGCTCGACAACAGCATCACGCTCGGCGCGGGCCGCTTCGGCACCATCGGCCACGGCTCGGGCGCGGGCTTCGGACGCGGAGCGGGTGGCGGCGGACGCGTTGCGGGCGCGCGGACGCGGCGCCAGCTCGACCTCCAGGTGCAGCAGCCGATCGCGGAGGCCGTCACGATTCCTCTCGACGACGGTGACGAGGAGCAGAACTTCCGCGGCGCGATCGCGAAGGCGCGCAAGGTCGATCGCGCGGAGCAATCCGTGCGCGCGAACATCGACACTCCGCTCGAGAGCGGCGAGCGCCGCGTGCGCCTCACGACGGAGGAGCTCAAGACCGGCGCGACGCGCTGGGCGTTCGACAAAAACATCGGCGGCGAGAGCGCGCTGGCGGGACCGATGATGCCGCAGCGGTTCACGTACCCGTCCGACATGGCGTTCGACGACCTCAGCGCGTTCGTCCCGGCGCTGTTCCCCGACGCGAGCGACTTCTGGCGCTCGCAATTCGAGGAGTCCGCGGCGGCGCTCGTGCATCCGATCGAGCCCGCCGCCAAGGCGCTGCTCGAGAAGGCACGCGGCGCGCTGCCGAGCGGCGTGTATCGCTGGGGCGAGCTCGAGATCGGCGTCGATTCGTCGGGCCGCTTCGGGTGGCGCCGCACGACGGACGCGGACCTCCTCGAGACCGCGTCGTTCGACGGCGCGACGTTCACGCGGCGCTACGCGGAGCTCGGCCTCGACGTCACGCGGCCGATCACGAGCGACGACATCGCGCTCGCGTTCGCGTACCTCCCGATCTGGATCGCCGACCCGTCGCACTACGCGCGCTGGTTCGAGGTGAAGACGAAGGGCCCGCGCACCATCACGCTGTCGTCGTACGCGAGCGGCAAGGCGAGCGTCGTGCTCGAGCTCGAGCTCGACGCGAACCATCACCTCGTCGCGATCCGCGACGGCGAGGGGAACACGCTGCTGTCCGTGACGTGGGGCCCGATCGGTCCGATCGCGGCGCAGATGCAGGGTAACGCCGTGGCGGTCGGCTTCACCGGCCAGGCGATCGACGACTCGGTCGCATGGGCGCATGGCGCGGCGGCGGCGCAGCGCACCGTCGTCGAGCTGCCGACGCGGATGCCCGCCTACTGGGCGGAGCGCGTGAAGAAGGAGACCGCGGGCAGCGAGCCGTGGCGGCGCGCGCAGCGCCAGCACCTGGCGAGCGTGGCTGCGACGGGCGACCGCGCGACGCAGTTCGCGATCTACGAGGCGCTGCGCCAGAACGGCGGCGTCGAGATCGGAGACATCGTGCTCGCGAGCGGCGGCATCGCGACGTCATCGACGGACAAGCAGTTCGCGGAGGCGCTCGCACCGCACGCCGGCGCGCCGGTCGCGCGCTACCTGATCGCGGGTCGCGCGTACGGCAAGAGCCCCCGCCCGGAGCGCATGAAGCCACAGGTCACTACCGGCGTGCTCGGCGCGCTGTGGCAGCACCGCGAGGTCACCGCGCTGTTCGCGGCGTCGAAGAGCGCCGCCGCCGTCGACAAGATCGTCGCGTTCGGTACGCGCGCGCTCCAGTTCCGCATCCTCGGCGCGGCGATGACGAGCAACCGCTACGACCTCAAGCCCGCGGACATCGCGCGGGCGTGGAACACGGTCGCCGTCGGGCGCCTCAAGAACGTCGCGCGCTCGAACGCCGCGACCGCGCTGTACAACCGCGGCGCATACGAGCAGGCGGCCGAGATGATCGCGCTCATGATCGACGACCTCGATCTCACCGCCGCTCCCCCGTTCCTCGGCAACGGCGCCTACGCGATCCAGCAGTCGCGCCGCGGGAACGCGGGCTGGCAGCTCTTGTGGGGGCGCTGGCGCGACCGCGTCCTCGCGGGTGGAAGCTTCGAGCACGTGATGGCGCTCGCCGCGCAGGTCCAGTCGCAGCCCGCCGACGCGAACGCCGTGTTCGCGCGCGCGGTCGAGCTCGCCGGCGACGACATCGAACGCAAGGTCGACGTCGCCAACTTCGCGCTCGCGCGGGGCATGGCGCAGCTCGCCGAGGCCCTCGTCGACGAGCTGGTCAAGACCCACCACACGGCCGCGCTCCACAAGCTGGCGGCGCAGTTCGCGCAGCAACAGCGGCACACCGCCAAGGCGCTCGCGCACCTCGAGGCCGCGCAGACCGCCGCCGCCGACGAGGCGGTCTCGATCTCGACGGTGCGCGGCGAGCTGGCGCAGATCATCGCGACCGCGAAGCAGCTCGCCATGGAGTCCACGGGCGCGGCGCGCGTCGCCGCGACCGAGCGCGCGATGATCTGGGGTGCCAAGTGGCGCGCGATCGATCCGGGCAACACCGACATCGATCGCATCCTCGGCGAGCTGCAGCTCGCGGTCGGCAACAAGGCCGAAGCGTGGCGCCAGCTCTCCGGCGTGATCGAGCGCGATCCGATGAGCGGCGCGGGCTACATGACCGTCGCCCAGTCGTTCGAGGCGCAGGGCAAGGTCGCCGAGGCGCTCGACTACTGGCAGCAAGCGATCGTGATCGATCAGACCAACCCGACGCCACGCGTCCGCAAGGCGCAGGCGCTGATCGCGCTCGGCCGCACCGCCGAGGGCGACGCGCTGCTCGAGCAGGTCGCGAAGGGCAAGTGGCACGACATCTGGATGAGCCAGGTCTATCAGGCGAAGAACCTGCTGGAGCGCGGCAAGCCGGGGTACGGCACGCAGTTCTAGGTACATCGTCAGTCGGACGGGGTCTCCCCGTCGCGCGCTCGAGCGCCACTACGAGTACAGTCCTCGGGTGCCGACCGACGGAGAGCTCGAGCTCTCGTTCTACGAGCGATTCCTCTGGAGCAAGGGGCTCGAGCCGTATCCCGTCCAGGAGAAGGCGATCGCGGCGATCTTCGCGCGCAAGAGCGTGCTCGTCACCGTCCCGACGGGGACCGGCAAGACGCTGATGGCGAAGGCCGCGCTGCACGCGGCGTTCGAGCGCGGACAGAGGGCGATCTACACGACGCCGCTGCGCGCGCTGACCGAGGAGAAGTTCCGCGAGCTCGGACAGGACTTCGGCGAGGGCAACGTCGGCTTCGCGACCGGTGACTACAAGGTCAACCGAGAAGCGCCGATCCAGGTCGAGGTCGCGGAGATCCTGTGGAACCGCATCGTGGCGGACAAGCACGTGTCGCCGGCGGACATCGTGGTGATGGACGAGGGGCACTACTTCAACGATCCCGAGCGCGGGTACGTGTGGGAGCAGTCGATCATCGGGCTCGATCCGCGCACGCAGCTCGTGATCCTGTCGGCGACCGTCGGCCGGCCCGAGCAGTTCACGCACTGGGTCGAGCTGACACGGCGCGTGCCGATGGAGCTGGTCGAGTCGCGCGAGCGCAAGGTGCCGCTCGTGCACGAGTATCGCGAGGAGTTCCTGATCGACACCGTGCGCGAGCTCGCGTTCTCGGGTGACGTGCCCGCGATCGTGTTCGTGTTCGGGCGCGAGCAGTGCTTCGAGGTCGCGCGCCTGCTCAAGTCGTGCCGGCGGTTCACCACCGACGAGGAGAAGGCGAAGGTCGAGGCGATGTGCGAGGCCGCGCTCCTGCCGGGCGGCGAGGCGAAGGAGCTCAAGCCGCTACTCGCGCACGGCATCGGCATCCATCACGCGGGCATCCTGCCGCGGTACAAGCAGCTCGTCGAGCAGCTCGCGCTCGAGCGGCTGATCAAGTTCGTCGTGTCGACGGAGACGATCGCCGCGGGCATCAATCTTCCGGCGCGCACGGTCGTGTTTCCGTCGCTGCGGAAGTTCATCAAGCAGCAGGCGCGGCTCGTGACCGCCGCCGAGTATCACCAGATGGCGGGCCGGGCAGGGCGGCCGCAGTTCGACGACCGCGGCCTCGCGATCACGCTGGCACCCGAAGACGTCGTCAGCGAGCTGAAGAAGGAGCTGAAGGACGCGAAGAAGCGGCCCGCGTACGACGAGGAGAAGGTCAAGCGCGGCGTGTACAACCGCGCGCGCAGCGACGCGCAGCGCAAGGGCGACATCGCGTGGACTCCCGACGTGCACGCCGAGCTCGTGAAGGGTGAGCCCGCCGAGCTGCGTAGCAAGACGAAGATCACCGCCGAGCAGGTGCTCGCGATCGGCCTTCCGGATCTCGCGGAGAAGCCGTCGATCGTCGACGAGGCGGCGAAGCGCATGGCCGAGGCGGAGGCGTCGCTCCCGCCGTCGATGCGCCTCGATATCGTCACCGTGATCGAGAACCTCCTCCTGACGGAGCGCGAGCGCAAGGAGCTGCTCAAGGTGCTCGATCAGCTGGTCGCGAACCTGAAGGCGACCGGCGTGATCGACGAGCACGGGCACCAGGTGAGCGGCGAGATGATCCGCAAGCTGCAGGGCATGGACGGCCTGTTGATCTACTACGTCCTGTTCAACCACCAGCTCGAGTACGTGGAGCTGCGCGAGCTGGTCGAGTACCTGATCGATCACGACATCATCCAGCGTCAGCTCGATCGCAAGGGCGAGGATGCGAAGCGCGAGTGGATGCGAGCGAAGCTGCGCGAGATGCGCGACGCGAACCCACAGGTGACGTGGGAGGACGTCGAGGCGGAGTGGGAGAAGGCGAACCCGCGCGTGCTCACGAAGATCGAGCTGATCCATCAGGAGTTCTCGAGCAAGGTCCCGCACCCCGAGCTGCACGGCGGCAAGAAGCCGAAGAACACGTGGGCGCAGCTCGAAGACAGCGGCAGGACGTTCCTCGAGTTCGTCGAGAAGCACGGCCTCGAGCACGAGGAAGGCAACCTGTTCTCCTACCTCGTCCGCGTCATGAACTTCGCGCGCAAGCTCCACGAGGCGTCACAGCTGTCCGAGTTCGAAGACATCGCGGAGCGGGTGCAGCGGTTGCTCGCGCGCGTCGACGTTCGCTTGGTCGACGACCACAAGTGGTGAGGCATCCCGCCCCGAAGCAATATTGGTGAGCCGCTACGACCGGTTCGACCGATTCGGGTACCATCGTTGACGATGCTGGCTGGTGCTTCGGGTGAATTTGCAGCCGCGGCCGATCCGACGTGGAACGCCGTCGAGCTGGACTTCGCGACCAAACAACATCGCAAGGTCAGCCTCGACGAGATCAAGAAGTCGATGGAGGGCGAGCGCAGGTTCGTCTGGATCGACGTGGACATCGCGAACAAGGACGAAGCCCGCAAGATCCTCGCGAAGCTCGAAGGAATGTACGAGCCCGAGATCGTCGAAGACGCGCTGAGCCGCGAACCGGCGACGCAGATCGGACGCTACGAGAACTTCCTCCACCTCGTCCTCTCGGGGTGCCGCCTCGTCGGTAGCAAGTTCGACCTCGAGCGCGTCGACGTGATGATGGGCGAGAAGTTCATGCTCACGCTCCACCGTGGACAGCCCGTGTTTCTCGAGGCGGTGCGCAAGCAGTACATCCAGGACTTCGTGAAGTTCGCGCAGAGCCCGAGCTTTTTGCTCTACGAGCTGTGGGATCACCTCGTCGACAACTACCTCTCGGTCCACAAGAAGTTCGAGGAGCGCGTCGACGAGGTCCAGCGCCGCCTCGTCGGTGAGGTCGACGAGTCCGTGTTCTCCGAAGCGTCCGAGCTCGGCGCGGACCTCTTGCACCTGCGCAAGATCGTGCTGCCCGCGCGCTCCGTGCTGACCGACCTGTCGACGCGCAAGTCGGCGTTCGTCAGCGAGGCGACGCAGCCGTACCTGAACAACATGGTCGGCACGATCGAGCGCGTGCTCCAGGACGTCCTCGTCGATCGCGACATCCTCAACGGCTCGCTCAACAACTACATGTCCCTCGTCGCACACAAGTCGAACAAGACGATGGGCAAGCTGACGGTCGTCAGCATCATCTTCTTGCCGCTGACGTTCCTCTGCGGCGTGTACGGCATGAACTTCGACATCATCCCCGAGCTGAAGTGGCACTACGGCTACGCGTTGTTCTGGGGAGCGGCGGTCGCGATCATCGTCGGACTGATCTACGCGATGCGCCGTAACAAGCTGTTGTGAGCGCGGCGAGTCGAGTCCTGGCGTACGCGCGCGATCTGCAGCGTGCGACGACGTTCGCGGAGCTCCTCGAGATCACGCAGCGCGTGTGTGCGTCGATTGGATACCCGCATGCCTGGATGTTCCTCGCGACGGACAGCGAGAGTGCCGAGTGGAGGTTGATCGACGTGGTCGGGGCCAAGAGGGACGGCGCCTGGGCGACCGCGACGGTGCTGCGGGTCGAAGGGGACGCGATGCTCGAGGAGCTCTATCGCGGGACCGGGCCCGTCGTCGTCGAAGATGCCCGCGTCGATCCGCGCACGAACAAGGAGATCGTCGAAGCGCTCGGTAGCCGGACGATCATCAACATCCCGCTGCGCTTGCTCGATCGCGCGCTCGGTGCATTCGGTACCGGGACGTTCGGCGACGAAGGCGTACGACCACCGTCGCCGGACGAGCTCGCGATGCTTGCTGGGATGGGCGAGCAGATCGCGGTGGCCGCCGGGCGCATTCGCTTTCAGGCGCAGATCGAGGAGAGCCGCCGCGCCGAGCAAGCGAGTGCAGCGAGGTTGCGGATCCTCGCGGCGAGCACGCGATGGTTCGCGTCGCTGATCCCAGACGTGCAGGTGCTCGTGCAGGCGATCGCGCGCACGCTCGCCGAGGAGCTCGTGGCAGCGACGACGGTGCAACTCGTCGGCGCCGACGGCCAGCTCGAGGTCCAGGCGATCCACGATCTCGATCCGACTCTCGCCGCGAAGCTCGAGGACCTGTGGAAGCGAGCGCCCCTGCGGCCGAACGAAGGCATCGGCGGGCGCGTGATCGCGACGCGACGGCCGGTGCTCGTCGCGGATCTCGCGGCGTCGGAGATGCTCGCGCAGATGCACGAGACACATCGGGAGCTGGTGAAGGAGATCGAGGGCGTGATCAGCATCCTCGCGGTGCCGCTGATCGCGCGTGGTCGGGTGCTCGGCGTGCTCAACCTGCGCCGCGTGAACACGGAGTCGCCGTTCACGCTCGACGACCAGCGTCTCGCGCAGGACCTCGCGGACCGCGCCGCGCTCGCGATCGAGAACGCGACCCTGCTCGCCGAGCTCGAGGCACGCGTCGAGGCGCGCACGCGCGAGCTCGAGCTCGCGAACCGCGAGCTGGAGGCGTTCAGCTACTCGGTCGCGCATGACCTGCGCGCGCCGCTGCGAGCCATGGGCCACTTCGCGGTCGCGATCCTCGAGGACTACGGCGATCGCATCGACGATATCGGCCGCGACTACCTGGCGCGGATCCAGCGCGGCGGCGAGCAGATGCAGTCGATCATCGATGCGCTGCTCGCGCTCGCGCGGCTGACGAAGAAGGACATCGCCCGCGAGCGGATCGATCTCGGGACGATCGCGAACGACGTCATATCGTCGTTCGTGTCCGGACAGCCGGAGCGAACCGTCGACGTGACGATCGCGCACGGGATGACGGCGATGGGCGATCCGATGCTGCTCCGGGCGCTGTACGAGAACCTGATCGGCAACGCGTGGAAGTTCACGCGTCACCGTACGCCGGCGCGGATCGAGGTCGGGATGGAGGAGAAGGCAGGCGAGCGCGTCTACTACGTGCGCGACAACGGCGCAGGCTTCGACCAGTCGTTCGTCGACAAGCTGTTCGCGCCGTTCCAGCGCCTCCACGCGGCGAGCGAGTTCGAAGGCAGCGGCATCGGCCTCGCGACCGCGCACAAGATCGTCACGCGCCACGGCGGCCGCATCTGGGCGGAAGGATCGACGGGCGAGGGCGCGATCCTGCGTTTCACGTTGCCGGGACGCTGAGTCGAAGCGAACGGCTACCGGCGCAAGATCCTTCGCAGCCGGAGCCGGCGGAGACGCTCGACGAAGGTTGTGACACGCGATGCAAACGCGGCGCGCTGAATCCGCAGCGTGATCAAGCCGGCGATCTGGATCACCGTGAGGTTGACGCCGAGCTGGATCAGCGCGCCCACCATCTCGTCGGTGTTGCCGTAGGCTGCGGCGACCCCGACGTTGCCAGCTGCGGGGATCGTGGTGACCGAGATCAGAACGCCGATCAGCGTGCCCGCGCTTGCCGTCGTGAGGGACAGCATGCCAACCACGCCGCACAGCGCCGCGATCACCACCGTGTACACGTCCGGTCGCGAGATGAACAGCGTCGCCGGGTGGTGGCTCGCATCGAGGATCTCCGGCGCGACGCCCGCGGACCGAAACGCCCAGGTCGCGACGAACGCAGCCGCGAAGGCGAGCGCGAAACCGACCCCGAGGCTGAGCATCGATTGGCGGACGAGCTCGCGCCGGCGCTGGATCAGTCCGACGCTCAACCCGCAAAGTGGTCCGAACTCGGGACCGACGACCATCGCGCCGATGATCAGCACGACCGAGTCGGTCAGGATTCCGACCGCCGCGATCACGGTGGCCGCCATCATGTAGAGGAGGAACGCGGTCGAGAGCTCGGCCATCGTCGCGGTCTTCGCCTCGACCTCCTCCCACACCACGACGCCCGGATCGGGATCGCTGCACGAATCCTTCGCGACCGTCGCGTCGAGCCGGTCGATCGTGATCGAGCCGGTGTCCGAGACTCCGAGCTCGCGAAGCGCCGACACGATCACGCTCGCGAGATCCGAGCCCACGACACACTGGATGAGATCACCTTTGGGCCGCCGGCTCACCCCGGGGAAGTGGATCAGATCGAAGACGTCGAGACCTTCGAGGTACGCGACGACCGTCGCGGCTGTCTCGGGCGGCGCGACAATTCGGAGCAGCAGCATGATCGCATCGTAACGCGACGCTCGCTGCTCTCCGCCGGCTCACACCGATCGGACCGAGACGCACGAGATCCAGCGATGTCGGCGCGATGCCCGCCGCGATGGCGATCAAGCTGCCGGCACGGGCTCGCGCAAGCGATAGCCCACGCCCGCCTCTGTCAGGAGCCACTGGGGACGTGCCGGATCGCTCTCGACCTTGCGGCGCAGCGCGGCCATGTGCACGCGGAGGTAGTGCGTCTGCTCGATCGCATTGGGTCCCCACACAGCGATCAAGAGGTGGCGGTGCGTCAGCACGCGGCCGGGTTGGCGAGCGAGCTCGACGAGCAGCTTGAACTCGATCGGGGTGAGGTGGACCTCGGTACCGCCGACGGTGACGGAGTGACGTGGCTGATCGATCTTGATCGGACCGACTTCGATCACGTCGGGTGCGGCCGCCCCACCGGTGCGCCGCAGCACCACGCGAATGCGCGCGAGCAGCTCGCCCGCGCCGAACGGCTTGGTCAGGTAGTCCTCCGCGCCGGCGTCGAGCGCCGCGACCTTGTCGCCTTCCTGGCCGCGCGCGGAGAGCACGATGATCGGGGGGCGCGTCTCCGCGGGGAGGGCGCGCAGCACCTGCAGTCCGTCACCGTCGGGCAGGCCGAGGTCCAGGAGCACGACGCTCGGGTGGACGCGATCGATCGCGTCGATCGCTTCGGCGACGGTGCCCGCTTCGACGACCGTATGGCCGTGGCCGGTCACGACGGTGCGCAGGAAGCGGCGCACGTGCAGATCGTCGTCGACGACAAGGATGGTCGAGCTCATGGCGCCCCCGTGGGTAGCACGATGCGGAATCGTGCGCCTCCGTCGCTCGGTCGCTCCACCGAGACCTGACCGTCATGCGCTTCGACGATCGCGCGCACGACGGCGAGGCCGAGTCCGGCGCCGGGTGCCGTGGAGGCACGCACGAACTTGTCGAACAGGCGTGTCTCCTGACCGTCCGGAACACCAGCGCCGTGATCGCGCACCGAGATCTCGATCGAGGCGCCGGGACCGGTCGCGGTCCGCTTCGCAGAGATCTCGAACGGCGGTGCGCCGTGCTTCAAGGCGTTGTCGACGAGGTTGATCAACACCTGTTCGAACAGGACCGGATCGACCGAGATCACGAGATCGGATGGTACGTCGATCACGACGGGGCGATCCCCGAGCGAGTCCTCCAGGCGGGTGAGCACCCCACCGACGAGCTCCTCGACCGGGATCTGCTCGCGGTTCGGCTTGAGGCCGCTCTCGACGCGCGTGAGCTGCAGCAGGTTGCCCAGCACGCGCTCCAGGCGCTTCGCGTCTTCGACGATGGAGCCGAGGAGCTCGTCGCGTGCCGCGGGTGCCAGTCGTGCGCCATCGTCGCGAAGCGTCGTCGCCGCACCGGTGATCACGGCGAGCGGCGTGCGCAGGTCGTGCGAGACCGCCGACAACAGCGAGCTGCGTAGCTCCTCGGTGTGAGCGCGCAACGCGGACCTCTGTGCCTCCTGGATGGAGCGCACGCGCGCGAGTGCGAGGCCGGCCTGGCGCGCGAACGCTTCGAGCATGGGAAGCGATGCACCACCGAGCCGCCGCGGGTCCTGCCGCGCCTGGACGGCGATGACGCCCACGCCGGGCTGCTCCTCGCCGGCGACGAGCGGGACCGCGAGCACCCGCGAGCCGGGTAACGTGTCGGTGCCCAGGCCGGCCGGCTCGCCGTGCTCGAAGGCCCACCGGGCGACGGCTTGCTCCTGACCGGCGAGGGGCATGAGGCCCGCCGCCGACGACAGCGCGCCCGGATCGTCGTCCTCCGGAACGAGGACGGACGCGGCGACCGGGAACACGTCCTCGATGTGCTTCACGGTGACGGCGGCGACGTCGCCGGTCGTCGTCGCGGCCGCGATCTCGCGCGTGAATGCGAGGAGCGCGGCGGTATTCCGCTCGCGCACGATCGCGTCGCGCTCCTGTCGTCGCAACCGGAGCGTGAGCGTGCTGATCACCAGCGCCGCGCCGAACATCACGGCGAACGTCAGCAGGTGTCGCGCATCCGAGACCGCGAACGTGAAGCGCGGCGGGACGAAGCAGAAGTCGAACGCCGCGACGGCCATCGAGGAGGCCAGGAGCGACGGTCCGCGCCCGAACATCGCCGCGACGGCGATGCCGATCAGGTACAGCATCGTGATGTCCGCGAGCTCGGTGTAGGGCTCGAGCAGCAACCCCAGGACCGTCACGATCGCGATGGCGAGGGCCGCGTAGAGATACGCGCTGACCTGCGCCGCTTCCATGGTCGGCGGTGCGGGGCGGTAGGGTGGACCGCCTTCGATCGGCGCGATCACGTGGATCTCGATCGCTCCCGATCCACGGATCAGCGTGTCGAGGAGGCTGCCGCGGACGAGGTCTCGCCAGCGCGAGTGCGTCGGCTTGCCGGCGACGATGCGCGTGACGTTGTGCTCGCGCGCGTGGGAGAGCAGTGCGTCGGCGACCGTCTTGCCCGCGAGCCGTACGATGTCCGCGCCGAGCGACTCGGCGAGTCGCAGGTGGTTCTCGATCCGCTCGCGGTCCTTGTCGGACAGCGGCGGTGCCCCGAGCACCTCGACGTGGGCGGCGACCCACTGCGCGTGCAGGCCCTCGGCGATTCGCTTCGTCGCGCGGATCAGTCGCTCGGAGCCCGGGCTCGGTCCGACGGCGACCAGGATCCGCTCGGACGCCGGCCACGCCGCGCTGATCCCCTGCTGCTTTCGATACGCGAGCACGTCGGCGTCGACGCGCTCGGCGGTGCGGCGAAGCGCGAGCTCGCGCAGCGCGAGCAGGTTGCCGCGCTGGAAGAAGTTCTTCGCGGCGCGCTGCGCCTGGTCGGGGAGGTACACCTTTCCTTCGGCGAGCCTCTCGAGGAGCTCCTCGGGCGGGATGTCGACCAGCTCGATCTCGTCGGCGCGTTCGATCACCGCGTCCGGCACGGTCTCGCGCACCTTGACGCCCGTGATCTGCTGGACGACGTCGCCCAGGCTCTCGAGGTGCTGGACGTTCAACGTCGTGTAGACGTCGATCCCTGCATCGAGGAGCTCGAGCACGTCCTGCCAGCGCTTGACGTGCTTGCTGCCCGGCGCGTTCGTGTGCGCGAGCTCGTCGACGAGGATCACGCCCGGCTTGCGCGCGATCGCCGCGTCGAGGTCGAGCTCGGTGAGCCGGACGCCGCGATGGTCGATCTGGCGCCGAGCGATCAGCGGGAGGTCCCCGACGAGCTTCTCTGTCTCGGGGCGGCCGTGTGTCTCGACGATGCCGATCACGACATCCTCGCCCGCGAGGCGCAGTCGCCGCGCTTCCTCGAGCATCGTGTAGGTCTTGCCGACGCCTGGAGACGCTCCGAAGAAGAGCTTCAGGCGCGCACGGTTCGCACGCGTCTCCTCGGCTTTCATTTGCGCGAGGAGCGCGTCGGGATCGGGACGGTCGTCGTCGGCAGCTTCCATCAGGCCGCTAGCTCTTCGGGCGCGCGACCTCCTGATCGAGCGCCTTGTTGAGGCGTACCACGTTCACGCGGCGCTCACCCAGGACCGCGAGGGTGCGCTCCTCGGTCACGCGATCGATGATCGCGCGGATCTTCTCGACGGGGACTTGGCGCAGGCGCGCGATGCGCGACGCCTGGTAGTACGCCGCGGCCGGCGAGATGTCCGGATCGAGGCCGGAGCTCGACGCCGTGACCAGGTCGACCGGGACCTTCGCGGTGTTGCCGGGGTCCGCGTCGCGCAGCGCCTGGATGCGGCTCTGCGCGACGTCGACGAGGGCCTTGTTCGGTCCGATGGTCCCCTTGTCGTCGATGAAGCCGCCGGCACCGGCGTTGAGGCCGCCCGACGCCATCGCGTTGTACGAAATCGCCGACGGACGGCCCCAGAAGTACGCCGGATCGTCGAACGGCTGGCCGACGAGCTCGGGTGGCTCGGGGTGAGGGACGACGGCCGCGACACCGATCATCGCCGCGGGGTAGACGACCCCGCACAGCACGGTGAACACGAGCAGCGAGATCAGGGCAGGGCGAATGGTCTGGAGTAGTTCCTTCATGACGTCCTCACACCAGCCCGAGGCCGGAGATGATCACATCGATCAGCTTGATGAACGGGAACGGCAGCAGCAGGCCGCCGAGGCCATAGACCAGGAGGTTGCGGCGCAACACGACCGGCGCCGGTGCGGGCTTGATCGCGATGCCACGCAGGGCGAGCGGGATCAGCGCGATGATGATGAGCGCGTTGAAGATCACCGCCGACATCACGGCGCTCGCCGGGGAGTGCAGGCCCATGATGTTCAGCGCGCCGAGCTGCGGGTACGTACCGACGAACGCCGCCGGGATGATCGCGAAGTACTTCGAGATGTCGTTCGCGATCGAGAACGTCGTCAGCGCGCCGCGCGTCATCAGCATCTGCTTGCCGACGGTGACGACCTCGAGCAGCTTCGTCGGGTTCGAGTCGAGGTCGACCATGTTGCCGGCCTCTTTGGCCGCCTGCGTGCCGCTGTTCATCGCCACGGCGACATCGGCCTGCGCGAGCGCAGGTGCGTCGTTGGTGCCATCGCCGGTCATCGCGACGAGGTGACCCTTGTCCTGGTAGTCGCGGATCATCGCGAGCTTCGCCTCGGGCGTCGCCTCGGCGAGGAAGTCGTCGACGCCCGCCTCGGCGGCGATCGCCGCGGCGGTGAGCGGGTTGTCGCCGGTGATCATCACCGTCTTGATGCCCATGCGCCGCATCTCGGCGAAGCGATCGCGGATGCCGTCCTTGACGATGTCCGCGAGCTGCACCACACCGAGCACCGTGCCGCCGTCGGCGACGACGAGCGGCGTGGCGCCCTTCTTCGCGACCTCGTCGACGGCAGCGCGGACCTCGGGGGGAAGGCCGCCGCTCGTGCGGTACGGATCGCCCATCGTCGCCACGTGCTTGCCGATCGCGTCGCTCGCGCCTTTGCGGATCGAGCGCCCGTCGAAGTCGACGCCGCTCATCCGCGTCTGCGCGGTGAACGGGACGAACTTCGAGCCTGCCGGCGCGTCGACGGTCTTGCCGAGCTTGCCGACACCGAGCGCGACGATGCTCTTGCCCTCGGGCGTGTCGTCGGACAGCGAAGCCATCACGGCGGCCTCGGCGAGCTGTGTCTCGGTGACGCCCTTCGCGGCGATGAACGCCGTCGCCTGGCGGTTGCCGTGGGTGATCGTGCCGGTCTTGTCGAGCAGGAGCACGTCGACGTCGCCCGCCGCCTCGACGGCGCGGCCGCTCGTCGCGATCACGTTCGCCTGGATCATGCGATCCATGCCGGCGATGCCGATCGCGCTGAGGAGGCCGCCGATCGTCGTCGGGATGAGACACACGAGCAGCGCGACGAGTACGGTCAGCGTGACGACCTGTCCCGAGCCGCCCGCCGCGGTCGCCTCCTTCACCGCGAACAGCGAGAACGGCCACAGCGTGACCGTGACGAGCAGGAACACGATGGTCAGGCCGGCGAGCAGGATGTCGAGCGCGATCTCGTTCGGCGTCTTCTTGCGCTTGGCTCCCTCGACCATCGCGATCATGCGGTCGAGGAACGTCTGCCCGGGCTGTGTCGTGATCCTCACGATCAGCCAGTCCGAGAGAACGGTGGTGCCGCCGGTGACGGCGCTGCGATCGCCGCCGCTCTCGCGGATGACGGGCGCGCTCTCGCCGGTGATCGCGCTCTCGTTGACCGACGCGACGCCCTCGACGATCTCGCCGTCGCCGGGGATGACCTGGCCGGCCTCGACGAGCACGATGTCGTCGACGCGCAGCTGCGACGAGGGCTTCTCGCGCCGGGGCGCGTCGCGCCGCGGTTCGTCGAGAACGGCCGCCGGCACGTCCTTGCGCGCCTTGCGGAGGGCGTCCGCCTGCGCCTTGCCTCGGCCTTCGGCCATGGCTTCGGCGAAGTTCGCGAACAGCACCGTGAACCAGAGCCACAACGAGATCGCTCCGACGAACGCGGGCGACGCGTCGCCGGCGCCCGTCGCGAGCGCGTGCACGAACAGGAGCGTGGTGAACAGGCTCCCGATCTCGACGACGAACATGACCGGGTTGCGGATCATCTTGCGCGGGTCGAGCTTCACGAACGAATCGCGAACCGCGCGGCGGACGATCGGTCCGTCGAACAGCTTCTTGGGGGCAGGACGATGGGTCGTCATAGGAACAAGTGCTCCACGATGGGTCCCAGCGCGAGCGCGGGGACGAAGGACAGCGCGCCGACGAGCAGCACGGTGCCGGCGAGCAACACGACGAACAGGACGCCATCCGTCGGCAGCGTCCCGCTCGACGGAGGAACGATCTTCTTGCGCGCGAGCGAGCCCGCGATCGCGAGCGTGGGGATGATGATCCAGTAGCGCGCCACCCACATGCAGATGCCGCCGGCGGTCGCGAAGAACGTGCCGCTCGCCGTCAGGCCCGCGAAGGCAGAGCCGTTGTTGTTGCCCTGGGACGTGAACGCGTACAGCACCTCGGAGAAGCCGTGCGGTCCGTGGTTCGCGAGCGCCTTCGCGTAGGTCTCGTCGACCATGCACGCGAGCGCCGTCCCGACGAGCACGGCGGCGACCGGCACGAGGATGGCCAGCGAAGCCATCTTCATCTCGAACGCTTCGATCTTCTTCCCGAGGAACTCGGGCGTTCGCCCGACCATGAGGCCGGCGATGAAGACGGCCACGATGGCGAAGATGAGCAGACCGTACAGTCCCGACCCGACGCCGCCGAACGCGACCTCGCCCAGCGCCATCAGCACGATCGGCGAGAGCCCACCGAGCGGGGTGTAGCTGTCGTGCATCGAGTTGACGGAGCCGTTCGAGGCAGCGGTCGTCGCGTTCGCCCACAGCGAGCTGGCGCTGATGCCAAACCGCGTCTCCTTGCCCTCCATGTTGCCGCCGGCCTGCATCGTCGAGGCGATCTGGTCCACGTCGAGCGAGGTCAGCGCCGGGTTGCCGGCTTGCTCCTGCTGCAGCGTGAGCGCGAGGAAGGGGATCACGAGGATCGCCATCGTCACGAGCAAGACGATGCCCTGACGTCGCGAGCTCACCATGCGCCCGAACGTGAAGCACAGCGCCGCTGGGATCAGCAGGATGGCCAGGCACTGGATCAGGTTCGACAGTGGAGACGGGTTCTCGAGCGGGTGCGACGAGTTCACGTTGTAGAAGCCGCCGCCGTTCGTACCGAGCTGCTTGATCGCGACCTGCGACGCGACCGGGCCGGTCGCGATGCCTTGCTCGGTGACATCGGGGACCGGCGTGCCCTCGGCCGCGTCGGCCGGCGGGGTGCCAGGCTGCGCGTCCATGAGCTGGACGGTCTCGGAGCCCTGCGTCGTCTGCGGCACGCCAGTCGCGACGAGCGCGACCGTGGTGACGACCGCGAGCGGGAGCAGGATGTAGATCGTCGAGCGCGTCAGATCGACCCAGAAGTTGCCGATCGAGTCGGCGTGCTTGCGCCTGAACGCGCGCGTGATCGCGACGAGGACGGCCATGCCGGTGGCGGCGGACACGAAGTTCTGCACGCCGAGCCCGAGCGCCTGGACGAAGTGACTCATCGTCGTCTCGCCGCCGTACGCCTGCCAGTTCGTGTTCGAGCCGAAGCTGATCGCCGTGTTGAACGCGACGCGCGGATCCACGCCGGGGAGGTCCAGCGGGTTGCCCGGCAACGAGCCCTGCAGGCGTTGCAGCAGGAACGCGATCAGGATGCCGAGGGTGTTGAACATCATCACCGCGAACGCGTAGTGCTTCCACGACATCTCGTGGTTCGAGTCGATCCCGAAGATGCGATACAGCACGCGCTCGAAGGGTCCGAGGATCTTCTGCGCGAACGTCGCCTTGCCGGTATAGACGCGAGCCATGTACGCGCCGAGCGGAATGCCGAGCGCGACGAGCAGCACGGCGTAGACAACGATCTGAGCGATTCCAGCGCTGGTCATTGGAGCTTCTCCGGGCGGAACAACGCCACCAGCAAGTAGAGGAAGAGGCCGACGGAGAACACGCCGGCGAGCCAGTAGAGGGCGGTCATGGAATCACCTCACATCCGGTCGAAGACACGGATCATCCAGAGCGACGCTACGAGGAGCGCCACGATGACGACGATGTAGATCAGGTCCAGCATTGGTCCTCGTTTCGCGAGAACCTGGATACACGGTCGTTCGTCAAGCTCGCGTCAAGACCGCGTCGAGCCCGCGTATACGCACCGGTCAACGCAGCTTGGCGCGTGCCGCGGGTACACGAACCGTCGGGCGACGCAAGATCGCTCGGCTGAACAGCCCGAACACCGCGAGTACGAGCAGCCCGAGGCTGATCGTGCTCCCGGCATCGAACACGTCGTGCGCGTACAAGGTCCCGAGGACGATCGGGATCATGGCACCGAGGATGACGAGGTAGATTCCTCGCTCCTCGCGCTCGATATCGTCGTCGTCGCTCATGTCGCCGTTGTACCGGCGCTCGCGTAAAGTTCGCGTTAAGGCGAGATCAAGCTCGTGGCTCGGGTTCCTCGGTCTTGATGGAATCTTGATACGGCTCTTTATGTGTCCTTGATCCGGCGGTGGTAACCGAGAGGAGAGGCCCCTCGGGCATATGGAAGCTCCTGCCGAACCGGCCGCGACTGCCGGTAGCGAGTCCGCGACGAGCGAGACCGCACATCACCACGCACCGGTCGGCCGCAAGGCGGTCATGCTGGCATCGCTGGGCGCGCTGGGCGTCGTCTACGGCGACATCGGCACCTCGCCGCTCTACGCGATGAAGGAGTGCCTCGCATTCCCGACGTCGCCGCACGCGATCGTGTCGACCCCGGAGACGCTCGCCGCGAACGTGCTCGGTGTCCTGTCGCTGATGCTGTGGGCGATCCTCCTCGTCGTCTGCGTGAAGTACCTGGGGTTCGTGCTGCGGGCCGACAACAAGGGCGAGGGCGGCATCCTCGCGCTCGCGGCGCTCGTCGAGGACTCGGGTCGCAAGACCAAGCGAGGGCTCTCGATCGCGCTGCTGCTCGGCTTGTTCGGCGCCGGCCTGTTGTTCGGCGACGGCGCGATCACGCCCGCGATCTCCGTGCTCGGCGCGATGGAGGGTCTGTCGGAGCAGAGCCCGGCGCTGAGCCACCTGGTCGTTCCGATCACGATCGCGATCCTCGTCGGGCTGTTCCTCGTGCAGCGCCACGGTACGGGCAAGATCGGCTTCGCGTTCGGTCCGGTGATGATGGTGTGGTTCCTCGCGATCGGCGCGATCGGCATCTACTGGACCGCGCAGACGCCCGAGGTGCTGTACGCCATCGACCCACGACACGGCGTGCACTTCCTCGCCACCCACGGTGTTCACGGCTTCCTGATCGTCGGCCTCGTGTTCCTCGTCGTCACGGGCGGCGAGGCGCTCTACGCGGACATGGGTCACTTCGGGAAGCGACCGATTCGCCTCGCGTGGTTCGTGGTGGCGCTGCCGGGCCTCGTCCTCAACTACTTCGGCCAGGGCGCGCTGATGATGTCGCATCCGCCGGGCACGATCTCGAACCCCTTCTATCAGATGGTGGAGGGGCCGCTGCTGATCCCGATGCTCGTGCTCGCGACGATGGCCGCGATCATCGCGTCGCAGGCGCTGATCTCGGGCGTGTTCTCGCTGACGCGCCAGGCGATGCAGCTCGGCTTCTGGCCGCGCGTCACCGTCGTGCATACGAGCGCGGACACCGAGGGCCAGATCTACATCCCCGAGATGAACTGGCTGCTCATGCTCGGCTGCATCGCGCTCGTGCTGCAGTTCCGCACGTCGTCGGGGCTCGCCGCGGCGTACGGCATCGCGGTCACGGGGACGATGGGCATCACCTCGTACCTGTTCTATCTGGTCGCGCGCAATCGCTGGAGCTGGTCGCGCGGCAAGGCGCTCGCGTTCCTCGTCCCGTTCCTCGCGATCGATCTCGCGTTCTTCAGCGCGAACGCGGCGAAGATCCTCGACGGTGGCTGGTTCCCGCTCGCGATCGGCGTGTGCGTGTTCGTGGTGATGACCACGTGGTGGCGCGGGCGCATCGAGCTCTCGAACATCATGGACACGGGCACGATTCCCGAGGAGCTGTTCCTCGCCGACGTCGCGGCCAACTCGCCGCCGCGCGTCAAGGGCACCGCGGTGTTCATGTCCTCCTCGCCCACGGGTATCCCGAACGTCCTCATGCACCACCTCAAGCACAACCAGGTGCTGCATCCACAGGTCGTGCTGTTCTCGATTCACACGCGCAACGTGCCGTGGGTCGACATCGACAAGCGCATCGAGGTGAAGGACCTCGGACACGGCTTCTTCCGCGTCGTCGCGCAGGTCGGCTTCATGCAGACGCCCGACGTGCCGAAGATCCTCGGCGTGTGCAAGCGGCACGGCATCACCACGGATGCGATGACGACGACCTACTACCTCGGCCGGCAAACGCTGCTGACGAACGGGAAGGTGAAGGTCGCGCGCTGGCGCAAGATCCTGTTCGCCTTCCTCGCGCGCAATGCGCGCCCGCCGAGCGCGTTCTTCAACCTGCCGCCGAACCGGGTCGTCGAGCTCGGCCTGCAAATCGAGCTGTGACGCGCAGATAGAGCTGTTCCGAGGTCTTGATCTGACGTTTACGCGTTCTTGCTGCGCCGACGTCTACCCTGGTCACCATGGAACCTCGCGAACATCGTCATGTCGATCGCGTCGGCGTCGTCGTGGTGCTTGCGGTCGTCATCCTCTTCGGGCTCCGCATCGTCCCCACGCTCGGCGCCGGATCCCTCGACGTCGTGGCGATCACGACCCTCGTGCTCGGCGGTGCGCTGGCGCTGGCGCTGATCCCCGTGCGAAGCCCGACCAGCGCGCAGCTCAGCCGCCTCCGTCGCGACCGTCGGGGCTAACTCACGTCTTGTTGCGCGCTTCGGTCGGCGTCTTGCCCGTCCAGCGCTTGAAGGCGCGCGAGAAGGCGGAGGCATCGGCGAAGCCGACGGCGAGCGCGATCTCGCGGATCGCGTAGGGCCCGGCGAGGAGCGCTTCGGCGCGCTCGCGCTGCAGGTTGGCGAGCAGCTCGTCGAACGACGTCTTCTCGTCGGCGAGGCGGCGGCGGAGCGTGCGCTCGCTCGTGTCGAGGCGCGCGGCGATCTCGACGATCGACGGCACGCCGTCGGGCAGCGCCTCGACGATCATGCGGCCGACCTGCGAGGCGAACGACTCCTTGTCCGTGTTGCCGACGGCCTTCTCGAGCTGCTCGACGATGAAGCGCTCGACGAACGGATCGGCCGCATCGGGCTTCTGCGCGAGATACGAGATCGGCAGGACGACGGCGTCCTCGGCGGCGTTGTCGCGGATCGGCGCGGCGAAGTGCGCGTGGTGATCGGCGAGCTCGGCGGCGGGGAGCTTCGCGAGCGAGTGACGGAGCCGGACCTCGCGGACGGTGGTCGGCGTCGAGATCTGGCGCGCGACGGTGACGAACGACGCGAGGAGCTGCTCGCTCGCCATGCGCACGCCCACGGTGCGCTCGCCGTCGCGCGTCCACGTCATGACGAGGTCGTCGCCCTCGGTGCGCATCGACCACACGCCGGAGTCGGTGAGCAGATCGTGGTAGCGGCACATGCGGCGGAGCGCGATCTCGTTGGTGCGCGAGACGTAGCCCGCGATGCCGAACGCGCCGTATTTGTCGAAGCGCGACGCGGCGCCGACCTTGATCGGCAGCGAGGTCGCGCGGCCCGTGCGCGCGGCGATCTCCCAGATCTTGTAGAGGTTCTCGATCGGGATGCGTTCGTCGTCGGGATCGCCGAGGAGCGCGAGGAGGGACTCGCGGTCGGCCCCGAGCGCGACCGCGGCCTCGGCGATGCCCACGGGGATGGTGCGTACGATGGTTCCAGTTCCGGTCATGCCCATCACTCGTGCCGCCACCGGCGGCTGAGCTCGACCTCCGCGCGGTACTCGTCGAGCATCGCGGTTCGCTGCGCGGGCGTCCAGCGGTGGATCGCGCCGAGGATGTCGGCCGTGCGCTCGGCGGCGGACAGGCCCTGATCGCGGCTGACGAGGAGGAGAGGGACGCGCCGGCCGAGCACGTCCTCGACGGTGCGCGCGAGATCGTGCGTCGCGGCGAACTCGACCTCGGCCCAGACGTAGGGCAGCTCGCGATCGATGCGTTCGCGCAGGTCGCGCCGCTCGGTCATGCGCGCGGCGATCAACGGCGCGCGCGTGCCGTAGACGCCGCACAGGTGCGTGGCGGTGTCGACGTCGAGGCCGCTGTCGTCCATCAGCTTGCGGCCGATCTCGGCGACGCCTTCGAGCGAGAGGTTCGTCAGGCCGACCGCGCCGGGGAGCGGGCGTTGCTTGGTCGAGGCGCGCGGTACGTCGATCGGCTCCTCGAGCTCGCGCATCAGCTCCATCGTCTTGTCGACGGCTTCGCGCGCCATGCGCCGGTACGTGGTGAGCTTGCCGCCCGCGATGATGACGAGCCCGTCGTTGCGCGAGAACACCTCGTGCTCGCGGGAGATCTCGCTCTCGTCGACGTTCGGCGGCGCGGCGATCAGCGGGCGCAACCCGGCCCACGTCGAGATGACATCGTCGACGGTGAGGTTCGCGCCGGGGAAGTAGCCGTTGCCCGACTCGCACAGATAGCGGACGTCGTCCATGTCGGCGGCGACCTCGTCGGCGCTGCCGACAAAGTCGGTGTCGGTGGTGCCGAGCACGGTGCGCTCGCGCCACGGGATCGCGAACATCACGCGGCCGTCGACGGGCGAGATCAGCGTGATCGCGCGTGCGAGCGGCAGGCGCTCGCGCGGCAGCACGATGTGCACGCCCTTGGTGCGGCGGAGCAGCGGCCGCTCCATCGGGATCTCGAAGCGGCGGATCATCTCGTCGGTCCACGCGCCGGCCGCGAGGATCACGACGCGCGCGGTGACGAGCGAGGTCGTGTCGGACAGGCGGTCGCGAACGTGGACGCCGGTGATGCGTCCGTTCGCGGCGCGCTCGAAGCGCACGACCTCGGTGTACGTGCGGCAATCGGCGCCCAATGTCCGCGCGTCGATCGCGTTCTCGAGGACGAGGCGCGCGTCGTCGGTCGCGCAGTCGTAGTACTCGAGCGCACCGCGAAGCCCCTCGGGCTTGAGCTGCGGCTCGAGCTGGAGCGCGGCCTTGCTGCCGCGAAACGTCTTGTGCATGCGCGGCGCGCGGAACAGCGCCAGCGAGTCGTAGATCCACAGGCCGACGTTCATCAGCTCGAGGCCTGGCTTCGCGCCCTTGTAGATCGGGATCAGGAACGGCAGCGGGCGCACGAGGTGCGGCGCGACCTGCGTCTGCACGCGACGCTCGCTGACGGACTCGAACACGAGCCCGATCTCGCCTTGCTCGAGGTAGCGCAGGCCACCGTGCACGAGCTTGCTCGACTTCGACGAGGTGCCCGATGCGTAGTCGCCCTTCTCGAACAGCGCGACCTTGAGCCCGCGCAGCGCGGCGTCGCGCGCGATGCCGGCGCCCGTGATGCCGCCGCCGATCACGACGATATCGAACGCGGGCCCCCGACTCGTAGGTCGGCGGCCCGCCTCATCGGTTCCGGCCTCGGGCCCTGTCACTTCTTCGCCTTCGCCTCGAGGTTCACGCCGGGCACCTCGAAGTACGCGAGCGCACCGAGGAGCTTCGCGAGGCTCGCGACGGTGGCCTTGTCATCGAGCACGATCCGGATCGGCTTGGTCGCCGCGTCTGCACCGAGCTTCTTTACCTCGGCCACCGCGGCATCGCCCGTGTCATCGAGGACGAGCGCGATCTCCGACTGACTCGGCTTCGAGATCGAGAGCTTGACCGGCGACGTGCCGTGCTGCTGCCAACCCGTCGGGCCGATCGACGAGCTGACCGCGAGGAACGCCGGCATTCCCGCGTCGGCGACGGCGCGATAGATCCGCGTCGCCGGGAGAGCGGGCGCCGCGAAGATCGCCGCCTTGTCGCCGAGCTTCTTGGCGGCGTCTCGCAGCTTGAACGGCGCGGCCTTCGTCGACTCGATCGCCGTTCCCGGATACGGCTCGCCCTGCGGGGTCACGCCATCCGGGCCGAGCTTCGCGGTCGGCATCGGCCCCACCGTTATCATCGTCGGTGTCACCGTGATCTGGACCGGCAGGAGGTCGGGCTTGGTCACCGCGCTCTCGGGCAGCTTCACGCCGATGCCGGTCTGCGTGACCGCGGGCAGCGGGATCACGATCGGCTCGAGCGCCTTTGCACCGTCGGGTTGGGTCGCCGCCCAGCGCGCGATGCGGTCGAGCGCGAAGTACGGCGCGTTCAAGAACCGCCCGTCGGGGCGCGCGCTGACGCCCTCCTTGCACTGCTGCGCGAGCTCGCGCCACGGCGTGCGCGTCTTGCTCGCGCGCGCGTCGTCGAGCGCCCCCATGAACCGCACCTTCGCGTTCGGGTTGCACCACGCGTTGCAGCCGGCGAGCGTCGACTCGATCACCTTGCGGTTCGGGCCGCCCTCTTCCTGCAGCGTCTGCCAGTCGAGCAGCGGCTTCCACTCGCCGCACGGATGACACGCGTCGATGATCATCTGCGCGCGTTTGGTCGGCGGCGCGGTCACGGCGCCCTCGAGCGCGGCCTTGCACACGGCCCACTCGCCGACCGGCGGTGGCGCCGCGTCGACGGGGATGGCGTGCGACTCGACGTGGTACTTCGAGCCCGCATCGGCCGGAGCCGGCGGTGGCGTCGGCGCCGGCCCGGACTTCGGCTTGTCCTTGCACGCGACCAGGCCGCACGCGATGACGAGCGCGACCGTCTTCATCGCTAGCCTCGGTCGACCTCGAGCCCGTACTTCTTCACGAGTCGATGGATGTAGTTGCGATCGATGCCCGCCTCGGCGGCGGCGCGCGAGATGTTGCCGCGATGGCGCGCGAGCAGCGCCGTCAGGTAGTCGCGCTCGAAGCTCTCGACGAGCGCGGCCTTCGCTTCCTTGAACGGCAGCTCGAGCACGTCGCCGCCCACCGGCAGTGGCGTGCTCGGCCGGCGCGGTTCTCCTTCGCCCATGGCCGGCGACGACGGACGCCTCTCGCCGAGATCCTGCAGCGCGGCATCGCCGAGCGAGAGCGCGCGCTCGACGACATTGCGTAGCTCGCGCACGTTGCCGGGCCAGTCATGGCTCGCGAGCAATTCGAGCAGGGCAGGCGAGTGCGCGAACCCACCGCGGCCCATGCGCTCGGCGAACCACGCCGCGAGCGCGGGGATGTCGGCCTTGCGATCACGCAGCGGCGGCACGAACGTCGCGACGACGGCGAGGCGATAGTAGAGATCCTCGCGGAACGTGCCGGCCTTGACCATCGCGCGCAGATCGCGGTGCGTCGCCGCGATCACGCGGATGTCGACATCGACCGACTGCGTCTCGCCGACGCGGCGGACCTGCCGGCGATCGAGCACGCGCAGCAGCTGCGGCTGCAGATCGATCGCGAGCTCGCCGATCTCGTCGAGGAACAGCGTGCCCTGGTTGGCCGCTTCGATCAGGCCTTGCTTGTCGGCGTTGGCGCCGGTGAACGAGCCCTTCGCGTGGCCGAACAGCTCCGACGCGATCAGCTCGTGCGGGATCGATCCGCAGTCGACGACGACGAACGGGCCCTTCGCCCGCTTGCTCATCTTGTGGACCGCCTCGGCGATCGCTTCCTTGCCGGTGCCCGTCTCGCCTTGCAGGAGGATCGTGGCCTCGGTCGGCGCGGCCTTTCCGAGCAACGCGAACAACCGCCGCATCGGCGTCGTCGTGCCGAGCACGTCGCCGAAGCGATCGCCGTGCCACTCGCCGACCTCGACGTTGGTGTCGACGGGCTCGACGTCCATCTCGGTGTGCTTGCCCAGGCGCAGGCGCGCGGCGTTGGTCAAGACGATGCTGTTGATGCGAACGCCGCCGTGCTTGGTACCGTTGGTCGTGTCGAGATCGCGCACCTCGATCCCATCGCGGCGCACGCGGATCTCGAGGTGGTAGCGCGACACCGTCGCGTCCGTGAGCACGAGATCGTTGTCGGCGTGCGTGCCGACCATCGTGGTGCCCTCGTCGAGGGTGTGGGCCTTGCCCGCGTCGGGACCGGAGACCACGCGCAACCGGAAGGAGCGCTCGACGAGCATGCCACTGGCGTCGTCGGTCAGGAGCTGCGTGTGGACGGTGGACACCCTAGACGTTTGTACCGCGACGGCGTCTCAGCATCCATCCCAGCGCCACCCCAAGAACGATGGCGATCGGCGGTCGCTCGCGCCCAGCATCGCAGCAGCCGCCTCCATCGCCCATGTCGGGGATTCCACCGTCGGGATCCATCCCACCATCGCCCGGTGGAACGCCGGCGTCGTCGTCGGGACCGGGCGCATCCGGGACACCCGCGTCTATTATCGGGTCGGTGCCGGGCTCGAGCACGATCGAGTTGAAGTTCTGCATGCTCGACTCGACGATCGCGCACTGCTGCTTGGTCTTGTAGCCGGTCTTCTTCGCGGTGATGCAGGCGAGGCGCGGCGTGATGCCGGTGAAGTCGTAGAACCCATCGGAGCCGGTCGTCTGCATGCGGCCGTCGTCGAGCGTCACGATGGCGCCGGTCAGCCGCGTGCAGTTCGTGATGCTGTTGGCGCACACGAGGCCCACGAGCTCGCCCTTAAGCAGCGCGCCGTACTTCACCGCGATGTGGTTCGCGACGCGGCGCTCGACGCCATCGGAGGGCATCGTCGCGAGCGTGCCGTCGACGACCATCGTCGCGGAGCTGCCGCTGTCGAGCGCCATCGCCATGTGGGCGCCGCGCGCGTCGAGGAACTGCGCGAGCTCCGCGGCCGTCATGCCGACCGAGCCGTTCTGCCAGCCGTCGACCGTGACGAGCCACATCGTGTTGCCATCGGAGGACACGGCGACCGCCGAGCGCGGTGCGCGCTGGCAGGAGAGCGTGACCGGATCCGCGCAGTCGAACTGCGGTGCGACGTTGCCCGCGCGCACGAGCAGCGGCCGCCCGCTGATCGCGCCTTGTGTCCCCGCGGGTAGATCGTCGGGACCGACGACGATCTCGGGCGGAACGATCGTCGCGGTCGTTCGCTCGCCGACGCGGCGGACGTGCATCAGCGGCAGCACGTTCGAGTCGGCGGTGTTGGTCCACGGCGTCGAGTCGCCGAGTGCGAGGCCGCGCGGCGTGTAGTCGAGCGCCGCGAACGCATCGCCGTTGATCGCGACCTGCGCGGTCATGCGCTGCGCCGCGGTGCTCGTGGTGATGCCCTTGTCGGCTTCCTTCGTCGTGTAGACCGCGATCTCGGCCGACGTCAGATCGATGCGAACGAGCACGAGCTTCGCGGGGATCGCGGAGTCGGTCCATCGCTCGAGGTGGATGCCGGGATGTGGATCGCTCTGGCTCGTCATCGTCGGCGCGGCCGCGGCGGAGCCGGCGAGACCGACGACTGCGAGAAAAGCGAACCTCACGTGCGCAGCCTATCGCACTCCGGAACGGCCACCTACGACTTCGCGTTAGGCTGCGCGCGGGGGAACCATGGCGAAGACCAAGGGCAAGAAGGCCGCGCCGAAAGCTGCGCACAAGTCTGCGCAAGCGAAGAAGACGAAGGCGGTGGCGAAGAAGCCGCCGGCCGCGAAAAAGTCAACACCCGCACCGAAGTCGGCCGCGCGCCAGAAGGCGCCAGCGGGCAAGGTGGCGGCGGAGCCGGGATGGATGGACGCCGGCAAGGGCATCGCGCTCGCGATCCGCACGAACGACGAGGGCGAGCCGAAGCTCGTCGCGAAGAAGGACGGAAAGGAGCTCGGCTCGGTCCCCAAGCCGGTCAAGGAGTCCCCGGTCGGCGAGACGCTCGAAGCGGCGCTCGACTTCCTGGAGGAGCACGCGCGGACGTGCCTGCACACCGTCGAGACATGGATGCTGCGCTCGCTCCCCGTGCCGCGCGGCGTGCTCGAGAGCGTGCTCGCCGATGACCACTGGTCGCGCGTGCTGCGCGACGCGTGGGTCGTCGGTGTCGACCGGAACGGCAAGGTCGACCGTGAAGCCGGCGGGTTCTTCCGCGGCGTCGACAAGCAGAAGGGCATCGGCGTCGTCGATCGCGATGGCGAGACGACGTGGCTCCAGACCGAGACGGTGATGATCCCGCACCCGGTCGTGCTCGACGAGCTCGACGATCTGCGCGAGCTCGCGGTCCAGGTCGGCGTGAAACAGGGCCTCTCGCAGCTGTTCCGCGAGACGTTCACGCCGCCGAAGACGCCGCCCGCGGATCCGCACGCGCTCGAGACGTACGCGGGAGGCGAGTTCTCGATGCTGTCGCAGGCGATCGGCCTCGCGAAGCGGCTCGGCTATCGCGTGTCGGGCGGCGCTTCGGTGTGCCGCGTGCTCGAGAACGGCCGCTACGTCGAGGGGCGCTACTCGCTCGGCGACGGCGGCGATCCGATGTACGAGACGACGACCGGCGAGCTGAGCTGGGTCGACGACAAGCAGCGACCGATCGCGGTGACCGACGTCCCGGCGATCGCGTTCAGCGAAGGCATGCGCATGGCGTCGCTGATCTACGCCAAGCGCAAGGTCGAGAAGGAGGGCGACAATGACTGATCGCGGACACCTCGTTCCCCACGACGCGATCGCGACGCTCGGCGCGGGCGGCATCGTCGCGCTCGGCGCGAAGCTCGCAGAGGACCAACGCGCGAGCGCGGTGACGGCGCGCGCCTATCCGCACCCGGCGCTCGAGCCGGGCAAGGTGATCATTCGCCTCGAGCCCGATGCGGTCGCCGCGGGCACGGACGCGGAGATGGCGGCGTTCGGTTTCGGCGAGCCCGAGGTGAGCAAGCCGCTCGGCCAGGTTCGCTTCCGCACGCTCGGGTTTCCGGCGTGGGCGCTGGTCAACGAGCCGAAGAAGGCGAAGGCCGCGCTCGAGGTCACCGACGAGATGCGCAAGGCGAAGCGCCTCGTGCAGGCAAAGCCAGGGCACGCAAAGGACGCGTTCGAGAAGATCGCGAAGACGCTGTCGCGCGGCACGCCGCAGTTCTTGCCGTCGTTCTGGGAGGAGGTCGGTCGCGTCGTCGCCGATCAAGCGTCGTCGACGATGGCGGCGCAGTGCTTCGAGCGCGCGCGGCAAGCGGAGCGCGCGTACAAGCTGAAGACGAACCCCGAGGACACCGACGCGGTGTTCGTCGAGTTCGCCCTGCTCGGCGCGCTGAGCGCGAAGACGCTGTCGCAATACGCGAAGGACCTCGCGAAGACCGCGGGCGGCAAGGAAGCGTACCGGCGGTTCCGCGCGATCATCATCAAGCGCGCGCTCGGCGGCATGCCGCCGTACTCGGGCATGGGTAAGGATCTGCAGGCGCTCGCGAAGGGCGCGGGCCTCGACGTCGACAAGGAAGCCGACGCGCTCGCCCTCGAGATGCTCGAGGCGCCGGGCATCAACAAGGCGCCGTCGGAGTTCTGGTCGACGTATCGCGACGCGCTCGTGCGGATCGGCAGGGAGAAGCCCGAGGCACGCGCGCGCTTGCGCAACCTGTGGCCGTCGCCCAAGGGCGGCAACCAGGATGCGAAGAAGACGTTCCAGAGCGAGACCTGGATGACCGTGCTCGACGAGATCGGCGCGCTGTCCGGTTTGCCGGACGAAGGTCTCGGCGCGTGGATGAGCAGGCTGTTCGCGTACGCGGGCAAGACCGAGCGCACCGAGGCGCTGCTGCGCGAGGTCGCGCCGCGCCTCGTCGCGCTGCGGCAGCCGATCAAGGTGGAGACGCCGCGCCCGCGCTGGGGCAGCGACCTGAACCTCGATCTCGCGGAGCTCGCGCTCCAGCTCGGCGTGCCGCTCGACGAGGACGTCAGCAACGATCGCTTCTATCCGGAATCGATGACCGTCGACCCGGTGCTCGTCGCAGGCCACGCCGTCTACGGCAAGCGCCTCGCCGCCGCCGTCGCCGACATGATGGGCGAAGCGGAGCACGAGCCGCGCATGCGCGGGAAGCAGGGCTTCGTCGCCGCGCGGCGCATGTGGATCGAGGAGCAGCTCGACAAGCTCGGCGGCGCGTCGCTCTCGACGATCGCCGAGACGCTCGTGGAGCTCGACCACAAGACGACGCCGGAGACGTTCCTGCCGTTCGCGGATCTGCAGGAGCGCCTCGCGAAGGCCGATCTCGCCGAGAGCCTGGTGCTGCACCTGCGCTCCGGCATCGTCGACGAGCTCGGCTGGCCGCTCTACGAGGAGACGGTCAAAAAGCTCGGCGACGGACCGATCATGACGGGCGGTGCGTTCCCGGTGCTCACCGTGTGGTCGATGTCGAAGGTGTTCGCGATCGATCACACCGGTGTTCGCGCGGAGCACGACATCGTCGCGAAGCCGACCGAGTACAAGATCGAGCGCGCGTTCCTGTTCGGTGATGCGCTGTTCGTCGAGCTCGACCCCGAGAAGGGCTGGCAGAACATGTTCTACTGGGCGAGCGCGCCCAAGGAGCTGCACGAACAGAAGGCGCACCTGCGCACGTGGGGCGGCAACACGCCGTACGCGTGGACGTTGCCCGACGGCAGCGTGACGCTCGGCCACAAGGCGTTCCACCCCGGCGGCAGCGAGATCACCGGGACGATGGAGTACCTCTGCGACGGAACCACGATGTGGCAGAAGGAGTACGGGCGAAAGCTGCGCGCGTACGATCCGATCAAGAACGCGAAGGGGGCCGAGGACGGCGGTCCCGCGTGGATCGCGCAGTGGACCAGGGAAGGCTACGAGACCGACGTGAGGGACTGCCGGCTGCATCCGGCGCCTCCCGGGCTGACATTCTCGCCGCTCGGCATCGCGAACGGCCTCCTCGGTGTTCGCGTGCGCAACGTCAAGGGCGAGCGCGCCGACGACGATCCGCGACCGTTTCAGGAGGCGGAGCGCGTCGACGGGCGGATGTACACGGGCTTCGATACGCCCCAATACCTCGTGTCGTTCCCCGGCGACGAGTCGCTGCGCGTGGTCACCGCGGAGCAGGCGAGCAGCAAGCGGTTCATCGAAGGCGGCGGGCCGGGCGCGCAGCTCCACGATCCGAGCGGCAAGCACGACCTCGGCGAGATCAACCAGCATCCGTGGACGTCGCGTGGCTGGGGCACCGTGCCGGTACCGCCGGTCGCGTTCTGGCACTACCTGACGCCGCGCGACGAAGCATCGAGCCGCGCGCTGCGTGGCATCACGACCGACGTCGCGCGGACGATCCTCGACGCCGCCATCAAGGAAGTCTCGGCGCGGCCGGACGGCGGCACGATCACCGTCGCGATCGAAGCGGCGATCAAGAGCGCGCTCCCGGGCGTGACGCACCCCGCGATCGTCGCGGGAATCGCGGGTCACGCGGAGCGCGCGGCCGAGCTGGTGCTCCAGGCGCGAGAGATGGCGTCCGCGCGTCACAAGGACAACGCGGACGCGAGCGGCACCGCGCTCGTCGGTGAAGCGGGCAACGTGCGCAAGATGGCGCTCGCGCTCGCGACGGGCAAGGCGACGAAGATCGCCGACTTCGACACCGACATCGAAGACTGGCTCGTTCGCCCGCGCGCCGAGGTGATGCGCGCGCTGTCACCGGTCTCCGAGGAGGCCGCGCGGCGCAAGGCGCGCGAGATCGCGCAAGCGCTCGCGGGCACGATCCTCGCCGACGATCTGTCATCGGTTCGCTACCTCGCGATCGAGGAGCCCGACGACTGGACCGGCGACGACGACGAGGAGTACGGCACGCTCAAGGTCGTGAAGCACGAGGCGAGCGTGTTCGCGATCCACGAGGACAACAACTGGGCGATCGAGTACACGACCGACGGCACGTTCCGCGCACCGCCGAACAAGTGGAAGGTCGACAAGGCGACCAAGCTGAGCAAGGGCATCGGCACCGCGTGGGCGGAGAAGCTCCTCGCGCTCCCCGATGCGCCGATGGCGTGGGAGCCGGCGATGGCCGAGCGCACCGCGAAGCGCGCCGACCTGTCGCTCGCCGAGGCGACGCTGCTCTTCCACGGCGCGCCCAAGCGCAACGCGTGGGGCAAGGACTTCCTCGGCAAGCCCACGCGCGAGCTGCTCGGGCTCAAGCGCGACGAGGCCTCCGCCGCGAACGAGACGTTCAAGCCGCTGACCGACGACGTGCTGTACGCGCTGCTCGATGCGGCGGTCCCCGACGACCCGGCGCTGCTCCTTGCGCCCGCCACCGACGGCGGCTGGGCCGATCGCGTCGGCGACGCGTGGAAGAAGAAGTACGGCAAGAAGACCAAGATCCCGCAGGACCTGATCGCGCAGGCGAAGAAGGAGCTCTCGCTCGGCAACGACCTCGCCGAGATCCTGCCGCTGTTCGCGGGCGAGCTCGATCTCCCGTGGCTGCGCAACGACGATCGACCGTTCGCGGAGATCGGCGCATGGCGCAAGCGCGGCGAAGGCTACCTGACGCCGCGACGCGCGAAGGAGGTCGCGACGCTCGCCGCGTGGCTGTTCTTCGCGCGTCCGATCGGCTGCCCGATCCGCGCGGGCGTGCCGGCCGCCATCAAGAAGCTGCGCGCGATGCTGTCCGCCCCCGAAGCGATCTGGAAGATCGACGACTTCTACGTCGACGACGACAGCGCGAAGGACAAGGCGCGCGCCGACGCACTGATGAACCTCGTGGCCGGAAAGACGTTCGACGCCGGCAAGAGCGGCGAGGACCTCGCCAGCGAGGCCCGCGATGACGGCGCGGTGCTCGTCGCGCGCTACACGCACCACGTGCACGCGGGCTTCCGCCCCGGAAAGCTCGACGGCGCGGGCGGCAAGACGGCGGAGAAGCTCGCGCAGGCGATGTTCGACGAGGAGAACACCCCGGGCGGCGATCCGCTCGAGGACCTCAAGACGGCGCAGCTGATCCTCTCCGACGGCTTCACGGCGCTCGCCGATCGCGTCGACGACACCGAGGTGCCGGAGGGCGGCTTCGAAGCGAACCCGCTCGCGTCGGCGCCCAAGCTCGTCGCGAAGGTCGCGAAGGCCGAAGGGCTGTCGCAGGAAGCGGCCGCGCTCTATCTCCAGGTGCTCGCGCTCGCCGAGCCCACGCAGAAGAACGTGACGACGTGGAACGGCTGGACGACGAAGCAGTACGCCGCCGCGTCCGCGGAGCTCGTGAAGAAGAAGCTCGTCGTCGAGGGCAAGCGCGAGCGCGCGGGCCGCTCGATCTTCATCAAGGGCGGCTACACGAAGGGCGATCGCGAGAACCTGCCGACCGAGGAGTGGAAGCTGCCGTTCTACGCGGGGCTCGATCGCAACGTGCCGCACGAGCCGACGCACGAGCTGTTCGAGCGCGCCTACAAGCGCGCCCAGAGCGATCCGCCGTAGGCTCGACGAACGGAGCTACTCCATCCGCGGATGGCGGCCCGTCTCGCCCAGCTTCTGCGAGCCGAGGACCGGTGGACGCCCCTTGCGGAGGCGTCTCACCACGCGGTCGCGCGCATTCGCGACCACGTCGTAGAACGTGGGGATCACGAGCAGCGTCAGGATCGTCGACGCCATCACGCCGCCGATGACCGCGCGACCGAGCGGCGCGCGGAAGTCCGCGCCTTCGCCACCGCCGAGCGCGACGGGGATCATGCCCGCGATGATCGCCACGCTCGTCATGATGATCGGGCGGAAGCGAACCGCGCCCGCTTCGGCGAGAGCCTCCTCGCGCGTGCGGCCGCCGGACTGCGCGCGCTTCGCGAAGTCGATCAGGAGGATCGCGTTCTTCGCGACGAGGCCCATCAGCAGGATCATGCCGATCATCGACATGAGGTTGAGCGTCGAGCCCGAGGCCAGCAGCGCGAGCATCACGCCGATGAGCGACAGCGGGAGCGAGAGCATGATCGGAATCGGATCGATGAACGAGCCGAACTGGACGACGAGGACGAAGTACATGAGGACGATCGCGATCCCGAGCGCCATGAAGATGCGCCCGAACACCTCCTGCTGGTCCTCGGTCTGGCCGCCGGTGAGGCGCTCGTAGCCGGCCGGCAGCGGCAGGTCGGCGAGGGCCTTCTCGATCTCGGCGTTCGCGGCGGACAGCGGGATGCCGGCGGTGTTGGCCGCGACGGTGACGACGCGGCGGCCGTCGAGGTGCTCGATCTGCGTCGGTGCGAGCGACTGGTCGAGCGTCGCGACCTGCGCGAGCGGGACGGGGGAGCCGGTCGCGCTGCGGATCGGGAGCGCGGCGACATCGATCGGTTGCTCGCGCGCGCCCGCGGCGAGGCGAACGACGACGTCGCGGGTCTCGCCGGCCGGATCGATCCAGTCGCCGACGTCGAGGCCGGCGAATGCGGGGCGGAGGGATTGCGCGAGGTCGCCGACGGAGATGCCGATCGCGCCGCCGGAGGCGCGGTCGGGCGTGACCGAGAGCTCGGGGCGCTGGCCCTTCGACGACAGGCCGACGTCGACGACGCCGGGGATCGTGCGGATGCGCGACGCCGCGTCGAGGGCGATGCGGTTCAGCACCTTCGCGTCGGGGCCGACGAACTGCAGCGCGATCTGGCGCTCGCCGCCGAAGCCCTGCGGGACCCACGCGGAGACGCCGGATGTCGCGGCGATCTCGGCGCGGAGGTCGGCCATCACGGCTTGTTGCGAGCGCTCGCGTTCGTCCTTGGGGACGAGGCGCACGTAGAGGCTGCCTTCGTCGACGGACTCGCCGGTCTGGCCGCCGATCGTCGCGTAGGTGTAGGCGACCTCGGAGTGCTCGCGCGCGAGCCTCGAGACCGTCTCGAGCTTGTCGCGCGTGTAGGCGAGCGAGCTGCCGGGCGGGGTCTCGATCTGCAGCTGGAACTCGGACTCGTCGGTAGTCGGGAAGAACTCGCTGCCGACGGTGCCCGTCGCGGGCAGCGCGATCGATGCGACGAACGCGACGATCGCGAGCGCGAACGTGATCAGGCGGTGGCGCAGCGTCCAGCGGATGATGTGGCGGTACTTCTCGGTCATCCAGTCGAGCGCGCGATGGAAGAACTCGAGGCGGCGCGAGATCCACGAGCGCTTGCCGTGCGCCTCGGGGTCCTCCCACACGGCGGACAGCATCGGATCGAGAGAGAACGACACGAAGAGCGAGACGAGGACGGCGGAGGCGATCGTCAGCGCGAACGGCGCGAACCATTGCTCCGCGATGCCGCCCATGAACGCGATCGGCACGAACACGACGACGATCGACAGCGTGGTCGCGGTGACCGCGAGGCCGATCTCGGACGTGCCTTCGCGCGCGGCGCGCAGGTGATCGCGGCCCATCTCGAGGTGGCGCACGATGTTCTCGCGCACGACGATCGCGTCGTCGACGAGGATGCCGATCGCCAGCGACAGGCCGAGCAGCGACATCGTGTTGAGCGTGAAGCCCCAGGCCCACACGGTGACGAACGCGGCGATCACGGAGACGGGCAGGGCGAGGCCCGTGATCACCGTCGAGCGCCACGAGCGCAGGAACAGGAACACGACGAGGATCGTGAGCAGCGCGCCCTCCGCGAGCGTCTTGCCGACATCGGTGACGGAGTTGGACACGCGCGTGCCGGCGTCGCGCACGACGTCGAGCTTCACGCCCTCGGGGAGGCCGGCCTGCAGCTCGCCGACCTTCATGCGGATCAGGCTCGCCACATCGGTCGTCGAGTAGCCGAGCGCCTTCTTGATGTCGATGCCGACGCCCGCGCGATCGCCGAAGAACGCGGCGCTGCGCGCCTCCTCGGTGGAGTCCTTGATCTGGGCGACCTCGCCGAGATAGACGGTGCGGCCGTTCGCGCGCGACACCACGATCTGCTCGAAGTCGGCGGGTCTCTCGAGGCGACCCGAGAGACGGATCGTGCGCTCGGTCTTACCGGCGACGAGGCGGCCGACGGGCGCCTCGAGGTTGCTCGTCTGCACCGCGCGCGAGACGTCGGCGATCGAGAGGCCGGCCGCTTCGAGCGCTTCGGGGCGCGCCTCGATCACGAGCTCGCGCTCGACACCGCCGATGATCTGTACGTCGGCGACGCCGGGGATCGCGGTGAGCGCGCGCTTGATCTCCGGATCGGCGAGCCGCGTGAGCGCGGCCGGGTCCATCGTGTCCGCCGACAGCGCGAGCGACACGATCGGCAGCTCCGCGGGATCGAAGCGCGTGAGGATCGGCTCCTCCATCTCCTGCGGGAGATCGCCGCGGATCGCGGAGATCTCGTCGCGGACGTTCTGCGTCGCCTCCTCGGGTGACTTCTCGAAGTCGAACTCCGCGATCAGGACCGCGAAGCCGTCGAGCGAGGTCGAGCGCAGCTTGTCGAGGCCGCTGATCGACTGCACCGCTTCCTCGACGCGATCGACGACCTCTCGCTCGACGACGGCGGGCGATGCGCCGGGGTAGGGGATCGCGATCGACACGATCGGCGGCTGCACCTCGGGGAACTCGTCGGTCTCGAGCTGCGACAGCGCCGCCATGCCGAACACGACGATCGCGATCATCACGACGGTCGTGACGATCGGCTTCTTGATCGCGAAGTCGGAGATCAGCATTCAGCTCACCTTGATCGTGGTCCCCGAGGACGGCGCCGCGACCGCGCGGAGGATCACGCGGTCACCGGGCGCGAGGCCCGTCTTCACGATCACGCGATCCGTCAGCGGATCGCGCAGGCCGAGCTCGACCGGCACCACCTTCACCTTGTCGCCGACGATCTTCGCGACCGTCGGCTCCTGGCCGCTCTCGTCGATCGCCGACCCGGGCACGATCACGCCGTCGGCGGTCTCCGTATCGAGCCGGCCCTGGGCGTACAGCCCGGCGCGCAGCTCGCCCGCCGCGTTCGGGATGTCGACGAGGATCGGCAGCTGGCGCGTCACCGGGTCGGCCGCGGGCGAGATGCGCGAGATCGTCCCGACGAACGTCTTGTCGCCGTAGCCGCGGACGACGAAGCGGACCTCCATGCCCTCCTGGATCGCCGCGATGCGATCCGACGGGACCTGCGCGGCGAGGCGCAGCGACGATGGATCGATCAGCTCGTACAGTGGAGCGCCGGGAGCGACGACATCGCCGACCTTCACGGTCCGCCTCGCGACGACGCCGTCGATGGGCGCTCGGATCACGGTGTCGCCGAGTTGCTCGCCCGCGGCCGCGTACTGTGCCTTCGCCTGCGCGAGGGCTGCGGTCTGCGCGGCGACGCGACTCGCGCTCGCATCGGCGACCTGCCGCGTGATCGCGCCGCTGTCGAGCAGCCGCTTGTCGACCGCCGCTTCTCGGCGCGCGACCTCGAGTTGTGCTTCTGCGGCGTCGACCGCTGCCTTCGCTCCCGCCGCCGAGGAGCCGAGCGCCGCCGTCTCGATCCGTGCGAGCACCGTGCCCTCGCGCACGCGATCGCCGAGCTCGGCGCCGATCTCGAGGACCGTCCCGCCGGAACGCGCGACGAGCGTGGCACCTCGGCTCGCCTCGAGCGTGCCCGAGATCAAGGGTCCGTGCGAGAGCCGGCCGTACTGGACGATCGCGACCTCGTCCGTCGCGACCTGCGTCGCGGGAGGTGCGGCGGGAGGCGCAGCATCTTGTCGGCCGCACGCCGAGACGAGCGCTGCGATCAGGATCGCTCTGATCGTGGGTTTCACGCACGGAAGCGGTGCACGACGTGCGCCGGCTCTATGCGACGATCTCGGAGCTGCGCCGGCCGAGGATGCGATCGATCTCCCCGGCGAGCTCCTCCGCCGTGAACGGCTTCTCGAGGAAGCCTTCCGCGCCTTCCGCGAGCAGCTCCTGCGCTGCGGTGTGATCGGTGTAGCCCGACACGAGCAGCACCGGAACGTTCGATTGCTCGCGCAGCGCGCGAAACGTCGCCGCGCCGTCGAGCTCGGGCATCACCATGTCGAGCAGCACGAGCGTGATCGCCCCCTTGTGCTGCGCCCACACCGCGAGCGCTTCCTTGCCGTTGGAGGCGACGAGAGGCGTGAGGCCGATACCCTCGGCGATGCGCGCCGTCGCCTCGCGCATCGTCGCGTCGTCGTCGACGATCAGCACGTGGCCACGGCGCACGCTCGCCTGGCCCGCGGCGCGCTGGGCGAGCTGCGGCAGCTCCTCGGTGATCGGCAGGTAGATGTTCACCGTCGTGCCTTCGCCCGGCGCGGAGCGCACCTCGATCGCACCGTCGTGCGCCTCGATCGCGCCGTACACCATCGCGAGCCCGAGGCCGGTGCCCTTGCCGATCGGCTTGGTGGTGAAGAATGGCTCGAACATGCGCTTCTTCGTCGCCTCGTCCATGCCGCTGCCGGTGTCCGTGACCGAGAGCTTCGCGTGGGTGATGGCAGAGCGCTCGACCTGGGCGGTCTTGATCACGATCGTGCCTTCGCCGCCCATCGCGTCCGCGGCGTTGCGACACAGGTTGAACAGCACCTGGCCGAGCTGCGCCGGATCGCCGTCGACGATCATCATCGGCCCATCGATGCGCTCGATCGAGATGCCCTTGCCGAGCGTCTTGAGGAGCGGCGTCATGTCGTCGAGCACGCTCGCGAGCGGCAGTGGTCGCCGGCGATACGCGCCGCGCCGCGAGAACGCGAGGAGCCCACGCGTCAGCGCCGCGCCGCGCTCGGCCTCCTGCCGGATGCGATCGAGATCCTGCTGGACCTGCTTGTCCGTGGCCTCCGCGCGCAAGATCTGTGCGAACGCGAGGATGCCGCCGAGGATGTTGTTCATGTCGTGCGCGAGGCCGGCCGACAGCGTGCCGACCGCCTCCATTCGCTGCGCGTGCACGAACTGATCGCGGAGCGCCTCGCGGTCTGCCTCGGCCCGCTTGCGTTCGGCGAGCTCGACCTCGAGCGTCTCCAGCGCCGTCATCAAGTGATGGCGGTGGGTCTCGCCGCGGATCGTCGCGCGGCGCAACACGAGCTGCATCAGCACGCCGACGACCCACACACCGACGACGGCGGTCATGAACACGCCGCTCGTGTGGGCACGGAGCAGGAGCGGGATCGAGCTCGCGAGGACCGGGATGCTCGCCGCGAGCGCCCATCGCGTATCGATGAGGATCGGAATGCTCGCGAGCTCGATCATCAGCATCAGGGTCAGCGTCGGGACGTCGGTCAAGAGCAGCGACGTGAGCGTGTTGACCGGCGGCAGGAGCCAGATCAGCGCGCTGACCGCGTGCGCTTGCGACACCGGCAGCTTGCCCTTGCGCAGCGCGATGTACAGCGCGGCCCCGGCCGCGAGCGCGACGCCGTTCGTCGCGATGATCGGCCATGTCACCGGCACGCCGCTCGGCTCGCTGATCGCGAGCGCGATGACGATGCCGACGAGGACGATCGGGAGGAACACCGACGCGCGCGCGAGCGCGAGGTGCTGCAGGCGCTGCGCGACCTCCGGCGACGGCGTCGGAGGCAGGAGCCAGGTCCTGTCGTCCCCGGCCTCCGCGGGCTCCGTCGACGGTCGCTTCGTCAGTTGACGATCACCGTCGCGCCCGCTTTCACCACGACATTCGCGGGGTGCGCGGGCTCGTCATGGCCGGGCGTGCCGACGACCGTCACCTTGCGCGGGCCGACCTCGAACGCGACGCGCCGGACCTTCTTGCCGCCGAGATCGATCAGCTTGTTCGGGCCGGCCTCGACGTAGCCGAGCTCGATCTTCTCCTCGATCGCCGCCGCGCCCTTCTCGCCGACCGCGACCTTGCGCGTGACCTTCCCGCCGACGGCCCGGTCGACGGCAGCGACGAGCTCGACCGTGTACCGCCCCGGCGCCACCACGCACGTCGCGGGCACCGCGAGGTTCTGGCAGTGCGAAGCCCCGCCGACGGAGACCTTGCCATCGAGGTTCGAGGTCACGGTGAGCGTGCGGCCGTCGACGAGCTTCGCGTTGCGCACGAGGCCCGACGCGCCGCGGCCCGGCGTGAAGGGCTCGATCACCGCCGGCACCTTGTTCGGCATCGTCAGCGTGAAGCGCACGGTCTTGCCGGCTTCGACGAGCACCTCGGCGGGCGTGGTCACGCCGGCGAGCAGCTGGCCATTCTGCACGACCTGCGCGCCCGGCGGCTCCGAGGTCAGCTTGATGCGCGCGAGGTCATCGCTCACCGCCAGCGGCTGGATCAGGCGCGTCTCCTTGCCGGGGCCGGGAACCTCGAGCTCCGCGGTCGCGGGCTGGTACCCGTTCTTCTTGAACGTCAGGGTGATCGTGCTTCCGGCCTGGGCCGTCGACAGCACGAGCGGCGTCGTGCCCGCGGGCTTGCTGTCGATGTCGACGCTCGCGCCCGTCGGCAGCGAGTCGATGCGCACCGTCGGTGCGAGCGCGTGCAGCTCGAGGGTGACCTCGTTCGTGCCCGACCGCGGCTGCACCACGGCCTGGCGCGGCTCGTATCCGTCGAGGCGCGCGACGATCGGATACGCGCGCCCGACCTCGAGCTCGCGCACGACGAGCGTGCCGTCCGTGGCGGTGCCCGCGTTCTTGCCTTCGACCTCGATCAGCGCGCCCTTGGGCACGGTCTTGATCGTGACCGCGGTCTTTTGCACGCCGAACAGGCGCGGGTAGGCCGCGACGCCGACGAGCGCGAGCGTCGCGACGATCGCGGCGACCAGCACGTAGATGACCGCGCGCGACTGCTGCGGCGCCGGCGGGTGGCGAGGCGCGCGCCGCTCGACGGGATGCCCCATGGGCAACCGCCGCGACGGTCCGGTCGCGAGGCGACCCGCGGCGTCGATCTTCTCGTGGAAGAAGCCGAACGCCTCGAGCTGCATCTTCGGCTGCTCGAGATCGAAGCAGCACACCGCTTCGGTCGCGACGCCGGGCAGCACGTTGAAGTAGACCGTCGACGACGCGTTCGTCATCAGGTAGAGCCCGAGGCCCGCACCGCCGGCCTTGCGATCGATCTGCTGCTCGCTGTGGAGGCACTTGTGCAGGTAGCGCAGCACCGTCGAGCGCTCGAGGGTGCCGAACGCATCGCGCACCGCGACGACGAACTGATGCCCGTCGCACGCGTACTGCACGACCGCCTTCTGATCGAGCCGGAGCGAGATGCGTGTCTTCGTCGGGATCTCGGAGAAGATCTGCTTTCCCTGATCGTCGACGGGCGCGTCGTACAACGCGTTCATCAGCATCTCGTCGATGCACTGCTCGATCGACTCGCGATACTTGCGCCGCACGCCCATCATCTCGGCGAACTCGCTGATCTGCGAGATGCACAGCGACTTCTCCTGGTAGTCGCCGACGAGGCACGAGTGGATCTGCGTGCCCCACAGGATCAGCTTGTCGACACCGAAGATGTCGCCGGACAGCACGCGCGTCGCCATCGCGGACAGCTGTCGCGAGTCGAAGTCCTCGGCCACGACCATGCCCGCGACGCGATCGGACGCCTGCATGATGTCGACGACCGCGGCGAGGTTCGAGCGCGGAAGGATCGCGATCATCCGCGTGTCGCCGATCAACCGCTGGAGCAGGTCCGGTCCGATGCCCGCGATGTCACCGTCGAGGTGCACCACGATCAGCGCGGCCTGGATCTGGTTACCGAGCTGGTCGAGGCCTGTATGCGAGTCGACGGTGCCGCCCGCGGCCTTCAGGGCAACCGCGAGCTGCTTCCCGAACGCCTTGTCCGGAGCCACGACAATGATCCGTCGCGCGAGCACCCCGTCTCAGCATACAGCAACGACTAGATCACCACGCCATCGTTCCGAGCGAGCCACATGGTTGGCTTGAACTCGGGGATGGGCTTTGGGGTAAGCACCGGGTTGCCATCGGTCCAGAACGACCGGAACGCTCGCTTCTCGCCCGTCTTATAGAAGTGCATCAGGTAGGCGGAGTCGCACGCCGCGAAGTCCGCCACCCACTGGTCGAGGTCGTACACGCCGGCGTCGTGGAGGAGCTGGAGGCTGTACTGGCAGGCTTCCGCCTCGTAGGCCGACAGCCGCGCCAAAAGCTCGTCCGTCCACTGGTCCGGCTTGAGGAACGCGATCTCGCGCAGGTCCTCCGACATGTTCCACTGCACGGTGTGCCCGAACAGGTGGACGAGGACGAACAGCGCGTCCTCGACCTCGATGTCGTAGTCGATGTGGATCTGCTCGCCGTCCAGGTCACCCGTGAACGGATTCGGGACGTCCTTGATCTTCACGGGGATGCCCCACCGGTCTTCGATCATGCGCTCGACGCGATCGAAGATGGCCTTGAGGCGCGCTGGATCGAGGCCGCCCACGGCTACTTCTTCGCTGCGACCGCCTGGGCCACGCGCGCCTGCGCCATCTCGTGCAGCGTGCGCATGACGCTGTACGCCGTCAGCTCGGCGAGGAGCTTGGTGACCTTCTGGTGCTGATCGTCGGACAGCGAGCCCTCGACGGCCTTCATCGCCGCGACGAGGTTCGCCTCCTGCGTCGACAGCTCCTTCGCGTCGACCACGCCGTCGGCCAGCGCGGTGGCGAAGTGTTCGAGCTTGCCGACGTGCTCGTCGAGATCCGGCGTCGAGTCGTCGTTGATCCAGCTGCTGCGTGCCATGGCGTTATCTCCTGTCCTATTTGCGTTCTTCGAGGATCTGTTTGATGGCGGTGAGCCGTTCCTGCAGCTTCTCGCGCCCGCCGAACTTGTCGAGCTTGTCTCGCTTGCTCTGCGGCAGGAACTCGATGTCGGTGCACTCGATGATCGCCGCGAGCTCCTGCGCCTCGCGCTCGAGCGTCTGCGTCGATGGCATGAAGCCGGCGAGCGCCTGCTCGAGCGCGACCTTCGTGATCGTCCGAGAGCCGGACAGCAGCGACGTACGGAACGCGCGGCCGATGATGCCCTCGACGTCCGCGCCGCTGAGGTTGCCCTGGTGCGGCACCGTCTCGGGGAGGTCGGCCTCGTTGATCTGCGTGCCCGCCTTGCGCGCGAGGATGACGAGCATCGACTTCAGCTCCTGCTGATCGACCGGATAGAACAGCGGGATATGCACCTCGGCGCGGCCCTGGCGCTTGAGGTCGACCGGCAGGCTGTCGGGGCGCGCCGTCAGCAGCATCCAGATGATCTTGCCGCGGTACGCGGTGTCGCCCATCTGCGACGCGATCAGCGCGAACACGCGACCGCCGACCCCGGAGTCGCCGCCCTGATCGCGATCGCCGAGCATCGCGTCGGCTTCGTCGACGATGACGACGACCGGGCCCATCGAGCGCAGCACGCCGAGCACGCGCTCGAGGTTGCCCTCGGTCTCGCCGACGTACTTGGAGCGGAAGTTCTTCAGCACGACGGCCGGGATGCCGATCGATCCGGCGACGCACGTCGCGAGGAAGCTCTTGCCGGTGCCGACCGGTCCGCAGAACAGGTAGCCCATCGGCACGGTGTCGAGCTCGCCGCGCTTGATCAGCTCCGCGTCGTCGAGGAGGCGCTTCTTCGCCGCGTCGTGACCGACGACGGTGTCGAGGCCCCACTTCGGCTCGACGAACTCGAGCAGGCCCTGGGCCTGGCGCTCGATCAGGCGCTTCTTCAGCTCCTTGAAGTACACGCGATCGAGACGGCGATTGCCTTCGATCGTCGACGCGAGCAGCACCTCGAGATCGGTGAGCCCGATGCCCGCGGTGAGCTTGCCGAGCTCCGCGACCGTGTAGTCGGAGAACGACGCCAGGTCCTTGCCGCTCATCCTGATCTGGTTCTCGAGGAACGCGGTGCGCTCCGGCGCGTCGGGCAGCGGCACCTCGATCGAAGCGACGTGCGGGTTGCCGGCGAGGCGATCGTTGATCGACGACAGCCGTGGATCGATCAGCACGAACGCCATGTTCAAGCGCTTGACGTACGGGCTCGACGACCAGTTGAGCAGCGTCACGAGGTGCGTCTGCTCGTTGAGGTCGAGGTTGTCGCCGTTCGGCGCCACGTAGCCCGCGTGGTCGATGATGATCGCGCAGCGGAGCCGCTTCTCGGGGTCCGCCATCACGTTCTTCTGCACGAACAGATCGAGCGCGAGCAGGCCCTTCGTCGGATCGCGGGGCAGGGCGCGCAGATCGCCGAGCCACCGGTTTGCGGTCTCGACCATGTCCTGCAGGCGCTTGCTGTTCGAGCCCGCGCTGCAGCGCAGGCCGCTCGCGAGGTCGTACTTGATCACGAGGTCCCACCGGCCGAACAGCTGCTCGGAGAGGAACTCCGTCAGCCCGGTCCACCGGTCCGGCGCGGCGCGCACGACGTCGAAGGTGTTGCCGTGCACGATGAACATCGACGTCGTGCCGCTGAAGTACAGCTCGGCGAGCTTGCCGGCCCACGCCGGGAAGTGCGGCGGCAGCGCGGTCGCCTTGGTGACGCCGTCATTGCCGGCGAGCGTCTTCTTGTCGTTGCCCTTCGCATCGCCTTCGGTCATTTGCGCTGCCCTTCAACCGCCCGTGGTGCGGCGAGATCCGCGTCGAGGATCGACGGCGTCGTGTCTGCATCGCTGACGCCGGTGATCTGCTGCAGCTCGCGGATCGTCGCTTCCGTCTGCGAGATGCCCTCGCTGATCGCGTCGATGCGGCTCGACATCTCGTCGGGATCCGAGTGTCCGACCGCCATCTCGGTGACCGCCTGGATCTTGTTCTCCAGGCGATCGAGCTCGGTCGCGATGAACTCGGCGTTCTGGCGCGCGCGATCGACGTTCTCCTTGCGCGCCTCGGCGGTCGCGATGCTGTCGTCGAGCGAGCGGATGATGCGGTCCTCCGCCTGGTTCGCCTCGCCGACGGAGTCCGCGCGCTTCTTGCGGCGCACCTTCAGGTCGGCGACGGTCTTGTTGATCGCGCTCTCGTCGGCGGCCTGGAGGAACCGCGAGATCGCTTGCTCGCTCAGCAACAGCCGCAGGAACACCCACAGCAGGCGGTCGAGCGCCGGCGTTCGCAGCTCGTGCGACGCGCCGCTCGCATCGCGCGTGTCGCCCCGGACCGCGTTCGCGATGCGCGACATCTCCACGCAGCGCGCGCGCAGCCGCAGGAAGCGCGAGCGGCGATCCTCGGTCAGCGACTTCAGCACGTCGAGGATGCGGTCGCGCGCGTTGCCTTGGTCCTGGCTCCGCAGCGCGTTGCCGCTCGGATCGCCCTTCTCCTCGGCGCGCGCCTTCGCGTCGATCGCGGCCTGGAACCGCGGCAGCGTGGTGAGCCCCGCGAGGTACGTGACCTCCGCGGCGGCCACGAGCGGCAAGGCGATGTCCGCGTGTCCCGACACCACCGCCGCGGCCGCGGCACCGCCGAAGACGAGCAGGTTCCAGCGGAACATGAACGCTTCCTTCAGGTAGCGAAGCAGGCCGGCTCTTTTCTTCTCTGCCACGGTCAGTCCCCCGCTCGCTGCGACGATTCGAGGTGGTCGATCTTCTCGCGCAGACCGAGGACGATCTCGATGAACTTCGGATCGCGCTGCATCACGATCGACGGGCGATCGGGCGGCGGCACGCGGATCTGCTCGAGGACCGTGCCCGGCGATGTCGAGAACATGAGGATATGGTCGCCGAGGAACACGGCTTCTTCGATCGAGTGCGTGATGAAGAAGATCGTTGGCGATTGCTCGCGCCACAGCGCGACCAGGTTGTCCTGCATGCGCGAGCGGGTAGGCGGATCGAGCGCACCGAACGGCTCGTCCATCAGGATGATGCGCGGCTCGAGGATCAGCGTGCGCGCGATCGCGACGCGCTGGCGCATGCCTCCGGAGAGCTGGTGCGGATACTTGTCGGAGTCGCGCTTGACGGAGAGGCCGACCTTCTCGATCCAGTACTTCGCGCGGTCGTTGCGCTCGCTCTTCGACAGCTTCGGCACGGTGACGGTGCCGCCTTCGCCGCGATGACCGTCCTCGCCCTGCTGTTGCACCGTGAACACGTTCGGCGCGGGAGTCGCCGCGATCTCGAACGAGCCGTTGAACGACGCATCGCCGATGCCCTGGATCGCGACCTTCATGCCGCGCGAGAAGTCGTGCGCCTGGTGCGTCGTGTACTGCGTGACGGTCTGCTTGCGCGAGACGCTCGCGATCGCGCGCGTGAGCCCGCGGCACTCGAGACCGAACGCGACGTTCTCGAGGACGGTGCGGTTGTCGAACGAGGTGTAGTCCTGGAACACCATGCCGCGATCGGGGCCCGGGCCCTTCACCGGCTTGCCGTCGATGAGCACGCGCCCCGACGTCTGCGGGAACTGCGGCAAGAGGCCCGCGATCAGCCGGATCACCGTCGACTTGCCGCAGCCCGACGGGCCGAGGATCGAGACGAACTCGCCGCGCCCCGGATAGTCCGGGATCTCGAACGAGACATCCTTGATCGCGGTGAACGCGGCGCTGCCCTTGCCGTACGTCTTGGTCACCTTGTCGAACAGCACGACCGGCGGCTTCGCGAGCGGCTTGCCGAGCGGCGCGACCGGCTTCACCTCGATCGACGGCGACGGCGCGGGCGTCTTGGGCTCCGGAATCGCGGACACCTTCGCCGGCGAGTCCTCGGCCTCGAGCGCGGCGGCCTCGGCGGCGGGATCGCGCGCGGGTGGCGTCGGCGTCTTCGCGACGCCGCCCGCGGGGCCGGTGCCGGTGCCGCCGGGCGGCTGCTTCGCGTCGTGGGTCACAGGTCCTTCCTCCAGCGGAACGCTTCGCGCTGCAGGCCGCGAAGGAGGAAGTCGAGCGCGAACGCGACGAACGTGATCACGAACAGGAGCAGATAGATCTGCTCGTAGAGCCCCTGGCGCTGGCTCGTGTTGAGCATCGTGCCCAGGCCGTGCGGCGTGTTCACGACCTCGACGAGCATGATGTAGCCGAGTGCGAGACCGAGGAGGAATCGCAAGCTCGTGATGATGTCCGGCAGCGCGAGCGGGATGAGCACCTTGCGGATGATCTGCAAGCGCGACGCGCCGAGCGTCTGCGCGGTCTCGACGTACCGCTCGGGCACGATCGACACCGCCTTGACCGTGTCGCTGAACACGAACGGCACGACCGCGAGGAAGATGAACATCCACTTCTGCTTCTCGCCGTCACCGAAGAGGAGCAGCGTCAGCGGGATCAGCGCGCCCATCGGCACCGAGCGCAGGAAGATGACGAGCGGCTCGAGCGCGCTGCCGACGCCGCGGTTCGCACCCGCCCAGACGCCGGCGGTGATGCCGATCAACGCGGCGAGGCCGATGCCCTTGAACACGCGGATCAGCGTGTCGATCAGGCTGTCGGTGAAGTCGCGATCGAGCAGCTTGCCGAGCGAGCCGAACACCTCGCCCGGGCTCGGCAGCTTGGACGGCGACACGATGCGCGACGTCGGATCGTCGCCGTACGTGAGCACGAACCAGAGCAGGAGGACGAGCGAGATCAGGGTGGCGCCGAGCGCCGCGCGGACGAGCGGCGGCGGATCCGCGCGCAGCGTCTTCCACCACGGCGGCGCCGTCGGCAGCTTGTTCGGGTCGTCTTCGTCGTCGGGCGGCTCGGGCCTCTTCGGCTCGGGCTTCTTCGCCTCGGAGCTCGTCTCGGGCTTCTTCGCGTCGCCCTTCGGCGCGGCCTTGCCGTCCGCCCCTGGGGCCGGGGC
>CAZUAR010000026.1:0-20568 GCA_964617845.1 uncultured Kofleriaceae bacterium | reverse complement strand
CTTCGCCGGTGCGTCCTTCGCCGGTGCGTCCTTCGCCGGTGCGTCCTTCGCCGGTGCGTCCTTCGCCGGTACGGCTTTGGGCGCCGCCGCCGCGAGCTCGTCGGGGACCTTCTTGTCGCCCGACGACACGGCCGCGGGCTTCGCCGGAGGTGGCGCGCCCGACAGCTCGGCTTCGAGCGCCGCGAGCGCCGCTGCCTCGGCCGCCGGATCGCGCGGAGGCTTGGCCGGTTCCGCCTTGGCCGCAGGCGCCGCGCTCGGTGTGGGCGTGCTCGGTCCGGACGCACCTTCGGCCTTCGGCGCATCCGCTGTTGGTGGAGCCGCTGCTGGCGTCGGTGGATCCTTCTTCTCGGTCACGCGCTCGTTACTGCGCCTCCGCCGGCACGACCTTCACCTCGACGCGCCGGTTCTTGGCGTGGTTGTCGGGGTCCTTCGGGTCGGCGGGCCGCGCCCAACCGAAGCCGGTCGCGGTGAACTGGTTGGGCGCCATCTTGAACTTGTTGACGAGCGCTTCCTTGACCGCGTTCGCGCGGCGCGTCGACAGCTCCTTGACCAGGCTCTCGTCGGCGGAGCCCTTCATCGACGCGTCGGTGTGACCTTCGATGACGATGCGCGCCGCGCCGAACTGACCCGCGAGCTTCGCGATCTCCTCGATCGTGTACTCGACGTTGCCGTCGTAGAAGATCTCGCCCGAGCCCTGCTTCGCCGGGACCTTCTTGTAGACGTCGTAGCTGTTCGGGAAGAAGTTGATCGTCACCGTCTTGGTGAGCACGGCGCTCTCGACGTTGACCTCGCTACCGCTCGCCGGCGTGAACTTGAACTCGTACTCGTTCTTGCTCTCGGCGTACTTCGGCTCGGAGCCGAGCTTCTTGATCACGGAGAAGTCCATGATCTTGTCGAACTCGACGCTGTCGCTCTGGAGCACGCGGATCGCGCGATAGAGGCGGACCGCCGTCTCGAACGTGCGCTGGAAGTTCGTCGGGTTCGACGCGACCATGAAGAAGTCGCGGTTCTCGGCGTAGTTCGTCCAGTGCGCGTCGGCGAGCATGCTCGAGCCCGTGCCCGGCGGCAGCGCGTAGAACTTGTCCATCAGCTTCGCGACTTCCTGCCGCTTCGCCTCGTCCTTCGTGAGCTCGTCGGTCGCGTCGAGGATGCCGCGCACGAGGCCCTCGATGATCTCCGGGTTGTCACGCGCGAAGTCGGCGCGCGCGAACCACACGTCCGCGATCAGCTTGTTCGCGGTCGCCGTCGACACGAGCATCTTGTTGCCCATGCCAGTCTTCGTCAGGTTGTAGATGTCCGGCGCCCACGACACCACGCCGGCGATGTCCTTGTTCTGGTTGAACGCGGCGGCCGCCTGGAACGCGTCCTGCGTGAACTTCATCTTCACTTCGCTCGGCTGGACGCCGCCGTTGAGCAGCACGTTGAGCAGGAAGAAGTGCGACGGCGAGTTCTGCGCGAGCACGACCGTCTTGCCGCGCAGGCCGGCGACGTCCTTGATGTTGTCGCGGACGACGATGCCGTCACCGCCGTTGGACCAGTCGACCTGCTGGTAGACGCGCGGCATCGTGCGCGGATCGCGCTTGAGGCGCTCGATGATGAGCGGGAGCATGTCGACCGTCGCCCAGCCGATGTGCACCGAGCCGTTCGCGAACGAGTCGCCCATCGCGACCGGGTTGTCGATCAGCTTCAGCTTGACCTGGAACTCGCCGCCCTTCGCGTCCTTCCACACCTTGCCCGGCTCGGACCCGCCGTTCGCCCAGATGATCGGCGCCCAGCCGGCCCACACGTTCACCGCGAACTGCACGACGCGCGGCTTGCCGAGCTTCTCGTAGTCCGACGTGCCCTTCACCTCGGGCAGCGTCGACGCGGGCTCGAAGTTGTACTCGGTCACCGTCGTCGGCGGCGCGTTCGGGTCGGGGTTCTCCGCCGTCGCGCCCGAGCCGTTCTTCTTGACGATGTTCGGGTCGATGTAGTCACCGCTTCCGCTGGCGGTGCCGCCTTCCTTCTTCTTCGAGTTGCATCGATAGAAGGCGAGGCCGCACAGACCGATCACCACGACGATGACCGCGATGAAGAATGCAGGCTTTGGTTTTCCAGCTCCGTCCGCCATGTCGTTACTCCGTCACCTTGGTGGGCTCTGACTTCTGAGAGACTTCTTCCGCGGGACCGAGGTCCTTCGTCGCGACGACGACGGGCGTGGTCTCCGGCGCGCGCATGCCGAGCTCGACCTCGAGGTCCTTGAGCGCATCGTCGGCCATCGAGGCCTCCATGCGCTCCTCGGCCTTGATCTTGTCGATGCCCTCGTTCGACAGATCGCTCGCGACGCGGGCCTTGCCGCGGTTCGTGTCGATCTTGCGCTGGATGACATCCTCGAGCTGACCGAAGTCGGTCGTGATGTCCATGTTGAAGCTCTGCGTGAGCTTCGCGACCTCGGCTTCTGCCTCGGACATCTTCAGCTCGGCGTCGTACTTCTGGATCTTGTCCTTGACCTCGACGAGCTTCTTGTTCGCGTACTGGATCTTCTTGAGGTTGTTCTGATACGCGGCCTCGTGCATCGCGAGCTGCTGCTTGTTCTCTTCGAGCTGCGTCTTGGCCTTGGTCAGCTGTAGCGCGAACGAGCCCGCGGTCTCGCGGTCACCGGCCTTGAGGTACGCCTTCGCCTGCGCGGTCAGCTTGTTGACCTGGCTCTCGCCGTCGCGAACCTGCCGGCTCACGCGCTCGACGAGCCCGCGGTACTGCTCGAGACCGACCCGTCCCTCTTTCAGCTGTTCGACCGCCTGGTCGTACTCGTACTGCATCTGGGCGATCGGGTCGGCCTCCCAGAAGAAGTTGGCGAGCTTGTTGAGCTGAGCCCTGATCGCACCAAAGAACTTTCCCAGAATCATCGCGAGCCCTCCGCCCCGCGCACACCTGGTGGCACGGGGAGCCAAAGATATGAGGGAGCCTGAGAGCACTCAAGCCACCTGGTCACAAACTGCCCTGCGGCGGCATAGTCGATGAAATGAATTATTCGGTGGTGTGTGGGGTCGCGCTCGTCGCGAGCGCGGCGGCGTGTGGTGACGATCAATCGGACATCTGGCCCGACGCGTTCTGGATCGATGCAAGCCCGGCCTGCCCACCACCGAAGGAGCCGCGCACGCCCACCATGAAGAGCGCGAGCATCACGGCACCAGAGACGTGGACCGCCGACGAGAGCCCGCATCTCATCGTGGCCGATACGAGCATCACCGCCGCCGTCACGATCGAGAAGTGTGCGGAGGTGCGGATCGCGGCGGGCCGGCAGGTCTCGATTCGCGCGGGCGGCTCGATCACCGCGAACGGCGAGCCATACATGCCCGTCACCATCGAAGGGCTGAGCTCCCAGAAGTGGCGAAGCATCCGGACACTCGACGGCGGAACCCTGAGCCTCACGCACACGGTCGTCTCGGGTGGTGGAGCTCCGCTCGAGGCAGACCCGTGGTTCTCGGCGATGCTCGACATCGCGGGGACGACCCCGGCGACCGAGCCGATCCTTCATGCGAACAACCTCGTCATCAGTGACTCCGCGAGCTGCGGGATCGCACTGCACGACGGCGGTGGCTTCACGCCGTCGTCGTCCGACGTGATCGTCCTGGACTCGCTCGCGCCGATCACCACGTGGGCGCGCGCGATGGGCACGATCCCGACGGGCCGCTACGACGACAACACCCTGAACGAGATCGTCGTCTGGTCGACGGGCGGTCCCGAGGCGGTCGTCGAGGACGTGACGATCCACGACCGCGGTGTCCCGTATCGCGTCGGCACCCAACCCGAGCTATCGCTCGATGTCGCTGCAGTCGATGGCCTCGCGACGCTGACGATCGAACCGGGCGTCGTGCTGAGGTTCGCTCCCGGAGGACGGCTGCGCATCGACCCGGCGAGCGGTACAGCGCCCGCGCGCGGCGCGCTCGTGGCGACCGGCCAGGAAGGGCTGCTCGTCACCTTCACGACGGCATCGAGTCCGCCTGTCGCCGGCGATTGGTACGGCATCTGGTTCGGCGGTACGCCCGCGCCGTCGACGAAGATGGACTTCGTGCGCGTCGCATATGCCGGCAAAGCGAGCGCGAGCAGCAGCGACTCGTGCGTTCCGCCGGGACAGACAGGACCCAACGACGCGGCGATTCGCGTGTTCGGCGAGCCGAGCGCTGCGTTCATCACGAACGCCTGGATCCAGCACAGCGCGCTTCACGGAATCGATCGCGGATTCCGGAGCGACACGAAGCCCACGTTCCGACCGACGAACGTGTTCACGAACATCGCGGGGTGCACCGAGACGTACCCGCCCGACGTGAACGGCACGTGCCCGAGCCCGCTTCCCTGCAACTAGCGAACGGGGTCCTCCGGCTCGGGCTCGGCGTTGACCCACGCCCTGCAGATCGTTCCAGGGCACCGTTCGATGAACTGATGGTCCTCGCGATCGTCGCGCGCCACGAGCGAGTGTCGTACTACGCTCGACCCAGATGAAGGACGTGGGTCGCGGTCTCGGCGACGTCGGCAAGGCGATCGATTTCCTGAAGTCGCGCCCGCGGCTGTGGAAGTGGCTCGTGATGCCCGCGATCGCGACGCTGCTCGTTCTCGCCGGAGTCGTCGTCGGCGTCATCACGCTCACCGATCCGCTCGTGGTGTGGGTCGCGCAGCACGTGCCGAGCTGGCTCGAGACGATCGTCAGCTGGATCCTGCGGATCGTCGTCGTCCTCGGCGTCGGCATAGCGGCGATGGTGGTGTTCGTGAGCGTCGCCGGGATGATCGCGGGGCCGTTCAACGAGCTGCTGTCGGAGGCCGTCGAGGAGGAGCTGATGGGCACGACGGGACCGCCGTTCGCGCTCGGCGCGTTCGTGAAGGACGCGCTCGTCGGGATCGCGCACGCGCTGCGCCGCCTCGCGCTGAGCCTCGTGTGGCTCGTGCTCCTGTTCGCGCTCGGCTTCGTGCCCGTGGTCGGGACGATCGCGGCGTTCGCGATCGGTCTCTACGTCGCGGCGGCAGGCTGCGCGTACGACAGCTACGATGCCGTGCTCGCGCGGCGCCGGATGACGTACGCGCAGAAGCAGGCGTACCTCGCGACGCATCGCGGGCGATCGATGGGGCTCGGCGGCGCGATCGCGGGGCTCTTGCTCGTGCCGTTCGTGAACCTGGTCGCGCTCGGGCTCGGCGCGACGGCGGCGACGCTCGCGGTCCACGAGCTCGAGTCAGCGCCTCAGAACAAGAACTGACCTTCGACGCCGACGACGAGGCCGAAGTTGTCCTGCGACAGGTAGCGGTGACCGACGAGATCGATGCGCGGGTTGTGGAGCGGGTTGACCTCGTCGGTGCCCGGGTTGACCACGTCGTTGTCGAGGTCTTCGCAGCCGCTGTTGCTGCCGGTGCACGTCGGGCGATCGACGCCCGCGTCGGCGAACGTGATCACGTGGTCCGTCTTCCACGACAGGTCGACGGTGGCGGCGAAGCGAACGTGCTTGCCGAGGGCCGCGCGGACCGCGAAGCGCCCGGCGGTCTCGAGGTAGTTCTCGACGTTCGTGATGCCCGGGTGGTTCATCTGCTGGACGCCCGGCATCAGCGGATCCTCGTCGAGCACGAGCTGCGGTGGGACAGCGGTGTTGCCACTGTCGCCGGCGAACGCGAACACCTCCCACATCTCGGTGTACTGGCGGCCTTCGAAGTGACCCGCGATGCGCGCGCCCGCGTCGAGGCTGATGCGGTTGCCGGTCAGCTTGTCGTCGATCGCGAACACCTCGAGGCCGAACGCGGCGCCGCCCTCCTGCGGCGGGCGTGCGTTGGTGACGCCGTAGCCGAGGTCCTCGTTGTAGAGCGAGCCCTCCTTGGCGGTGAGCGGCACCTGATAGTAGAGACCGAACCAGCCCTCGATGCGCTCGAAGCGGCGATCGATGGTCGTCCACAGCCGCAGCTCGTGGACGCCGCGCCCCACCGACGTGTTTCGCGATGGGTTGTTCGCGGAGAAGCTCATGATGCCGCCGATGGCGAGGCGCAGCTCCGCGCCCATCTTCCAGGTCGGCTTCGTGTCGTCGCGGCGCTGGTTCATCGGCGCGACGTTGAGGCCGAGATGGACCTGGTCGAGGCCGGAGCGGGACACGCCCCGGAACACCATCGAGCCGGGCGGGGCGGCGGTGGGATCGCGCGCGTCGAAGCCGGCCATCGGCAAGAAGCCGTCGCGCAGCGTGCTCGATTGGTCGCGGCCGACGCCACCGGCGAGCTGGAGCTCGCGCGACTGCGTGATGATGATCGGCAGCCCCGCGGAGATCCACGTGTCGCGCACGACGCCGAGCTCGACGCGCGGCGTGAGCACGTGGCGGAACTGATGGAACGTCAGGTCCTGCTTGCGCGGGATACCGCCGTCGGGGTCGACGTCGGAGCCACCGATCTGCTCGCGCGTCACCGCCGAGGAGTCGAGCTGGTACTCGTAGTCGAGGTACGCCTGGGCCGGCTGATCACCCGCGGACGTCACCGTCGAGGCCGGATTCGCCCACGCGATCGTGCTCGTTCCCAGCAGGGAAAGAAGGACACACGTGCTGCGCGACACCGAGCGCACGTTACCACGGAGCTCAGGCATCTCTGTCGCGCTCGCGCAGCCCCAGCTCCTTCATTTTCATCTGGAGGCTCTTGCGGCTGATCTTGAGGAGGCGTGCGGCCTGCGTCACGTTGCCGCCCGTCTCCTCGAGCGCCTTGACGATGAGCTCGCGCTCGACCCTCGACGTCTCGGCGCGGACGATGTCCTTGAGAGATCCCGAGGTCTGCCCCGACGCCTCTCCGACCACCCCATCACCCTCGTCGTCGAGGTCCTCGTCCAGGATCGGGGCCATCGCGCCGCTCGTCGTCGCGGTGCGCGGCATCAGCGGCGCGGGCGGCTCGGAGGCGGGGTTCGACGACAGCTGGAGGTCGGCGCGCTCGATCCGCTCGCCCTTGCAGAACAGGATCGTTCGCTCGAGGACGTTCTCCAGCTCGCGGATGTTGCCCGGCCACGCGTGGACCTCGAGGGCGGCGAGGGCGTCGTCGGCGATGCCCGAGATGTTCTTCTTCAGGCGCTCGTTGAACTTCTTGATGATGTGGCGGACCAGGAGCGGGATGTCACCGCTGCGCTTCCGCAGCGGCGGGATCTGCAGCGGCACCACGTTGAGCCGGTAGTAGAGGTCCTCGCGGAAGTTGCCGTTCTTGATCTCGGCCTCGAGGTCGCGGTTCGTCGCGGTGATCAGGCGAACGTCGACCTTGATCGTCTTGAGGCCGCCGACGCGCTCGAACTCGCTCTCCTGGATCGCGCGCAGGAGCTTGACCTGCATCTCGACGGGGATCTCGCCGATCTCGTCGAGGAACAGCGTGCCTCCGTTCGCGAGCTCGAAGCGGCCGGGCTTGCTCGACGTCGCGCCCGTGAAAGCGCCCTTCTCGTAGCCGAACAGCTCGCTCTCCATGAGCGTCTTGGGGATCGCGGCGCAGTTGATCTTGATGAACGGCTCGCCCTTGCGGCTCGACTGCTCGTGCAGCGCCTTCGCGACGAGCTCCTTTCCGGTGCCGCTCTCGCCGGTGATCAGCACCGTCGTCGGCGAATCGGCGACCTTGTCGATGATCGCGAAGATGCCGTGCATCTCGGCGCTCTGCCCGACGAGGCCGTACTTGCCGGTCTCCCCGCCGTCGGCGTACAGCGTCGCGCGCGGCGCCATGCGGTTCGCGGCGGCCTGGCCGATCGCCTTGTCGACGATCGCCTTGATCTGCTCCTGCTCGAACGGCTTCTCGATGTAGTCGAACGCGCCGGCCTTGATCGCTTCGACCGCCTGGCCGACGGATCCGTACGCGGTGATCATGATGACGGGCGTCTGCGGGAAGTTCTTCGTCGACGTGCGCAGGACCTCCATCCCGTCGGCGCCGGGCATGCGGAGGTCGGTGATCACGACGTCGACGTCGCCGAGGCGCTCGATCGCTTCGAGACCGCTGCCGGCCTGCACGACATCGTGACCGTCGCGGCGGAGCAGGGCCACGAGGACGCGGCGCAGGTTCTGCTCGTCGTCGGCAACGAGGATACGGGCGGCTTGCGTCACGGGCGCGTCAGCCTACACCTTCTGCGGACGCCTTTGGCTCGACGTCGCCATCACCGGTCGCTGGCGTCTCCGGGGCAGACTCCGGGTCCATCGACGCGCGTTCGATCTCCGCCGTCGTGTCCGCGAGGATCACGCTCGGCGGCGTCGCGTCACTTCGGGGCGTGCCGCCGAGCTGTGACATCGAGAGGAGGCGCCCGGTCTCGGTGATGTCCTCGACCTTGTTCGCGGGCACCGGCTCGGCCGCGGGCAGGAACACGCTGAACGTCGAGCCCTGGCCGATCGTCGAGCGCACCTCGATCGTGCCGCCGTGCTGGTTGATGATGCGGTGGCTGATCGCGAGGCCGAGGCCCGTACCCTTCTGCTTCGTCGTGTAGAACGGGATGAACAGCTTCTTGAGGCGATCGCGCGGGATGCCGATGCCGGTGTCGCGGAACCGCACCTCGGCGAACTGGCCGTAGCCGAGGCGCGAGCGGCGCCGGCGCGTCGACAGGATCTCGAGCGTGCCGCCGTCGGGCATCGCCTGCAGTGCGTTCTGGCCGAGGTTCAGGAAGACCTGGATGAGCGACTCGGGATCGCCGGCGATCTGCGGCAGCTGCTCGTCGAGGCGCACGCGGAGCTCGATGTTCTTCAGGTTCTCGCCCTGCAGCAGCTGGACGGTCTTGCGCACGACGAGGTTCAAGTCGACCTTGTCCGCGCCCTCGCGGCCGGGACGCTCGGGTCGCGCGTAGTCGAGGAACCGCGTGACGACGTTGTTCAAGCGGTTCGCCTCCTCGACGATGATCGCGAGGAACTCGCTCGTCTCGCTCGACACTCCGGCACTCTTCGGGCCCGAGCCGTCGGTCATGAGGAGCTGCGCGGCGCCCTTGATCGCGCCGAGCGGGTTTCTGATCTCGTGCGCGAGACCGGCGGCCATCTCGCCGAGCGCGGCGAGGCGGTCGCGCTCCTTCACGCGCTCGTACGCCTGGCTCGACTCGATCACGCGCGCGGCGCCGATCGCGAGCTGGCGGAACGTGTCGATGTCGTCGGCGTCGAACGCGCTCTCGGTGCGGTCGTCGCGCAGGCAGAACAGACCGAGGAGCCACGGGCCTTGCTCGGTCTCGGCGCTGCCGAGCAGCGGAAAGATGATGTCCGCGCCGAGCTCGTCCATGCGCGTACGCAGCGCGATCAGCGGCGCGCGCTTGGCCTCCGCGCCTTCGGCCTCGGCGCTCGCGAGCTCGTCGATCTCGCGGCTCAAGGTGTCCTTGTCGAGGTAGCCGGCGCGGACGCGATCGAGCAGCGCGCGCTCGGCGTTCGCGTCGAGGCGCTCGGGCGCGACCTGGCCGATGACGCCCATGCGGTCGAAGCCGGCGCCGTCGGAGTCGAGCAGGTACACCGCGGCGTCGGTGACGCGGCGCGACTCCTCGAGCGCGGTCGTGATGCGAACGACCATGTCGCCGACGTCGACGATCGTCGGGAGCTCGCGGCGCACGCTCTCGAGGCGCCCGCGCAGCTCGGTGCGCTGGCGGAGCAACCAGCGGTTGATGCCGTTCTCGAGCCAGCTGCGCACCGGCTCGAACAGGATGAGGATCACGAACGACGCGACGAGGGCGTTGAGGAGATAGAGGCCCTTCTGGCCGCCGCCGATCCAGTAGAGGAGGAAGCCGTAGACGGCCCACAGCAGCACGACCAGCGTGCCGAGCACCGCCATCTTGCCGAGCAGCTCGTTGACGTCGATCAGCCGGTTGCGGAACAGCGTCTGCGACAGGAAGTAGAGGTAGAGGATGCCGAGCACGTTGCCGACGGCGGGCCACGCGATGTCGAAGCGCGGTAGCACGTCCGTCAGCGTGAGCGTCGTCGCGACGAAGCCGCCGAGCGCGAGGTAGCCGACGCGCGTGCGCTCCACGCGCTTCGTCGTCGCGCGGTACATCATCCACATGTCCCAGACGCAGCGGTACAGACCGCCGAACACGTAGACGCCGAACGGGATCAGGAAGTAGTCCGTCTTGTGGATCGGCTGCGCGATCGCCGCGTAGACGAGCGCGCCGTAGCAGGCGAGCGTCCACGCGATCGTCACGCGCGGTCCGCGCTTGGGCCCACCGATCGAGGGCTGCGCGAGGAACATCCGGAAGAAGCGGATCGCGGTGACGGGAATCGTCGCGGCAGCCCACAGCGAGAGCCACCGCATGACCTCGGAGTCGGTCGCGGCCGCGATGAACGTGCACAGGTGCCACGCGCTCACCGTGAACGTGAACTGCGCGAACGCCGTGTACATGCGGTCGCGGCGCGAGCGCAGCAGGACGCTCGTGCCGATCGCCATGATCAGCAGCGCTGCGAGGAGCGCCGAGACGGCCTGTACGTCCATGTCCGCGTCAGCATAGCTCGCCCCTGCGTGATAGCGTGCGCTCGAATGCGCGAGCTCCTCGTCCAGCTACCCGCGGTGACCGCGCTCGCCGACGCTGCGGCCGAGCACGGCAAGGCACCGCGCTGGGCGCTGATCGAAGCCGCGCGCCGCGCGATCGCCGCCAAGCGCGACGCGATCCTGGGGACGCCGGCGACGATCCCCGAGGGCGCGGACGCGGCCCCGGCGCCGAAGGCGACCGACGCGAACATCGACGCCGCCGAGGTCGCGCTCGCGGCGCAGGCGCTCGCGAAGCCGGCGCTGCGCAAGGTGATCAACGCGACCGGCGTGGTGCTCCACACCAACCTCGGGCGCGCGCCGCTGTCGATCGACGCGCGCGCCGCGATCGACGAGGCCGCGGGCGCGTACACCAACCTCGAGTACGACCTCGCGACCGGCGAGCGCGGCTCGCGACACGATCACCTGCGCGGCCTGCTGTGCGATCTCACCGGCGCCGAGGACGCGCTCGTCGTGAACAACAACGCGGCGGCGATGGTGCTGTGCCTCGCCGCGCTCGCGAGCGACAAGGAGATCATCGTCTCGCGCGGCGAGCTGATCGAGATCGGTGGCTCGTTCCGCCTGCCGGAGATCCTGAAGCTCTCGCGCGGCGTGCTCGTCGAGGTCGGCACGACCAACAAGACGCACGCGAAGGACTACACGTCCGCGATCCGCGCCGCGACGGGCCTGCTCCTCAAGGTGCATCGCTCGAACTTCGCGATGGTCGGCTTCACGAGCGAGGTCAGCGTCGTCGAGCTCGTCGAGCTCGGGCGCGCGCGAACGATCCCCGTGCTCGTCGACCTCGGCTCCGGCGCGATCATCGACGACGACGTGCAGCGCGAGTGGGGCCTGCCCGTCGAGCCGACGGTGGCCGACGTGGTGTCGACCGGCGCGGACCTCGTCACGTTCTCGGGCGACAAGCTGCTCGGCGGTCCGCAGGCGGGCATCGCCGTCGGCTCGCGCGACGCGATCGAAGCAGCGCGCGCGCATCCGCTCATGCGCGCGCTGCGCCCCGACAAGCTGACGCTCGCGGGGCTCGCGGCCACGCTCGCCGCGTATCGCGACGGAAGGCCCACCGACCTGCCGGCGCTGCGCATGCTGTCGACACCGCCCGACGCGCTCAAGGCGATCGCCGACGGGCTCAAGCGAACGATCGGCAGCGTGAAGGGCTTCACGATCGCGGTGGAGGCGTGCATGTCGACGGTCGGCGGTGGCGCGATGCCGACCGCACAACTGCCGTCGTTCGCGGTCACCGTGAAGGGCCCGAGCACGACCGCGATCGAGCGCGCGCTGCGCGCCGCGGGCATCGTGTCGCGCATCGATACCGCTCGCGTGTGGCTCGACGTGCGCACGATCGCTCCCGCGGAGCTCGGCGCGGTCGCAGAGGCAGTGCGCGCCCTCGCACAGCCCGAGTAGCTCGCTCGGTTCTCACGCACCGAGTGGGTGCGAATCGCCTGGAGCACGGGCACGCTGCCGGCATGGAGCTACATCGCGGACGCTTGATCGATCACGTTCACCTGGTCGTCCGAGACATCGAGGCGAGCAAGAAGTTCTACACCGCCGTTCTCGGTGTGCTCGGCGTGCCGGCCTTTTTGCACTCGGCACCCGGGAGCTTTGGCTTCGACGAGCTCTACGTCTCGACGAAGGAGATGTCGGCGGGCAAGGAGCTCACCGGACGCGTGCACCTCGCGTTCGCGACGCGCGACAAGGCGCTCGTCGAGAAAGCGTACCGCGCAGGCCTCGAAGCGGGCGGCCGCGACAACGGCCCGCCGGGCGAGCGCCCGTATCACCCGGGCTACTTCGCCGCGTTCTTGCTCGATCCCGACGGGAACAACATCGAGGTCGTGCACCACGGCGACGCGGCGTACTCGGCGGACTCGGTGAAGATCACGTTCTAGGCAGCGGTCCTCCCCCTTCGCAGTTGACTCTCCGTCGGGGATCGCGGTTATGTCGCCGGCCATGACCGCGCCCACCACGCTTCCTCGCGTCGTCGCCATCGGTGGCGGCAAGGGTGGCGTGGGCAAGAGCCTGGTCGCCGCGAACGTCGGCATCTTCCTCGCGACGCTCGGCAAGAAGGTCATCCTCGTCGACGCCGCGTTCGGCGCCCCGAACCTGCACGTGTTCGCGGGGGTGCCGCGACCGCAGCGCTCGCTCAGCGAGGCGCTCGCGGCGGGCGGGCCGAGCCTCGCGGAGATCGCGGTGCCCACGCACGTGCCGGGCGTGAAGCTGATCGCCGGTGTCTACGATCCACCGTGGATCGCGGAGCCGGGCCCGCAGCTCGTGCGGCTCGTATGCGAGCAGCTGCACCAGCTGCCGGCGGACTGGGTCGTCGTCGACCTCGGGCCGGGCATGGCGTCGCCGACGCTCGAGCTGTTCCTCGAGGCCGACATCGGCGTGCTCGTGTCGGTGCCCGATCCGACGTCGATCGAGCTGATGCATCGCTTCGTGCGCGCGGCGTTCTTGAAGAGCCTCGAGCGGCGCGGCCTCGCGCACCTCGCGGCCACCACGCGCGATCCGCGCGAGTTCGAGGGCGGCACGCCGAGCCCGCTCGACATCTGGTTCTCCGCGGTCGAGAAGCAAGGATCGGAGCCCAGAGCGGAGGCGTCCGAGCTGGGGTCGCGCGCCGAGCTCGACGAGCTTCGCGCGGCGATCCTCGGCTTCCAGCCGCACCTCGTCGTCAACAGCGCGCGCAGCAAGAGCGACATGGAGCTCGGTCGCGCGGTGGCGTCGGTCGCCCGGCGCCGGCTCGGCTCGCCGATCCGCTACCTCGGTCACCTCGAGTACGACGAAGCGGTGTGGGCGTCGACGCGGCGCCGCCGTCCGCTGCTGATCGAGCACCCCGAGACGCGCATCGCGAAGTGCTTCGAGCGCGTCGCCCGCGGGCTGCTCGCGGTGCGCGGCGGCAGTCGCAGCGAGGGCTCGGGCGCGATGCCGCCGCTCGACGACACGCGCGGCGAGGTCATCCCGTCGGACTCGCACTACGAGCTGCTCGAGGTGCCGCCGACCGCGAGCTTCGAGGACATCCGGCGCGCGAACCGCCGCATTCGCGACGTGTACGGCGCGGAGTCGATCGCGATCAGCGGGCTCTACGATCCGGCGAGCCTCGAGGCGGTGCATCGCCGGCTCGACCTCGCGTACACGACGCTGATGGACGCGGCGAAGCGCAAGGACTACGACATGGAGCTGTTCCCCGACGGCGTGCCGATGCCGATCGCGCCGCCGTCGCTGACCGAGCCGATCCAGCAGCGCGCCGTCGCCAAGGTCGACGAGGTCCAGCAGACGATCCGTCCGCCGATGCCGGAGCTCTCGCCGCAGACCGACTTCTCGGGGCCACTGCTCCGCCAGATCCGCGAGGCGGTCGGTGTCGAGCTGCGCGAGATCGCGGAGCGCTCGAAGATCGGCATGGCGTACCTGCACGCGCTCGAGGGCGAGGTGTTCGCGAAGCTGCCCGCGGCGGTGTACGTGCGCGGGTTCCTCGCCGAGTACGCGCGGGCCCTCGGCCTCGACGTCGAGCGCGTGAAGCAGACGTACCTCGCGAGGCTGCGCGCGGCGCGGCCGTCGCCCGACGACGACGAGGAGCCGGCGCGCGATCGCCGGTCGACCTGACCTCCGGCGAACTGCGCCCCGCCAAGCCTTGACCGCGCGCGGCTTGCCAGCGACGATCTAGCGATGGCGACTCTGATCGACAACCCGAAGCGCGCGCGCCAGCTGGCCCGCGCTATCGCGTCGGACTTGACCCTCTATCACGAGCCCAAGATCCTCGAAGGCATCAACAACGACAACCTGTTCGAGGTGATGGCGGACGAGATCAATGAAGGCCGCGAGCTGTTCAAGAGCCGCGTGACCGAGGACATCTTCGGCCAGCACATCTACGAGCGCGCGATCGTCGACGTGCTCGTGAAGTCGAAGGGTCACGTCAAATCGAAGATCTGGTAGAGGAGGACGACGACGAGACCTACGATCTCGTCGCGAGCGACGGCGGTCGGCTCGATGCCGTGATCGCCGCGCAGGTCGAATCGCTGTCGCGCGCGGTCGTGCAGCGGCTGATCGACGAAGGGCGCGTGACGCTCGACGGCCTCGTCGCGCGGAAGGCCGGCACGAAGGTGAAGGCAGGGGCGGCGATCGTGGTGCGCGTCCCGCCGCCCGAGCCGCTGGAGGTGTTGCCCGAGGACATCCCGCTCGTCGTGCTGCACGAGGACGCAGATCTGATCGTCATCGACAAGCCCGCGGGCCTGGTCGCGCACCCGGCGCCGGGCCATCCGAGCGGCACGCTCGTCAACGCGCTGCTGTTCCACTGCAAGGACCTCTCGGGCATCGGCGGCGTGCTGCGCCCGGGCATCGTGCATCGCCTGGACAAAGACACGACGGGCGTGATGGTCGCGACGAAGTCCGATCGCGCGCACGCGGCGCTCGGTGCGGCGTTCAAGTCGAAGAGCACGGGCCAGGGAACGGTGCCCTCGACGATCCATCGCGCGTACCTCGGGATCGCGTCGCCGCCGCCGCCGCAGAAGCAGGGCACGCTGCGCACGCTGTACGGCCGCCATCCGATCCATCGCAAGCGGTTCTCGTCGAAGGTGACGAGCGGCAAGACGGCGGTGACGCACTACTCGATCGTCGAACCGCTGCACGCGAGCGCGCTCGTCGAGCTGCGCCTCGAGACGGGCCGCACGCACCAGATCCGCGTGCACGCATCGGATCACGGCTGGCCGCTGATCGGCGATCCGGTCTACGGCCGCGCTTCCGCCGACGAGCGCGTCTCCGCCGCCGCCGCCGCGCTCGGGCGCCAGGCCCTGCACGCGCACACGCTCGCCTTCGATCATCCAGTGACCGGCGCGCACCTCTCGTTCACCTCGCCGCTGCCGCCGGACATGCAGGCCGCACGCGATGCGCTTCGCGACTGAGCGTCCGGCCCTCGGACAGCGTGTCCGGCATCCGGCCGGACACCGGACAAACGCTGCGCTGCGGGCGTGCGATCTCGCAGGCTTCGCGATCCGCGATCGCGGCATGGCCGCTGCAATTCGCGGCGCGCATGCAGACTCCCTCGTTCGCTTCGCTCGTCGCCTCGCTCACCGTCTCGCTCGCGGCCTCGACCACCGCATGCACGCCGGACTCCGCGGATCCGATCGCCGCGCCCGATGCCTCGCCGCCTCCACGCGCGCTCGATCCCGCGGGCACGTATGCGCTGACGAGCACGTTCACGCTCGCGGCGCCGCCGCCCGACCTCGCGCCGCTGCTCGCCGAGCTCGCGATCGCGACCGACGGCCCCGATGATCCGACCGCGTACCTCGTCGATCTCGTCGTCGGCGCGCTGCCCGAGGGCAACGCGCGCACGGTCGCTTCCGTGCTCGCGCCGTACGTCGCCACGCAGCTGCACGACCGCATCGCGACGTACGCGCCCGAGCTCGCGCCCGCGCTCCGCGAGATGGCCGTCGGCGCGACGCGCATCGCGACGCGGTTCTCGACGCTCGAGACGCTCGTGGTCAGCGGCACCACGATCGACCAGGACGCGGTCGCGCGCGGTCGCGCGAGCCGGAGGCTCCGCGGCGTACGCATCGACAACACGGACATCGCGTTCTCGTCGATCGGCCTCGCGGATCCGAGCGTCGACGCCGAGCTCGCGGTGGAGCTGGTGGGCACGGCCACGCGCGCCGAGGAGCCGCGGGCGCTGTCGAACCGCGTGGTCATCGCGCGGCACGCCGTCGCGCTGCCGATCGGGGCGTGGTTTCGCGCGGCCTTCGATCGCGCCGCGGTCCCGGCGGTCGTTCCCGGCGCGACCGACCTCGCGACGGCGCTCCGCGCGCTCGTCGATTGTCCGCGGCTCGGCGGGCTCGTCGCCGACGCCGTCGGTATCGGCTCGGCAGCGCTGTACGCGCAGGCATGCTCGATCGGCATCGGCGTCGCGGCGCGCGAGATCTACGAGCGATTCCCGGCGGCGAGCGCGCCGCCGCACGAGCTCGCCATCATGGGCGTCGCGCGCGCGATGGATCGCGACGGCGATGGCATCATGGATGCGATCGATGCGGGTGTCTGGACGGGCACGCTCGGCGACATCTCCGTCGGGACGTCTGTTTTCGAGGGAACGTCGCGATGAGCCGTAGCTTGCCCACATGGCGCACTACACGATCGCGGACTAGTCGCCTTCGATCCCGTACTGGCGCAGCTTCTTCCAGAGCGTCGTTCGGTTGATGCCGAGCATCGAGGCCGCCTTCGTCTTCTGCCCCTCGCACAGCTCGAGCACCTTCATGATGTGCGTGCGCTCGAGCTCGTCGAGGGTGGGGACGTGATCGCCGGTGAAGGTCGTCAGCCCGGACGCCGCGGTGAGCGGGCGAGGGCCGGCGACGTCGGCGACGTCGAGGACGTCGCTCGTCGCGAGGATCACGGCGCGCTCGATCGTGTTCTCGAGCTCGCGCACGTTGCCGGGCCACGAGTGCGAGGTGAGGTGCGCGATCGCGGCGTCGGTGAGGTGCGGGCGGCTACGCTCGGCGCGCAGGGCGGCTTGCTCGGCGAAGTGGCGCGCGAGGAGCGCGATGTCGCCCGGACGGTTGCGCAGGGCGGGGACCTCGATCGTGATGACGGCGAGGCGGTAATAGAGGTCCTCGCGAAACGTACCGGCCTTGATGCCGTCGGTGAGCGTGCGATTGGTCGCGGCGATGACGCGCGCGTCGACGCGGATCGATGCGGTGCCGCCGACCGGCTTGACCTCGCCATCCTGCAGCGCGCGGAGGAGCTTCGGCTGGAGCTCGAGGGGGAGCTCGCCGATCTCGTCGAGGAACAGCGTGCCGCCGTCGGCGGCGACGAACAGGCCGCGCTTGGCGGTGTCGGCGCCGGTGAACGCGCCGCGCGTGTGGCCGAATAGCTCGCTGTCGAGGAGCGTCCCGACGAGCGCGCCGCAGTTGACGGGCGTGAACGAGCGAGACGCGCGGCGGCCCGCGAAGTGGAGCGCGCGCGCGACGAGCTCCTTGCCCGTGCCGGACTCGCCGGTGATGAGGACGGTGGCGTCGGACTGCGCGACCTTGTCGATCGTCGCGCGCATCTCGCGCATCGCGGGCGAGTCGCCGATCATCGAGCCGTACGCGAGGCGCTTGGTCAGCTCGCTGTGCGTGCGGCGGAGCTCGTCTTCGTCGAGGGCGCGGCGGACGACGAGGCGCAGCTCGTCGGGCGAGAACGGCTTGCCGATGTAGTCGCGCGCGCCGAGCTTCATCCCGCGGACGGCGGTGTCGATCGACGGGTACGCGGTGATGAGGAGGACCGCGGGCGGCGGGCTGTCATCTCCGCGCGGTGCGAGCAGGCGCGGGAGGATGGACACGCCGTCCTGATCGGGAAGGTTGATGTCGCAGAGGATCAGATCGAAGCGGCGGCGCGACACGGCGGCGAGCGCACCGGCGGCGGAGTCGACCGTCTCGACCTCGTAGCCCGCGCGGCCGAGCACGTCGCCGCACAGCGCGCGGATGCCGCGTTCGTCGTCGACGACGAGGATGCTACTCACGCACGTTTGGTATCACGAGCCGAAACTCCGCACCACGGCCATCAGGCCCCTCGCCGAGCTCGATCGATCCGCCGGCGGTCGCCACGAGGTGCTTGCACACGGCGAGGCCGAGCCCCGTGCCGACGCCGGCGGCCTTGGTCGTGAAGAACGGGTCGAACACCTTCGCGCGGTCGGCGGGTTTGACGCCGGGACCCTCGTCGCGGACGAGGATCTGCGTCGCGATGCCGCCCGGCGCGGGCCTCACGATCAGCGTGATCGTGTTTCCGCGAGAGCCGCTGTCGGGGTCGTGCGTCGACGACATCGCCTGCGCGGCGTTCTGCACGAGGTTGACGAGCACCTGCTGCAGGGAGTGCGCGTCGATCGCGAGCGGCGTCGTGGTCTGGACGTCCGTGACGTAGCGGACCTTCGCCTTCTTGAGCTGCGGCTCGAGGAGCGCGCCGACGTGCCGCGCGACCTGCGCCGGTTCGCTCTCGCCCGTGCGATCGGCCGCGCTCGCGACCGGACCCGCGGTGACGATCGAGCCCGACCCGCGCGGCGTGCGCGCGTACTCGAGGAGCCCGCCGATGATGCCCTTCATGCGCTCGGCCTCGCTCGCGATCAGCTCGAGGCCCGCGCGATCCGGGTGGCCCTCGGGCTTGTCCTCGAGGAGCAGATTCGCGTAGCCCATCACCGTCGTCAGGGGGTTGTTGATCTCGTGCGCCACCTGCGCCGACATCACGCCGACCGACGCGAGCCGATCGCCGCGCGCGAGTGCGGCCTGCAGCTCGGCTCGCTCCGCGATGCGCCGGGCCATCTCGTCGACGCGTTGTGCGAGCGCTCCGATCTCGCCGGGCCCCGCGAGGGCGATCGCATCGGCACGCTCGTCATCCGGCGTGACGGTACCGCTCGCGATCGCATCGGCGCGCCTGGCGAGCGCCTCGAGCGGGCGCGTCAACCGCGTGGCGAAGAACGCACCGAGCGCGAGCGCGATCGCGAGCGCGGCGCCGCCGATGATCAGCGTGTCACGCGTGGTGCGCCGCGCGAGCGCGTACGCCTCGGCCTCGGGCTGCTGATGCAAGATCGCCCAGCGCACACCGCGCAGCGACTGATAGCTCGACAGGTTGCGATACGCGCTGACCCAACCGCCGGCCGCGATCGTCCCCTCGACCGACGAGGCGAGCGCGCGATCGACCGCAGGATCCTTGCCCGCGAGCGACTGCGTGCCGACCGGCCCTTGCTCGCTCGACGCGACGGGCACGCCGGCGCCATCGACCACGAGCACGCGCGCACCGGCCCCGAGGCGCGCCGCGCCGAGCAGGTCGCGCACGAAGCCCAGATCGAGGCTCGTGATGAATGTGCCCATCAGCTCGCCGGTCCGGCCGCGCGCCTGCACCACGAGCTGCACCACCGGCCGTCCCTCGACGTGGACCGCGTCGCCGACGTACCCGCCGAAGCTATGGCTCCCCACGTTCGCGCCCGCCGGAAGCGGATCGCCGTAGCGCAGCGTGCCGTCGGGATCGACGATCGACAGCGCGTGAACGATCGGCACGTCGCGCCGCAAGCGCTTCACGAGCAGCTGCGTCTTCTGCTCGTCGTCGGGCGCGTCGGCCCACGTCGCCGCGGCGAGCTCGACCGTGCGCCGCGCGTCCTGCAGCGTGCCGTCGAGCGCCGCGCCAAGCGCGCGAATGTGCGCGAGCGCGCCGCGCAGCACCTCGCGCTCGACATCACCGCGCGCGCGAAAGATCGCGAGCGCACCGACGACGATCGTCGGCACGATCGCCGCGAGGGCGAGGACGAGCAACACGCGCCAGCGCAGCGTGCCTTGCTTCATGACGCGAGTCCCAGTTGGCGTCTCCCGCGGCGAGTACTCACGACGCAACCGCCTGTGACGATCCCGCTCTCGGCGAACGTTCGGTCGCTGACCGTGTTGAAGCCAACAGCCCTCGATCCCGATCCGTCATGACGTTGTCCTGACGCTCGTCATGACAATACCGAGCACCTGCGCGACGACCTCCGGGGCAACGTCACGACGGGTCGTAGGGCGGTGACCCATCGCGATGACCAACAGCCCTCGATCCCGATCCGTCATGACGTTGTCCTGACGCTCGTCATGACATGAGGGAAACATCCACGGCGAGATCGAGCAGGACGGGATGGTTCTACGCCGTCGTGCGTCCGCGCACACGCACTGCGGCGTGGTCCGTACGGCTGTCAGGACAACGTCATGACGAGTCGGGGTACGAAGGGGTGCGATCGGGGGACGGAGGGGTGCGATCGGGGGACGGAGGGGCGCGATCGCGCCGAGCTTGCGTGTCCGTACGCCGGACAGAACACCGAGCGCGGTCAAGCGGCAGTCGGCGTGGCATCGCGTCGCCACGGAGCTCGGCTCGCGTTCATGACGAGGCGGCACGATCGGGGGACGGAGGGGCGCGATCGCGCCGAGCTTGCGTGTCCGTACGCCGGACAGAACACCGAGCGCGGTCAAGCGGCAGTTGGCGTGGCATCGCGTCGCCACGGAGCTCGGCTCGCGTTCATGACGGGGCGGCACGATCGGGGGACGAAGGGACGCGATCGCGCCGAGCTTGCGTGTCCGTACGCCGGACAGAACACCGAGCGCGGTCAAGCGGCAGTTGGCGTGGCATCGCGTCGCCACGGAGCTCGGCTCGCGT
>CAZUAR010000025.1:0-170735 GCA_964617845.1 uncultured Kofleriaceae bacterium | reverse complement strand
TTCCACGGGGGTCGTACGGAAACTCATAACGAGGGAAAGTAGATCTACCAATGCGTTGGGCGCTCGTGCTCTCGATCGTACCCGCGATCGCGGCGGCCCATCCGCTGCGCACCGACGGCGCAGACCTCGTCGATGTCTCGACGATCATCCCCGACGCGGTCCTCGACATGCGCTACGCGACGAAGGACAACTTCACGGGCGAGGCCGTGTATCCCCGGGCCGTGTGCAAGCTGCACCGCGGCGTCGCGGTCCGGCTCGCGCGGGCGGCGAAGCTGTTGCGCGCGCAGAAGCGCCGGCTCGTGCTGTGGGATTGCTACCGGCCGATGTCGATCCAGGAGACGTTCTGGAAGCTCGTTCCCGACGAGCGCTACGTCGCGAATCCCAAGAAGGGCTCGCGGCACAGTCGTGCGGCGGCGGTCGATCTCGCGCTCGCCGACGCCGATGGGAAGCTCCTGCCGATGCCCACGGCGTTCGATGACTTCACCCAGAAGGCGCATCGGAGGAACGCGCTCGCCGGCAAGGCGGGGCGCGAGGCGAAGCGGCTCGAGACGGCGATGAAGAAGGTCGGGTTCGTCGGGATGCCGACCGAGTGGTGGCATTTCGACGCACCGGATGCGTCGAAATACGCGCTCTCGGACCTGCCGCTGTAGCATCCAAAGGCCGTGGATCCGACTCCGATCCCGTCGTACCCCGTCAACGAATTCGGTCCCCTGATGAAGGGGCTCGTGATCGGTGGCGTCGGGATCCTGCACGTCTTCCTCGCGCAGTTCGCGATCGGCGGTGGCGCGCTGCTCTATTACTTCGAGCGGCTCGGGCAGCGCGGCGTGCAGGACGCACGGACGTTCGTCGACGGCTACTTCAAGTGGCTCGTGCTCGTGTCGTTCGTCGTCGGTGCGCTGACCGGGGTCGCGATGTGGTTCACGACGATCCAGGTCGGCGCGCGCACGATCGGGCTCATGCTCGACGAGTTCCACTGGCTGTGGGCGACCGAGTGGGTGTGGTTCGCCGTCGAGATCTGCGCCGGGTATGCGTTCTATCGGTTCGGACCGACGCTTCCCGACAAGGCGCGGCGGCGGTTGCTCGCGCTGTACTCGCTCGCGGCGTGGATGAGCCTGTTCTGGATCAACGGGATCCTGTCGTGGCAGCTCACGCCCGGCGAGTGGCTGCACGGCGGATCGATGTGGAGCGGGTTCTTCAACCCGAGCTTCTGGCCGTCGCTGCTCTTCCGCACGGCGGTCGCGGGGACGCTCGCGGCGCTCGTCGCGTGCATCCTGATCAACACGATGGAGCTGCCGCGCGATCGCAAGGCGGCGCTGATCCGCCGCGCGTCGCGGTTCGCGCTGCCGATCGCGGCGATGCCGCTCCTCGCGCTGTGGTTCATGGCGGTGATCCCGGGCGACAGCCGGCAGTGGCTGATGGGCGGATCGATGCCGATGACGATGTTCGTCGCGGTCGCGGCGGGTGCGTCGACGCTGATCGGCGGCTACGTGATCGTCGGGCTGTTCTTGAAGCGGCTGTACATCAACGGCGCGACGGCGACGCTGCTGCTCGCGCTCGCGTTCGGCGCCACGGCCGCGGGCGAGTTCGTGCGCGAGGGCGCGCGCAAGCCGTTCACCGTGCGGGGCGTGCTGTACTCGACGTCGCTGACGCCCGACGAGGTCGCGCGCATGCGCGTCGACGGCGCGACGGCGCACGACCCGTACGCGCTGCGCGATGCGGCGCGCTACCCGGCGCCGCAGCTCGCGCACGGCGCGAAGGTGTTCCGCAACCTGTGCGACGCGTGCCACACGATGCGCGGCGCGAACGCGGTCATGCACCTCGCGCACACGTGGACGCCCGATCAGTTGCGGCTCAACATCGCGAAGCTGCAGCGCACGAAGGCGTTCATGCCGCCGTTCGCGGGCACCGCGGAGGACGTCGAGGCGCTCGTGCAGCTGATCCGCTGGGAGATCGCGGGTGCACCGGCGGCGTGGGCCGCGAGCGAGGACCCGGCGGTGCGCGCGCAGATCACGCGGTGGCTCGACGAGGCGGGGACATCGCCGGGAGGCGAGCGCTGATGTGGCCGCTGTCGTCGAACGCGAACGCGGTGTGGCTCGTGCTGTATCTCGTGACGTTCGCGATCCACATCGTGCTCGTCGGCTACGTCGTCGCGGGCACCGCGTACGCGTTGATCCAGGCGCTGCGCGGCAAGGCGGACGCGATCGCGGATGGCGTGCGCGATCGGCTGCCGTTCATGCTCGGCCTCGGCATCACCGCCGGCGTCGCGCCGCTGTTGTTCCTGCAGCTCCTGTATCAGCGCCGCTTCTACAGCGCGAACCTGATCCTCGGGCCGCGCTGGGGCGCCGTCGTACCCGCGCTGATCGTCGGCTTCTACGCGCTCTACCTCGCGAAGGCCACCGTGGTGCCGCGGCTGCGCAAGGTCGCGCTCGCGGCAGGCCTCGTCTGCTTCGTGTTCGTCGCGTGGTCGTGGACCGAGATCAACCAGCTGATGCAGGACGAGCCCGCGTGGCGCGCGATGTACGCCGCCGGCGATCGGCTGTACGCGCAGAGCGGCGTCGTGCCGCGCCTCCTCGTGTGGCTCGGCGCGATGGCGACCGGGTTCGCGATCCTCGCGGCGTGGTGGGCGGCGCCGGGCGAGACACGCCGGCTCGCGATCATCGGGATCGCGGGGCGCGTCGTGTCGGTCGCCGCCGTCGTGTGGCTCGGCGTCGGTGGCGACGCGCACGGCTGGGGCTACATCCTCGTCGGCGCGGTGCTCGCCGAGCTCGTTGGCTGGATCTGGATGCTGCGGCGGCCGACGGCGCTCACGCTCGTGACCGCCGCGGGGAGCGCCACGCTGATCGCGGGCGTCGTCGTTCGCGAATCGGGACGGCTCGCGATGATCGAGCCGCCGCGAGAGGCCGCCCTCGAGGCGTCCGGGCTGTGGGTGTTCGCGCTCACCGCGATCGCCGGCGTCCTGATGATCGCGTGGATCGTCCGCACGATTCGCGCCTGACGGACCTCGTAGGACTGTTGCTAGACGGTCGCGAGCGCGAGCGCGACGGCGTGGACGACGGAGGCGATCCGGACGGCATCCTGGATCGCTTCCTTCGTTCCACCCTTCTCGCGCACGACCTTCTCGTGCGAGCGCACGCACTGCTCGCAGCCGGTGATCGCCGACGAGGCGAGGCACCACAGCTCGAAGTCGGCGTGATCGACACCGGGCTTGCCGATGATCTGCATGCGCAGGCGCGCCGGCATCGACGCGTACTCCGCCTGCGGTCCCATGAAGTGGGTGAAGCGGTAGTACACGTTGTTCATGCCCATGATCGCGGCGGCGCCCTTCGCGGCGGCGAGAGCGCCGGGCGAGAGATGCGCGGATGCCTCCGCGGCGATCGCGGCGAGCACCTCGGGGCTGCGCGCCGTCACGGCGGCGGCGACGGCGGTGCCCCACGCCTGTTGCGGCGTGAGCGCCGTCGACGACGTGATGATGCCGAGGTTGATGCGAAGATCCTTCGCGTAGTCCGGCAGGCGATCTTTGAGCGTGTCGATCGACATGGTGGTCCTCACGCGGCGGTCAGGGTGTCCTGACCCTTCTGCCAGTTGCACGGGCACAGCTCGTCGGTCTGCAGCGCGTCGAGCACGCGCAGCACCTCGGCCGGATTGCGCCCGACGGACAGGTCGTTCACCGAGACGAAGCGGATCACGCCCTGGGGATCGACGATGAACGTGGCACGCAGCGCGACGCCTTCGGCCTTGTCGAGGATGCCGAGCGACGTCCCGAGCTCGCGCTTGATATCCGCGATCATCGGAAACGGCAGATCCTTGAGATCCGCGTGGCTGTTGCGCCAGGCGAGGTGGACGTATTCGCTGTCCGTGGATACGCCGAGCACCTGCGCGTCGCGGTCCGCGAACTCGCGGTTCAGCTTGCCGAATGCAGCGATCTCCGTCGGACAGACGAACGTGAAGTCCTTCGGCCAGAAGAAGTAGACCTTCCACTTGCCGTCATAGGACTTGTCGGTGAGATCGGTAAAGGACTTGTCGGCGAGGACAGCCTTCGCCGTGAAAGAAGGAAACGTATCGCCAATGGTCTTCATGGGGCCACCATGGGGCGTCCTCGCTGATAAGGCCAATTGCGACAGGCGATAGGTGTGATAGATGAGGGCTATCATGGCTGCACGCGATCGCCCGACCGTTCGCCACCTCGAGACGCTCGTCGCCGTCGCCGATCACGGCAGCTTTCGCCGCGCCGCCAGCTCGCTCGGCATGTCGCAGCCGGCGCTGTCGGCGCAGGTGCAGGGCGCCGAGCGACTGCTGGGCGTCCAGGTGTTCGAGCGCGATCGCCGCAGCGTGCTGGTCACACCCGCGGGCGAGGACATCATCGGTCGCGCGCGCGAGGCGCTCGCGTCGATCGACGCCGTCGGGGACGCGGCGCGCCGTCGCGGGGAGCCGCTCGTCGGTCCGCTGCGCCTCGGCGTGATCCCCACGATCGCGCCGTACTGGTTGCCGGCGCTGATGCCCCCGGTCCGCGCGAAGTATCCCAGGCTCGAGCTGATCCTGCGCGAGGAGCAGACCCACCGCTTGCTCTCGCAGCTCGACGCGGGTCAGCTCGACGCCGCGCTCCTCGCGATCCCGATCCCGGGTGACTTCACCACCGCCGAGATCGCGCGGGAGAGCTTCGTGCTCGCCGCGCCGAAGGGCTCGCCGCTCACGAAGAAGAAGCGCGTCAGCGATCGCGATCTCGACGACGCGACCGTGCTCCTGCTCGAGGACGGTCACTGCCTGCGCGATCAGGCGCTCGCGGTCTGCGATCGCGGCGGCGCCGTCGAGTCGATGGAGGTCCGCGCGACGAGCTTGCCCACGCTCGTGCAGATGGTCGCCGGTGGTCTCGGCGTCACGCTCTTGCCCGAGGCCGCCGCCGACGCGCTCGTGCAGCCGCGCAGCGCGATCGAGCTCGCGGAGTTCACCGCGCCGCAGCCCGGCCGCACCATCGGCCTCGCGTGGCGGACCTCGTCGGCGCGGCTGCGCGAGTTCCGCTTGCTCGCCGAGACCCTGCGCGCAGCGAGCGACAAGTTCCTGGCGAAGCTGCGCGGGTAGCCGGCCGCGCGATGGCGGGTTATACGGATCCAGGTGGCGACCGTGACGTGTCCGCAGTGCCAGGGCGAGCATGAGGCTCCGCTGCTCCGGTGCACGTGTGGCTACGACGCGGTCGCGAGCGCGCAGTGGTCGTTCGTGCTGAGGACACACCTGCGCAACCGCAAGATCGCGCTCGGCTCGTTCCCCGCGGGCGTGGTGGTGCTGCTCGCGACGCTCGGCAGCCCGGCGATGATGCTCGGCGTCGTCGCGATCCTCGCCGGTCCGGCGCTCGCGTGGGTCGCGCACTCGTACGTGCGAGAAGCGCGAAAGCACCTCCGCGGTGCGAGCACGTCGAAGCGGCTCCCGACGGCGCGGATCGTATGACGCAGTGTCCGAGGTGCTCGAGCGAGTGGCAGGCGGGCGCGGAGCGCTGCGAGTGCGGCTACGACGCCAACACCGTGCACGCGCTCGAGGACACGCGCGCCCACTGGATCGCCAAGCGCAAGCTGGGGCGTGGCGTCGCCTTCGCCGGCGTCGTGCTCGCGAACCTCGCGCGGGTCGTCGGCATGGAGACGCTCGGTCTCGTGCCTGCATTGATCTCGATCGGGGCCGTCTTCTACATCGGATGGACGGTCGTGCAGCGGCGACGCGTCGATCGTCAGCTCCACGAGGCGCGATCGCCGAGCGCGCTCCCCGAGGCGCGGCTCGTATGACCGCCTGCCACATCTGCGGCTGCGAGTGGCCGGTGAAGCCGACGCGATGCGTGTGCGGCTACGACTTCGAGACCGGCAACACGCGCGAGGCGATTCGCTCGCTCACGATCCAGCAGCGCAGCGCGAACCGGCGCTGGCTCGCGGGCCTCGTGACGCTGAGCTCGTCGGTGATCTCGCTCGTCGCCGCGAGCGTGTACCCGGCGATGTTGCTCGCGCTGCCGATCATCCTCGCGGTGCAGGTGCTGTTCGGCTTCGGCCTGATCGCGACCGGCCTGCGCTCGGGCTTCAAGATCGGACGGCAGCTCGCGCGCGCCAAGACGATGCACCAGCTGCCGGCCGCGCGCGTCGTCAAGCATTAGCGAGCGATGTGCACGCTCATGCGGAGGCCGATCGGCAGCTCCACGCCGGGCGTGCCGTCGAAGTCGGCGATCACCTCGAGCACGCGCGTGTCGACGCGCGCGCGCGGGTCGTCGTCGCGGACGGTCTTGCGCCCGAGCTCGCGCGTGATGCGCGTGATCGTCACCGGGAACTTCTTGTCGCCGAACGCGTCGGCGGTGGCGTACGCCTTCTGTCCGACGGAGACGGCGGCGACATCGGCCTCGTCGACCTCGGCGCGGACCTCGAGCTGGCGGACGTCGGCCATCGTGACGACGGGCACCGACTGCATCGTCGTGACGAGCGTGCCGACCTCGGCCGTGCGGCGCAGGATGATGCCGTCGGACGGCGCGCGCAGCACCGTCTGATCGAGCGCGACCTTCGCCGCGTCGAGCTCGGCTTGCGCGAGCGCGATCGAGGCGGCGGCCTCCTCGATCTGCTCGGCGCGCGTTCCCTTCGCGAGCGACTGGAAGCGCGCGGCGGCGGCGTTCGACTGCGCCTTCGCGACGCGGGCGGCGGCCTCGTCGGCGTCGACGACCGAGCTCGCGACGGCGCCGGTCGCGCCGAGGCGCTCGCTGCGCGCCTGCTCGGCGTGGCGATGCGCAGCGGCGGCGGCGGCGGCCTCCGCTTCGGCGCGGGCGGCGGCGATGTCCTCGTTGCGAGGGCCGCGACGGGCGAACGTGTAGCGCGCTTTTGCGGCGGCGAGCTGCGCGGTGGCGGCGTCGACGCGGGCCTTCGCCATGCGGTCGTCGAGCCGCGCGAGGACCTGGCCCGCGGTCACGGGGCTACCTTCGTCGACGTCGATCGCGATGATGCGACCGGGCGCCTCGAACGCGAGCTTGACGGCGTCGTGCATCGGCTCGATGCGGCCCGGCGCGACGAGCGTCTGCGGGCGCACGATCGCCTGCGGCTCGGCCGACGCGGTGCTCGTCGAGCGGCCGAACCACAGCGCGCCGCCCGCGGCGAGAGGAAGAACGACGAGTGCAGACTTCAGTAGCTTGTGCATGACCATCTCCTAGGCGTTGGCGTGGCTGCCGTGATCGACGGATTGGATCAGGCCGTCCTCGACGCGGACGACGCGATCGGCGAAGCGCTCGAGGCGCGGATCGTGGGTGACGACGACGACCGCACGGCCGTCATTGGTGGCGAGCTCGCGAAGCAGCTCCATGACCGACAGCGCGGTCTTGGTGTCGAGCGCGGCGGTGGGCTCGTCGCCGACGAGGATCGGCGGGTTGCCGCCGAGCGCGCGCGCGATCGCGACGCGCTGCTTCTGTCCGCCCGAGAGGTCCGCGGGCAGGTGGTGCATGCGCGGGCCGAGCCCGACCATCTCGAGGAGGCGCTTGGCCTCGGCCTTCGCCGTCTTGCCGGCCTTCGGGTTCTTCATCTGGATCGCCATCGCGACGTTCTCGACGCCGGTCAGCGCGGGGAAGAGGTTGAAGCCCTGGAACACGAAGCCGAAGTTGCGCGCCCGCAGCGCCGGCAGCTCGCGCTCGCCCAGGCCCGCCACGTTCTTGCCCTCGAGCCAGACCTGTCCCGACGTCGGCGTGAGGAGAAGACCGAGGATCGAGATCAGCGTGGTCTTGCCGGAGCCCGACGGACCCTCGATCAGCGTGACCTCGCCGGCCTTGATGTCGAGCGTCGCCTTCGACAGCGCGGCGACGGCGTTCTCGCCGGCACCGTAGATCTTGCCGACGTCGACGAGGCGCGCGAGGACGTCGCCGGGCGCGATCTTCGACGCGGGCTGGAGCGACGGATACGTATCGGAGAGTGCGAGTGCAGTGGTCATCGTGTCTCCTTAGGCCTTGAACACCGAGGCGGGGTCGAGGCGAAGCACCTTGACGATCGAGAGCAGCGCGGCGAACGCGCACATCACGGCGGTGATCGCGAGCGTCGCGCCGTACAGCTCGGGCGACAGCGCGACGGTGAGGTTCGCGCCCTTCATGGCGGCGCGCATGCCCATCGCGAGCGGCGCGCCGACGATGAACCCGAGGCCCGCGCTGATCATCGCCTGCGAGAGGATCACCTTCACGACGGCGCTGTTCTTCGCGCCCATCGCCTTGAGCGTGCCGTACTCGCGGATGTACTGGAGCGTGCCCGAGTACAGGATCTGCCCGACGACGACGAACCCGACGATGATGCCGAGGACCGCCGTCGTGAAGAAGCCGGCGCCGACACCGGTGCGCGTCGACCAGTAGCTGCGCGTGCGCGCCGACATCTCGTGCGTCGTGTATGCCGCGAGGTTCGGCAGCATGTTGATGCGCGCCTTGACCGCGTCGATCGATTGACCCGGCTTGACCTTCACCAGCACGTACGTCACGGGCTCCGCGCCGAGCTGCGGCATGAAGCTGCGCGCCGTGCGGATGTCGGTGAAGACGATCGGTGACGTGGTGAACGAGCGGATGCCGCTCGTCATCGCGACGAGCTCGGCGCGCACGCCGCTGATCTCGGTGACGTGACCGATCTGATCGATGTGCAGCTTCGCGTACTCCGTCGTGTCGATCACGATCGCGCCGGGCTGGCTCAACCGATTCGCGTCGCCCGCAACCACGTTCCACGGCGCGAGCAGCGGGCGCTTTCCAGGCGCCGTCTCCACGCCGAGGATCTGCGCGCCGAGGTCGCCGCCGTCGGGCAGCTTCACCTGCGCGAAGTTCAGGAGCACTCGATCTGCCTGCTCGACGCCCTCGACCGACGACACCTTGTAGTAGGTGCGCTCGTCGAACGGCGTCGCGAACTCGAACGAGTCGTTGCTCTTCTTGCCGACCCAGATGTCGGCCTTGCTCGCGTCGATCACGGCCGACGCGGTGTCCATGAAGCCGAAGTACAGGCCGACCTGGACGAGGACGAGCATCACGCTGACGGAGACGCCGGCGATCGCGACGACGAAGCGAAGGCGGTCATGAAGGAGGAGCTTGCGAGCCAGCGTCCACATCGTGGGACGGGTCAGAGCAACCCTCGGTCCAGCCGCTAAGGGCCCCAGTTTCGCCCACTTGCACCGCGAGATCGCGCGGGAGCGAAGTAACGGCTCGTTACCATCCAACGTTTCGTTCCTCGTAGGATGGAGGCGTGGCCGCGTACCTGACGTTCCTGCTCGATCTCGTTGGCATCGCCGACAACCGACTCGTCCAGGACACGCTGTCGTTCGTCCCCGACCCGAAGCGCCGCCCCAAGACCGCGTTCGTGTGGAAGGTCACCTGCGATGCACGCGGCCGCGTGGTGGTTCGCGGGCACCACGATGGCGGCTACGGCGTGATCGCGACCGCGCAGTGGGGCGGCACGCTCGACGATCGCAAGCAGCGAGGCACGACGCCGACCGAGTTCCAGTGGGACCTCGTCCAGACCGCGATGGAGAAGGCCTCGGCGCTGCGGAAGGCGGATCCTTCTCCGTACGACGACTCGCTCGTCGAGGATCTCTCGCCCGCCGAGGAGCGCTCCCTCGAGAGCCCGTCGCGCGCTCTCCCGTCGACGATCCTTCACGAGAAGACAGGCGACGCGCGACCGTCCCGCGCGGAGCGGCTCCGCGAGGAGCAGCCGCGCGGTCGCAGGCTCGCCGTGCTGATCGTCACCCTGCCACCCGTCCTCGTCGTCGTCGCGATCCTCGTCGTGCGATGTACCTCGACATCCCCGGTGCGCCGGTCGCCGCCGGCGCCGGCGGTGGTCGCGACGCCCGAGCCGCCGGTCCTTCCTCCACCGCCACCGCCTCCTTCGCCGCCGCCGGGACCCGCGACGCTCGACGAGGTGATCGCGGCGACGCCGGATCTCGATCACGCGACCCTCGCCGGCTACCGGATCCGGTGGAGCGACGTCGACGTCCCGTCCGAGACCACGCTCGCCAAGGTCGAGAAGGACCCGAGCGCCGAGAAGGGCAAGCGCGTGTGCGCCGAGGGCACGCTCGAGCGCATCACGAAGACGGACGTCGGCGGACGCACGCACTATGCGGGGTCGCTGATCACCGGCGAGGGCGACCGCGTCGTGTTCCTCGTCGGCGGATCGACCGGCGAGCTCCTCAAGCGCGACGCCGCGAGGCTGTGCGGGGTCGTGACCGGCACGGTCGACGGCTCGACGCAGCTGTTCGGGATGTTCGATCTTCCCGAGAACAGAAACCCGGTCGTCGAGGCGCCCTGACTACGCGGCGGGCAGCACGACGGTGAACGTCGAGCCTTCGCCCACCGTCGAGCGCACGCGGATATCGCCGCCGTGCGCGCGCACGACCTTGTGACAGATCGCGAGGCCGAGGCCGGTGCCGTCCGGTCGCGTCGTGAAGAACGGATCGAAGATGCGCGGGAGATCGGCGAGGTCGATGCCGCGTCCCTTGTCCTCGACCTCGATCGCGATGTGTCCGTCGTTCGCGGGCACCGCGCGCAGCTTCACCTGCGTGCCGGGCTTCGACGCGTCGGCAGCGTTGCCGACGAGGTTCGCGAGCACCTGACGCAGGCGCTGCGGGTCGCCCTGGATCGTGAGGTCGCGGTGCGGCTCGCAGACGAGCGCGACGCCACGCTCGGACAGGACGGGCGTGAGGCCCTTCGCGGCGTCTTCGATCAGCTCGCCGACGTCGATCTGCTCGGCGGCGATCTTCACGGGCTTGGCGAAGTCGAGGATCTCCGCGACGGACTTGTCGAGACGCGCGAGCTCCTCGAGCGCGATGTCGAGGTGCTCGCGATCGTCGTCGGGGAGCACGAGCTTGCGGCGAAGGATCTGCACGTTGAGCGAGATGCTCGTCAGCGGCGTGCGGATGTCGTGCGCGATCGCCGCGGCGAACTGACCGAGCGCGGCGAGGCGGCGCGCATCGTCGAGCGCGGACACGGCCTGGGCACGCTCGACGGCGAGGGCGACGCGAGCGGCGAGGTCGCGCGTCACGAGGTACGTGTCGCGATCGATGGTCCCGCCCTTGATGTAGAACGCGCCGACGAGCGCGCGCTCGGCGCCGAGCGCGGGCACGATGAACTCCGCGGGGAGCACGATCTTCGCGCGATCGCAGCGCAGCGGCTGATCGTTGGCGAGCTCGGCGAGCGAGCTCTCGGTCAGCTCGACCGCGAGCTGCGCGTGCGGGACCCAGCGGACCTGCGAGCCGTCGCCGAACGCGGCGATGCGCTGCGTCGCTTCGGCGATCGCGCCGTCGGCGTCGGCGGGGATCGGGTCGCCCTGCACCCCGAGGCGGCGCGCGCGGCGCTCGTCGAGGCCGGCGAGCACCCGGCGCTCGACGCGCGGATAGAGCTTGAGGCTGAGCGCGGTGAGCGCGAGCGGCAACAGGCTCGTGCCGAACAGCGCGAGGTAGAGGCCCTGCGTCGAGTCGACGTAGCGCAGCGTGAGCCAGAGCGCGCCGCCCGTCGACAGCAGCACGAAGAACGCGAGCGACGTGATCGTGACGACCTCGGCGCCGGCGTTGCGCAGCGAGAACAGCTCCGTGCGCAACACCGTGGTGCCGATGACGACGAAGCCGATCGTGGTCGCGATCGTCGTCTCGATCCACACCGCCTCCTCGAACAGGCCGACGAGCGGCATGATGCAGTACGCGGCGAAGCCCGCGACCCAGCGGAAGCCGATCGTGCCGAGGACGATCCGCGCGTCGCGCGCCTGCGTGCGGCGATAGGCGCGCGCGAGCAGCACGACCATGCCGGCGAACGACGGGATGAAGAACACGTACTCGATCAGCGTGTTCGCGCCCCACGGACCCGGGATGTGGATCGTCGAGCTGACGAGCGCGACCGCGCCCCAGGCGATCAGCAAGCCGCGCCACCGCCAGCGCATCGGCCGGCCGTTCGGGAAGCTCGAGATGAACTCGTAGGTGATGAGCGCGAGGAGGATCGTGCCGATGGTGCAGGGGACGAGCACGCCGCGCGAGATGATCGAACCACCGGTCAGGACGTTGAGGCCGCGCCACGCCGTCATCGCCGCGTCGAGGATGATGAGGATGCCGAACACGACGTTGTCGCGGCGCTGCGCGTTCCGCAGCGTGAGGATCGCGTACGACACGCCGACGAGCGCGATCGCGAGCGGGATCATTCCCGTGTAGCTCGCGACCGTCACGACGACACCTCGCGGTGCGCGCGGATCGCCGCATAGGCCGCGGCGAGGAACGCGAGCACGCAGATCACGCGTCGCCCTTTCCCGGCATGCGCAGGCCGTACTCCTCGATCTTGCGGTCGAGCGTCGGGCGCGAGATGTCGAGGACCGCGCACGCGCGACGCTTGTTCCACTCGGTGTGCGCGAGCACGCGGACGATGTGGCGGCGCTCGATCTCGCGCAGCGTCGGCAGCGCGCCTTCGTTGTCGGCCTCGGTGCCGGGCGCCGACGCGGCGTCTCCTGTCGATACGCCGCCGAGCGGCAGGAACGTCTCGTCGAGCACGTCGCTCTTCGCGAGCACCACCGCGCGGGTCAGCGTGTTCTCGAGCTCGCGCACGTTGCCGGGCCACGCGTACGCCGACAGGCGGGCGAGGGCGGTGGGCGTGACGTAGCGGACGTCCTTGTTCAGGTCGCGATTGATCTTCGCGAGCAAGCCCTCGACGAGGATCGGGATGTCGCTCGCGCGCTCGCGCAGCGCCGGAAGCGAGATCTCGACGACGCGCAGGCGGTAGTAGAGATCCTCGCGGAACGTTCCCTTCGCGACCATCGCGGCCAGATCGCGGTGCGTCGCTGCGATCACGCGCGCTTCGAGCTGCATCTGCTTCGCATCGCCGACGCGCTCGTACGTGCGCTCCTGGAGCACGCGTAAGAGCTTTGCCTGCAGGTCGAGCGGAATCTCGGCGATTTCATCGAGGAACAGCGTTCCCTTGCCCGCGAGCTCGAGCCGCCCGGGCCGGTCGGCGACCGCGCCGGTGAACGCGCCCTTCACGTGGCCGAACAGCTCGCTCTCGAGCACGCCCGGCGCGAGCGCGGTGCAGTTCACGGCGACGAATGGCCGCTCCTTGCCGCCGGCCGCGTCCGACGCCGCGTGGATCGCGCGCGCGACGAGCTCCTTGCCGGTGCCCGACTCGCCCGCGATCAGCACGGGCGCCTTCGTCGTCGACACCGCGCCGATCTGCTTCCACACGTCGCGGATCGCCGGGCTCTTGCCGAGGATATCGCCGGCCTGGTGCGGCGCCGCCGGCACGACTTCCTGCAGCTTCTCGCGCTCGGCGCGCGAGTCGATCGCGCGCTTCACGACCTCGCGCAGTCGATCGATGTCGACCGGCTTCACGAGGTACTCGTACGCGCCGAGCTGGATCGCCTTGACCGTCGACTGCATGTCGTCGCGCGCGGTCACGACCACCACGGTCGGCGCGTTCGTCTTGCCCGACAGCGACGACAGCACGTCGAACCCGCTGCCCCCGGGCAGCCCGAGATCGAGCAGCATCACGTCGGCGGCATCGGCCTTCGCGGTCGTGTCTTGGACCGCGGCGATCGCGCTCGGAGCATCCGACGCGGTCGCGACGTCGTAGCCCTCGCTGCCCAGGAACTTCTCCAGGGTGCGCCGGATCGATCGGTCGTCGTCGACAATCAGGATGCGTGCCACGTCCACCTCGTGTGGCGAGTCCACGCCACGTGCCAGCGTAACCCCGCGACGGTCCGTCCGCGCGCCTGGGAGATGGTAACGAAACGTTGCTCTTTTCGTGAGCGAACCGCGGCGTTTACTCGCATTTGACCCCGTGGAAGTAGGCTTGCTACCACCAGCGGTGTGATCCGCACCGTGGTGCTCGCCGTGCTGGCTGCCTGCTCGTCGTCGTCACCTCCCACGCCGCCGCCGTCGACTCCTCCTGCACCCGTGCAGCCGGACGCGGCGGCGGTCGTCGTTTCGGTCGATGCGGCGATCACCGACGCCGCGCCGCCGATCGACGCAGCGCCGAGCATCGCGATCGTCGACGCGCCGATGAAGTGGTCCGCCGAACGCGAGCGCCTCACGCTCGAGTACCGTCGAAAACACTCGGACGCGGCGGCGACGAACCTCGACATCGCGCCGTCGGTGATCGTGCTGCACTACACCGGCGGCAACTCGGCGAAGGGCACGCGCGCCTACTTCGACAACACGAAGATCGAAGCGAGCCGCAAGGAGCTCGCGAAGGCGGGCCTGGTCAACGTCTCGTCGCACTACCTCGTGGATCGCGACGGGACGATCTATCGGCTCCAGCCCGAGACTCGCTTCGCGCGTCACTGCATCGGCATGAACCACATCGCGATCGGCGTCGAGAACGTCGGCAACGCGGACGCGTACCCGCTCACCGACGCGCAGGTCACCGCGAACGCCGCGCTCGTCCGCGATCTCGCGGCGAGGTTCCCGATCACGCACCTCCTCGGTCACCACGAGGTCATGGGCATGCGGACGTCGCCGCTGTACGTCGAGCTCGATCCGAGCTACGGCAACGACAAGCCGGATCCGGGCAAGGCGTTCATGGCGAAGGTCCGCGCGCTCGTCGAGGATCTGGCTCTGTCGGGGCCGTGACTACTTCCTCTTCGACGGGGCACGCACGGTCTTCTTGAGCGTCACGCTCACGGAGCTCGCGTTGTTCTTCGGTGTGACCTTCGCCGTCTCCGGCGCGTAGCCATCCTTCGCGATCCGCAGCGTCGAGGATTCAAACGCCGGGACCTTCACCGTGGTCGGCGTCATGCCGAGCGTCTTGCCGTTCAGCTTCACGCTGGCACCGGGCGGCGACGAGCTGACCTTCACGGTGAACGTGCTGCGCGCGAGCGCGATCTTGATCGGCTTGCCGTTTGGCTTCGGCGTCACCTCGCGCGTCGACGTCTGATAGCGCGCCTTCCTGACCGTCACCTTCGTGCCGACGCCGCACGGCAGCGTCACGGTGACCGGCGCGGCTCCCTTCGCCTCGCCGCCGATGTGGATCTCGGCCCCCGCGGGCACGCTCGTGATCGTGACGCTGCAGTCCGTCGGTGCGTCGGCGATCGCCTCTTGCGCGGTCGGCGTCTCGATCTGGATCTCGTCTTCCTTGACCTCGGGCGTCTCCGGCGTCACCGGCGCGACGGACTCGACCTTCGGCGGCGCCGCCTCGATCTTCGGCGGCGTCTCGGGGGCCGGCGGGGCGACCTCGGTCGTGGGCGGCGGCGCCGCGGTCGTCGGCTTCGCGGGCCCGTCGCCCTTGCGGGTCACGAGCACGATCGCGATCACCGCGAGCAGCACGGCGACCGCAGCGCTCGCGACGATCACGATCGTCCGGCGCTTCCGCTTCTGCGCCGCGCGGCTCATCTCGTCGTTCGTCGCGAGGCGCGGGATGTCACCCGACTCGCGGAAGAAGCCGACGCCGCCATCGGTCACGTCGCCGCGCACGTGTGCGGTCGCGATCGCGGGCGAGGCGCCCGACGCGCTCGCGCGCTGCGGTCGCGGTGGCGTGATCGGAAGCGGCCCCATCCCGGGCGTCGTGGCGACGGGCAGGATCGGCACCGCGCCTGGCTGCGCGAGCATCTGCTGCGATGGAGGCGGCGCGGCGAGCGGCAACATCGGGGTGCTCGCGGTGGGTGGCGGCGGCATCGCCGGCGGAGGCTCGGCGAGATCGTCGTCGGCGGCGGCATCATCCGCCGGCATCGGCTGGAGCGGCTCGATCAGCGTCGGATCGATCTGGATCTTCGGCTCGTCCTGCGTGATCTCGGGCTGGGTTCGCGCGTTCGAGTCGAGCGGCTTGTCGCTCGCCACCGTCGACACCGGTGGCCCCGGTGGCAGCTCTCCCTCCGGAGGCTTCTCGACCTTCGACGGCTCGCTCCATCCGTCGGGGCGCGATGGATCGAGCGCGATGATGTAGTCGCCCGTCGGCGGTCCCTTCGGAGGCGCCGGCTCGTCGGTGTTCGCGTCGGGCGCCGGCTTGCGCGGCAGGATCGTCATCGAGCCGTCGTTCGTCGACAGCGTCCAGTCGCCGCTCGGCTCCTCGATCGTCGGCTGGAGCTTGGACAGGCGGATCGCGGCTTGCGTCGAGCCGAGCGGATCGACCTGCTCGACAGGCGTCAGGCCCTCGTCGAGCGGGTTCGCGGGCCTCGCGGCCTCCATCTGCGACGTCTCGCGAGTCTCCTCGTCGGTCGGCGCGCGCTCGGGCGCCGACGGCAACACGTGCGCGCCCGAGGGCGTCACCGCGATCCCGATCTCCGTGCGCCGCTCCGGCACCGGCGGGATGTTCGTCAGGTCCGTCTTCTCGTCGGAGTCGTCGGCGGTCGGGTACTGGATCGGCGGCGGCGGCGATGCGACCAGCGCGTTTGCGGGGAGCGTTCCGCGGATCGTCTCGGTCGAGAGCGCGACGCCCGGCGGCGATCCTTTCACCGTCTCGTCGGGCAGCGCCGCTCCGCGCGCCTCGACCGCCTGCGCGAACCTCAGCGCCGCCGCGACCGCTTCCTCGCGGGTCGCCGGCACCGGCGGTGACGGCGCGATCGGTGGAGGTGGCGCGGCGATCGCGAGTGGCTTCGCCGGCGGTGGCGGTGCATTCGGCGCGGGCGTCGTCGTCGCCGCCGGGCGAAGCGCGGGCATCCCGAGCGTCGTCGCGTTCAGCGGCGAGCCCGGCGCCGCGGGCGCAGGGATCGATCCGCTCGGCTTCCGATCGAGCGCGGGCATCCCCATCGTCGTCGCCTTGCCGATCGTCGCCGGCAGCGGCGGCACCGCGGGCGGAATGCTCCCCGTCTTGGCGCGATCCGCCAGCGACGGCGCGGCCGGCTTGGTGGCCGGCTTGAACGGCGGAGGCATCGTCGTCGTCAACGTGGGCGGCTTCGGCGCGGGCGTGGGCCCCGAGGGTGCCTTCGCGATCGGCGCGGGCGTCGGCCCCGACGGTGCCTTCGCGATCGGCGCGGGCGTCGGCGCCGAGGGCGCCTTCGCGATCGGCACCGGCGTCGGCCCCGACGGCGTCGTTCCCGTCGGCGGAGGAATCGTCCCGAGGTCGGAGTCGCGCGAGAGCGTCGACACGTCGCCGATCAGGACGCACTCCGCGAGCGCGTTGACCGCGTCGATCCGACCGCCCGGCGTGGGTGGCTTCGACCGTGGCTCGGCCGGAATCTCGGCCGGGCGCGGAGGCACGCTCGGCGCCGGAGGCTTCAGCGAGGTCCGCGCCTTCTCGAGCTCCGACAGGATGGTCTGGCTCGGCTCGTCGGGTGACAGGAACTTCACCGTCATCCCGACACGGCCGTAGAGGACCGAGGGCGTCCGCGCGGAGCTGACGACCTCCGCCTGGCCCTCGACCATGACGCCGCCGTTCGACAGCGAGAGCGCGAATCGCCCGCGACGCCCTGCGGGGAGCGGCTCGGCGATCGGGATGAAGATCACCCCGTTGCGGTCTGCATACCGGCGGAAGGCGGAGATGAACTCCTCCCCCGACGTGCATGCCGAGACCAGGTAGATCGGCGCCCCAGTCGTCACCTGTCTCCAGTGTAAGGGGGTTCCGCCGAAAATGCGACGGGCGCCCTCGCAGGCGCCCATCTCACCGTCAGATCGACGACCTCGCGGTCAGTCCCTCTTCACGGAATGTGGAAATCGTGCGCGCGAACCGTCTTGCGACCGTTCTCGCCCGCGCGACGCGCGGCCTGCGACACGAGCCACGCGACGTACGCGTTGAGACCGTCGAGCGCATCACCCGCGGTGTTGCAACCGGCGTCCTTGATCATCGCGCGGACCTTCGAGCTCACGAGGAGCATCTCGGTGGGCGCCGCGGCCTTGCCCTTCTTAGCCTTCGCCATTTCGTCTCTCCTTGGAAATTGAGGTGAAGACCTTTTACACCTCCCGTTGTCGTCGGGAAGTGCCCGGAACGCGGTTTTTCGGGCTTTTCGAGCCGATCTACCGATCCAGCACGAGGACGAACGTGTCCGGCTTCGGGATGCGATCGTTCTCCGCTCGAACGGATTCGAGCGGCCCCGACGACAGACCCGCGTCGAACGAGAACCGGTAGATGCCGCCGACGTAGGCGACGCCCTTCTCGTCCATCGCCATGCAGCGTCCCTGGTCGTGATCCTTGTCGCCGAAACGCTGCGCCCATACGACGTTCCCGTCGACGTCGAGCTTGAGCGCGAACACGTCCTTGTTGCCCTTGCTCGTCAGCGGGCCCTTGCCGAAATCGACGGTCTGCTGGAACCAGCCGGTCGTGACGGTGTTGCCGTTCGCGTCGGTCGCCACGCCGGACGCGATGTCCTCGCGATCCGCGCCGAACGTCTTGGCCCACTGCAGCTCGCCCTTCGGCGAGAAGCGCACGACGAAGATGTCCGACTCGCCGACCGCGGTGTGCTCGTCGCCCTTGCCGAACGAGACGCTCTTGTCGAACGAGCCGACCATCGTGATGAAGCCCGACGGATCGATCGCGACGCCGCCGGCGACGTCGTTGAACGCGTTGCCGAAGCGCTGCGACCACAGATGGTCGCCGTTGAGGTCGTACTTCGCGAGCACCACGTCGTAGTCGGAGCCGCCGCCCGCCTTGAGCTTGTCGCCGCCCCAATCGGAGATGTCCTTGAACACGCCCTGCACGACGATGTTGCCCTGCGCGTCGACGGCGACGTGGTTGATCGTGTCCTGATACGCGCCGCCGAACTGCTTGAACCACTCGAGGTCGCCGCTCGCCTCGAGCTTGATCAGCATCGCGTCGGTGCCGCCGCGCGTCTTGAACGATGCGCTGCCGATGTCGACGGTGTTCGTGAACGAGCCGCCGATCACCCACCCACCGTCGGGCGTCGCCGCGACCGCGTTCGCGCCGTCGGAGTCGATGCCGCCGATGTTCCACGCCCACTGCGCGACGCCGTCGCGTGTGTAGTCGATCACGATCGCGTCGTCGGAGCCCGAGGACTTCTTGGTGAACTCGCCGACCTTGATCGTGTCGAGGAACGATCCGACGACGACGACATGATCGCCTTTGACCGCGACGGCGTTCGCGACGTCGTCGCGCTCCGCGCCGAACGTCTGCGCCCACGCGAGCTTCCCGTCGGGGCCGATCTTGACGACGTAGCCTTGCGATGCGGGCTTCTTCGGATCCTTCGTCGGCGCCGTCGCCTTGCCGATCGTTCCGCCGAAGTCGAGCTCCGCGTCGAAGTAGCCCGCGGCGTACACGGCGCCCTTGTCGTCGACGGCGAGGCCGCGTGCGGCGTCGATGCCGAGCCCGCCGAAGCCGGTCGCGCGCAACGGCTTGCCCGTCGCGCCGCCCGGATCCTTTGCGAGGGGCGGCAGCGGCTTCGTGTCGACCGGCTTCTTCTCCTGCTTCGTCGGCGCGACGGCGGGGCCCTTGTCCTCGACCGTCTTGCTCTTGTCGTTGCTCTTGGAGCACGCGATCAGGAACAGGCCGGCGGCTGCGATCGAACGGATGCGCATGGATGCCACGATGTCATGCACGCGCGAGCGCAGCAACGGTCTACGCATCGGGTTTCTCGTCGAGAAAATCGCTGGAACCCGATGCGCGATCCGTTGTCTCAGCGCTCCCTGGCGCCGTAGGCTTCGCGGATGCATCGCCTTGCATGCGCGCTCGCTGCAACCGCGCTCCTCGTCGCGTGTCCGCGCAGCACGCCGGCACCGGTCCCGCCCGCGCCCGTCGACGAATCCCCGATCCGGATCCGGATCGCACAGGCGGAAGCGAAGCGCGGCGATGGCGTGACCGAGCTCGTCGAGCTGGCGGCGCACGGGACGCTGCTCGAGCGCACGCTCGCGCTGCGCGGCCTCGGTCGCATCGGCGGCGCACGTGCGCGTGCGGCGTTGACTCGCGCGCTCGGCGACAGCGACGCGTCGATCGTCACCGCGGCGGCGAGCGCGTTCGGACTGCTCGCGTCGCTCGACGAGCTCTCGGCGAGCGCGACCACCGAAGCCACCGCGGCGCTGACCGCCGCGCTCGCGCGCGTCCCCGATCCCGCGGTGGTCGAGGCGATCGGCCGCGTCGCCGACACGACGGCGCAGGCGACGCTCGTCGAGCTGCTGAAGCAGCCGACGCTCGCGTCCACCGCCGCGCTCGCGCTCGGTCGGTTCGGGCGGCGCAAGATCGCGCTGACGCCGACGGCGCGGCTCGCACTCATCGACGCGCTCCGAGAGCCCGCGACGGCGTACGCCGCGGCCTATGCGTTCGCGCGCGCGCACACGTCGAGCGATACGAGCGCGACGACGGTGGCGGCGCACGACCGCGTCGGACCGCCGCTCGCGGCGCTGATCGATTCCCCCGATGCGATCACGCGCGCGGTGGCCGCGCAGGCGCTCGCGAAGCAGAACGTCGTCGGCGCAGGACACGCGCAGCTCGAGAAGGCGCTGCTCGACAACGACTGGCGGGTCGCGGTCGAGGCGGTGCGCGCACTCGCGGGTGACAAGGGCGACGACGCCGGGCGCGATGCCGTCGCGGCGGTGATGGTGCGGCGGTTCGCCCAGCTCGAGCGTGGCAAGCCGACCGAAGCGCACGTCGTGATCGAGGCGCTGAAGGCGCTCGCACCTCACGCGAAGCGACCGCTCGTGGGGACCGCGCTCGCGGCGCTCGGGCGCAGCGCGTCCGCGTCGACGATCGTGCAGGGCATCACGTACGGGTGGATCGAGTGCCTCGCGCTCGCGGCGATGGCGCGGGGCGCGGAGACCGGCGACCTGTCGACCGTCGAGAACTGCAAGCTGCCCGATCACCTGCGGCTGCCGCTCGTGGCGGAGCTGATCGGCGCGAAGATCGGCACGCTCGCGCAGCGCCGCGCGTCGTTCGCGAAGCTGCTCGCGCACGCCGATGTCCGCGTGCGCGCGGCCGCGATCGGCGCGCTGTCGAGCTTCTGGGCCGAGGGCGCGGCCGCGGATCGCGCGGCGATCGTGTCGACGATCGTCACCGCGATCGGCGCGCCCGACGCGATCCTCGCGGGCACGGCGGTGGAGCAGGCGCCGGCGATCTACGAGCTGATCGGCAGCGGCGATCGCGCCGCGCTCGACGCCGCGATCATCGCGCGCACGCGCATCGAGAAGGACGTCGAGCTCGAAGCCTCGCTGCTCGAGCTCGTCGGGACACAGAAGCTCGCGAGTGGCGTCGACGCGTGTCGCGGCGCGCTGCAGGGACCGCCGGTGCTCGCCGCGGCGGCGCGGCATTGCCTGTCCGCGCTCGGCGAACCGGCGCCCGAGCGCGACGAGCCGCCGGGGGCGACGCCACCGCCCGTCGATCTCGCCGCGGCGTTCGCGGAACTGTACGAGTGGCGGCTCGTCACGACGCGCGGCGAGATCGTGATCCGTCTCGAGCCGGCGCTGGCGCCGTGGGCGGTCGCGACGATCATCGCGCTCACGAACCGTCGCTACTACGACGGGCTCGAGCTCCATCGCGTCGTGCCGAACTTCGTGGTGCAGGGCGGGGACCCGACGCAGTCGGGGTGGGGTGGACCGGGCTTCACGCTCCCGGCCGAGCCCAGCGCCGCGGGATTCGTGCAGGGCGGTGTAGGCATCGCGGACGCGGGTCGCGACAGCGGGGGATCGCAGTGGTTCATCATGCACTCGCCGGCGCCGCACCTCGACGCTCGCTACACGTACATCGGCCGGACGTCCGGCAACGTCGCGGATACGCTGCTCATCGGCGACAAGGTGGAAGCGGCGACGATCCGCGTCGTGACACCGGGCGACAAGCCCGCTCGCTGACGCCGGTTATTCCAAGAAACCTCCGCGAATCCGCGGTGTCCGGACGCGCATGGCGAATAGACCGAGGGGACGCGACGTTCGTTCGAAAGCCCACATGCGCAAGCTGGCTCTCGGTCTGACCCTCGCCGCTGCGGTTCCCACCCTCGCGCTCGCGAAGCGAATGATCGAGCCATTCGATCGCCCGCGGGTCGCGTTCGAGCTGCAGGGCTCGCCGCTCGGCGGCTCGAAGGTCGCCGCGGAGACGCCGGCGTACCTCACCGCATCGCGCATCGCGGCCACGCCGATCGGTGCGGTCGTGATCGACGGCGATAGCGGCGCGCTGATCAAGACCGACAAGGCCGGCAAGAACATCGGCGAGGTCGCGATCGGTCGCGAAGCCGGCCTGCTCGCGTATGACCCTGCGCTCCAGGTCGCGTACGTCGCGGATCGCCGCGGCGATCGCGTCGCGGTCGTGAAGTTGATCGGCAAGCCCGTGATCACGGCATCGTGGAAGACGCCCGCCGAGCCGTACGCGGTCGCGCTCGCACCCGACAAGAAGACCGTGCTCGTCACGACGATCGCGGATCGCACGCTCGTCGCGTTCGACGTCGCGACCGGCAAGGAGAAGTGGCGCACGCCGCTCGGCCGCGAGCCGCGCGGCCTCGCGATCTCGCCCGACGGCACGCGCGCCCTCGTCGCGTACCTGACGACCGGCACCGTCGATCAGATCGATCTCCTCGAGACGCACCGCGCGGAGCACATCGCGATCTCCACGGCGAGCACGCCACGTCGCGGCCGCCGCGCCTCCACCGACCAGGGCGAGTCGTTCGCGCGAGCGTCGTTCGCCGTCACGTTCCTCGGCGAGCGTCAGGCGCTGGTGCCGTTCCAGCGCGAGACGCCCGTGCAGCGCATCGACGGAGGGGAGCGCACCGGTAGCTACGGTGGTGGCTTCGAGCCGCCCGTCTCGCACCAGCTCGCGTTCCTCGGGTTCGGCAAGGGCCACACGAACCAGGTGACCGCGTCGATCATCCCGCACCAGCCGCGCGCGATGGCGTGGGACCGCGCGCACGACGCGCTCTACATCGCCGGCATGGGCTCGGACTCGATCCTCCAGGTCAAGAACGCCTCGCAGGTCACGATCGCGGTCGGCGGCGTCACCTCGACCACGGTCGACCGCAAGCAGTGCGGCCCCGACGGCCTCGCGGTCGGCAGCGACGGCGACCTGTTCGTCTGGTGCTCGTTCACGCGCTCGGTGCAGCGCATCGACTTCACCAGCCGCGACAACGCGATCGCGAACACCGGGACCATCGTGTCGACGGGCCCGACGCTGATCGCGTCCGCGTGGAGCGAGAAGGAGCACCAGGGGATGGTGCTGTTCCACTCCGCGACGCCGGCGATCTCGCAGCAAGGCGCGATGGCGTGCGCGACGTGTCACCCCGACAACCGCGCCGATGGCCTGTCGTGGCGCATCGACAAGCACGAGCTCCAGACGCCGCTGCTCGCGGGCCGCATGGTCGGCACGCACCCGTTCAAGTGGGACGGTGGCGACGCGACGCTCAAGGACAGCCTCACCGGCACGATGAAGCGCCTCGGCGGCTTCGGCCTCGACGCGGCGCAGACCGCCGCGCTCACCGCGTACGTCGAGGCGCTGCCGACCGTCCGCACGCCGACGCGGGACACCGAGGCCGTCGCGCGCGGCAAGAAGCTGTTCGACACCGAGGCCGGCTGCCGCACGTGCCACGACGGTGCGAAGTACACCGATCAGGACAAGCACAAGTTCACCGGTACGCTCGCCCAGAGCGACACGCCGAGCCTGCTCGGCCTCGCCGCGAGTGCGCCCTACTACCACGACGGCAGCGCCGCGACCCTCGAGGCGCTGCTGCGCGATCGCGGCGCGGTCCACGGCATGACGGACACGGCGAAGCTCTCCGACAAAGAGGTCACAGACCTGGTCGCGTTCCTCGAGACCCTGTAGTCCCGCGCGGTTCGGTGCGTGTCCACCGGGAGAGCAGCTCGTGGCTCTACAGGTCCATGCGCATCCTTCTCCCGTTCGCGCTGGCTGCCTCCCTGTTCGTGCCCAGCGTCGCCTTCGCATGTGACGACGATGATGATGTCGAGGACGTCGACGATGACGAGGACCTCGACGATGACGACGCGGACGACGCGGACGACGACGCGCCGGCGGCGCGCCTCGAAGCCGCGACCGAGCGCTTGAACGAGCGCCTCGAGCACCTGCACGAGCGCCTCGCGAGCTTGCACGACCTCGATGATCTCGACGACGAGGACGACGACGAGGACGACGAGGACGACGAGGACGACGACGAGATGGAGCTCGAGGTCCCGATCCTCGACATCGACATCGACTACCAGATCGACGTGGACCTCTAGTCAGGCGCGCACTCGACCGGCTGCGTATCGACGACGAGATCGTCGAACCAGACGTCGAGCGGACCGCTCATCGGGTGGAACGACAGCGCGCCGAGATAGAACCGATCGAAGGCGGGGCCGTACCACGGCGTCGTGCCGGGTGCGTTCAAGCAGCCGTCGCCCGTGGTGTCGACGGAGAAGCTCGTGATCGCGCGACCGTCGAGGCTCATGCGATAGCGGATCGTGTCCGCGTCTGCTTCGAACGACACGCACGTCCAGTGATCGGTCGCGGCGGCGACCGGCACGGGCTCGGTCGCGTGATGCCAGCAGTCCTGCTGCGTCTGGTTGTCGTAGAACACCGCCATGAACTTCTTGTCCTCGGCGGCGGAGAACAGATACGTCGTCGTGTGACCCGACGACGGGTTGCCCGCGGGAACGACGCCGGAGGCACCGAAGATCGTCCAGTGCACGCTGTTCGAGTCGTTCGAGTTCCACATCATGAAGCGCCCGTAGAGATGGCGGCGCGTTTGCGCGAACAGCGCGCCGTTCTGGGCCCAGATGCGGCCGCCGCCTTGCGCTGCGCCGTCGATGTGCGCCTTCAGTGACTTCGTTCCGCTGTACGCACGCGTCGTATCGATCGCGAGCGTGCCCGAGCCTTGAACATCCGCGCGGAAGCCGCCGATCATTTGATTGTTGGTGAGCGCGCCGGCGGTGAGCGCCTCGAAGTTCTCGCACAAAAGCTCGCTGCCGCAGATCACGCCGGGCGGGGCGTCGTTCGCGGGGGCGTCATCGACGGTGGGCGGACCGTCGCCGCCGTACATGGCGTCGTCGGTTCCCTGGCCGGAGCCACCACACGCGGCGAGGCTGATCGCGAAGACGGCGCGCCGGATCATGCGCCGATCATACGCTCGCTCTCAGGCGCTGCGTTGAAGAACGAGCGAGCCGAGCGAGTAGCCCGCGCCGAACGCGGACATCACGCCGATCGAGCCGGCGGGCAGATCATCGTTGTGGAGCGCGAACGCGATCAGCGAGCCGGCGGAGGCGGTGTTGCCGTATTCCGCGAGGACGAGCGGCGCTTCTTCGGGCGTCGCCTCGCGACCCAGGATGCGCTTCGCGATGAGGTCGTTCATGTTCTGGTTCGCCTGGTGGAGCCAGTAGCGCGCGATCTGGTGCGGGCCGAGGCCGTGCGCGGCGATCGAATCGAGGACGAACTTCTCCGCCATCGGAACGACGTCCTTGAACACGCGGCGCCCTTGCTGGTGGAACAGCTTGTCGTCGTCGTGCTGGGTGGACGGGTCGCAGCGGTTGGTGAAGCCGAAGTTGTTGCGGATCGTGTTCGACCACTTCGACGCCATCTTCGTCGAGCGGATCTCCCACGCACCGGGGCGGGCCGCGGCGGTCGGCTCGAGCACCATCGCGACCGCGGCGTCGCCGAGGATGAAGTGCGAGTCGCGATCGCGCCAGTTGAGGTGCGGGCTCGTGAGCTCGGGCAGCACCACGAGCGCGCAGCGCGCGTCGCCGAGCTGGATCGCCTGCGACGCGAGCTGGAGCGCTTGCGTGCCGGTCGCGCAGCCGAGCGAGATGTCGTAGCCGTGTCCGTGCGCGCCGAGGAGGTTCTGCACCTCGATCGCGAGGGCCGGGTAGGGGCGCTGGAGGCAGGACGCGCCGAGGATGACGAGGTCGATGTCCTCGCCGGCGCGGCCCGCGACCGCGAGCGCTCTTCGGGCGGCGTGGATCGCGTACTCGGCCTGGACGCTCGGGACGTCGGCGGGGCGGTCCGGGATGTTGGGGCACATCCGCTCCGGATCGACGAGGCCGGTCTTGTCCTCGACGTAGCGGCGCTCGATGCCCGACGCCTTCACGATGAACTCGGGCGAGGACTCGCGGAGCGCCTCGCGCGTACCGGCGGCGATCGCATCGGCGTGTCGGGCGTTGTCGCGCCGGACAAACTCGTTGAATGCGGTGCACAGCTCGGTGTTGTCGAGGACGGTGTCCGGATGCCAGACGCCGAACCCTGTGATCGAGGTGTGGGTCGTCGCGCGGTCGGCCATGGGCCACCCTACGCCACCGACGGCACCGCCGCCGACCAGGGCTCTGCCATGACTCGGTCACATTGCGTGAGGTTCGACCAGCGGGTGATCACGGCGTTGCGAGCGCGGTCGGCGGCAAGCGCAGCGCGAACGTCTTGAGCGCCAGGTCGGCGTCCATCGCGGTTCCGATCAGCACGGTGCCGTCGGCGCTCGCGCCGAGGATGCTGTTCAGCGTCATCCCGTCGGGCAACGCGATGCCGTTGGCGACGGCGATCGCGGCGATCGAGCGCATGCCGGCGGCTTCGCTCCAGACGAACGCGGTCGGGATCGAGAAGAACGCATCGCCGAGCCCGCCGAAGACGTAGGCGCCGTCGGCGGTCATTGCGAGCGGAAACACCGGATCGCTGGGCAGCGCGTCGGGGAGGCGCGTGATCGCGGTCATCCCGGAGGTGGCGGTCCACACGAAGCCATCGGTACCGATCTGGCCCGCGACGATGCTGCCGTCCGCGTTGATCGACATGACCTCGCCGGGGACCTCCGTGTTCGTCGGATCGAGCAGGAAGCCGCTGCCATCGGCGTTCCACACCGCGGGGCTGCGATCGATGGGATCGTTCTGCGCGAAGCCCGCCGCGATCCGACCGTCGTCGGACACCACGGTCGCGCGGCTCGACGGCGAGGAGGATGCGGAGGAACCGAGCGGGTCGAGCGGGACGAACGCGCCCGTGCCGCCCGCGTCACTCCAGCGGAACGCGGTCGCGGAGCAGCCGTTCCACGCGAGCCCGACCGCGACGTGGCCGTCGGCGCTGATGTCGAACGCGCCGCTGATCTCGTCGGCGCCGCAGCCGCTCGCGTGGGGGCTGCCGAGCATCGTCCAGCCGGTCGCCTGCTGCCACAGGGCCGCTTGCACCGGCTCGTCGTAGAGCGCGCTGATCCGTCCGTTCGCGGAGATGCCGGTCGCGAGGTCGCGCGCGGGGTTGCCGATCGCCGTCGCGAGCTGGGTGTCGCCGGTGAACGTGTCGTGGATGTGGACCGTCGCGTCCTTGCTCGAGATGTCCTCGAACACCGCGTAGCGACCGTCCGGCGTGATGTCGACGGCGATCGAGAAGTCGAAGAACGTGATGCCGACCGGTCCGACGAGCGGCGCGTCGGGCGGGAGCTCGGAGTCGGGCTGCATGCCGCCGTCGACCTCGGGCGACGGGGTGGACGAGTGGTTGTCGCCGCACGCAGCGAGCGACCCGACGAGGAGGACGACGTGAAGGCGATGGTGCATGCCGGCACCGTATCGATCGCGCTGGGGATCCGTCTTGACAGTGCGCGCCGCCGGCTTGGCAGTTCGCGACAGATCGAGGGACACTCGGTGGGTCGTGCCCAAGAGCTCGGGCGGAGGAACGGTTCGCGCCGGCGTCATGGCGACGTTGCGCGCGTACCTCGCGCGCTACCCGAAGGTGAACGCCGACAGCCTGATCCGCGCGAGCGGCATCGATCCGCGAACGCTCGACGATCCGGACGCGGTGCTCGACGTCGCGGTGTGGGTCGACTTCGCCGAGCGCGCGGCGGCCGCGACCAAGAACCCGCTGTTCGCCATCGAGTACGCGCTGCAGATGCGCTGGCACGATCTCGGAGTCTTCGGCTACGTGATGGTCAACTCGCCGACGGTGGTGGCGGCCCTCGAGAACATCAGCCGCTACATCTCGGTGCAGAGCACGCACGCGCGGCTCGAGCTCGAGCGCACCGCGCGCCGCGCGACGCTCGCGTACACGATCCTCGATCGCCGCATCACCGAAGCGGGGCAGAACACCGAGGGCACGTTCGCGCTGGTCACGCGCCTCGTGCGAGACGCGACGGCGAACCCGGCGTGGGGCCCGGTCGAGGTGCGCTTTCGCCACGACGGCCCCGACGACACGCGCAAGCACGAGCGGTTCTTCGCTGCGCCGGTCCGGTTCGGCCAGCGCGCGAACATGATGGTGGTCGACGGCGGCGATCTCGCGAAGCGGTCGGTGATCGCGGACGCGAACCTGTTGCCGATCCTGCTCCGTCACGCGGAGGACTGCGTCGCGCGCATGCCGAAGGCCGGCGAGCTCGCGAGCGAGGTGCGCGCCGCGGTGATCGCCGCGATCAGCGCCGGCGAGCCCGCGATCGAAGATGTCGCCGCGCGCCTCGGCACGAGCCCGCGCAGCTTGCAGCGCCGGCTGCGCGACGATGACCTGTCGTTCAAGTCCGTCGTCGAGGAGACGCGGCTCTCGCTCGCGCAGGGCTACCTCGTGGACCCGGCGCTATCGCTGACCGAGACCGCGTTCCTCCTCGGCTACTCGGACCTGAGCGCGTTCTCGCGCGCGTTTCGCCGGTGGACCGGCACGACCGCGCAGGAGTTCCGGCGTCGCGCCACGCCGTAGCGCCGCTACGACGACGCGGACGTGTAGCTGCGGAGCGCCTTGCTCCACACGAGCCGCGACAGGACGAGCAGAGCGAACGATCCGCCGCACACGGCGAGCGCGGTCTCGGGTGCGAGCTGGCCGAGCAACGCCTGCGCCGGATACGTCGTCATGACCGCGAGCGGGATCACGAACGTGAAGATGATGCGCCACGCGCGCGGGAAGATCGTCACCGGCCAGCGCGCGGTGTCGAAGATCGCGCCGAGGAGGAACGTCAGGTTGTCGAGGCGCACGACCCAGAACGCCGCGGCCGCACACAGGATCCACAGCGAGTACATCGCGAGCACGCCCGAGATGAACAGCACGATGCCGAGCGCGACATGCGGCAGCGTCGGCGGCGCGCCGATCTCGACGAACGCGTAGATCACGAGGCCGATCGCGCCGAGGACGTCGAACATCTTCCACGGCTCGAACCGCGACGCGGAGATCAACGCCTGCGCGTCGATCGGCTTGAGCAGGACGTAGTCGAACGCGCCCGACCGGATGCGCTCGACGAGATCGACGAACGACGGCGACACGATGCCCTCGAGCACGCCCTTCACGCCCGTGAAGTACGCGAGCACGATCAGCGCCTCGGGCATCGTCCATCCGCCGACCGACGGGCGCTCGTTGTAGAGCACGTAGAGCGGCATCAGCGTGATCAGCAACCAGCCCACGGAGAGCACGCCCTCGAGGAGGAAGTCGCCGCGATACGCCATGCCCGCCGACGCGGAGAGGCGCAGCTGCACGGCGAACAGGCGCAGGTAGCGCGTCATCAGCTCCCCACCGCCTCGAAGCGCTTCACGCCCGCGTGCCACAGCGAGAGCGCCGCGACGAGCGTCACCGCGGCCCAGCCGACCTGGCCACCCATCAGCAGGGCGAGCTGCTCGCCGTCCAGGTGGCGCGTCATCAGCTCGAGCGGCGCGGAGAAGCCGAAGCGAAACGGCAGCACCGACGCGACATCCGCGATCAACGACGGCAGGAGCGGGATCGGCAGGAGGTAGCCCGAGAACAGCGAGAACATCGCGAAGTACACGTTCATCAGCGCCATCGTCTTCGTCGCCCAGAACGAGATGGTCCCGAGGATGAACACGAGGTTGAAGTTGATCATCCAGCCGAGCGCGAGCGACGGCGCGAGGAGCGCGAGCTGACCGGGCTCGCGCGTCAGCGCGCTCGCGCCCGACGACAACAGCAGGATCACCGCGATCGGGAGGGCGACGACGAGGCGAAACGGGATCGCGGCGATGTGGCTCGCCGCGAACGCGACATAGGGATGGAGCGGGCGAAGCAGGCGCATCGCCATCGTGCCGAGCCGGATCTCCTCGCTGATCTGCCAGCCGACCCACGAGCCGGTCACGTTGCGCACGATCAGCCCGGAGAGGTAGTACGCGACGAAGTCCTCGGACTGGAAGCCGCGAAACGGCGCCTCGCTCGCGACGCTCGACCACAGCGCGAGCATCACGAGCGGCAGCGTGGTGACGAGCAGCCACACGAGGAACTCGGCGCGGTAGGCGACCGTCTCCGCGACGCCGATGCGCAGCAGCGTCGGGATCGCGCGCAGCGTCCGTCTCACGTGTCCCCGTTGGGGGTCTTGCCAAACATCGAGCGCAGGATCTCCTCGAGCGGCGGATCCTCGATCGCGAGGTCCGCGACCTTGAGCGTGCCGAGCAGGTGGCCGATCACGTTGGGCAGCTCGCCTTCCTTCACGCGCAGCGTGAGCCGCTTGCCCTCGCGCGACAGCACCTCGCCGAGCTTCTCGATGTCGGCGTTCTCGTCGGAGACGGTGAACGACACGCGCTTGTCGGGATCGAGCTTCTTGATCAGCTTGCGCAGATCGCCGTCGTGGATCAGCACGCCGCGATCGATCACGATGATCCGCGGGCACAGCGCGACGACGTCGTCCATGTAGTGCGACGTCAACAGCACCGTCGCCTCGTGGCGCTGGTTGTAGCTGCGCACGAAGTCGCGGATCGCGACCTGCATCGCGACGTCGAGGCCGATCGTCGGCTCGTCGAGGAAGAGCGTCGTCGGCCGGTGGAGCAGGGCGGCCGCGAGCTCGCACTTCATGCGCTCGCCGAGCGAGAGCTGCCGCGTCGGCTTCTCGAGGAGCGGGCCGAGATCGAGCAGCTCGGTCAGCTCCTTCATCGTCGCCTCGAACGAGTCGCGCGGCACATCGAACACCGCGCGGTTCAGCGCGTAGGTCTCCGCGGGCGGCAGGTCCCAGATCAGCTGCGACTTCTGGCCCATCACGAGCGTGATCGACGACAAGAACTTCGTGTGGCGCTTGTACGGGACGTGATCGTCGACGAGGGCCGTCCCGCTCGTCGGGTGCAGCAGGCCGGCGAGCACCTTGAGCGTCGTCGTCTTCCCGGCGCCGTTGGGCCCGAGGAAGCCCACGCGCTCGCCGCGCTCGATCGTGAAGCTCACGCCGTCGACGGCCTTCACCGTCTCGTACTTCCGCACGACGAGCGACTTCACCGCGGCGCCGAAGCCCGGTGGACGCTTGTGCACCTTGAAGTGCTTCCGGAGGTCCTCGGCGCGGATCACGTGTCGTCGTCGCGCCGGCGTCCGCCGGCTCGCTCCGTCTCGGGCTCGCGCGCCGCCTTCGCCAGCTCGCCGACCGTCTTGAGCGGCAGCGAGTCCACCTGCGCTCCTTCGAGGATCGACTGCAAGAGGTGCGCGCCGACCTGCGCGAGCTGTACGAGCCCCGCGATGCGATTCGCGATCAGCTCGTCGCGCGCGTCACCCTTCTTCGTCTCGAGCTCGTCCTGTGCCTCGACGAACGCTTCGGTCGCGGACTTGACCCACTGGAGCTCGCGCTCGCGGAACACGCGCGAGACCATCTTCCAGATCGAGGTCTCCGCCTCGTAGTGCTCCTTGCGCTCGCCGACGACCCACGCCTTCTTGATCGCGCCCCACTCCTGCGCCTCGGTGAGCAGCATCGACACGGCGCCCGTCGACAGGCCGAGCCGCTCGCCGAGATCCGTCGCGTTGAGCGGCGCGCTCTCGAGGTAGAGCACGGCCCACATGCGGCCCAGGTTGCGCTTGAATCCCCATGCTTCCATCAGCGCGCCGACGGCATCGGCGACCTTGAGGACCGCGGGGTCGACCTTCATTACTTCTTCTCGTCGTCTTTGGCGTCGGCGTCGGGGTGCGAGACCGCGTGCTCGCGCGTGGTCACGCGCACCGAGCCGGCACCGATCTCGCCGATCGGGATCGGCTGCGTGACCGAGTGCTCCTGGCGCCGCCGATTGATGATCTCGATGATCTCGCGCTGCGAGAGTCCGCCGCTCGGGCGGATCGTCACGCTCGCTTCACGACCGGTGCGGATCTCGCGGGCCGTGACGCTCAAGATCGACTCGACGTCGACGGTGATCACGAGCTCGACGCGCGTCGCGCCCGGCGGCCCCGGTGTGAGATCGTCGAGGACGACCTGGCCGAGCTTGCGGTTCTTGGAGACGTCCGGCGAGTCGCCCTGATAGAGCTCGATCGACACGAACTTCTGGTTGTCCTGTGTCGTCGCGAACAAGCGCCGCGCGCGGACGGGCAGCATCGAGTTGCGCGGCAGCACGACCGCGAACTGCGAGTCACCGACCTTGATGCCGATGTCGTGCGGCGTGACATCGAGCAGCGCCGCCTCGTCGCCCGCTTCGCCCGAGAGGATGCCGGCGTAGGCCGCGGCGCCCAGCGCGACGACCTCGTCGGGGTTCGCGCCCTTCGACGGCTTCTTGCCGAAGATCTTCTCGACGGTCTCCTGCACCGCGGGCCATCGCGTCATGCCGCCGACGAGCAGGATCTCCTCGATCTCCGCGGCGCCGAGCATCGCGTCGGAGAGCGCGCGTCGACACGGCGCCTCGAGGCGATCGAGCAGGTCCTTGGTCAGCGTCTCGACCTGCTCGCGCGTGATCGTCTTCTCGAAGTTGATCGGCGCGCCGTGCTGATCGTTCGCGAGGAACGGCAGCTGGATCAGCGCCTCGCGATCCGTCGACAGCGCCTTCTTCGCATTCTCGCACGCCTCGCGCAGGCGAGACATCGCCATCGGGATGCCCGTGAGATCGACGCGGTATTGATCGAACACCTCGTCGACGACGCGCTCGAGCAGACGGCGATCCCAGTCCTCGCCGCCGAGCGCGCTGTCACCGCCGGTCGCGAGCACCTCGAAGATGCCGTTGTCGACGGACATGATCGAGATGTCGAACGTGCCGCCGCCGAGATCGAACACGCCGATGATGCGGCGGCCGGTCGAGGCGCGATGCGCACCGTACGCGAGCGCGGCCGCGGTGGGCTCGTTGAGGATGCGCACGATGTCGAGGCCGGCGATCTGCCCGGCATCGCGCGTCGCCTGGCGCTGTGCATCGTCGAAGTACGCTGGCACCGTCACCACCGCGCGCGTCACGGGTTCGCCGAGTGCTTCCTCGGCGACGGCGCGCACGCGGCGCAGGATCTGAGCGGCGACCTCTTGCGGCGACACCGGCTGGCCATGGATGCGGACCCACGCGTCGCCGTTGGGCGCGGCGACGATGCGGAACGGCGCGAGGCGCGCGAACCACGAGACGTCGTCGGCGTTGACCTTGCGGCCGATCAAGCGCTTCACGCCGAACACCGTCGCGGCCGCGTTCGTGACCGCCTGTCGCTTCGCGCGGGTACCGACGGCGACCTGACCGCTCGTGTTCCAGCTCACCCACGACGGGATCGTGCGTTCGTTGTCGAGTCCGACGAGGATGCTCGGGTTTCCCTTCGCATCGAGCACGGCGACACACGAGTTCGTGGTTCCTAAATCGATGCCGATGATCTTCGACGTCGTCATTTAGGGGTCCTTCTTTCCCATGAGGCGCGTCAACAGTCCCTTGCGCTCGTTCGTCGCGAGGCGGCGCATCTCGGCGAGCTCGCGCGCCGCGCGCTCGTTCGAGGGATCGATCTCGAGCGCTGCTTCGAAGCGCTGCGCGGCCTCGAGGCGATCGCGCTGCTGGAGTGCGCGCAGTCCCTCGCACAGCTCGATGCCCGCACGATACGTGCGATCCGCGGGGTTCTTCTTCGCCATCACCTTGTACGCGGCGAGCGCCTCGTCGTAGCGACCGGCGTCGATCATGTCCTCGATCGGGTTCTCGCCCGCGTCCGCGGACAGGACCGGCGGCGCGTTCGGAACCGGCGAGCGGTTCGTCTGCAGCGGCGGCGGCGGGGGCGCGGTGTCCGGTCGCTTCATGCCCTGCGATCCCGACGCGGACACCGTCGGAATCGGCTGGCTCTCGCGCGCCGACGGCACGCGCGGCGGCGTCGCGGCCGGCTTGGACGGAAGCGGCGTGGTCACGGCGGGAACCCCGCGCGCGGGCGTGGTGATGCGAGGTGGCACCGCGGGCACGGGCGGCGCCTCGCCGGGCCGCGTCGTCGGTTGCACGTCCGTGAACGGCCTCGCCTGCGGAGGTGGCGGCAGGACCGGGACCTGTCCCGTCGGAGCGCGCGGTGGCTTCACCGGCACCGGCGGCGGGCGGTTCGGGATCGGCACCGCGCGCGGCGCGACCGGGCGCCCGAGCGACGTCAGCACCTGTGCGCGGCTCGCCTCGTCGTTGAGCTTGCGGTACGCGTCGCGGATCAGGATGAAGATCTCGGCGGCGACGGCGCGCAGGTCCGTCGACTCGTAGCGCGTGAACAGATCCGGGTGATAGCGCTTCGTCAGCTCGCCGAACGCCGCACGCACGTCCGCGTCGGTCGCCTCGTAGCCGACGCCGAGCACGAGGAACGGGTTGAGCTTCTTGAGCGACTCGGCCTCGGACAACAGCGCCTTCACGAGGTCGCTCTCGGCGGCGGCGACATCCTCGCCCTCGGTGATCGACGGAATCGGCCCCGACGGAGCGCCGATGACCGAGCCGCCGCTCGTCGGTGCAACACCACCCGCGGTCGGAACTCCCGCGGCCGGCGTGTTGCGCCGCTTGGTCTCCGACGCGAGCGCGCTCTCGATCATCCACACCGAGCCCGCGGGAATCGGCGCGAGCTTCAGCTCGACACCGCTGCCGCGCTGCGGATCGGTCACGTGTTGCTCGACAACTCCCGACAGCACGATCACCGATGCACTCGGCAAGGTGAGATCGATGCGGACCTGCGTTCCGATCGGCGGTGGACTGGCCGCCTTGAGGAACATCGTCCCGCGGCTCAGGTCACGCTTGTAGATCGTGGACAGTTGCTGCCACGACGCGCACCGGAGCTTGATACTGAGCGGACCCGTTGCCATCGAAGATCCGCGAGATCATAGGCCGATCACGGCTCGCGTGGCAACGAACGGTAGCGCGCGAGTACGTGCTCGTGGCGCGCCTTGATCCGCTGCAGATAGTCCTGCTCGCGCGTGCGCTGGAGCGAGTCGTGGGCGAGCTGCGAGAGCCGCTCCACGACCGCGTCCAGGTCGGCCAGCGGCTTTTGCACGAACCCGACCACCCCCAGGTTGGCAGCGTCCGTGGCCAGGTCTGCGTCGATCACCGAGGTCATCAGGAAGGCGGGAAGCGCCGAGATCCGCTCGCGAAGACGCCGGACGGTCTGGAGGCCGTCGATGCCGGGGAGCTGGGCGGCCACGAGTGCGAGGTCGAGCCCGGTGGTCGACGCGAGGGTCTGCGCCTCTCGCGCGGCCTCCTCGCCGGTCACGTACGCGAACGTCGCGATGCCGGCGCCCTCGAGCCGATCGGCGAGCTCGTCGGCGACCGCGCGGTCGTGCTCGACGAGGAGGATCGCGGGGGCGCGCGTCTCCAGCATGATCGGGGCCTCGCCGCTGAGCCGCTCGTGCGCGGCGAGCTTCTCCTCGGCGTCGATCGATCGCCGCTCGGTCTTGATCAGGTCCTTGAGCAAGTCCTCGATCATCCCGCGCTGCGACTCGATCGTGATGTAGTCGGTCACGCGCTCGCGTTGCCGCTGCGCGATCCGCGCCACGACCGCGCGCGCGGTGCCGGTGCCTTCGAGCTGCAGATCGATCACGTCTCCCGCACCGGCGCGTACGCAGGCGAGGATCGTCGACGCATCGGTGCGCCCGAGGACCGCGATCGGCAGTACGCCCGCCATCGAGCGGATCACCTCCTGGATCTGCGCGGTCGCCTGCTTCGCATCCTCGACGTCCGCGCCTTCGAGCCCGCGCATGTCGAGCAACACGCACGGTGGTGTCTCGTACGCGTTCGCGATCTCGACGGCCGCGCCGATCTCGTCGACGATGGTGGTGACGACGCCGCTCGCGCCGAGCCGATCGATCAAGCTGCGCAGCGGCCCCGAGACACCGAACGGCGCGATCAAGATCGCGGCGTGGTCCGTGAGGTCCTCGGTGATCGTCATCGGAAGACCCAGCGAGACTCGCCGTCGGGGATCAGATCCTCGTACATCGCGTAGTTCGCCACGAAGTGCTTCTCTTGGAGATAGTAGTCGTCGAGCAGGTCGCGGTAGTGCGGGCTGCGGCTATCGTAGATCACGCCACCCGGTAGCGCCCAGCGCACCGCGATGGGCAGCGCCGGGCCTTGCGAGATCGCGATGAAGCGCTGCGCGGGCCCGTCGGCCGACTGCGAGAAATCCAGATCGTCCCATCCCTGATCCGACCGATTCACCGCGAAGTTGTCGCCGGTCTTCGCGAACCCCGGCTTGCCCGGGCCGGGCAGGTCGAGCGCGGTGTTCGGGAACAGCGGCGTGATCTTCAGGCGGTGCTTGTCTCCCCACGCCCACTTCGTCACGTCGGCGGTGCCGTACCCCGCTTGCGACTCGAGGTGGTTCATCGCGGCGAGGACGGACGCGACGATCTGCTTGGTGCACGTGTCCTGCGCGGCGCTCGCCATCTCGTCGCACACGATCGGCTCGCCGGCCGTGCCGCGCACGAACGACGACGGCTCGGAGAGCAGCGCGTGGATGATGCGGACGGTGAAGTTGTCGTCGAGCGAGGCCGCGCGGAGGTGGTCGCCGGTCGCGGCGCGGACCTCGTCGTCGATCGTCGCGAGGACGAAGAAGTGCATCCACGCGTTGAACACGGCGGTCGCCGCGCTGTCCGGGTCTCCGGTCGGGACCTCCACGCCGTCCTCGAGACCGTCGAGGCCGGTCGGCGTCGCGTAGGTCCAGCTCGCGAGGAGCGTGCGCGCGCGGTCGAGCTTGTCGAGATCCGCCTGGGGCAGCGTCGCGCGGTACGCGGTCGCGTCGGCCACGGTCGTGTTGTCGAGCGCCGCGACGATGTAGGGCGCGAGCTTCGCGCCGACGTTGGAGAACGTGTCGTGCTGCACGTCGGCCATGTCCTGGGGCGTGACCGGCACGAGCGACGACACGCGATCGTGGATGCGCGCGTGCCGGACACCGGCCGCGTACGCCACGCCGACGTAGAGCGGGTGACCATCCACGGTCGGCTGGTTCAAGGGATCGTTGTCGAACGTCGCGCCGACCGGATCGGCGTTCGCCGTCACGATGAAGTCCGCGGCGGGCGCGACCTGGCCGGGCTCGATGATCGCGTGCGGGACGTAGCGCGCGGACACCCGGCCGCGCCACTCGGCGCCGCCGTCGCCGGGGAGCACGAAGAACGGCGCGAGGCCATCGGGGTTGGTGTCGACGTTCCACGTGTAGGCGCCCGGTTCGCGATCGGGGACGACCGCGTTCGTGGTCCACGCGACGTTGTCGTGGCGATCGATCATCGTCCAGTTCTGGCTGCCGTAGCTGAAGTGGCCGAGCGCGCGGAACGCGTCGTCGACCGTCATCGAGCGGGTGCACAGCTGCCACAGCGCGCGGATCTCGAACGTCGGCTCGTAGCCCGTGTACTTCACCGCGAGCGCCGTGTTCGCCGTGCGCGCAACGATGCGGTGGGTCGTCGCGTCGATCTCCGGAATGATCGGACCGTGATGCGGCACGACCTCGTACGTCGCCTCGATCGGCGCCTGCGTGAACGTGCCGAGCGCGCCGACGTTGATCGTCTCGGTGAACGTCTCGATCGGCACCTGCGCGCCGCCAAAGCTCGTGCACGAGCCCTGCGCGCACGGGGCGATCGTCTCGAGATAGACGTCGTTGACGTCGTGCTCGCTGACGGTACCCGACCACGCGACGTGACTGTTCGTGCCGAGGATGACGCCGGGGATCCCGGGGAACGTGATGCCGAGGAGATCGAGCGGCGCATCATCCATGTCGGTCGCGCCCCGCGCGTGCATGTCGCGAATGCGCAGGTGCGTCGGATAGAAGATCGACGGGTTCGGCAGCTGCAGGTGCTGATCGGTCGCGAGGACCGCGCGGTTGTCGACCGTGCGCTCGGGACCGACGGCCCAGTTGTTGGAGCCCGCGTACGGCTGCATGAACGCGTGCGGACCGAGCGCGCCGAACGGACCGGTGTTGATCGTGCGCCGGAAGAACGTGCGCGCGCGAGAGAACGCATCGCGCGGGACATGCGGTCGCTTCGCGCTCGCCGGCGCGCTCGCGTGCGTTCGCGCGGACGCGTCGCTGCCATCACTGCGCGTTCCGGTGTCGACCGCGACGTTCGGGAAGCCATCGATCGTCGGCTCGAGACCGAGCGGCTTGAACCGCAGGATGTCCTTCGCGATGCGCGTGCGCTCGGCCTCGGGCGTGTTCGGCGCCGGGTTGTCGAACGTGTCGACGAGCCCCTGGTACAGCTCGGTCAGGTCGATCTCGAGCGGCGTCGTCCACGACAGCGCGAAGGCCTGGAATCGTCCGAGCACCAACGAATCGACGGGATCCCAGGGCTCGAACCGGGCGGGATCGAAGCTCGCGAGCAGGTTCGGATCGAGCACCCACACGCCGGTCGATCCGTCCTCGTCCGTGCGGATGGCCTGGTGGTACGCGTTCACGCCGTCGCTGAACCGCTGCAGGAGCACGACGACCTCGGCATCGAGGGGATCGGTGCTCGCCTGGAGCTCGTCCCACGCCTGCTGCGCGAGCGGGCGCATGCGGTGAACGCGCATCTCGAGGTCGGTGTCGATCACGCTCGGATCGAGCGCGCCGAACAGCTCCCCGAGGGTGCCGGCGCCGAACCGCCGCAGGATGTCCATCTGCGGCAGCCGGTCGTGCGCCATCACGTAGCCCTGCACGAACGCGGCGTCGGCGAGCGTCTCGGCGTCGATATGCGCGATGCCGTACTTGTCGCGCATGACATGCACGGGAGCCGTCACGTCGACATCGAAGTCACCGTCGAGCGGGACGGCCCCGAACGGGCTGTCCTCGACGTCCTTGCATGCCGTACCGACCAAGAGCGCCACGGCGAACCCGAGCACGAACCGCATGTGGCTCCAACATACAGTACAGTCCGCCCCTAATGTCTGTGTCGTCGGACCTGTTCCTCCGGGCGTGTCGTAGAGAAGACGTCGAGCGCACACCGATCTGGATGATGCGGCAAGCGGGGCGGTACTTGCCCGCCTACCGCGCCGTGCGCTCGCGCGCATCGTTCCTCGATCTGTGTCGCACGCCGGAGCTCGCGTGCGAGGTCACGCTCCAGCCGATCGACGAGTTCGGCTTCGACGCGGCGATCCTGTTCTCCGACATCCTCATCACGCTTCCGCCGATGGGGCTCGATGTCGCGTTTCCCGAGGCGGGCCCAAAGATCGCGACGCCGATCCGGACCGAAGCGGCGATCGACGCGCTCGTCGTCCCCGATCCGACCAGTGCGCTCCCGTACACGCTCGAGGCCGTGAGGCAGATCAAGCGCGGCCTCGCCGGGCGCGTGCCGCTGATCGGGTTCGCGGGTGCGCCGCTGACGATGATGACCTACGCGGTCGAAGGCGGCGGGTCCAAGGACTACGCGCACAGCAAGCGGCTGCTCTACGGCAACCCGAAAGCGGCGCATGCGCTCCTCGACAAGCTCGCGCGCACCTGCGCCACGTTCCTCGAAGCACAGGTCGAGGCGGGCGCCGACGCGGTGCAGATCTTCGACAGCTGGGGCGGCATCGTGTCGCCGGGTGACTTCCGCGAGTATCCGCTACGCTACGCGAAGCGCGTCATCGAACATCTGCGCTCGTCGCGCGTCGTACGAGAGAAGAACGTGCCGATCATCTACTTCGTCAACGGCTGCGCGCCGTACCTGAACGACTACGCGTCGTCCGGCGCCGATGTCCTCGGCGTCGACTGGCGCGTCGGCATCGACGAGGTGCGCCGCCGCGTCGGTGATGGTGTCGCGCTGCAGGGCAACCTCGATCCGGGCGCGCTGTTCGCCTCGCCCGACGAGATCCGCGCGCGCGTCGCGAACATCCTCGAAGCCGCGGGGCCCAAGGGCCACATCTTCAACCTCGGTCACGGCGTCCTGCCCGAGACCAACCCCGAGCACGTGCGCGCGATGGTCAACGCGGTCAAAGAGCTCTCCGCTCGCACCTGAATCATGCGCATCTGTGTCATCGGCGGCGGACTCGGCGGCCTCACCGCAGCGCGTGCGCTCGTTCGCGCGGGCTTCGACGCGCACGTCTTCGAAGCATCGACCGCGGCCGGCGGTGTCGTCGGCACGAGCGCCATCGACGGCTACGTGCGCGAGCACGCGGCCTCGTCGTTCCTCGGCAACTCGCCGCGCGGCGGTCGCGCGCTGTGCGAAGAGCTCGGCGTGCCCGTCGATGTCGCGTCGCCGCGCGCGAAGCGGCGCTGGATCTTCCTCGACGGCAAGCTGCGCGCGCTGCCGCGCAACCCGATCGACCTCGTTCGCTCCGACCTGCTCACCTGGCGCGGCAAGCTCGACCTGTTGCGCGAACCGCTGCACCCGCCCAAGGCGGACAACGTCGACGAGTCGATGTACGAGTTCGCGTCGCGCCGCCTGGGCCCCGAAGCCGCGCGCGCGATCGTCGCGCCGTTCGTGACCGGCGTGTTCGCCGCCGACGCGCACGACGTCTCCCTCGAGGCCGGGTTCCCTCGCCTCGCCGAGCTCGATCGCGAGGGCGGCATCGTTCGCGGCGCCGTCAAGCACGCAGCGAAAGCGGCGTTCCGTCGCTTCGCCGGCGGCGGCAAGCAAAAGCTGCCCTCGGGCCTGTTCGCTCCGCGCGGCGGTCTCGGCGCGCTGGTCGCCGCGCTCGCCGACGACCTCGGCCCGCGGGTGCACCTCGCGCGTCCCGTCGGCCGGCTCGCCCCGACCGATCGCGGCGTCCTCGTCGACGGCGAGCGCTGGGACGCCGCCGTCCTCGCGATCCCCGCCGAAGACTCCGGGCCGCTCGTCGCCGACATCCCGAACCTCGCGCCGAAGCTGTCGACGTTCCATCGCGCGCCCGCCGCGATCGTCTACCTCGGCTATCCCGAGTCCAGCGTCCCGCAGGCGGTCGACGGTTTCGGCTTCTTGACCGCGCTCGGCGAAGAGCTGCGCGTGCTCGGCGTCGTCTTCGAGTCGGTCGTGTGGTCCTCGCGGGCGCCAAGCGGCCACGTGCTCCTTCGCTGCATCTTCGGCGGCGGTCGCGATCCGTCCGCTGCGGCGCTGCCCGACGCAGACCTCATCGCGCACGCCACCCGTGACGTCGGCAAGGTGCTCGGCGCGACCGGCACGCCCACCCACGCGAGCGTGATCCGCTGGCGGCGCGGCGTCGCGCAGTACGCGGTCGGCCACAAGGACCTCGTGCGCACGGCGGTCACCGCCGCCCGCACCCATCGCATCGTCCTCGCGGGCGCCGACTACCGCGGCCCGGGCGTCAACGATCTGTGCGCCGACGCGGACGTGATCGTCGACGAGGTTCGGTCATGGGGATAGATGCGCCGCGCTCGCGCGTTCTACGCTGCATGCGCTTCGCTCTCTTGATCCTGGCGGCTTGCTCGAGCGGGAAACCCAAGCACGTCGAGGACGCGACCTCGGGTGCGGGCACGGCCTCGGGGGCCGGCGCTGCCTCGGGGGCCGGCGCGGCCTCGGGGGCCGGCGCGGGGACCGCGGCCGCGGGCTCGTCGAGTGCGGATCCGTCGACGATCACGCAGACGACGGGCGACGTGCAGATCCGCGTCGAATGGCCGGCGATGCCGCGCGATGCGCGCGTGTCCCCCGGTACGTCGGCGTGCAACACGCCGCTCGCCGCACAGGTCGCGCCGACCACGACGTGGGGCATCCCCGAGGTCGTCGTGTTCGTCGAGGGTGCGCCTCCGTCGAGCGCCGGAGCATCGAGCGGGTCGAGCACGGGACGCGCCGATGCGCGCGTGACGCTCGATCGCTGCGCGGTGTCGCCGCGGATCTCGGTCGGATCGCGGATCTCGATCGCGAGCGCCGCGGATCGGCCGATGAAGGCATCGCTCGCGAAGCGCTTCGCATCGGCCGACACGAAGCGCGCCGTGAAGAGCGCCGCGGTTCCGATCGCGCTGCCGATCGCCGGGCACGCGGTGACCACCGAGCTCGACGACGACTCGATCTATCGCGTCGCGCCCGATGGCAAGGAGGTCGACGACGGCTGGATCGTCGGCGCGACGGCGTTCATCACGGATGCCACCGGCGTGGCGCTGATCAAGGACGTACCGCCCGGCACGCACGCCGTGCGCGCGTGGCTCCCGCCGCGCGGAGGTCAGCCCGCGCGGTCGGCGAAGGGAAGCGTCACCGTCGAGGTGGGCGACCTCGCCGAGCTCACGCTGACGCTCGAGTAGTCGGCGCGATCGACGCGGCGACCGCGTACACGACGGCCGCGAGCACGAGCGCGTGCGTCGAGCCACCGACACGAAGCGCGAGCACGGCGACGATGCCACCGGCGACCGAGGCCGCGCCGTTGATCGCCCAGAGGCTCGCGATGCGCGTCGCGGGCTCGCCGTGCTGCGCGAGCAGCGTCGGGAACGGACCGCCGATCGCGAGCCCGATCGGCGCGAGCAGCGCCGTGATCGACAGGAGCCGGACCGGCGTGCTCGCGATCGCGTCGAGCCACGCGACGTCGCGCAGGAGCACGGCGGTCGCGAGGACGGCGAGCCCCGCCGCCAGGCACGCCCACGTCACGCCGCGATCGAGGCGGCGCCACCACCGGCCGAGGAGCAGCGCGCCCAGCGCGCTCCACGCGAGCACGCCGACGAGGACGAACGACACCGCGTAGAGCGTCCCGCCGGCCGCGAGCGTGAACCGCTGGATCAGCGCGAGCTCGACGCAGAGGAACGCCGCGCCGAGGCAGGTCGCGACGGCGGCGGGACGAACGAGCGAGCGCGCGTCGCGCCGGCGCTCGACGACGAGGACGATCACGAGGAAGAGCGCGCCGAACAGGACCGCGAGGCGCGCCGGCTCGGCGAGCGCGGTGGCAACGAGGCCCTTGGTGTTCTGGAAGAAGTACGGGCGGTCGTCGTGGACGGGCGACAGATCATCGCGGGCGGTCGCGCCGATCGAGGCCGGATCGAGGAGCTCCGCGCGGCGCTCGGGCGGATCGCCGGGGCCCCAGAGGAGCTCCGCCGGCTCGACGTCGAGGCCGTCGGCGATCTCGAGCGGCATCGGCGACGTGCGAGCGACGAGCAGGTAGCGATACGCGGTCTCGGGGCGCGGATCGCGAAGGACGGCGATGCCGTCGAGCGCGCGGTCCCGCGGGATGCCGAGGCGCTCGAGCGCTTCGATCACGGTGAGCAGCTGGCGGAGCGCGTTCCCCGGATCGCTGTGGATCAGGACGAGAACGCCGGTCGCGGTGAGGCGGCGCAGGTAGAGCTCGACGGCCTCGACGGTGTAGAGGTGCGCTTCGAGGCCCGCGGGTTGTGCGTGCGCGTTGCCGGTGAGCGCGAGCGCGAGCTCGATGAGGTCGTAGCGCTCGTCGGTGTCGGCGAGGTAGCGGCGAGCGTCGTCGATGAACAGGCGAACGCCCGGCTGTCGATAGACGTCGCCGGCGACGTGTCGCCAGCGCGCGAGCAGATCGGGGATCGCGGGGCTGACCTCGACCGCGTCGATCTGCGAGGCCCCGTGGTGCTTCGCGAGCCACACGCTCGCGCCGGCGCCCGCGCCGAGGACGAGGACGCGTTCGGGGCGAACCGCGCGATAGGGCAGCGACATCAAGAAGCCCCACGAGTCCTCGAACCCGGTCGTGCGCGCGGCGTCGATCATGTACGTCGGGCTCATCCCGTCGGTGAACACGCCGAGGCGGCCGTCCGGTGCACGCTTGACGTCGAGGCGACCCACGGGGCTCCACGCCGAGTCGACGATGTCGCGCGACGAGGTCTTGGTGTCGACGATCGCCTTCTCGGACGGTGGCTCGGACGCGAGGAGCACGTCGAGAGGACCGTCGGGGAGCACGCCGCCGCGGCCGAGCGCGAGCAGCGTCACGTGCGCGAGCGCGACGATCGCGATCACGACGCGGCGCTCGCGGAGCAGCGCGGCGAGCCCGCACGCGACGACGCCGAGCGCGAGCATGATCTCGGTCGGAGCGAGCGGCCCGAGGAGGAGAGGCGTCACGAGGCAGCCGCCGGCGGCGGCGAACAGATCGAGCGCGTAGGTCGCGCGCGCGGCGTGGCGCCCGCGCTCCGCGTACGCGCTCGACACCAGCATCCCGGCGAGCGCGAAGGGCACCACCGACAGCACGACGAGCCCGGGCAGCGAGAGGCCGAGGATCGCCGCGAGCGCGACGCCGAACAGCGCCGCGGCGAACCCGACCGCGGGCAGCTCGACGAGGCGCGGGAAGCGCACGCGCAGCGCGGCGCCGATGCCGAGGCCGAGCAGCGCGATCGACAGCGCCGTGGACGTCGCGTGCGAGCTGCCGATGTACGCGAACAGCCGCGTCGACGACACCTCGAGGACGAACACCACGAACGTGACCACCGCGATGGTCACCGCCGGACGATGCTGCTTCGTGTCCAAAGCGGACTATCGGCGGCGGCGGCGCAGTGCGAGCAACGCGACCAGCAGCGGCCACGCATGCGCGGCGTGTCCGGTCGAGCACGCGTAGTAGCTCGGGCGTCCATCATCGCCCTCGTCATCGCCGCCGGGATCGTCGCCGAGACCGTCGCCGAGGAGGTTGATGGTGATCGTGCCGCCCGGGTGATCGACCTTGAACAGCGCTTCCTTCGCGCCGACGGAGTCGGGGCTCGCGATGATGAGGAACTCGGCGTTCTGCGTGGTCGCGACGTCCATCGTGTCGGGGAAGTCGACGATGGTGAACTCCGCCGCGTCCATGCCCTCGATGCGCGCGTTCGAGAGCGCGACCGAGTCGGTCGTGCAGTTCGTGATCGTCACCGACTGACCGACGGTGTTCGAGCCGACGGGGACGCCGCCGAGATCGAGCTCGGCGGGCGAGCCGTTCACGCCCTCGGCGAGACCCTCGACGCGGATCTCGGTGGTCTGCGGCTCGGCGCCGGGAATGTCCGTGTTGACCGTGAGCATCGCGGACTGCGGACCGACGTCGGTCGGCGACGCGGACACGGAGAACTGATACATGTTCGCGCCCGCACCCTGGACCGAGGCAGGCAGGCCGGTCGCGGCGACGCTGAACGCACCCGCCGGCATCGAGATCGAGTCGACCGAGAACGGACCCTGATCGTTCGCGAGGATCTGGAACATGCGGCTCGTGCTCTGGCCCATGCACACGGGGCCGAGATCGACGGTGCCGTTCGGCGACATCGACATCGAGGTGTTGAGCGCGCGCGCGCTGATCTGCGACGTACGGGTCTGCGCGCTGTCGTAGGTGACGGTCAGCATGCCCGTGGCGTCGCCGCTCGTATCCGCGCCGAACGTCACGGTCGCGGTGGTGGTCGCGTTGGGAGCGAGCATCATGTTCGCGGGCGGCGCGGCGTCGAGGGTCATGCCCGCGCCGCTGAGCGAGACGCTCGAGATCATCATCGATGCGGTGCCGCTGTTACGCAGCGTCACCATCTGCGTCCGCGGCTCGCCGACGCGCGTGGTCGGGATCGTGAGCGGGCTCGGCGAGATGTCGAGGTTGGAGTCGATGCCGTTGCACGACAGCGGCACCGACAGCGGCGAGAAGTTGCTCGTGACCGTGAGCGTGCCTGCCGCGTTGCCGACGGCGGTCGGCGTGCACAGGACGTTCACGGCGCGCGAGCTGCCCGGCGCGACGGAGAACGACGTCGGGGTGCCGGACAGCGAGTAGACGCTGTTGTTCAAGCTCACGTTGGTGACGTTGAGCGTCTGACCACCGGTGTTGCGAACGTTGATCGTCGCGGCGGTGCTCGTCGTGTTGCGACGAACGTCTCCGAAGTTGTACGAGGCCGGCTGCATGTCCGCGTTCAGCGGCGGAACCGTCCCCGTGCCCGTGAGGCTGACGGTGACGGTGTTGGTGCTCGTCTGCACGGTCACCGAGCAGCTCACCGTGGTCGCGACCGTCGGGCTGAACGTGGCGGTGAAGTAGTAGGGGACCGTTTCGGATCCCGGTCCACAAAGCGCTGCGGCCTGGACCGGGCACTGCTCCTGGATGCACGGCTCGATCGGCTCGCACGTCTTGTACGCGGCGCCGGGCGACCATTGCACCGCGAAGTCGACGCAGCTCTCGGTGATGTTGAGGATCTCGTTGTACGAGTAGCCCGAGGCGTTGATCTGGATCGTCCTGGGCGCGGACGTGTCACCGACCTGCGTGTTGGGGAACGTGACGCCTGTCGGCGTGAGCACGTTGTGCTGTTCGGTGATGGACTCGTTCGGTGCGCTCTGACACGCGACCATCACGGTGCCCGTCAGGATGACGACGCAGAGGGAAGACAACCGCACGGCGAGTAGGATCGAGGCTGCGACGAGGAGAGTCAACCTCGACCGTCGCTGGTAGTCAGCGCACATACACGCACTGCAACCCCGGTTTGACACGATCGGTTTCACCTCGGACAATCCACCGATGCTCGGAACGGTGGTTGGCAGTTACCGGATCACCGGCCAGATCGCCGTCGGTGGGATGGGAACCGTCTACCGCGCGGAGCACACGCTGATCGGGCGGATCGCAGCCATCAAGGTGCTGCACCCCGAGATGACCACGAGCCGCGAGATCGTGACGCGCTTCTTCAACGAGGCCAAGGCGACCTCGGGCATCAAGCATCCGGGCATCGTCGAGGTGTTCGACTTCGGGTACATGCCGAGCGGCCACGCCTACCTCGTCATGGAGTACCTCGAGGGCGAGACGCTGTCGCAGCGCATGAAGGCGCGCGGCACGCTGAGCGAAGGTGAAGCCGCGATGCTCATGCGCGGCGTGTGTAGCGCGCTCGCGGCGGCGCACGCGAAGGGCGTCGTTCATCGCGATCTCAAGCCCGACAACATCTTCGTGGTGCCCGAGCCCGACTCGCCGATCGGCGAGCGCACCAAGATCCTCGACTTCGGCATCGCGAAGCTCACCGAGGTCGGCGAGGGGAATCAGCACACCAAGGCCGGCGCCGTGATGGGAACGCCGACCTATATGTCTCCCGAGCAGTGCCGCGGCACCGGTCAGGTCGATCACCGGGCGGACCTCTACTCGATCGGCTGCATGCTGTACGAGCTCGTGATCGGTCGCCCGCCGTTCGCTCAGACGGGCGCGGGCGAGCTGCTCGGTGCGCACCTGTTCGTCGAGCCCGATCCACCGTCGCGGCACGGCCGCATCTCGCAGGAGCTCGAGGCGCTCGTGATGCGCCTGCTCGACAAGAAGCCCGAGAACCGCGTGCAGACCGCCTCCGAGCTCGCGCAGCACTTGATCGGGATCGCGCAGTCCTCGGGCTGGATCGCCGTCGCGAACACCGATCCGGGATCGCGCTTCTCGCTCGCACACGTCTCGCCTCCCGCTGGTGCGCACTTCACGCCATCGGGGATCGGTGCGGGCGCGGTGACCGAGTTCACGCCGCATCACCTGACGCCGGCGGTGAATCGCATGACCCCGGCGCACTACACGCCCGCGCACCACACGCCGGCGCACTACACGCCGGCGCACTACACGCCGGCGCACTACACGCCGATGCAGCTGCCGCCGCAGGCGCCGCCGACGCTCGCGCCGCCGCCGCCCGAGCCGCCGAAGCCGACGACGCTCTCCGGAAGCGCGAGCGAGCAGCACGATCGCGTTCCCCATGTCCACACGTCGCGCCGCAGTCTCTCCATCGCGATCGGCGCGGCCCTCCTCGCGGCGGCCGCCGGCATCGCGTTCGTGATCGCGACGTCGGGCAAGAAGGACGAGATCCAGCCCGCGACAAGCGAGCCGACGCCGACGGCCGCCGGACCTGCGGTGGCCCCTCCGAAGGAGGTCGCTCCCTCCAAGACCAAGACCGTGGACGACAAGACGGCGAAGTCCACCACCGACCCGTCGACGATCGACGGGAAGACGACGAAGACGACGGACACGAAGACGACGGACGGGACGGCGATCGATACGAAGACGACGGACGGGACGGCGACCGACACGAAGACGACGGACGCGACGGCGACCGCCGCGAAGGCGATGGACACGAAGACGACGGACACGAAGGTGACCGACGCGAAGTCCACCGACACCAAGGCGGTCGACACGAAGACCGACAAGAAGACGACGGACACGAAGTCGACCGACAAGAAGTCGACGGACATGAAGGCCACGGACATGAAGGCCACGGACAAGAAGACGACGGACACGAAGTCGACCGACAAGAAGTCGACCGACACGAAGTCGACCGACAAGAAGTCGACCGACAAGAAGACGACGGACACCAAGGCGACCGACAAGAAGACGACGGACACCAAGGCGACCGACAAGAAGTCGACCGACAAGAAACCAACCGACAAGAAGACCGACCCGGGCGATCTGCTCGAGACCGACCTCTGATGAAGCACGCCCTGATCACCGCCCTCGCACTCTCCCTCGCGACCACCTCCATCGCGCGCGCCGACGACGCCGACAAGGGGGACGCGAAGGCACTCCTCGCGTCGGGCCTCAAGCTGTTCGCCGCGAAGGACTACCTCGGTGCGCTCTCGGTCTTCGAGACCGCCTACGAGCGATATCCGAGCCCGAAGATCCTGCTCAACATCGGGACGACGCTCCTCAAGCTCGATCGCAAGGTCGACGCCGCCAACATCTACCAGCGCTACCTCGACGCGAAGGACGTCGACGAGAAGAAGCAGGCCGATGCGAAGAAGATCCTCGCCAACCTCGACAAGGACCTCGGTGTCGTCGACATCACCGTGACCCCCGAGAACGCCGAGATCCAGATCGGCAACGGCAAGTGGCTCGGCATCGAGTCGGTGCGCAAGGCCCGCGTGCCCAAGGGCGAGGTCACCATCCTCGCGCGCGCACCGCGCTTCAAGCTGCGCGCCGAGACCTTCACCATCGGCGCGGGCGAGACTCGCTCGGTCGCGATCGTCCTCGAAGAGGAGCCCACGATCACCGCGTCGACGACGACAACGACGACGACCAGCGCGACCGACACCGGGCTCGTGGCGCGCGCGCGGGTCGAGGAGCGCTCGAGGCTCGCGGCGATGATCGCGTGGCACGTCGATCCGCTCCACGGGACCGATGCGTTCCCCGTCGGCAGCACGGTCCTCGTCGGCGCGTCGTTCGACGTGACCCCGAACCTCTCGGTCCAGGGCGCCGCGCTCCTCGGCGCGTACTTCGGCCCGTACGTCGGCGGGACGTTCACGTTCTTGCAGGGCAAGGTGCGCCCGCTCGTCTCGGCCGGCGTGCCGGTCCTGTTCACGAACGGCGCGAAGGTCTCGCTGCGCGGCGCCGCGGGCGTCGAGATCGTCCTCAACCGCCACCTCGCGTTCACGCTCGAGGCCGGCATCGAGCGGTTCCTCAACGCCGAGGATGACATCATGAACGAGACGCTGTTCGTGCCCGCGCTCGGAATGACCGGACGCCTCTAAGGCACGACGCCCGTTACTCGCGACGCGGAAACACGATCTCGACGCGCACGTTGTCGGTGATCTCGATTCGAGCCGGCCCATCGCTCGTCGGAGCATCGGCCGCGACGTGGTCGGGCGGATCGCTCGGGCGCTGGTCGCGATGGACTCGCACGACGTGGCCCTTCGCGACGTCCTCGATCGCTCGGTTGCCCGTCGCGCGGTGACGCTTGAGGAGGCGCAGCGTCACGCGCCCCGCGTTGCCGCACGCGAGCACCTCGAGCTTGCCCTTCTGCTGCCACGGCGTGCCGACGATGCGCCACGCGTCGTCGGCGATCGAGAGCGCTTGCTTGCGCAGCACGAGGTAGCTGAGCTTGAGGCCGTCGTCGCGTAGGTGCGTGAGGCGCGCGAGCTCGTGCGTGCGCGGCGGCAGCCTGGGGGCGACGCCGATCGGGCGATGCTCGTGGCACCAGTCCGTCGGGTCCGCGAGGGCAGGGCAGGGCGCGCCTTGCCGCGTGCACGGTGCGAACACGTGGCCCTTGCCGCGCGTGATCACGGCGTCGCGAAGCACGTGCAGCGCCCGCGTGGTGTCGCGCAGCGCGGGCTCGATGAGGATCACCGCGCCGTCGTCGCCGATCGCTGCGAGCGCGCGCTCGACGAGCGCGAGCCGCGCGGCGTCGCTCGGCAGCTCGTTGAGCACGGTGCCCATGACGACGAGATCGCACGGCGGGATCGCCGCGCTCAGCGCGTCCTCGACCCGCGTCACGAACGAGGCGCGGGGCTCGCTCGTCGATGCCTGCGCGAGGGCGCGGATGGCTTGCGCCGCGATGCCGAGCGCGTCGCGATCGCGATCGATCGTCGTGATCGACAGCGGCATGTCGAGGGCGGCGAGCAGACCGAGCGACATCGCCCCGCATCCGGCGCCGAGGTCGACGACGCGAAGCGGTCGCGTGCTCGGGATCGCGCCGCGCGATTGGAGCTCCGCGATCGGGATCGCGATCTTCGGTGCGTCGGTGATCGTGAAGAATGCCGCGCGTGCCGCGAGATCCGCCCTGGGCGACGAGGGCTTTGCGAGCCTGGCTCGGTCCGACGTGTACCGCGCGGACCGGTCTCGAATCGCCTCGACGAGCGCGGAGGTCGCGAGCTGTGCGTCACCGACCGCGGCTCGGGTGGCTTCGTAGACGGCGTCCTCGATGGTCTCGATCGAGATCACGCTCTCACGCCTACCACGTTCGATCGCGCGCGGGGATCGAGCTGGATGCGCATGGCCAGCTGCTTGTCGCCGTTCATAGATCCGGCGGCGGCGCGCCGACACCGAACACGGCTCGCGTCGCGGCGGGCAGTACGCGATCCGCGATCATGCGATGCGTGAGCAGCGTTTCGATGTCGCGCAGCGCGTTGTTCGCGACGCTGCCGGATCGCGCACTCGCGCCACCGCCCAGATGAAACGCACCGCGCACGACCTCCGCGCAGCGCTGCGCCGTGATCGCCGACGCGAGTCGCAGCTCGCCGCGCGCGCGCGTGTCGACGTTCGCGTAGGCCTCGGTTGCCACGGCTCGCAGATGGGCACGCGCGGATGACAGCGTCGCGTGCAGCTCGCCGATGCGCGCGAATGCCGCCGAGGGCAACTTCTCGTCGAGCTTCGCGGTCGCGTGCGCGAGCGCCGAACGCGCGATGCCGAGTGCACAGCCCGCGATGCCGAGCGCGAGCAGGCCGAACAGCGGCACGCGGTAGAGCGGCGATGCGGCCCACGGCGTGCGATCGAAGACCGACGTCACCCGCTCCGGCGCGACCGACGCGTTCTCGACGACGAGATCGTGCGAGCCGGTACCCGCGAGACCGAGCGTGTCCCAGTTGTCCGCGATCCGGACAGCGTCCTTGTCGAGCATGCACACGACGTGGCGGCGATCGGCGAGTGCACCGACGAAGAAGAAGTCCGCGTGGCGGCAACCGGAGGCATACGACCAGCGCCCCGACAGAGAGCCGTTCGCGAGCGTACCCATCGGCGCGAAGATGCCGGCGACGAACGGTCGTGGCGTGTGCGACCAGATCGCCTCGGCGGTCGCGCGCGGCAGGTACGGCGCGAGGAGCGTCGAGGTCGAGCACGTCATCACGCACCACGCGGTCGCCGAGTCGCCGGCGGCCAGCGCTTCGAGGACGTCGATATAGTCCACGGGTGCGAGCGCGTGACCTCCGAGCTCGGCCGGTGTGAGGATCGAGAGCAACTCGGAGTCGCGCAGGGCGCCGACGACGGACGGTGCGAGCTGCTTTTCCCGGTCGTGCTCGGTGCGATGGACGGCGAGATCGTTGGCGATCGCTCGTGCGCGGTCGAGAAGCGTGCTCATCGCGCACAGCATAGATCGAACGCACTCGCGTCCACATCGCCTCCCTGGCGACGTCGTCGAGGAACGGGCGACAATGTTCGCGCGCGTGTGGCGGCGGTCTTCGTGATCGGGCTTGCGGTCGATGGCGCGAGCGAATAGGGTGTTCGCGGCTGTCAGGCAGCCTCCGGGTCCGCGGGAAGAGCGCAGCTCACCTTCCACCTTCGCGTTTCTCTTGTCGCACGATTCCTCGTGCAAGCCTGTTGCGGACCCAGGCGATGCAGGAGGATCCGTGGACAAGCAGCAACCGACTCTCCCCGCGCGCCCCAACCTCGAGCACCTTCGCGGTCAGGCGAAGAAGCTCCTCGAGAAGCTCTCCGCGACGAGCAGCGGCGAGAAACCGCGGCTCGCGGACGCGCAGCTGATCGTCGCCCGCGAAGCTGGGTTCGCGAGCTGGCCCAAGCTCGTGAAGCACGTGGAGACACTGCGCAGCCTCGAAGGCGAGTGGCACATCGCCGCGCTCGAGGTCGATGGCGCCGAGACACCCGCGACGTATCTGCAGGGAACGCGCATCTTGATGGACGGCGATCGCTTCCGGACCGAGTCGCCGGGTGCGACGTACGAGGGCATCTTCTCGATCGATCTCGAGCACACGCCTCCGCACTTCGACATCCGATTCGTCGCGGGACCCGATGCGGGCAACACGAGCTACGGCATCGTTCGCATCGACGGCGCGGACGAGATCGTGCTCTGCCTCGGGCTCGTCGGCGCCCCGCGCCCCTCGGCGTTCGCGACGGCGCCGGGCAGCGGCTTCGCGCTCGAGCGGCTGCGGCGATCGTCGACCGCGCGGCCCCCGAACGTGACCGGGGGATCGCCGCCGCCGCCCGAGGAGCCGCGCGAGGTGATGCGAGGCGACGCGGCGGACTTCGCGTTCGTCGACACGCCGCTCGTGCGGAGGCTGCAGGGTACGTGGACGCCCGTCGAGCTCGTGTTCGACGGCAAGACGTTCGGCGCGGAGTGGCTCGTTCACGGCAAGCGCACGATGACGGACAACCACACGACCGTCGTGTTCGGCGGGCAGAAGATGGTCGACGCCAGGATTCGCATCGACGAGAGCGCGTCGCCGATCGCGATCGACTACTTCCACGTGAGCGGCAAGCATCAGGGCATCGTCACGTTCGGCATCCTGGAGTGGGAGGGCGAGGACCTGCGCGTCGTGATGGCCGCACCAGGCGATCCACGACCGACGAGCTTCGAGGCGCCCGCGAAGGGCACGCTCAGTTGCTGGCGCCGTTCGTGAGTCGCTCGTCGCCCGTCATCGGATCGAGCTGGATGCGTACGGCGAGCTGCTTGTCGCCACGCTCGAGCGTCACCTCGAGCGGCGTGTCGAGCGAGTGACCCATGACCGCCTGGCGCACGACATACTCGCCGTTGCGCGGGACGGTCGTGCCGTCGACCGCGACCACCACGTCGCCGCGCATCACGCCCGCGCGTGCGGCCGGTCCGTTCGGGCGTACGGATCCGACGACGACGTCGCCAAGCTGGTTCTCGACCCTCCATCCCGCCTCGCCGCCGATCCGCTGCTGGCGTGGCTCCTCGTTCGTCACGACGATCTCGACGCGCGTGGTCTGTCCCGCGGTGACGACGGCGTTGGTCATCCCGCCGCCGCACGCGACGATGTTGGGGCCGGCGGGCGCCTCGAGGCGGAACGCACCGCGCGCGTCGCTCGTCGCCGGCTTCGACGCCGTGCCCCACCGCCCGTCGAGCCCGCTGATGCAATGGAGGTCGGGGATCGGTGCGCGAGTCTTCGCGTCGACGACCACACCCTCGACGACGCCGAACTGCGTCGCGCGCAGCGTGACCTTCGCGATCTCGCCGGGCGCCACGGTCACGCGCGCGTGCTCGACGCCGGCGGCCTTGCGCGCGATCACCTCGTAGACGCCCGCCGGCAGGTTCCGCAGCGAAAAGGTCGCGTTCGTCGCGTCGGCGCGGCGCGGCGGCTCCTGCCGATCCTCGCGGATCACGAGGATCGCCACCGCCGAGAACCCCTCGAGGGTCCCGTCGATGCCGCCGAGTGCGGCGAGGCGGATCGCGACGTTCGACTGTCCCGCCGCCACGTGCTCGGCGCGCCCGTCGCTGCGGCCGCTGCTCGCCTGCAGCTGGTACGTCCCCGGCATCAGGTCGCGCAGCACGAACGCGCCGTTCTGATCGCTGCGCGTGTCGATCGCGGCTCCGAACATGATCCGACCGCCCTCCTCGAGGTACGCGCGCACGAGCACGTCGGCGACGGGCTTGTTCGCTTCGTCGGTCACGCGGCCCGCGATCGCGAGGCGCTCGACGCGGATCACGATGCGAACGCCGGTGATGTGGCTCTGACCGTACGGAACCGAGATCGGCGGAAAGCGCTTGCCCTCGGCGGGCGCGAAGCGAAGCGGCGAGCGATCGCTCTGCCGGACCTCGTAGACATAGTCGCCGCCGCCGGAGAGAGCGCGCGCGATGAAGGTGCCGTCGTCGGCCGTCGTGGCCATGCCGAAGTCTCGCGCCCCGACGAGCGAGAACGAGACGAACACGCCGGGGACGGGCGTGCCGGCGGTGTCGACGACGATCCCCGCGATCGACGCGGACAGATCGAGCTCGATGTCGACGTTCGTGCGGTCCTCGGCCTCGCCCATGGTGATGGGCGTGCTGCGCGCGAACGCGCCGACCCGCTGCGACTCGGCGTAGAGCGTGACCGTGCCCGCGTCGACCCAGCGCAGCGTGTACGTGCCGTCCGCGTTCGACTCGGTGGAGATGTTGGTCTCGTCGATGCGGACCCGCGCGCCATCGACGGGCTTGCCGTCGTGGAGGACGCGCCCCGAGATCGATCCGGTCGCCGGCACGGAGATCACGACGCCGGTCACGTCCGCAGACTCGACGCGCACCTTGGCGGGAGGTGGGCCGCGCTCGCCGCGGCGCCCCATCAGCTCGCGCACCATCGGCCGGTACTCGCCGGGGAGAACGTGGTCGATCGTGAACGTTCCGTCGGTCTGCGTCGTCGCCGACGGGCGCGACGCGGGACCCATCAGGTACACGGACACGCCCGCGACCGGCGTGTCGGTCGTGCCGACCACGACCTTGCCCGAGACCGACGCGGTGCCGACGAGCTCGCACACGACCTCGTCCGACGCGCCGCCGATCTCGGCGATCGCGCTGACGGGTGTCGCCGTCGCGAGCCTGTCCGCGCGCGCCGTGATCGCGTGGCGCCCGGGCGCGACGCCATCGACGACGAAGCGCCCCTCGTCATCGGACGACGCGATCAACATGAAGTCACCGCGCGTGCGATCGTCGGGCCGGATCTCGACGAGCGCGTCCGCGACGGCGGTCTTGTCCGCGGCGCGCACGACGCGTCCCGTGATCGTCGTGCCGGGCGAGAGCTCGAAGTCGCGGCGCGTCGGGCCGAACACGCTGACGTGCTCGGCGGCGGTCGCGTACCCGTCGGCGCTCAGCACGAGCTGGACGCCGCCGGCGGGGATGCACAGCTCGTACGTCCCGTCGGCGTTGGACACGGCGCCACCCGTCGACGAACGGTCGCGCGCGACGCGTGCGCCGCCGATCACGCCGCCGGCGTTGTCGCGGATCGTCCCGTGGATCGATGTCGTGCACGCGTGCAGCACGAGCCGGAGCTGATCGGGCACCACGAGCGGATCGCGCATGTCCACGCGCTGCAGCGCGCTCGTGAGCTGCGGCGCCTCGGCGATCAGCGTGTAGTCCGATCCGGATCGCCCGCCGAAATCGAACCGGCCGCGCGCGTCGGTCGTGACCGTCGCCTCGTCGCTGAGCCCGGCGCGCGCGGCGAGGCTCGTCAGGCGTACACGTGCATTCGCGATCGCCGCGCCCGTCTCGTCGACGACGCTGCCGGCGATCCGCCGCCCGCGAACGCCCGATTGGCCGACCCACCGAGGCGTGTCACCCGCGATCGGCGCGGTCGCGACCGGTGCTTCGGGCGCGGGCGCCGAGGGCGGTGTGTCGGCGCCGCGGTACCGCCACACGAGGATGCCCGCGATCGCCAGCACCGCAACGCCGAGCGCGAGCCAGCGCCGCACGGCTACTTCTCTTTGGGCGGAGAGGTCTCGGTCGGATCTTCGTCGTCGGACGGCGGCGCGTCCTCGCCGGACGCCTTCTTCGCCTTCTTGCCCTTCTTCTTCTTGTCGCCCTTGTCGGTCTTGTCCTTGCCCTCGCCCTTCCCGTCGGGCTTGAGCGCGGCGGCCTTGTCCGTCGGCACCTCGTCGGGCTCGCCCTTCCCATCCTTGATCTCCGCGGGCGGAACGGGCTCGTCGTCGGGCATCGCGCGCATCGGCTGCGTCTGCTTCATCGCCGAGGTCGTGATGTTCGTGATCCGCGGCGGGACGCCGAGCGGAGAGAGCACGGATGTCTCGGTCGGCTCGTCGGCGAACGGATTGGGGCCGAGCGCCTCGACCGGTGCCGTCGAGTCGGAGCTGATCGCTTCGGGGACGGCGTCGACCACGTCGAGGATGTGAACGGTGACGCCGGTGATGTTGTCGTGACCACCCCGCGTCTTCGCGAGCTCGACCATCTCCTCGAGCGCCTTGCCCGGAGACGCGGTCGAGAGCCGCTGCGCGATCTCCTCTTCCATCGGGAAGTAGTCGTGGAGGCCGTCGGAGCAGAGGAGCAGGCGATCGTCCTTCTTCAGGGTGACGTGCGCCATCTCGACGCCGACGTCGGCGGAGACGCCGATCGCGTTGACGAGGATCGTGCGGAGTGGCGAGACCTGCGCCTCCTCGATCGTGAGCTTGCCCTCGATCACCAGGACCTCGGCGACCGTGTGGTCCGTCGTGATCTGCGAGGACTTGCCGTCGCGGATCAGGTACGTGCGCGAGTCGCCGACGTGCGCGACGAACGCCTCGGGGCCCGCGACCAGGACGACGTCGAGGGTCGTGCCCATGCCGGCCTTGTCCTGCTCGGCCTGGCCGCGCTGATACACGGCCTGATGCGCGGCGAGCACCGCGTTCTGCAGGAGCTGGACGAGCCCGCGCCGCCCCGGGTCCGACGGCGCCTTCTTGAAGGCTTCGATCTCGGCCCGCGCACCCTCGAGCGTCTTCTTGACGGTCTCGACCGCCATCGCGGAGGCGACCTCACCGGCGGCGTGACCACCCATGCCGTCGGCGACGATGAAGAAGCCCTTGCCGGCCTCCATGTGTGCGGAGTCCTCGTTGTGATCTCGCACCACACCGACGTCGGTGACGAGCCAGGCATCGAGGGTCACGCGCGAGGCCTCGTCTTGTGGGGTCGCTGCCATTCAGGGAGCCTTGATCGCTGGAGAATCTTCACCCGCCCGGCGTGGTCCGGCAAGCGGTCCGGGCGGTTGGATTAGCGATGGACCTCGATCGGTGGCGGCGGTGAACCGGCCGCAGCAAGTGAGCGACCCTGTTCCGAGAGGCGCGCGACGCAGACCTCGACGGCGGCCAGCTCGCGATCCACCGAGAGGAACCGGCGGGCGAGGCGCTGGGCCACGGCGGCCGTGGTCCCCGACCCCGCGAACCAGTCCGCGACACGGTCGCCCGGCTCGGTCACCGAGCGGATGATGCGCTCGACGAGGCGCTCGGGCTTTTGCGACGGCCACCCGGTGCGCTCGCGGTCGGAGTGATTGAGCGTCTCGACGTCGGTCCACCAGTCCTCCGGTATCTTTCCGGCCGCGACCGGATACCGATAGATTCGGCCGGTCTTGCGGTCGGTCTTCTCCTGCACGCCGTCGACGAGACGCATGTGCGAGCCGCCGCGGCGCGGGACGCGGATCGCGTCGGGGTAGAACGCGTAGTCGTCGGTGCGCGCGTACCAGAGGATCGTGTCGTGCTTGCGTCCGAACCCGCGCCGCGACTTCCCGCCGACCGAGTAGCACCAGATGATCTCGTTGACGAAGCGGTCGCGCCCGAACAACCGATCGAGGGCGACCTTCACGTAGTGCACGGTGCGGTAGTCGAGGTGCACGAACAGCGAGCCCGTCGGCGCGAGCGTGCGACGACAGTGCTCGAGCAGCGGTGATAGCCACGCGACGAACGCCTCCGGATCGTCGGCGCGATCCGCGTAGCGATGGCCGCGTCCGTGTTGCACCTGGCCGGTCCCGAACGGCGGATCGATGTAGATCGCGTCGAGCGCCGCGTCGGCCTCGGCGGCCGCGGTGGCGATCGCGTCGGCGCAGGCGATGCGATCGCGCACGCGATGCGCGCCGCCGAACTCGAGGAGCTCGACATCGCCATGCGTGTCGATCGCCGCGTCGACCGGCTCGCTCTCCATCGACTGCCGACAGTACACTGACCGCGTGCGCTTCGGCCCGTGGTACCCGCTCGCCGACGCCGGGGATCACACGCCGGCCGGCGAGAACGTCGTGCAGGTGAGGTTGGCGCAGGGCCTCCGAGACTACCCGCGCGGGAAGAGCGCGATGGTCTGGTACGCCCACGCACGGGACGTCCGTGCGGAGGCGCTCGCTCTGGCCCGCACCCGCGCGGGCGAGGACCTCGTTTGCCGGCACCTGATCGAGATCGACCACGGTGTGGACCTCGGCACGTTCTGTGCGAAGTTACGTGAAGACTTCGTGCGTCGCTTCGGGACGCGCCCTGCCTACGAGACCGCCGAATGAACCTCGTCGAAGCCGAAGAAGTAGGACCGGTCGAAGGCGACGCGCCGCTCGTCACGCCGCCGCGGCCGCCACATCGGCGCGTCTCGGTCTCGCTGCTGTTCACGCTCACCGTGCTGATCGGGACCGTCGTGGCGATCTACCTGGCGTTCCCGAATCGTCACAACGTGCTGCTGACCGAGGCGATCGATCGCCACCGCGAGCCGCCCGCGTGGCAGCTCCAGAACCCGACGCCGGCCGAGGTGCGCGCGTGGGTGATGGGGTTCGCGGGCCAGGAGCCGCCGCTGCCGCCGACGACGACGGTGAAGGGCGCGAGCAAGATCGTGGTGTTCGATCGCGACGCGGCGCTGATGCGGCTCACCCTCGGTGAGGACGACGTGACGTACCTGTGCCAGCGCGCTCGCGGCATGGCGCCGAAGTACTCGGATCGCACCGACGGTGATCTGCGCGCGTATGCGTGGCGGCGCGGCGCGTTCACGTGCATCGCCGTCGGGCCGACCGCGACCGCGGACCGCTGGCACGACGCGTTCAAGTAGCTACTCGGGCGCGATCGTGACGCACGCGGTGTCTCGATCGGGCCCGATCGCGGCGCACACGCGATTGGCGCGCGGTCCGGTCAGCGAGAACGCGCCGGGCAGCACGACGCGATTGCCGCACGCGATCCTCGACGGCACGAGCGGCCGATCGATCTGCGGCGCGCCACCGATCTCGACGACGGTGACGTCGACGGCGAGCATCACGCCGCCGGCGGACGGCGGGCAGGTCACGACGAGCTTCCAGCGATCGCCGGTCGCGAACGAGCGCACGTTCTCGCGGATCGTGCCGCTTCGCTCGCGCACGGTCTCGAGCACGACGTCGCCGACGCCCTTGATCGCGACGACGTTCTCCTCGCGCGGGCGCGGATCGTCGCCGCGGAACACGACGAGCGCGATCACCGCCGCGGCCGCGAGCGCGAGCGCGGGCACGGCCCACGCCCACCATGCGCGTCGCGGCGTCGGAGCCGGCACCGCGAGCGGTGGCAGTGCGACGACGTCGGCGCGGATCTCGTCGAGGCAGTGCCGGCACGCGGGGCACGCCGCGACGTGCTCGCTGATCGTCGCGTCGGCGCGACCGGACGCGAACGTCTCGAGCCGCGGCCACGAGATCGGCGTTCCGATGCAGGCGAGCGCGCTCATGATGCGGCCTCCGTGCGCAGCGCGATCACCTCGTCGCGGATGCGATCGAGGCGCTTGCCGATCGTCTTGCGCGACAGCTTCAGGTGCTCGGCGATCTCCTCCTGCGTCATGTCGTCGACGAACCGCGCGACGAGCACCTCCATGTGGCTCGCGTCGAGGCGCTCCGCGAGCGCGGCGATCAGGCCCACGCCGACGATCTGATCCTCCATCTTCACGCGTCCGACAGGCGCCGCCACCGTTTGCTCGCGCTCGAGCAGTCGCGCTCGCGTGCCTCGGTCGCGAACGACGTTGAGGCAGCGATTCGTGATGGCTCGATAGAGGTAGGGGAGGTCCACGTCGCGGCTCCACTTGGGGATGAGATCGGCGAACAGCGCATGCACGACATCGATCGCATCTTCGCGGCTGCGAAGGATGCGCTCGGCCTTGCGGACGAGGGCGGGCCCGTACGCGCGATAGGCCGACTGAGGATCGAGATGATCAGAAGCAGGTTCCACCGAGGACGCCGACGAGGGTACACGCCCCGGGCTCGAGGGTCCCGTCCCCCTCGACGGGGCAGGTCTCCGGAGAAGCGCAGCCTCGTCCGTCTGCGCACTGTTTTCTCTGAGCGCCTTCGCAGCGCCCACTCGTGCAGTCGTCGTCGATCGCGCACGGCTCTCCGCGCGCTCCGCCCGTACACATCGTCGGACCGTTGACGTAGGCGAGCCGGCAGGTGCCGCCGTTCGCGCACGCGTTCGTCGCATCGCACGTCGAGCAGACGTCGCCGTTGCAGATGCCGCTGCCGCACTCGGTGCCGACGCTGCAGCGCTCTCCGATCTGCTTGGACGCCTCGGGCACGCACGCGGGCACGATCGAGCGCACGAACGACGACGGCTCGAAGATGCCGCACACTCTCCCGGCGTCGCAGGTCCCGGTCTCGCAGCCGACGCAGGCTCGCGCGGTTCCGAAGAACGTGGTGTCGTCCGGCACCGTTCGACACAGCTGGCTCAGGCAGTCGGCGTCGGTGGTGCACCACGCGCCGTTGGGAGCCGGCGCGACGGACACGGGTTCGAAGCCGTCGCAGTCGGCGGCGGCGGTGGTGTACGCCGCGATCTGCGCGAGCGTCGCCTTGCCGGCTCCGCGCTTCGAGAGCAGGAACCGCACGCCGCGATAGTTGCCGTCGAGACGGATGTTGTACGTGAGCGGCTTCCACTTCGAGGTCGGGATGCGCTCCTCGAGATCCACCGAGCCGTCGGCCTGCACGTCGATCTCGAGCTTGACCTCGGCCTTGTCGTCGACGTTCGCGACGAGGTCGAACTTGATGCAGCGCGTGTCGGTGCTGTCGACCGGCGCGATCTGCTCGATCGCCGACTCCGCGCCGAGGAACTCGACGCCGGCGTCGCCCTCGTGCCACGTCGGTGCCTTCTTGATCTCGCCGGCGACGACCTTCCACGTGCACAGCGTATCGCCGCACCACAGATCGAAGCCGGGATCGCGGAGCACGGGATCGGGGCCGCATCCGTCGCCGCCGGTCGCCGCCATCTGCGAGGCGGCCGCGACGATCACACCGAGGGTGAATCGCTTCATCACAGGCTCCACGCCAATCCGAGCGCGATCCGATGACCGCCGCTCGCGTGAGTGTCGCCGATGAGGTTGTTCACGGCGCGCTGGTAGTCGAACTGATAGCCGAGCGTGAAGCCGAGGCCGAAGTGGCTGTCGAGCGAGAGGCCCGCGCCCGTCGAGAGCGCCGGTCCGACGAACGTCTCGTGCGTCGTCTTCTCCATCGGATCGACGAACGTCGAGCGCGCGATCGAGAGCCCGAGGCCGAGCGTCCCGTAGATGCCGAGCCGCCCGCCATCGAAGAAGCGGTGCTGCGCGAGCGCGTGCGCGAGCAGAGAGACGGCGCTCCAGCGGAACGTCTGGCGCGTGAGCTCGTCCTCGCGCGTCCAGCCCGGTGCGTCGGTGTACGTCGCGCGACCGCCGAGCCGCAGCTTTTCGTGATACTGGCGCGTGACCGCGAGCTGGGCACCGCCGGAGTTGCCGCTGTCCTCGCTCCACCCGAAGTTCTCGAGCGTCTCGAAGAACGCATCGCGTCGCTCCTCGCCGGCGATGAAGCCAAGGTCGACGCGCCACGGGCGCGCGAAGCCGCCGCCCTTGGTGGTGCCGAGCGAGACCGCCTCCGTCGAGCAGCGCGACAGGTCGAGCTCCGAGCCGCCGGTGCCCGCGGTGATCTGGCAGCGCGACAGCTGCGAACCGCGGCGCACGAGCACCTGGTACTCGCCGGGCGCGACCGCGATGCGAACCGCGGCGCCCTTGGCCTTGTACGTCTCCGCGACGACCGCCTTCGCGCGCTTGTCCTCGACGAGCGTCTTGCCCTCGAGCGTCGCCGGCAGGACGATCGCGCTCGTCGCCGCGCGCGGGAACGACATCGGGACCTCACCGTGGCCCTTGAGATCGACCTCGAGGCTCACGTGCTGGCCACCGACCGCGGTCTCCGCCGTGGCGAGCAGCGTCTGGTGATACGCGTAGCGATACGCCTCGTCGATCGACACCTGGCCGTCGCGGTTGGTGTCACCGGCGCCGCGCATGCCGACGAGCAGGTGATGCGTGAAGTAGCTGCCGCGCAGCGACTCGCTCTCCTGCGAGAGCTCGCTGCCGCTCGACGAGGCGAGCACCGCGACACCGCTCGCGTCGAGCTGGTTCTTCGAGTTGAACGAGAAGTCCGCGGCGGGCGTCGCGCCCTTCACGCGCGAGAACGCCCCGCTCTGACACGCGTCGAGGACGACCACCGTGAGGTGCGCGGGCACGCTGAACAGCCGCGTGCGCAGCTCGGCGAGCGGCAGCTGCGCGTTGCCGAGATCGAGCGCGGTCGCGCGCGCGTGGCCCGAGTAATAGAACAGCACGCGCGTCTTCTTACCCGCGGCGAGGTCCGCCTGGATCTTTCGCTGGAGCTCGTCGACGTGCGCGCGCACGACATCGGGCGTCGGCGCGACGATCACGTCGACCGAGCTCGCGGGATAGCCGCCCATCTCCGACAGGAACCCGCCCATGCGGCGGGCATCTTCTTCGGCGTAGCGAAGCGTCGCCTGGCCTGGCCCGCCGGCGTTGGAGCCGACGACGATCGCGTACGTGGCGACCGCCGGTGCATCGTCGGCGCGCGCGGAGATCGCCAGCGCGGCGATCACACCCAGGGAGAGCAGGAGTCGAGTCACTGCCTCTATGACACTCCACCCGCGGGCCGTGGGAACCGAAATCTTTCGGGCAGATTCCGGCACGTTAGTTCTCGTCGTCGCCGCCGAGGTGCACCGCGCGCTGGATCGTGGCCTTTCCGAACTTCGCCGAGAGCTTGTCGATCGCCTCGCCGAGCCGCTCCCCGCGGGCCCGCGCTTCCTCGTCGAAGCCGAGCTGGCGCGGGGCGTCGCGCGACTCGAGGTTCGTCGCCGAGATGCCGCACAGCCGCGCCCGCGCGCCCTTGCGCGGTTCGAGCACGACCTTGTCGCCGAGCAGCTCGATCGCGCAGCGCGCGAGCACGCCGCCGTCGGATGTCGGCGCGTCGAGCGTCACGCGCCGCGTGATCAGGCGGAAGTCGTCGTACTTGATCGTGAGCACCACGACGCGCGCGCGGAGGTGTGCGGCTCGAAGGCGCGCCGCGACGCGATCCGCCTGATGCAGGAGGATCACGGCGAGCTCGCCCTTGTCGTCGATGTCGTCGTCGAACGTCTCTTGATGACCGACGGACACCTGCTCGTGCTCGCTGACCACCGGCCGCGGATCCTCGCCGCGCGCGAGGGCCGCGATGTGTGCGCCGCCGATCGCGCCGAGACGCGCGACGAGCGCTGCTTCGGGATAGCGCGCGACATCGGCGATCGTGACGAGCCCGAGGCTCGCGAGCACCTCGCGCGTCGCGTTGCCCACGCCCCACAGGCGCGTCATCGGCAGCGGATGGAGGAACGCGAGGACACCGTCGGGCGGCACGACGCGCAGGCCGTCGGGCTTGTCGATGTCCGACGCGATCTTCGCCGCGAACTTGATCGGCGCGACACCGACGGACGCGACGAGCGACAGCTCCTCGCGCACGCGCTTCTTGATCGCCATCCCGATCGTCTTGCCATCGCCGAGCAGGCGCTCGCTGCCCGTGCAGTCGAGGAACGCCTCGTCGAGCGAGAGGCCCTCCACGTCCGGGCTGAAGTCACCGAGGATGCCGAAGAACGTCCTCGACGCCTCGACGTAGCGGTCCATGCGGTGCCGCACGACGATCGCCTTGGGGCAGCGCCGCAGCGCCTCCGCCATCGGCATCGCGCTCTTGATGCCGAACGCCCGCGCCTCGTACGAGCACGACGCGACCACGCCGCGGCGCGCGGAGCCGCCGACCAGCACGGGCTTTCCGCGCAGCGCCGGATCGTCCCGCTGCTCGACCGCCGCGTAGAACGCGTCGAGGTCGACGTGCAGGATCGTCCGGGTCATCTAGAACGGCCGGCGCGTCACCATCACCACGATGCCGACGATCGCGACGAGCAGCAGGCTCCAGATCCAGTTCGGCACGGTCGGCGTCTGACCCTTGGAGAACTTCGCGACGCGGCCGCGCAGGATGCCATGGACGCTCAGGATGCCGAGGACGATGAGAGTTAGTTTGACGTGAAACCATCCCGTCTTCGGGAACCCGAAGATCGCCTTGTCCGGGTGCCAGGACCCCTCCATGGGGAAGATCAGGGCGATGCCGCAGCCCATCGCCAGCGTGGCACTGAGGTCCATCACCAGCGCCATCGAGCGCTCCATGAGGACGAGCTTGTCGCTCGCCGATGGCGGTGCTTGTGTGTGAAAGCGAAGCAGCCAGTACACCGTGAAGAGACTCCCCACCCACAGCAGAACGCCGATCAAGTGACCCGTGAGCAACCACGTATACATGGGGGCAAGGTACCACCTGTTCGCGGTATGCTCGTCGCTTCGACGCCGTGGCGATCCTCAAGATCTTCTTCCACGACGCCTGCTTCGATGGCACGGCCTCGGCGGCGTTGTTCGCGGCCTTCTACCGGGACGCGATCGCGAAGGACGTGACGGTTCGCCCGGTCGGGATGATCCACAAGGACGGCAACCCGTTCGACGGCGTGCCCCTCGACGCGGACGATCACGCGTGCGTCGACTTCCGGTTCTGCGCCGACACGCGCATGCGCTGGTGGTTCGATCACCACCCGACCGCGTTCCAGCCGCCGTCGCTCCGATCGGTGTTCGAGTCGGAGCATCTGCCGACCTGGTACTTCGATCCGACCGCGCCGTCGTGCGCCGGGCTGATGGCGCGCGCGCTCGAGGTGTCGTACGGCTGGAAGCCGCCGGGGCACCTGCTCGAAGCCGTCGCGTGGGCCGACACGATCGACGCGGCGCAGTTCGCGACCGCGCAGGATGCCGTCGCGCTCGTCAATCCCGCCCAGCGTCTCGCGGCGTGGCTCGCCCACGGACGCACCGGGCTCGACACCGCGAACTACATCGACTGGCTCTCGCGCCAGTCGCTCGCGGAGGTCGCCGAGCGTCCCGAGGTCGCGCCACAGCTCGCGCAGATCGAGCGCGAGCGCGCGCAGGAGCTCGACGCTCTCCAGAAGCTGGCGGTGTGGGCCGGGGACGTCGTGGTGTTCGATCGGTTCGACGATCTCGGCGCGCGCAGCCCGGGCTTCCTCGGCTACCTCATGTTCCCGCAGTCGCTCTACGCGGTCGCGGGCACGCGCAACGCACAGAGCATCAAGATCTCCGTCGGCGTGAACCCGTGGGCGGGGCGCCCGCGACGTCACGACATCGGCGAGCTGTGCGCGCGTCATGGCGGCGGCGGGCACGCGGTCGTCGGCGGCGTCACGCTGCGCCCCGACGAGCTCGATCGCGCCCGCGCGACGCTCGCCTCGATCGTGCGAGAGCTGTCGGAGTGATCCGGCGGCGATCACGCCCGAGTGCACGATCTGATCACGCGAGCGTCGCGAGCGCCTTCGCGAGGCGGCCGACGCCGTCCTGGATGTTCTGCATCGAGCACGCGTACGAGAGGCGCACGAACCCCGGCGCGCCGAAGCCCGAGCCCGGCACGACGGCGACCTTGCCGATCTCGACGAGCCAGTCGCACAGCTGGACATCGTCGTCGAGGATCGAGCCTTCGGGCGTCTTCTTGCCGACGTAGTGCGAGAGATCGGGGAACGCGTAGAACGCGCCCTTGGGCTCGCGGCACGCAACGTTCGGGATCGCGCGCAGGAGCTTCACCATCTCCTGGCGGCGCTCGTCGAACGCCTTGCGCATCGTCGCGACGCAGTCTTGCGGTCCGGTCAGCGCGGCGAGCGTCGCGGTCTGCGCGACGTTGGTCGGGTTCGACGTCGACTGGCCCTGGATCTTCGCCATCGCCTTGATCAGCGGCAGCGGGCCGGCCGTGTAGCCGATGCGCCAGCCGGTCATCGCGTACGTCTTCGAGACTCCGTCGACGAGGATGGTCCGCTTCGCCGCCTCCGGGTGCACCGACGCGATCGACACGTACTCGGCATCTCCGTAGACGAGCTGGCGATAGATGTCGTCGCTGATGATCAGCAGATCCTTCTCGACGCAGATCTTCGCGAGCGCTTCGATCTGAGCGCGCGTGTAGACCGAGCCCGTCGGGTTCGACGGGTTGTTCAGCACGATCGCGCGGGTCTTGGGCGAGCACGCGGCGCCGACCTGCGCGGCGGTGACCGCGAAGTCGTCCTCGGCGCGCGTCTCGAGGATCACGGGACGCCCGCCGGCGAGCATCACCATGTCGGGATAGCTGACCCAGTACGGCGCGGGGATCAGCACCTCGTCGCCCGGATCGATCAGCGCCTGGAACAGGTTGTAGAGCGAGTGCTTCGCGCCGTTCGACACGAGGACCTGATCCGGCTCGATCCCCGTCTTGTGGACGGCCGACAGCTCGGCGGCGATCGCCTTGCGCAAGGCGAGCGTGCCCCCGACCTCGGTGTACCGGCCAGAACCCGGCTTGCGCAGCGCCTCGTGCACCGCCGCCTTGATGTGCTCGGGCGTGTCGAAGTCGGGCTCGCCGGCGCCGAACGAGATGATGTCGACGCCCTCGGCTTTCAGCTTCGCGGCCTTCGCGGTAACGGCGAGCGTGATCGACGGCTTGATGGGATCGAGACGGGACGCGATCTTGATGGGCGTGGGCATGTCACTTCCTCTTGTCGGCGTACTTCGCGGCGAGCGCCGCCACGACGGGAGCAGGGACCAAACCATTGACGTCGCCGCCGAGGCTGGCGACCTCCTTGACGAGCGAGCTCGACACGTAGTGATTGCGCTCGTCGGTCATGAAGAACACGGTGTCCACGCCCGGCGCGAGGCGCCGGTTCATGTGCGCGAACTGGAACTCGTACTCGAAGTCGGCGAGGGCGCGCAGTCCGCGGACGATCACGGTGGCATTGCGGCTGCGGCAGAAGTCGACGAGCAGCCCCTCGAACACCTCGAACGTGAGCCGATCGCCGTACTGGGGCAGGGCATCGCGAATGAACCCGATGCGCTCGTCGGTCGCGAACAGCGGGTTCTTGCGGATGTTCGGCGCGATCGTGACGATGACGTTCTCGAACACCGCGAGCGCGCGTTCGAGGATATCGAGGTGGCCGTTGGTGATCGGGTCGAACGTCCCGGGGTACACGGCGATCGATCCGGAGCTTGGGATGGACTGCGTCATGACGGCACCTCGTAGAACGAGATCAACGTATCGCCGTACCGGCGCTGGTCCGTTCGTAGCAGAGATCCCAGCGGGTTGGGGGGCGCGTTGTGGCGATCGTGCTCGATGACGATCGTTCCACCTGGAATCAGGTTCGCCATCGGCAACGCGAGCACGGATCGCGTGGCGAGATCCGACTTGTAGGGCGGATCGACGAACACCAGCTTCCACGGCTGTGCCGGTACGAGCTTCGCGGCCTGCACGACCGCATCGCCGCCCACGACGAGCGCGCGGTCCGCGAGTCCGAGCTCGGCGAGGTTTGCCTTCGTTGCCGCGAGCGCCGGCTTGCCGCCATCCACGAACGTCGCGTGCGCCGCGCCCCGCGACAGCGCCTCGATCCCGAGCGCCCCCGAGCCGCAGAAGAGGTCCAAAACGTGAGCGCCGTCCAGTGATCCGACCCGGTTCGCAAGGATATTGAACAGCGCTTCGCGCACCTTCTCGGAGGTAGGACGCGTGGCCGAGCCCGCGGGCGCGCGGAGCACCCGCCCGCTCAGGCTGCCGCCGACGATGCGCACCGCGAAACCATGCCTGATCTTTTTTGTAGTGGCCCGACGAGTGCCTTACAATTTGCGGGCATGTCTCAGGTCGGGAACCTGGCGGCGTGGCTCCTCGAGGGCGCGCTGGCACGCGGTGCAGGAAGTCGACCTGCGCTACGCGAGGGCAACCGCGTCTGGACGTTCGACGAGCTCTCGCAGAACGTCGCCCGGCTGTCCGCCGCTCTGCGCGCGCTCAAGCTCGGCCGCGGCGAGCGCGTCCTCATCCTCATGCGCGACACGCTCGAGTGCGCGACCGCGATCCTCGGCGTGATCCACGCGGGCGCCGTCGCGGTGCCCGTCAGCGAGCTCTCCACCGCCGACGATGTCGGCGAGTACGTCGTCCACGCAGGCGCCGTCATCGCGATCGTCGACGACAGCCACGAAGCCGTCGTCGACGCGGTCCGCTCCGAGACGCCGCTCCTCCGCGAGGTGATCTGCGTCGGCCCCAAGCTCCCCGCGAGCCACAACTTCGCCCGGCTCGTCGCCGACACCGCACCGCAGCCCGCGGTGCCGATGGGCGCCGACGACGTCAGCTTCCTCCTCTACTCCGCCGGCTCCGGCCCCGGCGAGCTCCGCGCCGTCCCACATTGCCAGCGCACGATCGCCGCCGCGCACGAGTCGTTCGCCAAGGGCCTCCTCGAGCTGACCGAGAAGGATCGCATCCTCTCGGTCGCGCGCCTCTCGACCGCCTACGGCCTCGGCGCCGGCCTGCTCCTGCCGCTCGCGGTCCCCGCCGAGTCGCTCCTGTTCCCGGCCCAACCACAGTCGGACCCGATGTTCGACGCGATGAAGTCGTACCAGCCGACCGTCCTGTTCGCGACGCCCTCGGTCTACGCCCAGCTCGCCCACGACGCCGAGGCCGCGAAGCTCGCGAAGCCGCTCGCCAAGCTCCGCGTCGCGGTCGCCGGCGCCGAGGGCATGCCCGAGCGCCTCATCCCGCGCATCCGCTCGATCCTCGGCTGCGAGGTCATGGTCGGCTACGGCCTCACCGAGATCTTCCAGTTCGCGCTCGCCGGTCGCTCCAACGATCCCGGGGCGCGCCCCGGTGTCTGCGGCAAGCCGCTCACCGGCGTACAGGTCCGCCTGATCGACGAGGACGGCGATCCCGTCGGCGTCGACGAGATCGGGACGCTCGAGCTGCAATGCGGCTCGCTGTTCACCGGCTACTGGGGCGGCACGGGAACGGGCGAGATCAACCTTCGCACCGACGGTTGGTTCCGAACGCGCGATCGATTCATGGTCGACTCCGACGGCAACTATCACCACTGCGGCCGCGTGGACGATCTGTTCAAGGTCGGTGGCAAGTGGGTCTCGCCGGGCGAGGTCGAGCGCGCGCTCACGGCGCACGAAGCAGTGTGGGAGGCAGCGGTGATCGGGGCGGACGACTCGGAGGGCTTGATCAAGCCGTTCGCGTTCGTGGTCACCAACGTCGGCCAGGAGAGCGGGCCCAAGCTCGAGGCCGAGCTGAAGGAGTACGTGAAGAACGTGCTCGCGCCGTACAAGTACCCGCGGTGGATCGAGTTCGTGGACTCGCTGCCGCGCGGCCCGGGCGGCAAGCTGCTGCGCTACAAGCTGCGCACGCCGAAGCAGAAGCGGCGCGCGGCGGAGACCGGGTTGAACAAGGCGCAGACCCGCGATCCCGACGAGAAGTAGCCCGGACGACGCAACAGGATCGATTCAACGCCGTCGATCTCGTGGTCGATCGAGACGCGAACAGGCGATATGGTCCTGACGTGATCGCGGAGGTCCTCGCCATGGTCGTCGACGCGGACGTGCTCGCGCGCGTGGGCGGCGCGATCGGCGAGGCGGCGCGCGATCGACAGCGCGAGATCGCGAGGGCCGACGAGAAGTCCTCGCGGGCGAAGCGAGCCACGTGGTTGGCGACAGCGCGCGTGCCGATTCCACCGACCTTGCGCGACATCGATCGCAGCTGGATCGATCACGAGATCGCGCGGATGGCGAGCGTCGCCGAGGGCCGCGGCGATGGGCTCGCGCGGCGACTGCGACGCATCCTCGTCGATGGACCCGAGAGCGCCGTCGACGTGTGGCTCGCGCGATGGGTGTGCGCATCGTTTCCGATCATGCCGCCGGTTGCGAGCGGGAACGCGCGACCGCGGTCGATGGAGGAGGCGGTGCGGATGCCAGGGGCCCTGGTGCGGGCGTGGCTCGAAGAGGTCGGCGCCGACCAGATCGCCTTTGCCGTCGGCCGGTCGGCGACCTCGATCTCGACGCGTCTGGGGGCGGCGGCCGATCGCATCACCAAGGCACCGCGGGCCGGCGAGATGGGGGAGCGCCGCGCGGCGATCGAGCGGGCGCGGATCACGATCGAGGAGGGCGCGCTGCTGCGGGTCGGCGCGAGGACCATCGCGCCGTACGCCGGGGTGATGGATCGGTTGGTGATCGCGCATCGACTCCCGAGGGAGAGTGGTGTTCTGGAGGAGATGGAGGCGTTCGCGGGATCGGGTGGGGCGCCCTCGTGGCGCGCGCTCGGGGCGGCGTGATCGTTGTTGCAGCGAGGGGCCCGGACGTTTCATCCTTGCCGGCATGGGGAAGTCACTGCTGCTGGTGATGATGTGTGTCGCGTGCGCGAACAACGTCTCGGAGAAGGCGAGGACCGGCGCGGATGGAACGATCAAGGGAGCGCGCGAGGTCGTGCTCGAGGAAGGTGTCGGCAAGCAGCGCGACATCGTCACGTATCCGGGCGGTGATCGAATCGATTGGAAGAAGGTCGTGCTGCCCGAGAAGGCGAAGGGCACGCTCGATCTGAAGATGAAGTACACGACGCCGCGTCCCGATCTGAAGGCGTCGTTCGACGTGTTCGACGAGTGGTACCACCCGGTGAAGGCGACCCGGGCAGGGCGCGGGCGCAACAGGTCGATGACGATCGACAAGGCGAAGGGCACGTACTACGTGCGCGTGTACGCGCCGCGGCGGATGGACGCGGCGACGTACGTGCTCGAGGCATCGTTCGCGCCCGAGGTGACGACCGGCCTCGAGCTCGACAAGATCCCGATCCCCGATCCACCGAGGTTGCCCCAGGTGCCGGAGCCGGATCCCGAGTGCATGGTCGCGTACGACAAGATGAACACCGCGTGCGCGGACAAGTGCCCGCCGGGCTCGCCGAAGAACCACAAGGGATGCGTGAAGCCCGGTGACGCGACGCCGACCCCGCCGGTGGTGACGACGCCGCCGGTCGTGGAGCCGCCGCCGTCGAAGCCGGTGATCGCGCGCATCGTGAACAAGGAAGTGCAGGGGGACGGCACGATCATCGTCACGCTCGGCGCGGGCTCGGAGCACGGCATCGGCAAGGAGTGGACGAAGGGCTCGCTGCTCCGGGGCGATACGAAGGACCCGAAGGCCAAGTTCCCGAACGGGTCGGTGACGGTGATCCAGGTCGGCAAGCGGACGACGAAGGTCAAGCTGCGCCAGGGCATCACGAGCGACGTGCTGCGGGATAACGACAAGGTCGTCCTCGAGCCCTGAGTCGGTAGTACGCTGGCAGGGTGAAGCCGGGCCGCGTCATTGGAGGGGACGAGCACGAGGCGCGGCTGAGCGCGGAGCGGATCCTCGACGAAGCGCGCGCGGAAGCCGCGCAGCTCAAGCAGGACGCGGCGCGGTTGGCGACGGAGATCGTGAGCCTCGCGCGACGCGAGGCGGAGCGACAGATCGCGAGGACCGACAACGAGACGGTGCTCGCCGTCACGAAGTCCAACCCGGTGCTGGACTCGCCGGCGGGGACCGTCGACGAGGTCGTCGGGTTGGTGATGCGCGCGACCTTGCCCGGGGTGGCGCTTGGCGAGCTGTGCAAGATCGATCGGCGGACGGCGGCTCCGCTCCTGGCCGAGGTCGTCGGGTTTCGCGGGGAGCAGGCGGTCCTGTTGCCACTCGGAGAGCTGACCGGCGTCGCGCCGGCGAGCGCGGTGTGGCGGACCGGCGCTCCGCTGTCGATCACCTGCGGCGACGATTTGCTGGGGCGCGTGCTCGACGGACTGGGGGCGCCGATCGACGGTGGCCCCGCGCTCGCGGGCGAGCGATGGGCGGTCGATCGACCCGCGCCGTCCGCGTTCTCGCGGCCGCAGATCAGCGCGCCGCAGCCGACGGGGGTGCGTGCGATCGATACGATGCTCACGCTCGGCCGTGGCCAGCGCGTCGGGTTGTTCAGCGCGGCGGGGGTGGGCAAGTCGACGCTCCTCGGTCAGATCGCGCGCGGGTCGACGGCGGACGTGATCGTGCTCTGCCTCGTCGGCGAGCGCGGCCGCGAGCTCGGGGAGATCCTCAGCGACGAGCTCGCTCCGGCGCGGGCGCGCACCGTGGTCGTGTGCGCGACGAGCGACGCGCCGGCGCTCGTGCGCCTGCGATCGGTGCACGTCGCGACGGCGGTGGCCGAGTGGTTCCGGGATCAGCGCGGCGCGAACGTCCTGTTCCTGTGCGATTCGCTGACCCGCGTCGCGCGGGCGCAGCGCGAGGTGGGGTTGTCGGCGGGCGAGCCGCCCGCGCGGCACGGGTTCCCGCCGAGCGTGTTCGCGCTCCTGCCGAAGTTGATCGAGAGGGCGGGCGCGACCCCCGAGGGCGTCATCACCGCCATCTATACAGTGCTGGTCGCGGGGAACGATCTCGACGAGCCGGTCGCCGACGAGGTGCGCAGCCTCGTCGATGGCCACATCGTCCTCGATCGCCGGCTCGCGCAGCGCGGGCAGTTCCCGCCGATCGATATCGTCGCGTCGACGTCGCGGCTCATGCATCGCGTCGTGGATCCGGCGCACGCGGCGGCGGCGGCGAGGGTGCGCGCGCGGCTCGCGATCTATGAGGAGAACCGCGATCTCGTCACGCTCGGCGCGTACCAGAAGGGACGCGATGCGGTGATCGATGACGCGATCGCCGCGTACCCGGGCATCGAGGCATTGATGACGCAGAAGCGCGAGGACACGGGCGACTGGGACGCCGCGATCGCCAAGCTCGTCTCCCTCGCGGCGCCCTGACTTCGCCTCTCTGCGCCTGGCTGACAGTAGGGGGAGGAGCCCCGGCCACAGTCCCGTTTGATGCGCGCACATTGCAGACTCCGCGTCTCAGGAGCTGTACCGGTCGCGAGGTGGACTACACTGCGTTGCGCAGAAACAGCGGGTTAACCCCGCGAGCGCGATCGTCTTCCTCTCTTCTACAGTGGCGCAGAGCTTGCTGTTCTCGCCGTCAGCGATGCAGCGGCGGCGTCCTTCCAAGATCACCAACCCCATGACCCCCATCGGTCCCGTGCCGTTTGTCGGCCGTCAGGACGAGCTGGCCGAGCTCAAGCAGCACCTGGCGATCGTCTCGCTCGTGTCGCTTCACGGCGCGCTCGGTTCTGGCAAGACCCGACTCGTCGGAGAGCTCGCGCCCGGGCTCGGTGCACCTTGTACGGTGATCGAGTGTCACCCGGGAGATCGCGCGTCCGCGTTGCGAGCTCGCGCCGAACGCGCGCTGCGATGCGTGCCGGGCACGCTGACGCAGACGCTCGTGCAGCAAGCGCGCGTCCTCGTCATCGATGACATCCAGCACCTGCGCACGGACGAGGCGACCTCGCTGCTGTCGCCGCTCCTCCTCGGGCCGACCGCGCTCGGTCGCGTCGTCGTCGTCGGTCGCGATCCACTCGCAGCCGCCGTCGGCGCACAGATCGCGGAAGTCGAGCTGCACGGTCTCGACGTCGAGGCGGCCGGCGCGCTGTGGTCCTCGCTCGAGGACACGTTCGGCGAGGTGCCCGGCTTCGACGCCGCGTTCGCTCGCACGCGCGGCATCCCGCTCGGCCTCCGCCGCGAGTTCGCGCGCGCGCGCTTCGGCGCCGGCGCGTGGGAGCTCTCGACGCTCGACAAGCCGGCGCGCGCCGCACTCGAAGCACTCGCGATCCTCCGCGCGCCCGTGGCGCCCGCGGCGATCGCCGCGCTCGCACCCGGCGTCGATATCGAGGCCGCGCTGACGAGCCTCGTCGCGCGTCAGCTCGCCGACGGCGTCGGCGATGGCCGCATCAGCGTGCACGAGGTCGTGCGCGTCGACGTGCTCGCGCAGATGTCTCACGAAGAGAAGGTGCGCCTGTCGTCGGCCGCGGCGGAGCTCGTCGCGTCGACGTCGGCCGTGTCGACGGGGCCGCGCCTCGCGTGGCAGGCCGGCGACGACGGCGCGTTCGGCGCGATGGATCAGATCACGCGCGTGCGCGAGGTCGTGTGGCACTGGATCGCCGCCGGCGATCGCGATCGCGCGGCCGACGCGCTGCTCGCGGATCGCGAGCTCGCGGCGCGCAGCGGTGGCGCCGGCGAGTTCGAGTCGATGCTCGACGCCTTCGGCGAGCGCCCTCGCCGTCGCGCGCCCAGCATCGGCGATGTCGCGCAGACCGGCGCCGCGCCGCACATCGTTCAGCCGCTCGATCCCGAGCGCGCGAAGGCGCTCGCCGCGCTGCGCGTCGAGATCGCGGTTCGCGGAGGTCGCTACACCGAGGCGTTCGAGCGCGCGAGCGCGACGCCGGGCGCGGTCTCGCCGTACCTGCACGCGGAGCTGACGCTCGCGTCGGGCGACGTCGCGTCGGCGCGCCGCGCGCTGACCGGCCTCGTCTCCCCCGGTCGCCCGAGTGAATCGGGCTCCCTCCACGACCGGGCGCAGGACATCACCGAGCGCGCGCGCGCGATCGCGCTGCTCGCCGAGCTCGAGCTGCTCGCGGGCAAGCCGGACGCGGCGACACAGCACCTGTCGTCGGCCGGTGATCTGGCCGGCGCGGATCCGCTCGCGCGCGCACGCGTGCACCTCGCCGCCGCGCGGCTCGACGAATACATGGGCCGTGTCGCCGCGATGCGGTCCGCGCTCGCGCGCGCTCACGGCGCGTGCAAGTCGGTCCCGGTGTGCCTCGAAGCGAGCGAGCTGTCCGCGATCGTCGACGCGCGCCGCGCGGTCGGCCTCGCGCGCGAGGGGCGCCTCGTCGAGGCCGCCGCCGCGCTCGACTCCGCCGACGCCGCCGCGCGCGACCTCGACGCCGTCGCGATCGCCGACGAGGTGCTCGCCGCGCGTGCCCTCGTGGCGCGCCGCCGCGGCGACTCGACGACCGCCGCGTCGCTGCTGCACGACGTCGTTCGCGCGCGCCGCGAACGCGGTGACGAGCTCGGCGCTCTGCGTGCGGAGCTCGACCTCGCGGAGCTCGCGATCGTTCGCGGTCAGCCCGCGCTCGCCGCGGAGCTCGCCAGCGCCGCGCTCGCATCGAGCGTGCGTCGCGAGCTCGGTCACCTCGCCGCGCGCGGCTCGGCCGTCGTCGCCGCGATCGATCTGCTCGAGCTCCGCCTCGAGCAGGCACTACCGCGCCTCGAGGAGCTGCACGGCCAGCCGGCGCTCGACGCCGCATCGGCCGCGACGGTCGCCGTCCTCCTCGCCAGCGCACGCGCGCAGAGCGGTCAGCGCGCCGGCGCCGTCGAGCTCGCACAGAACGCGGGCGCGGAATCGCGCGACGAGCTCGATCGCCGCCTCGCGGCCGCCGAGGTCGCGCTCGCCACGGGCGACGTCGGCGTCGCCCTCGAGCTCGCCCGCGATACCGCGGTGCTCGCCGAGCGCGCGCATCGCACGATCGAGCTCGCCTCCGCGCTCGTCATCGTCGCGCGCCTCGAGCTCGCCCGCGGCGATCGCGGCAATGCACGCGCCGCTGCCTCGCGCGCCGCGCGCGAAGCCCACGCAGCCGGCCTGATCCGCGTGCGCATCCACGCGCTCCTCGCGCTCTCGGCCCTCGCACGCGACGACGACGACGCGGCCTCCGCCGTGTCCTACGCGCGCGACGCCTCCGACCTCGCCGCCAGCGCGGGGCTCCCGGTCGAGCGCCTCGTCGCGCATGCCGCGCTCGACGCGATCAGCGGCCACGAAGCGGTGGCCGATCCATCGGCGCCGAGCGCCGCGACCATGGCGCCCGCCGCGATCGAGGGCGCCGCGCGACTGCTCACCGACCTCGGCCTCACGGCGCAGCGCCCGTTCCGCGTGATCGACGCCGAAGGCGTCCCGTCGGACGTCGCCGACGCGAACCCCGAGATCTTGCGCCTGCCGGGCCGCGCGCTCGCCGTCGACGGCGTCCGCGAGGTCATCTGGCGCCACGGCAACGAGCTGGCCGACCTCCGCCGCCGCTCGCTGCTCAAGCGCCTGCTGTTCCTGTTCGCCTCGGCGCCCGGCAAGGTGTTCTCGAAGGAAGCGATCGTTCAGGCGGTGTGGAACGTCGAGTACCACCCCCTCCGCCACGATGCGGCGCTGTTCACGAACATCATGCGAATCCGCCGCCTGCTGGGCGAAGACGGTTCGGAGATCATCCGAGTGACCGAGGATGGCTACCGTTTTGTCCCGCCCCGTGATTTCATTTTCGTCATCCCCCGGTGAAGAAGACGAAGAAGAAGGTAGCGCCGAAGAAACCGGCGAAGGCAAAGGCGAAGGCGAAGAGACCCGCGCCGACGAAGGCGACGAAGGCGAAGACGAAGGCCAAGACGCGCCCGAAACCGAAGCCACGACCGGCCGCGAAGAAGACCGCCCGGAAGAAGCCCGCCAGCGGCGGCGCGAAGAAGTGGCTCGCGTTCGTCGACAAGCACGGCGTCGTGCTCGCGTCGGCGAAGGGGCCGGTCCCGAGCCTCGCGCAGGAGATCGCGGGCGAGCCGATCGTCGGCAGCTGGTGGTCGCATCCCAAGGGCAAGCAGATCTTCGAGGTGCTGTCCGCGGTCGACGAGGACGTCGACGTCCGTGCGTTCAAGCTCGTCGACGGCAAGGTCACGTTCGTGCATCGCCGCGTGTGGCCGGCGCTCGTACGGCTCGCGCGCGATGGCGTGCTCGAGCCCGCGCGCGTCGAGTCCGTGCATCAGGAGCACACCGAGAGCGGCGAGCATCGCAACTTCAACGTCCCGTTCCCGGACTGGGTCGAGGAGGATGTCGCGAAGGCCGCCGACGCACTCACGACCGACGCCGCGCGCGCCGAGCTCGGTTCCTGGGTCTAGCTGCCGAGGGCAGCGTGCCCTCAGCGCGTGATCGGCAGCGTCACGTAGTAGTGGACCCCGTGCTCGGGATGCTCCGCGCGCAGGATGACGCGCTCGAAGCCGCGCGCGGTCGCCTCGAACCGACCGCGCGAATCGAGCGGCACCTTCGCGCCATCGATCGACAGCGTCCAGCCCGGCGCGCTCGTGCCCGACACGATCATGCTGCTGCCCGAGGGACGTGACCTGACACGCGCGATCTGGAGCTGCGGCGCGGCCGAATCGAAGTCGATGATCAACGTCGTCGTCTTCGCGTTGGTCGGCTTCGTCGTGATCGTGTACTGCCCCTGGGCGAGTCGGTTCGACGTGATCACCGCGACGCCGTCGCGCACGGGGACCTCGATCGCGCTGCCGCTGCGTGTCTGCGTGATCCGGATCGCCGTGGTACCGGCCGGCACCTTCACGCGCACGTCGGGGATCCGCGTTCGATACGAGATCCGCCACGTGCGGCCGTCCGCGTCGATGTCGCTTCGTGCGGGCTCGACCGCGACCTTCTCGCTCGCGTCATCGTGGAGGACGCGGATCGTGCCGCCGGGCTGGAACGCGGGACGGTCCGCGTCGCACTCGGCGGCGTACGTCCACGTACCCGGTGCGAGCTCGAGCGTCGCGCGCGTCTTGCCGCGCGCCGTCACCGTCTTGCCGGGCGTCACCGCGGTCACCGTCGTGTCCGTCGAGCAGTGGCCGTCGAACCGGAGCTGCACCGACGTTCGCGGCGCGGCATCGTGAATGGTGACGTCGTCGCCCGCCGCGATCGCCAGGTCGATCTCCGGAGGATCACCGACCGACGGCGTCTGCGTCGCGACTCCCGCATCGCTGACCGGCTGGTTCATGGCCACGCCCGCGGGGGCGCTCTCACCCGAGCCCGCGGCGGCCTCGCTGGAGCCCGCTCCGTTCAGCGCCATTCTCGAGTCGGTCGCCTCCATCGTGGTGTCGACGGCGACTGCCCCACGCGACTGGGTCGCGGCGTCCTTCTTCGCGGTGTTCGCGAAGATCAGCACGATCGCGATCATCGCGACGGCCATGGCCGGCGCCGCGAGCCACCAGGCGCTCCGGGTGCGCGACGGCACCTCGAGCGGGCGCGCCGACAGCACGCGATCGACGAAGTCCGCCGGCGGCTCCATCGGAGTCCACGCGTCCAGCGCGCGATCCACATCGATCCGTTGGTTCTGGTCACTCATGGCGCGACCTCCGCGAGGCGCTCGCGCAGGAGCGTACGCGCGCGAGCGAGACGAGACTTGACCGTGCCGAGCTCGATGTCGAGCGACCGCGCGATCTCCGTGTATTCGAGCCCGTGGTACTCGCGCAGCAGGAACGCGGCGCGAAGCTCGGGGGACAGATCTTCGATCGCGGCCTCGATCGCGGCGATCAGCTGCTTTCGCTCCACGTCCGCGTCCGTGCGATCGGCGCTCGTGCCGCGGATGTCGTCGGTCGGGACGGGACGCAGGCGGCGGATCTCGTCGATCGATCGACGCGCGGCGATCGTGAGGATCCACGTCGACAGCTTCGCGGGCCCCTCGACCTCGAACTTCGCGAGGTTCTGGAACACGCGCAGGAACGTATCCTGCGCGATGTCCTCGATCGTCGCGCGGCCGTGTCTCCAGAGCATGCGCGAGATCAGCGCGAACACGCGGTGCTGGTAGCGCTCGACGAGCTGGCGCGCGGCTCGCCCGTCGCCACTCGCGGCGCGACGGATCGCGAGCTCGTCGAGCTCGTCGCCGGATGGCGGCACGCGCGCGGATTCTGCCAGCTCGGACGCCAAAGCGAGCATGTCGTCCCGCATTCCACGGACCTGCACACGCGATGTTCCCCGAAATCGACGACGGGGATGGTCCCCCTCGTAACTAGTTGAACATGTGCGGTTCGTCGGGCGGCGGGGGCGGCCGGAGCGCGGCCATCGCGGCGGCGATCGCGGCGTCCTCGCGCTTCTCTTCTTCGTCCCACCGCGTGAGCCGCTTCGCGTTGTTGCGCTTCTTGCGGATCCACGCGACGACGAGGAGCAGCGCGCACAGGATCCAGATCGCGAGCCCGAGCAATCCGAGCGGCGCGAGCATGTAGCGGTTGGTCAGATCCTCGCGCCACTCCTCGAACAGCTCGCGCAGCGGGCGACCGAACGCGGTCTTCGCCGCGGCGTCCATGTCTCCGGTTTGGCCGACGATCGTCAGGAAGCGGCGGAACGGCCAGCGATCGCCGTCGTCGTTCTTGTCCTCGTACCGCCCGCGTCGCGACAGGTAGCCGACGAAGTCGTAGCTCTGCGCGTACGCGCGATGCGCGGGCAGCTCCTCGGCGGGGAACGAGCGATCGAGCTCGTCGAGCGGCACGATGCCGCCGAACCACGCCATGCCGGCGAGCGTCTCCATGCGATCCCACGACCACTCGCCCGCGTGCTGGTACGCGAAGCCCTCGTGCAGCCAGTGCGGCGCCTTGTCGCCGATTCCGACGCCGAGCGCGATGTGCGCCAGCTCGTGCTTCAGCGTCGACTCCGTGTCGACGAAGCTCGCGCCGCGTCGCATCGCGACCGAGATGACGCCGAGGTCGGGATACGCGACACCGATCGCCCACGCCGGCGCACCACGCCCGGCGGGCGCGACGCTCGCGAGGTCCGCCGAGTCGCGCACGATGCGAACCTCGATTCGCTTCGGCACCGGCAGGTCGACGAGGTCCGCGCTGATCGAGGCGAGCGCGTCTTCGGCCACGTCGGCGAGCGACTCCGCTTCCTTCTCGAGGCCATTCTCTGCCAGCACCGTCACGCGACCACGCGTGGCGACGGGCTCGAGACGCGGCGCCGCGAACACCGGCGACACGAGCGCGAGGACGAGCGCGAGGACGAGCAGGAGCCGCTTCATCGGCCCCTCGGGATGTGCAGCTCCACGCGCTGGGTCGTGCCCGCGGTCTCGGTGAAGTAGAGCAGGGCGCCGCCGCCGAGGATCGCGCCCGCGAGCGTCGCGTAGACCCACCACTTCGCCGGCTCGTCGCGACGCTCGCCCGCCTTCTCGCGCAACAGCGGCGTGTTCTCCTCGGTCAGCAGCTGGTCCGGATCCGGTGCGCGGTCGTTCCACACCCCGATGCGATCGGCGATCAGCGCGACGAGTCGCGGCGCCTCGTCGATCGTCCCGCGGCCGTCCTCGCTGCCGAGCAGGTGCGGCTCGCCCGCGCGTCCCGCGCGTCCCCACGCTTCGATCACGTCGCCGCGGCGCACGATCGCGGCGCGCACCTTCGCGAGCGTGAGCACCGCGCCGATCTCGGAGGCCGCCGGCATCACGCCGCCCCAGCTCGCGACCTTCTTCGCGATCGCGCCGTACGTGCCGTTCATCATCGGCGTCGGGATCGCGAGCGCGGTCTGCGTCTTCACCGCGCTGCCCATCGCGAACCCGCGGCGCTCGCCCTTGGCCGCCGCGATCACGTGCTCGCCCGCGGGCAGCAGCGTCTTCAGCGGCGACACGCCCGCGCGCACGTGATCGATCCAGACCTCGGCGCCCGGTGCATCCGGCGTCGTGATCTCGATCGGCACCATCTCGCGATCGAGGAGCGCGTCGACCTCGGGGTACTTCGCCCACAGATCCGCCGGCACCTCGGCCGATCCACCCAGCGTGCGCAGGCGCGTGATCGCGGTGCGCGCGAGCGCCGTGTTGTTCGCGCGCTCCGCGCACAGCACCACATAGGTCCACCCGCGCGTCAGCTCGGGGACCGCGATGCCGGCCGCCTGGCGCGCGGCCGCGATGCCGATCGCGCTCGTGCTCGACGCCACCGTCGCCGCGCAGTCGAGCTGGCCGAACGCGCGCTGCGCCTCGGCCATCGCGGCCGCGAGGCGCGCGGCATCGGGCGTGATGTCCTCGCCCGCGAGCGCGTCGTCGATGCCATCGCCGATCAGCGGCGCGAGCCCGCCCTTCACGATCGCGCTCGCGATCGCTCGGCGCGCGACTCCACCGTCCGTGGGTCCCACGTCGATCACCGCGATGCGATCTGCCCGCGGCGCCGCGCTCGCGACGCTCGCGATCGCGACGAGCCCGAAGCTCAGCCGCCGAGTTGCTTGAAGTACTCGTTCAAGGCCCATACGTCACGCGCACGCAGCCCGTCGAACTGAATACCGACGCTCTTGTCGTCCGACCAGCGCACCGTCGCGCCGATGTCGATCGGTTCTTCCATCGTCGGAATCTTGAAGTTGATATGGCAGCGCTCGCCCATCGCGTGACGCTTCTCCGCCGCGAGCAGCGCTCCACCGAGCGAGAGGTTCATGATCGAGCAGTCCGCAGGGGCGCCCGAGAAGGCGAGCTTTCCCACGATCGAGACGCTGTGACGGATCGCGGTGCGACGGTTGTCGGCCATTTCTGCGAACCATCATAACTCGGAAATGATGGCTTCTCGATCGGCGCAGCGCACCTACCTGATCGACGCGGCGGCCCAGCTTGCCGCCGGGTAGCGGATCTCAATCGAGCTTGATGTCGATGTACGCCTTCTTGCGCAGCTCCTCGAGCCACGTGGCGGTCTGCTTGTCCATCTCCTTGCGGCGGAGCTCGCGGGAGATCTGTTCCTTCATCTGGTCGAACGGCTTGAGGTTGGACGTCTGCACGTCCGTGGCGAGGAACACGTGGAGCCCCTGCGGGCCCGTCACGGGGCCGCGGACGTCGCCCTTCTGCATCGCGAACACGATCGGCTCCCACTCCGGGTTGGCCAGGCTCTGGCGCTGGAACCAGCCCAGCTCTCCGCCGGTTGCCTTCGTGCTCACGTCCTCCGACACCTCGCCTGCGACCTTCGCGAAGTCCTCGCCGCGCGCCACGCGCTCCATCGCCTGCGCGGCCTTGGCCTTGGCCTCCGCCACCTGCTGCTCCGTCGCCTTCTCCGGGAGCTTGAACAGCATGTGGGACAGCTTGACCGCGCTCACCGACTGGGAGCGGCGCTGCATCTCGTCGTACTTCGCACGGATGTCCTCGTCCGTGACCGACACCTTCGGCGCGACGAGCTGATTGACCGCGCGGAGGCGCAGCAATTGGCGGCGCAGATCGGTCTTGTAATTCGCGAGCGTGTAGCCCTGTGCGGCGAGCGCCTGGGCGAGCGTCGCGTCGTCGAGGTTGTTCGTGCTCTTGATCTCGTCGAGCGCGGCCTGCACCTCGGCCGACTCGACCTCGATCTTCGCCGTCTCGGCCGCCTGCACGATCAGCTCCTCGTTGACCATCTCGTCGAGCACGCTCGATCGCAGCTTCTCGATGCGGCGCTCGCGCTCCTTCGGATCCGCGATCTGCTGCGCGCTGGGGAGGACGGGGACCATGCGCGCGTCGAGCTCGCTGTGCAGGATGATCGCGTCGTTGATCACCGCGACCACGCGCTCGAAGATGATGCGCTTGCCCTTGTTCGGCGAGTCCGGCTTGGTCGGTGACGCGTCATTCGGCGCGTCCTGCGCGAGTGCGTTGGCCGACGTGACGAGGAGCAGGACGAGCAGGGCCAATCGCATGATCATTTGGACTCGGAGGTAGGCAACCCGGTTGCTTCGGGGGCGTTCGGAGGAGGCGGGGAAATCCCCTGCGGATTCGAGGGTGGAGGCTGCAGGTCATGGCCGTGGCCATCGTCGACGGCGTTCGATGTGTCGATGCGCACGCGGGCGAGGTTGGCCTCGTTGATCTCGATCTTCGACGCGGCCTTGAGGCCATCGACGAAGTCCTTCTGCGCCTTGAGGCGCGAGTCGCGGAAGAGCTTGTTCCGGATCGCGGGCTTCGCGTCCTCGAACGACTTCGTCATCGACTTGCGGCGGCCCGTCTGCTTGAGCACGTAGTACGTGCCGTTGCCGGCGTCGACCGTCTGCGAGACATCGCCGGTGTTGACGAGCCCGAACGCCGCGCGCACGACCGGCGCGGGCAGCTCCTTGGTCTGCGCGTCGAAGTAGCGCAGGTCGCCGCCGCGGAGCTTGGTGTCCTCGTCGGACGAGTACTTCATGACGAGATCGCGGAAGCCCTTGTTGGTCTTGCCCGCGTCGCCGCGCGCTTCGATCGCGACGCGATCCGCCTGCGCCTTGTTCTTGAGGATGATCGCCGACACCCGGACCTCCTCGGGCTTGACGTACTCGACGAGGTTCGCGTCGTAGTAGGCCTTCATGTCGGCCTCGGGCACGCTCTCGGCGGTGACCTTCGCGTCGAACTCGTCGCGCATCAGCTTCTGGATCATCACCTGCTTCATCGTGCGAACGACCTCGGGATCCTTGTCGAGGCCGCGCTTGTAGGCTTCCTTCGCGAGCACCTCGAAGCGGATCAGCGAGTCGAGGAACTCCTTCTTCTGCTCGAGCGACGTGTAGCGCGCGCGGATGTACGGGCTCTGGCGATTGATGCGCTCCTGGAACTCGCCGAGCGTGATCGTGACGTTGTCGATCTTCGCGAGCGGCTGGCTCAGCTCCTCGGTGCTCTGCGGAGGCGCGCCCTTCTTGGTGGGCAAGCCCGGACGTTGCGATGGCTCGCCGTTCGTCTCGCTCTGCTTTTTCTGACAGGCAGAAACGAGCAGGAGGCCCAGGACCAGAAAGCGAATCATCACAACGGGTTCAGGTAGCACGAGCCAGCGCGTCCAACAAGGCTCTCCTCGCACCCGCGGGGCCTCCCGGCGCCGGCGGTGTGATGGACCACCGCTGGTCCGGCAGACGCTTCCACCCCGCCCACGACAGCTGCTTCACGAGGTCTCCGTCGGGCACCGCCACGGCGACGCGCGTCGACGAGATCTCGAGGGCGAGGATGCCGGCCTTGCGCGCGATCGCCTTGACCCCCATCAGCTCCCCGAGGAGGACCACGTCGCCGGGGACCGGGCCGTAGCGGTCCGCGATCTCGGCCATCACGTCGCGCAGCTCGTCGTCGGAGTCGACGGCCGAGAGCTTCTTGTACAGCTCGAGCCGCTGGCCCGGGTCGGGGACGTAGTCGTCGGGGATGAAGCCCGGCGTCTCGATCTGCAGCTCCGGATCGATCTCCGAGTGGATCGGCTTCCCGCCGACCTCCGCGACCGCCGCGTCGAGCATCTTCACGTACTGATCGAAGCCGACCGCGGCGATCGAGCCGGACTGCTTCGCGCCGAGCAGCTCGCCGCCGCCGCGGATCTCGAGGTCCTGCGACGCGATCTGGAAGCCGGCGCCGAGCTCGGTGAACCGCTGTAGCGTCTCGAGTCGCCGTCGCGCCTCGTCGGTGATGTGCTCGGGCTCGGGCACGAGCAGGTAGCAGTACGCGCGGTCCTTGCTGCGGCCGATGCGCCCGCGGAGCTGGTAGAGCTGCGCGAGGCCGAACGCATCCGCGCGCGCGACGAACATCGTGTTCGCGCGCGGGATATCGAGGCCGCTCTCGACGATCGTGGTGGCGACGAGCACGTCGAGCTCGCCGTTGACGAACGCGACCATCACCTTCTCGAGCTGCTCGGCCGTCAGCGAGCCATGACCGACGCCGATGCGCGCGCTCGGCACCAGCCCCTGCACGTACTCCGCCCACTCCTGGATCGTCCGATCGTCGTCGCGGGGCGCGGTCTTTCGCTGCGGGCGGTCGTCGTTGGGCAACCGGTGGTCGGCTGCGCGCACGCCCATGGTGCCGATCGTCGGCGTGATGAAGAAGACCTGACCACCGCGCGAGAGCTCGCGCTCGATCGCCTCCTTGATCGTCGCGTCCTCGACGCGCGACACGAACGTGCGCACCGCGCGCCGGTCGGCCGGCGGCGTCGCGATGATCGACAGATCGCGCAGGTTCGCCATCGCGAGGTGCAGCGTCCGCGGGATCGGCGTCGCCGTCAGCGTGAGCACGTCGACCTGCGTCTTCGTCTTCTTGATCTTCTCCTTGTGCGCGACGCCGAAGCGCTGCTCTTCGTCGATCACGAGCAGCCCGAGGTCCTTGAACCGCACGTCGGCGGACAGCGCGCGATGCGTTCCCACCACGACGTCGATCTTCCCCTCGGACAGCTTGTTCACCGTCGCGACCTGCTCGGCCTTCGACTGGAACCGGCTCAGCTTGCCGATCTCGACGCCGAAGTTCTTGAACCGCTCGACCATCGTTCGATGGTGCTGCTCGACGAGCACCGTCGTCGGCGCGAGCACGCACGCCTGCTTGCCGCCCTGCACGGCGCGGAAGATCGCGCGCAACGCGACCTCGGTCTTGCCGTAGCCGACATCGCCGCAGACCAAGCGATCCATCGCGCGCGGCGCCTCCATGTCGGCGAGCACCGCGTCGATCGCCGCCAGCTGATCCGGCGTCTCGTCGAACGGGAACGTGGCCTCGAGCTCGCGATACGAGTCGTCGGCCGGCGGGAACCGATGCCCCGGCAGCGCCGCGCGCTGTGCGTACAGCTGCAACAGCTCCTCGGCGAGCGCGCGGATGTGGCGCTTGACCTTGCTCGTCGTCGCTTCCCACGTGACGCCGCCGAGCTTGTCGAGCCGGGGCGCGTGGCCCTCGGCGCCGACGTAGCGCTGCACCTCGCCGAGCCGGTACACCGGCAGGTACAGCGTGCCGCCGTCGTACTCGAGCTTGAGCGCATCGATCTGCGTGAGCGGCGGCGCGCTCGCTCCGATCGCGCTCGTCTGCAAGATCGAGACGGTGCCGACCGCGAGCTTCTCGAGCCCGAGATAGCGACCCACGCCGTGCTTTTGGTGCACGAGGTAGTCGCCCGCCGACAGCTGGCTGAAGTCGCCGACGCCGCCGAGCAGCGCGTCCTTCGCCTTCTTGCGCTGGCTGCGCGCGTGGTGCGTGCGCTGGCCGAAGATGTCCTGCGTGGTCACGAGCGCGATGCCATCGCGCTGCGACGCGAAGCTGCCGATCGGTGTGCCGTTCACGAGCTCGACGCTCTCGAGGACGCCGCGCCCGGCGAGCACGCCCTGCAGACGCTCGAGGCGGCTCGGCGAGTCGCACGCGATCACGACGCGCAGCCCGTCGCGCTTCCACGCGTTGATGGCGATCACCAACGGTGCCGCGTGCTCGACATCGCCGAACGTGCGCGCGTGATCGAGCTGCTGCTTGAGCACGCGCAGGTCGTCGATCGCGACGCGCACCTTGGTACCGTGAGTGTCGACGAGCTCGAGCGTCGGCAGCGAGATCGTGCGTCGCTCGCTGCGTGCACCGCCGGCATCGAGCGCGTGATCCTCATCTCGCGTCGCGCGCGATTCGTGCGCCGAGGTCCGTCCGATGGCCTCGTCCGCGTCGACGAAGTGCGCGCTGGGCGGGTAGGTGAGAGTGCGATCCTTGTCGCCCGAATGGCTCGCGCGTTCGGTGTGTCGCGCCTCCGCGTCGGTCCATGCATCGGTGATCGCGCGCCGACACGCGTCGGGGTCGACGATGATCCACCGCGCGTCCGCGGGCACGTACGCCGCGGGCGCGACCATCTCGTCGTGAAACGCGGGCGTCAGCCCCTCGATCCCGACGAACACCTCGCCGGCCGCGAGCTGCTCGACGAGCCTCCTCGTCGCCTTGCTCGGGAACGCGATCTCGTCCGCGTGCTCGCGAATACGCGTCTTCGTGTCGCGCGCGCCGGTGTTGATCGTCTCGCGCACCGGGTGCAGCTCGATGCGATCGATCGCGCGCAGCGTGCGCTGACTCTCCGGATCGAACGTGCGGATCGTCTCGACCTCGTCGCCGAACAGCTCGATGCGCACCGGATATCGCGCGAGCGGCGCGTAGATGTCGATGACCTCGCCGCGCACCGCGAACGTGCCGGGCTCGTCGACGAGCGGCGTGCGCGTCCAGCCACCCGCGACGAGGAGCGCGGTCACCGCATCGCGATCGATCGTGTCGCCCTTGCGAATCGTCGTCCCGCGCGAGGCGAGCTCGGCGGGCGCGAGCGTCTTGCGCATCAGCGCCTCCGCCGACGTCACCACGACGCGCGGGCGCAGCGAAGGCGTCGCCAATCGATACAGCGTCGCGAGGCGCTCGACGATGGACGCGCGATCGGGCGCGAGATCCGCGTACGGCGAGACATCGATCGCGGGCAGCGACGTGATCGGATCGAGCTCGTCGGTGGCGGGCGGCGCGGTCGCAGAGGGCTCAGCACTCGTCGGCGCGATCCCGCTGGTGAGGCTCGTGGGCGCGACAAGCCCGAACCAGAACCTCACGTCGTCTTCCAGCCTGCGCGCGTATTGGTCGTCGGGCGCGACGAGCACGACGAGCTCGCGCTGCGCGAGCTGCGCCGCGAGCCACGCGGCCCAGCCCGACGTCGATCCATAGAGGACGACGGTCGGATCTTGCAGCGCTCTGGCGAGGTCAGCCCACACGGGGTGGGCACCGTAGCGAATCGGTGGCACCGCCGCCACGGTCTGGGCTCGATGCGAAACCTCCCCCGATCGTCGCGGTCGCCGTGCGCGCCGTCCGTCGACCTTCCGTGAGCCCGGTCTTGACGAGCGCAGTCATGTAACCTATAAAGTTACGTGAGTGACAAACGAGGTCCCATGCTCGAATTCATGTACGCCTGGTTGGTGGTCGCCGTCGGCGCCGCCGCGTGTGGTTCGCCACCAAAGAAGCACGAGCCGCCCGTGAGTACGCGCGAGCACCCGGCGGGGTCGCCCGATTCCCAGGATCACGCGAGCCACTCGCACGATCCCTCGCAGCCCTCGCACGACCCTACGAACGCGTCGCACGACCATGCGAACCACTCGCACGATCACTCGAGCGGGCATCACTCGTTCGCGAACGCCGAGGAGTGGGCGAAGCGCTTCGACGATCCCGCGCGTGACGAATGGCAGCGACCCGACGACGTGATCCGCGCGCTCGCGCTGAGCCCGACGTCGGTGGTCGCGGATGTCGGCGCGGGCACCGGCTACTTCACGATGCGGATCGCGCGCGTCGTGTCGCGGGGCCAGGTCATCGCGACGGACATCGAGCCGGACATGGTCCGCTACCTCGCGGAGCGCGCGGGGCGCGAGAAGCTGACGAACGTCCGCGCGGTCGCGGCGACGCCGACGACGTCGGGCCTGTCGCCGAGCAGCGTCGACGTGATCCTCGTGGTCGACGTGTGGCATCACATCGCCGATCGCGTGGCGTACGCGCGCGATCTCGCGGCGGCGCTGCGGCCCGGCGGTCGCCTGTTCGTCGTCGACTTCACGCTGACGACGCACCGCGGACCGCCGCCTGCGATGCGCCTCGCGCCCGAGGCGATCATCGCGGATCTCGCGGCGGCCGGGCTTGTCGCCAAGGTGTCATCCGTCGCGCTGCCGGATCAGTACATCGTCGAGGCGCAGCGTGCGACGCGATAGTCGCCTGTCGGGCGTGCTCCACGTGCTGCTGCACATGGCGCAGCACCCGGAGCGCGCGTTCACGTCGGAGGAGATGGCGACGTCGATGGACACCAACCCGGTGGTCATTCGCCGGATCATGGCGGGCCTTCGCGATCAGGGGCTGCTTCGCTCGGAGAAGGGGCACGGCGGCGGCTGGACGCTGTCGTGCGACCTCGCGAAGGTCACGTTTCGCGACGTCTACACGGCGCTCGGCGAGCCGGCGCTGCTCGCGATCGGCAACCGCACCGAGGCACCGGGCTGCGTCGTGGAGCAGGCGGTCAACGCGGCGCTCGGGGCGTCGTTCGATGCCGCCGAGGCGCTGCTGCTCGAGAAGTTCGGCGAGGTGACCCTCGCGAGGCTCGCGGCCGACGTTCGTCGTCGCGCGGCGACCCGCAAGGGCTCCCGCTTTCACCATCCACAGAAGGTGCACTCATGATCTACGACGTTGTCATCATCGGCGGCGGGCCGTCGGGCCTCTCCGCGGCGCTCGCGCTCGGGCGCGGCCGCAAGCGCGTGCTCGTGTGCGATGCGGGCCCGCGGCGAAACGCGGCGGCGGTGCACATGCAGAACTTCGTCACGCGCGACGGCACACCGCCGAGCGAGTTCCGCGCGATCGCGCGCGCGCAGCTCGCGACGTATCCGAACGTCGAGATCGTCGACGCGGCGGTCTCGTCGATCGGCGGTGCGCGTGGTGCGTTCCAGGTCGCCGTCGGTGGGCGCACCGCCTCCGCGCGGCGCGTGCTGCTCGCGACCGGCATGGTCGACGACACGGTGCCGATCGAGGGCTTCGCCGAGAAGTGGGGACACTCGATCGTGCAGTGTCCGTACTGCCACGGATGGGAGGTCCGCGATCAGCGCTGGGGCTTCCTCGTGCTGCCGCACAGCGCGTCGCACTTCCTGATGTTCGCGCTGATGCTGCGCGGGTGGTCGCGCGATGTCACCGTGTTCACGAATGGCGCCGTCGACATCGCCGAGGGCGATCGCGAGCAGCTGCGCACGGCGGGCATCCGCGTCGAGACCGCGGCCGTCGCGCGGCTCGATGGACGCGGCACAGCGCTCGAGGAGGTCGTCCTCGACGGTGGCGCCCGCGTGCCGTGCGACATGCTGTTCGCGCATCCGCCGCAGCGCCACGTGCCGTTCGTTCGCGAGCTCGGGCTCGCGCTCGACGACGAGGGCTACGCGAAGGTCGATCCGATGAGGCGCGAGACGTCGATCCCCGGCATCTACGCGTCCGGCGATCTGTCGACGCGGATGCAGGCCGCGATCATCGCCGCGGCGTCGGGCATGCAGGCGGCCGCCGCGATCAACGCCGAGCTGACCGCCGAGCTCGCGCTCGCGGGCGAGCTGTAGTTACTTCGCGGAGCCCGAGCCGGCCGGCGCTTCGGCGGTCGGCAGCTTCAACAGCTCGTTGACCTGCGCCTGCGCGGCGTCGACCGCTTGCTTCGTCGCCTCGTCGTACAGCGTGACGAGCGCCGCCTCGATCCCGTTGGAGACGTCGTTGAACAGCTGCACGGGCTTGTCCTTCAGGCTCGCGAGGTACGCCTTGCCCGCGGCGAACGCGGTCTTCGCGCTGTCGCACTGCTTCTTCGCCGCGTCGCTGCCGCCGCTGATCTTGAGTCCGCCGCAGCCGACCTCGAGCAGGCCCTCGACCTGATCGAGCTTCGCCATCAGCGGCTGCATCGCGTTCGCGATCACGTCGCCCGTTTGCTGCGCGAACGGCTCGATCGCGGCGCGCACGTCGGCGCTGACCTTCGCGCGAACGTCGGCGAGCTTGGCGCCGGTGCCGCTCTCCTTCATCCAGGTCTCGAGCTCGGCGGCGAGGTTTTGGAGACGCGCTTCCATCTGGTCGAGACCCGCGCGGAACGTACGCAGCGTCTTGACCGCGTTGTCGAGCTCGCCGACGAGCGTGTCGACGGTCTTCAGCTGATCGAACTTGCCGACGAGGCCCTTCCACTCGTCGAGCTGACGAAACTGGTTCGCGATCTCGACGGGCGTCGCGACCGCGTCGACCTTGTCGAGCAGCACGCCGAGCTCGTCGAGGCGCGACTGCTGCGCCTTGACGGCGTCGATCTGCGCCTGCGTGATCTCGACCTTCTCGACGGGCGGCTCGACCTCCTTCTTGGCCTGGTCGCCCGAGTCCTTCTTTGTTCCGCAACCCGCAGCCAGGAGAGCCACCACGACGAGGAGCTTGCGCATCGGGCGCAAGCTAAGCCGCGTGCGAGTCGTTCGCAACAGCTACGTCCAGTTGCACACGTCCGTCAGGTCGCGAACCATCTCGAGCGAGTCGCACGCCGTGACGGCGAAGTCGTCGAACGTGCCCCCCGTCTCGACGCACACGCCGCACGCGTAACCTTCGGGGAACGACTCGGGCCAGCCGGGGAGCGTGGCGCCGGGCGCCTTGAAGATGATCCAGTGATTCGCCGTGCCGGCGATCGGCTCGAAGTCGTTGTCGTCGATGATCCCGTCGGGCGGCAACGCGACGCCATCGGGCAACATCACCACGAGGCCGATCGCGAGCCCGTACGAGTTGATCGCCTGCGCGGGAGGATTCGAGCCCATCGTCACCATGAACGTGGTCGCGGTGCTCGTGCCCTCGCCGAACTTCCACAGATAGTCGGGCGAGCCCGACGTGACCTGCCACGCGACGAACACCGGGTTCGCCGGGCCCGACGTCGTGATCGGGCCGCTCGCGCTGAACGGCCCGCCGCCGGGGCTATCGATCGCCATGTCGATCGCGGGCGCGTCGATCGATGCAGCGTCGCTGCCGCCGCTCGGGCCATCGATCGTCGACGAGCCGCCACCATCGTCACCACATCCAGCGAGGACCGCGCAGGCGAGCGCGATCTGTCCCATCTGTCCGATCTGCATGCAGTGACCCTATCGTGCTACGACCGAGCCTTGCGACGTTTTCTGGCTGTCACCGCCGTCGCTCTCCTGGCAAGGAACGCACATGCCGGGCAGGCGACCTGCAGCAACCCCGGCTTGCCGGTCGGGGCGAGCGCGTCGAGCGACCTGTTGCCTGGCAGGCTCTCACTCGGGCTGACCACGGGCCTCTTGGTGATCGATGGCTCCGAGGTCGTCATCGAGAACGCGGGCCGCATTCGGTACGACTCGCGACTCGCGCTGCTCGAGACGCGCCTCTCGGCGGAGTACGCGCTGACATCGTCGATCGCGTTCGGCGCCGCCCTGCCGTACCGGATCGTCGATGTTGGCGTCGACTATTTCGATCCGGCGACCGGCCAGGAGCTGGCGAGCGGCTCGAGCATCCACATCCGCGACGAGCGGCTGACGGGCCTCGGAGATCCATCGCTGCACGTTCACGGCGCGCGAGAGATCGGGACGTGGCGCTTCCACGCGCGGCTCGGCGCGACGCTGCCGCTCGGCTCGACCGTCGAGAATCCGCACCTGCTCGGCTCGATCGGCCAGGAGCACCAGCACGTGCAGCTCGGCACCGGCACCGCGATCCCGTTCGGCGTGGTCGAGGCGCAGCACGGCTTCGGCTCGATCACCGGCGCCGCGTTCGCCGCGGCGTTCGTGTCGCTGTACGAGAACGAGTACGGCTTCAAGGCCGGCCATCGCCTCTCGGGTGGCATCTCCGCGTCGTCGAGCTTCGGGCTGCGCGCGTTCACATTCGGCCTCGCCGCGGAGGTGCACGGCGAGACCGCCGAAACCTGGGACGGCATCGAGTACCCCGAGGAGGGCAACAACGGTCGCCTCGACACGCTCGTCGGTGGCTCGTTCGCGTGGCGCCCGGTGCCGCAGCTCGCGATCGTGGCCGACGCGAAGTTCCCCGTCTACAGCAAGGTGTTCGGCACGCAGCTCGACTACGGCCCGGTGTTCGGCCTCGGCGTGATCGGCACGTTCGAGACGCGCGGCAAGCCGAGCTATCGCGGCGCGGATGTCGGCGTCGTCGGCCCGCCGGGGAGCGCATCACCGCTCGTGCCGGTGGCCGGCAAGATCACGGTGTTCGATCTGTGGGCCGACTGGTGCGCGCCGTGCCGCGAGCTCGACGAGCGCCTCGCGGATCTCGCGCGCCGCTACCCCGATCGCATCGCGATCCGCAAGCTCGACGTCGTCGACACCGACAGCGCCGCGTGGGCGGCGTACATCGCGCCGGGCAACTACGACATGCCGCACGTGAAGGTCCACGGCGCCGACGGGACGCTCGTGTTCGAGCGGTCCGCGCCGCCGCTCGAGCTCGTGCGCGCGATCGAAGCGCTGTTGCGCTGACGCGGTCAACGCTTCTTCGGACGCGTGGTCTTCGGCGGGCGCGCGGCGCTGAACGACCATACGTCGATCGACGGCGCCATCCACGCCGGCACGCCGAGCGCCATGATCAGCGCCGGGCCCTTGCGCTCGATCCACGCGATCGTGCCGTCGATGCCGAGCCAGCGCGTGCGCGTGTGATCGTGCTCGATCGTCGCGCCGGCGATCATGTTGTCGAACGCCTTCTCGACGGCCTCCGCCGCCTCGATCGCGTCGGGCTCGCTGTCCCACTCGAAGCGCGCGACGCCGATGCCGCGCTCGGGCCGCGCGTCGGTCGGGCGGATCAGCGACAGCACGCGATCGCCGCCCCAGCCTTCACCCGCGATCGCGGCCTGCGCGCTGTCGACGCCGTGCGTGCGCAGGAACAGCGTGAAGCCGAGCTCGCCCCACACCGTCGACTGTCCGATCTGCCACGTCGCGAGCGCGGCCGGCGGCGTGATGTCGATGGGGATCGGCTGCTCGCCCGCCTGGTAGCGCTCGGGGTGGAGGATGTGCTCCGTCGACGCCGGTGGTTTCGCGAACGCCGCATCGACGGCGCTCCACGGTTGACGCCGGCGCAGCGCGGCCACGAACGACAGGCCGGCGCCGTACGGAAACATCATCGTCTCGCGCACCACGAGCGGCGCGTCGTCGAGCGCGTCGCCCTGCACCGGGATCGAGACGCTCTTCTCGAACACCGCGGTGACTCCGGGATCCGACCACGGCGCGGCGGTGTTGCGCCTCGCCAGCATCACCTCGACCATCGTCGCGAGCGCATCCCCTTCGACGAGTGCACGCCGCGCGCGCCGTGCGTCGCCTTCGGTCTCCGGAACGTCGTCGAGCTTCTTCAGACCGAAGTGCTGATCCTGCAGCGCGTGCTCGACCTCGTGCGCGACGAGCAGCTCGGCCGACGCCGCGTCGGCGATCGCCCGGTCCACCATCGCGAAGCGCTTGGTGTCGGGATCGTAGTAGCCGAGGACCTGATCGCGGCGCAGATCGAGGAGCAGCTGCGCGTAGTCGGTGTTCGGCGCGATGAGGCCCCAGCGCGCATACCCGAAATCCTCGGCGGCGGTGATGCTGCGGGTCCTGGGCTCGTTCGCGAGCGCGGCGAGGCGGGCGTCGAGGTCGGCCGGCGAGAGCGTCTCCTTCTGGATCGGCTTCTTGAGCCGGAGGCCGCGGACCTTCGCGACTTCCCGCGCGATCGCATCGACCCTCCTCACGAGGTCGTCGAACCCGACCGCCGTCGACGATCCCGCTCCTTTGGGCAACGCCGAGGCCGTGGCGACCACGGCGACGAGCGCGGCGACGAGGACCGTGACGCGACCCACGCCGGTCAGCGTAGCGCGGCCTGGCGAGCGCGCGCGTCTGATGGCACGCTAATGACCGTGAAACCCCTCGGGTATGGGCTCGCGCTGTCGGCGCTTTTGTTCGGATGTGGAGACAACGTCGGCGGTCGCGCGCCGTGCGAGGAGCAGAGCGGTCACGCCTGCACCTGGGCCGGCAAGAGCGGCGTGTTCGGCTTCAACGGCGACGGGCTTCATCGCCTCGACACCGAGCTGTACTGGACGATGGACATGCGGTTCGCCGCGGACGGCACGATCTGGTTCATCGACTGGAACAACCACCTGGTCCGCCGCATCGACGACGACATCGTGACGACCGTCGTCGGCTGGGTCGATCCGATCTTCCCGGGCGACGGCGTGAGCGGCCCCGCCGAGCGCATGCCCGCGGGCGTGCTCGGCACCGAGGTCAAGCTGAACCACCCGACGGACCTCACCGAGACCGACGACGGCAAGATCCTCGTGATGGCGTGGCACAACCACAAGCTGCGCGAGATCGATCCCGCGACCAACCACGTGCGCATCGTCGCGGGCGCGGGCGGCGGCTTCGCGGGCGACGGCATGGTCGTCACCGACGTCGCGCCGCTCGGTCTGTTCAGGCAGCCCAAGGGCCTCGAGCGCACGCCGAACGGCGACCTCTACATCCTCGATCAGCAGAACTTCCGCATCCGCAAGATCGACAAGGCGACCAACATGATGTCCACGGTCGCCGGCAACGGCATGCAGGGCAGCGATGGTGACGGTGGCCTCGCGCTCGACGCGAAGCTCAACTTCGAAGCGGGCTCGAACCCCGAGCCGTCCGGTGGTCTCGCGATCAAGGGCAACAAGCTCTACATCGCCGACACGCTGTCGAATCGCATCCGCGTCGTCGATCTCGACACCGGCATGATCGACAACTTCGCGGGCACCGGCACCGAGGGCTTCTCCGGTGACGGCGGCGCCGCGCTGTCCGCCCAGCTCGCGCATCCTCGCGACCTCGAGATCGGGCCCGATGGCGATCTCTACATCGCCGACACCGACAACAACCGCATCCGCGCCATCTCGCTCACCGACAACACGATCCGCACCGTCGCGGGCTCGGGCGAGCTCGGCCTCGACGAGACCGACGGCCTACTCGCAACCGAGACGAAGTTCGCGCGTCCGTTCGGCATCGAGTTCTCGCCCGAAGGCGACCTCTACATCTCCGACACCATCAACAGCCGCATCGTGAAGGTGACCAAGTGAAGCGCGTCCTCTTTTCGCTCCCTCTGTTCGCGCTCGCCGCCTGCGGCGATGACGGCCAGACCACCACCTCCTGCGATCCCACGCTGCCCGGCACGATCTGCACGATCGCCGGCGACGGCAAGAATGGCTACTCGGGCGACGGTGGCCCCGCGCTCTCCGCGCGCATGTCGCTACCGCAAGACGTCCTCTACCTCGACGGTGTCCTGTACATCCTCGACTGGAACAATCACCGCATTCGCTCGCTCCCCGGCGACGGCACGATCCAGCACGTCGCCGGCCGCGGCGAGCTCGGCGGCACGCTCGACGATCCGGCGAACGACGACTTCAACCACCCGACCGGCCTCGTCGCGAAACCGGGCGGCGGCAAGCTCGTGATCGCCGCGTGGCACAACTCGAAGATCCGCGAGGTCGACCTCGCCACCGGCGAGTCCACCGACTCGTGTGGTGATGGCCGCCGTGCGTACTTCGGCGACAACGGCCCCGCGCTCACCGCCGCGCTCGATCTCCCGGCCTCGCTCGCCTACGCACCCAACGGCGATCTCGTCGTGATGGATCAAGCGAACCAAGTGCTCCGCGCGATCGATCAGAGCGGCACCATCCGCCACCTCGCCGGTCGCTGCGTCATCGACGCGCCTCCTCCGCTCGGTCAGGGGCCGTGCGCCGACGGCGTCGATCCGCAGCCGTGCCCCGCCGTCGGCGGTCTACCGAGCGGCAAGTTCACGTGCGGTGTACCCGCCGCCACCTGCGGCGCTCCGTGCACGCCCGCCTACGCCGGCGACGACGGCCCGGCCGCCACGTTCCGCATGAGCCAGCCGTTCGGCCAATCTGCCGACCCGGCGGGCCGCATCGTCTTCGCGCCCGACGGCACGCTCTACTTCGCCGACACCGTCAACCAGATCATCCGCAAGATCACCACCGACGGCATGGTCCACCGCGTCGCGGGCACGCCCAACGTCTCGGGCTACGCGGGCGACGGCGGCCCCGCGCTCGCCGCGAGGTTGAATAACCCGGTCGACCTCGCGCTCGCTCCCGACGGCACGCTCTACATCTCCGACGTCTACAACCACTGCATCCGCGCGATCGCTCCCGACCAGACCATCTCCACTGTCGCCGGCGTGTGCGGGGTCTCCGGCTCCGATGGCGACGGCGGCCCGCCGACCGAAGCGCACCTCAAGCGCCCGTACGGCATCGAGCTCGCGGACGGCACGCTCTACATCGCGGACACCGGCAACCAAACGATCCGCTCGATCGTCCTCGAGTAACGCGTGCGCCTGCTGTACCCCACGCTCGTCATCGCACTCGCCGCGTGCGCCGACGAGCCACGCTTCCCCTCGGACTACGCGTCGACGTACACCGAGGTCCGCGACTGCCGCCGCTCGGCCGATCACGACCTGCACTACATCCGCGTGCTCGCCGACCCCGACGCGCTCGCGCCGTACCGCGATCGCACGGGCGAGTTCCCCGTGGGCTCGATCGTCCTCAAGGAGGAGTACGACTTCGCCGACGGCGACTGCACGGGCGACATCGTCGAGTGGACCGTGATGCAGAAGACGGACTCGGCCGCGCGCCTCGGCTGGGACTGGCAGCGCGTGGCCGCCGATCGATCGATCAAGAGCGACAACTCGACGCTGTGCTCGAACTGCCACTCGAACTGCACGCCCGACGAGAACGGCTTCGACTCGACCTGCGCCGTGCCCTGATGCTCCACGTGACGTTGGGGCACTCCGACGACGTGATCCACGTTCCCGAGGACATCCGCCCTTGAATAGCCGTTCACGATGGCGAGCGCAGTCGCGCGCGGAGCTCGGCGAGACCGAGTTGAAGCACGTGTCGCAGCACCGCGAGCTCCGGCTCGGTCCACGTCGGGACGTACTGTTCGCCGGGTGGCGTGATGCTCGGCAGATTGCACCCGAAGAACAGCTTGTCGTAGATGGCCTTGGCGCGCGTGTCGGCGCGGGCGAAGAGCTTCTCGTCTCGCGGCAGGTCACCGAGCATGTTCCACGCGTTCAACAGGGCCGAGCAGTCGCGGACCGTGTCGCCGGACCTGCACCACGCGTCGACAGCGTCGAAGTCGAAGAGCGGCGAGTTCTCCGTCGAGAGCCGACGACCGTCGGCAAGCGCGGCTTCACGCGCGGCAATGTCCGAGGCGAACGTGCGCACGAAGCCCGTCTCGTCGAGCACGATGCGGTCCGGGTTCTCGTCGCCGCTCTCCCACCACACGAATCGATCGAGACCGTCGATGCGGAACTGCGTCACGTATGAGGAGCGAAGTCGCATCACGCTGGGTCGATCGCGGCTGGCGCGGCTGGCGCGGAGGTCGTCGTCATCATGATCATCCGAGCGCGCGGAAGGCCGTGCGCAGGTCCGTGTCGGAGCGCGGGCGGACGACGCGCGCGACTTCGTGGCCGTCGCGGAGGAGCACCAGCGTGGGCCACAGCTTGACGCCGAACGTGCGGCCGAGCCGCTTGCCGCGGCCGTCTTCGACGGAGATGTGGCGAACGTTCGGGTGCTCGGCGAGCGCGCGATCGATGTACGGCCGCGCGGACTGGCAGAAGCCGCACCACGAGGTTCCGAACTCGAGGGCGACGAGGCCGGGCGTGGCGTCGATGTCCTCGCGCGTCGGCTCGCTCATTCAGAAGGCTACTGCGCGCGAACGCCGACGCACATGTTGTTCTGGCAGGCGGCGGTGAAATTCGCAGCCGGCTCGCCGGGCTTGCACAGCAAGGTCTTGCAGCGATCCATGTTGCAGCGCACCGCCTGGCACTGCTGCTGAGCCGCGGCGAGCGCGGTGGTGGAGTGCGCGGTGGGCGGGCCGACATCGCAGCCGGGGCACGCGCAGCAGCCCGCGAAGTTCGAGATCGTGCAGTCCGCGTCGGCGGTGCACGCGTCGGCCGAGGTCAGCTCCGCCGACCCAGATGGCGTCGGCGTTGGCTCGGTGGGCGTCGGGGTGGGTGTCGGCTCGGTGGGCGTCGGCGTCGGCGACGGCGGCGGTGGGGACGCGGGGCACGCAGCGAGCACGAACAGCAGAGGAACGAAGCGCGACATGCGCCGGAGCTTACAGCGCGAGCCGCGGATCGATGATCGTTCGGACAGACAGTTGGCACTCACGCGCGCGCACCGGCCGGATCGCGACGGGCGATCCCGCGACAGCGAGGTGCGGGGGCGTGCAGGGGGAGCACGAGGTGCAGGAACTGGTCGAGCTCGGTCGCCGTGTAGTCGCCGAACGCCGCGCCGTCGATGAAGCCCGCACGCCGGTGGGGGCGCGCATCAGCTCGATGTCGCCGATATCCGGCGCGAGCGCCTTCAGCGCGCCGAAGCGAGCAGCGTGTCGTCGTCGAGGCGCCCCACGCGATCGAGGTGGAGCGCCGAGGTATCGAGTGCGTGGACGGCGGTGCCGGCGAGCTCGCTGGACGCCCTTCGAGAGACTCTGCCGAATCGAATGAACGCTCGCACCCAATCCTTTCGTCGAGAGCGAACGCTCGTGCCCCGCGTTCGCGCCCACACCACTCGTCGAGCCTGCGTCGAGACGCGTCGGCGAGGTGTTCCGTAACACGGCCGTCGGCGTCGAGACGCTCTGGTGACGACTCCGTGACGCGCCGTCCTCGATGCAGCCCTCCTCCGGGACAAGCAGCTCGCCGGATGCCGTCGAGAGCTGTGCCGAATCGAGACGGCGTGCGCTGTCGCGTCGCTGATGGTCTGGTTGTCGGTGCGTGCAGAGGCCTGGGGTCGTCGTCGGCGTTCGCGTCGTGCACGTTCTGCTCGAGCTTCTCGCGAACGCTGCGATCGCGGGCGTCGTGCTCTCACGACCGACCGCCGAGCCTCCCGAACACGACCATGGTCAGAGCACACCTCCGCTGTCGCGATGCCACCGCATAGCTTCGCGAGACAACGATGCACGTATGAACCCACAGTGATGTTTCTACCTAGATCGTCGAGACGAGCGGCGGTGCGAAGGATCGGTTGAATGGATGTGGTGTCCGGATCTCGGACAGTCGAGCGTTCAGTCTCGACGCCGGCTCGACGCACGGTTTGGCCGCGAGCGCGGGCACGTGCGTTCACTCGACTCGGCAGAGTCTCTCGAAGGCATCCGTCGAGCTCGCTGGCTTTGGAGGGCTGCGTCGAGGTCGCCACGCTACGGAACGCGTCGCCGAAGCGCCTCGACGCCGGATCGCGAGCGGTTGGGCGCGAACGCGGGGCACGAGCGCTCGCCTCGATTCGGCAGAGCTTCTCGAAGGCCGCGGGCTCGTCGACGGAGATCGCGCGGATGTGCATCACGCGAGCAGGAAGTGCTCGAGGGCGATCAGGCGCTCGACGTCGTGGACGTCGCTCGTCTGCAGCGGCACCTCGACGAGCGTCTCGTCCGGCCCGGCGGCGCCGAGCATCTTCTCGATCTGGCCGCGGTCGGCGGTGGCGAGCGTCTCGAGGTCGGTGTGCGCCGCGAGCAGCGCTTGCGCGGACATCGTGCGCGAGGTGCCCGAGAGGCCGAGCGACGCGACCTCGTGGTTCGCGGCGAGCGCCGCTTCGAGCGCGGGGACCGTGGTCTGGATCGGGCGCGATGGGTGCACCTTGTTGACGACGAAGCCGATGCACGGCATGCCGGCCTGGACGAGCCGCTCGTGGAACGCGAGCGCCTCGCGCACGGCCATGGGCTCGGGCGACGCGACGAGCAAGAAGCCGACGCGCGGCTGGCGGAGGAGCGCGAACGTCTCCTCGGCGCGCTGGCGGAACCCGCCGAGGATGTCGTTGAACTCGGTGAAGAACACGCCGAGGTCGTCGATGAACTTCGAGCCCACGAACTTCGCGAGGCGCTTGAGCACGAACGAGCCGGTCTTGCCGACGAAGGACCAGCGAGAGCCACCCTCGCCCTGGAGCTTGCGGAACCAATCGATCGCGGGCGAGTCGATCGCCTCGGACAGCTTGCGAGGCGCGTCGAGGAAGTCGAGGGCGTGCGCGGTCGGAGGCGTGTCGACGATGATGAGGTCGTACGCGCCGGAGCGATCGAAGTCGTGGAGCTTCGCCATCGCCGCGTACTCCTGCGCGCCCGCCAGCGACCCGGAGATCTGCGCGTAGACGGGGTTCTGGAGGATGCGCTGGACCGCGGCCGGGTCCTTCGCGTGGCGCGCGACGACCTCGTCGAATGCTTGCTTCTGATCGAGCATCATCGCGTGCAGGGAGCCGTTCTTCGACGGTGCGTGCGCGTGCACGAGCGCGCGATCGACCTCCTGCACCTGGTGCCCGAGCGAGTCGAGCCCGAGCGAGTTCGCGAGACGGCGCGCGGGATCGATCGTGAGGACGAGCGTCTTCTTCCCGCGCCGCGCGGCGGCGAGGGCGAGCGTGGCGGCCGTCGTGGTCTTGCCGACGCCGCCGGACCCGACGCACACCAGGATGCGCCGCTCCATCAAGACATCGACCAGGCGGACAGACGGCACGTGTTCCTCACGGATAGCACCCAACCGGCGGGGGAGGCAATGAACCGCGCGACCGTGGTACAAGGCGCGCACACGATGAAGCGCGATCTGATCGTCACCGCAGACGGGACCGAGCGCCGCGTCGCGATCGAAGGCCCCCGGCCCGACGGGACGTTCGCGGTCACGATCGACGGCGTCGAGCGCATCGTCGATGCGAAGGCGCTTCGCCCGGGCACCTGGTCGATCGTGCTCGATGGCGCGAGCTACGTCGTCGATCTCGACAAGCGGCGCACGGGCATCGCCGCGTCGGTCGGCGCGAGCGAAGCGCTGCTCCAGGTGGAGGACGCGCTGCACAAGCGCCTCGCGAACGCGGCCAACCCGCGAGCGTCCACGCGCGGCGAGTCGCTGCGCGCGCCGATCGCCGGCAAGGTCGTCAAGGTGCTCGTCGCCGTCGGCGATCAGGTGGCGGCCGGCACGGCGGTGATCGTGCTCGAAGCCATGAAGATGGAGAACGAGCTGATCGCCGAGCGTGGCGGCACCGTCACGCAGGTGACGAAGCAAGCAGGGCAGGCCGTCGACACCGGCGAGCTGCTCGTCGAGCTCGCCTGACGCGCGCGCTCACGTCACGGAAGGGTCACGGAACGGCGCGCAGCGGAGCGGGTGCGGAGCCGGGCAACCCGGGCGTGCGATCGCGCGGGATGTGATAGCGCGCGAGCACGCGTGGCGTCGCTTTGCGCACCTCGTCGGTGTCGAGCATGATGATGCCGCCCGACGTGGTCTCGATCTCGACGACACCGCGGGCCGAGCTGAGTCGAGCGACGAAGTCTTCCATGTCGCGCGGCACGAGACCGTCGAGCTTCGCGACCGCCTCGTTGTAGAGGTGGCCATACCCGACGTTGATCTCGTCGGCGAGGATCTGCGTGAGGATGACGATCTCGTTCTGCTCGGCGGTGCGGAAGCCCAGGTAGTAGTAGTTCAGGAACTCCTTGGGAGCTTTGTTCCACCACTTGTCCCAGGTCGTCAGGTAGTCGCGCGTCAGCGTCTGGAACACGAGCCCGCCGTACACGAAGTACGCGGGCGGCTGGTCGTAGCGCGACCGGGGCACGAGCGGCTGCCACGGGCGCAGCTCGAGCTCCACCGTCATCGGTGCGCCGTTGCGTTTGATCGCGAGCTCGATCCGATCGCCGATGTAGCGATGACCGAGCACCACGTCGTATCGCGTGCGGTAGTGACCGATGTACTGCACGGTGCCGTTGTTCGCGATCGGCAACCCATCGATCGCGGTGATCACGTCGCGCGGCTCGAGATGTCCGTACGCCGAGCCGCCGTAGTCGACGTGCAGCACGACGACGCCGCGCTCGTTCGCATCGAGCCCGAGCTGCTTGCGGAGCAGCGGGTTCTCGAGGTTCTGCGTCGTGATGCCGAGCGCCGGGATCTCCGGTCGCTTGCCGGCCTGCACGCCATCGAGGAACGCGCGGATCAGCGGGGGCGGGACCATCTCGCCGATGTTGTCGACGCCCGTCAGCTTCTGGAACGCGATGCCGACGACCTTGCCGTCGCCGAACACCGGCCCGCCCGAGTTACCGGCGTTGATCGCCGCGTCGACGGTCACCGCCAAGAGGTGCCGCTGGCTGTGCGAGTACCGCTGCACCTCGATGCGCGAGACCACGCCCTCGGTGATCGAGATCTCCTCGCCGCCGACCGGGTAGCCGATCACGGCCACCTCGTCACGGAGGCGGGGCATCGGCCCGAGCTCGGCGGGCTCGATATCGTCGAGGAACCCGGGCGGGTCGACGACCTCGAGCAGCGCCAGGTCGCAGTCGTGGCTGACCGCCCGGACCCTCGCGATCGCCTTGTCCGGATGGGCCGGCTTCTGGACCTGCAAGAAGGTCGCGTTGGCGATCACGTGGGCGCCGGTCAGTAGCAATCCGGGCCCGATGACGACAGCCGACCCCGTCGAGTTCGAGGGCGTTCGGGCCTGCCACGGTCCGTCGAAATCGGGGTCCTGGGAGGTCGCAAAGACGCGAATCACCTCGGGGTACGCCACAGATCCAGCGTACCGTGAGACCCGGACCGGGCAAAGCTTCGGATCGAGGACCCCGGCGAATTGGTGGTCCCTCTCACGCATTCCTCGCGGTACTTACGGAAGCGCCACCACCGCAGCACTCGCACAACCTCCACCTACCTCGCTCCTCGTGCTCGCCCTCCAGGCACTCACTCCCGAACGGCTCGCCGCCCTCATCCCCGAGGTCACCCTCGCGGAGGCTCGCAAGCTGATCGCGCAGGTCCATCGCGGCGAGCCGATCCACGCGAGCTCCTCGGTGCGCCGCAGTGCGGCAGAGGCGGTTCGCGCGCGTGGACACGTGCCATCGCTCGCGGTGATCGCGGAGTCCGCGAGCGCGATCGATCCGTTCGTGAAGTACCTGCTCGCATCGCGCGAAGGGGACCGTCCCCACGCACCGCGCGAACGGGCCCGTCCCGATCACGATGCCGAGTCGGATCGCTTCGAGGCCGTGCGCATCCCGCTCGAGGTCGCGGGTCGCTTCACCGTGTGCGTGAGCTCGCAGGTCGGCTGCGCGCTCGCATGCGCCTTCTGCGCGACGGGTCGCATGGGGCTGCGGCGAAACCTCGACGCGTGGGAGATCGTCGAGCAGGTGCGCATCGTTCGCGCGCGGCTCGCAGATCACCGCGCCGATCGCGCGCGCGAGCACGAGGGGCGCGTGGTGGACGAGGCGCACGTCGAGCGCGGGCGTGATCGCGCGGCGATCGGACGCGTGCACGGCGTCGTGTTCCAGGGCATGGGCGAGCCGCTCGCCAACCTCGACCACGTGCTCGAGGCGATCGCGGTGATGACCGACCCGTGCGCGCTCGGCATCGACGCGCGCGCGATCACCGTGTGCACCGCGGGCTTGCCGAGCGGCATCCGGCGGCTGGCGCGCGAGGCGCCGAACGTGCGGCTCGGGCTCAGCGTGTCGAGCGCGATCAGCGCCCATCGCAAGCGCGTGATGCCGATCGCCGACAAGCACGACTTCGACGACGTGATCGCCGCGTGCGAAGAGCACGCGCGGACGACCGGCCACGCGCCGATGTGGGCCGTGACGCTGCTCGCCGGCGTCAACGACAGCGATGAGGATGCGCGCGCGCTGGCCGAGCGTGCCCGCGCGTTCGCGGACGCCACCGGCAAGCGTCCGCGCATCACGCTGCTCGACTACAACGCGATCGGCGATGGCGATCCGTTCACGCGATCGACGCGCATGGGCGCCTATCGCGACGTGCTATCGACGGCGGGCTTGCCGTCGCACCGGCGATACTCGGGCGGCAGCGATGTCGCCGCCGCGTGCGGTCAGCTCGCGGCGAGCGGTTAGCGCTCGCCGCGCGCGTACGCGTCGACGGCCTTCTTGATCACGCTCAGCGCGTGCGCGCAGTGGTACATCGAGCCGACGTCGACCTGATCGGCCTTGCCCTCGAGCACCTTGTAGTCGCGGAAGAAGCGATCGAGCTCCCTCATCAGGTGCGGCGGCAGCTGCGCGATGTCGTGATAGTGCGCGACCGCGGGATCGTCGATGCAGACGGCCACGATCTTGTCGTCGCCGCCGTGCTCGTCGACCATGCGCAGCCCGCCGATCGCGCGCGCGCGCATCATGGTCAGTGGCTGCACCGGCTCCTGCATCAGCACGAGGATGTCGAGCGGGTCGCCGTCGTCGGCGTGCGTGCGCGGAATGAACCCGTAGTTCGCGGGGTAGTGCACCGCCGAGTACAGGACGCGGTCGAGGCGCAACAGGCCCGTCGGCTTGTCGACCTCGTACTTCAGGTGCGAGCCGCGCGGGATCTCGATCACCGCGGGCACGAACGTCGCGATGTCCTCGGGGATCTCGATGTCGTGGACGGGATGCACGTCAGGCCTTCGTGCTCGGGCGCTCGGACACGCGGGCGTGCCACGCGGCGAGGTTGGGTCGCGCGGCGGCGTCGATGCGGATCGAGCTGACCTTGGCGAAGTCGATCGCGCACAGCGCGGTGATGTCGGCGACGGTGAAGCGCTCGCCCGCGAGATAGGGGCGCCTGGCGAGCTCTCCGTCGAGCCACACGAAGCGCTCCTCGATCAGCTCGCGCATGATCGTCGCGAACTCGGGCGCCTGCTTGATGCGGCCCTCCCAGAACTTGTGCGTGTTGCGAAACACCTGCGAGATCGGCCACAGAAGCTCGAGCTCCGCGTGACGGTTCCACATCTCGACCTGTGCGCGCTCCCACGGGTCCGCGCCGAACAGGTTCGGCTCGGGGTGCAGCTCCTCGATGTAGCGACAGATCGCCATCGACTCGCGCAGGACGCGGCCGTCGGAGAGCTCGAGGACCGGCAGCAGCGCGATCGGGTTCTTCTGGCGGAATTCAGCCGTCTGGTGGGCAGCGTTGGCGATCAACACCTCGATCGTGTCGTACGCCACACCCTTCTCGGCCAGGAACACCCGGACTCGTCGGGGATTCGGGGCGCGAGGGTCGTGGTAGAGCAGCATCCGCGCAATCTACACCAGCGATGGTCTACAATTATCGGGTATGCGGCTAGCGGGGCTCTGCTTGTGCATCGTCATGTGCGTGTCTGCTTGCAAGAGCAAGGGGGACGCGGAAGCCGCCGCCGATCCGGCTGCGATCAAGGCGCAGCAGGAGCTGGTCGCTCGGCGGCAGGCGCTGCTCGAGCAGCGCGACAAGCTGCAGGGCGAGTCGGTGAAGCTCCAGGAAGAGATCGTGAAGGTCCAGGCGAGCGGCGGTGACGTCACGGAGCTCGAGAAGAAGAAGAAGGACATCGACAACCAGCTCGCCACGCAGAACAGCTCGCTCGACACGACCTCGAGCGAGCTCGACAAGATCTCGAGCAAGCTCGACGCCGCCGGTGGCATCGCCGCACGCGAGGCTCGCGTCGCCGAGCGCGAGGCCCGGGTCGCCGAACGCGAGCGCGTGGCGATGGCGAAGATGCAGCAGCTGATGGAGCTCGAGTCGAAGAATGCGGAGAAGTGGAAAGAGAGCTGCAGCACCGGCGGCGGGACGACGGTGATCCAGCAGATCGCGCCCCCCAAGAGCGGCAACTACAACCGCAGGGAAGTCGACTCGCTCATGAGCAAGGCGAAGCGCGAGATGGGCAAGAAGGGCCTGCTCGCCTCCGACCTCGGCGCACAGGCCGCGCTCGAAGGCGAGATCACGAAGGCGCTGCAGGAGTCCGACTGGACGCGCGGCTACATCCTCGCGAGCCAGCTCGTCCAGACGATCGACGGCATCACCGTGAACCGCAACTTCATCAAGGCGAAGTACGACCGCCTTCAGGCGCGCGTGAAGCAAGCGAAGCCCGAAGCATCGGTCAACGCGCAGCTCGAAGCGGGCATGGGCGAGGTGATGCAGAAGTACGGCGACGGCGACTTCGGCGCGGCGAACCGCAAGATCAACCAGCTGTACGGCCTGCTGCGCTGACCGCGAGCGAGCAACTCAACACTCGGCGCCGCCGACCTTGCGGCACTCGCCTTCGGGGAAGTCGTGCACGATCGTGCCGACGAGGATCCCGACGCCGACCGCGAGGAGCGTCGCGGCGGGGATGTAGACGTAGGGCCGGCGCCACCACGGCGGATCGATGTAGAGGATCTTGTCGGTGTTGATCGGCTTGCCCTGGATGTCGTGATCGATCCGCGCGTACTGCGTCAGGTTCACGGGCACGTCGACGGTGGCCGCGTAGGGCACGTCGACGAAGCGCACGAAGTCGCGATACTCGGGATGCGTGACGCGCACCGCCTGCGTGCCGACGGCCATGGCGTACTCGCCGCGGGGCGAGAGCGACGCCCGGGTGCCGTTCACGTAGACGGTGGCGCCCTTCACGTCGACGATGAAGCGGATCGTGCCGCGATAGCGATCCGGCTCGAGCAAGCGCACCGCGGCGCCGGCCGGGCCGCCGGCCGGATCCGCCTTGCTGCCGATCTGCAGCGTCGTGGACCGCAGCTCCTTCGCGGTCGCGACGTCGGTGGCGGCGAGGTAGACGATCTTGGACTCGTTGAGGCCGCCGATCTCGCCGTCGACGACGATCGTCGCACCGACGAGCTTGCCGAGCTCGGCGAGGCACCGCGGTTCGCGATCGCACGACTTGAGCTGCGGCTTCTTCGCGCGCGCGATCGCCTGCGCGACCTGCGCCGCCGTGATCACCTTCGTGTTCGGCAGGGCCGCGAGCGAAGCTTCGAGCTGTTGCGTGATCTTCCTGGACGACGCCGAGGTGTCCTCGGTGCCGAGCGTCGAGAGCGGCGCGAGCGCGACCACGCGCGGCGACTGCGCGTGTGCGATGCCGGTCATCGCGATCAGCGAGAGGGTGGCGAGCCTCAGCAACTGATCGGCTCCCCGGTCGCGTCGACGCACTCGACCTTGCCGACGCTGCGTCCGATCAGCGCGCCGATCGCGACGATGCCGACGACCGCGCCGATGACAAACCACGTGCGCGTGTAGATCGGCTTTCGCTCGACGCGCTCGAACTTGCCGGTGCCGATCGTCTCCTTCGAGGCGATCAGGCGCACGTTGACCTGCGTGACCTTCTGGAAGTTCACCGTGATCGCGTCGTCGAACGGATCGTAGCCGGGCGCTTGTACGCGCAGCTGGTGCTTGCCAAGCGCGAGCTTGGTGACCACGCCTTGAGCGGGCAGGGGCGTCTTGCCGAGCCGCTTGTCGTCGAGGGTGACTTCCGCGCCGACGATGTCGGTCTGCACCTGCAGCGATCCGTAGAGCTGCGAGGGTGCGAGCAGGCGGTACGCGGCGACGCGGACGCCGTCGATCAGCTCGTCCGGGCTGCCGCGGAGCGGGTCGCTCGAGATGCGCTCGACCTGCTTCTGCGACGCGACGTTGACGGCCTTGATGTTCAGCACGTAGCTGTCACCCATCGCGCCGACCGTGCCGGTCACGACGATGTCCACCCCGAGGCGCTTGCCGATCGAGGCGAGGCACTTCTCTTCACCGGTGCAGTTCTGCTGGTCGGCGGTCACGGCGCGCTCGATGTCACGCCGCGAGGGCAGGGGCAGCTTCGAGAGGCGCGCGAGCTCCATGCGGAAGAGCGTCTCGAGGCGCGCGACGAGCTCGGCGTCGATCCCCAGGGCGTCGAAGCGCCACACCGCGATCTTCATGTCGAGCGCGGCCTCGGGCTCGGTGCCGGGCGCACCGGGAGCAGGCGCCGGCTGCGCGATGGCGATCACCGGCGCGAGCATCAGGACGACGCTCAGGACGAGCGACACGAGCCTCCGCACCACGTCGAAGATCCTATCATGTGTTAGCGTGCGCCCATGTCCTGGTTGCATCGGCTCGCGCTGACGGGTGTGATCCTCGTCGTCGTCGCGGGTGGCTGCTCGTCGGTTAGCACCGTGCGCGTGCAGCCGGAGTCGGTCTATGTCGGCCCCGGCTTGCGTCCGATCGCCGTGGTCCACGCACAGGTGAGCAGCGCATATCTGCTGTTCATCCCCATCCCCGGCGGCGTCGATCTCGATCGCGTGGTGAATCGCATGCTGATCGCCGCGGCCAAGGCGATGGGCGCGGACAAGGTCGTCAACATCGAGGTCGACATGACGCCCGAGGGCGGCATCTGGACGCTGCGCAAGCTGATCGGCTGGCGGAGCGCATACGCGAGCGGAGTCGCGGTGGTCGTCGAGGACACGCCTACACCACCGGCTCCGACGCCGGCATCCAACGGACCGTGAGCGCAGCGCCATACGATCGCCGGTTGGTCCTCGTCGTCGGAAAGGGCGGCGTGGGGCGCTCCACGGTCGCCGCTGCGATCGCGGGGCAGCTCGCCGAGCGCGGCAAGCGGGTGCTGCTGTTCGAGACGAACGCGAACGACCGGTTCGGTAACTACTTCGATAAGCCGCCGGTCGGCACCGACGTCGCGCAGCTCGCGCCGAACCTGTGGGCGGTCAACGCCACGCCGGCGAGCGCGCTCGCCGAGTACGGCCTGATGATCCTCAAGTTCCAGAGCATCTACGAGATGGTGTTCGAGAACCGCGTGACGAAGGCGTTCCTTCGCGCCATCCCCGGACTCGACGACTACGCGCTGCTCGGCAAGGCGTGGTTTCACACGACCGAAGAGAAGCGCGGCAAGCCGGTGTACGACACGGTCGTGTTCGACATGCCCGCGTCGGGTCACGCGTACTCGATGCTGCGCGTGCCGTGGGTGATCGTCGACACGGTGCCCGAGGGGCCGCTCACGCGCGACGCGCGCACCGTGAAGCAGCTGATCACGGATCCGAAGCGAACGTCGGTCGTACTCGTGACGCTCGCCGAGGAGATGCCGACGAACGAGGCGATCGAGCTCGAGCAGAAGCTCACCGCGCTCGGCATCGTTCCGCAGCAGCTCGTGGTGAACCAGGTGTTCCCGGATCACGTCCCGGATGGAACACCGGTCACGCGGGTCGTCGACACGCTCGCGAACGAAGCGTCGCTGCCGTCGCCGCTCGCGGAGACCACCGCGCACGCGATCCTCTCGCGCGAGCGCCGCCTCCTCAACGAGGAGTACCTCGCCGAGATCGCGAGGCGGGCGAAGACGCCGATCAGCGAGCTGCCGATGGTGTTCGCGAAGGAGCTCGGCGCGGCGCACGTGAGGGCGCTCGGCGCTCGCTTGTTCGCGTGACCGCCGCTGGCGCAGCGATCACTCGCCGGCGGCGCGCATCGGGAACAGCGGCTCGCCGTGGATCTCGAGGCGGTAGACGCTGTTCTCGGTCTCGACGTAGATCATCTTGCCGCCGGGCTCGCCGAGCACGCGCTTCACCGGCGTCGTGATCATGCGGTGTCCGTGCGGGTCGCGGAAGATCACCATGCCGCGCCCGATGTACGGATACGAGATCAGGTATCCCGTGTAGAGGCGACCGCTGGCACCGGAAGGCCTCTCGGTTCCGAACTCACGAATCTTGCGGGCCGTGACGCTGACCATGGGGTCGCTACAACGATTAGTGTAAGAGATGCTCGTGTCGTCGTCACCCAAATCGTGGGGGAACGATGGGTGTTGTGGTAGCGAGCGAGGACTCCGTGAGCATCGAGAAGCTGTACGAACAGGTACGCAACGCGTCACCGGCCGCCGCGACCGCGACCTCCCACGTCGTCGAGCAGGTTGCCCCGGGGATTCGCGTGCTTGCGCTCCGCACGCCCACGCTCCCGCCCGCCGCACACACCAACGTCTACCTGGTCGGGCCAGATCGCGGCCCCGTCGTCGCGGTCGATCCCGGTAGTCCCTATCCCGAGGAGCAAGCGGCGCTCGACGCGGTGCTGGCGGAGGTGCCGATCGCGGCGATCGCTCTCACGCACCACCACGGCGATCACATCGGTGGTGCCACCGCGCTCGCGGCCCGCTGGGGCGCTCCGATCGTCGCGCACGCGGCGACCGCGAGGCGCCTCGAGGGGATCGTCGAGGTGACGCGCGAGCTCGCCGATGGGGAGACGATCCACGGCATGACGTGCGTCCACACGCCGGGGCACGCGGAGGGGCATCTGTGCTTCGAGGTCGCGGGAGCCGCCGCGACGATCGCGGGCGACATGGTCGCGGGCATCGGGACGATCTTGATCGATCCGAGCGAGGGCGACATGGCCCTCTACCTCGCGTCGCTCGAGGCGCTGCTCGCGCGACCGGCTGCGACGCTCTTGCCGGCGCACGGACCGGCGATCGCGGACGGACCCGCGAAGCTTCGCGAGTATCTCGCACACCGTCGCATGCGCGAGGACCGCGTGCTCGGTTCGCTCGGCGACACGCCGCGTACGCTCGCGGAGCTCGTGGCGGTCGCGTATGCCGACACACCTCGCATGCTCTGGCCGCTCGCGGAGCGATCGCTGCGCGCGCACCTCGACAAACTAGTTAACGAGGGACGCGCGGCGTTGGACGACGGAGCGAACGGCCAGCGGTGGTCGGTTCGGCTATAGTGCGCTCGAAGTGGCTTTGACATTCGACACGTTGCCGGAGGTGGCCCTGGCACGCGACCTCGTACGCGGTTGGTGGGGACTCGACCTCGGTCTCTCCGACGCGAAAGGTGGTGGCGCGGACCGCGTCGCGACCACGCTGCGCGATCAGCTTCACGCGCTCGCGCCACAGCTGCAGGCGACGATCGCGGAGCTCGCGTCGTCGCTCGGCCACGGCCAGCAGGCAAAGACAAAGCAGCGCGGCGCGGTGGTGCTCCAGGGGCCCTCGGCGATGTCGATCGTCGTCGCGCCGGTGTTCGGGACGACGTCGGTGTACGGCATCGTCTACTCGAGCGTGCTGCGCCGGCAGGACGACGTCGCGCCGGGCGTGCTCGCGGCGATCGGCTGCACCGACGCCGAAGCGCGCGCGATCGCCGACTCGATCCCGCAGGTCAGCGAGACCGACATCCCGCGGCTCAAGGACCTCGTCGCGGGCGCGGCGGCCGCCGTCGAGCGCGCGCTGCCGGCGGATGTCGCGCCGACGACGTTCTCGCATCCGTTCGACGAGATCGTCGGCGATGCGCCCGCCGTGCGCGATGTCGTGAAGCTGCTCTCGAAGGTCGTCAAGAGCGAAGCGACCGTGCTCATCCACGGCGAGAGCGGCACCGGCAAGGAGCTGATCGCGCGCGCGATCCACTATCACGGGCCGCGCGCGAAGAAGCCGTTCGTCGTGCAGAACTGCTCCGCGTTCAACGACAACCTGCTCGAGAGCGCGCTGTTCGGTCACGTGCGCGGTGCGTTCACCGGCGCGGTGAAGGATCAACCGGGCCTGTTCCAGGTCGCCGACGGCGGTACGTTCTTCCTCGACGAGATCGGCGACATGTCGAGCGCGCTCCAGGTCAAGCTGCTGCGCGTGCTGCAAGAGGGCACGTTCATGCCGGTCGGCGGGACCAAGCCCGTGCGCGTCGACGTGCGCATCATCGCCGCGTCGCACAAGGACCTCGCCGCGATGGTCGCGCAGAAGCAGTTCCGCGAGGACCTGTTCTATCGCGTCAACGTCCTCAAGATCACGGTGCCGCCGCTGCGAGAGCGCGTCGCGGACATCCCGCGGTTGGCGCAGCACTTCGTCGCGAAGCACTGGAAGGCGCACAAGAGCGAGCGGCCCGCGCCGCTGCTCTCGCAGAGCGCGCTCGCCCGCCTGGTCGCGTATCCGTGGCCGGGCAACATCCGCGAGCTCGAGAACGAGATCGAGCGCATGCTCGTGCTCGCGGGCGACGCGACGGAGCTGACCGGCTCGATGGTGTCCACGCGCGTCGCGGGCATGGTCGCGGCGCCGGCAAAAGCGCTGCGCGACGCGCTGTCGACGGCGGAGGCCGAGGCGCTATCGCAAGCGGTCGGTCGTCACCTCGGCGACCGCGATGGCGCGGCGGCCGACCTCGGCATCAGCCGCGCGTACCTCGATGCGCGCTGCGCGGCGCTCGGCCTGGAGACCGGAAAATGACGCGCGCTTGCCCGCTCTGCCGAAAGGATGCGGTCAAGGAAGGAAACAAGTTCTGGCCGCTGTGCAGCGAGCGGTGTCACCTGATCGATCTCGGCAAGTGGCTCGGCGAGGAGTACCGCGTCAGCGGCGAGCCCGACGAGCAAGCGGCCAACGAAGCGGCCGAGGTCGTCGATCCGGATCAGCGCTCGTGAGACATCCTGTGTCCACCTTTTTCGCTTCACGCGGCCTCCTTGCCGTCGACGAGGTGAAGGGTGAGGGCTCGCGCGGCGCGGTGTTTCGTCGGGTCGTAGGCGACGCGCTTCTGCCAGCACTGCCAGAGCACGCGGCACCACGCGCGCGCGAGGATGCGGATGGCGTGCGCGTGCTCTTTGCCGCGATCGCGAGCGCGTTGGTAGAGGGCCCGCGCCCAGGGCATCGTGTGCCTGGTGGTGTCGGCGAGCGTGGTGAGCGCGCCGCGCAGACGCATGTTGCACGCCCAGCGGAACGTGACCGCGCGGTGCTTGCCGGACTCGCGTGTCACCGGCGCGACGCCACCCTCCGCGGCCAGGTGCTCGTCGGAGACGAACCGCGCACGGTCGTCGCCGATTTCGGCGAGGAGCTGGGCGGCGCACACGCGGCCGCTGCGAAACAGCGAGGTCACGATCTTGCCATCGGGGTGCGCCTCGACGGCGTGCTCGATCGCCGAGGTCAGCGCGGCGATCTGCGCGACCAGCGGGCGCAGGACGGCGACGAGCGCACGGACGCATTCACCCTTCGCGTCGGCCTCGAGCTCGCCGGCGACGCTGCGTGGCGCGGCGCGGAGGCGACCGAGCAGCTCGGCGACCGGGCGCCTGCCGCAGTAGGCGTTGCGCGCGAGGAACGCCGCCAAGCGCTTCTCGCCGAGGCTGGATGCCGACTGCGGCGTCGGATAGCGGTCGAGGAACTCGAGCGCGATCGGCGAGTCGACGTCGGCGAAGATCTCGGCAGCGCCGGCCCAGAACTCGCCGAGGAGCGAGCGCAGCTGGTTGGCGAGCGCGACGCGTCGCTCGACGAGGTCGTCGCGCGTGCGAACGAGACCGCGCAGCGCCTTGGTCTCGTCGGAGAGCGGAGCCAGCGTGCGGAACCGGTGACCATCGGTGCGCAGCAGGTCGGCGAGCAGGTACGCGTCGCCGAGGTCCGTCTTGCCCTGTGCGGCCGAGTACCGCGGGCGTGCCGCCTTCACCGCGTTGGGGTGAATGGGCACGACGGCGAAACCTCCGTCGACGAGGGTGTCGACGAGCAGGCCGGACGGGCGCTCGATGGCGATGCGCAGCTCTACCGGTGCTCCGAACTTGCCCAGCCGAGTGACGAGCTCGGCGAGACCAGCTTCCGTGTGTGCCGCGGTGAACCGCACCGCTACGCTGCCGCGCTCGTCGACCACGCATACAGCGTGCTCGCGCGCGGCCCAGTCCAGGCCGACGAAGTACATGGAGACTCCCTTGGTGGAACGACGTCCACCGGCACGGGAGGGACCTGCCGAACGCTCATTGCTCGGCGCTCCGCGGACGAGCCGGGGCGCGACATCCTGTTGTCGGACAAGGTCCCCCGCGCTCTCCGAAGCGGCGGGTCTCACGATGGCCGTCGAGCGGCGAGCGACGAAGGCCGTCTTCGGAGAGGCGCCGGAGGAACTGCGTTTCACCCTCGGAGACTTCGATCGCGCGGTCAACTTTTTCGCGCCCACGATCGGAGGGTGCACCAATGAGCGAGCACCGGGTCGCCTCGCACCTCGGCGTCGCGTCCGCCGAGTACGACGTGCAGATCCGCCGGTGGATCCCGCACTACGACGAGATGCTCGCGACCGTCGTCGCGCTCGTCGACGCGCTGCCCGCCGCGGAGCCGCTCGTCGTCGATCTCGGCGCAGGCACCGGCGCGCTGACCGCGGCGATCCTCGACGGCGTACCGCGCGCTCGCGCGATCCTCGTCGACATCGATCCCGCGATGCTCGACGCCGCTCGCGCGCGACTCGCGCCTCGTGCGGAGCGTTGCGAGTTTCGCCGTACGTCCTTCGCCGATGCGCTCCCGGCGTGCGATGCGGTGGTCGCGTCGCTCGCGCTGCACCACGTGACGGAGCTCGCCGACAAGCGCGCTCTCTACACCGCGATCCACGCGGCGCTCCGTCCGCGCGGCGCACTGCTCATCGCCGACGCCACGGTCCCCAATGAGGGCGACGAGCACGACGCGAGCTATCGCGCGTGGGCGGCGCACATGGCGGCGCACGGCATCTCCGCGGACGAAGCGGCGCAGCTGTTCGCGCGCTGGGCGAGCGAGGACACGTATCAACCACTCGCACGCGAGCTCGTGCTCCTCGCGGAGGCGGGCTTCACGCACGCCGACGCGTTCTGGAAGCGCGGACCGATGACGGTCTACGGCGGTTTCCGCCGCGAGCGCGTGCTAGCCTCCGGTTGAATCCGTATGCAGCTCGAAGGCGACAGCTGGCTCTCGACGGACGACTTCGGTGTCGTCGACGAGCTCGAGTCCGAATCGATCGTGACGAGCTTCTACAAGGCCGGCCTCCCGCTGTGGCCCGAGAGCTCGGCCTACGTCATCCGCGATCAAGACGGCTCCGAGCGCCGCATCAAGATCCCGCTGCAGACGCGCAGCGTGGTCCTCGGCTACCTGCGGGCGCCGCTGTGGATCCTCGGCGGCGTGTTCACCGTGCTCGCGCTCGTCTCGCCGGCGCGGTTCATCGACCTGCTCCTCCCCGGGGTCACGATCGCCGGGATGGCCTCGCTGCTCACGTTCGTCGCCGGGCGGCTCCCGGCGCGAGAGCTCGAGCGCCGCTCGCTGCTCCGCCGCATCGTGGGCTTCGGCGCGCCGCCCGAGCTCCTGACCGAGGAGCTTCGCGCGGAGGTCTGCGCGCAGCTGATCGTCATGTGGTCGACGCGCTCGCCGCGCCGCTGGTTCGATGCGATCGAGCGCGGCGAAGCGAGCGAGATCCTGATCGCGCTCGCCGAGTACCATCTCGACGGCCCGCTGCTCGAGCAAGCGCACGCGAACTTCGCGAACAAGCTCTGGAACTGATCGCGGGCGCGAGGCGCGACGCGCGAGGAGCCTCGACTTCGAGGACGCCGACGGGCGGTCCTTCGCTCGCTCTACTGACCCCCGGCGAGCACGTCGTAGCCGTAGCTCGTCGTGGTCCCGCCGCCGAGCTCGAAGTACAGCTCGCGCCGTCGCGCGCTCGTCGCCGGCACGCGCCACTCGTCGCGATAGCCCTCGATCGCGAAGTCCGTGTGCATCGAGTGGCGGCCGATCAGCCAGCGCCCGGTCGCGACCGCCAGCACGGCGACCTCTCCCGCCGTCACCGTGAACCACGCATCGGCCCCCGCCGGCAGCACGTCCCACCGCGCGGTCGAGTCCGTCAGCTCGACGCCCTCGAGCCGCGGCGGAAAGAACACGTCGGGTAGCGAGAACAGCGGCGTCTCGCGATGCGTGTACAGACTGTCCGCGCTCGCGACCGCGACCGTCGCGTCATTCGGCGTCAGGATCTCGTCGGGCAGCTCGCGCGCGGTGTCGCCCTCGAACGCGAGCACCGAGATGCCGTTCTCCGTCAGCCACAGCGTCCGCGTCGTCACCGTCTCGTCGCCGAGGACGCCGGTGAACCGCATCTTCGTCTTCTCGAACAGCACGCCCGTTCCGAGATCGATCGGCTCCATCGTCGCCGGCGCATCGATCACCACGCTTCGCCGTACCACCACGCGGTCGCCGTCGTGGGCGACGAGATCGTACGTCGCGCGCGGGAGCTCCATCGAGTACGTCCACGGCGCCGTCGTCGATGATCGCGAGTCGCCCATCTCCACGCGCCCCGGCTGCAGCATCTGTCCCGTCACGGTCACCGTCGGCGTGGGCCCCTGGATCGGCGTGCATCCGATCGTCCGCGAGTACGCGTCCGCGGTCATCGAGAAGATGACCTGCGTCCACGTGCGGCCACCGTCCTCGCAGACATAGAACAGCTCGTACGCGCCACCGAGCTCGATCTCGAAGCGGCCGGTCCCGTCGAACGGAATCTGCTGCCACGGATCGTCCTCGGCACGAATCGCCGCGAACAGCGGCGGCGCATCGAGATCCGTCTGGATCAGCAGCGGGATCGGGTCGAGCGTGTCGTCATGCGACTCGGACTCCGAGTGCACGCAACCCGCGCCGAGGACGCCCGTCGCGAGCGCGACCATTGCCGTCGCTCGCACGGTCGTCGTGAGCATCGCTCGCCGCACCACGGCAGGATAGCAGCCCCCGGCGTGCACCGGTGCAGATCCCACGGGCGTCACCGATCGACCGTGCGATCGGCGGCGCTTCGGTTCTCGCATCGAATGCATCGGGACTGCGACGCAGAGACGCCGAGCGCGCAGAGAAGAGATCGAGTTCTAGTTCCGACCCCATCTGTGGAGCGTTGGTGCGCCTCACCCATCGGCCGCGAACGGATCGGCGTACCGATCGACCGACGCGAGCAGGATCGCGGTCTGGGGTGTCGCCGGCGTCACCACCGCGCTCGGCATGTCGTTCCCGAGCGCTGCCGCGGGCCGTGCACCATGGTCGCGTGCGAGCTCTGGTCGCGCGCGCGACGCGTGAACCACCGCACGTGCTTCGGCGCGCGTGCGCAGGATCCGCATGCGATATCGATCGGGGAACACGGTGCCACGCCGTCGTACCGCGCGGTTCACGGCGCGTGCAGCGCTGACCTGGAAGCCCTGCATTCCGCGAGCGAGCGCGTGCTTGTCATCTGCCTCCACCAGCAGCTCGAGGTGCCGCGCGTGGATCGCGAGGCGCACGATGCGGAAGTTGACGCGCGCGAGCGATAGCCGCACCGCGCGGCGGATCGTCGCGTACGCGTCCCGTCGGCCCATTGCGCGCACGGACGGGTCCACGCGCGCGATCACGTGAACCGGGAACCACGGCACGAGGGTGGGCCGCGTGGTGTGGCGCTCGGAGGCGATCGGGCCGCGTGCGGGGCGCCCCGCGCCTTGTCGCGCGCCGCCCCACGAGAAGGCGAGTTGGTTCGGATTCACGCGCGCGCGCCGTGAACGCGGCTTCGCGCTCGCGGTCATCGCACTCGCGTTCGTTCGGGTAGCGGTGGGTTGTCGTCGGCCCATCGATCGGATCGCCAGGTGCGATCTATACCCACAAGATGAAAACGCCGAGATCTCCTCTCGCCAACTTTCTGCGCGGTTTCTGCGACGGATACTTGTCACTTCGATAGTGACTTCTTTAAGGTGACCTCACGCGATCGAGTCGTGTTCGATCGCTCACCGAGGAGAGTCATGAACGACGGCGAGCCAGCGGTGGTCCTCGAAGTAGTCGGCGGCGACGAGGGTGGTTTCGAAGATGGCGGCGGCGGCGGCGGACGCACGCGATTTGCGCGTGGCAGCGTGATGGACTTGCGCGCGGAGCTGGTTCGCGGCGACGCGGCCGATGCCGATCTGCGTGCGGAGCTGACGCGTGACGACGCGATGGAGCTGCCCGGGCTGACGACCGACGACGCGACCGACGACGCGACCGACGACGCGACCGACGCGATCGATGGCGACGAGTCTGCGGTGGACGAGGTCTCGGTCGGCGGCGAGGCGCCCGGCGTGAGCCGCAAGGTTCGCAAGCGCACGAAGCGCGACCGGCCGCGGAGCAAGACGATCGCGATGAAGCGGGTCACGCGGGCCGAGCTACAGCTCGGCGCGATGATGTATCCGCCGGTCGAGGGCGTGCAGCGGCCGAGGACGCGCGCCGAGTGCAGTCAGGAAGCGCGGCCGTGCCCGTGGGTGTCGTGCAAGCACCACCTCTACCTGGACATCAACCCCGAGACGGGCTCCATCAAGATCAACTTCCCGGATCTCGAGCCGTGGGAGATGAAGCACACGTGCTCGCTCGACGTGGCGGACGCGGGTGCGTTGACGCTCGAGGAGATCGGGTTCATCACGAACCTCACGCGCGAGCGCATCCGGCAGGTCGAGGTGCGCGGGTTGCTCAAGCTCAAGGGCCGGCGCGAGCTGCGATAGCGCGATCAGGCGGGGCGCAACACGAGGACGGGCAGGCGGGTCGCGCGGAGGAGGCGATCGGCGACGGAGCCGACGAGCGCGCGCGTGATTCCCGAGCGACCGCGCGAGGAGATGCAGAGGACATCGACGCCGTGGCGCGCGGCGGCCTGGGCCAGCGCCTCGGCGGCGTCGTTGCCGACGACGATGTGCGTCTGGACCTTCTGCGTCGCGGAGCTCGGGGCGAGGGCCGCGAGCTGGCGCTGGATGTCGGCCCTGTCGACGTCGGCGTCCTCCTTGATCACGTGCACGATGTGCACGGTGCCGTCGGGCGGCGTGATGCCGAAGGCGTAGGCGACGGCGCGGTTGGCGAAGCCCGAGAGGTCGGTGGCGACGAGGGCCGCGCGCATGGTGGGCACGGTCATCGTGGGGACGTGGGCCTGCGGCGGGACGCAGATGACGGAGGTCTGCGCGTCGAGGACGACGACGGTGGAGACGGAGCCGAGGCGGCCGAGGCCGGTCTTCTGGCTCGTGCCGACGATGATCGCGTCGACCTTCTCGTCGGTCGCGAGCTCGAGGAGGTGGTCGCCGATGCGGCCGAGCCCGCGGCGGGGGCGAGCGTGGACGTTGGCCGAGTCACCGCCGAAGCGGCGGAGGAGGTCGCGCGACATGAGCGCTTCGACCTCGGGGACGCGATCGATGACGTTGTCGGCGTGCACGCCGTAGTGGGCCGCGGCGTCGTCGGGGTAGTAGATCGCGCCGACGATGACCTCGACCGGGCCGCGCGTGCGGAGCGCGTGCGCCCACTGGATGCCGAGGTCGCAGGTGGCGGAGTCGTCGATGCCGATCATGACGCGCAGCGGGCGCTCCTTCTTGGCGAACGCGAGCCACGGCGCCGGGTCTTCGACGCAGAGGACGGGCACGTGCGAGTGCGAGATGATCGCGTTGGCGGTGGAGCCGGTCTTGTTCTTGCCTTCGCTCGAGCGCGCGATGACGATGAGGTCGGCGCCTTCGGTGTCGGCGAACGAGGCGAGCGAGTCTTCGATCGTCCCGGGGACGAGCTCCGTACGAACACGGAGCGGGACGGGCGAGGCGGCGATGCGAGCGGCCTGCGCGTCGAGGCGCGAGCGGAGCGTGTCGGTCGCGTCGGAGCCCGCGACGTGGACGAGGACGACCTCGTCATCGCCGCGCAGGCTGGCGAGGGCGCAGGCCACGTCGAGTGCGCCGTTACTCGCCGGCGAGAGATCGGTACCGCAGATGATCGGCATGGCGGAGGCCGAGCCTACAACGAACGGAGAACCTACGAGAGATACGCGAAGCGCCGAATCAGCTCGAGCAGCTCGGCGCGGACCTCGTCGTCGATCGCGACGAAGCGGACGCCCATGCCGGGGTGCAGGTTGTCAGGAGCGCCCGGACGGTAGGGGTTGACCCAGATGACCTCGCCCTCGACTTCGATCGTGTTCTCGCTGCCGCGGCCGTGGCCCGTCGGCGCGAAGCGCAGGTTCAGGTGCGTGCCCGGCGCCTCCGGCGTCGTGGTGCGGATGAAGATGCCGGTCGCGCTGATGTCGGTGATGTACGCGAAGAGGTAGTTGTCCTCGCTCGCGTAGTCGACCTCGAGATCGACGAGGACACGCGGTGCGCGGCGCCGTTCCGCGTCGCTCATCGCGACCGGTTCGGCCATCGCGTCGCCCTTTGCCTTCGCCATCGCGGGGCGTCATAACCCTAGGTCGCGAGAGACGTCAATCGCGGTCTTCCGACAGAGGACGTACTAACGATCACTCGAGAATGATGCTGGTGATCTTCACGCGATCGGCGGTGTCGCGCATGTCGCTGGGCGCTTCGCTGACGTTCATGTTCTTCCAGTTGGGTGCCGTGCCGGTGAAGAAGCCGACCCAGAGATCGTACTTGCCCGTCGGAAAGGTCTTGCCGCCCGCGCTGACGGTGAACGTGTCGACGATGTAGTCGCCGGGCTGCCACGTGCCGGTCGGGCAGCGATCGTTGATCGGCCAGTGGTCGCCGTTGAAGCGCAGCGGCCCGTCGAAGTGCATGAGCGACTTCCACTTGCCGCCGACCGCCGCGTTGACCTTGTAGTACATCGTCACGGTGAATTTCTTCCCGCGCTCGACGCGGGGAGGAATGTCGAAGCCGATCAGCTCGAGCTTGCGATCCCAGATCACGGGCGCCTTGGGCTTGCCCTTCATCTGCGTGGGCCTCTGGTGGAGGATCGAGGTCGCGAGCGGGTTCTTGTCCGTCGTGCCGTCGACCTTGTTCGAGAGCAGGAGGTTTCGAACGTTGCGATCCTCGACCACGTAGTAGCGATTGCCGCCCATCTCGCGGTGCAGCGTGCACAGCTCGCCCTGCGGTGCGATCGCGAACACGCGCGAGTCTGCGGCTGTCGCTTCGGCGAGCGCTTTGACGATGTCGTTGCGCGAGGCGACCGTGAGCGGCTTTTCGTCCGTGTACGACGCGGGCGCGTGACCGAGGTCGCCCATGATGACGAGCTTCTCGTTCGGCTTGCGGAGCTCCTCGTACGTCTCGAACATCGCCTTGGACGAGACGTAGTTCGCGAGCACGGGCTGCCACACGAACGACCAGAACGCCGCCATCAAGATCGAGCCCGCGATCGCGACGACGATCGCGAGGTTCGACAGCTTGCGCAGCGTCTTGCGGACGCGCGTGTCGCCGTCGCGCCACAGCATCAGCGAGCACCCCGCGCCGAGGCCCGTCAGCGAGCCGACGATCAGGATCCAGATCTTCGTCGGCAGGAACAGGAGCTTCGACTCCTTGGGATACGGCAGCGCCTCGCCGCCGATCAGGAGCGACGTCGTGCGATCGGGGAACGAGTACATGTCCTTGCCGAAGTTGACGACGGCGATCAGGAACAACAGGCCGAGCAGGATGAAGCCCGCGGGCGTGTCGCCATTGCCGCGCGACGCGGCGCGCCGCGAGAGCAGATCGTCGAGCCACACACCGACCGCGATCGCGAGCGCGGGGAACGCGGCGTAGATCGCGAAGCCGACCTTGCGCTGGAAGGCCTCCGTCGCGATCCACGCGATCGCCGCCCACGCGAGCGTGATCGCGCCGCAGCCCTTGCGATCGCGATCGCCCGAGACGAGCAGCATGCCCATCGCGATCGGCGCGAGGATGCCCCACGGATACGTGCCGTACGCGATCTCCTCGAACGTGCTGTCGAAGATGAAACGCAGATCGTCGTCGGGGCGCCATAGCCCGCCGAGCGCCGTGGACCAGCAGCCATCCGCGACGATCGCGTGCCCGAACACCGTGCGCGGGACGGGGAACATCCCGGGCTTGGGCGTCTGCAGCTCGTACATCTGATACGCGAGCACGCCGATCAACGTTGCCGCGATCGCGGCCGCGACGAACGGCAGCACGAAGCCGACGATGCTCTTGCGCTCGCGTCGCACGGGCGCGCAGATGCCGGCGGCCGCGAACGCCGCGATCGGCACGACGAGCCCGAGCAGCATGCCGCCGCCGCCGAAGCCGAGGTACTGGCCGACGACGAGCGCCGCGACCGCGACCGCGGCATCGATCGCCGCGAGCACGGTGCCGTAGCCCGCGCCGAGCCGCGACAGCGCGACGAACCCATAGACGAGCAGCGTCGCGCCGCACGCGGTCGCGATCTCGTTCGTCAGCATGCGCGACTGCAGCGCGCACAAGGGCATCGCGACGAGCACGATCGCGGTGAGCACGCCCGCGCGCGCGCCGGCGAACCGCATCGCGATGCCCGCGGCCGCGAGCACCGTGAGGATGCCCATGATCGCGAACGGCAACCGTCGCCCGCCGTCGGAGTCGGAGATGTCGCGGCCGAGCACGATCGCCTTGTTCTGGAGCTGGCGCGCCTTGGCATCCGGCGGCGGCGTGCGCGTGCACGCGTCGTCGTCGACCTCGGGCTTGGGCGTCGCCGGCTTGGCCGCGGACTTCTCGACCTCGATCGGCGGCGCCGCGCGATCCGCGAGCTGCCGCTCCTGCGGCTCCCACAGGCCGGGCGAGCCGAGCCCCGGCAGGATCAGCGCGATCGCGAGGACGAGGACGGTCGCGAGCGCGCCGTACCACGTGCCCAGGTAGCGCCCGTAGGCGCGAGCGAGCTTTCTGACCGGGCTGGGCACGAGGGGGAGAAAATACCCTCGACTTGCGCCGTGCGAAAAGCCCAGCGACAGTGTGTAGAGGAACGGATCACGATCTTGGCCGAAGTGACCACCCGCGCCGCCGAGCTCGCCCGCCTGCACCGCTCGGTGCCGGTCCGGCGGTATCGCAGCCTCGTGGGTCACTGGATGAGCCGGTGGTTTCGCGCGCCGCGCCCCGCGCGCCACGAGCCCGTGCCGGCGATCGGCCCCGGCGAGCTCTCGATCACCTTCGGCGGTCACGCGACGGTGATCGCGCGCTACCCCGGCCTCGCGATCGCCTTCGATCCGATGCTCGGCCGCTGGCTCGGCGGGGTCCGCCGCGCCGTCGAGCCGGGGCTCGCGCCCGGCGACTTCAGCGACGTCGGCCTCGTGCTGATCTCGCATCGCCACGCCGACCACCTGCACCTGCCGACGCTGCGGCGCTTGCCGCGCGCGGCGACGATCGTCGTTCCGGCCGGCGGCGCCGCGTGGGTGTCGAGCCTGGGCTTCTCTCGCGTCGTCGAGCTCGCACCGGGCTCGGACCTCGAGCTACGCGGCGTGCAGGTGATCGCCGCACCGATCTCGCACGGCGGCGCCGATCTGTCTCGCGGTCTGTCCTACGTGCTGCGCGGTGACGGGCCGAGCGCATATCTGTGCGGCGACAGCGGCTACTTCTCCGGGTTCGCGCACGTCGGCGAGAGGTACGCGCCCGATGTCGCGCTGCTGCCGATCGGCGGCTTCATGCCGTCGTCGTTTCGCGAGCGCCACATGTCGCCGCTCGACGCGCTCTACGCGTTCGAGGACCTGCGCTCGCGCATGCTGGTCCCGATCCACCACGGCGCGTTCGCGCTGTCGTACGAGGAGCTCGACGAGCCGGGGCGCTGGCTGCTCGAGCTCGCGAAGCAGCGCGGCGTCCGCGACCACGTGATGATGATGGCGCCGGGCCAGAGCGAGCGGTTCGTGGCGACATCGTGATTGCAAGCTCGACGAACGTCGAGCACGCAGCACTCCCGGAGGGAGTGCGGAGGTGATAAGACGCGGTCCGTGTCGGCTCCCGATGTCTCGATCGTGATCCCGGTCTACAACGAGGAAGGGATCCTGCGCGAAGCGGTGACCGAGCTCGTCGAGGGCTGGGAGGTCGTGCGCACCGCGCTCCAGGCGCCGGAGCTGACCTTCGAGGTGATCATCGCGGAGAACGGTTCGCGCGATCGCACCGCCGAGCTCGCCGAGCACCTCGCGTCCGAGATGCCCGAGGTCCGCGCGTTCTCGCTCGGCGAGCCGAACTACGGCAAGGCGCTCCGGCGCGGCATCACCGAGGCGCGCGGCACGTGGGTGATCTGCGAGGAGATCGATCTGTGCGATCTCGACTTCCATCGCCGCGCACTCGAGCACCTGCGCCACGGTGACTGCGACATGGTCGTCGGCAGCAAGGCGATGAAGGGCGCCTCCGACGAGCGCCCGCTGTTCCGTCGCGCCGCGACCCGCGTCATCAACGGCATGCTGCGCGTCGCGCTCGACTTTCGCGGCACCGACACGCACGGGCTCAAGGCATTCCATCGCGAGACGCTGATGCCGATCGTCGAGGCGTGCGTGATCGAACGCGACCTGTTCGCGTCCGAGCTCGTGATCCGCGCGGGTCGCGCGGACCTGCACGTCCTCGAGATTCCGATCCGCCTCCACGAGAAGCGCCCGCCCGCGATCAACCTCGTGAAGCGCGTGCCGAACGTGCTGCGCGGGATCGCGAAGATGACGTACGTGATCCGCTTCGGTGGGAAGCCGTGAGCAGGCACCGTCGGCCGCGCTGTTCCATCTCGATCGATCTCGACGCCGTCGCTTGCTACTACAAGATCCACGGGCTCGGCACCGCGCCGCCCGAGCTCGAGCACGTGGTCCTCGAGCGCGCGCTGCCTCGCGCGGCGGCGCTGTTTCACGCGCGGGGCCTGCACGTCACGTGGTTCGTCGTCGGTCGCGACGCCGACGCGGACGCCGCGCTCCCCGATCGCTCGCAGCGCGCCGCGAACGCCGCGCGCCTGCGCGAGCTGCACCAGCACGGCGACGAGCTCGGGAACCACTCGTACAGCCATCCGTACGAGCTCGCGCGTCTCGCACCCGACGTGATCGACGACGAGGTCGCGAACTGCGATCGCGTGCTGCGCTCGATCACGCGGGCCGGCATCCGCGGCTTCCGTGCGCCCGGCTACGACGTGTCGCCCGCGATGCTCGATGCGCTCGCGCGCCGGGCGTATCGCTACGACTCGTCGATCTTCCCCGCGCCGGGCTACTACGCCGCGAAGGCCGCCGTGATGGCCGCGCTCGCGATCGCGCGCCGCCCGAGCGGCGCCGTGATGATCGATCCGCGATCGCAGGCCGCACCCGCGGTCCCGTATCGCCCCGCGATGACCGCACCGTGGCGCCGCGGGCAGGCGCCGCTCGTCGAGCTCCCGATCGCGGTGACACCGTGGGTACGCATCCCCGCGATCGGAACGTCGCTGCTCGTCGCGCCCGAGATCGTCCGCAGGCGCGTGATCGCGGCGATGGCGAAGCGCGACTTCTTCAACTTCGAGCTGCACGGCATCGACTTCGCCGACGCCGAGAAGGATGGGATCCCCGGCGAGCTCGTCGCGCGACAGATCGACCTGCGCGTACCGATCGCCGACAAGCTCGCGCGGATGGAGGCGATCCTCGACGACCTGCAGCGCACGTGGGACATCGTCACACTCGCCGAGGTCGCATCCGAGGTCCAGCTCGCCGCCTGACGCGATACACTCGAGGATGATGCGCGCGGGGCTCGTCCCGATCGTCATGCATGCACTCGCGTGCGGTCGCGTCGGCTTCGACGGCAGCGACATCGGGGAGCCGGGTGGCGATGGCTCCGTCCCTCCGACGCAGATCGCGGTGCGCGTGCTCGGTGCACCCGGCGATCTCGACGCGGGGACGCCGATCGCGGGCGCGACGGTCGTGGTCGTCGATGGCAACGGCACGACGGTGCATGTCACGAACGCCGCGGGCTACATGATCGCCGACGTCGCAGGAACAGCGACGCTCCACGTCGGTTACCGCACCGAGGTCGCGAGTGATCTGGTCGCGGGCGGCGAGTGGCGGCTCTACACGCTCGTGGACATCGTGGGCGGATCGCTCGTGTCGCTCGGCTATGCGGATACGTGGACGGACATCACGATCGAGGTCGACGTCCCGGTCATGCAGCTCGCGACGCGCTACGAGCTACGCGGGCCGAAGCGCTGCGGCATCGACGGCGCCGGCACCGGACCGCTCGTAGCCACCGCCGTCAACGGGTGCGACGGTGAGACGGTTCCGATCTTCGCGCTCGCGCTCGACACGAACGGACCGCTCGGGTGGTTGTCCGCGGGCAACCTGAGTGCGACCGACGGCGCGCAGTACACCGCCGCGGGTACCTGGGAGCCGTTCGACACCCAGACGATCCGGTTTACCAACATCCCGAGCACGATGCTGATCGGAGCGGAGCTGGTTCACGATCTCGGCCCGCACGATCGCGTCGTCCTCGGCGAGGACAACACGCAGATCGCGCCCGGCGATCACGACCAGCCCGCCACGACGTTCGCCATCCCGGTCGACAGCGTTCGCGCGATCTACGCGAGCTCGGCCAGTCCAACCTCGTTCGGGATCGTGGCCGAGCCCGCAACACAGGTCGGCGGCGTGATCCCGTTCGATGGATCGCGGCTCGTTCGCGTCGTCGACAGCATCACGGTCGAGCCCGACGGCGCGGTCAGCTGGACGTACACACCGCTCGCGCGCGACCCGACGGTGACGTTCGCGCAGCTCACGTATCAGACGCTCGAGGGCGTGCCCGCGCTCTGGATCCTGTCGACCCCGATGGCATCGCGTGCGGAGGTGCCGGCGCTGCCGGCGCCGCTCGACATGATCGCACCGATGCCGTTGACGGTCGAAGCCACGATCCTCGGCATGATCGTCGGTGACCGGACGTATCGCGAGCTCGCTCCAGCGATCTTCGACACGCTCGTGCAGGTCGAGCTCATCGACGACATCCCGGCGGGCTGGGCGGTCTCCGCGGCGTTCCTTCAGGGACCGTCGTCGCGCGCGACGCCGCGGTCGCGCATGGAGCGGCTCGTGCGCCGCGCTCTCAGCGCCGCCGACTGACCGCTTGGCGCGCGAGCTCGTCGGTGCGCTCGTTGAGCGGAATGCCGGCGTGGCCCGCGACCTTCACGAAGCGGAGATCGGCGAACTGCTTGGTCAGCGCGCGCAGCTTCTCGACGAGCTCCTGGTTGGCCTTGGCCTTCCAGTTCTGCGAGAGCAGGCCGATCGAGTACGACGAGTCCGAGTAGACGATCACCGTGCGCTTGCGATCCTTGACCGCCTCGAGGCCGCGATAGATCGCCATGAGCTCCGCGATGTTGTTGGTGCCTTCCCCGAGATACTCGGAGAGCTCGCGCGTCTCCGCACCGTCCACGATCACCACGCCCAGGCCCGCAGGGCCCGGGTTGCCCGTGCACGCGCCGTCCGTCCACACATGAATCGGATCCTTGGGTGGTGGCTGCGTGGAGCCGATGGTCGGTCTATTCCGCTCGGGCGCGGGCTCGCCCACCTCGATGTCGACCGCAGGGCCCGGCAGCGCGGTCAGGTTGCGCGCGCCCGCGCGATAGACCTTCGCTCCCGGCGCGGCCTTGTAGACGACCTCCACGCGCCCGTCGCTGTCCTTGATGAGGGCGCCGCTCGGATCGACGCGGGCCCACACGTCCGCATCGCGCAGTCGGTGTGGCATCCACGGCATGGCGCGGACCCTAGCACGCGGCCCTGATCGTCCTCGTGCGTCAACCGCCTGTGCTCGTCGAGGATCGCCGTGTTATAAGCCCGGCGTCCCCACTCGGACGCTATCAGGAGAAAAGAATGGCTCGCATCACGAAGACGTGGATGGTTGCAGTGCTCGCGCTCGGTCTGGGCGCCGCTGCCTGCAAGAAGGACGAGAAGAAGACCGAAGGTGGCGCCACCACGGGGAGCGGACAGGCCGCGCCGACGACGGCCGAGAAGGGCACCGATACGGTGGCCAGCCCCGGCGTCGCCGCCACGAAGGCGATGACGAACGGCGACGACCTGAGCCTGATCCCGGCCGACTCCGACGTCGTGATGGGACTCAACTTCGCGCAGCTGCAGAAGAGCGCGCTGTGGAAGAAGTTCGTCGAGCCGCAGCTGCTCAAGCCCGACGTCCAGTCGAAGATGGCCGACTTCAAGGACAAGTGCGGCTTCGACCCGATGACGTCCGTGTCGAGCGTCTCGCTCGGCATGAAGGGCATCGGCGGCCAGAACGACAAGCCCGACGGCGTGATCGTCGTCCACGGTCTGGACAAGGCCAAGACGGTCGCGTGCCTCACGAAGATGAAGGCGGAGATCGAGAAGGACGGCACGAAGCTCACCGACGACGGTGGCATCTACACGTTCACCAAGGACGGCAACAGCGCGGCGATGACGTTCGTCAACGACTCGACCCTCGCGGTCGTCGTCGGCACGAACGGCAACACGGCAGGCGTCAAGGCCGCGACCGCGGGCACCTCGGCGCTCAAGACGTCGCCCGCGTTCGTCGACATGTACAGCAAGATCAAGACGGGCGACTCGTTGTGGATGCTCGCCAACGGCAACAGCCCGATCTTCGACAAGGCGTCGGCGCTCGGCGTGAAGCCCAAGGCGGTCTTCGGCTCGGTCAACGTCACCGACGGGCTCACGCTCGACCTCCGCATCCGCCTCAACACGCCCGACGAGGCGAAGAACCTCTCGAACATGGTCGAGGGCCAGAAGAAGCAGGCCGCCGCGATGTTCGACAAGTTCGACGTCGGCACCGAGAACGCGGACCTCAAGGTCTCGATCGCGATGTCCACGCAGAAGCTCGAGCAGCTCGTCAGCCAGATCATGGCGCTCGCGGGCGGCATGGGCGGCGGGATGGGCGGCCCCTAAGTGCGTCGCGCGCTCGTTCTTGCTTGCGCTGTAGTCGCGATCGGGACGAGCGCATGTGGCGGCGGTAAGAAGGAGAAGGAGCGTCGCGCTCCACCGCCCGAGGTCACGGGCCTCGCCGCGGTTCCCGCGACCGCGCAGGTCGTGATCGGCATCGACGTCGCGAAGCTCGCGGCGTCGCCGATCGTGACCCGCGCCGCGGAGCAGCTGCTGTTGCGCGAGCCTTCGCTCGCCGAGAGCTGGGCGCACGTCAACGAGGCGTGCAAGATCGACGTGCTCCAGCAGGTGAAGCACGTCGTGCTCGCGCTCGGTCCATCGACCGCGGCCGCCGGCTCCGGCGCCGTGCTCGCGGTCGCGACCGGGGCACTCTCCGAGCCCGACCTCGCGACGTGCGTGCGCACGATGGTGGGGAAGGGCGGCGGCGCGCTGACGGTGAAGAACGTCGCGGGGCGCTCGCTGTATCAGGTGAAGGACGGCAACCGCATCATGTTCTTCGGCTTCGGCCGGCCGGACACGATCGTGCTCGGCACGGACGAAGCGTGGGTGATCGAGGGCCTGTCGGTGAACAAGAAGGTCATCGACAACCCCGACATGGCCGCGTGGCTCAAGCTCGTCGATCAATACGCGCCGGTGTTCGCGGTCGGTCGCGTCGACGAGCGCGTCGGAAAAGGTCTGGTCGCGGCCTCGGGAGGCAAGCTCACCAAGAGCGCGCGGGCGTTCTTCGCGAACATGGATCCGACCGCGGGAGCGAAGCTGCTTCTCGGGGTCGTGATGCCCGATGCCGAATCAGCCAAGCAACTGGAATCGTTTGCGAACAACGAGCTGAAGGTGCTCACGATGGTGGCGCAGCTGAGGAGCCTCGGGCCGATCGCGCAGCGGGTGAAGTCGGTGGCCGAGGGCAACCTCCTCCGGTTCACGGCAGAGCTGACCATGGACGAGGTCAATCAACTGTTGTCTGTGCTTGACGAAACGCCGCCCCCCGAGCAAGTTACCCCGCCCGCGAAGTAGGCAGGACACATCATGGCGACCAAGAAGACGACGACGAAGGCAGCGCCCAAGGCGAAGGCGACCAAGGCGGCTCCCAAGGCAGAAGCGAAGGCGAAGGCGCCCAAGGCCGAGAAGAAGGCAGCGGGACCGCGCCATCCCAAGGCGCGTGCAGACGCCGCCGGCGGCAAGGCGTCGCTCGCGAAGTCCCTCGCAGCGTCGCTCGTGACGAGCAACGACAGCGCGGACGCGATCGAGGAGCGGCTCAAGACCGCGTCGAACTCGCAGCTGCTGCGCCTCCAGAAGGTCGTGACGGCGGTGAAGTCGAAGTGGGGCGATCGCGACAAGCTGATCGCCGCGATCGGCACGGCGCAGAAGAAGAGCAAGGATCAGGACTATCTGAACAAGCTCGCGACGTACTCGCTGCCGCACCTGTTCGACCTGGCGATCGCTCAAGAGCGTCGCGCGCGTAGCTAGTCGCGCTACGGTCTAGGAGCGCGATGCGCGCTCTGCTCACATTGTCGGCGCTGCTCGCGATCGCATCGGTCGCGCACGCAGAGCCCGAGGAGACGTCCGACGCCGCGCCGATCGCGGTGCGCGGGACGGTCCTCCTCGCGAACACGCCGTCGGCGTGGCGGTTCGACATCGTCGTCGCGCCCGCGATCGGCTCGCAGATCGCTGCGCTCGCGCTGTCCGGGCTCGATGTCGTCGCCGGTCGCGCGGCGCAGACCGTCGCCGTCCTCGGGGATGGCGCGATGCCGGCGCGGTGGCCGTACGCGCTGACGAGCTCGATCTCGCAGATCCCGCCGACGCCGCCGAACCGGCGCATCGCGGCCGCCTATGGCCTCGCGACGTTCTCGCTCGACGCGAGCGCGCAGGGACTCGAGATGCTCGAGCTACGCGTGCGCTATCAGGATGGCGTCGCGGCGTGGCTCAACGGCGTCGAGGTCGCGCGCGCGGCGCTTCCGCGCACGGCGAGCGCGACGGCGATCGCACCGCGGCCGCACGGCCCCGAGTGGGAGACGTTCTACATCCCCGTGGCGCCGGGCTTGTTGCGCCTCGGCGACAACACGCTCGCGATCGAGGTGCATCCCTCCGGGCGCCGCGACCGGCCGATGCTCGAGGTCGAGCTCGTCGGGCGGCGCGATCGCGGGATCGTGCGCGGTCCGATCCTCGCCGAGGCGGGCGCGACGTCCGCGCGCATCCGCGTCGAGACGGATCCCAGCACCGACTGCGTGCTCCTGTGGACGACGAAGGCGACAGGCCCGCTCGATCAGCGCATGACGAGCGCGCCCGGCACGCTGCACTCGTTCGCGCTCGACAAGCTCCCCGCGAACAGCGTCGTTCGCTATCGCGTGCACGCGGGTGCGACGCGATCGGCGGAGTACACGTTTCACACGCAGCCACCGGCGGGCGCGACGATCCGCATCGGCATCTACGGCGACGTGCGCGGCGGCCACTTGACCCACAAGAAGCTGGTCGATCGCATGTTCGCCGAGCCGCTCGACCTCGTCGCCGTCACGGGCGACATGGTGCTGCACGGCTCCGACGAGGCCGACTGGCAGCGCTTCTTCGCGATCACGCAGCCGCTCCTCGGGTCGCTGCCGTACTACCCCGCCGTCGGCAACCACGACCTCGGCTGGGACGGCGCCGATGCGTCGCGCGACGCGAGCGAGGTCTTCGCGCTGCCCGCGGGCCCGCGCGATCGACCGCCGAACACGTACTACTACAGCTACGACTTCGCGGACGTTCACCTCGTCTTTCTCGACTCGAACGCGTACGAGCTCCGCGCGCAGGAAGCGTGGCTCGAGGCGGATCTCGCGGCCGCGCGCGCGCGCAACGTCCGCGCGATCCTCGCGTTCACGCACGACGGCCCGTACTCGCGTGGCTATCACCGCGGCAACCTCGACGCGCGCACGCGCTACGTGCCGATCCTCACGCGTCACGGCGTCGACATGATCTTCAGCGGGCACGACCACATCTATCAGCGCGGCTCGCAGGACGGCCTCGACTACGTCGTCACCGGCGGCGGTGGCGCGTCGCTGTACGCGCCGTCGTGCGGCGTGAAGGGCAAGCGAGCGTGCCCGTTCGCCGACGGCATGCGCGCGATCTTCCGCGAGCACCACTACCTCGTGCTGACGATCGACGGGACCTCGCTCGAGCTGTGTGCGCGAAAGCCCGACGGACGCCTGCTCGAGAAGTGTCAGCGCCAGCCGCTGCGCCGCGCTACACTCGACACCAGATGATGCGATTCCTCGTCGGGGCGGCGGTGCTGGGCGGCTGCTACACCGCGCCACCTCCCGCCGCGCCGCCGCCTCCCGCACACGGCGCACCCGTCGCCACCCCGTCGCGCGACTACCGCGGAGCGCTCGCGGATCCCGTTGGCTTCTTGCCGATGGACAGCGAGCTCGTCGTCGCGGTCGACGGCGAGCAAGTTCGCAAGAGCCCGCTGTGGACGCTCGCGGATCAGAAGCTGCGTGCCGCCGCGGGCTCCGGCCTCACCACGTTCATCTCGATGTGCGGCGTCGATCCGATCGCGTCGGTCCGCGGCATCACGATGGGCCTGCGCGGCCTCAAGCAAGACGTGCCCGAGGGCGTCATCGTCATCACCGGCCTCTCGCGCACCAAGATCGGCGACTGTTTCGAGCGCGCGTCCGCCAACGGGCCCAGCCCGGTCACGGTCGACCACGGCGTCTACACGATCCGGAGAGACGCCTCCGATCCCACGGCGCTGGCGTTCACGTTCGTCGACGAGGCCACCCTGGTGGTTCACCTCGCGCCCTCCGCGACCCGCGCGTCGCTCGAGAAGGTGCTCGCCGCCGGCACGCCGCTGCGCCGCTCACCGGCGTTCACGCAGCTGCTCGCGCAGGTCGACACGTCCGCGGCGGTGTGGGGCATCGCGAACGGCCGGAGCAGCGTCTTCGACCTCACGCAGGGCAACCAGAAGCCGTCGGCGATGTGGGGCTCGATGCAGCTCGATGGCGGCGCGTCGGTGTCCATGCGCATGCGCTTCAACGACGCCTCCGTCGCGCAACAGCTCGCGACGCAGGTGCAGTCGCAGATCACGACCGCGCAGATGTTCTTCGATCGCCTCGACGTGAGCGCGGACGGCGCGGATCTTGTCGTCGACGTCGAGATGAGCGAGAGCAAGCTCGCGTCGCTCTTGAGCCTGCTGGGCATGACCACGCCGACGCAACCGCCGCCCACACCGGGACTCGGCGGCACGACCGGGCCGTGATCGACATCGAGCAGATGCGTAGATCATGATAGACCCTATGCATGGAACGCATAGCTCGCTCGAAGGCGGTCCTCGACGTCGGTGACCTCGAGCTCGTGCTCGCGATCGCGCAGTCCGGCAGCACCGTGCGCGCGTCGGCGTCGCTCCACTTGACCCAGTCGGCGGTCAGTCGCGGGCTGCTCGCCGTCGAGGACAAGCTCGGGACGAAGCTGTTCGAGCGACAAGCACGCGGGTTGGCCCTCACGGCTGCCGGCCGACGGTTCGTCGGCGGAGCCGGCGGCGTGCTCGCGAAGCTCGTCGAGCTGGAGCAGAACGTGCGCTCGGGCTCGGCGAACACGGTACCGTTGCGAGTGGTGTGCGAGTGCTACACCGCGTATCGCTGGCTCCCGGCGGTCCTCGCGACGTTGCAGCCGGCGAGCGGGCTCGAGGTCACGGTCGCGATCGATCACACGGATGCCCCGGTGAAGGCGTTGCTCGCCGGCGAGGTCGACGTCGCTCTGTTGACCACGGCGAGGGTCGCCTCCCAGCTCCTCGAGGAGCCGCTGTTTGCCGACGAGATCGTGTTCGTCGTCAGCGCGAAGCATCCGCTCGCCGCGCGTGCCGCGATCGGGCTCGAGGACCTCGAGGCGCATCCGCTGATCGGATCGACGGCGACGCCGGTGGCGGAGCAGCAATGGTTCGTGAAGCAGGTCTTCGGGCGGAGAACGCCGCGCGTCGAGCGGCTGATGTTTCCGTTGACCGAGGCGGTGATCGATGCGGCGAGGGCCGGGATGGGCATCGCTCCGATGAGCGAGTGGGTCGCGCGACCGTACGTCGCGACCGGCGACCTCGTCGCGAAGCCGTTCCGCGGGAAGCGGTTGCATCGTCCGTGGCGGCTCGCGTATCGGCGTGCCGTGGCGGATCGAGCACGGCAGCTCTCCGCGGTACTCGTCGGCGCTCCGCCGCGATTGTTCGCCGCGCGCTAGCTTCGATGCGCGCTCGCAGCGCGCGCTATGCGCGGGTGGCTGGCGGGGCGGCGCGCTCGCGCTCGGCGACGAACATCCGCGTCTCGAGCTCGAGCGCACGAGCGACGGCGGGGCGGGCACGCATGCGCTGCATGAACGCGACGAGCGCCGCGTAGGCGTCGAGCCGGATCGGCGTGACCTGCGCCCAGTTGAGGATCGTCACCAGGTAGATGTCGGCGACAGAGTACGCATCGAGGAGGAAGTCGCGGTGCTCGAGGTGGCGGGCGACGATCGCGAGGCGCGCGGCGGCATTCGCGAGGCCGTAGCTCTTCGCGCCGTCGGGGGCGGTCTTGTCGAGGAGCGGAATGAACACCGCCTTGTGCAGCTCGGTGCCGACGAACGACAGCCACTGGTGGAGCTGTGCGCGCTCCCACGGATCGGTGGGCACGAGCGACGAGTCGGCCGCGACGAACTGCAGGATCGCCGCGTTCTCCGTGAGGATACGGCCGTCGTCGGTGTGGAGCACCGGCACCATCCCGAGTGGGTGGATCGTGCTGCCGTCGGGCGCGAGGCGCGTCGCGTGATCGATCGCGATGTACTCGGCGGCACGGCCGAGCTCCTCGAGGGCGATGCGTGTCGCCATCGAGCAGGCGAGGGGCGAGTAGAAGAGCTTCATGCGCTCACTCTGCCCATCGCCGGGATAGCGCACCAACGCAACGTTGTTCTACGAGCTATGCGTGGACCGCATAGCTGGCGCGTCTTGCTACTTCACGATGAACGTCGTCGACGTCGAGCCGACGTTGCCCGCGGCGTCCGCGACGCGAATCGCGAGCGTGTGCGTGCCGCGCGGCAGGCCCACCGGCAGGTCGATGCGCAGATCCTCGGACGTGTCGTCGTAGAGGCCGTCGGTCGTCGTGCCGAGCTGCCACGGCCCGTCGTCGACGGAGAACGACATCTCCGAGATCGTCGAGATCGCGTCGGCGGCGCGGGCTTGCGCGCGCGGGTACGCGACCGACAGGCTGTCGATCGTCGGGCGCTGGTTGTCGATCGCGAACAGGGTCGTGGTCGCGGTCGCCATGAGCGCGCGATCGGGCGAGTTCGCGGCGGCGTCCGAGGCGGTGACGCGGACGCGGTACCAGCCATCGGGATACGTCTCGGTGTTCCAGTCCCACGTGAGCGCGGTCAGGGGCGTCTTGCCCGTCGAGATCGGACGCCAGTTCGCTTCTCCATCGCGACGAGCTTCGAGCGTGTAGATCGTGTCGTCGGAGTCGGGGTTCTCGACCTTCCACTTGAGCTTGAGGATCGGCGAGCGCGGCTTGGCGGCCAGGTCCTTGAGCGTCGGCAGCTTCTCGGCGGTCGCGGGCTCGACGGTGACGTCGGAGACGGACGTCGCCTGGTTCTGCGGCACGTAGTACGCCATGACGCGCGAGACGCGCGACGCGTCGTCGTCGAGCGCGACGCGGAACTGCAGGTAGCGACCGGGCGGCGATGCGATCTTGCCGCCGGCGTTACCGCCGCCGAGCTTGCCGATCGCGGTGGGCGACTGCCACGGGGACCAGCCGACGCCGGGCTTCGCGGTGTTGCCGGAGCGCGTCTCGATCTTCGTCTTGCCCTGCGTGATCCACGTCAGCTTGCCGAACTTCGCGACCGCCTTCGCGTCGAGGACGTCGGAGACGTAGCGCGCCTGGTCGGCGCGTCCGGTCGAGCGATAGACGGCGACGGTGTCGTCGGTCGCGAAGCCGATCGACGACTTGTCCGCCCACAGCTGCGAGACCGCGCGCTCGTCGACGTCGAACGCGGTCGCGACCGCGCCGTCGTTGTCGACCATGTACACGCGGCCCTTGTCCGCGGCGCCGGCGTAGATGGAGCCGTCCTGCGTCGTGATCACGGACGTGAAGTACGTCGCGGTGAGCGCGTGCAGCTGATCGAGGCGCCCGTCGGAGCCGATGCGGAACAGCGCGCCCTTGCCCTTCTTCGCGCCCTTGCGACCGAGGTCGGTGACGGGCGAGGGATCCTTGTCGGCGCCGGGCTTGCTGCCCGCCTCGGGCGCCTTGGGCGCCTGGCCCTTCGACGCCGTCGGCTTCTCCACCGCTTCGATCTGCGCGGCCGTCTTCGCCGTCGGGACGACGGTCTCGGCGAGGTCGTTCGCGGCCGCGACCACGCCATCGCGATACGGGGCGATCGAGCTGACCTCGTTGCCGGCGAAGTCGGCCATCGCGCGCGCCTCGCCCTTGCGGAGACGGAAGACGATCGCGCGCTCGGACGTGCCGAACCACACGTCACCATCGCTCGTCACGGCGACCGCGGTGACCCGCTTGTCGTCGGTGTCGAACACTTCCTTCACGGTCCCGTTCGTGATCGAGAACAGCTTGCCCGACGGCCCGGTGCCCGCGTAGAGCGTGTTGCCGGCGGCGGCGAGCGACCAGATCGTCTCGACGTCTTCCTTCTTCTTCGCGAGCTCGGGCCCCGGCGTCGCCTTCTTGCCGGCGACATCGATCTTCCACACCTTGTTGCCCGGCATCGTGCCGGCCCACACGGAACCGTCGGAGGTCTGTGCCATCGCCACGACCGCGATCGCGCCGGGGATGGAGACGACCGCCGCCTTGGTGTCGCCGTTGACGCTGAACACCTGGCCGTTCGCGTCGGAGCCGAGGAGCACCGTGCCGTTCGACAGGCGCAGCGACGACCACACGGCGTCGCCTTCGAGCGGCGTGCGCTTGGTGTCCGAGCCGGGGCGGACCTCGCCCGTCGACATGATGAACGCGCTCGTCGCGTCACCCGCGTCGAACTGCTGATAGGTCTCGACGGTCCACGTCGAGGTGACGACCGCACTCGCGGGAACCGCGAGAGCGCCGATGATCACGGCGGCGAAGGCCGTGCGAAACGACTTGCGAGCAACAGTGTTCACGATTCCCCCAGCAATGAATGCCACGGACGATTACTTCGTTAGCGGCGCGACGCGGACGAGCATCGTCGCGGTGCCGTTGACCACGCGCTTCGCGGGCGACGTGGTGCGTGCGATCGGCTTGTAGACCTGCACGCGCTGCGTGTTCGATTGCGGGCGCAGCTTGTCCTGCGCGCTCGGCGGTAGGTCGCGCACGAGCTTGCCATCGACGGCGATGCCCTCGTCCGCCGGATAGAGGCTCACGGCCCACACGTTGCCGGGAAGCAGCGAGCGGAACGCGGCGAGCAACGACTTCAGGTCGACCGGCGGCGCGGCGTCGAGCTTCGCGCTGTCGCCCGCGGTGACCTCCATCGACACGATCGAGCCCGCGAGCGACTCGGGAACATCGACGACGACATCCTCGAGGACGTCCTTGTTGTCCCAGGTCGACATCAGCACCTTCACGAAGTTGCGCCCGACCTTCAGCTCGCCACTTCTGATCTCCTTGATCTCGCCGTAGTTCGCGTCGAACTTGAGATCGACCTTCATCTCGACGCCCTCGATCACGACCGGTGCGTACGGGTTCAGCATCAGCGGCACGAGCACGCGCAGGCCGCGCACCGCCCCCATCACCGAGGCCGCGCCGTCGTTCGCGTACATGTAATCGACGAACGTGATCGGCTGCTGGCCCTTGATGCGCACGATCGAGTCGACGCGCGCCGTGACGTCGGCGCGGTCGGGCAGGTAGTAGTTGACCGCGTTCATCAGCGCCGCGCCCGTCAGCTGCGCGGTGAAGAACTTGTTGTTGAGCAGCTCGACGTGGAACTTGCCCGTCTCGCTGTGCTTGCCGCTGCCGCTCACGATCGTGATGTCGACCGGCACCGTCGGCGTGCGCAGCTCGGTGTCCGCCATGATCGCGGACTGGCGATCCTGTACGAGCGATCCGATCTCGTTGACCGCGGTGCCCATGACGAACGCGGACATCGCGGATGGAATCACCGTGTGCACGTATGCCGTCGACACCGGCGCGTACGTCTCGCCGGTCTGGAACATCGGGTGGCCGAACGCGAGCACCTTGTTGCCCTCGACGAGCGACACCGTTCCGACCGCCGCCGCGCTCATGTCGCCGCGGATCAGCTCGACGGCGATCGACCCGCCGCCGACGAACGCCTTGGGCCCGTTCGGATCACCACCGGCCTTCGCGGTCGTGCCGCCGGTGCGGACGGGCACGATGTTGGAGTCGTCGAACATCTTCTCGATCGTCGAGAACGCCGGCGCGGAGAACCCGGCGACCGACAGCGGCACCGAAGCGCGCATGCTCTGATCGCCGTCGATCGGCGACGGCTGCGGCAGCGCGGGCGGCAGCGGAGCGCTGAGCAGCCAGCTCGTGCGCGCGGGACCGAGCGCATCGAGCGCCGCGGCGACGTCCATCGTCGGCGTGAGCCGCTTCCAGTCCGCCATCGTCGCGGCCGCGGGATAGACCATCTTCGGTCCGCCTTTGCTCGCGGCGGGAGTCGGCGACGTGCGGCGATACGTGTCGCCGTCCTTCTTCATGTAGTCGATCGGCGTGCAGCCACCGAGCGCGACCTTGTTGAAGCGAAAGCCATACGAGAACGCGCAGACGAGCTTGTCGTCGATGTACAGCGGGCTGCCCGACATGCCCTGCCAGAAGCCCGACGTCGCGAGCTTCTTGTCGTCGGACTTCACGAGGATGATGTCCTGCTTCGGCAGGAAGTTGTGAACGACGCTGACGACCTCGAACGTGAAGCGCTCGGGCGTCGTGCCCGCGAACGTCGTCATTCCATAGCCGGTCTGGCCGCGCTGTACCTTGGACAGCGGATAGATCTCGGTGGGGGCGGCTGACGCGACGCTGGCGGCGCCGAGGACCCCGATCGCAGCGAAAAGCTGCACGATTCCACGCATGTCAAAACAGGATACTGGCCTCTTCCACCCGGTGCCACTGCGACTGCGTAGGACACTTCCGTGAAAAACGCGTGATCTGTGTGGAGGCCTGCGCGGGTGCGAAGAACACGCGCCGCGGCAAGGTAACGACAACTGTGTCAGTTTTTGCGTCGGTTCATCAGGAGAAGTGATGGAGGTCCACCGTTTGCCGGCCTCCCGCCGATCCCCTACCCGCTGGATTTCCAAGCGATTACCTGACTGGTTGGACCGCGAGGCGAAAGCGGCACAGCCACTGCACATCGTCCGGCACACACGGAGGAATGAGCATGTCGAATTTCGTCGAGACCTGGAAGGGCATTGCCACCGCACTCGGACGCTCGGAGCGCTGGTGCCGGTACATGGCGCGTCGCGCGGGCGACCCGCTGCCGGTGTTCAAGGTCGGCGGCATCGTTCGTCTGAACAACAACGACCTCGAGGATTGGCTGGCCCGCCAGCGCCAGTCGTCGATGCGCACGCCGATGCCGGCGCTGCAGCCCGAGGACGTGACGCTGCGCTTGATCGCCTGATCGGTCGCGCGATCGCCTGCAAAGCGATCCGCGAGAGGCCAAACGCCCCACTCGCTAGTGCACGCGCCGACGCATGATATAGAGCGCGCCAGATGACACGGCCCTTGTCGGATCTGCGCGGCCCGATTCGCGCGTTGTTCACGGATGTCGATGGGACGATGACCACGGGTGATCGCGTCGAGGCGTCGACCTACGAGGCGCTCGAGCGGCTCGGCGAAGCGGGGATTCCCACGGTGATGGTGACGGGGCGGTCGGCGGGCTTCGCGCACGCGTTCATGAAGATGACGCCGGTGCTCGCCGTCGTCAGCGAGAACGGTGGCGTCACCTTCGTTCGCGAAGGGCGCAAGATGCACAAGATCTACGGCGTCCCGGCCGCGAGCTTGCCCGAGTGGCGGCGGCGGATGAACGACGCCGCGGTCGAGGTGATGCGAACGCTGCCGGGGATGCGACTGTCGACGGACTCGAAGTATCGCGAGGTCGATCTCGCGATCGACTGGAACGAAGAGGTCACCGTGCACAAGGACGATGCGGACACCGCTGTTCGCATGCTGACCAAGGCGGGCTTTCTCGCGACGCGATCGAGCGTGCACGTCAACTTCGGTCCACCGCACTTCGACAAGCTGAGCGCGTGCATGACCGTCGTGCGACAGGTGCTGTCGGGCGACGCGAACGATCTCTCGTCGTACGTGTTCGTCGGTGACGCCCTCAACGATGCACCGATGTTCGGCGGCTTCCCCAAGTCCGTCGGCGTCGCGAACATCAAGCACTGGTGGGACGAGCTGCCGTTCAAGCCGAGCTACCTGACCGAGCGTCCCGAGGGCGCCGGTCTGCGCGAGCTGATCGCGCACCTCATGTCGCTTCGCTAGGCGAGCTCGTCGTCGATCGCGGGTGCGGCCGCCTGCGCGATGCCGTCGATGCGCTGGAGCAGCTGTGACAGCTGCTCGAACTTGATCGGCTTCACGAGGTGCGCGTCGAAGCCGGCGGCGAGCGCCGTCTCCTTGTCCGCCTGCTGTCCGTAGCCGGTCACCGCGATCAGCGTGATGTCCGCGAGCGTCGCATCGGCGCGGAGGCGACGTGCGACCTCGAAGCCATCGATGCCCGGCAGCCCGACGTCGATGATCGCCGCGCACGGATGGAAGTCCTTGATGAGGTCGATCGCGGAGAGGCCATCGCCGACGGCCTGGCACTCGAAGCCCGCGCGAGACAGCAGGTGACATAGCATCTCGCGGGCATCGATGTTGTCCTCGACGACGACGAGGCGCGCACCGGCGGCGATCGGACGCGCGACACGTTTGGTGCGCGGGCGGACGTCACGTCGAGTCGTGAGCGGGAGGCGCACCGTGAACGTGCTGCCCTTGCCCTCGCCGTCGCTCGTGCACTCGATCGTTCCGCCGTGGAGCTCGACGAGCGAGCGCGCGAGCGTGAGCCCCACGCCGATCCCACCCTGCGCGCGCTCGAGCGTGCGATTCGACTGCACGAACAGATCGAAGATCGCGTGCTGCATGTCCTTCGCGATGCCCATGCCGTCATCGCGCACGCGGATCGTCGCCTGTCCGTCCTCGCTTGCGGCCTCGAGCCAGACGTGGCCGCCGCGCGGCGTGTACTTGGCCGCGTTCGTCAACAGGTTCATGCACACCTGCTGGATGCGAGGTGCATCGCCCTCGACCAGCAGCGGTTCTCCGTCGAGGACCAGCGAGAACGCGAGCCCGCGAGCCTCCATCGCCGGTCGGCTCGCGGCCCCCGCCTCCTCGACGATCGCTCGGACATCGACGGGCTCCTTCTTGAGCTCGATCTTGTTCTGCGTGACGCGGCTCGCGTCGAGCAGGTCGTCGAGGAGGCGCGACATCTGCTGAGACTGGCGATCGAGCACGTCGACGAGCGGCTGGTCGCGCCCTTCGTCCTTGAGCAGCTCCGTCGTGCTGACGACCGCCGCGAGCGGGTTGCGGAGCTCGTGCGAGAGCATCGCGAGGAACTCGTCGCGACGGCGGATCGCCTCCTGGATCTTCTCCTCGGCGATCTTCTGCGTCGTGACGTCGCGCGAGATGCCGATCACGCCGACGGTGTTGCCCGCGGCGTCCGCGAGCGGGAGGCGCGTGACGACATCCCACGCGAGTCCATCGGTACCGTGGCGCCGGCGCTCGAGCTTGTAGTGCTGCGGCTTGCCCGTGCGCAGGACCTCCTCGTCGTCGTGATGAAGCATCAGCGCGGTCTTCTGATCCGTGAGCTCGAACGGCGTCTTGCCGACGGCGAGCGCCGGATCCGTGAGGCCGAGGCGGGCGGCCGCCGCGGGGTTCACGCGGATGAAGCGGCCGCGGGTGTCCTTGAAGTAGATCGCGTCGGGCACGCTCGCCATCAGGCTGTTCAGCAAGTAGCGCTCGTGGAACAGCGCATCCTCGGCGGCCTTGAGGCTCGAGACATCGACGAACGTGATCACGACGCCGGCGGTGCCGCCCTTGGCGCGGTAGGGCAGGAGCCGGAAGAAGAACGCGTGCCCGTGACGATCGCGGACCTCGCGCTCGATCCGGGCGCCGCTCGCGAGGACGCGGCGGACGTCGGACACGAGCTCGGGCATGTTCATCGCCGCCGTGAACGTCTCGATCGAGCGGCCGACGTCTTGCGGCAGCAGGTTGAACATCTCGCCGACCTGCGGCGTGAACTTGCGGATGCACAGCTTCTCGTCGAGGAAGATCGTCCCGATCTCGGTGCTCGCGAGGAGGTTGTCCATGTCGTTGGTCAGCTCGGTGAGCTCGGCGATCTTGCTCTGGTACTCGGCGTTGACCGTGTAGAGCTCTTCGTTGACGCTCTGCAGCTCCTCGTTCGTGCTCTGGAGCTCCTCGTTCGAGGACATCAGCTCCTCGTTCGACGACTGCAGCTCCTCGTTGCCTGCTTCGAGCTGCTCGATCGCGGACTGGAGGTTCTCCTTCGTGTAGTCGAGCTCCGCTTGCAGCGAGCCCATCTGATCGCGCGACAGCTGGCCGACGTCGACCTCGGTGGTCGCGGGCCGCGGCGACACCTCGGACTTCGGCGTCGCGAACGTGATGAGGTAGTGCGGCACCGCCGTCGAGCGGCCGCTGATCCGGCGCAGCGAGACGTCGAGGCCATCGGGTTCGCCGTCGATCGCGACGTTGCGGAACACGATCGTCTCCGCCGTGGACCGTGCGCGACGCAATCCGCCGGCGAGGAGCAGCTTGAGTCCGTCGACGACCTGATCGACGGCGTCGAGCCCCTGTCGCCCATCGCGCGGCTTCAGGTACTTGCTCGCGCCGGCGAACACGTGGACGAGCTCGCCGCGGTCGCTCACGAGCATGCTCGGCGGCATGAGCTCCTCGAGCAGGATGTCGTACGTCGCGAGCAAGCTCGACACCGGTGGCCGCGCGAACGGCGACAGCGCAGTGCTCGCCACGCGGACTTCGGTCGACCGCGGTTGCAGCCGCGGATCGACGGGGATGCGGACGTCGCTGTGCTTGCGGTAGATGCGCCAGTGCGAATCGATCGTCTCGAAGTCCTTGAGCAGCGCGCCCGGCGTCTCGCTCGGCCCGAGCATCATGATGCCGCCCTTGTTCAGCGCGAAGTGGAACTGGCTCAGCACCTTCTGCTGCACCGACGGCTGCAGGTAGATGAGCATGTTGCGGCAGCTGACGAGGTCCACGCGCGTGAACGGCGCGTCCTTGATCACGTTGTGCGGCGCGAACACGATCGAGCTGCGTAGCTCCGGCACCATCTGATAGCCGGTCGCCGTGCGCGTGAAGTAGTGCTCGCGTCGCTGCGCCGAGACATTCGCGAGCGAGTCCTCGCCGAAGAAGCCGCGCCCCGCGAGCTCGAGCGACCCGCGATGCACGTCGGTCGCGAAGATCTTGAACGAGCGGTCGGGTCGCTTGCCGACGAGCTCGTGCAAGAGGATCGCGAGCGAGTACGCCTCCTCGCCGGTCGCGCAGCCGGCGACCCACACGCGGACCGGCGTGCCCCGCGCGGCCCTCTCGACGAGCTCGGGCAGCACGCGCTGCTCGAGGACCTCGAACGCCTCCTCGTTGCGGAAGAAGCGCGTGACGCCGATCAACAGATCTCGATAGAGGATGTCCAGCTCGCTACGCTCGTTGCGCAGGCGCGCCACGTACTCCTGCACGTCGCTCGTGTGCGCGAGCCGCAGCCGGCGCTCGATCCGGCGGGTGACGGTGCTCGGCTTGTAGTTCGTGAAGTCGAGCCCGAACTCGTTCTCGAGCATGCGATAGACATCGTTGAACGCGGCCGAGCTCGCGGGGCGCGCGACGATGTCCTGCACGGGCGGCTTTCCGCCGCGCTCGACGTGCGCCGCGAGGACGCGAGGCATCTGCTGCGGTGGGAGGATCCAGTCGGCGATGCCGGTCTCGAACGCGGTCCGCGGCATCCCGCCGAACTGCGCGCTGTCGATGTCCTGCACGACGACGAGGCCACCCGCGTCGTGGACATCGCGGATGCCGCGCGAGCCGTCGCTGCCGCTTCCGGACAGCACGACCGCGATCGCGCGCCGCCCGCAGTCCTGCGCGAGCGATCGAAAGAACACGTCGATCGGCAGCGTCAGCTCCTGCTGCGGATCGCGCTCCGAGAGGAGCAGCCGCCCGTCGGAGATGATCATCTCCTTCTTGGGAGGGATCAGATACACGTGCCCGGGCTCGACGAGCATGCCGTCCTCGACGAGATGGATCGGCAGCTGCGTGTGCCGGCCCAGCAGCTCGTCCATGAGGCTCTTGAAGTCAGGCGACAGGTGCTGGACGACGACGAACGCGAGGTGGGAGTCCGCCGGCGTGTGATCGAAGAAGTGCTGGAGGGCTTCGAGACCACCGGCAGACGCGCCGATGCCAACGATCCACGGGCGGTCGATCGCGGTTACCGACATGGGAGGTGCACGAGTGCAAGGCGAGTTCCGACGGGTAAACCTTTAGGATGTCATGGGGGCCACGTGCCCGGCTGCGCGGTGGGCGAGCGCGAATGTCACCTGGTGCGCGAGCGCACGGCGGCGAATTCAAGTCGAGGAGATCGCGTGCTGCGATCACGACCGCCCCGTAGCGCGCTGGCACAGCGCCGAGCGGGGAGAAGCGCCACGCGTGTCGGGTAACGGGAGCGTACCTGCGTGGTAGCGTTTCGCGATGGTCTCGGTGGACGTCCTCGCGCGAGCGCTCGCCGCTCTCGACGCGGGCCGCGGCGTGACCATCGCGACGGTCACGGGGGCGCACGGGTCGACCCCGCGGCACCTCGGCGCACGCATGGCCGTCACGGCGGATGGCGAGCAGTGGGGAACGATCGGCGGTGGCAAGATCGAGCAGGTCGTGGTGGAGCGGGCGAGGGAGGTCGCGGCCGGCGCGGCTCCCGCGGTCGTCCGCCAGCACCTCGTGCGCGATCTCGCGATGTGTTGCGGCGGCTCGATGGAGGTCGTGCTCACCCCGGCGGCCGGCTCGCGCGACGCGCTCGTCGCCCATCGGAACGCCACGCTCGCGTCGTCCGATGCCCGCGTCCTGTGTACGCCCGTGGATGGCGCCCCGCTGTTCGTCCGTGACGCGCGCGCCGGTGATCCTCGTCCACACCAGCCGCGGATCGTCGACGGCGTGCTGATCGAACGCGTCGGAACCACCGAGCGCGCGATCATCTTCGGGCTCGGTCACGTCGCGCGCTCGCTCGGCCCGCTCCTCGCGAACGTCGGCTTCGTCGTGATCGCGTGCGACGACGGCGAGACGGGCGCCACGGACACCCCACCGCCGTGGGCGAGCGAGGTCATCGAGTCGTTCGATGCAGGCGAGGTCGAGCGTCGCGTCGGTGGGTTCGGCGCCGATGACTACGTCCTGATCGTCACGCGCGATCACGCGATCGATCAGAAGCTCCTCGAGGCGCTGATCGGCAACGACTCGATCGGCTACCTCGGAATGATCGGCTCGCGCGGCAAGGTCGGCCGGTTCGAGAAGCGCCTGCGCGCGAAGGGGCTGCTCGACGGCGAGGTGGGCGAGGCGCGATGGGCCCGGCTGCGCGCGCCGATCGGCCTCGACCTCGGCGCGGAGACGCCCGACGAGATCGCGATCGCGATCGCCGCCGAGCTCATCGCGCGCCGCCGCCGCGGGACCTCGATGCCCGGGTCGTGGGAGTACCAGCGCCATCACGGAGAGAACTCGTGACGACGGCCGCGGTCATCATCGCCGCCGGCTCGGGGCGCCGTCTCGGTGGGGTCGCCAAGGCGCTGTTGCGAACCGGCACGACGACGTACCTCGGGCGCATCGTCGACACCGCGCGCGCGGCCGGGGTCGAGCAGCTCGTCGTCGTCGTCGGCCCACCTCACGACGAGGTCGTGCGCGCGGAGGCGCGGCGGCTCGAGATCGACGAGCGCGACATCGTCGACAACTTCGACCCGGGTCGTGGAATGGCGTCGTCGATCGAGATCGGCTTTCGCGCGGTGATGAACCGGGCGTCGCGCGCGTATCTGTGGCCGGTCGATCATCCCTTCGTGACGGCGAAGACGCTCGCCGCGCTGGCGAAGGGACTGGGGACGCACGACGCCGCGCGGCCGATCTTCGACGGACGCGGGGGGCATCCCCCGCTCGTCGCGAAGCTCCTGTTCGCGCCGCTCTCGACCTGCAGCAAGGAGCCCGAGGGGGCGCGAAGCGTCCTCGCGACGCGCGACGTCGCCGGCGTCGAGGTCGACGATCCCGGTGTCGTTCACGACATCGATACGCCGGAGGATCTCGCGTGAAGCGCGCGCTCGTGCTCGCGCTCCTGCTCGCCGGCTGTCCTCAGCGCCAGGAGAAGGCAAAGCCGATCCTCGCCGACAGCATCGCGGGCAACGACGGCAACCTCGTCGCCGCGATCACCGCCGAGCTGCAAGACGACGTGCTCACGTCGTACGAGCGCGACGAGCCGCCCGATACCGACACCGGCATGATCCCGGCGGAGATCGGCGGCGCGCGGATCGGTGTCGGTCCGGGCGACGTGCTGATCGCGCAGGAGCTGGAGCGAGCGCCGTCGCGGTGGCCGCTGCGCGTCGAACGCGACCTGAATCCCTACGTTCGATCGAAGCGCCTCGAGACGCACCTCGCGCGCGACATGTCGGCCGCGTGGGTGTTCGACGAGCTGTCGTGGCGTATCCAGATGTGCGAGCGCACCGCGGTCATCCCGCTGCGCATCACCATGCTGTACGCGCGCGATGGCGATCGCTGGGTGCCGATCTTCGAGCACATGTCGTTCGGTCACCCGCCGGCGCCGCGCCCCGAGGGGCTCTACGGCGTGCGCATTCCGTCGAAGTCGGTGCCGAGCTCCGACTTCGTCGACGAGCTATCGAGCGCGGTGAGTCCGGTGCTGTCGCAGAAGGCAACGCCGACGCGCGTGGCGACCGGCCCCGAAGCGATGCTGCTCGGACCCGACATCGGGGCGGAGTGGCACGGGCTCGACGTGCTCGGCGCCAAGCTCGCGGCGGGGCCGATGAAGACCGTCGAGGATCGGCGCATCGGCTACATCGGACGCTCGCTCGACAAGGCGACCGTCGCGTACTGGATCGGTAACGTCGTCGCGGATCTCCCGGCGCGCCCGGGCGTCGCGGCGGGCAAGGTTCGCTTTCGAACGACGTTCGTGTTCGAGCGCCGTCGCGTGATCTCGCAGGACGACGCGCGCTCGGAGGCAGAGCGCAAGAAGCTCGAGGCGGTGTCGTGCGGCGTCGATGCCGAGGACTGCCGCTGGTACCTGGTGCAGGGCCACGTCAGCGAGCCCATCGGTGATAGCGAGCTCGCCGCGTTCATCTTCGGGACGGCGCTCTTGTCGCCGAACCTCGAGAGCGGCGAGCCGTTGAAGCTCACCTGCGACGACGGCTCGAGCGTTATTCCTGCGGCTGTTCGGACGCCGCCTGCGCAGGCAGCGCCAGCGAAGTGAAGCCCGTGATGTGGCGATCGCGCAGATAGGTGTCGGTCAGCCGCTTCTTCTTCGGCCAGAACGGCAGCGCGCGCAGCGGGAGCATCAGGAGCGAGCCGAGCCCGCCGAGCGCCTTGCCGCCGTACGCTTCCGCGACGAGCGCCGCGCGCTTCGCCGTGCCGATCTCGGCGAGCGGACGATCGAGGACACCGATCCGCTGGAGGCGAAGCTCGGCGCACTTGTTCGCGTGCATGAGGAACGCGGGCAGGTGCTTCATCACCACGTGATCCGCCGGCAGGCGCTTCTCCATGTAGCCCGCGAGTCGCGACACGCCCCACATCGAGACGAGGGACAGCCCGAGCAGGCGGCGGCGCAGCCACGGCTTGCCTTCGATCGCCTTTCTCGTCTGGTCCTCGCCGAACTCGACGTGACGCTCTTCCTGCTTCACCGCGCGGCGAAGGATGTCGACGCTCGGCTTGTGATCGAGCGTGTCGATCACCGCATAGAACGCCTGGAGGACGAAGCCTTCCCCTTGCGCCATCTCGAGCGCCACGTGCTCGGCCCACGACCCGCCCATCATGCCGGTCGCGAGGAAGCGAACCGCGGGGTGCGCGGGCTTGGGCTGGCAGCCGAGCATCGCCATGATGCGGAGGAAGTTGTCGACGTGCTGCATCTCCTCGAGCGACTGGCGCGCGAGGAACTTCGCCGCGTCGAAGTCCGGAGCGTCGTACAGCCAGTGGCCGACCTGGATGCCGGTCACCTCGCCGTAGAGGAACTGGTTGAACATCCACTCGAGCAGCTCGCGATCCTTGACCGGATCGAGCTTGGAACCTCCGAAGTCGAAGGTCATCTCCTCGCGCGTCAGCAGCACGACGACACCTTAGCCCGGATCGCCCGAGAAGTCGGTCACTTTCCGCGGCCGGATGCCTCGGCTTCGAGGGCGAGGACCATCGGATGTCGAGGTCCCGCGATCTTGCGCGCCAGCTCGATCGCCCGCTGGTAGGTGGTATCGGCAGTCGAGTCGGCGTCAGCGCGCTGGACCCGCGCTAGCTCGTGGAGCGCCCGGACGAGATCGGGCGAATCGCCGACCTGCGCGGTCGCGACGGCGACGGCACGCTCCGCGGCCGCGCGGGCGGCGGGCAGCTTGCCCTCGTGGGTTCGCAGGCGCGCGAGCATGGCGAGCACGTCGGACTGCGCGCCCTCGTCGCCGAGCGGCTCGAGGATCGCGACCGCGCGCTCGATGCTCGCCTTCGCCCCCGCCCAGTCGCCCGCGTTCATCTGCGCCTTCGCCAGCGTGTGGAGCACGAACGGGATCTTCGGGTGGCTCGGCGGGTACGTCGCCTCCGTGATCGCGAGCGCGCGCTTGCCGGTCGCGACCGCTTCGGCGTGCTCTCCGCTCAGATCGAGCGCGCTCGCGAGGTTGGTCAACGTCGGCGAGAGCGAGCGATGGTTCGGGCCCATCGTCGCTTCCTTCATCGCGAGCGCGCGGCGGTACGTGGCGAGCGCCGCGCTGTAGTTGCCGGTCTCGAGATCGACATTACCGAGCGTCGTGAGGATCACGCCGAGGTTCGGATGCAGCGAGCCGTACCGCTGCTCCATGATCTTCGCGGCGCGGTCGAGGGCGGTTCGCGCCTCCGCGGGCTGGAGCAGTGCGCTCAGCGCGCCCGCGAGCGACGTCAGGTAGCGAGCCACGTCCTCCGAGTCGGCTCCGTAGCGGGCTTCGACGGCCGCGATCGTCTGGCGATAGAGCGCGGCGGCCTCGGCATGCTTCGCGCGCTTCATCGCGATGTCCGCGCGGCCGGCAACGAGTCGCTCGACGAGCGCCGCCGGTTTTCCGGCGCGCGTGATCGCGGTCTCGGCGACGGACGTGATCCGATCGACCTCGCCGGGCTTCTCGTTGCGGAGCACGAAGGTGAGCGCCATCAGGTACGCCATCGCGACCTGCACGTCGTCCTGTGCCTCGGCCGCGAGACGCGCGGCGCCTTCATAGCGCTCGAGGACGCCGTCCTTGGCGCCGGTCATGTACAGCGCACCGCCGAGCGCCATCTGGGCGCGCGCCGACAGCGCGGGACGAGCGAGCTTCTCGGTGTACGCGACCGCGTCGCGCGCGACGGCGACCGCCTGCGGATACTGGCCCGCGGTGATCAGCGCTTGCACGCGCGCGGTCAGCGCGAGCGTCGCTTGCTCCGATGCGATGTCGGACGGCTCCGTCGGTGGCGGCGCGGCGCCTGCCAGCGTCGCGGTGTCCGCGCAGTCTTCGAGCCGGGCGAGCGACGATGTCGACATCACCGCCTGCGCCGGCGAGAGCTTCGACCCGGCGAGGACGTCGACGGTCGCGGACAGACTCGCGTGCGCGCGGTCGAGACACGCGTCGCGTAGCGCGACGAGCTGCGCGGGCTGGGTCGATCGGCACACCGCCTCGCGCGCCTGGCGCCAGCGATCGCTCCACGCGTCGACGAATTCGATGACGCGCTCGCCCGGCTCGCCCGGATACGCGGCGCGGATCGCCGCATGCTGCGGAGCGCCCCACGTGTCGGCGATCTCGTCGATGCTGCCGCACGCGACGGCCGGCGCGCTCGCCGGTCGTCGCGATGCGATCGCGTACCCGCCGCCGACGAGCGCGACCATCGCGATCAGCGAGATCGCGATCATGAACCGCGTGCGCGCCGGATCGCGCGCGAGCTCGTCGAGGAGCTCGGCCATGCTCGGCCACCGCTCGGCGGGTGCTCGCGCCATCGCGCGGCGCAGCGCGACCTCGACGTGCCTCGGCATGCGCCCCGCTGGCGGCGCGATCACCGTCGTCGCGTCGTCGGAGAGCGGCCGCGCGCCGGTGAGCGCTTCCCACAGCGAGACGGCGAACGCGAACTGATCGGCGCTCGCATCGACGCGCGTGCCGTCGCGCTGCTCCGGCGCCATGTACGCGGGCGTCCCGCGCACCGCACCTGTCTTCGTTCGCGTCGAGAGCGAGGGCGATGGGCTCGCGACGATGTCGCCGACGTGCGCCTCGACGACGCTGGCGTCGCGCGCGAGGCCGAAGTCGGCCACGCAGACGCGGCCGTCGTCACCGACGAGCACGTTGTCCGGCTTGAAGTCGCGATGGACGAGGCCGGCGGCGTGCGCGGCGGCGAGCCCGCGACCCGCGGCGACGAACAGCGCGAGGATCTGCTGCGCGGTTCGATGCTCCGCGCGCAGCCACGTGCGCACGGTTCCGCCGGGGACGTACTCCATTGCCACCCACGGATGTCCGTTCCACGTGCCGACCTCGTACACGTGGACGACGTTCGGATGCGTCAAGCGCGCGAGCGCGGTCGCTTCCCGGCGCAGCGTGTCGTCATCGGGAGCCAGGGCGAACCCGTGCAGCTTGAGGGCGACGTCGCGGGAGAGCCGCAGGTCGTGTGCGCGATACACGCGGCCCATACCGCCGGCGCCGATCTCCTCCTCGATGCGATACGCGTCGATGATCTGCCCGGCCGCGAGCACGGCGGGAGCCCGTCGGGGCGGCATCCCGAGGACGTCGCGAAGGTCGTCCCCCGGGGTGTCCATCACGTCGTCATCGGCCACCAGCGCCATCCTAACAGGACCCAAGTTCGCGAACCTGTGACCGAAACAAATCACTCCGTCGCGCGGTCACATCCGCGGCGACCTAGGTCCGATCCGTGTGCCGAGCCCCACGATCTCCGAACCCGATCTGCCAACCGGACTGCCCTACATCATCGATGACATGACCGATGCCGGTGGCGGCTGCTTCCCCCAACCGCAGGAGGAGTCCCCGCTTCCCCTCGGCCTCCTCGATCCGGCGTGGTGGGAGGGCGGCTGCTTCCCCGGCGGTCCGGGCCCTGGCTTGCCCTACGATCTGTTCGGCGAGGACAACGGTAAGCCGTCGACGGCGCGCGGCGGAGTCGGTGCGATCGGCGGCATGATGGAGAAGATCAAGGACGCCGCGGACAAGGCAGCGAAGGGCGCCGCGGACCAAGGAGCCTCGCCCTTCGAAGACATGATCTGCTACTGAGCCTTGCGCGCGCGGTCGCGCAGCCGGTCCTTGAGCCGCGCGAAGCGCTTGCGGAGCGTCGCGATCTCGCGCGCGTCGGGTGGCGTCGCGCGCGGCGTGTCCTCGGCAGCGGCGAGGACGTTCGCGATATCCGCCCACGCCATCTTCTGCTCGATGCGCAGACCGAGCAGCATCAAGTCCTCCGGATCGAGCTCGGCGCGCAGCTCGGCGAAGCGATCCTTCACCTCGGTGCGCTGCTCCGGCGGGGTCGACGACCGCATGCGATCGACCGCCTTCTGGATCGATGCGACCTGCGAGATCGGGACGCCCTTGCGCTGTCTCGCGACCTCGCGCGTCGTGCGCAAGAACTCGTTGCGCGCGATCCGATACGCCCACACGCGTAGCGAGGACTCCCACCGGAACGCGGGGAGCCCGCGCCACATGCGCTCGCACGCGGCGCTGAAGGCGTCCTCGGCCTGCGTCTGATCGCGGGCCAGGCCCATCAGGAAGCCGAACAGCTCGTCACCGTATCGGTCGAGGGCCGTCGAGATGGCGCTGTCGAAGTCCCCGCGCTCCCATGCAGCTTTGATCGCGGCCTCGATCGCATCCTGCGCTCGGGGGCCGTCCGGCTCCTCGTCCACGGCCACAGCGTAGACCAACCGTCACATCGACGGGTACTTCGCGACGTACTAGGCGCGCTTGCGAACGCGAGCCTTTGCGGGGCGCGCGGCGTGGAAGTGCGGGCCGTGGATCGTGGCCCCCGGATGCTTCGCGATGATCGACTTCGCGTCGGCGAGCGCGAGCTTGCCGTCGGCGTCGTTGGTGTGCTGGTAGGGAGAGCCGCAGTCGACGGGAAAGAACGAGACGGTCGAGGTGCCCGTGCTCTCGTCGATCGAGATGAAGATACGGTCCGGATTTCCGCGCAGGCGCAATGTGTCCATCGTCGTGGGCTCCCCGTCGCCCCTTCGGCGCCACAGAGGCGCTTCCCAGAAACGACGAGGGTAGGGGTACCACGCGCGGGGGGGGTGGGCCAGTTATCGAACTACTTTGATGCGCCGCTAGGGAAACAGCTTGCGGGCCGCAGCGATGGCGCGTGTACGCACCTGTTCGACATCGAGCGTGAGCAGCCGGCGATCGTGAACGACCAGGGCACCATCCACGGCCACGTGACGTACATCGCAGGACTGCGCTGCATACGCGATCGCGGACCACGGGCTCGACGTGGGGATCGCGTGCAACGTTTGCACGTCGACCGCGATCACGTCGCCGCGCTTGCCGATCTCCAGCGAGCCCGTGCGATCGGCGAGGCCCATCGCGCGCGCACCGCCGAGCGTGGCGATGCGAACGGCTTCGGGGGCCGGCAGCGCGAGCGGGCCGTGCTTGTGCTTGTGAAGGAGCGCGGCGAGGCGTAGCTCGAGGAAGCCGTCGAGGTTGTTGTTGCAGGGCGCGCCGTCGGCGCCGAGGGCGACCGAGACCCCCGCGGCGATCAGGTCGGGGACCGAGCAGATTCCCGAGGCGAGCTTGAGGTTCGACGACGGGCAATGACAGACATGCGCGCCGCGCTCGGCGAGGAGGTGCCGCTCGTCGGCGGAGAGATGTACGCCGTGTGCGATGCAGGCGTGCGGGCCGAGCAGGCCGAGCTGATCGAGCGCGACGATGTTGTCGACGCCGTAGCGCTGGCGAACGAGCGCGATCTCGCCGTGGTTCTCGCTCGCGTGCGTGTGGATGCGCACGCCCTTCGCCTTCGCTTCGGTGGCGACCTCGCGGAGCAGCTCGTCGGTGCACGACAGCACGAAGCGCGGCGCGTACGCGTAGCGGAGGCGATCGTTCGCGGCGCCGTGCCAGCGCGCGACGAGCTTCGCGGAGGCGTCGAGCGAGGCGGACGTCGACTCGGCGAGCGATGGATGCGTGTCGGGCGCGTCCATCATGCACTTGCCGATCGTCGCGCGGATGCCGCTCTTCTCGGCGGCGCGGAACACCGCGTCGGTGTGATGCACGGTGCCCATGTCGAGGACCGCGGTCGTGCCGCCGAGGAGCAGCTCGGCGTACGCGAGCTCGGCGGCGGCGGACAGCGCGTCCTCGTCGAGGCAGCCCTCGTACGGCCAGATCACCTTGCGGAGCCAATCGAGGAGCTCCATGTCGTCGGCGCGGCCGCGCGCGAGCGTCTGACACGTGTGCACGTGCGCCTGCACGAGGCCGGGCATGATGATGCACCCCGTGCTGTCGACGACCTGGTAGTCGCGCGTCTGCGGCGTGTACGTGCCGCCGACGTGGACGATCGCGCCATCGAGCGTCGCGACATCGCCGGCGAGCACGTGGTGCTCGGCGTCGATCGTCAGGATCGTTCCGTTCTTGAAGATCAGCTCCGACATCGATCCGATCTCAGGGGAGCTCGTCGCCTTTGAAGCCGTCGGGCAGGAGCTGCGCGAGCGTCCACGATCGCTGCTCGCCCTGCGGGTTCGTCGCGGTGACGAGGACCGCCGCGGGATCCTTCGCAAACTCCCACAGCACCTGCCGGCACGCACCGCACGGTGACGACGGCGGCGACGCGTTGGTGATCACGACGACCTCCTCGAGCGACTGCGAGCCCGCGCGCACGGCGGCGAAGATCGCGGCGCGCTCGGCGCACATCGAGAGACCGTACGACGCGTTCTCGACGTTCGCGCCGGAGTACGCGTGACCCGAGGCGCGGATCGCCGCACCGACGTGGAACTTCGAGTACGGCGCGTACGCCGCCTTCTGCGCTTCGGTCGCGAGCGCGACGAGATCGGGCGACGCCTTCACGCGAGCTCGCCTCGCTCGACGAGCGCGCCCAGGATCGCGTCGAGGAGGCCCTCGAACGTCGAGCGCACGCGCGTCGCGGTCTCGGTGACTTCCTCGTGCGAGAGCGCGTGGCCGCTGATGCCGGCCGCCTGGTTCGTGATGCACGAGATGCCGATCACGCGCGCGCCCATGTGCCGCGCGACCACGACCTCGGGCACCGTCGACATGCCGGTCGCGTCCGCGCCGATCGTCTGCAGCATCTTCACTTCGGCCGGCGTCTCGTAGCAGGGACCGGGCATCGCGACGTACACGCCCTCGTGGATCGCGATGCCGGAGCTCTTCGCGACGGTGCGCACGAGCTCGCGCAGCTCCGGCGCGTACGCGGTGGTCATGTCGGGGAAGCGCGGTCCGAGGCGATCGTCGTTGGGACCGCGCAGCGCATGATCGCGCAGCATGTCGATGTGATCGCGGATCAGCATCAGCGTGCCGGCCGGCCACGTCGGGTTGAGCCCGCCCGCCGCGTTGGTGACGATGATGACCTTCGCGCCGAGCGCGACGAGCACGCGCGCGGGGAACGCCACGGTCTGTGCGCTGTGGCCCTCGTAGAGGTGTACGCGGCCCTGCATCGCGACGCAGCGCGCGCCGTTGCGCGTGCCGACGACGAGGCGGCCTTTGTGTCCGACGACGTGCGAGCGCGGAAACCCGGGCAGCTCGCCGTACTCGATCGCGGTCGCGTCCTCGAGCCCATCGGCGAAGCTGCCGAGCCCCGAGCCGAGGATCAGGCCGACCTGCGGCACGAAGCCGTTCGCGCGGTCGCGCACGATCGACGCTGCCGTGTACACGCGCTCGTACAGGCCCTCGTGTGCTTGCGTCATCGCAGCACCTCGAGGATGCGGGAGGTGCGTACGGGCGGCGGGAGATCGTGGGCGGGCTGCATCACGAACGCGCTCTCGATCATCGCACGCGCCTCGGCGACGCGGCCATCTTCTGCCGGCAGGCTGTGCTGCAGCACGATCTGCGGATGGGCGTCGTCGGCGATCACGTCGCCGAGGAAGGCGTCGATGACGAGGCCGGCCGATGGATCGATCGTGTCTTCCTTCGTGCGCCGGCCGGCGCCGAGGATCAGCGCGGCGATGCCGAGCGCTTCGCTGTCGATCCCGACGATGCGGCCCGGTGGCAGCGACAGCTCCTCGCGGACCTTGGGCTTGGGCAGGATCGTGCCGGGCGACTCGGCGACGCGCGGGTCGCCGCCCTGGGCCGCGACGATCTCCTTGAACTTCGCGAGCGCGCTGCCGTCGGACAGCGCCTGCTGGATCCGCGCGATGCCCTCGTCTGGATCGTTCACGACGCCGCCGAGCAGGAGCATCTCGGCACCGAGCACGTGCGTGAGCTCCTTGGTGTCCGCGGGACCGCCGCCCTTGAGCACCTCGATCGACTCGCGGATCTCGAGCGCGTTGCCGATCGTGCGGCCGATCGGCGCGTCCATGTCGGTCAGCACGCACGTGATGCGCTTGCCCGCGCGCTCGCCGATCGTCTTCATCAGCGCCGCGAGCTCGCGCGCACGCTCCGCCGTCTTCATGAACGCGCCGCGTCCGACCTTGATGTCGAGCACCAGCGCGTCGATGCCCTCCGCGAGCTTCTTGCTCATGATCGACGACGCGATCAGCGGCAAGCACTCGACGGTCGCCGTGACATCGCGCAGCGCGTAGAGCCGCTTGTCCGCCGGCGCGATGCGCGCGGTCTGTCCGATCAAGCAGCAGCCGAGGTCCTCGACGAGCTCGGCGAACTTCTCGACGCCGAGGTTGACCTGGAAGCCGGGGATCGACTCGAGCTTGTCGAGCGTGCCGCCGGTGTGTCCGAGCCCGCGGCCCGATACCATCGGCACCGCGACGCCGCACGCGGCGACCGCCGGTGCGAGCGGGATCGAGATCTTGTCGCCGACGCCGCCCGTCGAGTGCTTGTCGACCTTTGCCTTCTTCACGTGCGAGAGATCGATGACGTCGCCCGAGCGCGTCATCGCGTCGGCCCACGTCGCGAGCTCGCGATCGTCCATGCCGTTGAAGTAGACGGCCATCAAGAACGCCGCGACCTGGTAGTCGGGGATCGACGAGTCCGTCACGCCGGCGACGAATGCGCGCAGCTCGTCGTCGTCGAGGACCCCACCATCGCGCTTCTTGCGGATCAGCTGGACCGGAAGCAACTAGTACCCCTTTGCCTTGCCGTCCGCCGTCCCGGTCACGATCGCGACGGACGCCGACGCGCCGATGCGATTCGCGCCCGCCTGCGCCATCTTCACCGCGTCCTCCGCCGTGCGCACGCCGCCCGATGCCTTGACGCCGACATCGCTGCCGACGATCCGCCGCATCATCTCGATGTCCTCGACGGTGGCGCCGCCCTTGGCGAAGCCCGTCGACGTCTTGACGAAGGCCGCGCCCGCGAGCTTGGACAGCGTGCAGCCGATGATCTTCTGCTCCTGATCGAGCATGCCCGTCTCGAGAATGACCTTGACGCCCGCCGGCGCCGACGCCTTCACGACGCGACAGATGTCCTCGAACACGGTCTCGTAGTCGCGCGACTTGAGGGCGCCGATGTTGATGACCATGTCGATCTCTTTGGCGCCCTGGCGGACGGCGTCGCGCGCTTCGTACGCCTTCGCCGTCGGCAGCATCGCGCCGAGCGGGAAGCCGACGACGGCGCACACCATCACGTCGGTGCCCGAGAGCAGCGACTTCGCGAGCGGCACCCACGTCGTGTTCACGCAGACGCTCGCGAAGCGATGCTTGCGCGCTTCCTCGCACAGCTTGACGACCTCGTCGCGCGTCGCGTCGGGCTTGAGCAGCGTGTGATCGATCATCTTCGCGAGGTCGGTCGGCACCGCGCCGACGCCGGGCATCGCGCCGACGCGCATCGCGCCCGCGCCCTCCATGGCGCGCACCGACCACGGTCGGCGCACGACGCACGAGCCGCAGCTCGCGCAGTCCTCGCCGTCCGCGGAGTCGTCGTTGCACTCGCCGCGATCGCGCGGCAGGACATTGAGCTTCACGGCCGAGGGTTGGCCGTTCAGCCGCGACCGCACGCGATCGACGATCATGTCGACGAGCTTGTCCACGTCACTGCTCATTCGTGTACTCGCAGGCTCGTGCTCACACGCGGAACATAGCCCGATCCCGCGGGCTTACGGGTTCTTCGCGGTCCGAAACGTCACGTCCTTCTGCTTGGCATCGGGGCGGGTCTCGGTCTTGCCGTGCTGCTTCGCGGTCTTCTTCTTCTCGTCGGGCGAGTCGACCCACTCGAGGATGCCCTTGCCCGCCACGACGAAGCCCGGCGTGACGCTCGCGGCGTCCCACTCCTCGGGCGTGAGCAGGCGGCGGCCGCGCGTCAGCGCGTACGACTTCGCTTCCGTGTACGAGAGATCGACGACGGGATCCGTCGGCTTGCCCGGCTGCTCGTGCTTTGCGAACACGGCCTTGTAGTCCGCGAGCGAGACGGGCGACGCATCGGCGAGGAACGTCGATCCGTCCTTTCGCTTCACGAGCAGCATGCCGTCGGGCACCGCCGACGTGGCGGAGCCCGCGCCTGCATCGATCGTCGCAACCGCGCTGCCGCTGCCGCTTCCCGTCGACGCGCCGGCGGTCGCTTCGCCCTTGCGCATGTACACGACGAGGCCGGCGACGAACGTCGCGATCGCGGCGAGCGTGACCAGCACGAGCCAGCCCGGGAACGCGCGCGGAGGCGGAACGTCGAGCTGGCTGTCGTTGATCGTCGCCGAGTGATCCGGGACGGACTCCTCGGGCGGAAGCGTGAACGGCCGGCTGCGCTCGCGCGATGCGGAGACGAGCATCGGGACCGCGTTCGGATCGAGCCGCGCGACGATCGCCGAGAGCTGCTGGACGAGGTCGTCGTACGTCGGGCGCTCGGGCGCCTTCTTCGCCATCATCGCGCGCGTCAGCCCGGCGAGCTCGCGATCGACCGACGGGTTCGTGACGGCGGCGTCGGGCGCGGGGTTGCGCAGGTGGCGCGCGACGACCTTCAGGTACTTGTCCTCGGCGGGCTTGCCGGTGCGGAACGGCGGGATGCCGGTCAGCAGGAAGTACAGCGTGCCGCCGAGCGCGTAGATGTCGACGCGCTCGTCGATCGCCTCGCCGCGCGCTTGCTCGGGCGCGATGTAGTCGGGCGTTCCGACGACGACGCCCATCGCGGTGAGCGCGGGCTCGGCGCCCGGATCCATCGGCTTCGCGAGGCCGAAGTCGGTGACCTTGACGCGACCGTCCGAGAGCCGGACGAGGTTCGACGGCTTCACGTCGCGATGGATCAGGCCGGCCTTGCTCGCGGCGGCGAGGCCCATCGTCGCGTCGAGCGCCGCGTGTGCGGCCGACAGCGAATCGAGCGGGCCCTTCTTCTCGACGATCGATCCGAGATCCGTCCCGTCGAGGAGCTCCATCGCGATGTACGGGCGATCGTCGAAGCTCCCCGTCGCGAACACCTGCACGACGTTGGGGTGCGAGATCGCGGCGACCGCGCGGCCCTCGCGCTCGAAGCGCTTGCGCAGCTCGGGGGAATCGCGGTGCTTCTCCGACAGGATCTTGATCGCGACCTTGCGGTTCAGGCCGGTATCGACACCGCGAAACACCTCGCCCATCGATCCCGCCCCGATGGTGCCCTCGACGCGGTAGGCGCCCAGGATCGTTCCCGGCTGCGGGTTTGGCACGGAGGCATCTTAACGCTTCTAATTCCCTGTTCTCTGTTCCTCGTTCCCTATTCAACAAGGGTGAGTCGACCCGGCCAGCCAAGTTGCCAGTCCGAAAGAGTCCGCAACGTGCGCTCTCCGAACTCGTGAAGATCGCGGTGGGCGCCCATGGTCCAACCCGTGCAGCCCTCCGGCCTCACCAGCGATCCACCGGCGCCGGAGTCCCCATGGCCAAGCACGATTCGACGGAGTACGACGACAGCTGCACGGAGATCGATGGACCGCACATCGCTCAGAGGCGGTGGCTCGACTCGATCGAGACGATCCCGTTCGATCCATCGATGCGCGTGAACGAGGCGAGCGGCTCGATCACGCGCGACTCGGCGATGCGCATCAGCGCCTCGCAGATCGTCGGCGAAGGAACGCCGCCGCGCGCGGTGCCACCGGTTCGCGTGGACTCGTTCCGGCGCGAGCCGACGGCGCGCCAGGTGCGCCGCGCACAGGGAACGCCGCGGCCGGCGCGCGCACCCGCGCGTCATCCGCACGACAACGTACCCACGCGCCTGAACCACGTCGACATCGCGGGCGGGCACATCTCGTACTCTCCCGATCCGGAGGCGTACCCGACGCCCGTACCGCTGCCGCCGCTGCCGGTCTCTGCGAAGCACACGCCGAGGCCGCTGCACGCGCCGTACGGCGCGCCCGCGCTTCCACCGCACGTACCGACCGCGATGGCCGTTCCTCCGCAGGCGATCATGCCGACCCAGATCGCGCAGCCGCTGCCGGCGCAGTTGCCGACGCAGGTCGCGCAGCAGCTGCCGGCGCTGGTTCGTCCGTATCGGGACGGCGTCACGCCGTATCCCGTTCCGCCGTGGGCCACGGGCGCGCATCCGGTGCAGCAGCCGCCGCCGCCGCCCATGCAGCAGTCCGGCGCGCTTCTCGATATCTACGACGACACGGACGAACGCCGCGGAGATCCGACGCATCACGTCGCCGCGCTGCCGATGCCGACGCAGACGCCGTCCCTGCGTCCTCCGATCAGCCGCTACCTGTTGCCGATGATCGGCGGCACCGCGCTGCTCGTCTTCGTCGCGGGCTACTTCCTCGTGCGTGGCGACGACGCGAAGCGTCCCGAGACGGCGCCGATCGCGTCGGCGGCGGTGATGCCGGTGGTCGCACCTGCACCGGTCGTCAGCGAGATCGTCGAGCCGCAGCTCCCCGAGCCGTCGTGGAAGCACCGCGAGGCGCAGCCGACGATCGTGGCGAAGACCGACGCCGTCGTCGAGCCGACCGTCGAGCCCGTCGCCGAGCCCGCGGCGGACATCGAGATGGCGCCGATGGTCGCGAAGAAGAAGAAGTCATCGTCGTCGTCCGCGCGTCGCGCGAAGCGCGCGCAGGTCGCGGCGATCGAAGCGCCGAAGGCGAAGCCGGTGAAGGCGGCCAAGAAGCCGGCGTCGCAGAAGGCCGCGAAGACCGCGAAGGCGGAGCGCGATCCGATCCTCGAGGAGATCGAGAGGCCCTCGAGATCATCGCAGCCCAAAGCGACGGGCCCCGGCAAGCTCAGGATCTCGAGCAGCGTGCCGACGCTGATCTACGTCGACGGTCGCTCGACGAACCTCATGACGCCCAAGACGCTGAACCTCAGCCCCGGCACGCACAAGATCACGCTGCTCGAGCTCAAGTCGAAGAAGGCGAAGACCCTCGACGTCGACATCACGTCGGGCTCGGTCACGAACGTCTCCAAGAAGTTCTGATCGCTCGCGCGATCACTTCGTCTCGACCTTCGACGCCTTCGACGCGCGTGTGACCTCCCACGTCTTGAGCGACACGTCGATCGTCTTCGTGATCACCATGCTGCCGGCCGTGATGCACGCGGCGTTGCACATCAGCCCATCGTCTTCGTACGATCGACGGGCGGCCTGGGGCGCGGGCGATCGATCGTCTTCGTGACCAGATCGAACGTGCCCTTGACGATCGCGCTGACGACGACACTGCCCGCTTGAATGCACGCCGCGCTCGAGTCGGTGATGCCGCCCCCGCGGACCCCGTCCAGATCCGAGTCCTGCATCGTGATGAGCGTGTCGCGAACGAGCGAGAGCTTCCGAGATTCCTTCTTCATGGTCATGTCCTCCTGCACGTCGTGAGAGCACGCGACGGACCAACGCTCGATCGCGATCAACGTGGCGAAATCGCGCGAGCGTGGTCGTGGCGAGGCGTCTCCACGGTCGACACGTCGTCTCGCATGGTCGACAATTCGCGAAGAATCCTCGACGTTTGCGCCGTTGGCCGCCGATCAAGAGGCAGGCTCGATCACGAAGTCGCACGAAATCGACACGGTCGCTGTCGATCGCCGTCATACGTGCAGGTCGAGACGTCCTCGGCATCGGGCGTGTCGTCATCGCTGCTCGTCCGGATCCATCGATCGCGCTCGTCGTACGCGTGGTTCCAGCTCGACGAGTACATGCCCGTCCCCATGTCATCGCCGATATCCGAATGCACGTGACACGGTGTCGGGCACGCGCCGGGCTCGCAGACGTACAGGTAGTCGCCGATCGATCGCGGAGGACACGCGGGGAAGACCTCGGCGTGCCACGGGCCGAGCCCCGGAATCGGCGCGCAGTACGGATCGACACGCGCTGCGAGGTTGCCGACGGGCGGCGTCGGATCGACGGCGGTCTTCGCCGGTGGTGCACCGCAGGCGACGAGCACCGTGATCGCGAGCGCCCTCATTCGTACGAGCGAGGCGGCCCGTCCGTGCGCTGCGACAGATTCTCGAACCGGGTGTAGCGACCTTCGAAGTGCGTCTCGACGGTGCCGGTGGCGCCGTGTCGGTTCTTGCCGAGGATGACCTCCGCGATGTGCGGGTTCTCGGTCTCCTTGTTGTAGACGACGTCGCGGTAGATGAACATGATGACGTCTGCGTCCTGTTCGATCGCGCCCGACTCACGAAGGTCACTGAGCTGGGGGCGCTTGTCGGTGCGCTGCTCGAGCGAGCGGTTGAGCTGCGAGAGCGCGAGCACGGGACAGTCGAGCTCCTTGGCGAGGCTCTTGAGGCCGCGCGAGATCTCGCTGATCTCTTGCTCGCGCGACGCCTTGGCCGCCTGCGGCGAGCCGCGCATCAGCTGCAAGTAGTCGACGAGGATCAGCCCGAACTTCTTGCCCGCGAACAGCTCCTTGTTGGAGCGGAACCGGCGCGCGCGCGCACGCACCTCGCGCAGCGAGAGCGCGGGCGTGTCGTCGATCAAGATCGGCGCCTTGGACAAGGTCGCCGCCGCGTACGTCAGGTTCGTCATGTCCTGGCGCTGCAGCTGACCGCGGCGCAGCGCGGACGAATCGACGCGCGCCTCGGAGCACAGCATGCGCTCGGCGAGCTGCGTCGATGACATCTCGAGCGAGAACACCAGGCACGGCCAGCCGCCCGTCGTCGCCGCGTTCTGGGCGAGCGAGAGCGCGAACGACGTCTTGCCCATCGCGGGGCGCGCCGCGAGGATGATGAGCTCCGTCGGCTGCAGGCCGGCCGTCTTCTGATCGAGATCCGCGAAGCCCGTCGGCACGCCCGTGATGCCGCCCTCGGACTTGAAGCGCTCGTCGAGCGAGCTGAAGACCTTCTTGACGAGCGCCTTGACCGGCTCGGGGCCGCTCTTCGCTTTGCGCTGCGTGACCTCGAAGATCTTGGCCTCGGCGTCGTCGAGGTAGTCGCGGATCTCGAGGTCGTCCTCGTAGCCCTTCTCGTGGATCTCGTTGGACGCGAGCATCAGCTTTCGCGCTTGATGCTTGTCCGTGACGATCTCGGCGTAGGCCATCACGTTGTCCGCGGTCGGCACGCGCAGCGCGAGCTCGCCGAGGAACGCGACGCCGCCGATCGCATCGAGCTTGCCTTGCTTCTCGATCTCGACCTCGAGCGTCACGACGTCGATGGGCTTGGCGGCCGCTTCGAGGTTCCGGATCGCCTGCCACACGACCTTGTGGCGCATGTCGTAGAAGTCATCGACCTCGAGCGTCTCGAGGTTGACGAGCGTGTCGTTGCGCAGGATGACGCCGCCGAGGATGGATGCCTCGGCGTCCAGGTTGTGCGGAAGAACTCGACCGCGCGCCATCGAACTAGGGACCCTACACCAGCGGTCTGATCAATCCGGAGACCTAGTTGGCGGAACGTTCGGTTGTCGACGGAGCCTCCGTGTCACGACGTCGGCACCCACCAGCGGAGTCGTGCGGTCCCCTCGTGCTCGAACTCGCCCTCGAGGCGGCCGCCGCAGGCTTCGATCATCCTGCGCGACGCCGTGTTGGTCACGTCGCACGTCAGCATCGCGGGATCGATCCCCATCGACTTCGCGAACGGCAGCACCATGCGCAGCATGCGCGTGCCGTGGCCCTGCCGGCGCCGTGACGGCCGGACGTCGTAGCCGATGTGGCCGCCGAACACGCGCAGCTTGTCATCGAGGACGTGGCGCACGGAGATGCGGCCGATGTACTCGTCGCCGTCGACGAGCCACCAGCTCGTGGAGGGCACGCGCGCATCGACGACGACGCCGTGGCGCATCGCCTCCCACCGCGCGAGCTTCGCGGGAAGCGTCTCGGCGGTGATGACGTCGCCGAGGGAGCGATCGCCGGCCGCGAGGAGCTCCTGCTCGGCGGCGAGGAAGCCCGCGCTGTAGCGCGCCGATGGAAGCACGAGCTCCATCGGCGCAGGCTAGCTCACTTGTCTTTTCCGACGACCCAGAACTTCAACGTGGCCTGCACACCGGCGCCGAGGCGAACGTTCGTCTCGTACTTGCCGAGCGCCTTGACCGCGCCTTCGAGCTGCACCCAGCGGTGGTCGATCTCGACGCCCGCCTTCTTCAGCTGCTCCGCGATGTCGCGGCTCGTGACGGAGCCGAACAGCTTCTCGTCCTCGCCGACGACGCGCTCGAACTGCAGCGTCATCGCGTTGATCTTCGTCGCGAGCTCGTTGGCGCCCGCGCGCTCCTTCGCGACCTTGCGCTCGATCAGGGCCTTCTCGTGCTCGAGGCGGTTCTTGTTGCGAACCGTCGCGGACACGGCGTAGCCGTTCGGCACGAGGTAGTTGCGGCCGTAGCCGGGCTTGACGGAGACGAGCTCGCCGGCCTTGCCGAGGTTCTCGACGTCCTGGGTGAGGATCACTTGCATCGGCATGACTAGTCTCCCGTCACCGAGAACGGCAGCAGCGCCAGCATGCGCGCGCGCCGGAGAGCGGTGGAAATCACGCGCTGCTGACGAGCCGACGCGCCGCTGATGCGACGCGGGATCATCTTGCCGCGGTCCGTGACGAACGACCGCAGGATCTGCGGGTTCTTGTAATCGATCTTCGCGACGATCTCGTCGGAGAGCAGCTTGCGACGCTGGCCAGCGCCGCGTCCTTTGCCGCCGCGGCGATCGTCGCCGTCGCGATCGAGGCCGTCCTCGTCACCGAGGCCTGCGCCTCCGCGATCACTGCGCGGTGCGTCCATACGCGTGGTCATGACTTACTCCTTGCCCTCGGTAGAGGCGCCTTCGGGGATGTTGTCGAACTCGGAGCCGGCGCCGAACTCGTCCTCGTCGTCGTCGCTCGAGGACGACGCATCGTCGCCACCGCGCGAGAGGAACATGTCCTCCTCGTCGGCTGCAGTCTGCGCTGCCTTCTCGTACGACGCGTCGTCGATCTCCGACGGACGCGCGGTCACGTCGACGTCCTCGTCGACCTTCACCGTGAGGTAGCGGATGACGGAGTCGAGCATGCGGAGGTTGCGCTCCGTCTCCTCGACCACGCCTGGCTGCGCCAGGTAGTTCCAGTAGAGGTAGATGCCCTTGCGCTCCTTCGCGACTTCGTACGCGAGGCGGCGCTTGCCCCAGTTGTCGACCTTGATGATCTTGCCGCCCATGCCCTCGATGATTCCCTTGATGCGGGAGTTCACCTCGGCGACGCCCTCGTTCGGCGTGTTGGGGCGAAGGATGTAGGTGGTCTCGTATTCGCGGGCCGTGCCCGGCTTGTCGCGCTGACTCTGCAGACGTGCCATGTGTCGTCCTCGTGGGTGTGAAGCCCGTCGTGGCGTGACGAGCGAGGTTTGAAGGGGAGGGTCTATATCATGTCGTCGCCACGTTGGAACGGGCGTTGTGCTGATTCATCGCGTCCTTGATGCCCGTCGCGACGACGGCCTCGATGTCCTCGCAACCCGCGCGAATCACGGCGCTAAGCGCCGCCTCCTGGGCCTTCGGAAAGTCACTGAGGACCCAGCCGGCGGCGTCCTTCGCGCCCGGCTTGCTGTTCGGGTCGCGGCCGATGCCCATGCGCAGCCGCGCGTAGCCGCCGTCGCCGAGCTGCTCCTGGATCGAGCGCAGGCCGTTGTGCCCGCCGTGCCCCCCGCCGGACTTGAGCCGCACGATGCCGAAGTCGAGGTCCAGCTCGTCGTGGACGACGAGGATGTTCGCGACGTCGATCTTGTGGAACCCCGCGACGCGCGCCACGGCGAAGCCCGACAGGTTCATGAAGCCCATCGGCTTCACGACGTGGATCTTCTCCCGCCCGCGTGCGGTCGTGATGAGGCCGCTCGTGACCTCGCACTGGCCGAAGTACGACGGCACCGAAAACGCAGCGAGCCCGTGCTTGGACACGAGCTCGTCGACGACCATGAAGCCGATGTTGTGGCGGTTGCGCTGGTACTTCGACCCGGGATTCCCGAGGCCCGCAACGAGCCACACGACCGACCTCGCTTACTTCTTCGCGGCAGGCTTGGCCGGAGCCGCGGCCTTTGCCGCCGGCGCCGCCGCCTTCGCGCCAGCCGCCGGAGCAGCCGCCTTCGCGCCGGCCGCCGGAGCCGCCGCTGCCGCCGCCGCGCCTTCCGCCGGAGCCGCGCCCTCGGTGGTCGCAGCCGCCTTCTCTTCTTCCGGCGCCGCGCAGGTCGCGACGGCGAGGTCACGACCGGTGACGACGCTGACGCCGTCGGGCAGGGCGATCGACGAGACGTGGATGACGTCACCGATCTCGAGCGGCGTGACGTCGATGGTGAGCTTGACCGGGATGTCGTTCGGCTTCGCGCGAACGTCGAGCGCGCGGATGATGATGCGCGTCTGACCACCGTCGATCGCGCCCTTCGGCTTGCCGACGAATTCGAGCGGGACCGACGCGAGCACTTCCTTGTTCGGATCGATCGCGAGCAGATCGACGTGCGTGATCTCGCGGCGGAGCGGATGGAGCTGGTAGTCCTTCACGAGCGCGTGCAGCGTCTGCGTCGACGCGCCGCCCGTGACCGTCAGGTCGATGACGGTGTTCTGCTTGCGAACCGGGTCGAGCGCGGCCCTGAGCGCCTTCACGTCGACGATGATCGGCAGCGGCTCGATGCGGCCGTTGACCGTCGCGCCGTAGCAGACCCCGGGAACTTTGCCCTGCGTGCGCAGCTTGCGCGCCGCGCCCTTGTGACCTGCGGTGTTCCGAACTTCGACGGTGAGCTTTCCGACTTCCATGACACTCTCTCGTTTCTCGGCTTCGTTCTCGGGGCTAGTACGACGGGGACCGGTTCCTATCACACAAACAGCGAGCTGATCGAATCTCCGTGATGAATGCGCTTGATCGCCTCGCCGAGGAGGCGGCCGACGCTCTTCACCCGAACCTTTTGGCAGGCTTGGCCCTGCTCCGACAGCGGAATCGTGTTGGTCACGACGACGTGCTGGAGCGGGGAATCGCTGATCCGCTGGATCGCCTTGCCGGAGAACACGGCGTGGCTGGCGGTCGCCGAGACCGACGCGGCGCCCGCGTTGATGATCGCCTGCGCCGCGTTCGCGAGCGTGCCGGCCGTGTCGATGATGTCGTCGACGATGACGGCCTTCTTGCCCTTCACGTCGCCGACGATGTTCATGATCTCGGAGACGTTCGGCGCGGGACGGCGCTTGTCGATGATCGCGAGGCCGGCACCGAGGCGCTTCGAGAACGCGCGCGCGCGCTCGACGCCACCGGCGTCCGGCGAGACGACGACCGTCGAGTCACCGCCGTAGCCGAGCGTGCGGAGCTCTTCGATCAGCACGGGCATCGAGTACAGGTGATCGAACGGGATGTCGAAGAAGCCCTGGATCTGACCCGCGTGGAGATCCATCGCGAGCGCGCGGTTGGCGCCCGCGGCGGTGATCAGGTTCGCGACGAGGCGCGCGGTGATCGGCGTGCGCGGCTTTGCCTTGCGGTCCTGCCTCGCGTAGCCGTAGTACGGAATGATCGCGACGATCGAGCCGGCGCTCGCTCGACGGAGCGCATCGATCATGATGAGCAGCTCCATCAGCGATTGGTTCGGCGGCGAGCACGTGGGCTGCACGACGAAGCAGTTCACCCCGCGCACGTTCTCGCCGATCTCGACGTAGATTTCTCCGTCGGAGAAATGCGTCACGTCGGCGCGGCCGAGCGGGATTTCGACGAACTTGCAGATTTCATCTGCGAGCGCGCGATTCGCGTTGCCCGTGAAGATCGAAAGCGACTTCAGCACCGATCGGCTCCCTTGGGGAACCGGCGATCTACCGCGCCATGCTGCTCCACGTCAAGCAGTACATTCTGCCTAACGGCGCGTGATTACGCTGGAACTCGTAGCCCGAGCAACTTCGCGCGATCGACGAGGGCGATCACCACAGAATCCGCCACGGTCTCGGCTTCTTCGACGAGCAGGACGGGCACGCCGCGATCGATGCGATAGCGCAACCGCGAGGCCGGACACAGGAGGAATCCCTGCGCCTCGTCGGCGTTGTCTTCTCCCCGGGGGAAGTAGATCAGCGCCTGTTTCGACTTCGGGCACACGAGACGAGCGACGAACGCGTCGGACAGCACGCCGTGTTCCTAGCGTGCCCGGTCCGCGATGTGTCCGCCGGCTGGACAAATTCGCAAACGAAGGACGGTCCCCGCCGCGTTGCCGTCCGCAGGCGAACACCGAAAACAACAAGGGCCCCACGACGTGGAGCCCTCGTGCCGTCACGCGGAGCGTGTTACGGCGTCGTCGGCGCGGGGGCGGGCGCCGGCGTCGGCTCGGGCGTCGGCGCGGGCGCGGGCGCGGGCGCCGCGGCGTCCTGCGTGAGCGACGAGACGAGCTTGAACTCGACGCGCCGGTTCTTCGCGCGCGCCGCGTTGAGCTTGGCGCCCTTGAGGCCGGTCGGGGACTCGGCCGGCATCGAGTCGCCATAGCCCTTCGCGATCAAGCGATCGGCCGCGATGCCCTTGGACTCGAAGTACGCCTTCACCGCGTCGGCGCGTCCTTGCGAGAGCGCCATGTTGTCCTGGAACGTCGAGCCCTTCCGCGGCTTGAGCGGAACGTCGTCGGTGTGGCCCTGGATCTCGAGCTTGAGGTCCGGGAACTCGTTGAGCACCTTGACCGCCGCGTCGAGCGTCTTGTTCGACGACGCGAGCAGCGTCGCATCGCCGGTCTTGAAGTTGATGCCCTTGATGACGCCCGTGAACTTCTTCAGCTGCTGCGGGATCTCGTCGGGGCAGCCGTCGTCGTCCTGGAAGCCGTTCTTGGTCTCGGGCTCCGCCGCGCACTTGTCCTGCGCGTCCGGCACGCCGTCGCCGTCGTTGTCCGGATCGGGGCAGCCGTCGTCGTCCTGGAAGCTGTCCTTGTCCTCGGCCTCGTTGGGGCACTTGTCGGCGGCGTCGGGCACGCCGTCGTTGTCGTTGTCCGGATCGGGGCAGCCGTCGTCGTCGGCGAAGCTGTCCTTGTCCTCGGGCTCCATCTGGCACTTGTCGGCGGCGTCGGCGATGCCGTCACCGTCGTTGTCCGGATCGGGGCAGCCGTTCTCGTCCTGGAACCCGTCCATGTCCTCGGGGTCGTTCGGACACTCGTCCGCCGCACCGGCGATGCCGTCCTTGTCCGGATCGTCATCCTGCGGCGGCGGCTCGATGACCTTCTCGACCTTCTTGCGACCGAACTCCTTGTAGATGGAGAGCAGGAGCTCGAAGTCGTACGTGATGCCCTCGTCCTCGCTCGACGGCGGGAACAGCATGCGCGCGTCGGCGCGGAGGCCCCAGCCGTTGTCGACGCGGTACTTCGCGCCGACGCCGGCGTAGAGGACCTCGTCGGTGTCCTCGTCGATGACGTCCGTGTTCGCGGAGTCGACGACGCTGAACGCGCCACCGCCGACGAGGACGAACGGCACGAGCTTCATCGCGGGATCCTTCGCGCGGAACTGCGCGACGAGGTGAGCGCGATAGGTGACGTTCCAGATGTCGAACACGAGCGTGCGCGATTCGCTGGGAACGACACCGACCTCGGCCTCGATGCCGATCATGTCGCCAAAGAACGCGCCGAGCCGGAGTCCGAAAAGGGCCGAGTTACGCTCGGAAGGTGCGCCATCGACGTCGGCGACACCGAGCTCGTTGGTCGTACTGAAGACGTGGATGCCGGCGGTGCCGCCGATCTCGACGTTCGCGCTCGCCGTGGTGGCGGTCGCGGCGAGTCCACCCGCCAGCGCTGCCATCAGGGTGGGTCGGAACAAGCGATTCAAAGACATTGGATTCGTTCCCCTTCCTGATGGCGTTGATATCTCGGCCGAGGGGACGAATGCCAGTTCTTGCGGCAACTTACTGCCGCTCGAGGTGATCGCCCTAGCCGCGCTTCTTGCCCTCGAAGTACGCCGGATCTACGCGGAGTGACTCTGGAATCCGCTCGCGACGCGCACGCGCGGCGTCGCGCGATCGCGAGTATCGCAAGCGTGAGGTCTCGGGAAGATGGAGCGTGCGTGGGAGATAGAGCGTCGCGCAGGCCGGGCCACCACCTGCTTTTCCGAACAGCTCGAACAGCGGGACACGGTGCGTCACCAGCCCGCGTCCCTCGATGTCGGCGACGAACGCCGGCGAGACACCGTCGGGAACGAGCACGCCGTTCTTCACCTGGCGCGAGTTGCCGGCGTACTGCTCGACGGCGTCGTCGGCGCCGATCGCGAGGATGCGATCGTCTCCGATCGCGCGCGCGACGATCGCCGCGCTGTCGCCCCACAGCCCCTTCGCGTAGTGGGCCAGCATCGGGGGCCCGTTCGTCGGACGCAGGCCGAAGTGCACGGTGTCGCCGTGAAAGTGCGGGTAGACGAGCTCGGCGAACACGCGCGCGTCGTCCGGAACGCCTGCCCAGCGCGCGGCGAACGCGACGCCCTCGCGACTCGAGCGCGAGCTCTTCGGCTCGAGGCCCTCGTCGTAGTGGCCGGGCACCGCGTAGGTGAGGACGACCTTGTCGCCGACGGTGGCGACATCGGCCATGCCCTCCCAGCGATGCGGGTTCTCGGTGAACGCGAAGCGCAGCTCGCTCTCGTGCGCGATCACGCCGAGCAGATCGACGTAGTACGCGATCTCCTCGCGGCGATGCGCGAGCATGTTCGGCATCAGCGCGCGCATCTCCCCGTTTCCCTGGCCCTCGGCGACCGTGACCCACGGACCGTTCGCCGCGAACACGCGGCCGGTCATGATGTTGCCCATCGACTCGATCACCTCGGTCGATCCGGCGGGGCGGACGTTGCCGTCGCCGTCGACCTCGAGCGCGGTGTGATCGAGGAACGGATCGTCGAGCTCTTCGAACTGGTAGAGCGCGTCGCCTCCGCACGCGACGATCGCGTCGCAGATCGACAGCCACTCGTCGAATGCGCGGCGCGGAGAGTACTCGAGGTGCATGACCTCGCTCTTGTAGTTCGCGCCCGCCTTGTTGAGCGTGGCGGGGACGGGGGCACGGACGACGAGGAGCTCGCCGTAGACGTCGGGCAATGGGTTCATGGGATCACGGAGAGACCCGGCTTGCGGGCGGCGTGACGTTCTGCGATCGCGGCGACCGCGTCCACCCAGCGCGGCGTCGCGTTGAGCGACGGCACGAGCACGAGCTCCTCGCCGCCGGCCGCCTTCCATTGCTCGGCAGCGCGGATCCCGATCTCCTCGACGGTCTCGAGGCAGTCGGCGACGAACGCGGGGCAGAACACGGCGAGCCGCTTGATGCCCTTCTTCGCGATCTCGTCGATCACCACGTCGGTGTACGGCTGGATCCACGGCGTCTTGCCGAGACGGGACTGGAAGCAGACCGTGTACGCCTCGGGTGCGAGCTCGAGCCGCTTCGCGATCGCGCGCGCGGTCGCGTAGCTCTGCGCGCGATAGCAGTTCGGGTTCGCCAGCGTCTCGCAGCAGGTCTCGGTCGCGAAGCAGTGCGCCTTGGGCGTGCCGGCGTTCGGATCGGTCTTGGTGACCTGACGGACGGGCAGGCCGTGGAACGAGAACAGGACGTGCTCGGGCTTGGCGCTCGCGAGCACCGGGGCGCCGACCGCCGCGAACGCGTCGAGGAAGCCCGGGTCATCGAAGAACGCGGGCACGAAGTCGAGCGGCGGCACGGTCCACGCGCCGGCGGCGAGCTCCATCACGCGCGCGACCGCGGTGCCGGTCGACGACGACGCGTACTGCGGGAACAGCGGGAGCACCACGATGCGATCGCAGTGCGCCGACACGAGCGCTCGCAGGCCGTCGGCGATCGAGGGCGAGCCGTAGCGCATCGCCAGCTCGACGCGCCACCCCGCGCCGAGCTTGTCGGCGACGCCGGCCGCGAGGTCCTGGGAGTGATAGAGGAGGGGCGATCCGCGCGCGGGATCCCAGATCGTCTTGTACGCGGCGGCGCTCTTGGCCGGTCGCGTCGGGAGGATGACGAGCTCGAGGAGGAGCTTGCGTCCGATGCCATTGATGTCGAGGACGCGAGGGTCCCCGAGGAACTCGCGGAGGTAGCGACGGACGGCGGGTGCCGTCGGCTCGTCGGGCGTCCCGAGGTTGATCAAAAGGAGCCCGTGCGGCATGGGTGCAGACCCATTGGGGCCGGGGGACCTCGAAAGTCAAGGCACGGAACGAGGGTCGATCCGGGTATTCCAGAAGCCGCCGAAAAGGGCGGGATCCGATCGCCAAAGCGTTCCTTGGCTCACGAAAATCCGGGAGCGCGCAGATCGGACATGAAATGAATGATTACCGAATCTTGAAAGATGTTTTGGTCATCCTGTTTGACCTCTCGTGCGAGCGCTGCATTATGCCTTGGCCATGGCTGGGTACCCGGGAAATCCACTGCCGAAGAAGCTGGGGATCAAGGCAGGACAGAAGGTCTGCCTGCTCAACGCACCGGGTACGTTCGAACGCAGTCTGCGGAGCGACGACCTCCACGTCACCCACGATCTCCGGTTCCCGGTGATCGACGTCGTGGTGATGTTCGTCGACTCGCTCGAGGAGCTGGAGCGCCGGTTCACCGACATCGTCGGCCGGCTGCACCCGGCGGGCGGCTTCTGGGTCGCGTGGCGCCGTAACTCGCGCCGCATCTCGGGAGACATCGTGTGCCGCATCGCCCTCGCGGCGGGCATGTCCGCCAACAAGGCCTGCTCGATCGGCGCGAGCTACGACGGCGTTCGCCTCGTGCTGCGCACCGAGATGCGCGAAGCCATGGCGTACCGGATGGAGCCGCCCCAGGCGCGGCCGGGCCGTTCGTCGATCCGCCGCCGTCCCACCGCGCGCATCGCTCCGCGCATCGCGCGGGCATCGAGCGGGGCTGGCTCCTCGCTTCGTCGCGCTCGCGCTCGCTCGACTCGCTAGTCGGGGCAACAGTCGGTCGGGTTCGCGATCGCCCCGGATGTGCGCAATCGGTTGCGTGCTGCGTTATCGTCCGCGCCATGGAGCGTCGTGACGACGACAGACACCCCGCCGAGGATCACGGCGAGAACCT
>CAZUAR010000024.1:0-172933 GCA_964617845.1 uncultured Kofleriaceae bacterium | reverse complement strand
CGCGCACGCCTCGTGACGAACCCGTCATGACGTTGTCCGTACGCCCGTCAGGACGCGCACCGGGACGCCCGCGCAGTAGCGAGCGGACCACGATCGACGAGATATCGCGCACGCCTCGTGACGAACCCGTCATGACGTTGTCCGTACGCCCGTCAGGACGCGCACCGGGACGCCCGCGCAGTATCGAGCGGACCACGATCGACGAGATATCGCGCACGCCTCGTGGCGAACCGGTCATGACGTTGTCCGTACGCCCGTCAGGACGCCAATCAGGACGCCCGTGGTCCGCTCGCTGCTGCGCGAGGGCCTAAGGTGCGAGGCACTTCGAGCTTCTTGGGCGCGCTCGCTTCGCGCTGCGCATCGCGGCCGATAGCAGTCGCGCATCGGTCTCCTTGGCGGCGTCCGACGGCGAGAAGTGCGTCGCGAGCTCGACAAAACATTGGGGACGATCGATCGACGTCATGACGGGCGTCAGGACATTGTCATGACGGATCGGGATCGGGGGACGTTCATCCACCGATGGCTCGGGGTCGCTCCACGCGCGGCGCCGGCTCGGGTAGGCCGAGCTTCTTCGGGCGCGCTCGCTTCGCGCTGCGCATCGCGGCCGATAGCAGGCGCGCATCGGTCGCCGCCCCTGTGTTTCTCGATGTCGCGACGCACTTCTCGCGATCGAACGCCGACGATCGATCGACGTCATGACGGGCGTACGGACACTGTCATGACGGATCGGGATCGGGGGAGGTTCATTCACCGATGGCTCGGGGTCGCTCCACGCGCGGCGCCGGCTCGGGTAGGCCGAGCTTCTTCGGGCGCGCTCGCTTCGCGCTGCGCATCGCGGCCGATAGCAGGCGCGCATCGGTCGCCGCCCCTGTGTTTCTCGATGTCGCGACGCACTTCTCGCGATCGAACGCCGACGATCGATCGACGTCATGACGGGCGTACGGACACTGTCATGACGGATCGGGATCGGGGGAGGTTCATTCACCGATGGCTCGGGGTTCCTCCACCAGCTCGGTCACCGCGCGGGACGCTAGGCGCCGCGAACGTGACGAGGATGCCGATCACCCGAGCCATCGTCCTACGATGCGCGCAGCTGCGCGAGGGCCCAGGTGCGAGGCGCATCGAGCTTCTTCGGGCGCGCTCGCTTCGCGCTGCGCATCGAGACCGAGCAGGCGCGCGTCGGTCGCCTTCGCGGCGTTCGAACCCAGAGAAGTGCGTCGCGACCTCGAGAAAACACTGGGGGACGATCGATCGACGTCATGACGGGCGTCAGGACACTGTCATGACGGATCGGGATCGAGGGACGTTCGCTCACCGATGGCTCGGGGTCGCTCCACCCGCTCGGTCACCGCGCGGGTCGCAACGCGCCGGCCTAGCCATCGTTCAACGATGCGCGTAGCTGCGCGAGGGCCCAGGTGCGAGGCACTTCGAGCTTCTTCGGGCGCGCTCGCTTCGTGCTCCCCATCGCGGCCGATAGCAGGCGCGCATCGGTCGCCTTCGCGGCGGTCGACACAGAGAAGTGCGTCGCGACCTCGGCGATCACGTCGTCGTCGATCCCGGCCTTCGTCGAATCCTCGAGCAGGCGCTCGAATGAGCGCTCTCGATAGAAAGGTCTGCGCGCCAGCTCGACCAGTCGCGCGCGGTCCTTCGCCGAGATCCTCGCTTGCTCGATCGCATCGCGCAGATCGACGAGCGCGACCGAGGTCGGCTTGTAGCCGTACTCGGCCGGCAGGTGCGCGACCGCGACCTCGTCGTCGCAGGTGAGCTCGCCGCTCGCGAAGCGTTCGTAGATCGAGCCGACGCCGCGCATCCCGAACGGCGCGAGCTCGGCCGCGCGCAATGCACCCATGCTCGCCGCACCCCACACCTCGATGCCCGCTTCGAGCGCGAGGAGGATCTCCTTGTGCCACACCGCGGCCATGCGCTCGAAGTAGCCATCGACGATGGCGATGCGCCCGATCGCGATCCGCCCCGCGAGGTGCTCGTCGACGAGTCGCAGCACGTCGCCGACCGCGACCGGCCCGCGCAGGTCCGCGTCGGGGAAGCAGTTGCGCGCGAGGTGCGGCGGGAGCGTCGGCCCGATGAACACGACGTCGACTGCCTTCGCACGCGACGACACCTTCGCACGCGACGACACCGTCGCAGACAACAGCTTCGTACGCGACGACGCCCTGGCACTCGATGCCCGCGACTTCGCCATCACCCCATCGCCTCGATGTCGGTGGCGCGACCGGGAACGATGACCTTCGCGACCGGAACGCCGAGCGTGTCGTGCGTGAGGTCGACGACGATCACCTGCGCGGAGCCGTCGGCGGTGACGGCGTCGAGCATCACCTCGAGATCCTCGTCGATGGTCCTGGTCGAGCGCGTCGGGAAATCGTCGAAGAGCGCCGGGGTGTCGCAGGGCGCGGCCATGCGCTCCCACAGGTCCGCGAGGATGTCGGGATCGGTCGCGCGCTCGTAGTCGAACGGAAAGAAGTCGTCGCGCGCGCCGGCGATGTACGTCAGCCGCGTCTGGGCGGCCTCGGTGATCGCGCGCGCGATCGCGATGTTCGCGTCGACGTGCGCGCCGAAGCCCTGGTAGAAGCCGAGCGTGCGCCACGCGGGCTCGCGCGGGTCCTCCATGATCGCGCAGCCGACGACGGGGATCACGCCTTCGAGGTCCCACAGCCAGATGCGAGCGCCGGTCGCGGTGATGCGATCGATCAGGGCGCGGCACGTCGGGTCGGGGATCGTGTCGATGACGAGGCGCCGATCGGAGCCCACGCGGCGCCACGCGGCCTCGGCGTCACGCTCGATGACCTCGGCGAGGCCGTGCGCGATCGCCTCGACGAGGACGTTGCCCGACGCGAGGCCATTGGAGGAGATGTCGAAGATCGGCGGCGACGTGAACGTCGTGTCGAGCGTGACCGCTTGCTCGGGGACGAGGAGCTGGCGATCGGAGACGAGGTCGCGACCGGGCACCCAGCGCCAGGTGGCGGAGCGATCGATGCGTCCGCGTGGACGCGGCAGCGCGGTCACGTCGACGGCGCGGGTGCCGAGCTTGGTCGCGGAGGCGCGCGTGATCGGCAGCGCGATGTTCTCGGCGGTCCACGTCTCGAGCGACTCCATCAACGCGCTGACCCGGGCGTGGGCGGGCGTGATGCCCTTGCCCTGCTGCGTGGAGAGCGACTTGCCGAGCGGGCGGATCGCGGCGAAGACCGGGATGCCAAGCGTGTCGAGGCCCGTGATGTCAGCGATACGCGTGATCTGCGCGCGCTTCATCGCGGGTGCGAAGCGCGCCCATGTGGCGTCGAGCGTCGCGGTGCGATGCGTGCCGTCGCGGATCATGGGCAGCGCATCATACGGCCTGGTATGCTCCGGCCGTGCGGATCGGCTGCATCGAGATCGCGATCGTCGTCGGGCTCGGGCTCGCGCTCGGCGCGTGCAAGACGGGCGGCGAGTACGCGCAGAACACGCGCGAGGCGGGCGACGTGGATCGCGGCGAGACGAACGGCCGCATGTTCGACTTCGTGTCGTACAAGCCCGAGGGCGACGACTGGCAGATCCGCATTCGAGGCAGCTCGATGTGGGCGAGCTACTCGCGCGAGGACAGCTCGGACGATCTCGGTACGAAGAACCTGAGCGGCAAGGAGACCGACAAGGTCTGGAAGCTGATCGACGCGATCGAGATCCCCGAGCGAAAGAAGGGGAAGCAGGACGCCGACGAGGGCTACGTCTCGTTGCGGCTGCGCGAGCCCGGCGGCGAAGAGGGCCACGACATCTTCGAGATCTACATCTCGCGCACGACCGAGGACGACGACGTGATCGCGCTCGCGGAGTACCTGCAGGACCTGATCTTCAAGTACCACAAGGAACGGCCGAGCTTCTGAGCGCGCTCAGCTCGTCGTGATGTCGGGCGCGTCGGCGGCGTCGGCCTCGCGCTCGAGGAGCCCCGAGCAGCGCAGGTAGAACAAGAGGTACGGATCGGGCAGCACGAGCACGCTGTCTTGCTCGTCCCACTCGAGCGAGGGCCCGCTGTGCGCGGCGTACGTCGACTGCGCGATCTGGCCGAGATGGATGCACGCGCGCACCACGGATGCACCGTCGGGGTTCTTGCCCTTGCACAGCTCGTCGAGCCGCTTGGTCAGCTCGTCCTTGTGGATCGCGAGGCGCGGCGGATCCATCGCGATCGCGCGCATGATCGTCAGGTAGACGTCGCCTTGCTTGCCGTCGTTGTGCGCGTAGGTCTGGCGCTCGCCCGGCCGCGCGCGCGGCCCCGCGATCAGCGCGCGGACGAGCGTGCGGAAGTCGGCCGCGAACGACGACATCTCGAGGATCCCGCGGCGCTTCGCGGCGTCGAGGACGAACGCCTTGGGCTCGGGCAGCGACTCGTGGATCTCGAGCGACTCGCACATCCACTTGCAGATCGACTGCATGAGCTGCGGCGAGCCCGCGGCCTCCCGGGCAAACGCGGTCAGCGACTGGGCGTCGACGGAGAAGCGCAGCGCCTCGAGGCCCATGCGCGGGATCTCGAGCAGGTCCTTCACGCTCCAGTAGTCGAGATCGACCGCGACGACGCGCCCGCGCAGCTCGGGCAGCGCGCGCACCACGTTGTCCGAGCGATGCGGCACGGACGCGACGCAGATCCGCACGCCTCGGCTCGCGGCGTCCTTGAGCTGCTGGGCGACGTCGCTCTGGATCGCGAGCGGGATGTAATGGAAGTCGTCGAGCAGCAGCGTGTACCTCGTGTTCGCGAGCTGATCGACGACCTGGGGCAACCCGCGGCGCTGGCTCGTGGCCGATAGCAGATCCGCCCCCGTCGACGTGGTCTGCGAGTGGCCGCGCGTGGCGGCGCCCGTGCCGCTCGTGCCGACGCGGAAGCTGTGCTCCTTGCCCGCGGCGTCGGCGAGCGTGTCGGTGCGGCTCGCCATGGTCGAGTGCGGCTCACCGCACCAGTCGAGCACGCGCTCCCAGAGCTGGTCCGGCGCCCGGACGGAAGCGCCGCTGACCGTGATGAGGTTTTCCTTGCCGATCACCCGCTGCACGAGCACCGTCTTGCCGGCCTTCGACGGACCGGACACCGAGGCGATCTGCGTCGACGTGCGCGCCCACTCGCGCAGCAGGCGCTCGTGGTGGAGCGTGTCGCGCGGGACGTAGGTGTAATGAGGAAAGTCCGTCGGGGTGAAGACCACCGACGCTGCGAGTCGCTCGCGAGTCATGTTTGATTATCGATTTGGGGTCTGATCATCTCACGCATGCCTTGCTCATCCCTGGCGCACTCCGGGCGCTCGCCGAACGGACATCGGCGCCGGGTCGGTCATGGTGTGCATGATGTACGCTACTTCCATGCCCGGCACGGACGCTGCGCGCGAGCGTGCCAGCACGGAAAATGGGACCGAGGGCGAGAAGAAGAAGAGCCCCTGGAGCACGATCTTCAACCTCGTGATGTTCGTCGCGGGCGGCGTGGGGCTCTACTTCATGCTCCGCACGACGAGCTGGGAGGAGCTCAGGCCGGTCCTCATCTCGGTCGGCAACTACGCGGGCATCATCCTCGCGCTGGACCTCGCCTCGCTGTGCTTCGATGCGGCGGCATGGCACTCGTTCATGCGTCCCGAGGCGCGCATGGTCAGCTATCCGCGCGTGCTCGGCGCGTGGGCGAGCGGCCGCGCGATCAACGTGCTGACCCCCTTCGGCGCGCTCGGCGAGCCGACCAAGGTGACGATGCTGCTCGATCGCGCTCCGAAGGCGCGACTGCTGTCGTCGATCGTCCTGCTCAACGTCGCCGTCCTCTACTTCTCGGTCAGCGTCATGCTGATCGGCATCCCGATCACGCTGCTGCTCGTCGACGTCCCGCACGGGATCAAGGTCATGGTCGGCATCGGCGTCGCCGTCCTCGTGCCGCTGATGGTGATGCTCGGCGTCGTGATCCAGCGGGGCGCCATCTCGACGCTCGTCGCGACGCTGCGCAACACGCGGCTGATCTCCACGGAGCGCGCGAGTGACTGGAAGACGCGCCTCCAGGAGGTCGACAAGCACATCCGCGAGCTCCACAAGCACCGCACCGCGGGCACGCGACGCGGCATCCTGTTCGTCGCGGCCTCGAAGATCGTCACGTACACGTCGACGTGCGTGCTGATCCAGGCGGTCGGCGTGTCGCTGACCCCGGCGCTCGTGATCGCGGTGCTCTCCGTCGGCGTGCTGATCCAGTGGATCGCGTCGATCGTTCCTCTCGGTCTCGGCCTCGCCGACGGCGGGAACTACGCGCTCTACAGCTTGCTCGGCGCGACCGGACCGCAAGGCCTGCTCGTCACGATGCTCAATCGCGCGCGCAGCGTCGCCGTTGCCGTGCTCGGCCTCGGCGCGATGGTCGTGCTGACCGTGATGTCGCGCGTGCAACAGTCGCGAATCCAGCGAAAGATCCGCGAGCTCAAAGCAGAGCTCAAGCCGGACGCGGAACCCGCCGCCTGAGTCAGCTCCCCCGGACGACGGAACGCGGCGCGATCAGTTCGTGTTGAGCGCGGACGCGTTCTCCATCTGCCAGCGACCGTTCGCCTTCACCCAGGTCTCTTCCTGGCGCGTGCCGGTCTTGCTCGTCGTGAACACCGTCGCGCGATCGGTCGCGGTCTTCCCCATGCTCGTCACCGTGCGATCGCCGGAGGACGACTGGATGGTCTCGTTGATCTCCGCGCGGACCGCCGCGACGTTCACGGGACGAGGACCGCTCGCGCACGCGGAGACGGCCAGAACAAGTGCGAGAAGCGTGTTGCGCATGTCTCCAGGAGACACGAGCGAGACGCGCGGTGTACACAAATTCTCGTCGAGAATCAGGCATGTCGCTCGCGTCGCACGTGTCGCGCGACATGGTGAGACGCGGCGGGACGGGCGCGACTGCGATCCCCGAAATCGCGCGACGTCGAAGCGACTACGGTGCGACGTTCGCGGCCGTGTAGAGCGCGTCGGATCGATACAGCACGCCGCCGCGCATCGTGTACACGGTCTTGCGAATGTCGGCGATGTTCGCGAGCGGATCGCTCGCTACGACCACGAGGTCCGCGCGCTTCCCCGCGGCGATCGTGCCGATCGTCTTGTCGAGGCCGAGCACGCGCGCCGAGTCGATCGTCGCCATGCGCAGCACGTCCTTGGGCGCGAGGCCCGCGCGCACGAACAGCTCCATCTCGTGATGGAACATCACGCCGCCGATGTGATCGGTGCCGAGGACGACGGGCACCTTCGACGCGGCGAGCAGCTTCACGAGCGCGAGCATCTTTGCCCACGACCTCGCGTACAGCGCCCGCTTGTCGCCGGGCATCGGCAGCCCGCCCGTCAACCACCCGCGCTGCACCTGGATCGGAAAGCGCGCGACCGTCGCCTCGAGGCCCGGCGTGATCTTGCCCGGCACGCCGACGAACAGATCCTCGAACGCGGACAGCGTCGGATCGATGACGATCTTCTTGTCGCGCAGCACGGTGATGAAGTCGGTCATCGGCGCGCTCGCGAGATCGAAGTCCGCCGCCTTGTCGCCGACGAGCGTGAACCGCGTCGTGTCGCGCGTGTCGGTCTCGTGCGTCGCGAAGAAGTTCAAGAACAGCATATTGATGTGCTCGATGCCGTCGTAGCCGGCGGCCACCGCCTCGTGCGCGAGCATGTGCACCGGGACGTGGCCGATGACCTTCATCCCCTTCGCGTGCGCCTCCGACGCGAGCAGCGCGACGAGATCGGTCTTCACCGAGTTGTAGATCTTGATCCCCTCGTACCCGCGCTTCTTGTACTCGGCGACGGCGAGCATCGCCTCGTCGGGCGTCTCGGCGGTGATCGTGGACGACGCCGCCTTCGGGCCGCGCCCCTCGATGAACCCGTAGCGCACGACGTGCGGGCCGATGGCCGCGCCGCTGTCGAAGCGCGCCTTGAGATCGTCGAGGTCGTCGGGGACGTTGCCGACGTCGCGCACGAGCGTCACGCCGGCGGCGATGTCGAGCAGGCCATCGACCGCGCCCGTGTGCGAGTGCATGTCGATGAGGCCGGGGATGATGCCCATCCCCTCGACGGGCAACGTGTCGACGCCGTCGGGGATCTTGACGCTGCCGGTCTTGCCGACCGCCTTGATCGTGTCGCCGACGACGACCACGGTCTGGTTCGGTAGCCACACGCCCTTCTCGACATCGAGCACGCGCGCGTTCGTGAACGCGATGCCGCTGACCGGCCTCGTCGCATTGAGCCGAGCGATGTCCGCCTCGCGTGCGCGATCGAGGTCGCGCTGCTTCGCGGTGATCGGCGCGATCGCCGCTTCCCATCCTTCCGGGACGAACGCGGACCACGAGCTCATCTCGCCGAACCACGCGCCGGTGCCACGCTCGAACCACGCGTACTGCGGCGCGAGCCCGAGGCCGTCGATGCGATAGCCGTCGAGCACGCGCTGCTCGCTCCCCGCGCTGACGGTGACCTCGCCGGCCTTCGTCACCTTCGCCTGACCGCCGGGAAGCAGCGCGATCGTCCCGCCCGCCTTGAGCGCCGCGGGGACGAGGAACGGCGAGATCGGCCCGTCCGCGATCGGCAGGAAGAACGCCGCGCCCTGCACCGCCTTCTCGCCCTGCTCTTCTTCGCTCTTCCACCGCGCGACGCCGTTCGCGAGCTGGAAGCGCTCCGCGACGAGCGTGCCCATCGTGTGCTGGCCGCTCGCCTCGAACGCCTCGAGCGTCCAGTCATCGGCGCGCACGCGCAGCTTGCTCTGCACCTGCGGCCCGCGCCCGTTCTCGACGATGTGCAGCTTGGTCGTGATCGTCCCGTCGAGCGCCGTCGTGATCACGTACGTGCCCGCCTGGCGCCCGCTCGCGACGAACACGTGCTTCGCCACGCGCGTCGCGTCGAGGTCGACCTGCTTGCGATGTGTCACCTCGACCGGTGCGCCACCGCACGCGGCCACGAACACGACGAGACCCAGAGCGCGCACCCACGTCATGCCCGGGAACGTACCGCGATCGCGCTCGTGATATTCACCCCGAGCGTGATGCGCGATGTGGATCTCGTGATCGTTGGCGGCGGCCCGGCCGGGCTGTCGACCGCGCTCCACCTGCGCGCCATCGCCCCCGAGCTACGCGTCGTCGTCCTCGAGCGCGAGACATATCCGCGCGAGAAGATCTGCGCCGGCGGCATCGGCGCGCGCGCCTTCAAGATCCTCGACAAGATCGGCGTCCACGTCGAGTGTCCGAAGGTCCCGCTGACCTCGCTCGCGGTGAAGCTCGCGCACGACACCATCGTGACCAGGGTCGATGACCTCGGCGCGGTGGTCCGTCGCATCGAGTTCGACCACGCGCTCGCCCGGGTCGCGATCGCCCGGGGCATCGAGCTTCGCGACAACTGCGGCGTCACCCGCATCGACCTCGTCGACGAGACCTCGCGCCCCGCCGCCGATGCAGCGAGCGCCGCCGCGGTTCGCGTCACGACCGCCACCGGCGACATCTACACGGCCCGCGCGATCGTCGGCGCCGACGGCGTCTCCGGGATCGTGCGCAAGCAAGCGGGATTCCCGCGCCCCGAGCTCCGCGCGCAGGTCGTCGAGCTCGACACCGAGGGGCTCCCCGACGACCTTCCGCGCGACACCGTCGTGTTCGACTTCGCGCGCCGCGATCTCGCCGGCTACGCGTGGGACTTCCCCACGATCGTCGACGGCACGCCGCTCGTCTGCCGCGGCGCCTACGTGATCCGCACGCTCGGCGCCGACGACGCGCGCGCACGCTGCGCCGCCTACCTCGCGGAGCGCGGCCTCGACATCAAGCGGTACCGCATCAAGCAGTTCGCCGAGCGAGGCTGGGAGCCGGGCGTCGACATCTCGTCCCCGCGCGTGCTGCTCGTCGGCGAGGCCGCCGGCATCGACATCGCCACCGGCGAGGGCATCGGCCAGGCGATCGAGTACGGCGCGGTCGCCGCCCCCTATCTCGCGCGCGCGTTCGAGCGCGACAACCTGCGCTTCTCCGACTGGCGCCAGGCGGTCGAGAAGCACCACCTCGGCTTCCAGCTGCGCATTCGCCACCTCGCCTACTCCCTGTTCTACGGACGCCGCCGCCACAAGGTGGAGTTCTTGATGCCGCGCCTGTCGTCGATGTTCCGCGTCGCGATCGAGGACTTCGCCGGCGTCCCGATCAGCAAGCTCGCGCTCGCGCGCGGCGCGGGTCAGTTCCTCGCCGCCTACGCGAAGATGAAGATGCGTCCCGAGGACGTGGTCTGAGCCGGCGGGGTGCGACTGCTGGGCCGCACGCACCGTCCGGAGGTTGGACCATGCGCCAGCACTTCTACAACTTCGCCCACAAGGTGTTGCCGTCGGATGCGACGACGCAGCCCAACCTCTGGAACATCATCTCCGGCGACAAGGCGCACTCGTATCTGCAGATGCGCTGGTCCGACGCGACGCCGTCGGCGGGCGACGCGCAGCCGTCGAAGGGCCTCATGTGGATCGAGCCGGTCCGCGCGTTCGGCGTCGAGATCCGCACCGTGCGGATGCCACCGCCGGACAACGTGACCGAGGCGTACTACGGCGCGATCGCGCGATCCGAGGACGGCGCGATCCGCTACTTCGTCTGCGAGAAGGGCGCGTCGTCGGTGTACTGGGCGGAGTGGCGCAAGGACATGCGCATCCGCGGCGAGGCGCTCGAGGAGAACGCGCCGTACGACGTGAGCAAGGTGTTCACCGAGGCGCCGTCGCAGGCCGCGCCGTGGGAGATCTCGTCGAGCTCGATCCCCGGCCTCCCGTACCTGTCGTCGTTCCTGATGGCGGTCTGCCAGGAAATGACGAACAAGGAGGCGAACGAGATGGCGAAGCAGTCGCTCGCCGCCGGCCCCGGCCTCCCGGCGCCTCCGACGAAGCTGCCGGCGACCGGCAGCTCCAACGCCGTCTGGGTCATCTGCGCGCTGATCGCTCTCGGCGTCGCGATCATTCTGTTGAAGGCGCTGGGCTGATCGCCGGCCGCCACGAGCGGATCGCGAACACGACGAGCGCGACCGCGAGGCCGAGCAGGATCAGCGAGACGAGCCCGTTGATCCACGGCGTGGTTCCCGCGGCGAAGTCGACGATCGCCTTGGCCTGGATCGCGAGCGCGACGACGGTCACCGACATCACGAAGATCATCGGCACGACGACGTACCAGATCGGCTTGCCCATGGGGTGGAGCCACACCGTGATCGCGAGCAGCGAGAGCGCCGCGAGCAGCTGGTTCGAGGTGCCGAACAGCGACCAGAACCAGATGAAGCTACCCTTCCCGGCGACCAGCAGGAAGATCGCCGGCACCGTCACGGTCGCGGCGGTCGCGATGTAGCCCGAGCTCTTCGAGGTCGTGTCGAACAGCTCCTGCAGGATGTAGCGGCCGAGGCGCGTCGCGGAGTCGAGCGTGTCGAAGATGAACGTCGACAGCACCATCGCGCCGAACGTCGTCGCGACCACGGGATCGAGCCCGGTCAGCGCGTTCAAGAACCGCGCGATGCCGCTCGCGTAGATCGCGTCGGGCGAGCCCTTGACCGACGGCGCGACGATCATCACGGTCGCGAGCGCGATCACGGCGACGAACGCTTCGAGGAGCATCGCGCCGTACCCGATCGGATGGCAGTCGCGCTCGCGATCGATCTGCTTCGACGTGGTGCCCGAACACACGAGGCCGTGGAACCCCGAGCACGCGCCGCACGCGATCGTGACGAACAAGAACGGGAACAGCATGCCGCCCTTCGCGTGCTCGAACCCGGTGAACGCCGGCCGCTCGATCGAGAAGCCGCCGAAGAAGATGCCGAGCGTCCCGATCGCGAGCGCGGTGTACAGCACGAAGCCACCGAGGTAGCCGCGCGGTTGCAGGAGCAGCCACATCGGCGTCAGCGACGCGACGAAGCAGTACGCGAGGATGAGAAGGACCCAGACCTTCCAGTCCGCGGCGAGCAGCGTCGAGTGCTGCGTGCCGACCCACACCGCGACGAAGATCAGCGGGACGAAGATCAGCGTCTGGATCCATAGCTTCGGCTTCCACACGCGATCGACGAGGCCCATCACGACCGCGAGCGCGAGGTAGAGGATGCCCGCGAGCGCGACCGCGCCGCCCTGATCGAAGTCGCTCGTGATGCCGGGCTGTGCCTTCGAGGTGAACGCGCCGGCGGTGAGATCGACGAACGCGACGATCACGTAGACGAGGGCGAGCCAGATGAAGATCAGCATCGCGCGCCACGCGTTTCGCCCGAGGTTCGCTTTCGCGACCTCCGCGATCGACTTCGCGTCGTGGCGCACGGACGCGACGAGCGTCGTGAAGTCGTGCACCGCGCCGATGAAGATCACGCCGACGACGATCCACAGGATCGCGGGCAGCCAGCCGAAGTACTGCGCGGCGAGGATCGGCCCGACGATCGGCCCCGCGGCCGCGATCGCGCTGAAGTGCTGGCCGAACAGGTACGCCGGCTTCGTCGGCACGAAGTCGACGTCGTCGCGATGGCGATGCGCGGGCGTGTCCGTCGTCGAGCCGAGCGAGTACTGGCGCGCGATCAGTCGTCCGTAAAACCGGTAGCCGAGAACGAGCAGCACCAGCACGGAGGCGGCGAGCAGGGGGAGACTCACGCGCGCGAGCATACTATCGTCGCCGGCGCGACCTGCCCGAGGACGCACGGAAGGCCCCGTGATCGCCGCGGGTTAGCGGATTCGCGAAAATAGTTTCGAGGTCATGTCGATCCGGCCCGGGCTCGTTCGTCGCGCTCGTGAAGGACAGAGACATCCCCCCGAACGAACGCAGGAGATAGCCATGAAAGTCGTCGTGTTTGTCAAAGCCACCCCCGACTCCGAGAAGGGCACCCCGCCCGACGCTCAGATGCTCTCGGAGATGATGAAGTACAACGAGGAGCTCGTGAAGGCGGGCATCCTGCTCGACGGCGCCGGCCTCAAGCCCTCGTCCGCCGGCGCGCGCGTCCGGTTCAGCGGCAAGAACCGCTCGGTGATCGACGGACCGTTCACGGAGACCAAGGAGCTCGTCGCGGGCTACTGGCTGTGGCAGGTCAAGTCGCTCGAGGAAGCGATCGAGTGGGTGAAGCGCTGCCCGAACCCGATGCTCGTCGACAGCGAGATCGAGATCCGCCCGCTCTACGAGATGTCCGACTTCGAGGCCACGGCCGAGACCATCGCGCTGCACGACAAACTGGTCGCCGAAGCCAAGCTCCGCTGATGCGCCTGTGCTCTGATCCGCGAGGTGACGAGCACGCACGAAGTACAGCGCGCGATCGACGCCGTGTGGCGCATCGAGAGCGCGCGGCTGATCGCGGGCCTCGCGCGCATCACGCGCGATGTCGGCACGGCCGAGGAGCTCGCGCAGGATGCGCTGGTCACGGCCCTCGAGAAGTGGCCGGACACCGGCATTCCGGACAACCCGGGCGCGTGGCTCATGCAGGCCGCGAAGAACCGCGCGATCGATCGCGCGCGGAGGAACAAGCTCGTGGATCGTAAGCACGAGCAGATCGGCGCCGAGATCGCCGGGCTGCCGGATCGCACCGTCGAGACGCTCGAGGCGAAGCTCGACGACGATGTCGGCGACGATCTGCTGCGGCTGATCTTCACGTGCTGCCATCCGGTGCTCTCGCGCGAGGCGCGCGTCGCGCTGACGCTGCGCTTGCTCGGCGGGCTGACGACCGAGGAGATCGCGCGCGCGTTCGTGACCCCCGAGCCGACGATCGCGCAGCGCATCGTGCGCGCGAAGAAGACGCTCGCCGACGAGCAGGTGCCGTACGAGGTGCCGCGCGGCGCCGATCTCGCGCCGCGGCTCGGCTCCGTGCTCGAGGTGGTCTACCTCGTGTTCAACGAGGGCTACTCCGCGACCGCGGGCGATCACTGGACGCGCCCCGCGCTGTGCGAGGACGCGCTGCGGCTCGGGCGCATCCTCGCCGAGTTCGCGCCTGCGGAGGCCGAGGTGCACGGCCTGGTCGCGCTGATGGAGATCCAGGCCTCGCGCATGGGTGCGCGCACCAAGCCCGACGGCACGCCGATCCTGCTGCTCGATCAGAATCGCGCGCGGTGGGATCAGCTCTTGATCCGGCGCGGGCTCACCGCGCTCGCGCGTGCGGAAGCCGCGACCGGCGCCGGCGCGTACGTGCTGCAAGCGTCGATCGCGGCGTGCCACGCACGCGCTCGCACCGCGGCGGAGACCGACTGGACGAAGATCGCCGCGCTGTACCAGGCGCTCGTCCAGCTCACGCAGTCGCCGATCGTCGAGCTGAACCGCGCGGTCGCCGTCGGCATGGCCTTCGGCCCCGCGGCCGGGCTCGACATCGTCGACGGCCTCGTCGATCTGCCCGCGCTCGCCGGGTACCACTTGCTGCCCGCGGTGCGCGGCGATCTGCTGTTCAAGCTCGGGCGGCTCGGCGAGGCACGCGCGCAGTTCGAGCGCGCCGCGGCGATGACGAAGAACGAGCGCGAGCGCGCGCTGCTCCTCGACAAGGCGGCGGCGTGCAACTCGATCCCGCCGATCGTGCAGTGACTAAAGCAGCGAGCGCGCGACCTGCTCGAGCCGCGCGTAGCCGGTCTCGGCGCCGACCTCCATTCCCGATCCGAGGATCATGTCGCGCACGAACTGCGTGTGGCACTCGGTCACGCAGCGCATCGTCGTCGTGCCCGCGGCCTCGACGAGCGTGTACGTCACGAGCACCGTTCCCTCGTAGCCGTCCATCCCCTCGGTGTTCACGATGCGATCGGGCTTCGCGATCTCGACGTACTCGCCGCCCTGCCCCACCGTCGAGCCATCGGGGTTGCGCAGCACGAACCGCCATTTGCCGCCGACGCGAAAGTCGATCTCGCACGTGGTCATCTGGCTGCCCTCGCAGCCCCACCACTGGCGCACGAGCTCGGGCTCGCTGAGTGCTCGCCACACGAGTGCGCGCGGTGCCTCGAACGCGCGCTCGAGGACGATCTGGGTGTCGGTGGGCGTGGTGATCTTGAGCTTTGTCATGCGTGTACTCCGGTTTCGGCGTCGAGGAGGTCGTGCAGGCGATCGAGCGCGACCGTCCAGCACGACCGCGCGATCGATTGTTCGAGGGTCCAGCGCGTCCGCGCGCCGTCCTCGACGAGGTGGATGGTGATGATCGAGGTGGTCTCGGCCCTGAGGCCGCCCCACGTGAACACGATGCGCTCCGGCGCACGGAGCTCGCAGATCGCGACGGCGAACCGCGCGATGTCGGCGCGCCGGCGCCCGTCACGCCGTACGTCCCACCAGCGCGCGAGGCGCTCGGGCTCGCTCCACTCGGCAAACACCTCGGCGCGCGGCGCATCGATCACGCGCGACATCACGAGCAGTGGCTGCACGGGGCTGCGCATCAGCGACCGCCCTTCTTGCCGGGGCGCTTCTCCGTCTCCTTCATCTGACCGAGCAGCGCATCGAGGCGATCGAACCTCGCCTCCCACAGCTCGCGATACTTGAGGATCCAGTCGTTCGCCTCGCGCAGTGGCGCGGCCTCGAGGTGCACCGGACGGCGCTGCGCATCGCGGCCGCGCGAGACGAGCCCCGCTCGCTCGAGCACCTTGATGTGCTTCGAGATCGCGGGCTGGCTCATCGCGAACGGCTCGGCGAGCTCGAGCACCGACGCATCGCCCCGGGCCAGCCGCGCGAGGATCGCTCGGCGCGTCGGATCGGCGAGCGCGGAGAACGTGGCGTCGAGACGGTCGGGCGACATGCATTACCTCGGGGTTATATAACCTAAGGGTTATGTACGCCGCCGCCGCGTACCTGTCAAGGCGTCGTTCATCGAGGGCTACAATCGCGTGGGTGTCGTGGACGCCGCTGTTGACCGGGGACCTCGCGGAGCGTGCGGTGGCGAGGGCCCGCGAGATCGCGGTGGCGCAGGCGGCGATGCCGTCGGCGATCGCGCCGGATCGGGTGCTGTACTGGGCGTACACGTGCGCGGTGTTCGACGAGCCGTTCGCGAACGACGCGTACGGTGCGGCGCTCGATGACCTCGTCGCGTCGCTCGGGCGAGGCGCGCCGCACCTCGGGCTGTTCGGAGGGCTGACGAACGCGGCGTGGGTGCTGTGCCACACGCTCGACGCCGACGACAGCGAGGAGTCACTCGCGGCGATCGACGAGGCGCTGCTCCGGGTGCTCGGCGAGCAGACGTGGACCGGCGCGCACGATCTGATCGAGGGGCTCGTGGGTTTCGGCGTGTACTTCCTCGAGCGCCTCGCGCATGGAGCCGACGCGAAGGCGACCGAGGGCCTCGCGCGGGTGACCACGCACCTCGATCGCACCGCGACGAAGACGGATGACGGTGCAACGTGGCACACGCCGCTCTCGCTCCTGCCGCCGAGCTTCGCGAGCGAGTACCCGGACGGATTCTTCGACTGCGGGATCGCGCACGGCGTCCCCGGCATGATCGGCTTTCTCGCGCGCGCGTCCACCCACGTGCCGCAGCGCGGACGAGCCCTCGCGCTCGAGGCGCGGCGGTGGCTCGAGGCGACCGCGACCGGTGGCGATGGCGAGCGGACGTTTCCCGGAAAGCGGATGGGTGGTCTGCCGTCGACAACGCACACCGAAGCCGCGCGAACCGCGTGGTGCTATGGCGATCCGGGCGTCGCGGTGGGGTTGTGGTGGGCGGAGCGCGCATTCGGCCACGAGACCTCGAGCATCGACGCGACCGAGCTCGCGCTACGCGCCCTGCGCCGTGACATGGAGCGAGCGCGCGTCGTCGACGCGACGCTGTGCCATGGCGCCGCGGGCCTCGGACACATCAGCAATCGCTTCTTTCATGCGACGCGCGATGCCGCGTTCGCGGAGCAGGCGCGCACCTGGTTCGCGCGCGCGCTCGAGCTCCCGATCCCGAGCGAGCCCGCGTTCCTCGATGGCTCCGCGGGCGTCGGCCTCGCGCTACTCGCCGCCACGACGGCCAGCGAGCCCGCGTGGGATCGCCTACTGTTGACGGACCTCGCCACCGACGAGGACGCCGAAGGCTGACCATGGACAAAGACAGAGCCGAGAAGCCCGACCCGAAGTACCGCCCGCTGCCGCGCTTCGTGTTGCGCACTCCGACCTTGCCGTTCGATACGCTGGCGCGCTGGTCGGCGATGTCCGGCACCGAGGAGCGCCGCGCGGATCTCGCGAGGCTCGTCGCAGATCCGACGGTGCGTGAAGCGCTGTACCTCGCGTCGCCGGAGCTCGACGCGCAGATCCCCGCGTGGCAGAAGCAGCCCGAGTCGCAGTCGGGCATCGCGGTCGAGCGCGCGCTGGTTCGCTACGTCTCGCGCATGGCGTCGCGCTCGACGCCGTTCGGTCTGTTCGCGTCCGTCTCGGTCGGTTCGGTCGGCGAGACGACGAACCTCGCGATCCCTCCGCGCGAGGCAGCGAAGCGCCACACGCGCCTCGACAACGACCTCTTGTTCCAGCTGTGCGCGGACCTCGCGAAGGATCGCGGGATCCGCGCGCACCTGCGCTACCGACCGAACTCGAGCCTGTACTCGGCGGCGGCGCGGTTGCGCTACGCGGAGGCGCGGCTCGTCGGCGCAGCGCGCGTGTATCACCTCGTCGCCGTCGATCGCACGCCGTACCTCGAGGCGCTGCTCGAGCGCGCTCGCGCCGGCGCGACGCTCGGCGAGCTCGTCGACGTGCTGTGCACGGATCCCGAGATCACGCGCGAGGAAGCGACGGCGTTCCTCGGCGAGGTGATCGACACGCAGATCCTCGTGCCCGAGCTCGCGCCCGCGGTCACCGGCCGCGAGCCCACCGCCGGCATCATCGACTCGCTGCGCGCCACGGGCCCCGACCTCGTCGCCGAGCCGCTCGCCGAGGCGGAGCGCGCGCTCGCGGACATCGACGCCGCGCCGTCGAACGCGCCCGAGCGCTACAAGGCGATCGAGCAGATGCTCGCGTCGCGCTTGCCGACCAAGGTCGAGCCGAGCCGCCTGTTCCAGGTCGACATGTTCAAGACCGCCTCGGAGTTCACGATCAGCAAGGGGGTGGCCGAGGAGCTCCGCCGCGCCGCGCAGCTGCTCCACGAGCTGTCGCCCGGCGGCGTCGACGGCGAGTGGAGCGACTTCCGCAACCGGTTCAACGCGCGCTACGAGACGCGCGAGGTCCCGTTGCTCGAGGTGCTCGACGAAGAATCGGGCATCGGCTTCGGCGAGACCGGCGATTCGCCGCGCGCCGCGCCGCTGCTCGCGGATCTGGCCTTCCCCGGTCGCTCCGGCCCGCGCCGCACGAACCTCGCCACGCGCGACGTGTACCTGATGGCGCTCGTCTCCCGCGCGCTGCAGGAGGGCGCGGACGAGATCGTCCTCACCGACGAGGATGTCGGCAAGCTCGCGAACCCCGAGCCGACACCGCTCGCCGATCTGATCGCGATGCAGTGCCAGCTCGTCGCGCCGAGCTCCGACGCCTTCGCCACGGGCGACTACCAGATCCGCGTGATCGGCTGCGGCCGCGGCGCCGCCCTGCTCGGCCGGTTCTGCCACGGCTCGCCCGAGGTCAGCGCGCTGACCGAGGAGTGCCTTCGCTTCGAGGAGACGGCCGCGCCGGACGCGGTGTACGCGGAGATCGTGCACCTCCCCGAGGGGCGCGTCGGCAACATCCTGTTGCGGCCGGTGCTGCGCGAGTACGAGATCCCGTACCTCGGCGCGAGCGGCGCGGACGCGGACAAGCAGATCGACGTCAACGACCTCACCGTGTCGATCGTCGAGAACCGCGTCGTGCTGAAGTCGAAGCGCCTCGGCCGCGAGGTCATCCCGCGCCTGACGAGCGCACACAACTACACGGCGCGCAGCCTCGCGGTGTATCGCTTCCTCTGCTCGCACGCGGGGCAGAACCTCGGCCAGGCGTTCTGGACGTGGGGCATCGCGAACGAGATGCCGTACCTGCCGCGCGTGCGGCGCGGTCGCGTCGTGCTCGAGCGCGCGCGATGGACGCTGCTGCGCAAGGAGCTCGCGACGATCGAGGCGGCGTTCGGTGGCCTGAGCTCGGCGAAGACGCCCGACCAGGTGCGCGCCGTGCGGCAGAAGGTGATGGCCGCGGTCCAGGCGATCCGCGCGAAGCGAAAGCTGCCGCGCTGGATCATCGTCGGCGATCACGACAACGAGCTCCCGGTCGATCTCGACAACGAGCTCATGGTCGAGAGCGCCGCGCACCTCTTGAAGAGCCGCACGGTCGCGAACGTGTTCGAGATGCTCCCCGGTCCGGACCAGCTCGCCGTGCGCTCGCCCGAAGGCGCGTTCTCGCACGAGCTGATCATCATGCTGAACAAGGACGTCCGCCCCGTGGCCCGGCCGTCGGAGTTCGCGGCGCCTCCGGTCCAGCGCCGGTTCCTGCCCGGCTCGGAGTGGCTCTACCTCAAGCTCTACACGGGCCGCGCGACCGCCGACGCGCTGCTTCGCGACTACCTCGCCCCGGCGGTGAAGGCCATCTTCGAGCGCGGGCTCGCGACGCACTGGTTCTTCATTCGCTACGGCGATCCCGACTGGCACGTCCGCCTGCGCTTCGCCGGCGATCCCGCGAAGCTCACCGGTCAGGTCCTGCCGCTCTTGCACGAGGCGCTCGCGCCGGCGAGCGAGCGCGGTCTGGTGTGGAAGATCATGCTCGACACGTACGAGCGCGAGGTCGAGCGCTACGGCGGCGATCTCGCGATCGACACCGCGGAGCACCTGTTCCGCGCGGACAGCGACTGCGTGCTGTCGATCATCGAGAGCCTCGAGGGCGACGCCGGCGCGGACGCGACGTGGCGCCTCGCGCTGCGCGGCATCGATCGCTTGATGGACGACCTCGGCCTGTCGCTCGTCGAGAAGCTCGTGACGATGACGGTCGCGCGCGACGGCTTTGGCGCGGAGCTCGGCATGGACACGAACCTCCAGAAGGCGCTCGGCGAGAAGTTCCGCAAGCACAGGGCGGAGATCACGTCGCTCCTCGATACGCCGGCCGACGATCCGGATCACATGTTCGGTCCGGCGTTCCAGATGATCGCGGAGCGATCGCGCGTGCAGGCGCCCCTGACCGCGCACCTGCGCGAGCTCGAAGCGCAGGGCAAGCTGCGCTCGCCCATCCTCGAGCTCGCGCACTCGTTCATCCACATGCACGTCAACCGGATGATCCGCTCCGCCGCGCGCATGCACGAGCTCGTGCTCTACGACCTCTTGCGCCGCCACTACGACGGCATGGTCGCCCGCGCGAAGCACAAGGCGTCCTGACGATCTCGCCGTTCGTCTACCGCGCGAGACGATGTGTCAGCTCCAGCTAGCAGCCATCGCATCGCCACACCGGACGCGCCGCGAGCAGAATCTGGCAGTTGCGCTAGCCGGCGCCTTGGCTCGCCACGTGCTTTATCCGTCGCTCACGCAACGCAGCGCTCTTCGAGGCAGCGTTCGGACGACGAGATGACCATGACGAAGCAGGCAACCACGGTAGTAGGCGCGTTCTAGCTGATCGCAGGTGCTCCTCGAGAGCACCTCGCCGATCGCAGGGACGACTACCGGGTTCCCACTTCCGACATCTCGCTCTGTTCGACCACCCCGCACCTCAGAGACACCCGCCACGAAGAAGTCACTCGCCGGCGAGCATCCCGCTCGGTCGCGCCGTGAACCGCAACAACGTTCGTTACGAGGAGGACACCATGAAGAAGCAATCTCGCAAGCTGAACCTGAACCGCGAAACCCTCATCCCGCTGCAGGCCGACGACATGGCCTGCATCAACGGCGGAATCACCCCGACGATCACCACGTCGAGCGCGCCGTGCACGGCGTCGATCGCGTCGGTCCTCTCGGCCATCAGCCAGTCGCTCCAGACGCGCTGGTGCAAGTAACCACCGCTTACCCAGGAGATACGACCATGAAGAAGATCAACAAGAAGCTGAACCTCAACCGCGAGACCATCGCGACCCTCCAGGACAACGAGCTCGAAGCGATCAACGGCGGCATCTCGCCCCTGACGACGGTCACGACCTCGAGCGGTCCGTGCACGGCGTCGATCGCCTCGGTCCTCTCGGCGGTGTCCATGTCTCTCAAGTCGCGCGGCCCGGGCTGCTAGTCCAGGGAGATCCACATGAAGAAGATCAACAAGAAGCTCAATCTCAACCGCGAGACGCTGATTCCGCTCCAGGGCGGCGAGCTCGAAGCGGTCAACGGTGGCATCACCCCGACGATCACGACGTCGTCGATGCCGTGCACCGCATCCATCGCGAGCGTGCTCTCCGCTGTCTCGCGCGTCCTCAACACGCGGGGCCCCGGCTGCTAGCCGAGAACCGTCACTCCAACAACTCTCGACAGGAGAACCACCGTGAAGAAGCAATCTCGCAAGCTGAACCTCAACCGCGAAACACTGATCCCGCTCCAGAGCGACGAGATGGCCGCCATCAACGGCGGCGTCACGCCGACCATCACCACGTCGAGCGCGCCGTGCACGGCATCGATCGCATCCGTGCTCTCGGCGATCAGCCACTCGCTCCAGACGCGCTGGTGCAAGTGAAGGAGACCACCATGAACCGCAACGAAGACGACGTAGACGTACGCACGATCGCGGATCCCGAGAGGCATCACGCGAACAGCTGACGGTCGGTCGCAAGACCGGTCGCGAGCTGTTCGCGTGATGTCGTTTTCGGGCACGATAAGGACAGATGCTCGCTCCACGCACTGAGCTGCCGAAGCTGACCGATCGCTTGCCGCTGGGCACCTCCGGCCTGCAGGTGAGTCCGTTCTGCTGCGGGATGACGTTCGACGAGAAGGTCGTCCCGGCGGCGTTCGAGGCGGGGATGAACTTCTTCTTCCTCAGCGCGGACATGCACTGGCCGATGTACGAGGCGATCCGTAAAGGGCTCGACGATCTGCTGCGAGGGCATCCCTCGCGGCGCGACGAGATCGTGGTCGCGTGCACCTGCTACGTTACGCAGCCCGAGTTCAACTTCGCGCCGTTTCAGGAGGTGCTCGATGCCGTGCCGTCGCTCGGCCGCATCGACATCACCGTCGCGGGCGGCAGCTACGCGCCCGAGATCCTGTCGCGCGTCGAGATCTACAAGCTGCACAAGGTGCTCTCGCACTGCGGCGCGCGCGCGATCGGCGCGAGCTTCCACGATCGCAAGGTGGCCAAGGAGCTGCTCGACCAGGGCGTCCTCGACATCCAGTTCGTCCGCTACAACCCGGTCCACCCCGGCGCGCAGAAGGACATCTTCCCGTACGCGAAGCCGCACCCCGAGCGCTCGACGCTGCTGTTCAACTTCAAGAGCACGGAGTCCTACGTCGACGACGAGGAGCACCTGAAGGAGATGGGCGTCGAGGAGGACAACTGGCGCCCGCACATCACCGACTACTATCGCTTCGCGCTCACCGCGCCCGCGCTCGATGGCATCCTGTGCGGCATGCCCGACGCGAACGGGATCAAGGATCTCGTCGACGCGCTCGCGAAGGGTCCGCTCGACGAGGAGGACCACCAGTACCTGCTCGACCTCGGCGTGCTGGAGAAGCGGCGACGCGAGGCCGAGAAGCTCCGCAAGACGCGCGAGAACATCGCGAGGTTGAAGCAGCAATGAAGCGGCACCTGCTCTTGATCGCGGCGCTCGGTGCGTGCGGGGATGACGGGGGCTCGATGATGATGCCGCCCGAGGACGCGAGCATGACGATCGACACACCGCCACCACCGCCCGCCCACGTCGTCGCCTACGTCAGCGGGTACAGCGCGAACATCGCGTGGTTCGATCTCGACCGCGAGAGCGGCGCACTGACGCCGGTCTCGACGGTGGCGTCGTTCGCGAACAACCCGTCGTTCCTCGCGATGACGCAGACGCACCTGTACGCGGCGGCGGAGGGCGGCAATCGCGTGGGCGCGTACTCGATCGATCAGGCGACGGGCGCGCTCACCTTCATCAACGACGTGTCGTCGTCGGGGACCGGACCCGCGCACGTGTCCGTCGACAACACGGGCGCGTACGCGCTGGTCGCCAACTACAACAACGGCGCGATCGCCGTGCTGCCGGTCCGCGGCGACGGCGGGCTGATGCCGGCCTCGCAGACGCTGAACGCGGGTGCCAACGCGCATCAGATCATCACGGATCCGTCGAACGCGTTCGTGCTCGTGCCGTGCAAGGGCGACGACTGGGTCGCGCAGTACACGTTCGCGGCCGGCACGCTGACCGCCAACGCGACACCGCACGCGATGACCGCCAACGGCGCGGGCCCGCGGCACATCGCGATCCGTCCGGGCGCGCAGTACGCGTACCTCATCAACGAGAACAACAGCACGCTGACCGCGTTCTCGTTCAGCGCGGGCCGCCTGACCGAGCTGCACACGGTGTCGACGCGCGCGGCGGGCGCGAGCGGCGCGAACACCGGCGCCGAGATCGCGGTGCATCCGTCGGGAGACTTCGTGTACGCGTCGAACCGCGGCGACAACAACATCGCCGTGTTCCGGATCGCGCCCGCGACCGGCATGGTCACGCTCGTCGGACACGTGCCGACCGGCGGGATGACGCCGCGCAGCTTCGCGCTCGATCCGAGCGGCGCGTGGCTCTACGCGGCGAACCAGAACAGCGACACCGTCGTCACGTTCGCCGTCGACGCGACGACCGGCATGCCCTCGCCCACCGGTGCGTCGATGGCGTTCGACAACCCGTCGTTCATCGGGTTCGTCTCGTTGCCACCGCGAGCTTAGTGCGCGGGCTCGACGATCGCGCCGCTCGCGTCGACGAGCGTGTGGCACGTGCTGCAGCCGAGCTCGCCCGTCTTGGTCTGCGGATCGTAGACCGTCTCGTTCAGGAGCTGCCCCATCAGCGGCTGGAGCTTGGTCGCCATGAACTCGGCGTAGCGAGCAGCCTCGGGCTCCTTGGCCACCCACGCCATGAACGCTTCCTCGGTGTTGGGTAGCGGCTTGAGCTTCGCGTTCGGCATCTCGAACGAGCCGTCCTTCGCGCCGTCGCCGTGACAGGTCATGCAGTCCATCGTCTCGTACTTCTTGTCGAACGCGACGAACGCGTCCTTCGCGGTCGGCAGCACGACCTCCTTCATGTAGTTCGTGCGCTGCTCGAGGTTCATGTCCTTCCACACGAGGGGCTTGGCCGGCTCGGCGGGCTTCGACGGCGCGCCGCACGCGGCAAGGACAACGACGACTGCGAAACGGGTCATGCGCGCGACCCTATCAGCTTCAGCCATCGCCGCGAGCGATCGGGCGCGTGGGATCGGTGATCCACTCGCTCCAGCTGCCGGGATAGAGCGTCGCCGGCACGCCCGCGATCGCGAGTGCGAGGATGTCGTGCGCGGCGGTCACGCCCGAGCCGCAGTAGACCGCGACGTCCGCGCCGCTCGTCGCGCCGACCTTCGCATACTCGGCCGCCAGCTCGCCGCTCGGGCGGAACTTGCCGTCCTCGTCGAGGTTCGCGGTCGTCGGCACGTTGACCGCGCCCGGGATGTGCCCCGCGACCGGATCCACGGGCTCCACGTCGCCGCGGAACCGCTCGGGTGCGCGCGCGTCGATCAGCACGCCCGCGCGCAGGACGTCGCCGGGTGAGGCGACGGGCATGCCGCCGGCGGTCGCGGTGAACGTCCCCGCGAGCGGCGGTCGCGTCTCGGTCTCGACCTCGCCGCCCGCGCGCCTCCACGCGCCCCAGCCACCGTCGAGGACGCGCACGTTCGCGTGCCCGAAATAGCGCAACAGCCACCACGCACGCGCGGCGGCTCGGCCGCCCCAGTCGTCATAGACGACGACCGGCCGCTCGTTCGAGACGCCCGCTCGTCGCATCGCGCTCTCGAACACGCTCGCGTCCGGAAGCGGATGGCGCCCGCCGGCCCCCGGTGGCGCCGCGAGCTCGGTGTCGAGGTCGATGTACGCCGCGCCCGGGATGTGTCCGGTCGCGAACTCGTCGGCGCCCGCGGGCCCGCCGAGCTTGTATCGCACGTCGAGGACGGTGACCTTCGCGAGCTCGGTGGCGAGCTCGTCGATCGACATCAGCGGATGCATGGAGCGGTTGTACGCTCCGCTTCGTCGCGCGGCTACTCGGTCTTGGTGTCGTCCATCATCTTGCTGAACGCCGGATCGTTGCTGCACGCGAACATCGCGTCGACGACGGCCTTCTTGTTGGCCTTCATCTGATCGCCGTACTTCTTCTGAACGTCCTCGGGCGGGCCTTTCGGCCACTGCTCGTTGAGCTTCTTCTGCATCGCCTTGTAGTTGGCCGTGTTCTTCGTGCGCCAATCACCGACGCTCTTCGCCTTCGCCGCGCAGTCCTCACCGCCGGCGGAGAACGCCGCCGCCTTCTCGGTGTCGAGCTTTATGAACGCGTCGATGTCACCGGAACCACCCTTGCTGCAACCAGCCAGTCCGGCCGCGAGTACCAAGCTACCGAGTAGATACGTGAGCTTCATCATGTCCTCCGATGGTATCGGACGTACGGGAATTCCGGCAGTCGCACCCGCGGATTCGCGGTGTCAGCGGACGACGATCTCGGTCTGGACCGAGTTGGCGATGAAGCAGTCCTCGTGTGCCCCGTGGTGGAGCTCGGCGAGCTCCTCCGGCGTCGGCGTCTTCTCGTGCCACTCGATCGCCGGCGCGAGCGTGACCTTGCTGACCCAGGCCTTCCCGCGCGCGTTCTTGGTGATCACGCCGACGGCCTCGTCGCGATAGTGCGCGACGACGAACCCGCGCTTCGCCGCGAGCCAGAGGAACGTCAGCATGTGACAGCTCGAGATCGACGCCACGTACGCTTCCTCGGGATCGACGTTCGCCGCGTTCGACCACGGCGCCGGCACCACGGACGGCGACGGCGACGCCGGGACGGTGAGCCCTCCGTCGAACGACCACGTGTGCTCGCGAGAGTAGCGACCCTTCGCGAAGTCAGCGCCGGTCGCCGTGTTGCGAAACTCGATCGTCGCCTTGTACTCGCCCATGCGCGGACTCTAGCGCCGCTTGGTCCACGCCGCGATCTGTTCGTCGAGGTGCTCGCGCAGCGCGGTGAAGTAGTCGCTGTCCTTGCCCGCGATCACGGCGAGCGCCTTGCGTGCGAGCGCGATCGCCTCCGTGCGCTTGCCGGCGTCGGCCTCGAGATCGGCGAGCATCGCGAGCCCTGCCGCGCGCTCGGGGATGTCCGTGCCTTCCCAGCCCGCGACGGCCTTCTCGATCAGCGGTCGCGCATCCGCGTTGCGCCCGACGTCGGCGAGGCACACGCCGAGGTTCAAGTACGAGATCGACTGCTGCGTCGGAGGCTCCTTCGCGCGCAGCGACATCGCGAGCGCGCGCTCGTAGTGGGGAATCGCGTCGCCGCACTTGTCGCGGTTCTGCTGCACCGTGCCGAGGTTACTCTCGAGGCCCGACATCAGCGATGGCTCCTCGAGGCCACTCGCGACCAGCGCGTCGATCGCGCGCTTCGAGTACATCTCCACCTTGTCGAGATCGCCGCGCGCGAACGCGAGCGCCGCGAACGACGAGTCGGACGCGATGACCTCGAGCGACATCGGTCCGTGCGCCGCCACGAAGATCGCGCGCGACCGCTCGAGATCGCGCTCGGCCGCGTCGATCTCGCCGAGGTCGCGCTCGAACAGCGAGAGGTCGTTCAGCGTGCGGCCGACCTCGGGGTGCTGCGGCCCGAGGAGCGCCTCCTCGATCGCGAGGCCCTTGCGCAGCTCGGCGACACCCTCGGCCTTCTTGCCCGCCTCGCCGAGCGCGGTGCCGTACGCGCCGATCGCGGCGGCGAGCTGGGTGCGTCGCGCCGGCTCGCGGGCGGCCCTCTCCTCGAGCTGCGCGATCGCCTTGCGGAACGCCGCGAGCGCCTCGTCGTGGCGCTCGAGCCGCGACAGCGCGTGCGCGCGGACCGTGTGCACCTTCGGCGGCGCACCCTCGATCGCGAGCGCCTCGACGGCATCGCACATGCCGATCGCCTCGCCGTAGCGCTTGTCGTCGACGAGCACCGCGGCCTGCAATAGCAGCGCGGACACGAGCTCGCGATCGTCCCCCGCCTCGCGCGCGGCCTTCGCCGCCGCCGCCGCGTGCTGCTGCGCATCGCGGCGCGCGTGCGTATCGAGCTCGACGTTCGCCGCTGCGAGCAGCGCGTTCGCGCGCATCGACGCGTTCGGCTCGGCGACCGCGAGCGCGATCAGCTCGGGCACGCGCCTCGACGCCTCCGCGATCCGCCCCGAGCGATGCTGCGCTTCGATCGCCGCGGCGAGCTCCACGATCGGCCCGGACGCGGGGCCCGCCGGCGCGACGGTGCACTCCTCGGGCGTCGGCAACGCTCCCGCCGCCGCGACCGCGCTCTCGACGACGCCCCGATCCGCCGCGCCCCACACCGCGACCTGCGCGCGCACCTCGCCGAGCTGGCGATCGAGGCAGTTGAGCCGCGCGACCCGCCGCGCGGGCTCGGCGCTGCACGCGGTCGTGCGCGCGAGCTTCCACGCGCCTGCCCATTGATCGAGGAGCGAGGTCGTCGTCGTCGCGGTCGCCGCGCCGTGCCCCGGCGCCACCGCCGCGAACCGCGCTCCGATCGCCGCGCGCGCATCGGCCGACCACACGCCATCGACGAGGCCCTCGCCGCACTCCGCCGCCCGCGTCGACGACGGCGCGAACATCCACACGGCGCCGACGACGATCGCGCCGATCGCGCCCGCGGCGACCACGCTCCGCCAGCTCACGCGCCGCATGCCGTGCTCGAGCTCGTCGAGGAACGTGCGCAGATCCGGCCACCGGTCCTCGGGGTCGCGCGACAGGCCCCGCGCGATCGCGCGCTCGAGCCACGCCGGTACTCGCCGTCTCCCGGGCCGCACGCGCCCCTCGGCCATCTCCCGCCACATCAGCTCCGGCGTCTCGCCGCCGAACGGATGCGTCCCGTGCAGCGCCTCGTAGAGCGTGACCGCGAACGCGTACTGATCGCTGCGCGCGTCGGCCGACCCCGCGAGGAGCTCGGGCGCGAGGTACGCGGGCGTCCCGGCGAGCGAGCCCGCGATGCTCCCGAGCGCGATCGCAGTCGGCGTCGGCCCGTTGCTGCCGTGCGCGATCGCCGATGGCGCGTCACGCCCGCTGCCCTTCGCGAGCACCGGCGGCGCATCACGGCCGCTGCCGACCGCGAGTAGTGCCGCATCGTGGGTGGCCCTGCCCCGCTCGTCGGCGACGTCGCTGTCCGCGGGCTTCGCGAGCGTCTCGATCGCGCGCGCCAGCCCGAAGTCCGCCACGCGCGGGCGGTCGGCGCGATCGACGAGGACGTTCTCGGGCTTGAAGTCGCGGTGCAGGATCCCCGACGCGTGCGCGGCCGCCAACCCGCGCCCCGCGGCGACGAGCAGCGTCACGATCTCGCGCCACGTGCGCTCCTTCTCGCGCAGCCACACGCGCAGCGTGACGCCGTCGATCCACTCCATCGCGAGCAGCGCGTGATCGCCCGCGTCGATGATCTCGTGCACCGCGACCACGTTCGGATGCTGGAGCTGCGCTGCCGCGCGCGCCTCGCGCACGAGGTCCTGGCGCTCCGCCCCGAGCAAGCGCTTGAGCGCGACCGGTCGCGCGAGCTCCGTGTCCCGCGCGCGAAACACCTCGCCCATGCCGCCGCGCCCGACGCGCGCGCCGATCTCGTATCGGCCGATGCGGTCACCTTCCTGCACGCGCGTACCTATAGCACCGCGATCGCGTGCCCTCGGGGAAATCGGTCCGACCTCCCCCGCTATTTCCGGCCACCCGCTACCGCCGCCTACGCGGTCCAGGGTGATGATGCGCGCGTGAAGACCTTCCCAGGATGGACGATGGCGACGCTCCTCGCGCTCGCCGGTGGCTGCTCCAAGAGCGACAAGACCGAAGCGCCGCCCGCCGGATCGGGATCCGCGGGATCCGCGCCGGCACCGGCGGTGACGATCGATGCGGCCGCGGAGCCGACCGAGTCCGCCGCTGTCGTCGGACCCACGCGATCGGCGACCGGCTCGCTCGAGGTCGCCGGCGCGATCACGGGTGCGTTCGAGTGGCGCAAGAAGGACCAGCGCAACCCCATCACCTGCTTCTGGGACTCCGCCAAGGAGGTCGGCACGGTCCAGGTCGACGTCAGCGATGGCGCGGGCAAGCTCCTCACGCTCGGCGTCGATGTCCCGCCGACGGATGTCGGCTTGCCGCGGCTCGCGGTCAGCTCGAAGGATCTCGCCGCGCCGCTCAAGGCCTCGCTCGGCTTCAACGTCGCCGGCGAATCGAACGACGAGGCGACGGTGATCACCGTGAAGTTCAGCGACACCAAGCTCGGCGACGACGAGAACAAGCCGGATCTAACGATCAAGGGCACGCTCGAAGTGACCTGCCCGCGCAAGAAGTAGCGCGCGCCGCGTGCCTGGCGCAGTAAGATGGCAGAGGTGAAGAATCGCGATGGCGATGGCGCCCAGCCCGCGACCGATCGCGAGACGGCTCCCGAGAGCGAGGCGCGCACGCCGTTCACGACCGGCGACGAACTGTTGCGCGCGGTGTTCGCGGTCGGCGAGCCGGCCCCGCCGTCATCTCCGCCGCTGAGCGAAGGCGAGGTCATCGCCGACGTCTACGAGATCATCGAGCGCATCGGCGATGGCGGCATGGGCATCGTGTACCTCGCGCGCGATCGCCGCCTCGCCCGCAACGTCGCGCTCAAGCTGATCCGCGCCGCGCCGTCGAGCACGAGCGTCGCGCGGCTGGTCCGCGAGGCGCAGGCGATCGCGCAGCTCACGCACCCGAACGTCGTCACCGTCTACCAGATCGGCACCCACGACGAGCGGCCGTTCGTCGCGATGGAGTACGTCGACGGCGGGACCGCGCGCACGTGGCTGTCGGCCAAGCCGCGCACGTGGCGCGAGATCGTCGCGCTCTACCTCGCCGCCGGACGCGGCCTCGAAGCCGCTCATCGCGCCGAGCTCGTCCACCGCGACTTCAAGCCCGACAACGTCCTCGTCGGCAACGACGGACGCGTGCGCGTCGCCGACTTCGGCCTCGTGCAGAGCGCGACGTGGTCGACGACGACCGACGGCGGCGCCGAGTCATCCACGACCGAAGCCAGCGTGACCAAGACCGGCATGGTGATGGGAACGCCGGCGTACATGGCGCCCGAGCAGCGCAGCGGCGGCGTGGTCGACGCGGCCGCCGATCAGTACGCGTTCGCCGTCGCGCTGTGGGAAGCGCTCACCGGATCGCGCCCCGTCGCGAACACCAAGGACACGACGCGGGACGCGACGAAGGACGCGCCGCCCGCTCCCATCGGCCCGCCGAAGCGACCGATCCCGCGCCACATCGAGGTCGCGCTGCGACGAGCCCTGAGCCCCGAGCCGGCCGCGCGCTGGCCGAGCATGGGCCAGCTGCTCGCCGAGCTCGCGCGCGATCCCGCCGCCACGCGCCGACGCATCGCCTACGCCGCCGGCGCGCTGATCGCGGCGACGGCGATCGTGGTGCCGCTCGCGATGCGCACCTCGGCGGCCGCCACGCCGTGCAGCGACAGCGAGACCGCGATCGCCGCGAGCTGGAACCCCGAGCGCCGCACCGCACTCGTCACCGCGCTCGGTCCGCGCTCCGGCGCGCTCGTCGGCGACGCGCTCGATCGCTACGCGCGTGAGTGGACCGACGCGCACCGGCAAGCCTGCCGCGACACGCGCGTCACCCGCTCGCAGAGCGAGGACATGCTCGATCGCCGTATGCAGTGCCTGTTCGCCGCGCGCGCATCGATCGACGCCACCGTCGCCGTGCTCACCAGCGCGAGCCCCGAAGGCAAGGCCCGCGCCGGCGACGCGATCGGGCGCCTGCCCGGCCTCGATCGCTGCGGCGACATCCAGGCGCTCGCGCTCGAAGATCCGCTGCCGACCGATCCCGAGATGCGCCGTCGCCTCGAGGACGCGTCGCGCGAGCTCGCCGACGTCCATCTCGCAGACTTCGCGCCCAAGCGCATCGATCGCATGGAGCAGGCCGACGCGGCCCTCGCCCGCGCGCGGGAGGTCGGCTGGACACCGCTCATCGCCCGCGCCCTCCTCATTCACTCGCAGCAGCTGATGTTCGCGAAGCGCATGAAGGACGCGATCAAGGAGCTGCGCGAGGCGATCACCCTCGCGATCGGCAGCAACCTGACCAACATCGGCGCGGTCGCGTTCGCCGACCTCGCGGTGCTCCTCGCGGAGCTCGACCGCATCGACGCCGCGCAGCTCGCGCTCCATACCGCGCGCGCCTACGACAGCCGCACCGATACCGGCGCCAAGCAGCGAGTGCTGATGGCAGGCAGCACGGTCGCGGCCCGCGCTCACAAGTTCGACGAAGCGGTCGCGCTCGCACGCGAGCTGATCGCCAGCGTCGACAAGGATCCGACGAAGAACCTGAACCCGATGAGCAGCCACCACCAGCTCGCCGCCGTCCTCGCGAGCGCGGCCCGCTTCGACGAAGCCGTGGCAGCCCTCGACGAGGCGATCGCGTGGGGTGTGAAGAACTACGGCGCCGACCACGCAGAGGTCGGCAGCTACCGCGCGCTGCGCGCCGGCCACCTCATGAACCTCGGCCGCTTCGACGAATCGATCGCCGAGGGCAAGGCCGCGCTCGCGATCCTCAGCACCTGGTACGGACCCGAGTCGGTCCAGCTCGCCGACGTCCTGCTCACGCTCGGCGACGTTCACTCGCGCGCGGGTCAGCTCGAGCCCGTGATGCCCTACCTCGATCGCGCACTCGTCTGCGCCAACAACGGGGACGACGCGGAGATGATCGCCGCCATCGAAACGCAGCGCGCGATCTACTTCCTGCGCGTCGGCGACCTCGAGAAGGCCGCGCCCGCCGGCGACGCGCTCGTCGCGGCCGCCGAGAAGACCGGCTCGTTCACCGCGCTGCTCAACGCGCTCCTGGTCCGCGGCAACATCGCGAAGGAGCGCAAGCGCTACGCCGACGCCGAGCGCGACTTCCTGCGCGCGATCGAGAGCGGCAAGTCTCTCGGCGAGCACCCCGCGATCCAGAACCTGCGCGTCGAGCTCGGCCGCGCGTGGCTCGGTCTGAATCGCCCCGCCGAGGTGCGCGACATGCTCGCGCCCCAGATGACCGCCCTCGCCGCCGGCCACGACATCGATCCGATGCTCTGGGTCGAGACGCACACCGTCCTCGCCGCCGCGCTCCACACCCTCGGCGACAAGCCCCGCGCGCGCGCCGCCGCCGCCGAGGCCGATCGGATCGCGAAGGCCAACCCCGACCGCCCCGACCTTCGCGCGCTCGTCGACGACTGGCGCGCGAAGTACCGCTAAGTCTGGGCGGCGGCCTCGCGTCTCGCTATGGCAGCACGAAGTGCTTGCGCGTGCGCGCGCCGGCGTAGATGCCCGGTGTGCACCCGACGATGCGCACGAAGTGACGGTGCATCTGGCTCTGATCGCAGAACCCGACGCGCGAGGCGACGTCCGACACGGGCACGCCTCGCCGTAGCAGGATCGAAGCACGCACGACGCGCGCCTGGGTGAGAAACGCGTACGGCGGCAGACCGAGCTCGCGCGAGAACTCGCGACACAGATGGAACTTGTCGGTCCGCGCGTACTCGGCGACCGCATCGAGCGTGACCTTGTCGGCCAGATGATCGAGCAAGAACCGGCGCGCGCGGAGCAGGCTGGGCCGCAGCCGGGCACGCGGCCGCGGCGCGCCCAGGAACGACGTGAACGCGCTGACCGCCTCCGCGACCGCCACCTCCAGCGCGAACGTATCTGTCGTGCCTGCGAGCACGAGGTCGTGCAGGCGGCGCAGCGATCGTGCGCGGTCGTCCTGCGGAGCGACCTGCGCTTCGACGAGCCGCTCGGACACGTCTTGATCGAGCGCTCGTCCGGACGCCTCCACCAGCTCGGCATCGAACGACAGCAGCTGAAAGCTCCCCGGCGCATCGCGCTCGAGATCGCGATGGACCTGCCCCGGCTGCTTGAGGCCCAGCGTCCCGGGCGACTGTGCGTAGTCCTTGCCGTCGATGCGACTGCGCGCTCGGCCCGCGAGCGTGAGGCTCGTGCCGTAGTGTGCCTTCATCCCGCGAAACAGCTTCGTGGTCGATCGAAGGCGGACGAAGTTCACGCCGGGAACGATCGGACCGAACTCTCGCGTGTCTTGCACCGACACCAGTGTAGCGCCGAGGCCGCGCGATACTTGTGCATTCTTGGCACATACCAAGGACGCCCAAGATCCGTCGCGCGCCGCGCTGCATCGTGGGTGCATGAACGACAAAACGACTGTTCTCGTCACGGGAGCCAACAAGGGCCTGGGCTTCGAAACGGCGCGCCGTCTCGGCGAGCTCGGCCTGACGGTGCTCGTCGGCGCACGCGATCCGTCGCGCGGAGAGGACGCCGTCGCACGGCTGCGCGAGCGCGGAGCGAACGCTCACCTCGTCCACCTCGACCTCACCGACGACGCCGGCATCGCGGTCGCGGCGCGCGACATCGCACAGCGGTTCGGCCGTCTCGATGTTCTCGTCAACAATGCCGGGATCGGTGGTGGCCAGCTGCCCTCACGACAGGATCTGCGCGCGATGCGCGCCCTGTTCGAGACCAACGTGTACGGCACGATCGCGGTCACGCAGGCTCTCCTCCCGCTCCTGGAGCAGTCCTCGGCGGGACGGATCGTGAACGTCTCGACCACGCTCGCGTCGCTCCGCCTGGCCACGGATCCGACCCACCGGATCACGCAGTGGAACGAGCTATTCGCGTACACGACGTCGAAGACGGCCATCAATGCGTTCACGGTGCGCCTCGCACACGAGCTGCGCAGCAAGCGCATCAAGGTGAACTCTGCCTGCCCCGGCTACGTCGCGACGGACTTCAACCAGCACCGCGGCCTGCGGACCGTCGAGCAAGGCGCGGAGATCATCGTGCGCCTCGCGACGCTTCCCGATGACGGGCCGACCGCCGGGTTCTTCGACGAGAGCGGCGCTGTCGAGTGGTGAGGCCACGATCCGTCGAGCCTGAATCTCATCTAGGCGGCCATGGCGCTCATCGCCGTCGGCGGCACGGCGCCGCGGTCGGAACGCCGATGTCCTTCGCGATCCCGACGAGCGCGTTCTTGACCAGGTGCGACGTCGGCAGCTCGTAGCGCGTGGCCTTCTCGCGCTTCGCCACCTCGGTCCAGCGCGCGAGCGCCGGAGCGAGCTGGTCGCGGTGAGCCTCGCTGACGTGCTCTTCGAGCACCGGGATCACCGACTCGACCGCCTGCGCATCGTCGGTCTGCGCGAGCAACTCGAGGATCCCGCCGACGAGACGATCGCGTTCCTCCGGATCGATCCCCGCCTCGTAGATCAGCGCGGACGCCGCCCGCACCCGGCTGGCGATCGGCCCGTCTCCATCGCCCCCGGCGATCGCGCGCAAACGCTCCACCGCGCGTGCTTCGCGCGAGCGCGCGAGCGCGTTGTACAGCCGCGGCCAGCGAGCGAGGCCCTCGAGCTCGACGCACCGATCGACGAGCCCGCGCCGCACGTCCTCCACAACCGACACGAGGAGGCAGCGCGCGAGGTCCGTGGCCCGGGAGCCGAGCTCGGCGTCGTCGAACAGCAACAGCGCCGGCTCGAACCATCGAGCATCGGGCGGTCGCTCCGGCGGAAACTCGCGCTCGCGCGCCAAGCGGCGATCCCCCGACCGCAGCGCGACGGGATCGGGATGGATCAATCCGTTCAGCGTGGCCAGAACGATGGAGCGGCTAGCGGGCGACGGTGTGCTCGCGTGCTCCGTGAACGCCGGGGCCAGCGCCTCGAAGACCTGACCGGAGTCGCAGTGCTGGATGGCCTTCCACACCGCCGACCCGTTCTTCGCGGCGACTTCGCGGAAGCGCGCGTGCTCGCCGCTCGTGATGAGCTGGAGATAGTCTTCCATCGTTCGATCTCAGCGGATCGCGGCACTGACTGTCGAGCTCGACGTGCCGAGGACAGGAACGTCGAACAACTCCGTGAACGAGGTGCCCTTACCGACGATGACGGTCAGGTCACCTGCGGCGACATGGTCGCCGGCATCGTTGATCGCCGCCGCCACGCCATTCGCGGATGAGCCAAGGGTCGGCACGCCGAACAGCTCGTCGAACGCAGAACCATTCCCGACAATCACCGCACTGTTACCGGCGGCGATGTAGTCACCGCTGGCGTTGATCGCCGTATCCACGCCGGACGATGACGTGCCGAGAGATGGGGCCGTCGAGAGCTCGGTTGCCGTCGTCCCCATGCCGACTGCGACGCCGGTGTTACCCGAGATGACGAACTTGCCATCGCCATTCATCGCGACGCCCATCCGGCAGGCGGACGTACCCAGGCCACCGATGCCGAGCGTGGTGAACGTCGTGCCCTTGCCGGCGATCGACGCGCTGTTCCCGCCGACGACGTAGTTGCCAGCACCATTCATGGCGACGCCCACACCACTGGCCGATGTGCCGAGGGTCGGCGTCGCGGTGAGCTGCGTGAACGAGGTGCCCTTCCCGACGATCACGGCGCTGACACCGGCGGCGACATAGTCGCCGGTCGGAGTGATCGCGGCATCGACGCTGCTCGACGATGTGCCAAGCGCCGGCGCTGCCGTCAGCTGCGTGAACGAAGTCCCCTTGCCGACGATCACGGCGCTGACGCCGGCCGCGATGTAGTTGCCATCGGCGTTCATCGCGACCGCCACCCCGCTCGATGACGTCCCGAGCGTCGGCGGATCGAAGAGCGCCGTGTACGTCGTTCCCTTGCCGACGAGAACGCTGACATTGCCCGCGATGACGTAGTCGCCCGCCTCGTTGATGGCCACGTCGACTCGGCTGCTCGACGTGCCGATCGTGGGAACGTCGAACAGCTCCGTGAACGTCGTGCCGTTGCCGACGATCGCTGTCAGCGTTCCCGCGATGACGTAGTCGCCTTGCGTGTTCACTGCGACCGCCACGCCCGAGCTCGAGGTGCCGAGCGCCGGCACATCGAACAGCTCCGTGAACGTCGTACCGTTGCCGACGAGCGCCGTTTGTGTCCCTGCAACGACGTAGCCGCCGTTCGTCGTGGGAGGCCGGCCGTCACCATTGCCATCGCTGCCGCCGCCATCACCACCACCGCCACCGCCGTCGGGGTCGGTGGCATTACCGCCACCGCAGGCGGCGACGAGAATCACGAACGCGAGCGCGTTGAGCTTCGACACGGGCGCCACCCTAGTGAGAGCGTGGCGCCGGGACAACGGATAGTTTGCGCCTGCCCCGCCGGCTACGGCACGAGTTCATGCCGGATAGAGATGGTCCGGAAAGTCGAAACCCGCCTGAGCAGGAGGCGGGTTTCTGATGGTAGCGGGGGCAGGATTTGAACCTGCGACCTTCGGGTTATGAGCCCGACGAGCTACCAGGCTGCTCCACCCCGCATCAAGAACAACAACCAGTTGTCATGCCTGGACGAACCAGACACCGGCCTTTTGCCATGGGGCTCTCGGGGCGTCAAGAGCTGATCCCGAAATCGCCCACGTGGGCGGGTTCGCGAGCTGCGTTAGGGTGACGCCCATGGACACGTACCTCGGCGGACGGATCGAGCTCGTCGTCGGTGACATCACGAAGCTCGCCGTCGACGCGATCGTGAACGCGGCGAACGCCGCGATGAGCGGCGGCGGTGGGGTCGATGGGGCGATCCACCGCGCGGCGGGTCCGGAGCTGCTGGCGGCGTGTCGGCTCGTGGGGCGGTGTCCCACGGGACAGGCGCGGATCACGGATGGGTTTCGGTTGCCCGCGAAGAAGGTGATCCACGCGGTCGGTCCCGTGTGGGACGGCGGGGCGCATGACGAGCGCGAGCTACTCGCGTCGGCGTATCGCAGCAGCTTGCGGTTGGCGGTCGAGAACGGCGTGAAGACGATCGCGTTCCCGTCGATCTCGACCGGCATCTATGGGTTCCCGATCAAGAAGGCGGCGCCGATCGCCGTACGCGAGGTGGTGGCGGCGCTCGAGCTGGCGCCGAGCCTCGAGCGCGTCATCTTCTGCTGCTTTGTCGAGGAGGATGCCGACGTGTATCGCGCGGTGCTCGACGAGGCGGTGGCAGGTGGCGCGGTGACGAATTAGTCGGGCCGGATTGCGAGTAGGATGCGCGCGGTGGCGACGCGCACGCGCAACGTTCCGCTGATCACGGCGATCGCGACGGCGGTGGTGGCGGTGGTGCTCGCGATCGTGCACGCGAAGGTGGCGGCGCTGCCGGGGATGGCGGCGATCGAGGGCTTCACGATCGATGCGCGGTTCGAGCTGCGCGGACCGAGGGCGCCGTCGACGGATCGCGTGGTGATCGTCGGGCTGGACAACAAGCTGCGGCGCGAGGCGTGGGATGTGCTGCAGACGCGGCGCGGGTATGCGCGGTTGATCGACGCGCTGACCGCGTACGATCCGAAGATCATCGCGCTCGACTTCTTCTTCAGCGCGCCCGAGGTCATCCTGCCCGACGAGCTCGCGGTGAAGGTGCGCGAGGCGGCGAAGGAGATCCGCGACAGCAACGAGAGTGCGGAGCCCGACTACGCGCCGCTGATCCTCGATGTCGCCGAGGTGCTGCGGGGCGACGAGGTGCTCGCGGCGTCGGTAGCGAAGAGCGCGCGCGTGTTCATCGCGGCGTCGTTCTATCTGGGCGATAAGGTGGCGAGCGCCGCGGAGCCGGTGGGCCTCGACAAGGCGCGGCATGGCGAGGTCGCGGACGCGGGCGGTGGTGGCGCGCGCAGGCCGGTGAACGCGAGCAGCGTAACGACGACCATTCCCGAGATCGCGAAGGGCGCCGCGGGTGCGGGGCTCGTGAACCACTATCGCGATGACGATGGCGTCACGCGGCGCGTTCCGCTCGCGATCGAGTTCGCGGGGCGACACTACATGCCGCTCGGGCTGGCGGTGGCGCTCGCGGACATGGGGAAGCCCGGCGACACGCGGTACGTCGTCGGTGACTTCACGATGAGCGCGGGCGGGCGCGAGCTGCCGGTGTCGCGGGCCGCGAGCATCATGCTCGACGTGCTCGGGCCCGATCGCATCCCGCGCGTGTCGGCGGCGGACGTGCTCGCCGGACGGGCGGACAAGGCGGCGCTGGCCGGCAAGCTCGTGTTCGTCGGGCTGACGTACGCGGAGAGCGACAAGGTGGCCACGCCGCTGGCGCGCGACGCCGATGGTGTCGAGCTGCACGCGACGCTCGCGGAGAACGTGCTCGGCGATCGGCTGCTGCGCGCGGCGGGGGATGTGCCGATGATCCTCGCGACGCTGCTGTTGTGTGCGCTCGCGTGCGTGGTGCAGCTGCGGCGCGTGCGGAGGCGGCCGTGGGTGCCGCCGCTCGTGGCGCTCGGTGGGATCGTGGCGTACGTCGTCGTCGGGGTGGTGATGTTCGCGGGCGGAACGGTGATCGCGCTCGCGGTGCCGGTCGTGCTGGCGAGCTTCGTCGTGCTCGCGGCGATGATCGGCGGGCTCGCGACCGAGGGACGCGAGAAGGCGAAGCTGCGCGCGGTGTTCTCGCAGTACGTGGCGGGGCCGGTGGTCGATCGCATCCTCGCGGATCCGGCGCGCGCCAAGCTCGGCGGTGAACGCAAGGAGCTCACCGTGCTGTTCAGCGACATCCGCGGCTTCTCGCTGTTCTCCGAGGGGATGGCGCCCGAGGAGCTCGCGTCGTTTCTGGGCGAGTACCTCACGCCGATGACGGAGCTGGTGCTCGCTTCGGGTGGGACGCTCGACAAGTACATCGGTGATGCGGTGATGGCGATCTGGGGCGCGCCCGTCGACGTTCCGGATCACGCGGCGCGTGCGTGCGAGGTCGCGCTGAAGATGCAGGAGGTGCTGGTGGGGATGAACAAGGCGTGGGCGAAGGCGGGCAAGCCGGCGGTGGCGATCGGCATCGGCATCAACACGGGCGCGATGGCGGTCGGCAACATGGGCTCCGCCGCGCGCTTCGATTACACCGTGCTCGGCGACCAGGTGAACCTCGGCGCGCGGCTCGAGGCGCTGACCAAGGAGTACGGCATCTCGATCCTCGTCGGCGAGGCGACGGTGGCGGCGGCCGGGGATGGATTCGTGTTCCGCGAGATCGATGTCGTGCGCATGAAGGGGCGCGCGGGCGCCGTGCCCGTGTACGAGCTCGTCGGGCGCAAGGGCGCCACGCTCGATCCGCGCTTCGCGACCGCGCTCGCGCTGTACCGCAAGCGCGAGTTCGCGGCGGCGCGCGAGGCGTTCGCGGCGCTCGAGGGTGATCCGGTCGCCGCGGCGATGACCCAGCGCTGCGCGATCCTCGCGGGCGCGCCACCCGACGAGGATTGGGATGGCGTGTACGAGCAGAAGTCGAAGTAGCTGTGTTACCACCGGTGCTCGATGACGGTCCTGGTTCTGGACTTCGACGGCACGATGACAGACGCCGAAGCCGAAGGCCGGCCCTTCCGCGACGGCTACCTCGAGGATCTGTGTGCGCTCGTCGGCCGCCCGGCCGGTGACGCGGAGGTCCACGCGATCGCCGACGAGGTCGAGGCCGAGCTCGCGCGCTCGCCCGAGAAGCATCCGTTCATGTGGATGGGTCGTCCGGTCGCGCCGGCGACGGTGGATCCGTACCTGCGGATGGTGCCGATCTCGCACCGCATCCTCGATCGCTTCGAGGCCATCGCATCGCCGACGGATCGCGGGCGCCTGCTCGGCAGCGTCCTCTACAAGTACAACTACGCCAAGACGCTCGGGCACCCGGTGTTTCGCGCCGGCGCGGGCGACGTGCTGCGCTCGCTGTCCGGCACCGACGCGTGGATCGTCACCAACTCCGACACGCACGCGGTCGCGGGCAAGGTCGCCGCGCTCGATCGCGAGTTTCCCGGCGTCGTGTGGCTCACGTCGCGCGTTCGCGGTCACGCGCGCAAGTTCGATGTCGACGACGCGTGGACCGGCGCGGACGCGGAGCTCGCCCTGCCCGGCCTCGAGCGCCCCGTGCTGCTGCGCCGCCGCCAGTACCACGACATCCTCGCGGACATCGTGCGCGCGGCGAACGCGACGTTCGCGGACCTCGTGGTCGTCGGCGACATCTTCGAGCTCGATCTCGCGATGCCGCTCGCGCTCGGCGCGCGCGTCGGCCTCGTGGCGTCGCCGCGCACGCCCACGTACGAGCGCGCGTACGTCGAGGCGCATCCGCGCGCGCGCATGATCGACGACCTCGCCGAGATCCCGGCGTTCGCGTTTGGCGCGTAGTGTCCGAGGTCATCCACACCACCGAGGGCGACATGCCGCTGGCGGAGATCCAGCTCGAGGTGGGTGATCGCGCGTGGTCGATCCTCCACACCGATGCGGTGATCACGCGCGACGACGAGCACGCGTTCCTTCGCACGCAGTCCGCGACGAAGCGGCCGTACGGCGTGGTGCTGTGGCCCGCCTCGCTGGCGCTCGCGCACGATCTCGCGACCCGCGATCTCGCCGGCAAGCGCGTCCTCGAGCTCGGCGCCGGGACCGGGTTGCCCGGCATCGTCGCGGCGTCGCGCGGTGCGCGCGTGGTGCAGACGGATCGCCAGAAGGTCGCGCTCCACGTCTGCGGACGAAACGCCGCGCGCAACGGCGCCACGACGATCGAGCATCGCGAGGCGGACTGGACGACGTGGACCGACGCCGAGCGCTACGACATGATCGTCGGCTCCGACATCCTGTACGAGCAGTTCTTTCATCCGTTCCTGCGCAGCATCATCGAGGCGAACCTCGCGCCGGGCGGGACCGTGGTGCTCTCCGATCCGTTCCGGGAGGCGAGCATCGGCTTCTTCGAGCAGATGGAAGCCGACGGCTGGCGCGTCGCGCTGGACAAGTGGAGCGTCGGCATCGCGCCGCCTCCGCGCTCGATCGGCGTGTACTCGCTCGCGCGCTGAGCGCGGATCACCGGCGCGCGAGCCGCGTGTGCGGGTAGTACACGGCGGCGAAGCACGCGAACAGCTCGGGCGCCATCACGAACGGCCCGTACGCGATCGCGAAGACCACCGTGACACCGACGGTGAGCGCGATCAGGCGCTTGCCGCTCAGCTCGAGCAGCCCGTACACGCGCACGACCGCGGTCGGGAACTGGCGCGCCCACGCGATGCACAGCACGTCGCCGATCGCCCAGCCCGCGGAGCGCGAGAAGTACATCGGCACGATCAGCGAGAGCAGCGTCGTCACGACGGCGGCGCCGACGATGATCTCGAGCATGAAGCGGCGCAGGCGCTGATCGCCCCAGCGGACGGCGAGATCGCCGCCGAACTTGTAGATCGCGACGCACGTCAAGATGAGCGACATCGGCCCCATCTCGACGAACGCCCACGTGACGAGGCGCCAGACCTCGCCGCGAAGGATGCGCTCGGGGGACAGCGAGGTCCAGTCGGCGAGCCAGCCCGCCGTGAACATCGAGAGCAGCGAGGCTCCGAGCGTCAGCAGGAGCCAACGCTCGACGAACGTGCTGGCGGCGAATCGCGACCGGCGCATCCGGCGACGATAGCCGGTTCCTCAGTACCAGTGGTGCTTGCGCCAGAACGCGGCGGCGTTGTCGGCATTGCCGTACCGATCCTTCACGTAGCCGCGGAACGCTTTGAGCTGCAGTCCCGGATCCGTCGTGTTCGCGTTGCCGCCGAGATAGTGGCGGCGGTTCGCGATCAGCAGCTGGCCGAGGCCGAACGCCGTCGAGTGCGGGTTCTTCGCCGTCGTCTCGCCGCCGGACTCGTGCGAGATGATGAAGCGCTCGGACGCGGACAGCTGCGACATGTCGATGCGCACACCACCGGAGGGACGCAGGAGGTCTTCGTCGGAAATGATCTCGAACTTCGTGTTGGACATGATCGATGGCTTTCTTTGCTGTGGCGGCTCGACTGCCGCGTGACTCGATCGAGTGCAGCGAGCGGGCCAGCGATCCGAGCGATGATCTCGTCGACCGCGGTCGGCAACGGTTGCATCCCGCGGTGAACAACTCGCGGCGCGCGTGCGCGCGAACTCCGCGTGATCACGTCGGCGACGTGCGCGCCTGCGCGATGGGATCGCGGCAACACGAGTGACCGCCCCGTGGCCAATCGACGAGCCGGCGGCGGTCGCGGTCGGGACCGATCGAGCACGCACCTGCGCGTTCCGCGAATCGTCGGCCGCGCCCCAAACCCCAGGGTGCGTGCGGGCTTCCAAGATTCTTCCGCGAGGTCGTCACATTCGGCGATTGCGATCCGTCACCGGATCGAACCCGACGGAGCAACCCGGAGTACCCATGCGAACCTATCTCTCGAACATCCTCGTCCTGTCGTTTGCGCTCGGCGCGCTCGGCGCCTGCGCGGGCGAGAAGCACGCGGCCGCGCCGCAGCCACCCGCGGCGAGCGCGCCCCGCACCGGCCTGCAGATCAAGCTCGTCACGGTCTACGTCGACGATCAAGACAAGGCCCTCGCCTTCTACACGGACGTGCTCGGCTTCGCGAAGAAGGACGACTTCTCCAACAGCGGCTATCGCTGGCTCACCGTCACCGATGGCGCGAACGAGCTACAGCTCGCGCTCGACGGCACGCCCGCGGCGAAGGCGTACCAGGAGGCGCAGCGCGCACAGAATCAGCCCGCGGTGATGTTCTATACGAGCGACATCGGGGCGGAGTACGAGCGCATCAAGGCCAAGGGCGGCACGTTCTCGATGCCGCCGACCGACGTGACGATGTCGACGATCGCGATGCTCGAGGATGGTGTCGGCAACCTCATCCAGCTCACCGAGCTGAAGCGCTGACCATGGTCGCGCGACTCGCGATCGATCTCGGCACCGGGCTTGTCGCGCTGTGGCCCGCTCGTTATACGCTGCGCGCCGTGTCCGAGCTCGCCGCCGACTTCGAGCAGCACCGCAGCCACCTGCGCTCCGTCGCGTTTCGCATGCTCGGCACGCGAAGCGAAGCGGACGATGCGGTGCAGGATGCGTGGCTCAAGGTCACGCGCGCGGACACGAGCGACATCCAGAACCTGCGCGGGTGGCTGACCACGGTCGTCGCGCGCGTGTGCCTCGACATGCTGCGCTCGCGGGCGTCGCGTCGCGAGGACTCGCTCGAGCACGCCCCCGACCTCGCGCAGCCCGACGATCGCGAGCTCGCGGAGTCGGTCGGCCAGGCGCTGCTGATCGTCCTCGACAAGCTCGCCCCGCCCGAGCGCATCGCGTTCGTGCTCCACGATCTGTTCTCGATGTCGTTCGAGGAGATCGCGCCGATCGTCGGCAAGTCGGTCGCCGCATCGCGCCAGCTCGCGAGCCGCGCGCGACGTCGCGTGCAGGGCGCGCAGGCGCCCGAGGTCGATCTCGCGACCCAGCGCGCCATCGTCGAGCGCTACATCGCAGCGTTTCGCGCCGGCGACATCGACGGGCTCGTCGCGCTGCTCGATCCGCAGGCGAGCGTGCGCATGGACGGCGGCGAGGCCATGCCGGTCGGCGACGCGCGCGAGTGGGCGCGCGGTGCGGTCGTGTACAAGGCAGCCGCGCAGCACATGCGCCCGATGCTCGTGGACGGCCGCGTCGCACTCGCACTCGTCCCGCCGGGCGGCAAGGTCGCGCGCGTGCTGGTGTTCGGCTTCGCGGGCACCACGATCCAGAACACGGAGATCATCACCGAGCCGGAGGCACTCGCCGAGCTCGTCATCCAGGACCTTCCATGAATCGATCGCGGTCGGTCACATTCGCCGATCGCGATCCGTCACAGGAGTACATATGAAGATCAAGCTCACGACCATCTACGTCGACGACCAGGACCGCGCGCTGCGCTTCTACACGGAGGTGCTCGGCTTCGTGAAGAAGGCGGACTTCAGCCAGGGGCCGTATCGCTGGTTGACGGTCGCCTCCGCCGAGGAGCCCGACGGCACGCAGCTCCAGCTCGCGAAGAACGACAACCCCGCCGCGAAGACGTTCCAGCAGGCGCTGTTCGGCCAGAACCAGCCCGCGGCGATCTTCAACACGGACAACGTCGACGCCGATGTCGAGCGCATCAAGGCCAAGGGCGGCGAGCTCGCGATGCCACCGACCGATGTCACCGCGTCGAGGATCGCGATGGTGAACGACACCTGCGGCAACCTCGTGCAGCTCGTCCAGCTGAAGTACTGATGGCCCGCGCGAAGAAGAAAGCGAAGCCCGTCGCGAAGGCGAAGCCCGTCGCGAAGACGAAGCCCGTCGCGACGGCGAAGAAGGGCATGCCCAAGGGGAAGCTCCGGCCAAACAAGGACGGCGTCGTCCTGCTATCGGGCGGCAACCCGCAGATCCCCAAAGGCGACGGCGATGCGCCCGTGCAGGCCTACATCAAGGCGATGCCCGGGTGGAAGCACGGCATCGCGAAGGCGCTCGACGCGCTCGTGATGAAGACGGTGCCGGTCGCGACGAAGGCCGTGAAGTGGAACTCGCCGTTCTACGGCATCGGCGAGCGGAGCTGGTTCGTGTCGATGCACGCGTTCGACAAGTGGGTCCGCGTGACGTTCTTCAAGGGCATCGAGCTCTCGCCCATGCCGCCGGGTGGAACGCCCAAGAGCGGAAAGACGCGCTGGGTCGACATCCGCGAGGGCGAACTCGCCGGCGGCAGGTTCGCGAACGAGACGCAGCTCGTGGCGTGGCTGAAGGAGGCCGCGTCGATTCCCGGGTGGGACGGCAGCAGCAGCGACTGAGCGCGTATCGATCGCGGATCGCTCGTCGGACGGTCCTCGGTGCCGTAGATTTGCGGGACGCGATGAGCACCCCACCCGAGCCCGAGTCCGACTTCGACGCAGTCGCCGCCGCCAAGGAGCTCGACGAGCTCCTCGCCCGGTCCGACGCGAGCCCGAGTGCGAAGCACGATGACTACATCGCGACGCTCGAGTCCGAGATCGAGGCGATGAACGCGCTCGTCGCGAAGAAGGAAGCGGAGCTCCAGAAGGCGAACACGCGCGCGGATCAGGCGCACGCGGAGATCGAGGCCGCGACCAGGCGCATCGCGAGCGCGTCGGCGAAGGAGCTCGAGCAGCGGACGCGCAAGCTCCTCGAGAGCTTCCTGCCGGTGCTCGACGATCTCGACCGCGGCATCGCCGCCGCGAAGAAGCACGTCGAGTCCGCCGACGTGGTGGTCGGGCTCGAGCTCGTGCGCCGCACGTTCCTGTCGCAGATGAAGCAGTTCGGCGTGGAGCACATGCCGGCGATCGGCGAGCCGTTCGATCCGCGCCGCCACGACGCCATCGCGCTCGTCCCCGTGAGCGACGTCTCGCAGGACGGCCGCGTGATCGACGTGATGCGCGAGGGCTACACGATCGGCGACGACACGCTGCGGCCCGCGGGTGTGGCCGTCGGCAAGAAGACCTGACCGAAACGACCGCGCAGGGTTCGCGTACCATCCAGGCATGAGAACCCGATGGGCGGTGATCGCGGCGCTCGCTCTCGCGGGACTGACCGCGTGCAAGGACAAGGGCGCGTTCGAGATCAAGCGCGACGTGAAGCGCGAATCGAAGAAGACGACCGGCGTGCCGAGCGAGATCATGGGCTCGATCGGCGACGCGAAGCCCTCGCTGTCCATCACCGGCGCGAGCGGAGCGATCGCCGATGCGATCAAGCGGACGCTCGAGGCGGACCCGATCGCCAGGCGCGGTGCGATCGCGGTCGACGTGAAGCTCGCGCCGGCCGAGCCCGCCGGTAGCGGAACGCTCGACGCGACGCTCTCGGTCAACGCGCTGTTCGCGCATCCGCCCCAGCTCTCCAGGCTCGCAGGCACGCTGACGGTGCACGTGACCTACTCGAACGCGAGCACCGGACAGCTCGGCCAGGAGCTCGGCGAGGCGATCACGAGCTGGCTTGCCGACGAGAAGCTGCCCGACAACCTCGGCGTGCCGTCGGGGACAGTGCCAAGGGTGACCCGCGTCGTCGCGGGGCCACCGAACTGCACGCTGCACGAGGACGGCAGCGTTCGCTGCTGGGACCTCGGAAGCACGGAGGCGGTCCCCATCTCCAAGGCGAACGGCTCGATCGCGATCAGCGCCGCGAACAACTTCGGCGCCTGCGGCGTCCGCAAGGACGGCAAGGCGTGGTGCCTCGACGCGTGGAACAACACGGCGGCGCTCGAGGTGCGCGAGGTGTGCGGCGTGAGCGGCGCCGTCGAGATCAGCGTCGGCCAGGCAACAGCGTGCGCGCTCCTCGGCGACGGAACGGTGCGGTGCTGGCCACGCGAGGAGGCATCGTACGAGCCGTGCAGCGGCGCGACATCCTCGACGGAGATCGCGGGGCTCGCGGACGCGGTCTCGATCGACATCGGGCCGTTCGACGGTTGCGCCGTGACCAAGGACGGCAACGTCTCGTGCTGGGAGCACTGCGGCAACGACTGCAAGTCCGGTGTGCAGGGCCGCATCGATCCGCGGGTCCCTCCCCGCGCTGCGGTGGTCAAGGGCATCGCGAAGGCGAAGCAGGTCCTCCATGCGTTCCAGCCGTGTGCGTGGATCGGCGATGACCGCGTCGTGTGCACGAAGGCCGGCGACCGGAAGGCCAGCGATATGGTGGTGCCCGAGCCGATCGAGAAGCTCGTTCGCACGCGCGCGGGCGTGTGCGCGCTGACCACGGCGGGAAACCTGATGTGCGCGACCGGCAGCACGCCGTTCGAGAAGCAAGGTGTGTCTGACCTGGTCGATGTGGGTGGCGGGATCGCCGGCATGTGTGGCGTGACCAGCAAGAACGAGGTGTCGTGCTGGGGCGGAATGTCCGGCAGCGATCCGGTGCGGCCGGTCGCGCTTTCCTACTGAGCCGCGCTATCGTCGGAGTGTGACGCGCCGCCCGAACGACGATGACCCGGATCGGGACACGTTGGTCGATGCGAAGCGAACGCAGCTCGGCGTCGGCAAGAAGCGCAGCGAGGATGTCCGCAAGAAGGACCTCGCGCTCGTCGGCACCGCGGTCGGGCCGTACCTCGTCCACGAGGAGCTCGGCGGCGGCGCGATGGGTGTCGTGTACCGCGCCTCGCACATCGACACGAACCGCGTCGTCGCCCTCAAGGTGATGCGGCCGCAGCTCCTCGAGGAGCCGACGACGGTCGCGCGGTTCCAGCGCGAGGCACGCATCGCGTCGCGGCTCGGACACCCGCACGTCGGTGGGGTCGTCGAGCTGGTCGAGAGCGAGGGGCGCTACGCGATGGCGCTCGATCTCGTCGAGGGCGAGCCGCTGTCGCGCATCATGACGATGCCGCTGCCGCCCGAACGCGTGACGATCCTCGTCGGGCAGCTGCTGCGCGGCCTCGAGCACGCGCACGCGATGGGCCTCGTGCATCGCGACCTCAAGCCCGACAACATCCTCGTCGAGTGGCGCAACGGACGCGACCACGCGCGCATCATCGACTTCGGCATCGCGATCGCGAAGTTCGGCAGCGAGGACTCGATCGAGCGCATCACCGAGGCGGGGCTCGTCGTCGGGACACCGACGTACATGGCACCGGAGCAGGCGCGCGGCGAGCAGGTCGACCATCGAGCCGACCTGTACTCGCTCGGGATGATCGTCTACGAGATGCTCGCGGGCGTGTGCGCGTACGAGGGCAAGGCGCTCGACGTCCTGACCGCGAAGCTCAAGCGGGACGTGCCGCCGATCGCCGATCGCGTGCCCGGCCTGCTCGTCGATCCGCTGCTCGAGCGCTTCTGCCGCAAGCTCGTCGCGCGCGATCGCGAGCAGCGCTTCACGAGCGCGCGCCACGCGCTGATGGTGCTCGAGATGATCGGCACCGATCGCGCCTCCGCCGCGGCGGCGCTCGGCATCATGGACGTCGAGAAAGCGCTCGCCGTGGTGTCGCTACCGCCGCCTCCCCCGCTCCGCCGCATGCGATAACCGGCGCGTGGACGACCTGCTCCGCTGCGTGCTCGATGCCAAGCCGCCCTCCGCCGACTCGCTCGCCGCGTGGTGGGCCGCGACGACCGCGATCCGCGCGCCGTTCGACACGCCCGTCGACCGCGCGATCGTCGGCGGCGCGTGGGCCGATCGGCTCGGCTACGCCTTCGCGGGTGGCTATCAGGCCGCGCTGCAGACGCTCGTCCCCGAGCACGGCGGCATCGGCGCGCTGTGCGTGACCGAGGCGAAGGGCAACGCGCCCAAGCACATCGCGACGACGCTCCTCCCCGCCAAAGACCACTTCGTGCTCGCCGGCACGAAGAAGTGGGCGACCGCCGCGCCGCTCGCGACGCACCTGCTGGTAGCGGCCACGACCGGTCTCGACGCCGAGGGCCGCAACCGGATCGCGCTCGTCCGCGTCGCCGCGAACGCGCCCGGCGTGACGCTCGTGCCGAGCAGCGCGCCGTTCGTGGCCGAGATCCCGCACGCGGAGGTCACGCTCGACGGCGTCGTCGTGCAGGCGAGCGACGTCCTGCCCGGCGATGGCTACAGCGACTACGTGAAGCCGTTCCGCACCATCGAGGATGCGCACGTGCACGCCGCGCTGCTCGGCTACCTCGTCGGCGTCGCGCGCCGTCACGCGTTCCCGCGCGAGCTCGTCGAGCAGCTCGTCGCGGCGGCGCTCGCGGTTCGCGCGGTCGCGCTCGCCGATCCGAAGTCACAGATGACGCACTTCGCGCTCGCGGGCTGCATCGCGCAGGTGCACGAGCTGGTCGCCGCGAACGAGCGTGCGTGGGCTCCGATCAGCGACGACGAGCACGCGCGCTGGAAGCGCGACCGCGGCCTCTTGAACGTCGCCCAGGCCGCTCGCGCCACGCGTCGCGAGAACGCGTGGGCGAGCCTCTCGTAGCGCTTACTGGTACTGCAGCCAGTACGTCAGCAGGAACTTCGAGAACGGATCGAGCTGCGAGCCGTAGTGGTGGCCGTGGTTCTCGACGACGTCGTCGCACAGCACGGCGCCCGTCGTCGGATCGCGGCTGAACACGAGCGTCGTCGGCGTCCCCGCCGGGAACGGACCGAGCGCGACCGGGATGCGATTGGTCTTCGGCTCGCGCGACGGCTTGAGCAGCTCGTCCATCGATCTCCAGTACGCGACCGCGCGCTGCGCCGGCGATGCGTTCGCAGGCGCCACGACGCCGATGCCCTGGTTGTGCGTGAACGGCGAGGTCGACCAGATGCCACCGAGCGGCATGGTGCGGTAGCCGCGGTTGCCCGCCTCGACGCGCTGCTTGTAGATCTCCGACGAGAAATCGGCCCACAGCTTGCCGCGCTCCCACATCGAGGACTTCGCGCGGCAGATGTTCGTGTTGTTCGCCGGGTCGTCCACGAGCGGGTTGACCTCGTCGTTCGACAGCACGTGCTGCTTCGCCTCGCGCGTCTCGTGGCAGCTGCGGCAGTTCTTGTCGAACACGTGCTTTCCGAGCGCTCCGAGCACCGCGACCGGCTTGCCGGGGAACTGCGGCGCCTTGAAGCTGCCGAGGAACGCGCCGAGGTCGTTCAGGTCCTGCTGCGGCGGCAGCTCGGGGCAGCTCGCGCGGCACGCGGCGAGGTTGATCGGCGTGTTCGTCGCGACCGCGGGCGCCGTGCACTGCTGGAAGCACACGCCGATGTTCGTGTAGACGCGAAGCGCGGCGATATCGGGGCCGAGGTCATCCTCGCCGCCCTGACCGTTGCGGAGCTGATCCTCCTCGCGGCCGACATCGAACTTCGGGCGCTTGCCCCACTCCCAGAACGCCGTGACGACGCCCGGGTTGTGGATGTTGTCGCTGAACAACAGCTGCGTGTCGACGGTGCCGTCGGCCCAGCTCGCGAACAACAGCCCGCGCGGATCGGTCGGCGCGAGGTTCGCGGCGAACATCTTTCCGAACTTCGCGTACTGGTTTCCGATCGTCGCGTGGATGTTGTCCCACGTCGGCTCGTTCGGATCCGATGGTGGGTTCAGCGGATCGAAGCCCGCGTGGCAGCCGGCGCACGACGAGCCGTACATCGTGGTCCCGCCCGGGCCGGGAGCCTTGCGAATGCCGACGACGCCGGTCGCGGACGGATCGGGGCAGATGTCCGCGCCGCCCGCCGGGTTCGCGGTGCAGTCCGGGTCGTTGATCACGCCCCATGTATCGAAGCGCACGTTGCGCGGTGTCTCGACGACGTTCTTGAAGCCGATCGTGATCCGCTTCGCGGGATCAGGATGGTTCGCGAGGAACGTGAAGAATTTCTCGCCGCCGTAGGTGTTGTTGAACCAGATGTCTCGGCCGCGATCGAGCGACGAGACCTCTTGCTCCGTTTCGCCGAGGCGGTCGTCGGTGACGCATCCGCCTACGAGCAGTGCTCCGAGAAACAACGCGCGCGTTCGTACGAATGGCTGCATGCGCAGCACCATCGAACAAACACGCGCGATCTCGCAATGAGGAGCATCTGCGCAGGTCTTGTCGTTCCCGTATGCGAAGCGACGCTATCGCCGAAACGTGAGCGCGACTAACGATCGATACACTCGTGAACGAATCATCCCGACCTCGTCGCACATCGACGCCGCGGTAGACGATCGAAGGTACACATCGGTTTCATCGAGGGTGTTTGGTAACAGCGGGCACCCTTACTGCAGCCAGCCATCGACGAGCCCACTCACCTCTTCGCGGTGAACGGCTGGCGAGTCATCCCGAACTTGTCCTCGCTCGGCCCCGCCTCCGCGTCGCCCTTCACGTCGAACGTGTGGTTGTTCACGCCGGCCTTGATCACGATCTCGCTCTCGACGGGCGCGAGGCTCTTCTCGCTCCACGCGCGCACCTTGTACTTGCCCGGGGCGAGACTGCGGAACGTGAACTCCTTCGCGCCCTCCGTGACGATGTAGTGCGGCGCATCGACGACGACGATGTACGAGGCCATCTTCGCGTGGATGTTGCAGCCGAGGCGCACGATACCGGGCTTCTCGAACTTCACCTCGCGCGTGTCGCCGTCCTTGTAGAGGCCGATGTCGAACTTCTTCGGCGCGGAGATCGAGAACACGTTGTGGAACACGCCGTCGAAGTTCGGGAACGCGACCGTCGAGCCGGGCGGCACCGCGAGAACGTGCGGCAAGAACGTCTTGTCGCGCTGCTCGACGATGCGCTGCTTGGGCGTGCGGCGCTTCACCTTGCCCTTCTCGGGCCACAGCATCACCATGCCGAGGCCGTCGAGCGGCTTGCCGTCGATCGTGATGTAGCCGGACAGCGAGCCGGGCAGCTTCGGTCCCTTGTCGTCCTCGTCGGAGTTACCGACGAGCTTCGCCTGCGGGCCCGTGTCCTTCATCTTCTTGAGCGGCGTGTCGATGCGCGGCGGCGCGCCATCGCGGAACGTCGGCGCGGCGGCGGCCACGATCTTCGCGCCCGCGAGCTGCTCGACACGCGAGAACAGCTGGTCGGCGTAGTTTCGCTGGCCGCGCTTGGCCGCGATGATCGCCGCCTGCATCACGTCGGCAGCCTCGCCCGAGAGCTTGACCGCGACGGTGGTCGCCTTCGCGATCAACGCGTCGGGCACGGGCTTCAAGCGATCCTTGGGCGTCACGATCTGCGGCGCCATCGGACCGAGTGCACCGAGCAGCTCGCCCTTCTCCTTCGCCGGCACCTCGAACTTGTCGAGCGCACCCGCGAGATCCTCGACGAGCGCGGTGAACTCTTCCTCGACGACCTCCATGCCCGCGTGCGAGGTCTCCATGTCGAGGCCCGAGTACTTGCACGGACCGCCGGTCGCCATGCACACGAGCTCGACGAGGAGGCGCTCGAGCTTCGGGATGTCCGTGTTGAAGAAGCGATGCTTGATGCGCGCATCCGCCGCGACGCGTCCGATGAACTCGTGGACGACCGCGGTGATCGCCTCCTTCTTCCCGAGCCGCACGTACAGCGATGCAGCGTCGGCTGGTGCGTCGTTCGCGCCGGCGTCACCGGACGCCGCGTCGGCCGATGCCTCGGTGTTCTGGTTCTTCGCGGTCGTCGTCTGCGGCTTCGACGAGCCGCCACATGCAAACAGGACACAGGCCAGTGCTGCGAGCTTCTTCACGATGCCTCCCGTGGCAGGTACTACGAGTGTGGAAATGGGGCGGATCGGACGAGATCCGCGGGCGCGTAACTAGCGGACAAAGCAGCGCGCTTCGATCCGTCCGTCCGCTGGTGCCGCCGCGCTCCCGCGCCGGATCGCGATGCCGATGTTCGCGCCCGACGGGCACGCGGCCGCGTCGGTGTACGCGTACCAGCACGGCCCCGCGCCGACGTCACCGACGTCATCGTTCGGGCATCGCTCGAGGTCGGTCTCGGTATCGCCGGCGATCTCGGTCACCGAGCAGTCGTTCATCTCGGACATCGCGAGCGACGGGAAGCACGACCGCTGGCGATTCACGACCGGCGTCGCGATCTGCTGGTACGCGTCCGCCTGCGTGCAGCTATCGACGAGCGTGCCGCCGAACGCGTCGACGACCGCGCCGATGCGCACCGCCGGGTACGCGAGGCCACCGGGGCCCGAGCAGCTCGGGTTCAAGAGCGGCTGGCCGAAGTCGCGCACGATGAAGTCGGTGCGCGAGCCGCCGACCGCCGACACGGAGACGTCGCGGCGATCCGCCTTGAGCCCCGCGAGGAAGTCGATGTACGGGCCGACCGGCGCGACGAACTGCGAGTCCTCGCGCGGGCGGCAGTTGTCGTGGCGACCGGGTCGCGCGGGATCATCGGGATCGCAGATCACGCCCTCGCGCGTGCAACGGAACGACGCCAGCGGTCCGAGCGACGCATCGAGCGGTTCGAGCAGCGCGCCGGTCTTGAGCGAGCAATCGTCCTCGTTGGTGAGGAACACGACGCTTAGCAGCGCACCGTCGCGCAAGAAGCCCGGGCTCGTCGCGGGATCGAGCGCGCGGCGCATCGCCTCGAACGGCTGCTCGATCTCGCAGCCCGCGGGCGGCATGTCCGGGTTCGTGAGCTTCGCGAGCTCGGCGGCGAGGTCGCCCGTGAAGTTCTTCGCGCCCGTGCGATCCACCGAGAGGTACGGGTCGGTGATCGTCGACGCGAACTTCTGGAGCTTCGCTTCCTTGCCGTAGCCGAGGCAGCCCATCACCGTCGGGCGCAGCGGTGCGTCGTCGTCGGTCGAGCTCGTGCCGAGGTCCGTGGTGACCACGCCGACGTGCAGGCTCGGCAGCTGGCCGTCGACGCTCGACAGCTGCGACTGCAGCACGTCGATCTGCTGCGCCATCACGTCGTACGTGGCGCGATCGGTCGAGTCGTCGATGACGAACAGGATGTCGAGGTCGCGCGCCTTCTGCACGTCGAGCGGCTTGTAGGTCTCGATGTCGTGCGTGCAACCGGCGAGCACGAGGCCCGCGAGGAACATCTTCGCGTTCATTGGAGGCTCCATCCGACGGTGATCGAGGTGGGGTTCACGCTGACGGTCATGCGCTCCTGCGTCGCGGGCCTGCGTCCGAGGAGCCACAGCGTCGCGCCGGTCGCGAGCAACGCGCCGCCGCCGATCGCGGTGATCTGCGCGGCGCGGGCGCGGTCGTTCGATTGCTGCGCCATGTCGCTCGCGGGGCCGATCGGGCACTGGCCGTCCGCGTCGCAGCCGAGCTCCTGCGCCTTGTCGAAGTCGCGGCTCGCGATCACGCCGAGCGTCGCGGCCACGCCCAGCCCGACGACGCCCGCGACACCGAGGCCGATGCCGACGCGCGACATCGTGCGCGAGCGCGGCTGCGCGTCGATGTCCATCGACGTCCGCGTCTCGACCACCGACGGCGCGGGCTCGACCGCCTCGCGCGGCGAGGGGACCGCGGGCTCCTTCTTCGCCGGCATCTCGCGCGTCTTCGGCGTGCCGGTCGAGACCTTCTCGCGTGCGGGCAGCTTCGCCTTCATCGCGATCTCGGCGGGCGGCACGCCGATGGTGGTGCTCTGCCCCGCCGCGAGCTGGACCTTCGCCTTCGACGTCGATCCGTCGCGTCGCGTGAACACCAGCTCGTCGCCGCCGGCGTTGATCAGGATCTCCTTGCTCGCATCCACCTCCACGCCGCCGCGCGTGACCACGACCTGCTCGGCGCCGGTGTTGACGCGCACGCGCGCGACGCTCGCCCACAGCTTCATGATCTCCGCCGCCGCCGCCTCGCTCGCCTCCTGCGCGCGGGCCTTCTGCGCCTTCGCAGCCGCCGCGGTCTTGCGCCGCCGCATGCCTTCCTTGGCCGCTTCGAGCTCGCTCTCGCGGAACACGATGATGCGCTGCCACGTCTCGAGCGACAGCGCGTACTGCTTGTCGGCCGCCAGTGCCTGCGCGTACAGCGTCAGCGTCTCGGTGCGCTCGTCGAGGCGATAGCTCGCGAGCAGCTCCTGCGCGGCGCGCTTCGGATCGCTCGCCAGAAGCTTTCGCCCGTTGGCGAGATGACACTCCGGCGTCGGCGGCGCGCAGTCACCAGCATGGGCCGGCGACGCGGACGCGACGACGAAGCAGACCGCGAATCCCGCAAGCGGACCCGCGAAACCACGTTGGCTTCGTACGTTGTTTGTCCCCACGGCCTCCATACGACCGACCACGCCGATCGGCTCACTCGTAGGTGCGCGTCGCGATCACGCCGCGGATGTGCGCGGCCGGTATCGATAATCCACGGACACCCGCAGCCGATCTGCCGTCACGTTGTCGAGCGCGCGATGCACGGTCATCGCGGAGAACAGCACGACGTCACCGAGCGCGAGGTCACCCGTCGCCCAGACGACGTCCTCGGGCACCGTCGTGCCGACCACGCCCCCGCCCACCTCGACCGGCGCGTGCGGGCGCAGTCCACCGTGGTTCGACCCCGGCCACACCGCGATGGGCCCGAGCTCGCGCGGACACGGGACGAGCGCGAGCCACGCGGTCCACACGCGCTCCGCGTCCTTCAGGTACGCCGCATCCTGATGTGGCGGCGTGGTCAGGAGCGGATCGCCCGGCGACACCAGGCGACACACGTCGCCGACGTGCAGCTCCGGCTCCGCGCCCATCACGTCGCGCAACACGTCGACGAGCGCCGGCGCCTCCGCGATCGCGCGGTACGCCTCGCTCGGCAACACCTCGCCGAGGAAGCCGAACCAGCGCGTGTCGTCCCAGCGTCCGAGCCCGAGCGCGGGTGACGTCGCCCCAACGAGCGGCGCATCGCCGCGCGCGATCCACTCGCGTGACGTCAGCGCGGCGTCGACGTGCGCGCGCAACGCGGCCAGCGCATCGGCCGCGAAGAAGCGCGGCAGGTACAGATAGCCCTCGCGCAGCGCCTGCTCGCGCCGGGCCGCCCCGTCCTGGGGCGCGATCGAGAACGCCTGCGTCCGCACGCTCTTCACGATACGCGACCCGCGCTTCATGCCGGTGGCGGCTTCGCGTGCGCGGGGATCGTGGCCTCCTGCGGGAGGCCGTCGGCGAGCTCGTAGTAGTCGCCCTTCTCGGCCACGTAGATATGGATCTCGATATGTGTGTCGGTCGGGTCATCGAACGCCCCGAGGTGCACGCCGATCCAGTCGTGCTTCGTGCGGTCGAGCGGGTCGAAGAACAGCGAGCAGCCGCAGGTCTTGCAGAACCCGCGGCGGACCTTGTGGGACGACTGGTACCAGGTGACGTTGTCCTCGCCGATGATCGTGCAGTTCGCGCGCTTGATGTCGGCGCCGACGCCGTAGTGCCCGGTGAACTTGCGGCACTGCACGCAGTGGCAGGCGTCCGGAGGCTTGATGTCGCCGGTCACTTCGATGCGCACCGCACCGCACATACATGAAGCCTTGCGCATGGTTCGTTCCTTTACCGCGAGCCGTATCCCGAAGTCGACGAAGTGCTGCCCCCGGTCGACACGAGGTGGTGGCTAACCCTCTAGCCACTGGTCGAAATTGCAGGGCACGCACGATGCAGTCGATGGTTTCCGTCACCATGCGCGGCCCTCGCATCGACGACGAGAGAGGGACTCGTATGTTCGACATCATTTCTCACGACGCATTGCTCGCAGTCACCGGTGGTCAGAACGCTCCGGCGTACGACCCGAACAACAACGCGCTCGGTCGCGTCGGCCCGGGCACGGGCATGCAGTGGCTCGGCAACTACTACACGCCCGAAGCGTACGCGCACGACCGCGCGGTTCGCGACGCGAAGGCCGGCGGCGCGAGCGGATTCGCGGCGCACGTGGGCGCGCTGCCGAAGCTGCCCGCGGCGATCGGCTCGTGGTTCCGCGCGAAGTTCAACCCGGGTCCGCAGGACCGCCAGTATTAGCCGGCCGGCGAAGCTCTCGACGACGAGAGAGTCAGGCGCTCCACGCGCTCGATCGTCGTCGGAGAGCTTCGCCGCGCCGAGGGACGCGCTCGATCGTCATCGGAGAGCTTCGCCGCGCCGAGGGACGCGCTAGCTCGGCAGGAGCTCGACGTAGCCGTCCGTGCCGTTGACGCGAATGCGCTGGCCGTCGCGGATGCGCCGGGTCGCGTTCTCGACGCTGACCACCGCGGGCAAGCCGTACTCGCGCGCGATGACCGCGCCGTGGGTCATCAGGCTCCCGACCTCGGTGACGAGGCCCTTGATCGACACGAACAGCGGGGTCCAGCTCGGATCGGTGAACGCGGTCACGAGGATGTCGCCGTCCTCGAGAGCGGCGTCCTCCATGCGAGCGATCACGCGCGCGCGCCCCTCGATCACGCCCGTCGACACCGGGATGCCGACGAGCGCGCCCGCCGGGAGGTCCTCGCGCTTGTACGCGCCCGTCAGGATCTCGCCCTCCGAGGTCATCACGCGCGGCGGCGCGAGCTTCTCGTGGTGTGCGTGCGCCTCGCGTCGCGCGTCGACGATCGCGAGGTCGAGTGTCCGCGTGCGCACGACCTCCTGGAGCTCGGCGAACGTCAGGAAGTAGATATCCTCGACGGTGCGGATCACGCGGTCGCGCACGAGCTGCGCGGCTTCGCGGAGTAGCGCGAGCCGATACGCGAACCAGCGCTGCACCATGCTGTACTTCGGGTACTCGCGGTGCCCGATATAGGTGCGGAGCAGCCCGATCATCTTCTCGGTCTCCTCGGCCTTCTGCGCGCCGTCGGGCAGCTGGCGCAACCGCTCGAGGAGCTGCTGCTCCTTCTCGCGCGCTTCGCGAGCGCCGCGCTCGAACTTGCGGCGGCTCTCGCCGGGCTCGAACGCCTTCACGTTACCGAGGAGCAGCGGCACGAGCATCGTCGGCGCCTCGGCCCAGCGCGGGCGCGTGACGTCGATCTCGCCGCTCGCGCGCATGCCGTACTTGTCGAGGTACGCGGCGATCGCGTCGCGAGCCTGCGCGCCGCCCTCGACGCGAGCGAGGCCGTCGAAGAACGTCGCGTCGTCCGCCGTCTTCAAGTACTCGATGACCTGCGGATGCGGGCGGATCGCATCGGCGACATCGAGCAGCGCGAGCCCCATCTCCGACGTCACGTTGTTCGGAACCGACTGCGTCAGCGTGTCGGCGACGTTGGTCTCGCCGAGCCACTGCTTGATGTTCTCGTTCAGCCAGTCGTGCGCGATCATCGCGATGCGGATCACGGTCGCGCTCTCGGGCTCGGCGTTGAGCCGCTTCATCTCCTCGATGTCCGCGAGGATGAAGTCGAACAGCTCCGGCCCCGACTTCGTCGCGATCGCGCGCTTCATCGCCTCGATCGACGCCTGCTTGCGCTCGACGAGCCGCGGCACGATCGCCGGGTCGTTCTCCATCGGCGGCGGCTCGCCGAACCACGCGGCGTTCGTCTTCGGCGGGGCCGCGGCGGGCGGCGCCATCGGGACGAACCTGCGCTCCATCACCGTCGCGAGCGCCGCCTTGATCAGCGGATCCTGCCCGAGCGTATCGATCACGCGCTTGGCGGCGGGCGACGCGAGCATCGGCGCGACATCGACGAACAAGCGACCACCCGCGACGCGCATCGGCGCGGGGGTCGTGAGCAGCCACACCGAGATCCCGAGCGGCTTCATCGCGTCGGTCATCATCTGCTGGTGGCCGACCGAGATGTAGACGTGCGGCGCGTCGCCGGTCTGCTCGGGGAGCGGATACAGCGTCGTGATCGGACGACTCTGCACGATCGAGAACACGCCGTCGACGCAGCACCACTCGATGTCCTGCGGCTGCCCGAAGTGCTCCTCGATCCTGCGACCGATCCGCTCGAGCGCGACGATGTGCTCGTCGGTGAGCGCCTGCCGCGTCTGGAGTCCCTTCTCGATCTCGCGCCGCTTCGTGCCGCCGCCCTCGTGCGGCGAGATCGCGAGCTTCTTCGTCGCGATCGTGCGCTCGACGATCGCTCCATCGCGAACGCGATAGTTGTCGGCGTTGACCAGCCCCGAGACCAGCGCCTCGCCCAGCCCGAAGCTCGCGTCGATCGACGACACCTTGCGGTTCGACGTGATCGGATCCGCCGTGAACAGGATGCCGGCGACCTGGGGAAACACCATCCGCTGTACGACCACGGCGAGCCGCGCCTTGCGGTGGTCGAAGCCGTTCTGCGCGCGATACGTCACCGCGCGCTCCGTGAACAGCGACGCCCAGCAGCGCCGGACGTGGCGCAGCACCTCATCCGCGCCGAGGATGTTCAAGTACGTGTCCTGCTGACCTGCGAACGACGCCGTCGGGAGATCCTCTGCCGTCGCGCTGGACCGCACCGCGACCGGCGTCCCCTCGCCGAGCGCGGCGAGCGCCGCGGCGACCTGCGCGATCACGTCATCCGGCACGGGCGCGCGCTCGATCGCGTCGCGCAGCCGCGCGCTCGTCTCGCCGAGCACCGCCCGCGACGCCGCGTCGAAGCCCGAGAGCTCGTCGATCAGTCGATCGATCGACCCGTCGATCAACCCATCGGTCCCGCGCTGACCTCGGAGGACCTCGTCGAACGCGTCGGTGGTGACGCAGAAGCCGTCGGGGACGCGGATTCCCTCGATGCGCGCGAGCTCGCCCAGGTTCGCGCCCTTCCCTCCGGCGAGCGGCACCATCGATCGGTCGATCTCGTGCAGGCCAAGTACGTAGGTCGTCATGCAGCCCCCTTCATGGATTGATGAGGCTGACGACCCTGGACCACGATGGGGGGCTTGCGGCAAGCCCCGTCATTTGCGATACGTAGGAAGTGGAAGGGGACGCGAGTCGCGCCCCCGACGGCCATCACGCCCGCTCGATCGTACCGCGCGCGAGCTTGGCCCAGCCGAGGCCCAGGAAGGCATCGAGCTGACCATCGCGCACCGTCGACGCGGGCCACGAGGTCGTACGCACGCGGAGCGCCGCACGCGCGGGCATCGGACGCGCGCCCATCGCCGCGACATAGGCCAGCCAGTCGAACGCGAAGTCGGTCTCGCGCGTGCCCTCGAACGGCATCTGCAGCGCATCCCAGCGCACGGCATCGCGGAGCATCGCGATCGCATCGATCACGTGGATGTGCGGCACGTCGATCCTCGGTGTGTCGATGCTCGGCGCGCCGATGCTCGCTTCCTCCACGAGCGACGCGACAACGTCGCCGACCTCCGCGTAGAACGCATCGGGCTCGTCGAGGATGCGCGCGCAGATCGCGTCGATGGGCTCGCGGCGGCGCGTGCCCCACCCCTCGATGGCCAGGGTGGTCGCCCGCGCGTCGAGGATCGCGTCGCTGTAGCGCGCCAGCTCGGCGCGAATCGCGCACAGGCGCGGCGTCGGCGCGGCGAGCAGCGCGTCGATGACGCGGGGCAGCTCGATGCCGAGCGCGAACGTGGCGACATGGATCGTCGTCTGCAACACCCGCTGGTTCCACAGCGCCGCGAGCAAGAACCCGAACGCGTGCGCGTCGCGCCAGGCATCGACCGGCAGCGCGCGCGTGGCGACGATCAGCTCCTCGTGCTCGAGCACGAACGGATCGTCGGCGGGATCCGGCGGGTACGTCGGCACGACGCGCGTCTCGATGCCAAAGCGCGCGCGATACGCGGGCTCCGCGAGCTCCGCGTTGTCGAGCACGCGCGTCGGATAGAGAAAGAACGAGTCGTTCGGAAACGGCGTGATCGCCTGCGAGACCGTCCGGCGGATCGACGCAGCGGTCTGCGCCGGCAGCCCGAGCATCAGCTCGTTGTGCGTCGGGATGCCCTGCGCGTGGCAGCGCTCGCGCAGATCGAGCGCGTCTTTCGGCCGGATGTTGTCGCGCTTGATCGCGAGCAGGACGTCCGCGTCGAAGTCCTGCATCGACAGCGCGACCTGCGTCGCGACACCGTGCTCCTGGAGCAGCTCGACCGTGCGCAGGTTCTTCGTCGTCGCGTTCTTGGTCAGGTGAAAGAACACGAAGCGCGGCGCCGCGTGCGCACGCGCCAGCTCGCCGATCGTCCGCGTCAGATCCTCGTCGCGTCGGCGGATCCCGAAGTTCGCGTCGACGAGGTAGAGGTACGGGACGCCGCGCGAGGCGAGCCACGACAGCTCGCGCTCGACGCGCTCGAGCGGCAGCTCGTTGACCTTGCTCTGCGTCGCCTGCCCCCAGTCGCAGAACGTGCACGCGAACGGACAGCCGCGGTTCGTCTCGAGGACCGCCGCTCCGATCGGCCCGATCTCCGCCCGCGCGACGAGCTCCTCGAACGTGCCATCGAGGTACGGCGAGCCGATGCCCGCGAACGCATCACCGGCGAGACGCGGGCGCGCGGGGCCCGCTCCCTCGCGGCCGATCACCCCCGGGACGGACGCGAGCGAGGCACCGTCGCGCACCGCGGCGACGACATCGACGAACGCGCGCTCGCCCTCGCCCAGCACGAGGGCATCGACCCACGGGTGCTGCGCGAGGAACTCCGCCGACGCCGCGGGCCGCCGCGGCACCGACGGACCGCCGGCGATGATGCGCAGCGACGGCGCCAGCGCGCGCGCACGCCGCGCGACCTCGAGCGCGTAGCGCTGGTTCCAGGTGTACAGCGAGATGCCCAGGACGTCCGCGCCCGCGAGCGTTCGCGCGACCGTGTCCGGATCGCGCCGCGCGGCGTACACGTCGATCGCCACGCCGGCGAGCGACGCGCGCAGCGTCGACGCGAGGAGGCCGGCCGCGAGCGGCGGCGCGCGCATCGTCGTCGCTCCGTCGAACTGCGCGATCGCGACCCGCACCACCGCGCTAGCGTACGCCGATCCGCGCTGCACCGCGTACAACGGCTCGCCTACGCCGATCCGCGCTGCACCGCGTACAACGGCTCGCCTACGCCAATCCGCGCTGCACCGCGTGCAACGGCTCTCTTCCGCCGATCCGCGCTGCACCGCGTACAACGGCTCGCCTACGCCAATCCGCGCTGCACCGCGTACAACGGCTGGCGAACGCCGATCCGGGCCGCTAGCATCGAGCGAATGCGGCTCCTAGCGATGGTCATGATGGCCTCGATCGTGGCACCCGGCGTCGCGCTCGCACAGGGCGCCGGCGCACCGAGCGTTCCGCCCGGCCCATCGACGCCCGACCCATCGAGACCCGGCTTCTCGGGGCCCGGCACGCCGATCGATCTCGGCGGCGTGGCGAAGCCCCGCCCGATGGTGCGCTTCGGCGAGGACCGCGCCATCGGCATGGACGTCGTGGACGGCCGCCGCGGCGTGCGGCGCAGCCAGGCCCAGATCCGCTACTGCTACGAGCGCGTGCTGAGCGCGAACCCGACGCTGCAGGGCCGCTTGCAGCTGACGATCACCGTCGACGAAGAAGGCCACGTCACCAACGCCACGACGACGGCCTTCGACAAGACGGTCGACGCATGCCTCGCCGCGCGCGCAAAGACGTGGCGCTTCGCGAAGCCCACCGAGGAGCGCGGCGTGTACATCGTCTGGATCGGCTTCGCTCCGGACGACGACGGGCGCGCCAGCGTCGGCGGCCGCTTCGATGACCGCAACGCGCCGCTGTCGGATCCGGGCGTGGTCGTCGCGTACGGCACGCCGGCGATCACGGGTGGGCTCGACGCGAAGCGTGCGGCGCGGGTCGTGGCGAGCGGGATCCGCGCACACGAGTACTGCTTCGCATCGATCGACGCGATGACGCCCGCCGGAATCGGCACCACGCGGACCACGCTGTCGATCGAGGTCGACGGCGCCGGCGCGATCACCTCGACGACGCTGACCGGCCTCGATCTCCCGCTCGCGGCGTGCCTCCATCGCCGCGTCCAGCAGCTCTCGTTTCCGCCTCCCGCGGACGGAAGGCCCGCCGGCATCGCGATCCAAGTGACGTTCAAGAAGAAGCCGTCGAAGAAGTAACAGCCGGGCGCGGGCGGGAACGCTTGACTCCGTCGAGCGGCAAGGCAAGTCTCTCGTCGTGTCCGACGACAAAGTCATCCTGTCCTGCGCTCTGACCGGCGCCGTCACGACCAAGAAGCACTGCCCCGCGATCCCGTACACGCCGGTCGAGATCGCCGAAGAAGCGCGACGCGCCTACGAGGCCGGCGCGGCGGTCGTTCACATCCACGCGCGCAACGACGACGGCTCGCCGACGTGGTCGAAGGACACGTTCACGCAGATCATGGCGGAGACCAAGAAGCGCTGCCCCGTGTTGATCAACTGGTCGACGGGCGGCGCGGGCCCGATGTCCGAGCGCGTGAGCCACCTCGCGCTCAAGCCGGCGATCGCGGCGCTCAACATGGGCTCGATGAACTACGCGAAGTGGAGCGACGCGAAGAAGCAGTTCGCGTTCCAGTTCGTGTTCACGAACTCGTTCGACGACATCATCGCGTTCGCGAAGGCGATGAAGGAGCACGGCGTGAAGCCCGAGATGGAGTGCTTCGACACGGGCCACACCAACTCGCATCGCGTCCTCGCCGACATGGGCCTGCTCGAGGCGCCGTTCCACTTCTCGTTCATCATGGGCGTGCTCGGCGGAATCCCCGCGAGCGCGCGCCACCTCGCGTTCCAGGCCGATCAGGTCCCCGCCGGCTCGCGGTGGAAGGTCATCGGCATCAGCCGCGAGCAGTGGCCGCTCGCGATGGCGGCGCTCTCCCTCGGCGGCGACGTGCGCGTCGGCCTCGAGGACAACTTCTATCTCCCCAACGGCGAGATGGCGAAGAGCAACGGCGAGCTGGTCGCCGCGGCGGTCGACCTCGTGAAGCTCTCGGGCCGATCGGTCGCGACGGTCGACGACGCGAAGCGCCTGCTGTGGCCGAACGGCGGTAGCAACTAGTGGCACTCGAGCTCGAGCTACAGACCGCGATCGCGCTGGCCCGCGACGCCGGCGCCAAGGTCGTGCAGCTCCGCGACGGCGGACTCTCCGTCGAGATGAAGCCGGGCGACGAGCCGGTCACCGTCGCCGATCGCACGGCGAGCGAGATGATCCTGCGCGGCCTCGCGACGGCGTTCCCGACGGATCCGGTGATCAGCGAGGAGCTGCCCGCCGCGAACGCCCAGCTGCAGCGGAATCGCTTGTGGCTCGTCGATCCGATCGACGGCACCAAGGACTTCATCAAGGGCGGCGACGGCTTCTCGGTGATGATCGGCCTCGTCGTGGATCACGTGCCGGTGCTCGGCGTCGTGCATCAGCCGACGATCGATCGCACGTTCTACGCGACGCCCGATGGCGCGTTCGTCACCACCGATGGCAAGACCACGCGGCTCGCCGTGTCGGAGGTCGCGAGCGCGGCGGACGCGCGGCTCGTCGCGTCGGCATCGCATCGCACCGCGGACATCGATCGCGTGAAGCGCGAGCTCGGCATCGCGGAGGAGATGAACGTGGGGTCGGTCGGCGTGAAGCTGTGCCTGATCGCGATGGGCGCGCGCGACCTCTACGTGAACCCCTCGGCCAAGACGAAGTCGTGGGATACCTGCGCACCCGAGGCCATCCTCGCGCGCGCGGGCGGGCGCCTCAGCGATCTATTCGGAGATCCCATCGAGTACAGGGACGAGCTCGCGCACCGTCGAGGACTCGTGGCGTCGAACGGCCATGTCCACGCCGAGGTTGTCGCCAAGCTCGGGCCCTTGTTCGCGAGCTTGCGCGCCCCGCGACCGTGATACGATTTCCTTCATGCTGGGGAACTCGCGTGCGATCGCTGCGCTCTGTGCATCGCTGTTGATCGCCACTCCCGTGCTCGCGCAGCCGGGCGCACAGCCGACGCCCGCGCAGAAGCAGCAGGCGAGCGACTACGTCAAGCAAGCGATCGCGAAGAGCCAGAACAAGGACCACGAGGGCGCGATCGAGCTGTACCTGAAGGCGTACGCGATCGTTCCGCTCGCGACGCTGCTCTCGAACATCGGCACCGAGTATCAGAGCGCGCAGAAGCCGGTCGAGGCGCTGAAGTACTTCTGCCTCTACCTCGAGAAGGATCCGACGGGCAGCCTCGCGGGCTACGCGACGAGCCAGGCGAAGTCGCTCTACTTCCTCCTCGGCGGCACGAACGTCGACGACAAGGACGTGTGCAAGACGCCGGTGACGCCGCAGACGCAGGCGAACCCCGACGTGGCGCAACCGCGCCCCGATCAGCCTCCGATCACCGACAACGGCGAGGCGAAGGATCCGGGCAAGGGCCTCAAGATCGCGGGCTACGCCGCCGGCGGTGCGGGCCTGCTCGCGCTCGGCGTCGGCTTCTACTTCGGCTCCGAGGCGCAGAAGATCAGCGACGACATCACGAACCACACCGACACGAACATCGCGTGGCGCGACGACATCAAGGACTACGAGGCCAAGGGGCAGCGCGCGGAGAACCTCCAGATCGCGTTCATCGTCGCGGGCGGCGCGCTCGTCATCGGCGGCGCGGCGCTGTACATCCTCGGCCGCTCGAAGGCGCGGAACACCGAGACGCTGGCGATCACACCGACGGCGACGGCGAACAGCGCAGGCGTCTCGCTGTCCGGTAGCTGGTAGCTACAGGATCGTGTCGAGGACGACCGTGACGTTGTCCGCGGGGAGCGTCACGCGCGTCGAGCCCGTGATGTCACCGGGCTGCTTCGAGATCGCGTCCGAGTCCTGATCGTAGCGGGCCGTGACGACCACGTCGCCGACGAGCTCGGTGCCGCCGACCATCGCCTGCGCCTCGGTGAGCGAGAACGCCAGCTCGCCGGAGGCAGTCCACTCGAGCTTCTCGACGGCGAGCGGCTGTCCCGTCGGTGCACCGTCGGCGCCCGCGCGCTTCACGACGAGGAACAGCGCGGTGCCCGCCTTCGCGCGCGCCTTTGCCTTCTCGTGGATCTTGATCTGTCCCTTGACGAACCGGGTCGGATCGATCGCGCGGTTCGGATCCGGCGCGGGCAGCCCGAGCTGCGTGACGTCGGCGCCGCCGCTGCCGTGCGGATTGCCCGTGGGATCGATGCCGAGGCCGGCGTGTGGATCGCTCGGATCGATGCCGAGGCCCGCGTGGGGATCGCTCGGATCACCCATGCCGCCGCCGTGCGGGTTCGCCATGCCGGGCGGAGGCGCGGGCGGTGGGAGCGCCTTGGGATCGAGCGTCCCCTTCTGCACCATCTGCCCGGCGCTGTTCGCGGCCCACTCCTGCGTCTCCGCGGGGAGGCCGTCGTTGGGCTTCTTGTCCCGGCCACAGGCCGCGAGGAACAACACACCGACGAGAAGGTGCCGCATAGGCCGGTACATTAGCAGGCTCACACCCACCTCGCTGTCGTCGTGATCGTCGCAAGCGATGCCGCCCCCGGGTGCGGCTCGCCGAGCCACGCCTCGTAGCGCGCCGCGGCGGTCCCCGGGTCCGCGACCCCGGCGATCTCGTACCGGGTGTGGGGTGCGGGCGCGAGCTTGACCGGGACCTCGATCAGCCGATGGCGGCGAAATACCGAGAGAACGAGCTCGTCGCCGACCCGGCGCGCGCCCGCGAGGTTGCGCAGATCCGCGTCGCTGCTCGTGCGCAGGCGATCGATCGCGATGATCTCGTCCGCCGGCGAGAGCCCCGCCGCGTGCGCGGGGCCCTGGTCGAACACGCCCGTGATCTTGGTGCCCTGCGTGGTCACGCCGAGCCACACCGCGCTGGCGCCGTCGGCGATCTGGGCGGGATCCGGGCTCCCGCGCAGATCGAGGCCGACGTGGCGCAGCTCCTCGTGCAGCTCGGGGTCCGCCGTGCCGCGCACCTGGCGGTCGAAGACATCGGCGAGCGAGAGGCCGGTCGCCTCCTCGAACACGGGCTGGAGGTTGTCGGGGTGCGGCTCTCCGACCTTGCCGTAGCGGTGCCACAGCGCGCGCAGCACGTCGTCGAGCGAGCGCGCTCCCTCGGTGCGGCGGCGGATCTGCAGGTCGAGCGCGAGCATCGCGAGCCCGCCCTTCAAGTAGTAGCTGACCGTCGTGTTGAGGTTCGACTCGTCCGGCTTGTACAGCTTGATCCACGCGTCGAACGACGACGCCTCGAGCGACTGGCGCGAGCGCCCCGGCGTCGCCATCAGGCGTGCCCAGTCATCGAGCACCTTCTCGAGGAAGCTCTTCGCCGTGATGCGGTTCGACGTGCGCAGCGCGAAGCGATCGTAGTGGCTCGTCAGGCCCTCCATCACCCACAGGCACGGCGTGTACGCCTCGCGCGTGTAGTCGAAGTCGAGCAGCGGCCTGGGCGCGATGCGCTTGCCGTTCCACGCGTGGAACAGCTCGTGCGAGAGCAGCTCGAGCAGGCCCTCGTAGCTCTTTCGCGACGCCGCGAAGTGCGGGTTGTAGAGGTTGATGCTCGATGCGCGATGCTCGAGGCCGCCGTACGCCTCGTGCGACAGCATCAGCACGAACGTGTAGTTCTCGAACGGCACCTCGCCGACGCGCGTGACGTGATCGTCGACGATCGCGCCGAGATCCTCCGCGAGGCGCGTCTCGGTGAACGTGCCGCCCGGCGCGCGGTCGCCCCACACGACGAGACGCACGGGCACCTTCGCCGGCACCGTGAACGTCCGCGTGATGCCGACGTGGATCGGATGATCGAGCAGCTCGTCGACCGACGCGGCCTTCACCGTCGCCGGCAGCGATTGCTCCCACGTCATCGCCGTCGCGAGCTGCCAATCGGCCGGCCCCTCGATCGCGACCTCGATCGGCACCGTGCGATGTGTCGTCGGATACGCGAACGTCGCCGGTCCGTGGAGGAACGCGTGCGTCGGATCGATGTGGTTCGTGCGAACGGTGAGATCGTGGCCGTAGACGCAGTAGCGGACGACGACCTCGTTCGCCCCCTTGGTGTCGACGCGCCACGTGGACTTGTCGATCTTCGTCGCGGTGCGCGCGTTGCCGTCCGCCTCGACGGTCAGGTCGCGAACGAAGCGCGCGTAGTCGCGGATCAGGTAGCTCCCCGGGCACCACGCCGGCATCGTGATGTCGGTGGTGTCGGACATCGGCGCGAAGCGGAGCGTCACGTCGACGATGTGCCGCGACGGCGCGTCGAGCCGGAGGGCGTAGCGAAGAGACGACATGGGAGGTGCGTACCATAGCTGCTATGCTCCGGGCGGATGCGGTTACTCGCGGTTGTCCTCGTCGGTGCGGCCATGTCGGCCGCCGCGGCAGCGCCGCGTCCGCCCAAGGGCAAGGTCGTCCGCGTCGAGCGACAGCGCGCGGCCAACACGCCACCGCGCATCTGCGAGATCCACATCGACGGCGCGGGCGTGTGCTTCGGCGCGGAGCCCATGACGGGCGATCTCGTGATGGTCATGGACGAGAACGGGGTGGTCGCGGAGACCAAGATCACCGAAGCGAAGCCGTTCCAGACCGGTGCGAGCCAGGTGTGCATGGCGCTGTGGAACGTCAAGAGCGAGCTCGTGCGCGGCGATCTGACGGGCGTGTCGACGCGCAACTTCGGCGTCGTCGACGCGGAGATTCACCCGCAGAAGGGCCGCGTCCACCCCAAGGACAACGTCGCCTCGCCGAGCGGCGACGCGAGCGACGTCGTGATGATCGCGGTCGATCGCGAAGGCGACCGCACCCCCGATATCATCGTGGTGCAGAGCAACTGCGACGGGACGAGCCAGGGCGGCGGTGCCTGCCTCGACGCGTGGGCACGCGTGAAGGGCCGAATGGTCCGCGTGCAGCAGACGAACTTCGCGACCTGCGGTATCTGAGGCCCGATGGATCGCAGAGCGCTCCTCGCCGACGAACGCGGCACGATCCACAAGGAAGCGGAGCTGCGCGTCGCGCTCGTCTACCCGAGCCCGTATCGCACGGCGATGTCCTCGCTCGGCTACCAGCAGATCTATCGCGTGCTGAACGACATGCCCGGGGTCGCCGCCGACCGCGCGATGCTGCCCGACGAAGGAGCCCCCGCCGGCCACCTGATCTCGCTCGAGACCGGGCGCCCCGTCGGCGGCTATCCGCTGCTCGCGTACTCCGTCGCGTACGAGCTCGAGATCGCCGGCGTCGTCGAGACGCTCGAGCGCGCGGGCATCCCGGCGCTGGCGCGCGATCGCGAGCGCCATCACCCGCTGATCGTCGCGGGCGGTCCGCTCACGTTCTCGAACCCTGCCCCGCTCGCGCCGTTCTTCGACGTGATCCTCGTCGGGGAAGGCGAGGAGATCGTCCGCGAGCTGGTCGAGCTCGGGCGCGACGTCGGCTTCGATCGCGAGCGCGTGTGGGCGGCGATCGCCGGACGCCCGGGCTTCTACCTGCCGCACGCGCCCGACGCCGGCTTCGTCGAGAAGGTGCCGCCCGTCGCGCAGGCGAGCGACGAGCTCCTGCCGGCGCGCTCGGTGATCACGACGCCCAACACCGAGCTCGCGAACATGTTCATGACCGAGGCCGCGCGCGGATGCTCGCGCGGCTGCACGTACTGCGTGATGCGCCGCTCGACCAACGGCGGCATGCGCATCGTGCCGCGCGAGACGATCATCGCCGGCATCCCCGAGGGCACGCGGCGCGTGGGCCTCGTCGGCGCGGCGGTCACCGACCACCCGGACATCGCCGCGATCGTGCGCGACGTCGTCGATGGTGGGCGCGAGGTCGGCATCTCGAGCCTGCGCGCGGACAAGCTCACCGACGAGCTGGTCGGTCTGCTCGCGCGCGGTGGCTATCGCACGCTGACGGTCGCCGCCGACGGCGCGAGCGAGCGCATGCGCCGCGTCGTCGAGCGCTCGACGCGCGAGGAGCACCTGCTGAGGTCGGCGCAGTTCGCGGCCGCGCACCGCCTGCACACGCTGAAGATCTACATGATGCTCGGCGTGCCGAGCGAGACCGACGCGGACGTCGACGAGCTCGTCGCGCTGTCCAGGCAGCTCGCCGCGATCCACCCGCGCGTCGCCTACGGCCTCGCGCCGTTCGTCGCCAAGCGCAACACGCCGCTCGACGGCACGCCGTTCGCGGGCATCGATGTCGTCGAGGCGCGCCTCGCGCGCTTGCGCAAGGGGCTGTCGGCCGCGGGGCTCGCGGGCAAGGTCGAGGTGCGACCGACCTCGGCGCGCTGGGCGTGGGTCGAGTACATGCTCGCGCAGGGGGAAGCGCGCGCCGGCCTCGCCGTCATGGACGCACATCGCGCGGGCGGGAGCTTCGCCGCGTACCGCAAGGCGTTCGCCGCCCACAACGTCGAGCCGACGGGTCCGCGCGCCCGCGTGCCGTCGAGCCAGGAGCTGATCGCGCTCAAGCGCCAGCGCCTCGCCGTGCAGACCTCGTGAGATACTGAGCGCTGTGCGACGGAACGTTCGCGTCCTCGCCCTCGCCGCCCTCGTCACCCTCGCGAGTTGCGGGCGACTCGGCTTCGAGGCGAGCCGATCGGATGCGCCACCCGACGACAGCGCCGGCGACGCGGCTGACGTCGAGGACGCGCTGATGCTGTGGATCCCGCTCGACGGCACGGTGGGCAACCGCGGTTCGGTCCAGAGCGTGGTCGCGTGCGATCCGACGTGCCCGGCGACCGTCGCCGGCAAGCGCGTCGCCGCCGGCGGCTTCGATGGCGCGACCACCGCGATCCGGATCGCCGATCGGCCGGAGCTTCACGCCTCCGTCGGCACCGTCGCGATGTGGATCCGCCCGACCGTGCTCCCGAGCCTCGGCGAGGCGCGCTCGATCGCCGGGGCCGCGACGGGGAACGCGAGCCTCAACTCGTGGGAGGTCTACTTCTACGACAACAGCGGGACCCTCGAGCTGATCACGGGCGGCGATGCGGCGGGCGGGCCGCAGCTTCACTTCCCGTGGACGCTCGGCACCGGCACCTGGTTTCACGTCGCCGCCACGTGGGACGGCACGACGCAGCACATGTACCTCGACGGTGCGCAGGTCGTCACGGGTCCCCAGTTCGCCATCGAGTACACCGGACACGACGTGCTGATCGGCGCCGACGAGACGCCCGGCGGGCTGACCCACTACTTCGACGGGGACATCGACGACGTCCGGTTCTACAGCCGCGCGCTCTCGCCGTCCGAGATCTCGCTCCTCGCCGCGCCGTGACGCGGTAGCCTCGTTTGCATGCACGTCGACGCAGTCACGTTCCGCCGCCTCGTTCGCGCGCGTGACTTGCTCGCCGACGACGCGCTGACCGTGCGCGAGATCGCGGCGCGCGTGCGGCTCTCGCCGTTTCACTTCATCCGCGTGTTCGGCGCGTTATTCGGCGACACGCCGCATCAGTTCCGTACGCGCGTGCGCGTCGATCGCGCGAAGGCGCTGCTCGCGCGCGGTACGAGCGTCACCGATGCCTGCATGGACGTCGGGTTCGCGAGCATCGGCAGCTTCTCCGCACTGTTCACGCGGTGGGTCGGCACGCCGCCGTCGAGCTATCGCCGCGTGTTCGCCGTGCCGACGCCGCCCGTGCCAGCGCCGATCAACTGCGTCGCGTTGCTCGAGCAATTCTGGAGAAGCGCGCCGGCCGCCGCGTGGGCATAGTCGGCGCATGCTCCAGATCCGACTGAACAGCGTCATGGTCGAGGACCAGGCGAAGGCGCTCGCCTTCTACACGGAGGTCCTCGGCTTCGAGAAGGCGATGGACTTCCCCGTCGGCGAGTACCGATGGATCACCGTTCACGCGCCGGGGTTGCCCGACGTGCAGCTCGCGCTCGAGCCGAACGCGAACCCCGCCGGCAAGACGTTCCAGAAGGCGCTGTTCGATCAGGGCATCGCCGCGACCGCGCTGCACTCGACGGACATCGACGCCGACTACAAGCGGCTCGTCGACAAGGGCGTCGCGTTCACGCAGACACCGACCGTGATGGGAGCGGTGAAGATGGCGGTGTTCTCCGACACCGTCGGCAACTTGATCCAGATGTATCAGCCGATGTGAAAGCACTGCTCACGGCGTCACCGACGGCGACGGCCAGCCAAATCGCGCGAGCGCCTCGAGCAGATCCGGATCGTCGATGGCGACCGGCGCGAGCCATAGCTGCTCGTGGTCGCGCGTCCACCACGCATCGGCGGTGATCGGCTGCAGGTGGTACGTGAACCGGCGGATGCGGACGTGGGTCGGCCTCGCGCCGTCGAACGGATCGCGCGCGAGCTGCGTGCGGATCGTGCGGTCCCCGTCGAGCAGCTTGTAGACGAGGTGGACGATCCACGGGTCGTGCGGCTTCTCGTACATCGCGGCGAACCAGATCAGCCAGTCGAGCCGGCGGTGGTACGGCCCGAGGACGCACGGCCGGCGCTCGAGGTCGCCGGGCTTGCACGGCAGCTCGTACGCCTCCCAGTGCGCGGTCGCGGGATCGGGGTCGCGCGTGCCCTCGATGACCAGCTCGTCGCGCGACGCGCCGACGGAGCCGAACGCGCCGTACGTGTTCACGAGCGCGAGCCGATCGTAGCTGCGGTTCATCGCCTGGCGCCCGCGCGGCGGCGCGACGAGGTTCTCGACGACGGGCAGGCTCTTGTACGCGATCACGACGCAGATCGCACCGAGGACCCACTTCGCGACGCGCGAGTGCGGACGCGGTGGTCGGCTGCGCGCGTCGAGCCACGCGCGCGGGCGCTTCGGCACGAGGCGCAGCAAGAAGTCATCGTCGAAGCACGCGAGGATCGGGACGAGCGTGAGCCAGTTGAGGAACGCGAGGTTGCCGCTCAGCACGAGGATCCCTTGAAACAGCGCCATCCCGATCCCCGCGACCAGGCGCAGCTTGCGCGGACCGAACACGAAGAACGGCAGCACGACCTCGACGATGTGATTGAGACCCACGCCCGCGACGAGGATCGGGCGCGGCAGGTGATGGAACAGCGCCGACAGCGGATTGGGGATCGGCTGCGTCTCGAAGTGGTAGTCGAGGCACGTCAGCTCGGTCCAGCACGCGTCGCCGCGCAGCTTGATGAGGCCCGCGCCGAACATGATGCGGAACACGAGCCAGCGCATCAGCGTGATCGCGACCGGCGACGGCGGCGGCGCTGCGAGCGGACGCGGATCCCACGGATGGGCGAGCACCGCGGCGAGGAGCGTGGTCTCGAGGATCTGGATCTCCCAGCCGAACGAGAACCACAGCTGGCCCGTACGAACGAACGATCCATAGATCAGCCACAGCAGCACGAGCGAGATGCTGTTCGCGTAGCCGGCGAGCAGCGCGAGCGACAGCGCGAGGCCGACGTACGCCCACGCGTCCATCGCGCCATCGGAGGCGCTCCACACAGAACGCTCGGGAGATCCCAGAAGCCCGTGCCGCTCTGCGCGAGCGCGTCGAGGTACGGCGCCGTCGGCGTGAGGCCGTGCGAGCCCCACAGCGCGGGGCCCTGGCGCACCAGGCCGATGAACGCGAACACGTAGACGAGCCCGAGCAGGCGCAGGATCAGCCAACGCGTGAGCGTGTAGCGACGCGGCGGTCCGAGCCACGCGCGCAGCTTGTCGAGCGGCGACGGCTCGCGAACGTCGGGGATGTCGTCGCCCTCGGTCACCCGCGAACTGTACCGCCGCGGTGCGCTAGGCTGCGCACATGCAGCAGCCCGGCGAGGCCGACCTCTACACGCGACTCGCTCCGTTCTACGACTGGATGTCCCGCGGCTTGCTCGCGCCGTTCGGGGGCGACACGCGCTTCCGCACCGACGTCGTCGACGCGTGGAGCGTTCGCCGCGGCGATCGCGTGCTCGAGCTCGGCTGCGGCACGGGCCTCATGACGCGGCTCCTCGTCGATCGCGGCGCCCTCGTCACCTGCGTCGATCGCTCGGCGCCGATGCTCGAGCGCGCACGCCGGCGCGCACCCGAGGCGACGTTCGTCGAGCACGACGTCCCGACCTATCGCCCCGAGACGCGCTACGACCGCGTGATCCTCAGCTACATCCTGCACGAGCTCGACCGCGACCAGCGCGCCCGGACGCTCGCGATGGCCCGCGATGCGCTCGCGCCCGGCGGCCTCGTCGGCATCGTCGACTTCGACGACAGCGCGCGCCAGCCGGTGCGCACGCTGATCGATCTGTACCTCCGCGTCGCCGAGCCGCCCTCCGCACGCGAGTGGGCGCGCGATGGCTTCCGCGACGAGGTCGCCGCCGCCGGCCTCCGCGTCGTGCGCAGCGAGCCCGTCGGCTGGGGCACCGCGCGCGTCGGCCTGCTCGCCTGCTCTGGCTAGAGATCCGGGTCGACGCCGCCCTTGAGATACGCGACGGTATCGACCAGGGTCAGCTGCGGATCGCGCGCCGAGAAGCCGAGCTCGGTCTCGGCCTTGCGCGAGTCGATCCACCAGAAGTGCTCGGACATCTCCACGGAGATGCGATCGATCGGCGGCTCCTTACCGCGATGGCGATAGATCTCCTCGACGAGCGACGCGCCCCACTTCGACAGCTTCGACGGCAGCTTGATCCGCGGCGGTGCCTTCTTCGTGATGCGCCCGAGGCGTCCGAAGAACTCCTTCATCGTCCAGTTCGGCCCGCCGAGCAGGTACCGTTCGCCCGCCCTGCCCTGCGTCAGCGCGTTCGCCGTCGCGATCGCGGCGTCGCGCGCGTCGACGAAGTTGATCCCGCCGTCGGGCAGCGTCGGGATCTGGCCCTTCATGAACTTGCGAACGTCGCCCGTGGACGACAGTCGCCGATCGCCGGGCCCGAGCAGCAGCGACGGGTTCACCGCGACGACCTCGATGCCGAGCCGCTCGCCGTGCTCGAACGCGAGGCGCTCCTGGTAGATCTTGCTCGCGTAGTACGGCCAGCCTGCGACGATCTCCTCGGCGTACGGCGCGCTCTCGTCGAGGATCTCCTCGTCCTTCGAGACGCCGATCGTCCCGCTCGTCGACGCGAGGACCATGCGCTTGACGCCGTGCGCGGCCATGCGCTCGAGCACGCGGCGCGTGCCGTCGACGTGGAGGCGCATCATGCGCTGCGCGTCGTCGGGATCGCGCGAGACGGCGCCGGCGAGGTGGAACACGGCCTCGCATCCGGGGAGTGCCTTGTCGAGATCCTCGACGGAGAGGACGTCGCCCCGGATGTGTTCGACGCCGTCCACCACGCTGCGCGATCGCGCGAGTCCGCGCACCGTGAAGCCGCGCTCGATCAATACGCGACAGAGATGCTCTCCGAGGAATCCGGTAGCACCCGTCACGAGAACGGTCGTCATGGCTCGGACTCGCTAGCGTTCGATGGGTCGCTCCCAGAACTACGCGACACCGAGTCGGAGAGAACACCGAGGACTGTTTCGGTTGGGTTCACTCCCCCACCAATCGTCGGCGCGGTCAACCGTGATGAATGGACCTTGAGGCCAAACCGTGTACGAGGAACGACTCGATCGCTCACCGACGAGCTCGGGCGAACCGAATCGCCGAGTCGAGCCCCGGCGACGCGAAGGGTGAGCTTGCGAGTCGGGAGAGCAGGGTTTCGCGTTTCTTCTTCCGATCGCGAGCTCATGTCGTTGCCTCATCGTCGGAGACCGACTTCCCTTGTTCGGCCAGCCATTCGGCCATCGGTGTCGTACCGGCATCACCCAAGGTCCATGCCTGATCGCGCGGTGCCAGCCGGCGGATGACGCCTTCGACGTGATAGGTGATCGCTCGATACTGTTCGGACCGTGAACGCTCGCCGCCGAGCGTCACGACGTCCTCGTAGGAAAGATATGGCCCCACGTAGGCGGCGACGCGCTCACCGCGCTTCGGCAGGTAGCGCCCCTTCGGCATCGCGTCGTGCGTGCCCGACAGGTACATCGGCAGGATGCCGCACTTGTTTGTCATCGCGAGGTAGCCGAGCGACGGCTTGAAGTCCGTCATGATGCCCGTCTCGCTGCGCGTGCCCTCGGGGAAGATGAGCAGGATGTACTGGTTCTTGATCACCTCGCCCGCGAGGCGCAGGGACTCGCGCAGCGAGCCGTGGCGCTCCATCGGAACGACGTTGGTGAAGTTCTCGAAGTACATCCGGCGCACCGGATCCTCGAAGAAGTAGTCCTTGGCGCCGAGCGCGACGAGCGCGTCGCCCTGCTCGCCGAGCGCGTACTTCACGAGGCCCGTGTCGAGGTGCGACGCGTGGTTCGCGGCGACGATGTAGCCGCCGAACGGCGGGACCTGCGCGGCGCCGTAGATGTTGGTCTCGAGCACGCGCTCGTACAGCGCGCGCATGCCGCCACGCAGCGCGCGACGGCCGAGCGACACGAGCGGCGCGGGCACGTCGATGTCGTCGTCCTGCGTCTCCTTGTCCCTGTCCTTGTCCTTCGCCTTCGCGCTGCGCGGCCTCTTCGCGGCGAGCTCCTGCTTGGTGCCGAGGCGCGCGATGAGCTTCTCGACGTCGGCGACCGTCTCGAGGCCGGTCAGCTCGGCGGGATCGGGGAGCGCGATGCCCGCCGCTTCGATCGCGACGGCGAGCTCGGTGAACATCAGCGAGTCGAAGCCGAGCTCCTGGAGGCGCGTCTCGGAGGTGATCGGCGAGCCCTTCTTCTGCGAGACGTTCGCGAGCATCTCGATCACCCACGAGGTGCCGCTCGACTGCAACTGGTGCTGCTTGGCCTCGACGCCCGACTTCGCCGCCTTCTCGATGCGCTCGATCTCCTTGATCACCTCGCGGCGCTTGGGCTTGCGCGAGGCGGTCTTGGGCAGCTCGAGGTCCGTCAGGTGCACGACCTTGGGGCGCTTGTAGAGCGGCAGCGACTTCGTGACCTTCTTGATGTGCTCGCGGACGTTCTCGCGGATGTCGTCCCGCGACATGCCGTCGTGGTCGTAGTCCGGGTGCACGAGCATCGCGACCGTCTCGTTCTTCGCGTCGCCCGCGCTGGGCAAGCCGACGACCGAGAGCTCCTTGATGTACTTCGAGTCGCGGAATGCCTCTTCGAGCTCGTCGGGGTAGATGTTCTCGCCCGACGAGCCGAGGATCATCTCCTTCTTGCGACCGACGATGTAGAGGTTGCCGTCCTCGTCGATGCGGCCGAGGTCGCCGGTGTGGAGCCAGCCGTTCTGGATCGTCGCGGCGGTGGCCTCGGCATTCTCGAAGTAGCCGGACATCACGTTCGGGCCCTTCGCGATCACCTCGCCGACGCCGCTTGCATCGGGGTTGTCGATCTTGACGTCGATGCCCGGCAGCGCGCGGCCGACCGAGCCGGGGATGATCTTGTCGCCGGGGCGCGCGACCGTCAGCACCGGCGAGGACTCGGTCATGCCGTAGCCCTCGTACAGGTTGAAGCCGAGACCGCGGAACGCCTTCATCGTCTCGGGCGGCAGCGCCGAGCCGCCGCTGATCAAGAGGCGCATGCGACCGCCGAGCTTGCGGTGCACCGGGAAGAACAACGCCTTGCCGACGCCGACGTCCCACGGCAGCTTGTCGCGCAGCGAGCGGTTGAAGTCGATGACCGAGTCGAACGCCTTCTCCACGAGGACGCCGGCCTCGCTCACGTTCTTGTAGATCTTGCGCTCGAGCGCCTGGAACAGCGCGGGCACGCCGACCATGCCGGTGATGCCCTCGTCCTCGAGCGCGCGCGACAGCGAGTCGGCCTCGAGCTCCTCGAGGTAGTCGATCGACGCGCCGTGCATCAGCGGCATGAGCAGGCCCGCGGAGAACTCGAGCGTGTGGTGCAGCGGCAGCACGCTGAGCAGCTTGTCGTGCTTGTACAGCGTGAACAGCGAGCTGAGCTTGCTCACCATCGACGTCAGGTTCTTGTGCGTGATCATCACGCCCTTGGGCGTGCCCGTCGTTCCCGACGTGAAGATCAGCGACGCGAGGTTGTCGCCCTTGGTGTCGGGATGGACCGCACCGACGGAGACATCGGGCTCGGCGAGCAGCTCGTCGAACGCGAGGACCTTCGCCTCGAGGCCCTGCTGCTCGAGCCAGCCGCCGAACGCGCCGTGCGCCGGCGACCACACGACCTCCGCGTTGCCTTCGCCATCGCCGATCGGCACCGCGATGTCGGCCTCGCCCGCGAGCCGCTCGACGACCTTGCGCGACAGCACGAGCACCTTGGCGCGCGAGACCTTGGTCAGGTTGATGACCTCGGCGAGCGTGAGCTCCTTGTCGAGCGGGACGTTCGTCGCGCCCGCGAGCAGCACCGCGAAGTAGCTCACCGCCCACTCGGGTCGGTTCTCGGACATCAGCACGACGCGATCGTTCGCGACGATGCCCATCTGCCGCAGCACGCCGGCGCCCTGCCACGCGGCCTCGGCCATCTGGCCGTACGTGTACGTGATCGGCTCGAGCTCCCCGTCCTTGCGAACGAGGCGCAGCGCGATGCGGCTCTTGTGGAGCTTCGTCGCCGACTCGAACAGCTCGACGAGCGACTTGTACGTGTAGACGCTCTTCGGCTTGGGGCCGAACTCGTCGTCGAGCTTGTCGAACGTCCACTTCTGTAGCCCGGGGAAGTGCGTCCCGAGCCAGTACTTGCGCCAGTCGACGAGGTGCGGCGCCCACAGCAGCTTGTCCTGATCCGCCGGCGTCACGCGCGCCCACAGCGCTCGCATGTTGTCGCAGCGGAACGCGATGTCGTGATCCGTGGTGAACGGCTTGAACAGCTCGACGAGCTCGATGATCTGCCCCGTGAACGTGCTGATCTTCTGCAGCTCGTCGCGCGCGCGCTCGGCGAACGCCTCGATCCGCGGCGCGCCCCACTTCGGCAGCTTCTCGTCGATGACGTGGATCAGCTTGTCGGCGGCCTTCTTGAACAGCGGCGCGCTGCGGCGCTCGAACAGCTCGTACGACACCGGCTTGGGCTCGAGCCGCGCGCGCAGCCGCGAGCGCATCTCGTCCTCGCCGCGGTCGGCCTTGTCCCGGTAGACCTGGCGCACCGCGAGGCCCGTCAGCTCGGTGACGCGCTTGCTCGTCACGCGGTTCTCGTCGGAGGTGCCCATCTGATAGACGGGCTCGTGCTCGCCGGCAAGGATCGCCGCGGTCGCGAGCCACATGCCCGCCGCGACGAAGTCGACCGGGATGATATCGAGCGCCGCGTCCGCGCCCACGGGGATGTTCCGGTGCCCCTTGAGCATCAGGTACATCAGCGGCGCGGTCGTGTTGAAGCCTTCGTTCCAGCCGGGGAACGGATAGCGGATCGCGCTCTCGACGACCGCGGGCCGCACGATCGTCGACGTCACGCTCGCGTCGGAGAGGATGATCTGCTCGCCGAGCGACTTGGTGTACGTGTACGTGTTGGTCCAGCCCCAGTGCTTCGCGCGCTCCATGCCGAGCTTCGTGAGCACGTCGTTCATCCAGATCTTGCGCTCGCGGGCGACGGCGATCTTGAGGTCGTCCTCGTCGTCGGGATCGCGGCGCTGCGCGCGCAGCGACTCGGCGCCCTTCTCGCGGAACTGCGAGATGTGCTGGCGATCGTTCGAGCGCTCGCGCGCCTGGTCGATGATCTTCTGGCAGTCCGCGATCTCGGCCGCCGGATCGAAGTCGCGATCGAGCAGCTCGTTGTCGTTGCCGTAGTCGTGTGCCACCGCCGCGCTGCGCGGGAAGTAGCCGACGACCGGCTCGTCCTCCCACACGTCACCATCGCGGCGACCGGCGACGTAGCACGTCGACACGTGCACCAGCTTCGCGCCGAGCTTGCGCGCGAGGTCGAGCACGTTCTTCGCGCCCATCGCGTTGATGCGCAGCGCGCTCTCCAGCGACGGCATGAACGACACGAGGCCAGCGCTGTTCACGATGACGTGGATGCCGCCGTGCTTCTCGACCTCCGCGAACTCGGTGTCGGTGAAGTTGCACAGCGGACGGCCGATGTCGCCCGGCACCGCGACGATCTTCGTGCGGAGGAACGCCTCGTAGTTCGCTCCGTGCACGTCGCGCACCGGATCGAACGCCTCGACGTTGGCGACCTTGCGATAGAAGCGCTCGTCGGCGGTGTTCCCCGCGCCAGGGCGCACGAGGCAGAACACCTTGCCGACCTCGGGATAGCGATGCAGCAGCATCGACAGCGCGACCTTGCCGACGAAGCCGGTCGTGCCGATCAGCAGGATGTTCTTGCCGGCGAGCGTCGCCGCGACGTCGATGCGCGGCTTGCCGGTCACGTTCTCGCGCAGCTTCGGCAGCGGCACACCGCGCTTCGCGTCGGGCCACGGCGGCGTCGTCGCGGTCGCGCCCCACGCGAGCTCGGTCTCGAGGAAGTAGCCCCGAGTGCCGTTGCCGTTCGTATGCCCGTTGCCGTCGCTCATCGCTCAGCTCACATCACGTCGCAGATCATGTACGGCGGGTGGTGCAGCATGCTGATCTGCGCGCTGCGGCCCATCGTCGAGCGCGCCATCGCGATCGCCTCGGCGAGCGAGCCGGCCGTCTCCCAGCCCATGATCTGCGGCACGGTCGCGTTGTCGGCGCCGACCACGATCACGCGGCTCGTCTTCTCGCGCCCGCGCTGGCCCCAGTACCACATGAAGCACGGGTGCGCGCCGTGGTACGCGTTGCCGCGCCGGTACATCTCGATGTAGCTCGGGTTGTACGCGAGCTCGTCCTGATACTTCTTCTCGATCGTGTAGCTGTCCGTCGTCTCGGTCAGCACGCGATTGAAGAACTCGATGTAGCTCGGGTGGTGCACCGGATCGAACTTGTCCGAGCACGGATGCGTGAGGATCAGGACGCCGCCGTCGCGCAGGATCGGCTGGTTCCGATACATGTGATAGAAGTAGCCGAGCGCCATCACCTGCACGAGCAGCGGATTGAGCGCCTTGCTGTTCACGTTGTACGGCGAGATGTACGGGATGCCGTAGATCATGATGTCGGCGGGCCCGTCGACCTCGACGCAGTTCTGCTCGTTCTGCTTCGCGACCGTCCGGTCGTGGCACGGATCGCACTCGCCCGCGTAGCAAGCGATCAGCTCGTACGCGGCGGGCGTGCGCATGAAGATCTCTCGGCGCGCGGCGAACGGCAGCTTGTCGAGCGTCCACTTCATCGCCTGGTACTTCAGGCGATCCGCCTCGGTGAAGTCGTCCTCGTTCTTCGTGAGGAACGACAGTGGCCCGTCGAAGCAGCGGTTGTTGAGCACCGTCTCGATGTGGAAGACCTTGAGCGTCTTCTCGATCAGATCGCCCTGGCGCTTGAACGAGTGCGACAGGTAGCTCTTCGGCGGATCCATGAACGAGTTCGACTGCACGATGCCGTGCGGCGTGTGGTGCGCCTTGAGCGACTCGTAGCCGCACAGGCCCACCGCCATGCTCTTGTTGCCGCCGTTCATCGGCACGAAGTTGAGGTTCACGTAGATCGTCAGGTCGCTCTCGGCGACGCGGCGGTTCATCTCGACGAGCTCGCCGTGGTGCGTCTTGCCGAGCACGACCATGCCGTCCGGATCGCAGCCGTCGTGGTTGTACAGGCGATCGGGCCAGTACTCGTCCCACACCTTCTGGCCGACCATCCGCTTGATCTCCCAGTCGTGCATGCGGCGATGGAGGCCCAGCGCGATGATGATGTGCACGTCGTCGACGCCGTGGTCGGCGAGCATCTCGCACACGATCTCGAGGATCAGCTGACGCACGTCCGGCGTCTTCATGATCGGCAACGGCATCGAGATGTCGTCGACGGCGATCGTGACCTTCATGCCCGGCGACAGCATCGCGTGCAGCGGATCGCTGTTGCCCTCGGGGTGGTTCAATGCGTAGCGAATGGCCGCCTTCGGGTTCGCGACCGGCGTCATCGGGCGCTTGGGATAGATGACGCGCGTGCCGACGGGGAGGTCCTCCATCATCAAGTTCTCGCCGTACCACAACAGGCGCGGCGCGCTGTCGGTGTCGATCGTGACGATGTGCTCGCGCGTGTGGCTACGGGTCTTGGGGCGAATCGCGCGCATCAGTTACGCCTTTCCTTGTCGCAAGCGCCGCGTCCTCGGTGCACGCGTGTCTGGCGCCATGCCTTGCGGCCGGCGCGCGACCGAGCGCGCGGCATCTTCGTCGAGATCGAGCACCGGCCAGTCGTAGCTCCGCGCCATCGCGCGCAGCCGCATGTCCGGGTTGCAGGCCGTCGGGTGACCGACGACCGCGAGCATCGCGTAGTCGCTGAACGAGTCCGAGTACGCCCAGCTCTCGGCGAGATCGATGCCGTGCTCCTTGGCATACTGGCGCATGATCTCGGCCTTGGTCGCGCCGGCGACGAACGGCTTCTTCAGCTTGCCGGTGGCGTAGTTGTCGACGAACTCGAGCTGGTTGGCGATCAGATCGTCGACGCCGAGGTAGCGCGCGAGCGGGCGCATCGTGAAGTCGAGCGCGCCCGACAGCAGCACCTGGCGGCACCCGGCGCGGCGGCTCTCTTCGATCAGCTCCTTCGCGCGCGGATAGATGTTCGGCTTCACGACATCCTCGAACAGCTCCTCGGCGAGCGTCACGAGGCGATCCTCGCTCTGCCCTTCGTACGAGCGATAGAAGATCTCGTTGAAGAACTTCCGCGAGAGCTTGTCCGCGGCCCAGAACACCGGGATCGAGAGCGCCGTCTTGACCGTGCTGCGCGCGCTCGTCAGGAGCGACGCGTGACGGCTCGCGTAGTACGCGAACGTGTGCACGATGTTGATCTTGATCAGCGTTCCGTCGACGTCATAGAACGCGGCGGAATTCTTGTACTTCGCTGGGGATGGAGGCAACGCGTGCATGCCGCTCGGAAGACCCGGGAGTTGGCGGGCGAGCGCACTCTGGACCAGCCGATCCAGGCCTGTCAATGCGTTGGCAACTACGCACCTGCGCAGCGCTTTCTCCGTGGTAGGACCCCCGAATGCTCCGTCTCCCGATCTGGCTGACCCTCGGCATCGCCGCACTCGTCATCATTTTCGGCGTCTACCGGATCATTCTCTCGCGCCGGAGCGACGAGGACGAGGCGCGCGCGCAGAAGCGAAAGGGCCTCTACAGCATGGCCCGCCGAACGCACTTCCTCATCGGGATCGTCTACTTGCTCCTCGGCGGCGGCCTCGTCGCGGCCTCGTTCGGCTGGAACCCGTTCGGCAACTTCTTCGGGCCCAAGACCGAGGAGCCGTCCAAGGACAAGGCCCCGTCGAAGGGGATTCCGGTCGACAAGCTGCCCGCGCCCGGGGACAAGTGAGCGACGACGACGACCTCCGCGCGTTCGAGGCGTCCGAGCGAGCGCGGCTCCGGCGGATCTATCGCGGGGCCGCCGCGGCCTGGGCCCTCCTGGCGACGATCGCGCTGTTCTTGGGGCTCGTCGCGGAGCGCCATCCCGCGTTCATCTGGGTCGGAGCGATCGCGCTCTTGATCGCGGCGATGTACGCGAGCGGCCGATCCTTCACCACCCTGATCTGATCGCGGGGCCACCATGACTTCGGAGAACAACGACGACGCGGCGATCGCCGAGTTCCACGCCGCCGCTCGCCGGCACAAGGCGAAGGTCTACGGCATCGCGGGAATCATCGGGATCGCGATCGGGATCGCGGCTGTCATCGTGACGTTCGCCGCGTCCGAGACGCTCGCCGACGGCGGCGGTCGCCGATACGAGGTCCGCATCCTCGCGGTGGGCCTGGCCTTCGTCGTGATGGGGTTGTTCGGTCTGTTCCAGGCGTGGCGCATCGGCACCGGGCGCGCGGCAGACTTCGACTACGACCCGCGTTGATCGCGCGATCAGAGGATGCGCAGGCGGCGCGAGTGCTCGGCGTGCTCGCCGATGTACTCGAGCACGTGCGGGTGCGTCATGATGATCTCGCGGAACGCCGGCGCCGGTAGACACAGCGCGAGCGCCTTGCCGCGGGCGACGACGTCGCTCTTGAACACGCCGCTCGAGAGCAGCGCCGTCTCGCCGATCAGATCACCCGGACCGAGCGTCGCGATGCTCTGCCCCTCGCGCATCACGTGGAAGTGGCCCGCGAGCACGATGTACAGCCCGTCGGGCTTCTGGCCGGTGCCGAGCAGCACCGTCGACGGCTCGATCTCGAGGAACTTGAACTTGGCGGCGAGCTCCGCGCGCTGCTCGTCGGTGAACGGGCGGAACAGCGGGCTCGTACGCATCCAGCGATCGACGAGGCGATCGCGAACGAAGCGCAACAGCGCGCGCAGCACGTCGCCGTGATCCGCGAGGACGCGCGAGAGCGTGTGGCGATCGATGCGCAGCAGCTCCGAGGTCTGCACGGCGGTCACCGTCGCCGAGCGCGGCTGATCCGTGAGCAGCGCGACCTCGCCGATGAACGTCCCCGGCCCCAGGCGTGCCATCTCGACGCGCGGCGGTCCTTCCGCCTGCACGCTGACCTCGCCCTCGACGATCACGTACAGCGCGTCGCCGGGGTCGCCCTCGTGGAACAAGACCCCGTTCTCCTCGAGCGAGACGAGCGTCAGGTTCGCGACCAGCGCCTCGAGGGCTTCCTTGGGCAAGCCCGCGAACAGCGGCGTGGCGGCGAGCGCGCGCGACGCGATCATGCCGATCGGCCGCGGCTGTCCGAGCGGTATCTCCTCGATGTCCTCGAACGTGAGCTCCGTCGAGTCGTCGACCTCCGCGTCGACGGTCATCTCGTCGGGACCTTCGATCTCGATCACCTGCGACGAGGTGCGGACCTCGATCTCGAGCTCCTCGTCGTCGATCGGGATGACGTGCACGCCCGGGCTCGACATCACCGTCTGCGGCACTTCCTTCGCGAGGTTCACCGTCTCGAGCGCCGCACCCGGCGGCAGCTGGATCGGCTTGCTCTTCGTGCGCGACATCGCGATGCCGGGAATGGCGGGCGGTGTCGTCGGCTTGTTGCGCGTGCGAAAGAGCTGCGGCGCAGGTGCGGGCACGGGCGCGGGCGCGGGCCACGCGGGCGCAGCGGCCTCCTGCATCTTCGCGACGGCGTCGGCCTGCGCTTGCTCGGCGGGCGTGAGCTTGAGCGCGGTGATGTGCCCCGTGCGCCGGATCGCCGCGACGTTGGGGTTCGCGTGGAGGGCGGGGTTATTGTCCGCGAAGCCCTGCGCCTTCGTCGGTCCCTGCCCCGCCTGCTCGTTGAGCTGCGCGAGCCGCGACAGCGCGTTCGCGTTCTGCGGATCGATCTGCAGGATCAGCTTGCACACGGCGATCGCCTGCACGAGGAAGCCGTTCTGCGAGTAGCGCTCGCAGCTCCGCTCGAACGCCTCGATCGCGTGCTTGTTGTTGCCGAGGCGGCGATAGGTCTCCGCCGCACGCTTCGCCCACTGCGCGTCGCGCGGCTCGATCCGCTCGAGCTCGAGGTAGGCCGCGAGCGCACGCTTGTACTTCCCGGCCGCGGTCGCTGCCGCGGCCTCCTCGCGCAACTCTCGGCCGTCTTTGGCCATATCAGCCGCGACTATATATCAGAGCGGTCATCTCGCCGACGTGGGCCGCGCGGATCCTCGTCGTGACCTGCCCGAACGGGAGCGCTCGTTCATCGTCGGAAACAATTCGCGTGACCGCGACGACGCCGCGCACCGAGCTCGTGACGAACACCTCGTCCGCCGTGAGGAACGCCTCCAGCGCGATCGGCCCCACGACCATGGGGATGTCGATTCGCCGACAGATGCCCGCGACCCGCGCCGCGGTCACGCCCGGCAACACGCCGGAGCGCTCCGCGAGGTCGTCCGATCCATCGGGGGCGAAGCCCTCCGTGGCCGCGAAGCCGTCGCTGGGCGCGAACACCACGCCGCCGATCACCGCGAACACGTTGCACGTGCCGCCCTCGGCGATCTTCCCATCGGCGTCGAGCCGGATCGCATCGTCGGCGCCGGCATCGCGCGCCATCTCTCTCGCGACGAGGTGGTCGAGATACGCGAGCGTCTTGTGTCCGCGGCCCGCGCGCCGGGGCAGCGGCCAGTCGACGATCGCGAGCGACGTCGTGTCGGGCAGCTCGCCGAGCGGCTCCGCGATGACGATCGTGCGTCCCGGCCCCGCGCTCGCCATCGGCGTCGCGACTCCGCCCGGCCCGCGCGTGACGACGATGCGGACGCGCTGGTCACCCGTCGTCTCGCGCATCGCGAGCTCGACCGCGCCGCGCAACGCGTCTCGATCGATCGGCAGCTTCAACCAGCGCGCGCTGTCCTCGAGGCGATCGAGGTGCGCGTCGAGATCGACCGCGCGGCGGTTCCACGTGCGCAGCACCTCGAACAGCCCATCGCCGTAGAGGAGGCCGCGATCGAGGACGGACACCGTCGCGTTCGCGACCTCGACGACCACGCCATCGATCACGATCACCATCGCGGCATCCTACCGTCGATCAGTGGAGCCTTCGCCGAGGATGCACCAGCGCGGCGTCCACCGTCGATCGGCGGTGCCCTCGCCTGCACCAGCGCGGCGACTGCCGGCCAACGCGTGGGCGAGACGTGGCGCGCCGAGCGGCTCCACCACGCCGTTCGTGGACCGTCTCAGTTGCCTTCGCCGAGGACGTCGCGCGCGGAGCGCAGATCGGTTTCGGCCGCGAGGCGCCACAGCTCGGAGTCGGGTGCGGCGGTCTCGGCGAGCGCGAGCTCGTACTCGGCGACCGCCTTCTTCAGGTATGCCTGTGCGCGCCCGCGGAGCGTGCGGCGGAGCCCGGCGGCCACGTTCGGATCGAGCTCGGGCGGCAGCTCGAACAACAGCGCGAGCGCGAGGTCGTGATAGAGCGAGCCCGCGCGGTAGTGACCGGCGATCGCGGCGGGGCCGCCGTGGTCGGCGACGGCGCGGTAGCGAGCGACGACGTCCTCGGTCGCGAGCTCCTTCGCGCGGATCGACGACGACAGCGCCTCGATGAACGGTCGGGGACGCAGCCGGTGCACCTTGGCCATCGCGCGCTCGGCGGCGGCGAAGGCCTCGGCCACCTTGGGCTCGACGCCGGTGAGCGGCTCGCCGATGCGCGGCCCGCGGATGCTGCCCTCGCCCGACGCGGCGACGGCGTCGGCGCGGATCTGGGCGACGCCCTCGGCGATCGCGATGTCACCCGGCGCGAGCGCGGCGGCGCGGACGACGTAGTCGAGCGCGTGCCGCGAACGTCCGGCGAGCGACTCGAGCTGCGAGAGGTGGAGAGCGCTCTTCGCCGCGAGGGCCGCGGGCGAGTCGGGTGCGGCGAGGACCCGCTCGTACCCGGCGCGCGCGGCGCTCTCGTCACCGAGCAGCTCCGCGAGGACCGCGTCGCTGAACGACGGCGCCGGGCCGTCGAGCTCGGTGGTGATCCCGATCGACGGATCCGCGACGGCTCGGTCCATGCTCGGGGCGGTCTCGGGCAGCTTCGTGCGCGGGACGTCGTCGCCACACGCGGCGAGAGCGAGCGCGAAGGTCAGCCCGAGCGCGCCGGTTCGCCGGACACGCGGGGGCAATGCGCCGGCACCGATCGTTCGTCCACCGGAAACTGCGATCGGTGCCGGCGCGCTCGCCTCGCCACGATCAGAACTACGCGACGCGGACAGGCGCTTCGTCACCGGATCGCAAAATCTCGTCACGATGTCGTCACTCACGACGCACCCGCCCACTTCACCGCCGTGCGCGGGACATCGAGCTTGTAGCCGGTACCGTGGATCGTGATGAGGAAGCGCGGCTTGTCGGGCTCGTCCTCGAGCGCCCGGCGGAGCTTGACGAGGTGATTGTCGACGGTGCGCGTGTTCGGGTAGTCGTCGTAGCCCCAGGCCTCGTCGAGCAGGACGTCGCGCGAGACGACCTCGCCGGGGCGGCGCGCGAACACCTTGAGGATCGCGAACGCGCGCGACGGCAGCTCGATGCGCTTACCGCCGCGCGTGGCGACCTGGCCGACGAGATCGATCTCGACGTCCGAGAAGCTCAGCGCGATCGGATCGGCGGCGTCGCCCTGCGAGCGGCGCAGCACCGAGGCAACGCGCGCGAGCAGCTCCATCAGCGAGAACGGCTTGGTGACGTAGTCGTCGGCGCCGAGCTCGAGGCCGCGCACGCGATCGAGCTCCGCGCCGCGCGCCGACAGCATGATCACCGCGAGCTTTCGCGCGGGCGAGCTCCGCACCCGGCGCAGGACCTCGAAGCCGTCGATGTCGGGCAGCATGACGTCGAGCACGGCGAGATCGAAGCGGCCCGACGACGCGCGCTCCGCACCTTCGCTGCCGCGCGCGACGGCCTCGACCTCGTAGCCCTTGGCGGTGAGCGTGTCGACGAGGCCCATGCGGATCGATGGATCGTCCTCGATGACCAGGATGCGCGTCATGCGGCCTCCTGGACGATACCCGTCCGCGGGAAGCGGATCGTGAACGTGGCGCCGTGGCCGAGGACGGAGGCGACCTCGACCGTCCCGCCGAGCGCCTCGATGTGACGCTTGACGAGCGCGAGGCCCAGGCCCGTGCCCTCGACGCCGGACCGGTACGCCTCGGGCGAGCGATAGAACTCGCGGAAGATGCGCGGCTGCTCGTGCGACGGGATGCCCGGGCCGTGATCGCGCACCGCGATCGACGCGTGGGTGGCGTCGGCGGCGACGGTGACCTCGATCTGCTTGTCGGCGCCGCCGTACTTCGCGGCGTTGGCGAGGAGGTTCAGCACGGCTTGCACCACGACGTCGCGATCGACTTCGACCTCAGCATGGGCTGCCTCGGGAGACACCTCGACCTCGATCGAATTGCGCGGCTTGGTGCCGCTCGTGGCCTCGGGGTCGCGCAGGGTCTCGAACGTGGTCACCGCCAGGCGCGCGAGCTGACCGATCTCCTGGCGCAAGGGCGTGTAGCGGCGCGTGCCCTTCTCGATCTGCGCGTAGTCGAGGAGGTTCGCGATGAGCAAGCCGAGTCGCTGCGACTCCTGGACGATCACGCCGTGATAGCGCGCCATCTTCGCCGGATCGCCCTGCGCGACGCCCTGCTCGAGCATCTCGGCGAACATGCGGATCGAGGTCAGCGGCGTCTTCAGCTCGTGCGACACCGTCGACACGAAGTCGCTCTTGAGCTGCGCGAGCTCGCGCTGGCGAGCGGCGGCACGGATGATCAAGATGATGCCCGCGCCGAGCGCGATCGCGAGCAGCGACGTGTACAGCACGTGGCGCTTGCTGCGCTCTGCGATGACCGCGTCGCGCGGATCCGGATCCGCCATCGGATTGACGATGGCGAGCGAGAGGTGCGGCAGCTCTCCGAGCGGCACCTGCTTGATCACGCGAAACGCCGGAGGCGCGGTGGCGCCGGCGGGCAGCACGAGCACCTGCGCGTGCACCGCGATCGCATCCGCCGCGTCGGCGCCCGCGACCGCCTTGAGCATCGGCGCGTCGACCGACATCCCGATCACGCCGCCCCCCGGGCGCTGGCGATAGATCAGCGTGCGCCCGGGCTCGCGGGTCGCGGTGCGCACGCGCCACTTCGGCATCGCGGTGCGCAGGATCTCGGGGACGTCCTCGGCGAGGCCCGCCGCGGCGCGCGCGTCGGTGCGGATGCGATCGATGTCGGCGTCGATCGCGCGGCCCTCCGCCTCGGGCACGAGCGCGCGAATGCGCTGGAGCACGCCGATGCGATCCGTCGCGGCGAGCGCGTACTTGTTGGCGACGACATCGTTCGCGACCTCGAGCCGCGCGGCGGTCGTGCCCGCGCGCATCAGCGCCACGACGAGCGGCACCGGAATCGATTCGAACGCGCGATCCGAGAACCGCCGCTCGAGCTCGGAGAGCGCCTGTCGCGCCGCGTCCGCGTCGCCGAGCCGTTGCTGCACGCGCGCCAGACCGAGCAGCGATGCGGGCCCCGTGTCCGCGAACACGGACAGCGCGGTGTAGTGACGCCGCGCCTCGACCAGGCTCGGCGTGCAGGCGTCGCCTCTGCACGTCTCCGCGCGCTGCGCCGCGTGCATCCGCGCGACGCGCGTCTGTCGCGTCGAGAGCTCGCGGACGCAGTCCTCGATCCGTGCGCCCGCCGAGCATGGCGCGCCGCGATCGAGCATCGCCGTCGCGCTCGCGAGGTCGCCGCCCGTGCGCGGTACGCGCAGGCGAGAGCTCTCGTCGATCCAGAACCAGTGCGCGCCGAGCGGCATCGACACCGTGGCCGGCCGGCGCTCGTCCGCGCGCGCCTCGAGCACCGCGGCGCGCTCGATCGCATCGAGCGTCTCGCTGATCTCGGCCGTGATCCGGTCCGCGATCGCCTGCGCCGCCTGCCGCTGCTGCTCGTCCTGCGCCGCGATCGCGCCGCGCTCGTCGCGATAAGACACCGCACCGAGGTACGCGATGCCGCCGGCCGGCACGAGCAGCGCGCTGATCGTGAGAGCGTAGATCCAGGCGCGGCGTGGCCTCACCACATGTCGAGCATAGTATGGTCGGCGCGCCGATGCCTCAGTCGCTCATCGTCGTCCCGACGTACAACGAGAAGGAGAACGTTCGGAGCATCGCCGAGCAGTTCCTGGCCGCGCTCCCCGGCTGCGAGCTTCTCTTCGTCGACGACAACTCGCCGGACGGCACGGGCCAGATCATCGACGAGATGGCCGCCGCCAACCCGCGCATCCACGTGATGCATCGCGCCGGCAAGCTCGGCCTCGGCACCGCCTACGTCGAGGGCTTTGGCTGGGGGCTCGCCCGCGGCTACGAGTACCTGTTCGAGATGGACGCCGACGGCAGCCACGACCCGAAGTACCTGCCGCAGATGCTCGCCCTCGCGATCGACGGCGCCGATGTCGTGGTCGGGTCGCGCAATGTCCCGGGCGGCGGTGTCGAGGGGTGGGGGATCGGGCGCAACATCATCTCCAAAGGTGGCAGCTTGTACGCACGCACCATCCTCGGAATCGACGTGCGCGACGTTACAGCTGGCTTCGTGTGCTGGCGCCGCGCCGCGCTCGAAGCGATCGAACTGTCGACGATCACCTCGAACGGCTACAGCTTCCAGATCGAGATGAAGTACCGCGCGGTCAAGAAGGGGATGCGACTCGTCGAGACACCGATCGTGTTCGTCGACCGCCGTGTCGGACAATCGAAGATGTCTCGGGCGATCGTGGCCGAAGCTCTCCTGAAGGTGTGGGCGATCCGTTTCGGGCGTTCGTGATAGGTTTCTGAAGCCCGATGGTCATCCTGAAGCTCCGCATTCGCACCGCCGACGAGTGGCGGGAGCTCGCCCCTGGCGACTCCGTGCAGGAGCCCGTGTTCGTGCCGACGACCGACGAGCTCGAGGCCGGCCAGCAGATCATCATCGAGGTGTCCTCGGCGCTCCTGCCGAACAAGGTGCTCGTGCGCGGTGCCGTCCAGGCGTGGCGGCCCGCCCTGCCCCGCATGCGCGTGCGCGCCGGCGCGACGATCGACCTCGCCCCCGACGAGCAGACAAAGCTCACCTTCCTGCACGACGTGTTCAGCGGCAAGCGCACCGACGTGCCGCGGCGCCGCCACCACCGCCTGCCGGTCTCGGTCAACGTTCGCTATCGCGTCTCGAACAGCGCCAACTTCGTCGACTCCGCGATCAGCGAGATCGGCGTGGGCGGCGCGCTCCTCACCACGCAAGAGCCGCTACCCATCGACACCGAGCTGACGCTCGAGGTCGTCCCCCCCGGCGCCGCCGCCGCGATCGCGATCGCGGGTCGCGTCTCCTATCACGTGCCCTCGGGTGGCTCGGGCCTCCGCTTCGTCAGTCGCGACGGTGACGGCGATCGCCGGCTGCGCGAGCTGATTCGCCGCCTCCGCGCCTCGTGAGCGGAGCGGACAAGTCCGTACAGCCGAGCGCCTCGCGAGGCGATCGAGGCGAGCGCTCCGGCGCACCGGAGGGCAAGTGAAGCGCACGCGCCGCGTCGGCGAAGTCCTCGCCGCCGGCCGAGCGATCGCGAGCGTGCTCACGCTGCACGGCATCGCCGACGCCGTTCGCGCCGAGCGCCTCGTCACCGAGTGGACCGACCTGGTCGGCGCGAAGATCGCGTCCCGCACCCGCCCGCACGGCGTCTTCGAACGCGTGCTCGTCATCGAGGTCGCGACGAGCGCGTGGATGCACGAGCTGAACCTGCTCAAGCCGCGCCTGCTCGAAGGCCTCGTCACGCGCATCGGCGATCCGCCGCTGTTCGACGATCTCCGCTTCCGCCTCGCCGGCGCGAGCCGCCGCCCGCCGACGCTCGTGCCGCAGCCACGCAAGCCCGCACCGCCGAAGAAGCCGGTCGGCCCGCCGGCCACGGGCGCCGCGCGCGAGCAGATCGTGCGCGAGGTCGAAGTCGTCGACGACGCGGAGCTGCGCGAGCTCATCGCGCGCGTCCGCATCACCAACGATCGCTGACCGAGCACGCGGGCGCTGTCCGCCGGCTGGACAAGTGTCCAACCCGCTGGACAAAAGTGGTGGATTTGACCAAATCGGCGACGATCTGGGGTCCGACCCCGTTAGGTCGACCTTTGGTCAAATCCACCACTCGACTGAGTCCGAATCTCGGACACGCAGGTGGAGCGCGCGCTACTTCGAGGCGCCCGCGAGCGCGGAGCCACCGACGGTGAGGAGCGCCGCGAGGTCCTCGTCGTTGAACCGCAGCATCGCGCCGGCGAACCAGTCGCGACCGAAGTGCAGCTCCTCGAACTGGATCGGCACGTCGGACGTACCGGTCACGATTGGCAGCTCGTCGGGGTTGTTCAGCAGCTCGTCGACGCCGCCGAGGACGTACAGGTGGCGGAACAGCTCGAACGCAATCGCGAGCTTCACGCGCGGGTACTTGTCGAACGTGGCGTCGAACACGTCGGCGCTGAACCGGATGTTGCGGTTCCACCACGCCAGGTCCGCGTCGGCGCCGATGCCACCCGTCGACTCCTTGATGCCGTAGCGCAGCGTCAGCCAGCCGAAGCGCTTCGCGAACTGGAACGTGAAGCGGATCGAGTCCTCGATCACGCTGCGGCGGACCCAGTAGTTCGGATCGACCGTCGGGTCGAACGTCAGCGTCACGTCCGGGTAGTTTCCGCGCGGTCCTTTCTCGAGCTCGATCAGGTAGTACTTGTCCGGCCGCGTGTGCAGCTCGACCGTCACGTAGTGGCGGAGCATGCCGCTGAACACGTTGTACTCGCTGCGCAGGCCGACGTACGTCTTGAGACCGAACAGCGTGCCGAGGAAGCCCTTCGCGTCCTCGGTGATCGCTTCGACGTTGTCCGCGATCGCGGGGTCGTTCACGAGCCGGCCGAGCGTGCCGCGGTCCTCGTCGATCTTTTTCGTGATCGACTCGGTGTTGGCGACCACGCCGTCGAGCTTGTCGAGCTTGTCGCGCAGCGCGTCGCCGGTCTGCTGCAGCTCGTTCTTCGCGGTCGCGACGAGGTCCTTCGCCTCCGTCGACGCGGCATCGAGGTTGTCGAGAATCTTCGCGATGCGCGGATCGGCGCCCTGCGTGATCGAGCGCAGGTCGCCCGCGATCTGCTCGATCTTCTGCATCGAGCGATCGGCGCGCTGGATGATGTCGGCGACGGTGCCGGCCTCGCGCTGGACCAGGCCATCGACGCGCGTCGCGACCGATTGCAGCGGACCGTTGACCACGCGCCGCACGTCCTCGGACAGATCGCGCACGCTCTCGAGCACGCGATCGACGTTGGGCAGCGTCTGCTCGAAGCGATGCATCACCTGATCGACCGTGGTCGCCTCGACGACCGTCGCGACCTGGCGGCACGCCGCGTCCTTCGCCTTGTCCTCGGAGCCGTAGCCTTCGCACGACGGGCCGAGCAGCGTGAACGTCTGCTTGGTGCCGTCGGGGAGCTGGCGTGTCTCCTCGCCCGGATCGATCTCGAGGTAGTAGTCGCCGAGGAGCGACGTCGCCTTCTTCGTGACGATGCCGCTCGACCACACCTTGATGTCGCCCGACACGCGGAACGACACGAGCGCGTAGCGACCGTCGACGCGCAGGCTCGTCACCTCGCCCTTCGGGATGCCCGCGACCTGGACCTTCGCGCCGATCGGCAAGCCGGACGCGTCGCGGAACTTCGCGAACAGCACGTAGCTGTCCTTGCCGGCCGTGTCCTTGCCGAGGCTCTTCCACACGACGTAGCCGCCGATGGCGAGCATCAAGAACAGGATCGCGACGCGGACGCCGGCGCTGACGGCCTTCATGAATGCTCTCCCGCCGCGCGGTTGATCGCGGACACGCCGGACGCGCGCAGGAACTGGTGGACGAACGGATCCTGGCTCGCCGCGATCACGTCGACCGGGCCGGCCTCGAGGATCTTCTTCTCGTGCAGCATGGCGATGCGCTCCGCGATCCGGAACACCGACGCCATGTCGTGAGAGATCACCACCGAGGTGACTTTATATCGCTGGCACGTGTCGAGAATCATGTCGTCGACGTTCTTCGTCGCGAGGGGATCGAGGCCCGTCGTCGGTTCGTCGTACATGAGGATCTCGGGGTTCAGCACCAGGGCGCGTGCCAGGCCCACGCGCTTGCGCATACCGCCCGACAGCTCGCCGGGATACTTCTTCTGGGTGCCGCCGATGCCGAGCGCGCTCAGCTTCTCGGCGACGATATCGCGGATCTCCTCGTTGCTCTTCTTGGTGTGCTCGCGCAGCGGAAACGCGCAGTTCTCCTCGACGGTGAGCGAGTCGAACAGCGCCGCGAACTGGAACACGAGGCCGAACTTGCGCCGGAACTGGGACAGCTGTTGCTGGTCGAGCGACAGCACGTCGACGCCATCGACCCAGATGTGACCTTTGTCCGGCCGAAGGAGGCACATGAAGTGCTTGATCAGCACGCTCTTGCCCGCGCCCGATGCGCCGAGGATCACGTTCACCTTGTGCCGCTCGATGTCGAGGTCGAGGTTGTCGAGCACGAGGTTCGCGCCGAACGACTTCGTCAGGTTGCGCACGCGAATGTGCCACCGCGGGTCGACCTGCTCGACCGGCGAGTCACCGATGATTTCGCGCGTGTTCATCAGGCCTTGGTGTTGAACACGGACAGCAAGATGTCCGTGAGGAAGTAGTCGAGGACGAGCGTCGACACCGAGCCCATCACGACCGCGCGCGTGGTGCCGATGCCCACGCCGCGCCCGCCGCCCGAGGCGTTGTAGCCCTGGTAGCAGCCGATCAGCGTGACGAGGAACCCGAAGAACACGCTCTTGATCAGGCCCTGCAGCACATCGGTGAACTCGACGAGGTCGCGGATCTTGGCCACCCACTGCCCCTGCGAGACACCCTCGAGCACGACGGCGACGAGATAGCCGCCGCCCATGCCGACGATGAAGAACAGCAGCGTCAGGATCGGCGTCACGATCATCGCCGCCATCAGCCGCGGCAGCACGAGGAACTGGACCGGGTTGACGGCCATCGACTCGAGCGCGTCGATCTGCTCGGAGATGCGCATCGTGCCGAGCTCGGTCGCGATGCCCGCGCCCGCGCGCCCCGCGAGCATCAGCGACGTGAGGACGGGTGCGAGCTCGATCGACAGCGCCTTCGCCGTCATCGCGCCCGAGTAGCTCTCGAAGCCGAGCTGGCGGAACGCGTAGACCGCCTGCAGCGAGAGCACCATGCCGGTGAACGCGCCGACGATCAGCACGATCGGCAGCGAGCCCCAGCCGATGTACTCGGCCGCCTCGAGGTAGTTCTTCGTTCGCACCGGGCGGCGCGGCAGCCACGCGAGCGCGCGCCCGACGAGGATCAGGTGCCCGCCGACCATGTCGAGGAAGCGCGCGACCGGCGCGCCCGCATCCTTGACGCCCGTCAGCACGGCCTGCCCGACGGAGACGTCGTCGCCGGACTTCCCGTTCTTCTTCTTGGGCTCGACGAACTGCGGCGCCCCGGGCTCGGGCGGCGGCGCGGCCGGCGGGTGCTCGCCCGGCTCGGGGTTGACCGAGTCGCGCTCCGTCGGCGGCGGCAACGCGACGTTCGTCGGTTCCTCGTCGGGCGAGTCCTGCCCCGGCTTGTGGGGCTCGCTCACGAACTCTCTCCCACGTACGTGCGCGGCACGCGCTTGCTCATGCCGCAGGTGACCTCGTACTCCGAGAGGCCGGCCCACTCGCCGTATTCCTGCGCGCTGATCGATGCGCCGCCGGCCGCGCGCCCGAGGAGAGTGACCGGATCTCCGACGACGACGCCGGGAACGTCGGTGACGTCGGCGATCGCGATGTCCATGCTGATGCGGCCGACCAGCGGCGCGCGAATCCCGCGGATCGCGATCTGCGCGTGGCCGCTCGCGCGGCGCGGGAGACCGTCCGCGTAGCCGACCGGGATGATCGCGACGCGCGAGTCGCGCGGAGCTCGCCACGCGGCGCCATAGCCGACGCTCGTGCCGGCGACGATCGAGCGCAGCTGCGTCACCTCGCTGACGAGGCGCATCGCCTGCGTGCGGTGCGTGCCGTCGGGCCACCGGCCGTTGCCATACAGCGCGATGCCGGTGCGGCACAGATCGAAGCGCGCGTCGGGAAACATCAGCGCGGCCGAGCTGTTCGCCGCGTGGCGGATCGCGATCGGCGCGCCCGCCTTGGTGATCGCGCGATCGACCTCGGCAAACCGGGTCAGCTGGTCGCGCGTCATCGACTGCGCGTCGTCCGGATCGTCGGTGTCCGCGCACGCGAAGTGGGTCATCAGCCCGACGATGCGGACGCCATTGTTGGCCGCCGCCGTCGCGATCTCGGGCGCGCGCGCCATCGGCACCCCGAGCCGCCCCATGCCGGTGTCGACCTTGAGGTGTGCGTCGATCGGTCGCTTGCGGCGGTTGCCGACGGCGGAGATGGCGACGAGGTCCTCCTCGCTCGCGATCACGGGCGTGAGGTCCGCCATGATCATCTCGTCCTCGCCCCCGTGCTGGCTCGGCCCCATGACGAGCACGGGCGCGGTCACGCCGGCCTCGCGCAAGGCGACGCCTTCCTCGACGAGCGAGACCGCGAAGCCCTCGGCCGCCTTCGCGCGCCACAGCGCCTGGGCGACCGCGATCGCCCCGTGGCCGTACGCGTCCGCCTTGACGACCGCGTAGAGCTGCGTGCTCGTGATGGCCCGGACCGCGCGCGCGTTGGCGACGATCGCGCCGAGGTCGACTTCGACCCTCGTGCGCCGGATCATCGTCGACGCGGTCATCGATGGATTAGGGCCGGACCTCGTCGCCCTGTCAAGGCAACCGCCCGATTTGGCGAAGGAATACGCGCGCGTGCGATCGCGTTCGCTGGCAGGAAAACCGACAGCCAGATCGCCCCGAGACGGCACCTTGTGCGGAGCTGGGCGAGTGTGGCGCGCGCGCCACCATATCGGTGGACCCGCGACGCGAAAGCCGCGATCGCGCCGCGAGGCCCCCACGCCCTCCCAGCGGTTGCCGTGCACGCCACGATGGAGTGCACCCACGATGCCCGCCTGACCCCGAACACGTGCGGTCGATGCCCGCGTGGTCGATGCCCGCGTGGTCGATGCCCGCGGGGTCGATGCCGCGTGGTCGATGCCGCGCGGTCGATGCCCGCGTGGTCGATGCCGCGCGGTCGATGCCCGCGTGGTCGATGCCGCGCCCGAAACGGCGACAGGCACGCTTTTGCGGAGCGTGCCTGCGTCGAAGGGTCACCCCTTCATCGGCCGTTCGTCAGGCGGCCTTCTTCTTCTCCGCCTTCTCGATCAGCGCCGGCGTGACGACAAGCGAGCGACCACGCGGGATGATCAGGCCGTCGCGCGCGAGCTGGTTGAACGCGCGGGAGATCGTCTCGCGGCACGAGCCGATCATGTTCGCGAGCTCCTGCTGCGTCGGACGGCGACGCACGACGAGGCCGTCGGGCCCCGAAGCTCCCTCTTCGCGACCGAGCGCGACGAGGCGGTGGATCAGGCGCTCGTTGACGTCGCACAGCGCGAGCTGCGCGATGGTCTCGTCGGCGCGGCGAAGGCGGCGCGCCATCTCGGCGAGCAGATTCACCGCGGTGCGCGGGTGCGCCTGCATGTGGCGCATGAGGTCCTCGCGCGAGAGCACGAGCAGCGTGGTCGGCTCGATCGCGAGGCAGTGCGCCGAGCGCGGCGCCTGATCGAACAGCGACATCTCGCCGAACGAATCGCCGGAGCGCAAGAGCGACAGTGTCACCTCGCGTCCGCTCTCGCCGAAGATCACGACCTTCACGCGGCCGCTCATGATCACGAACATCGCGTCGCCGGGTTCATCCTGCGCGACGACCGCCGAGCCGACCGCGACCTTGCGAACGGCGACCCGCGACGTCAGGTCTTCGATCGCCGTGATCGGCAATGCGGCAAACAGCGGTGCACGCGCGATCGTTGCCCGGATGCGGGCCGGGTCCTCACCCTGTACACGCGGATCGATGGGACGAGCCTGCGGTGCAGGAGAAAGGGGGGCGATGGCAGGACGAGCTATTCCGAGCGTCATATGTCTAGGCTCCTGTGGTGACGACCCACGGGCCGTTTCCTCTGCGTGAAGCGTGCCCAGCATGGGGATCACGTCACGCCTACGTGGTTCTCGTTGGTTGCCGTCGGAACTGCGAGGTCCCCTGTGACGTACGCTCCACAATTCCGAACACCACCACGGCACGGATGTCGTGGTCATCACACCAAACCAGGTGGCTTCCCCTTGAAACGCGCTGGGGACTGTGGGCGAACCCTGGGGGCGGCCACCTCGTTCTCCTCCTGGGTGTTGGTGGTAGGTTCTCGCCCCGATGTCGACGAGCATCGACGTGGTCATCAACGGACAGCGGCGTAACGTGAACGCCGGGACAACCATCTCCGCGTTGATCGCGGAGCTCGGTCTCGACGGAAAACCGGTCGCCGTCGAGCGCAATCGCGAGGTCGTTCCTCGCGCGAAGCATGCGACGACCGTGCTCGAAGACGGCGATCGCGTCGAGGTCGTCACCTTTGTCGGAGGAGGCTCGTAATGACGAAGACGGACTCGTGGAAGCTCGGAGATCGAACGCTCACCTCGCGGATCATCGTCGGCACCGGGAAGTACAAATCGAACGACGAGACGCGCGCCGCGCTCGCCGCGTCCGGTGCCGAGATCGTGACGGTCGCATTGCGTCGCGTGGATCTGTCGCAGAAGGAGACGGTGCTCGACGCGATCGATCGCCAGAAGTACATCCTGTTGCCGAACACCGCCGGCTGCTACACGGCCGACGAAGCGATCCGCACGCTGCACCTCGCGCGCGAGCTCGGCATGGATGACCTCGTGAAGCTCGAGGTGATCGGCGATCCGAAGACGCTGTTCCCCGACAACGCGGCCACCGTCGAAGCAGCGCGGCGCCTCGTCAAGGAGGGCTTCAAGGTGCTGCCGTACTGCTCGGACGATCTCATCACGTGCAAGCGGCTCGAAGAAGCGGGCTGCCTCGCGGTGATGCCGCTCGCCGCGCCGATCGGCTCGGGCCTCGGCATCCGCAACCCGCACAACATTCGCCTCATCATCGACAACATCGGCGTGCCCGTCATCGTCGACGCGGGCGTCGGCACCGCGAGCGACGCCGCGATCGCGATGGAGCTCGGCTGCACGGCCGTCCTCATGAACACGGGCATCGCCGGCGCCAAGGAGCCCGTGCTGATGGCCGAGGCGATGCGCCTCGCCGTCGACGCCGGCCGCAAGGCATTCCTCGCCGGGCGCATGCCACGGCGCGACTACGCCAACGCATCCTCGCCGACGGGCGGGCTGATCGAATGAGCATGCTCGAGCCCGTTCGCGTCGTCGCTATCACCGAACGCACGCGAATGGGCGACGGGTGGCCCGACGACTTCGCCGCCGCGATCGAGCGCGCCGTTCACGGCTGCCCGCCGGGCTCGGTGCTCGTGCAGATCCGCGAGAAGGATCTCGACGGCCGGCGCCTCCTCGATCTGATCCGCGTGGCCCGCCGCATCGCGCGCGTGATCGTCAACGACCGCGTCGATGTCGCGCTCGCCGCCGACGCGATCGCCGTGCACCTCCCCGAGGACGGCATGTCCGTCGCCGAGGCGCGCTCGCTGTTCCAGGGCACGATCGGCGTCTCGCGCCACACGACCGACGGCCTCGCCACCACCGGCGCCGACCTCGTCCACCTCGGTCCGATCTGGCCAACGCCGTCGAAGCCCGACGCCAAACCGCTCGGCACCTCCGTCCTCGCGACGCCGCACGGCACCGCGAAGCTCGTCGCGGTCGGCGGCATCGACACGCCCGACAAGGCCCGCGAAGCCGCGCGCGCCGGCGCCGATGCGGTCGCCCTGATCCGCGCTGCGTGGACCGGCGACTCCCTCGTGAGCTTCGTGACCGCGGTCGATCAAGGGATCGCGCTCCGCGGTTCGTAAGCCGCACGTCAGGGCCGCAGATTTTCGAGCCCGCGGTCACCGCGATCCGCAGTTTTGTGAAATCGGATCCCGGGGCCGCGCGTTCCACCCCGGATGAGCCGGACCCTCTGCGTGTTCGCAGTCGTGTCGGGACTCCACGCGTGCAATCGCCGCGAGCCCGCTCCCGCCGTCGTCGAGCCGGTCGAAGCGGCGCCCGCACCCGTACCAGCGCCCGCGCCCGTCGCGCCGACCGCCACCACGTCGACCCCGCTGCTCCCCTGCCCGGTCGCGCACGCGTCGCTGGGCCCGGGCCTCGAGGTCGAGCGCTGGCAGCTCGACGCGAAGCCCGCGACGCCGAGCACCCCACCGTGCGTCGACGTGGTGCGCGCCGACGCCACGCGCTTCACGCTGAAGATCCTGTCGACCGACGACGCGACCAACGCCAACGCGCGCGACTGGCTCGCGATGTTCCACCTCTCCGCCGTCACCAACGCCGGCATGTTCCACGAGTCGGGCGAGCCGGTCGGCCTCGTCGTCGCCGACGGCGCCGCGCGCTCCAACAACAACTCGAAGATGTCGGGCTACCTCGCGTGGGATCCGGTGGACGCCACCGATCCGCCGATCACGATCGCGGGCCGCGACTGCCCGGGCTTCGATCTCGACAAGCTGCGCGCTCGCTATCACTCGATCGTGCAGTCCTATCGCCTCCTCGGCTGCGATGGCGGCGCGCTTCCCTGGAAGGATCCGAAGCAATACTCCGCTGCCGCGATCGGCCTCGACCGCGCGCGCCGCATCGTGTTCCTCCACGCGCGCGCGGCGGTCACGATGGCCGAGCTCTCGAAGGAGCTCGCGTCCCACGACCTCGTCGGCGCGCTGTTCCTCGAAGGCGGCCCCGAAGCGTCGCTCGTCGCGAAGGGCTCCGACGGCGAGCTCGCGGCGGTGGGCAGCTACGAGACCAACTTCGTCGAGAACGACGACAATCGATCGTTCTGGGCGCTGCCAAACGTCATCGGCCTCCTCCCGCGCTGACGACGCCAGCGCGGCCTCGGCGCCTGCCCCGTTCTAGATCGCGGCTGGCGCTTGCAAACCCGGAACAACGTGGGTAGAAACACGGCCCTACCCGCCGCTATAGCTCAGGGGTAGAGCAACGGTTTCGTAAACCGTAGGTCGCCCGTTCAAACCGGGCTAGCGGCTCCAAGAATCCACGAAGTTGCCAGGCGCCTCGAGTCCGACCATGTCCACGTCACATGGTGAATCGCTTCGCACGCAACCACCGCCGCGCTCGCCCGAGCTGGTAGCACGCATCGTCGCGAAGTACGCCCCGTGGTGGGGCTTCGCGTTCTACGGCCTCCTGTATCTCGCTCTCGCAGCGACATTGGGTGCTGGACTCGTCGCTGCCCTTCTCGACGCGATCCTGAGTGGCAAACCGAGTCTCGAGATCCTCTCTCACTGGATCATCGGTGAAGCGATCGCGATCCCGATCGGCGTGTACTTGCTCGTGCGTTGGATCGCGCGCCGTCGCCGCGGCTTTCGCGCGCTCGCGGAACGCGGAGCCGTGCAGCCCGTGTACATCGAGTCGATCGGCACGACCGTTTTGTTCGCATCGATCATCGGCGCACGTAATACCGGCATCGTCATCTGGGTCAGGCACGCAGGGACGAGCTATCGCGCGATGGTGCGTGGCACGCGTATGTGGGCGACGCCGGGTACGCCCGGCATCATTGCGATTCCCGACGTGTCCTACGCGCTATTTCTCGGGCCCGACGACGAGGATCTGCTCGCTCGCGAGAGCTCGCCGTGACGGCCGCCGAGCTGCGCCAGTCTCAGGCACCGCGGTCGCGCGGTTGTAGCGCGGCATCTGCGGCTCGTGCAGATCGCGCGCGGAATCGGTCCACGCGCGGTCGCGTATACTTCTTTGCGTGGTGAGGGTCGCCGGCTACTGGCTCCTGTACGCGGTCGTCGGTGTCCTCGTGGTGCTGATGCTCGTCGCCGGGGGCGGCGATCTCGGATCCGAGGACAGCAAGTCGCCGATACGCCCGAGGACCAAGGTGGTCGGTGCGGTCAACGGCATCGCCGTCGGCGTCGCGCTCCTCGGTCTGTACCTGACGCGCGATGCCGCAGCGAATCGCACGGCTGCGGCGGGGCTTCTCTATGGCGGAAGCGCTGCCGTGATCGTCTTCGGCGTCTGGGCGTGGATCTGGATCGCGCGTGACCTCCGCACGCGCCGACCGCGGTGATCTGGCGCCCATGGCACAATCTCCCGCAGTGCCGGATGGGAAGGTCGCGATCGCGGTCGCCGTGAGTGCGAGCCTCGCCGTCTCCGCGTGCGGTCGGTTGGGCTTCGACGACCAGCTCGTCGAGGACGCGCCGCCCGTCGACGTCTGTCCCACCTACGCCGCGATCGAGGGTCACTCGCGCCGCGTCCTTCTCGTCGAGGTTCCCGCGCAACCCTGGCGCGGTGCGTTCGACGCGTGCGGGGCCTCGGGCGGTCGCCTCTTCGTTCCGGTCGACGCCGCGGAGCTATCGGCGATCCATGCCTCGCTGGGCGATCGCATCTGGCTCGGCTTCAGTGACATCGATGTGGAAGGCACGTTCGTGGCGCCCGCGGCCGAGCCATCGGAGGCCCCGTACTTCGACTGGCTGACCAACGAGCCGAACGATGGCGGCCCGGCGATCGCCGACGAGGACTGCGTGGTGTCGTACGACGACGGCTACAACGATGAGGGATGCGGCACGCCCCGGCGCTACGTGTGCGAATGCGACGTCATCGGCTCGTGATGCCCTGCGTGTCCGGCTAGAAGGACTCGGTGTCGTCGAGCGTCGCTGACCGAGACGCCGGGCGGATCATGTCGAGCAGCTGGCGCGCGAGCGGCGTGATGCTGTCGAGGTCGAGGCGATCCTCTGCGTTCAGCGTCGACCATTGCAAGACGAGCGCATCGATCTCGTCGCTGAGGCCGGCGAGGCGGTCGGCCTTCACGAACGCTTGCTCGATCACCTCGCAGACGACGTCGGGCAAGAGCGCCGCGAACTTGATCGCGCGCTCGAGGTCGCCGGCGATCTTCGCCTTCAGATCGGTGTCGTGCTTGATGAGGACGCCGCGCTGCGAGACGAAGGACAGCGAGTCGAGATACTTCTCGTAGCCCTCGCAGTCGAGGCGATTCTGCGCGGCGTTGCCGGCCGCGAGGGACTCGCGGAGTTGCCAGAGGTCGCGGCGCGTGTCCGAGCGTAGGTAGAAGAACACGTCGCTGTCGACGAAGCGGACCGTCGCGTCGACGATGCGCTGATAGTCGAGCTCGGCGGTCTCGGGAGGCGTGGTGGGATCCTGGATCCGGCGGTTGAGGCTCCGCACGCCGCGGCGAAGATCCGCGAGGGCGCGCCGGACCGCGAGGGCCTTGCCGAGGCTGTCGCGGTGTCCGGGCACCATCCGGTCCGGCTCGGCGTAGCCGAGGAAGCACTCGTAGACGGTGGTCATCACGGCGAAGAGGCCGTCGGTGAGGCCGGTCGTCGCGTCGTTCAGATCACTGACGGCCTGGTCGACGTTCTCGGCCTGGAGCGCCTGCGCGAAGCGAGTCTCGAACTGCTTGAGCTCGGAGCCCAGCCCGAAATGCAGCGTCGCGATCTCTCGCTCGAGCGCGTTCCACCGATCGTCGTCGGAGCGCTGCCGGTGTGGAGTCATCGCGCGCACCGCCGAGTCCGCGCTGCGATCGCCGGTAGCCGAGTCCTCGGTGACGGACGGGGCGACGATCGTGAGGTACTCCAGCAGGCGACGAAGGTGGCTCAGAACGGCGTCGGCGACGACCTGGAGCTGCTCCTCGCCTCCTTCGCGCAAATACAGCGCGGTATCGATCTCGCCGAGCGCGTACACCGCCTCTTCGCCCAGCTGCAGGAGCTTCTGGACCTTTCGCCGTATTCGGCGATCCGAAATCGTGGACAACAGATCCACGAAGGCTGCGTTCTCGGGCGAGTCCACTCGGTCCAAGGATACCGGTCCTGGGATCCCGACGGCTGCCGGCGGGGCTCCACTTCGCGTGAGCATTCGGACTACAAGGCGCCTGCACGGCACGCGGCCGCGTGGCTCGACCTGTGCTTGGGGACAGCTACCCAAACGACGTCGCGAAGATTGGTTCTGCTTGGCACTTGGAGTACATAGCTCGCACTTGGCGCGTGGTGTTGGTTGCGGTCAGGCGGAGGAGCAAGCGTGGCAGAGTTACCGAAGACCGTCGCGATCGTCGACGATCAACCGCTGTTCAGAATGGGCCTTCGTGCGGCGCTCGAGCACGAGCATCGCTTTCGCGTCGTCTTCGAGACCGACTGCTCCCATCAAGCGCTCGAATGGATGCGCGACGAGCGCGTCGATCTGGCGATCATCGACCTGCTGCTCGACGGGATCACAGGCCCGCACCTGATCGCGGAGCTCAGCCGGAAGAAGGCGGGCCTTCACATCCTCTCGCTGTCGGTGTTCGACGACCCCAAGCGCATCGCCGAGGTCCTGCGCGCAGGCGCGACGGGATACGCGCACAAGCGCTGCACCGCGTCGATGCTCCTCGACGCGATCGAGCACGTCGTCAGCGGCGAACGCTACTTGCCTCCGGATTGTGCTGTCGTCGAGATCGAGCGACTCGCGTGCGGACGAGAGCCCTCGCTGCTCGAGCAATTGACGGCGCGCGAACGAGAGGTCTTCAGCCTGTTGATCGATGGATGCACCAACGACGACATCGCGAAGAAGCTGTTCATCGCGCGGCGCACCGTCGAGACGCACCGCCATCACGTGTTGCACAAGCTCTCCGCGCGGTCGGTCGTCGATCTCGTCCGGATCGCCGTGCGTCACGGCATCTCGGTCCGGTGAATCTCGCAGCGCCAGCTCCCACCGGAACCGGCGTTACACAACATCGCCAGACAGAACGAGAGACGCTGCGGATTGCACCCGATTTCGCGGTGGCGCCTTCAGAACACGTAGATCTGCGCATGGCCGCACGAAGCACAGTGGCGTATCTGGAGAATGGACGGTGGCGACGAAAGGAGACTCGTGAACCCAAAGGACCAGACGTTCGCTCAGGGGACAGGCGAGATCCCGCGAGTCAACAGGGGCGTCATGCGTGATGAGGACGTCGCCTCGCTCGCTCACGATCTGCGAACTCCCCTCGGCGTGATCTCTCTCGAGATCGCGACGCTCGAGGAGAAGTGCCCCGGGCTGCGCCACGACGCACGCGATGCGCTAGCGCGGATCGGCCGGAACCTGAAGTACCTCGACAACCTGCTCCAGGATCTACTCGACCTCGCCGCCATCGACGCGGCACGCCTCGAGGTCCATCGCGAGCCGACGGAGCTGTGCGGTCTCGTGGCCGAGGTGGTCGATCGGATGGTCCCGAGTCGCGACCGCGGCCGCGTGCACGTCGCGTTCAGCGGTCCGATCGACGTGTGCGCGGACGCGAGCCGCATCGAGCGTGTGGTCGCGAACCTGTTGCAGAACGCGCTCAAGTACGCGGGACGGAGCACCGAGATCAAGGTCGTCGTCGAGGAGCACGATCATCGAGCGTGCGTCTCGGTCATCGACGAGGGCGTCGGCCTGCCGCCCGACGAGGCGAGTCACGTCTTCGAGAAGTTTCGACGGGTGCCGTCTGCCAAGCGTCACGACGGTGTAGGGCTCGGGCTCTACGTGAGCCGCCGGATCGTCGAGGCGCACGCCGGCAAGATCGGTGTCGAGAGCAAGTTCGGAAGCGGCTCGCGGTTCTACTTCGAGCTGCCGATCGAGGACGCTCGGACAGCGTAGCGGCGCGGCTACTCGAGCGCGCCCGCGAGCGCGGCGAAGATGGCCGAGGCAGAGGCCGGCTTGACGAGGTGCGCGTGGAAGCCCGCGTTCCGCGTCCGCTCGCGGTCGGAGGGGTCGCCGTATCCGGTCAGCGCCACGAGGCGCGTCTTGAGGTCCGGGCAATCGCTGCGCAGCCGCTCGATCACACCGATGCCGTCCAGGCCGGGGAGCCCGAGATCGACGAGCGCCACGTCGGGTCGCTGCTCGCGAATCAGGACCAGCCCCGACGGACCATCGCTCGCGGTGAAGACCTCGCAGCCGCGCGCCTGCAGGAGATGCGAGAGCAGCTCGCGCGCGTCGTCGTTGTCGTCGATGACGACCGTGCGCAGCGAGAGCTTCTCGGGCGGTCGTGCGATCGGCAGCATGTCGCGCGTGCGCTTGCGGGGCTTGAGTGAGCCATTCGCGTCGGCGAGCGGGACACGAAGCTCGAAGGTGCTCCCCCGCCCTCGCCCCTCGCTGGCGACGTTGATCCATCCGCCGTGCAGCTCGATCAGACGGCGCGAGAGTGCGAGGCCCAGCCCGAGACCACCCGAGCCATCGGAGCCGACGCGCTCCTGCACGAACATGTCGAAGATCGTCTCCTGGAGCTCGGGCGGGATGCCGATGCCGTTGTCGCTCACGCGCACGACGGCGGTCTCTTCGACGAGGCCGCACCAGACCTCGATGCGTCCGCCGCGCGGCGTGTAGCGCGCCGCGTTGGTCAGGAGGTTCGACAGCACCTGCGCCATGCGCACCGTGTCGACGAGGACATCGACGTTCGACGGCGGGGACTCGACGACGAGCGTGTGCTCGCGCTGCTCGATCAGCGGCCGGCTCGTCGTGATCGCCGACTCGAGCACCCGGTTCAGATCGACGAGCTCCGGCCTCAGCTCGATCTTGTCGGCCTTGATGCGCGACAGGTCGAGCAGGTCGTCGATCAGTCGCGCCAGCAGCGAGGTCTGGCGATCGAGGATGTCGAGCATCTGCGGCATCGCGATCGCGCCGGAGCCCGACCGCATCACGTCGATGCACGTCCGCACCGGGGCGAGCGGGTTGCGAAGCTCGTGGGCGAGGATCGCGATGAAGCTGTCCTTGCGGCGATCGCTCTCGCCGAGCGCTTCGTTCATGCGCGCGAGCTCCTCCTTCGCGGCGAGCTCGCGGTCGCGCTCTCGCTGGAGCGCGGCGGTCTCGTAGTCGCGGCGGCGATTGTCGAACTCGCGCGCCAGGCGCTCCGAGGCGAGCTGCTCGGTCCGCTCCTGCAGCGTGATGCACACCGACGCCTTCGCGCGCAGCACCTCGGGCAGCACCGGCTTGGCCAGGAAGTCCACCGCGCCGAGCTCGTACGCGCGGAGGACCGCCGCCTCGTCGTGGACGTGCGCGGTCATGAAGATGATCGGCACGTGCATCGTGCGTTCGCGCCCGCGGATCAACCGCGCGGTCTCCAAGCCGTCCATCACCGGCATCTGGACGTCGAGCAGGATCAGCGCGAAGTCCTCCTCGAGCAGGCGCGCGAGCGCCTCGGCTCCGGAGGTGGCCGTGACCACCCGGCGTCTCAGCGGCGCGAGCGCGGTCTCGGCGGCGAACAGGTTGGCCGGCTTGTCGTCGACCACCAGGATGTACCGCGGCGTGACCGTCGGACGCGTTTCTGCGTCCTCGATCTCCGTCGGCACACCGACATCAACCTCGTCCTCCCCCACATCCGCGTTCGTCCGCATCACGAGAATGCCGAGGGCGTGCATGCGCAGTACCGAGCACTCGCGACAGAGAGTTCGGCGAGTTAGTCCGGTCGATCCTGTTGTCCTGGAGCACGGTGGGCTGATACGTCCCGCACCCGGACGAGATCACATGCTGCGATTCTTCGAGAACGCCTCGACGTCGTCGGGGTGCCCGAAGATCAGGAGCAGTCCGTTCTCCGCCGCTTCGCGGTTCCAGAGGCGCACCGAGGCCTCGCTCGCCATCCCATCGGGCTGATTGCCGACCAGCGCGTGCTCCCGGCTGATCGGGAGGTACGCCATCCCGTTGGGGCGATCCGAGCAGATGAACCTCGACCGGCCGGAGGCGCGAACGACGCCCCACCGCACCGCTTCGAGCGCCACGAGCGTCGCGTCGTGCTCGTGCACGGCGTCGAGGTAGCCGATGCGGCCCGCCGGTGGATCCGCGTTCAAGCGAGAGCGGATCTCCCACATCGACAGGTACGCCGTGATGGCGAGGTGAGAGGTGACGGTTCCGCTCGCGAGGCAGGCCGCGACCTCGGCGACGAAGTCGGTCTCGATGCTCGAGAGGAGCGACACCCACGCGGCTTCATCGGCCCAGATCTGCGTGGTGCGAAGGATCTCGGCGTCCATCGAGATCGGGAGCGAGGGCTCCTCCTCGTCGGACTTGAGCATGCCCAGCATGCCGTCGGTGTTCGCGAAGCGCGCCAGGCAGGCCTCGCTGTGAATGTGCTGGTCGATGGTCAGCGAGGACGTGGTCACACGCACAGCTTGGCACGTGTGACGACGACGCGGGAGGACCGATCGCCACGGCGAGAGGCTACGGCAGCTCGCGCACGCGAAGGTCGACCGGGCGCCTGGTCCGAGGTGGCTTCTTGCACGGCGCGACCAGCGCGCTCGCGCCCGCGATCCTGCGCACGCGCTGCTTGATCAGAGCGACCTTCTTCGCCACGACCGGATCCTTCGCGGCGATCGCGCAGACCTCCTCCGGTCGCCCGTACACGAGCTCGAACGTCGACGCACGGTCCTCGACCTCGTTCTGCGTCGCATACGCGCGTACGAAGCCGGCCGGTCGAGCCGACGGCAGGTCACGCACGCGGTACAGCTTCTCCGGGTCGTGATACGAGAACCCCTTCGGGTTTAGCGCCGCCCACTGGCGATCGTCGTCGTAGTGATCGCCGGCGTAGTCGAGCAGGTGAAACAGCTCGTGGTGAACGACGCGATCGATCGTGAACCCGTCCCCGGTGTTCGCGAACGCCCCGACGTTCACCAGGATGCGTCGCTGATCGAGCAGCGCCATGCCCGCCGGCGCCATCTCGCCCTCGGGCACCTCGATCGAGCGGCATAGCGCGACGTGCTCGACCTTGGTCGCGGCGAGCAGCTTCGGCGAGTACATCGCGAACGCGATCGCGGCGGAGTCGATCAACGAGGGCTCGATGCCGGCCGTGTTGTCGCGGCGCGCGACATCGCACTGCACGCAGCCGTCACCGAGGTGGGACGTGCTGCAGCTCTCGATGCGCGGCGCATCGTCGAGCGAGATCCCCGAGCGCGACAGCGTGGCGCGCAGCCCGACGAGGCGCGCGTCGAGCTCGTCGTTCGACATGCCCGCGGCGGACGCGCTCGGCTCGGTGGCCGAGACCGGCGGCGCGCAGCCTATTCCCGTGATCGCGACGAGCCCGACGAGGCGCACGCACTCCGCGCAGCACGCGCCATGCCACGCGCGTCCGCTCGGGCGCTCGCGCAGTTGTCGGCGTCGATCGACGCAAGCGCGATACAGACGCGTGACGCTGGAGCCTCACCGCTCGAGCGGAGCATCCGTCATAGACCGCAGGCGTCGCGCACCTGCTGCTGCAACGTCATCGTCTGTGCGTGGCTCTGCGTGCCACCCGGCGGCATCCAGTACGTGAACGGCATCGCCTGCGCGCGCAGGATGTTCACGTCGGCGTCGGTCATCGCGATGCGTTGCTCCGCGACGGACTTGACCGCGAACCCGCAGTACTGGCCCTTCGTCACCTTGTGGCAACCGCCGCACGCCGCCTGGAGCGGCTTGCCCTGCCCCGTCACTTCCTCGTGAACGATCGGCTGCGGCTGCTCCTGGTCCGCCGTGACGAGCTTGTACGGCTTGCTCGGCGAGATCCGGCTGCGCGTCATCGGATCCGCGTTCGCTTGCTGCAGCGACCACGCGGAGTTGAGATACGGCGACGTCAAGAACGCGTCCGTCGCGTGGCAGTTCGTGCAGGTCGAGGGTCCCGCCGAGTACTGATAGAACGTCTCCGCATACTGCTTCTTGTCGTCGGTGCTCGCGGCGGACAGATCGAGCTTCGGGATCGTCTCGCCGTCGAAGGTCGAGTCGCGCGCCTGCCAGAAGCACGTCGCACCGTTCTGCTGGTTGTGACCGATGATCAAGTACTCGTAGTAGCCGGTCTCGCCCGTGTTCCGCTTGCGGCAGAGCTGCTGGTACTCGGTCTGTCCGTTGTTCGTCAGGATGCGCTTGAATCGCGCCTGCAGATCGCAGCCGGCGGCCGCCATGCCCGGGTTCATGCAGTCCGTCGTGTCGGTCCCATTCGGATCGATCTGCACGACACCCGTGATCGCACCGGTGGTCGCGTCGCGCGTCGGACGCCAGCGCGCGAGCGGACCCGCCGCCGACGAGCAGGTCAGCTCCTCGGGGCGCGGCAACTCGACGAGCGCCGACTTGCAGCGACACGAGAAGCACGTCGCCCACCTCTGCGCGTCGGCGCCTCCGTACTCGCCGTTCGTCACGTTCAGCTCGTTGTCGCGCGGCACGCCCGCGCACGTCTCGCTGCACGGATCGACGAGCGGCGTCTCGGATCCACCGTCGGGCGTCGCGCTTCCGCTTCCATCGTCGTCCGCGCCCGGGACGGTGGGAGCGCCCTCCTCACCGACGATGCACGCGGACCCCAGCACGATCACCAGCACCGAAAACAAGCGCAGCATGCGACGACATCGTGCAACGTGCGCACCGTTCGCGCGGCGTGCGCTCGCGCGGAGTTGTCGTCAGAGGGCGCAGGCAACCGATCTAGCCGCCTACGCGAGTTGCTCGGAGCGCGAACAGTGCGCGCACGCCGATGCGCATCACGTGGTGTTCGATCGTGCACGTTCGTGCGCCCCGAACGCTCGCGAACCCGCGCACTTGGAGATTCTTCTCCCAGGGTGTCGAAGCCGCGCGGGCTCGTTCGTCGTGTATGCATGACGACCAACACGACCCTGACCCTGGCCACCCTCGCGGTGGTCACCGCGTGCAACTCCGAACCGACGAAGGCGGCCCCCGTGCAGAAACCGATCGCGACCGACACGACGCACCACGGCCGCGTGCCGATCAACGGCGTCGACTACTACTACGAGATCCACGGCGACGGCGAGCCGCTGCTCTTGCTCCACGGCGGCCTGATGTCGCTCGACAGCTGGAAGCCGCTCCTGCCCGCGTTCGACGGACGCAAGATCATCCTCGTCGACCTCCAGGGCCACGGCCGCACCACGATCGGCGATCACCCGATCACGGTCACCGGCAACGCCGACGATCTCGAGGTGCTCCTCGGCGTGATCGGCGTGCCGCAGGTCGACGTCCTCGGCTACTCGTTCGGCGGCATCACCGCACTTCGTCTCGCGGTGCAACACCCAGCGCGCGTGCGCCGGCTCGCGATCCTCTCGGCGCCGTTCGCGCACGATGGCTACTATCCCGAGATGCTGCCGCAGCAGGCGGCGGTCGGTGCGGCGATGGCGCCGATGATGAAGGACTCGCCGATGTACCAGACGTACGCCGCGGTCGCGCCGAAGCCCGAGGACTTCCCTCGCTTGCTCGATCGCATGGGGGAGTGGATCCGCACGCCCTACAACTACGCCGACGACGTGAAGAAGCTGACCCAACCGACGCTGCTCGCGTTTGGCGACAGCGACATGGTGCGCCTCGAACACATCGCCGAGTTCTACAAGCTCCTCGGCGGCGCGCAGAAGGACGCGGGGTGGCAGCGCGAGCACATGGCGAAGAACCGCCTCGCGATCATCCCCGATGCCACACACTACGACATCCTGTATGCGCCGCAGCTCGCGGCGATCATCCGTCCGTTCCTCGACGGCGTCACCGGGCCCAAGACGGAGCAGGTCTCGACGCGCTGATCGAGGTGGTGCGTCCACGCCGACCGTGACGTTTGCGTGAGGCGCTCCGGCGGTGCCGCGATCCCGCTACGATGATCCGATGCGACGGGTGATCGCGATCGCGCTGGCGATCTGCGTGAGCGGCTGCGGCCTCACGATGACGACGGGCCCCGGCGCCTACGTCCCGGGTCAGCGACCCGTGTGCACCGAGTCGATGGCGGCGCCTTCGCGCGACGCGTATCCGGCGGGCATTGGATTCCTCACGATCCTCACCGGCCTCTTGTTCGTCAAAGCCGGCGACAACGAGACGGTCGGCGTGCCGCTGATCGTCGGTGGCGGCGCCTTGATGGTCGCCTCGTACATCTCGGGCGGCGTTGGCTACTTCCGCGTGAAGCGATGCCGAGAAGCGGTCGCGAGGTTCCACCTCGAGAACCCGAGCGCACCCCGCCCTCCACCGTGATCAACCGACGACGCGATTACGACCCGAGCGCTTCGCTTCGTACAGGTTGTCGTCGGCGCGCTTGATGAGCTCGGTCACGGTGATCGGCGTGCCCGGCTCCGTGGTCGCGAGACCGAGGCTGATCGTCGCCGGGATCTGCGTCTGTTCGTGCGTGAACGGAGCCGCGGCGATCGTCTCGCGCAGCATCTCGGCCACCTGCAACGCGCCTTCGCGCGGCGTCGCGGGGAGCACGACCGCGAACTCCTCGCCGCCGTAGCGCGCGAGGACATCGGTCGAGCGCAGGCGCGGCTCGATGCGACGGCACAGCTCCTTGAGCGCCTGGTCGCCGGCGAGGTGGCCGTACGTGTCGTTGATCTTCTTGAAGTGGTCGATGTCGATCATCAGCAGCGAGAGCTGATTTCCGAGGCGCTGCGCCATGCCGATGTCGCGCTCGAGCAACTCGAGCAAGTAGCGCTTGTTGTGGACACCGGTCATGCCGTCGGTGATCGACATCCGGTAGACCTCGACATGATACGTCGCCTCGATGCTGTCGCTCGCGAGGAACTTGCACACCGTCGTGCCGAGGCGGAGCATGTCGCCGTCGGCGAGCGTGTGGCGCGTGATCGGAACGTCGTTGACCTGCGTTCCATTCGTCGAGCCGAGGTCTTCGATGAACCAGCCGCCACTGTCGCGGCCCACACGTGCATGACGGCGCGAGATGCCCTCGGCGTCGATCTCGATGTCGATACCCGCGAGCCGGCCGAGGAACTGCTCGTTCTTGGACAGCGTGAAGCGGCGGCCCATGTTCGGACCGGGCGGATGAAGCACGACCAGCACCGCGTCACCCGACGCGTTGACGGGTGGCTTCGTCTGCATCGGCGACTGCATGAACGCAGTCTTCTCTTTGTCGTTGCCCATGCGCGCCGATGATGACCCGACCGCGTCCGCGATGCCTGGATCGATGCGGTTTTCGTCGGAGAAATGTGGGGTAGCGGACGATGTCGGGATCGCGCGCACTCCCGTTGCACGCACCCTCGAAGACGTTCGAAAACCGCCGCATGCAATCCAGACTGAACCCGTACCTCAGCTTCAAGGACACCGCGCGCGAGGCGATGGAGTTCTACAAGGGCGTCTTCGGCGGAAAGCTGACGATCAGCTCGTTCAAGGACTTCGGTATGGCGCAGGACCCGTCCCAGGAGCAGCTCGTCATGCACTCGATGCTCGAGGCCGAGAACGGCATCACGTTCATGGCGTCGGACACGCCGCCCGGGATGCCGTACCGCCCGGGCGCGAGCGTCACGATGGCGCTCAGTGGTGACAACGACGGCGAGCTCACCATGTACTTCGAGAAGCTCGCGACCGGAGGCAAGGTGACCGTGCCTCTCGCGCTCGCTCCGTGGGGCGACAAGTACGGCCAGCTCTCCGATCGCTTCGGCATCGACTGGCACGTGAACGTCGCGATGAAGAAGGGCTGATCGCCCGCCGCGGAATATGCCGCTGGCACGGCCGGTACTCGATTCCATGCGCACCGCGATCGCCGTGGCCCTCGCGTTGTCCGCGTGCAGCAAGGCACCCGCCGCGACGAGTGGATCGGACGCCGCTGTCGCCGCGATCGTGGGCACCACACCGCCCGCGTGGAAGGCCGAGCGGTGGATCAACTCGCCGCCGCTCGAGCTCGACAAGCTGCGCGGCTCCGTCGTCCTCGTGCGCTGGTGGACCGCCGGGTGTCCGTTCTGCTCGACGACCGCGCCGACGCTGCGCGAATTCGATGCGACCTATCGCTCGCGCGGCCTCCGCGTGATCGGCATGTACCACCACAAGGAGGACACGCCGTTCGACCCCAAGATGTACGAGGAGACGGCCGCGAAGCTCGGCTTCACCTTCCCGCTCGCGTTCGATCCGGACTGGCACACGCTCGAGAGCTGGCTGCGCGACCGCGATGGGAAGGCGGTCAGCACCGGATGGACGAGCGTCACGTTCGTCCTCGACAAGCGCGGCGTGATTCGCCACGTGCATCCCGGCGGCTCGTACGTCAAAGGCGAGCCCGCCTACGACAAGATGCGCGCGGTGATCGAGAAGCTGCTCGCCGAGTAGCGCTACATCACCTTCTGCGTGCTCTGCAAACCGTCATCGATCCTGCCGTCCCCGTACGCGTAGAACGAGAAGCTGACGTCCGCGTTTGGCTTCGTCGCCTTCACGATGCAATGGAGGATCATCTCGCGCGGTGCTTCACCGGGCGCGGCGAGCTTGTAGTGCGGGCCCATGCACTTGCCGCGGTCGAGGGTGTAGTCGGCGCCGTCGACGAGCGTCAGCGAGAGCTTCGTCGGTGACGAGTGCGTGTTCTCGCTGCCTGCCTCCACGAACACGACGGTCGCGGTCTCGAGGTGCACCTTCACCTTGACGGAGCTGTCGTCGGTCGGGTGCGCCGTGTACTCGAGGTCTTGAACCTTCACGTCGGCGAGCTTCGCCGAGCGCATCGACTCGCGATCGGACTGCGAGAGCTCCCACGACAGGATCGTGGCCCCCGCCGGCGTCGGGTTCTCGTTCTTCTTCGTGCAGCCGACCAGGCACAGCGTGACCCAGAAAAAGTGCTTCATGCCGCACTCTACGCACGTCCGGGCGCGCCGTTTCGGCCCGCTTCATTTTTTGCGCGTGGCCAACCACTCGGCCACGGCCGCGTACACCTTCCGCTTGGTCAGCGAGGCGCGGTCGAGGCGCGCCTTCGCGGAGGTCGCGAGCGCGATCGCACGCGCGTGGTCCTTGGTCGTCGTCCACAGCGCCTTCGCCGCGAGGAGCTCGGTGTTCGCGTACGCGTCCGCGTCGCCATCCTCGCCCTCGGAGGCACGCAGGACCAGCGCGCGCTCGAGGAGCGGCACCGCCGCGGGTGCACGCGAGGTGTTCAGGTACAGCTCGCCGAGCGCGGTCAGCGGATACGCGATCTCGGAGTCCTTCGGGTCCGCCGCGTCACCGAGCTTCACCGCGCGCTGCAACATCTCCTCGGCGCGGCGCGGATCGTCCTTGATCAGCAGCTGGCCGTAGTCGGCGAGCAGCTTGGGCAGCAGTGGATCGTCTTCCTTCGCCGTCATGATCGATAGCGCGCGCTCGAAGTGCTGCTTCGCTTCGTCGCGCTTGTCGTCGGCGGCGAGCACGTTCGCGAGCCCGCGCAGCGTGTCGGCGACATCGGGGTGCTCCGGTCCGCTGAGCGCCTCGTACATCGCGAGCGCGCGGCGATAGGCGGCGATGGACTGCGCCGGCATGTCCTTGTGGTCGTACGCGGACGCGAGGTTCGACAGCGCGAGCGCCGTCTGCGGATGGTTCGGCGGGAACACCTCCGCCGCGATCGCGAGCGCGCGCTCGAACGAGCGGATCGCGCCGTCATAGTCGCTCCTCGACCACGCGACGTTGCCGATGTTGATCACCGACGAGAACACCCATGGGTGATTCTCGCCGAACTCGCGCGTGCGAATGGCGAGCGCCTTCTCGTGATACGCGATCGCCTCGTCGAGGTTGCCGAGCTTGCGCTCGACGACACCGAGGTCGTTGTAGACGAGCGCGATCTTCGGCGTGTCGCTCTCGCCGCGGCGCTCCCACGCTGCGAGCGCGGCGAGGTACTTCGCCTTCGCTTCGGTGGTCTTGCCCATGGTCTCGAGGATCAGCGCCTCGTAGTGCGTGAGCTGCGCGGACAGCTCCGCGTTTCCGCCGGCGCCTTCGATCGCGGCGGCGGCCATCTGCACGTCGAGCATCGCGCGGTCGAACGCGCGCTCGCGATAGCCGCGGATCCACGCGAGGCGCGACCACGCCTCCGCGGCGGCGAGGCGATGGTTGCCGGCGTTCGCGGCGACCACCGCTTGCTCGAGCGTCTTGATGCCGCCGGCGGCGTCACCGCCACGCTCCTGCAGATCGCCCGCGAGCGTCAGCGCCTCGGCCTCGAGTGGCCGGTACTTCGCCGCGGCGGCGCCGGCGACGACCTCCTGCGCCTTCTCGAGCGCGGGCTTGACGCGGCCGAGCAGGCGCAGCGCGTTCGCCTCGGCGAGGCTCGCGCGAAGCTCGTCGACCTTCATGCGCGACGCGGGATCGGGCGGCTGCACCGGTGCGGAAAGTCCCGCGACATCGTCGCACGCGCCGAGCGACGACAACCCGAACGCCGCGCGCTGTGCGCCCATCACCGTGGCGGCATCGGCGTCGGCGAGCCCGCGCGCGAGCGCTCCGAGCTCCGCTCGCTTGCGATCGAGGCACGACATGCGCAGGTCGAGCGCCGCTTCGGACTGCTCTCCCCGCACGCGCGTCGCTTCGCACGCATCGCGGCGCGCGGCGGCCCACGCGTCCGCGTACGCGTCGAGCACGCCCGCGACGCGGCCGTGGATCGCCGCGCCATCCTTGGGCCGCGCGGCGACGAACGCGGCGCGGAGCTTCTCGCTCGTCGCCGGATCCCACGCGCCAGCGAGCTGCTCGACGCCACCCGCGCAGACCTCGCCCGCCGCGTCGTGGCCGCGCGTCGCCAACAGCGTCGCGACCACCGCGATCGGTATCGCGCCGAGCGCCGCGGCGACGAGCCACTTCTTCCCGCCGCCGATCGTGCCGCGCAGATCGGCGAGCAACGCCGCCATGTCGGGGTAACGCTTCGCCGGATCGTTCGCGAGCCCGCGCGTGATGATGTCGACGACGCGCTGCGGGACGTTCGCCTTCGTCGGTCGCGCGAGCTTGTGCAGCGCGATCGACGCGGCCAGCGTCGCGAGCGATGTCCCGCTGAACGGTCGCTCGCCGAACAGCGCCTCCCACGCGACGACGCAGAAGGCGAATTGATCCGCACGCGCGTCGACCGGATCGCCGATCAGCTGCTCCGGCGCCATGTACGCCGGCGTGCCGAGCACGGAGCCCGTCATCGTCAACGGCTTCGTGGGATCGATCGTGACCGCGACCGGGATGATCTTGTCGCTCGAGCGCGTCTGCACGTGGGCGATGCCGAAGTCGCTCACCCGCGGGCGGCCATCCTCGCCGACGAGCACGTTCTCCGGCTTGAAGTCGCGATGGACGAGATCGGCCGCGTGCGCGGCGGCGAGCCCCTGCCCGGCTCCGACCATCAGCTCGACGACCTCGCGCCACGTGCGCGGCGTCCGCAGCCACGTGCCGAGCGTTCCCCCCTTCACGTACTCCATCGCGACGTAGAGCCGATCCTCGAAGCTCGCGACCTCGTAGACCGTCACGACGTTCGGGTGCGCGAGCTTCGCCATCGCGACCGCTTCGCGATGCAGTCGATCACCACCCGACCCGACGCCGTGCAGCTTGACGGCGACGTCGCGGCCGAGCGTCCGGTCGCGCGCCAGGTAGACCGCGCCCATGCCTCCTCGGCCGAGCAAGCGCTTGACCTCGTAGCGATCACCGAGCCGCACCTCGGAGGCGGGCGTCGGCGGGACGGGCACCGCGTCGAGCCCGGGCGGTGGCGTACCGAGCGCCGTCGGACCGGTCCCCAGAGCGCCGTGGACGATGCTCTTGCACGTCGGGCACGAGTCGATGTGCTCGTCGAGCTCGACGTCGTGCGTGGCACCGATCTCGTGCGCGTGCGCGAATCGGCCCGAGTGCGCGGCGTACGCGAGCAGCGCCTCGTTGGTGGGACACTTCACGCGCGGCGATGGTACCGCAGATGGATCACAAGATGACCGGGTTCAGGTCGAGCGTGACATCCGCGTTGGCCGCGCACGGTGACGCGCAGCCGCCGTTGTTCTGCACGACAGACTCCACGTAGTCGTAGTCGAGCGCGAACGTGCACGCGACGGGATCCATCGTGCCGCGCATCGTCTCGGTCGCGCGCCATCCGCAACCGTCGGTGAACGGATGGTCGTGCGTGTAGACGAGCATCACGCTGTTGTTCGTCAGCGGACCCGAAAAGACCACGCCCTCGCCGAAGTCGATCGTGATCGTGGTCCCGGTCTTCGACACCGTCGCGGTGCCCGAGAGCTTCGACAGGCTGTTCCAGATCGCGCAGCTCTCCTCGATCTGCACGGTGAGCGCGACCTCGACCTGCGTGACCGAGTCGTAACAGACGTGCGGCCCCATGTCGGGCGTCGCCATCGCGGCGTCGACGACGTCGGTGTCGTCCCCCGGCGTGCGTCCGCTGGGTCCACAGCTCGCGAGGGCGAGGATGATGGCGGTCGAACGGAGCATGCGCCGATCTATATCAGACGCAGCCGGCACCTCCGGGAGAGGAAAAGTTTCGCTTGCCAGAGCCGACAGTCAGCGATATATCGGAATCATGTCACGACATGGTTCTTGGTTTCACCGAGATGACGATCGCGATTTCGGACCTCGCCACGGACGCGGCGGTGGCCGCCACGGACGCGGCTTCGGTCCTCCCGGTGGGCCCCCGCCTCCACCCGGTGGCTTCGGCGGTCCTCCGCCCCCGTGGGCCCAGTGGGCCGCGAGCTTCCTCGGCGGTCCGCGGCATCGCGCGCGCCGCGGCAACGTTCGCTCCGCGATCCTGTCCCTGCTCTCGGGCGAGCCGCTCAACGGCTACCAGATCATGCAGGGCATCGAGCAGCGCTCGCAGGGCCTGTGGCGCCCGAGCTCGGGGTCGATCTATCCCACGCTCCAGCAGCTCGAGGACGAAGGGCTGGTCCAGGTCGACACCGCGAGCAACGATCAGGGCACGAGCCGGACGTACAAGCTGACCGCGAAGGGCAAGCGCTACGTCGAGGACCGCCGCGAGGAGCTCGACGCCGAGTGGGCCGCGTTCGAGCAGAGCGACGCACATGGCTCTCCCGTCGCCGTGCTGATGTCGATGTTCCGCGACGTCGCGGCCGCCGCGATGCAGGTCGCACAAAGCGGCACGTCGGCGCAGGTGGAGGAGGCGCGCAAGCTGCTCGCCGACGTTCGCCGCAAATTGTACGGAATCCTCGCCGAGGATCCCGACGACGAGTGATCCTCGAAGGCATGCGAGGGCTGGTCGTGGCGCTCGGCAGCGAAGAGACTCTCTAACGCTCGATCGTCACGACGACGGGACAGTGGTCCGAGACGTGGTCGGCCCACACGGGGCAGCTGTCGCTCGCATCGCAGCCGTGCGTCGCGCACGCGCCGGCGGCGACCACGCTCGTCGCGTGCTGCGTCGTGAACACGTGATCGAGCCGCGAGCGCGGACACGCGTCCTCGCGCGACCAGAACGCGCTGCACGCGAGATCGCGCGTCGCCCACTCGACGTGGCCGTTCGCGGCGAGCGCCGCCAGGTTGTGCCGATCGCGATCACCGGTCGCGTTGAAGTCTCCGAGGAGGATCGTCGGCTCGTCGGGCAGCCCCTTCGCGAGGATCGCGCCGAGCCCGCGGATCTGCCGCTCGCGGATGTCGTCGTTCGCACCGCCCGACTTCAGGTGCACGACGAGCACCCGGACGATCGGTCCGCCGTCCGCGGGACGCAGGCGCACCTCGAACGTCGGCTTGTGCCGCTCGCCGATCCGCGTCTCGTGGTGCGCGCGCGACGACACGAACGACCACACCCGCGTGTCGAACACGATCCCGTTGTGGTGCGACTTGCCGCGCGAGCGTGCGACCGGGGTCCGACGCGTCCACGGCGCGGTGTCGAGGTGCACGAACTCCCACGCCGGGCCGAGCCTGCGCTGCGCCTCGCGGCCGAACAGCGCGGGCTCGCTGATCTCCTGCACGGCCACGAACGACGCATCGAGCGCCGCGATCTGTTCGAACGCGCCGTCGATCTGCCGCGCGTCCTTCGGGAAGTTCTCGATGTTGAACGTCGCGAATCGCTGCGTGACGTGCTCGTCACGGCAACGGAGGCGGCCCGCGATCGTCCACAGCGCGACCGCGATGACGACGAGAGTCCACGCGGTGCGCTTCACCGCGCGATTGTAGCTCACGCCTTCGTGCGACGACGGAGCACGCCTCGCAGCGCGATGAACAGCAGCCCCGCGAGCGCACCCGCGCCAAAGCCCATCGTCTTCGACGCGCCGCCGGGAGCTGGCGCGGGCGCGGGCTTCTTCTTCGGCGCCTTCGTCTTCTTGAGCCCGATCTCCCAGAGGTCACGTCCGATCACGCTCGCGACCTGCATCTTGCCGCGCGGAACGTACGCGAGCTTGCTCGCCGCGATCGGCTGGCGATAGCCACCGTCGGGCGGACCACCCCACACGCCGCGGCGCGGGTTCTTGCAGGTCATGGGTCCGGTCCACCAGTGGCGGATCGCGTAGCGCGCCTGGAAGTTGTTCTGCGTCGCGGGCGCCGCGCCGTACTCGAGGCCGGTCTTCGACCACACCTCGCGACCGCCGGTCACGGGCTTCGCCTCGCGGAACCGCAGGTCGTCCTTCATGTCATTGCGGCCGTAGCGTGCGTGGAGGCGCGTCAGCGTGTACGTGCCCTGCGCGATCTCGCCGCCGATCAGGTCCCCACCGAGCGTCAACATGTCGGCGTCGACCGGCGGCTCCGGCGGACACGGGTCGCACTTGCCCATGTTGCGCGATGCCTTCCACGCGTACTCCGTGATCACCGCGCCGGGGTTCGCTTCGATCGTCTTGTCGAACAGCGCGGCGTAGAACTCGCCGAACCGCTCGCGCACACTGTTCTTCACGTCGAAGTTCGTCGGGATGAACGCGTTCTTGTAGTTCGCGACCTCGTACCGCTTGTCGCTCGAGATGATGTTGACGATCAGGTCCTGCTTGCCTTGCGAGTTCGCCATGCCGAGGCGAATCGGCAGCGAGAACTCCTCGCTGTCGTAGTGGAAGCGCAGCGGCGACAGCGCCGCGCGATTGCCGTCCATCTTCACCTTCTTCGGATCGACCTTCGCGACGAAGAACTTCGACCCCGCCTCGACGTAGGGCCGCAGCAGCGGCTCGGCGTCCTTCGGGATCTTGTAGCCGTTCTGGTTGAGCCACCTCTCGAGGCCCGCGGCCTCCGTGGCAGAGAGGATCAGGATCTTGTACTCGCCGACATCGAACTGGGCTTCGATCTTCACCGTGTCGCGCTTCATCTCGACGGCGTCCATCGCGGCGCCGGATGCGCGCGACGACATCTTCATCGCGGGCCTTGGATAGCGATCGTAGCGCGTCCGCTTCGGACACGGATCCTGCTCCCAGTACTCGACCAGCCTCGGCGCGCCGAGCTGATCGATACGCCGGAACACGTCCTTGTTGAGCGTCTTCACCTCCGACTCGCGCAGGACGACCGGCACGGGCACGACCATCGCGAAGTCATCGAGCGGTCCCGCGTAGTCGTTCTGCATCGACAGCACGGTGCGCGTGCCTTCGCGCATCAACACGACCTGCGTCGCGTCGGCGAACATCGGCTTCTCCGAGCCGCTGACGTAGAACCCGCAGAAGGCGTCGGCCGTGTTGACCTGCGCGATCGTCGCGAGCGCGGCCGCACCTACCAGACTGGCAAGCTTGTTCATGGAACCCCCATCTCCAAGGAAACGCCGTCCCGGGGCCTCCGATCTATCGATCTTGACGTCGATTTTTCCTCATTTTCTCGGTCACGTTTCGGCTCGATCACGGCACTTGACCAGCGGGCCTCATTTGCGGCTGACTCTGCCCCATGCGCAGGGTGCTCGTGGCGATTCTCGTGATGTGTGGAGCTTGCGGCGGCGACGACACCGCCGGCGAGAGCGTGACCCTGTCGATCACCGCCCCGATGCCAAACGAGCAGTTCGAGCGCGCGACCCTCGATGACATCGGCGCGCTGGTCGCGACGGTCCCGATGGAGGTGGCGATCACCGGCGCGCCGGCGCGCGTCGCGTTCTCGATCGCCGGCACGGACGGTCCGCTGTCCGCCGAAGGCACGGCGGTCGCGACGCTCGGAGCCGCGGGCCCGGCGACGCTCGTCGTCACCGCGTTCGACGCCGAGGATCAACCGGTCGCCACCGCCGAGGTCGCGGTCGAGGTCGTCGAGCCGGTGGTCGCGAATTGCCACGAGTGGCTCGATCTCGTCGGCCAGGAGTACACGGTTGGCCCGGCGAGCCGCGGCATCGCCGACCCGGTCACGCTGAAGATGCCGATCAACGGCGTGCCGTTTCGCTCGGGCTCGGGGCTGCGCACGACGATGCTCGCGGACTGCTCGCTCGCGAAGTCGCTCGTGCTCGCGGCTCCCTCGTGGCGCAAGCGCGGCATCGTCGAGGTCACCGATCTCGGCGTGTACAACTATCGCTGCATCAACAACGACGGCACGCCGCCGAACTGCACGATCGGCATGTCGGAGCACTCGTACGGCAACGCGATCGATCTCGCGTCGTTCAAGGACATGGCGGGCGAGGTCTACTCGGTCAACGACGACTGGGTGATCGATCCCGACGACAAGACGTGCACCTCACCGACGGAGCCCGGCAAGGACACGTTCCTGCACGAGATGATCTGCGAGCTCAAGGCGAACATGATCTGGAACATCGTGCTGACGCCGAACTACAACTCGCTGCATCGCAACCACTTCCACGTCGATCTCACCGCAGGCTCGGACTTCATCACGCGCACGGTGATCGACGAGGGCGACCACGGTCACGCCGGCAGCCTCGATCACTGAGCAGCGAACCGGAAACCGCGGATCACAGCGTCAGGATCTCGAACGTATCGACGGCGCCGAACGCTTGCACCGTCGCGCCGCCCGGGACGTAGAGGCTCTCGCCGAGAGCCGCGGCGCCCATCCCGTGGCGCGGCGTCATCATCGGAGCGTGCTCGGTCCAGGTGTTGTTCGTCGCGTCGTACGACTCGACCTGCGGGAACACGCCGCTCTGCGCGGCGCCGTTGCCCTCGCCGCCGACCACGATGATGCGATCGCCGACGACGCCGCACGCGGTGCCGCCGCGCGGCGTGGGCATCGCCGCCTTGGTCTCCCACGCACCGCCCGGCGTGTACGCGTAGACCTCGCCTTGCAGCGCGCCGATGCCCGTCGCGCGCCCGCCGGTCGCGTACAGCGTCTGGCCGATCGCACCGCCGCAGCCGTGATCGCGGTTGACGGGGAGCGGCGGCAGCGACGTATCCCACGTGTCCGTCGCGGGGATGTACGCGCTCACCTGCGGGACCGAGCCACCCCGAAGCCCACCCGCGAGGTAGATGCGATCGCCGATCGTCGCCGCGATCCCCGCGCCGCGCTGCTGGCCCGCCGGCATCGTCGCGTGGACCTGCCATGCGGTGTCGCCGGGCGCGAGCGACCATACGTGGCCGACCGCGGTGAAGTTCGTCCCCTCCATCGCGCCGAGGACGTAGATGCGCCCGCCGTGGACGGCCGCGTTCGCGTGATGGACCGGACGCGGCAGCGTCGGGCCGAGCGACCACTCGCAGGTCGTGGCATCGAACACCTGCAGCGTGTCGACGACGGTGAGGTTGTCGTCGAAGCCGCCGATCACGTAGAGCGTGTCGCCGATCGCGACGACCGCCGTCTCCTGCGTGGGCCCCGTCCCGACCGCCGGCGCGCGCACCCAGCCGGGCGCCGGCGTGCAGGTCGTGACCGCGCCGTCGGTACCGCCCGCGTCGACTCCCGCATCGATCGCGGAGGCGTCATCCCCGCACGCCGCGAGCAGGGAGAACCAGAAGTGCCGCATGGTCGCGATCGTAGCTCATCCGCTATCATGGCATCTCGTCCGTCTTGACAGACCGTCCGCTATAACGGAGGCTCTGTCCATGGCGCTCCCACGGCGACTGCTCCTCTCCTCGCTCGCTCTCTCGCTCGTCGTGGGAGCGTCGTGCTCGACCGAGGCGAAGTACACGTCGTCGAGCAAGGAGGTCCGGCTCCTCAACGTCTCGTACGACCCGACGCGCGAGCTGTACGCGGCCGTCGACGCGGCGTTCGCGAAGCAATGGGAGGCCAAGACCGGCCAGAAGGTGACGATCGAGCAGTCGCACGGCGGCTCCGGCAAGCAGGCGCGCGCGGTGATCGACGGCCTCGAGGCAGACGTCGTCACCCTCGCGCTCGCATACGACATCGACGCGATCGCGAAGGCGGGCCTGATCAACGCGGACTGGCAGGCCGAGCTGCCGAACGACTCGTCACCGTACACCTCGACGATCGTGTTCCTCGTCCGCAAGGGCAACCCCGAGGGCATCTGCGACTGGAGCGACCTCGTGCGCGAGGGCGTCGAGGTCATCACGCCGAACCCGAAGACCTCGGGCGGCGCGCGCTGGAACTACCTCGCGGCGTGGGGCTACGGGCTCGCAGAAAGCGGCGGCGATCAGACCCGGGCGCGCGACTTCGTGAAGGCGCTGTTCGCGCATGTCCCGGTGCTCGACTCGGGCGCGCGCGGCGCGACGACGACGTTCGCCGAGCGCGGCATCGGCGACGTGCTGCTCGCATGGGAGAACGAGGCGCTGCTCGCGGTGAAGAAGCTCGGCGCCGACAAGGTCGAGATCGTCGTGCCGCCGACATCGATCCTCGCCCAGCCGCCCGTCGCGATCGTCGACGAGGTCGTCGACAAGCGCGGCACGCGCGAGGTCGCGACCGCCTACCTCCAGTTCCTGTACTCGCCCGAGGGGCAGCAGATCATCGCCGAGAACTTCTACCGCCCCGAGGATCCGGGCACCGGGCAGTTCGCCGCGACGACGCTGTTCACGATCGACGACGTCTTCGGCGGATGGTCGGCCGCACAGACCACGCACTTCGACGACGGCGCGACGTTCGACAGGCTGAGCGCGAAGTAGCTCGTGCTGGCCGCGCGGCGATCCGCCCTGCCCGGCTTCGGGCTGACGATGGGCTACACGATCGTGTACCTGTCGCTGATCGTCCTGTTGCCGCTCGCCGCGCTCGGGCTGCGCTCGCTCGATCTCTCGGCCGATCAACTCTGGGCGCTCGCGACCAGCGATCGCGCACTCGCCTCGTACAAGATCACGTTCGGTGCGTCGTTCGTCGCCGCGACGATCAACGTCGTGTTCGGGACGATCCTCGCGTGGGTCCTCGTGCGCTATCGCTTCTGGGGGCGCGATCTGATCGACGCGATCGTCGACATCCCGTTCGCGTTGCCGACAGCGGTGTCGGGACTGGCGCTCACCGCCGTGCTCGCACCGAACGGCTGGATCGGCCGCTGGCTGGCACCGCTCGGCATCCAGGCCGTGTTCAGCCCGCTCGGCATCACGCTCGCGCTCGTGTTCATCGGGCTGCCGTTCGTCGTGCGCACGGTGCAGCCGGTGCTCGAGGAGCTCGAGCCCGAGATCGAGGAGGCCGCCGCCGTGCTGGGCGCATCACGCGGCCAGACGCTCGTGCGCGTGATCTTTCCGTCGCTCGCGCCCGCGATGCTCACCGGCTTCGCGCTCGCGTTCGCGCGCGCGATCGGCGAGTACGGCTCCGTCGTCTTCATCGCGGGCAACAAGCAGTACGAGACCGAGATCACGCCGCTGCTGATCATGTCGAGGCTCGAGGAGTACGACTACGCGGGCGCGACGGCGATCGCGGGCGTGATGCTGCTCGTGTCGTTCGCGATGCTGCTCGTCATCAACGGGCTCGGTGCATGGGCGCGGCGGCGCGCGGGGCACGTATGAGCCTCGAGCGCGCGATTCCGCGTCGCATGGCGGTTACCGCCGAGCCGGTGTGGGTGCGCCGCACGTTGATCGGCGTCGGTGTCGCGTTCCTCGTGCTGTTCGTGCTGATCCCGCTCGCGACCGTGGCGAGCGTCGCGCTGTCGCACGGCTGGGCCGCGTACGGACGCGCGATCACCGACGCGTCGGCGCTGCGCGCGCTGAAGCTCACGCTGATCGCCGCCGCGATCGCCGTGCCGCTCAACCTCGTGTTCGGCGTCGCCGCGGCGTGGGCGATCGCGCGGTTCCAGTTCCGCGGTCGTGCGCTGCTCATCTCGCTGATCGATCTGCCGCTCGCGGTGTCGCCGGTGATCGCCGGCCTCGTGTTCGTGCTGCTGTTCGGCAAGCACGGGCTGTTCGGGCCGTGGCTCGCCGCGCACGGCGTCAAGGTGATCTTCGCGCTGCCGGGCATCGTGCTCGCGACGACGTTCGTCACGTTCCCGTTCGTCGCGCGCGAGCTGATCCCGCTCATGGAGTCCCAGGGCCACGAGGAGGAAGAGGCCGCGATGGTCCTGGGCGCGAGCGCGTGGCAGATGTTCTTCAAGGTCACGCTGCCCAAGATCAAGTGGGGCCTGCTCTACGGCGTCATCTTGTGCACCGCTCGCGCGATGGGCGAGTTCGGCGCGGTCTCCGTCGTCAGCGGCAACATCCGTGGCCGCACGAGCACGCTGCCGCTGCACGTCGAGATCCTCTACAACGAGTACGAGTACCAGGCCGCGTTCGCGGTGGCCTCGCTACTGGTCATCATCGGGCTCGTGGGGATCGTCGCGCGGCGCTGGATCGCGCGGCGCCGAAAGGAAGTCGAATGATCACCGTTCGCAACGTCACGAAGCGCTTCGGCACGTTCACCGCGCTCGACGATGTCTCGCTCGATGTCCCGAGCGGCGAGCTCGTCGCGCTCCTCGGTCCGTCGGGCTCGGGCAAGACCTCGCTGCTCCGCATCCTCTCGGGGCTCGAGGCCCCCGATCGCGGACAGACGCTCCTCGACGGCACCGACCTCGGCACGCTGTCGGCGCGCCAGCGCAACGTCGGCCTCGTGTTCCAGCACTACGCGCTGTTCCGTCACCTCGACTGCTACGAGAACGTCGCGTTCGCGCTGCGCGTGCGCAAGCGCCCCGAGGCCGAGGTCGCGAAGCGCGTGACGGAGCTGTTGCGCCTCGTGCAGCTCGAGGGCCTCGGGCGCCGCATGCCCTCGCAGCTCTCGGGCGGCCAGCGCCAGCGCATCGCCCTCGCCCGCGCGCTCGCCGCGCAGCCGCGCGTGCTCCTCCTCGACGAGCCGTTCGGGGCGCTCGACGCGCAGGTCCGCGCGGAGCTCCGCACCTGGCTGCGCCGGTTGCACGACGAGATCCACCTGACCACGGTGTTCGTCACTCACGATCAGGACGAAGCGTTCGAGGTCGCCGATCGCGTCGTCGTCATGAACCACGGCAAGGTCGAGCAGGTCGGCTCGCCGACCGAGGTGTTCCAGCACCCCGCGAACGACTTCGTCATGCGCTTCCTCGGGCACGTCAACGTGCTCGACGCCGAGGTCGTCGCCGGGCGCGCGCGCGTCGGCGCGGCGAGCGTCGAGGTCGCCAACGCGCAGGAGGGCCGCGGCCGGGTCTACGTGCGGCCGCACGAGGTCGAGGTCGGTCGCGCGCCCGCCGAGAACGCCGTCCCCGCGAAGGTCGTGCGCGTCACGCCGCTCGGCTCGGGCCTCAAGATCGAGCTCGTGGTCCCCGCCCTCGGCTCGTTGCGCGCCGACGTCGACTGGGAGCGCGGCTCGGCGCTCGACCTGCGCGACGGCGACGACGTGTTCGTCTCCTTGCGCCGCGCGCGCGTGTTCGCCGAGGCCGCGTAGTCAGGCGTCGAACCGCGCGTCGTAGATCGTCAGCGCGAGGCTCGTCGACTTGCGCGCCACGAGCCACGGCGCGTGCAGCTCCATATCTACGGTGCACACGACGATCGGCCGCGTGCGCGCCAGCGCCTCGAGCTTCGCGAGCACCGTGCGCAGCATGTCGCCGCCGAACGGCGAGTAGAGGAAGAACACGTTCGCGTCGAGCTCGGTGTCGACGACGTTGCCGCGCGTGAACGTCACGTCGGGCAGCCGCAGCGCCTCCGCTCGTTCGCGCGCGACACCGACGAGCTGTCGCTGGATCTCGATCCCGCCCGCGCGCGCGCCCGACACGAGGTGCGCGAGGATCGCGACGCGGCCGACGCCGGAGCCCAGATCGACGAACGTGTCGGTGGGCTGGAGCGGTACTTCGCGCGCCATGCGCAGGATCTCGTCGACGCCGCACGGCAGGTACGGCGTGCCGCCGCGCGGCAGCTCGTCATCGCTCGGGATGTGATCGAAGCCGAGCAGCTCGTCGACGAACGTGTCGCGATCGTCGGGCCGCACGTCGCGGATCAGATCCGCCAGCGCCTTGCCGCGCAGCTTCTTCCCGCGCGCGCCGTCGATGATCTCCGCGCGAAGTACCCTCGCGCGCAACCGCAGGTCCTCGTTCACCGTCTATCACGCTACGCCGGATCGGGCCCGGTGTCAGTCGTCGGCCTTCTTGCCCATGAGCTCGGTCACGAGGATCGACAGCATCTCCGCGCTGCGCGCGACATTCGTGTCGCCCGCGCGCGACATCGCGCGGCGCACCGCCGACTCGATCGTCCCGCGGCGCTCGCGATCGACGCGCTGCCCCGCCGCCGTCAGCTCGAACCTCGCGCGCCGGCGATCCTGCGGATCGATCTTGCGCGCGATGAAGCCGCTCCGCTCGAGGCGCGCGAGCACACCGGTCAGCGTGCTCGGATGGATGCCGAGCGTGTTCGCCAGCTCGCGTGCCGTGATGCCCGGCGACTGGCCGAGGATCCGGATCACGAGCCGCTGAGGCCCGGTGACCCCGATGTTCCGCGCCATTCGCTTCGATGCGACCTGCAGCGCGTGGCTCAGCTCCCACAGCGAATGCATGAACAGGAGCGTTTCACCGATCGGCTTTACTCGCGGCACGTCTCGAACGGGCACGGCCCACGATAACGCGTTGTCTCTGTATGAAGAACTGTTGCGTGTGCGGATCGCGGACCCCTCGTCGATTCTTGCCGGTCTAGCTCGCCGCGAGCCGCGCGCACCGAGCGTGTTAACGTGCTCGTCATGCCTCCCGCGCTGACGCTCTATGGAGAGAGCACCTGGATGAGCCCGTGGGTGTTTCACGCCATGGTGGCACTCGAAGAGAAGCAGCTCACGTACAAGCTCGAGGTGATGCCGCTGCCCATCCCCAAGGAGGTGTCGGCGAACCTCGCGGCCAAGGCGGTGATCGGCAAGGTCCCGATCCTCGTCCACGACGAGATGTGGCTCACCGAGTCGCTCGCGATCAGCGAGTACCTCGCCGAGGCGTTTCCGTTCCCGGCGCACCCTCGCCTCTTCCCCGAGGACCTGAAGGAGCGCGCCCGCGCGCGGCAGGTCATGTCGTGGCTCCGCACGAGCCTCATGGGCCTGCGCTCGGATCGACCGACGACGAACGTGTTCGGGCGGCCCACGGTGCGCCCGATGACCGAGAAGGGGCGCGCCGACGCGGACGAGCTGCTCCGGGTCGCCACGGCGCTCGTCACCCCCGGCAAGCCGCACATGTTCGCGACCTGGTCGATCGCCGACGCGGACCTCGCGCTGGCGCTGATGCGGATGATCGGCAGCCAGGACAAGGTCCCGCAGTTCCTGGTCGACTACGCGCTCGCCCAGTGGGACCGCCGCAGCGTGAAGCGGTACGTGGCCCACGTGCCGACGACGCCCTGAGCCCGCGATCTTTTCGGTTGACACAGTTCGACAACCGTCGTACTGATGCGTCGTGCCCAAGGACGACGTCGACCGGCTCGCGCGGATGTTCAAAGCGCTGTCCAACCCCAACCGGTTGCGACTGTTCTTGAACCTCCTCGAGGAGAGCAAGCTCGACCTCGCGAAGGGGCGGATCCACGACTGCTTCCTCGTGAAGCTCCTCGGCGGCCTGGGCGACCTCGGCGCACCGACGGTGAGCCACCACGTGAAGGAGCTCTCGGACGCCGGGCTCATCCACACCCAGCGCGAGGGCAAGCAGCTGATCTGCTCGGTCGATCCGGACGGCCTCGCGTTCCTCAAGACCGCGCTGTCGTTCCACCCGGGGGCGATTCCCGGCCTGTCGACCGTCCCCGCCTGACCACGTCTTGGCCGGCTGCGAAAGAGCCGGCTTTTTTCACGCCCTTACACTTCGACAATCTTAGAACTGTCTAAACGGAGAACACCATGCATCGCGACATCGTCATCGAGAAATTCGGCCCCGCCTCCACGCTCGTCACTCGCCAGATCGCGCCGCGCGCGCCCGGCGACGACGAGGTCACGATCGACGTCGCGTACTCCGGCGTGAACTTCGCCGACGTGCAGATGCGCATCGGCCTCTACCCGGACGCGCCGAAGAAGCCGTTCGTCCCCGGCTACGAGGTCAGCGGCCGCGTCACCGCGATCGGCAAGAACGTCAAGAACGTCGCGGTCGGCGACGCGGTGATCGCCGGCACGTACTTCGGTGGCTACGCCTCGACGGTCACGATCCCCGCGCACCAGGCGTTCAAGCTGCCGGAGAAGATGGACCTCGCGGCGGGCGCGGCGCTCCCGGTCGCGTTCTTCACTGCACAGCTCGCGGTGTTCGAGATGGCCCGCGTGCGCAAGGGAGACCGCGTGCTCATCGAGTGCGCCACCGGCGGCGTCGGCGTGCTCGCCATGCAGATGGCCAAGTTCGTCGGCGCCGAGGTCACGGGCCTCACGACGAGCGCGCACAAGAAGAAGTTCATCGAGGAGCACGGCGCGACCGCGTACACCCTCGAGGAGTTCAAGGCCGACAAGTCGCTGACGGGCTACGACTTCATCCTCAACTCGTCGGGCGGCGGCAACATCGGCTGGCAGCGCAAGCGCCTGCAGCTCACGGGGCGCATCGTCTGCATCGGGATGTCGTCGGGCGTGAAGGACGGCAAGCGCAGCTTCCTGCGGATCGCGAAGGCGCTGATCAACATGCCGCGCATCAGCATCCTGCGGCTGTTCAACGACAACACGGGTGTCTACGCGCTCAACGCGCTGCACGTGCTACGCGACCCGAGCTGGATCGCGAAGCTCACCTCGTCGATGACGACGATCCAGGCGATGGGCCTCACGCCGCACGTCGGCAAGGTGTTCGACGCGAGCGAGGTCGGCCAGGCGCACGACTTCCTGTCGTCGAAGCAGGCGACCGGCAAGGTGCTGATCGCCTGGAACCAGAGCGCGAACTAGAGGATCACGGGCGCGGCCGTCGTCACGGCGGCGCCGTACCACTGCGGTCCGGTGTTCTGGATGATCGTGCCGACGCCGGTGGTCGGATCGATCGTCAGGAACTTCCCGCCGCTCGTGAAGCCAAAGATCTTGTTCTCCCAGAACGCGACGCCCCAGATCTCGGCGACGCCGATGTCGGTCCCGATCACCGTCGCGGCAAACGTCGACGGCGCGAGTCGCACGAGCCGATCGTTCGAGAAGCCGTTGTCGGCGGTGAGCACGGTGCCGAAGCCATCGACGGCGACGAGGTCGCCGCTCGACACGAAGCCGCTGCCCATGTTGCCGATCTGTGTCGTCGCTCCGGTCATCGGATCGACGCGGAACACGAGCCCATCTTCGTTGCGCGTCCCGACGAGCACGTCGTCGCCGGTCGCGCCGACTTGATCGGCAGGGACGAACGACAGTCCGTTGAACGTGCCGGTGAGCCCGCCGGCGAGGCGGGTGGTCGCGGCCGTCGTCGGATCGACGCGGTACACGGTCGTTCGCGACACGCCGATCATGAGGCCGGTCTTGTCGATCGCGATGTCGGTCATCTCGTCACCCTGGTTGGTGAACGTGCCGATCATCATCAGCTGATAGGTGTCCGGATCGATGCGGTAGAGCTGCGTCGGCGTGTGCGCGTAGACCGCCGTCGTCCCGACGGGCTGATCGGATCCGGATCCCGACCCGGATCCAGATCCGGACCCGCTGCCCTCGTCATCGCCGCCGCCCATGCCGCCGCGCTGTTCGACGCCGCACGCGACCAATACGATCATGCACGCGAGTGCCCCGAGGTGCCTCATCGCCGGGGACGATACGCCCAACCCCGTCGGTGGTGGAGCCGAAAACGACGGCGCGGCCCGTGGGACCGTGTCCCCTGGGGCCGCGCCAGAAAGCCAGTGGAAGATCAGAGCGGCGGCGGGCTCGCGAGGCACGCCTGCAGCTCGGACGTCTGCGTCCAGCCACACTCGCCGCCTGCCTGGCGCTCGCAGGTCGCCGTCTGGTAGCAGGCGTACTCCGCGCGCCACTCGCACGTCGAGATCACGCCCGGGTTGTCGCTGCAGATCTGGCCCGAGCAGCCACCGACGAAGCACTCGCCCCCGCCGGCCGGCGCCAGGTTCTTCACGTTGCGATACGCGTTGGTCGCCGTGCGGCCCTTGCCCGGGCGCTTCTGGATCTTGAAGTTGTAGCGATCGCCCGCGACGATGAACCCGTCGGTGGCGAGGTCGCTCACGAGGCCCTCGATCGCGGCGTCCGACAGATCGCCCGCGGTGAAGTCGACCTCGGCGATGTTCGCCGTGCGCGACGAGTTGAGCGCGTACTCGGTCGTGCTCGGGCACGGCGCCACGATGCAGCGAATGCCGTTGTCCTTGACCTTCGCGAACACGCCGTCCGACTGACCCTCGCCGACCGCGACCCACGCCTCGGTGACGATGAAGCGACCGAGGTTCGGCATCGGGGTGTCGGTGTTCTTCTTCGCGAAGCGACCGCGAACGATCGCGTAGACACCGTCGAACGAGCCCTTGCCCGCGGCGTTGCGAACGAGATCCTGCTGCGCCTGATCGAGGCCGGACTCCGACCAGTCGAGCGACGGCGTGTAGCAGGCCTCGGCCGTCGAGCCGGTGTGGCACTTGGTCGTCGACGCGTTCAGGCGATCGAGCCAGAACCCGCCACACAGCGGGTACACGCAGCGGCGCGTGTCGCCCGACAGCTCGAAGTACGTGTAGACGCCGGCCGCATCGGCCTTGCTCTCGGAGACGTCCTCCGCTTCCCCGGCGAGCTCGTCGCTCTCGTCTTGTGAGGCGCAGCCCATCGGGGCGATGGCGAGGGTGAACAGCGATACGGCAGCGAACGAGACAGTGCGAAGCATGAGATTCGGGCTCCTAATACAGGCGATTGATGCAGCGCGGCCAAGCACGTCCCGAGCCACGCCCCCATCGCGGTGATCCTCGCGTCGGCTCACGCGTTTTCCGCGACACGCGCGGTGGTCGCAGTGGCTGCCCGATCAGCCAAACGCGCCACCTTGGCGCAGCCCGAAATCGCTGTCAGCTCCCGACGAGAATTCGCTGCGCGCGCGCCTCGTTGTTCGTCGCGCTGTCGCATGGCTACTCGAGCGGCCACGCGATCGGCTGCCCCATCGAATCGCCCGCACCTCCGGCATCGACCCACCCGACGGGCATGGTCGGCGATAGCTGCGCGAACACGCGCCCGCCGGCATCGATCGCGATGACTCCCGCGCTGCCGTGGGTGATCGCGCGAAGCTCGCCCAACGCGTCCCAGACAGCGCGATCGAGCGGCGCACCATGGCGCGCGTGCATCGCGATCGAGTGCGCGAGCGCGACGCGCAGGATCGCCTCGCCATCGCCGGTCGCCGAGATCGCGCAGCGCGCATCGGCCCACGTGCCGGCGCCGGGGATCGGCGAGTCGCCCACGCGGCCCGAGCGCTTGTAGTTGATGCCGCCCGTCGACGTCGCCGCCGCGAAGCGCCCCTCGCGATCGCGCGCGACGGCGCCGACCGTGCCGCCCTCCTTCTCGCGCTGCGCTCGCAGGATCACGTCGACGTCCTCGGGATCGATCGCGCCGCGCTTCACGGCCTCCTCGCACCATCGCCGGTACGCGCGCTCGGTGACGAGTGACCCGGCGGGCTCGGGCGAGAGGCCGCGCTCGATCGCGAGCGCGAGCGCCGGTGCGCCGGCGAGGATCGCGTGCTCGCCCTCGTCGAGGACCGCGCGCGCGAGCGCGATCGCCTGGCCGAAGCTCGGCACCGCCGCGACCGCGCCGACGCGCTGGCTCGCGCCGTCCATCACCGCGGCATCGGTCTCGATCGTCTGCTCGCGCGTGAGCACGGACCCGCGCCCCGCGTTTGTCTCGGGGTTGTCCTCGAGCACGCGCACCGCGGCGACCGCGGCGTCCAGCGCCGTGCCGCCCGCCGCGAGGATCGCGTGGCCGGCGGCCGCTGCCTCGCGACAGGCCGCGCGCAAACGCGCGTGCCGCTCCGGTGCGACGAGCCCCGCGCCGGCGTGGACGACGATCGCGGGATCCATCCGCGAACCTTAGCCGAACATTTCGCGCAACCGAGACGGACGGCCCGCGATGTGCGGCCCCATGCAAGACACCACGCTCGCCATTCCGTCCCCGTCTCCCGCGACCTCGAAGCCGAGCACCGGAGGCACCACGCTCACCGCGATCGCGACCCTCGTCCTCGGGATGGGTTTCGTCGCCGCCGCCACCGCGACCAAGGGAAGCGATGTCACGACGGCCGGATGGCTCCTCGGCATCGGCGCCGCGGTCGCGATGTTCGGCGGCTTTCTGTTTCCGGTGCGCGAGCCGAGGCTGGCGGTGATCCTCGGTACCGGCTCGCTGCTCGCCGGCGTGCTTGCCGCATCGACCGGCGATCTCCAGGCGCTGTTCGTCGGCCTCGCCGCGTACGGCATCAGCGTCACGCTCGCGAGGCGAACGTCGACGATCGGTCGCATCGTCGGCGGCATCGCGGCGCTGTGCGCGCTGGTGGCGATGGGATCGAAGGGGCGCGACGCGCGCGACATCGTTCCCGTCGCGATGTACCTGTTCGCGGCGACGTCGGTGCTCGACGCGATCGCGCACTTCACGAGCGCGTCGCGGATCGGCCGTCAGGGCCCCGCGGCGCAGCGGAAGCCGACGATGACGTGACGCGCGGACCTCGCGCGACCGTGCGCCGATGCGCCGCGTCCCACGCCCGCGAAGTCCTCCCACGCCGAGCCCTTCACCGTCATCTCGTCGGGTGGGAACGGCGTCGATGTCCACTGGAACACGTTGCCGGCCATCCCGACCACGCCGTACGGGCTCTTGCCCTCGAGGTGCGAGCCGACGGGCATCGTGTCGCGCGGGCCGCCGATCGCGCAGTTGAGCTTGGTCGGCTCGAACGAGTTGCCCCACGGATAAATGACGCCCTTGTCGCCGCGCGCTGCCTTCTCGAACTCGTGCGCGGTCGGTAGCCGGCGCGCGTGCCCCGCGAGCTCGCCGCGCCACCTGCAGTACGCGTCGGCCTCTGTCCACGTGACGAGCACGACGGGATGATCCTCGCGGCCCGCGGGTGGGCGACCATCGCTCCAGACGAAGCGCGCCACCTCGGTGGCGAAGTCTTGCGCGAAGCCCTGCGCCTTCCACGCCGCCTCGTCGATCGCCGGCGCGCCTGCGCCCGTGGCCTGGACGAACTCGGCGAACTGCGCCTGTGTGACGGGGAACAGATCGATCCGGTACTCGGCGAGCGAGACCTGGTGGCGGTCCTCCTCGCGATCGAACCAGTGGTGCTCGCGTGCGCCGTCGTTGTCGGCCGTGTGCTGGTAGTCGTCGTACGCCTGCGCGCGCTCCTCGGGCGTCGAGCCCGCGATGAACATGCCGGCGGGGATCGTGATCATGCGCGCGTCGGCGGCGAGCGACAGCGGTGCCTGCGCGGCCTGTGGATGCACGGGCGCGGCCGGCGCGCTGCACGCGACGAGCGCGGCGGCGAACGAGGCGGCGAACGAGGCGGCGAACGAGGCGGCGAACGAGGCGCGGATGATCACGGTGCGGCTCCGTCCTCGGGCTGGGCTCGTTTCTCGATCGCGTTCGCCATGATCCTCGCGAGCTCGGAAAGATACTCGGGATCCTCGCGAAGCGCGCGTGCGTCGAGGTCGCGCGCGACGATCGCGGGAGTCAAACGCGGCACCGCACCCGCGCGATCGACGAGCATGCGCACGCGGCGCGTGGGGTCGGCGAGGTCGATGTGAATCACCGACGAGAACAGCACGCCCTTCTCGCCCTTCATGACGCTCGTCGCGAACAGGAAGCGCCCGTCGCGCGACCACACCGGTCCGCCCTCGTCGGTGAGCGGCAGCGCCGCGACGGCGGTCGCTTCCGTCTGGCCGTACGGCAGGAGCCACAGCTCGACGTTCGCGCGATCGCCCTCGAGCGCGGGTCGCGCGAATGCGAGCCGCTTGCCGTCGGGCGAGATCGCGGGCGCGCTGTCGGCGGGTCCGGGCGTGAGCTGCGTGATCGTGCCGTCGGGGGCGCGCAGCTCGAGGTGGCTGTCGACCTCGCGCTCGCCGATCGGCGTGACCGACGTGTAGACGATGGTGCCGTCGGTCGCGATCGACGGCGTGATCTCGTGCCCGGCGGCGGAGGTGAGCCGCGTGGCGGCGCCGACGGGCCGGCCGTCGCGAAGCGCGAGACGGAACAGATCGAAGTCACCGCCGTCGCGCGTCGACGCGAAGATGATCGCGCTGCCGTCGGTGGTCCACGTCGGATGCGCATCGATCGCGGGGCCATCGGTCAGCCGCATCGCGGGCTGCTCGACCCCGAGCCTCGCGATCCACAGCGACGTCTCCGAGATCGCGCGATCGCGGCTCGACGCGAAGACGACCCACGCGCCGTCGGGCGAGACCGCCGGGTTGGTGTCGCGTGCGGTGCCGCGACCGGGCGGTACGATCAGCGAGAACTGGCGATCGCCATGTTCGTCGATCGCCACGAGCCGCGCGCCCGTCGGGCCGCGCTCGGAGGCGACGATCGCGATCCGATCCGGATCGCCGCGTGGTGCTTCCGTTGAAGGGCGCTGCCCGCATGCAACTCCCACGAGGGAGGCGAGCGCGCCGAGCCAGCTACTTCTTTTCGGCGGCCGGCGCTTCAGGCTTCTTGTCCGAGTCCTTCTTCGTGAGGTTGGACATGTTCATGTCCTTCGTCATGTCGGTGTGCTTCGGCTCGACGCCGAAGTACACGCCGACGGCGAACACGAACAGGATGCCGGCCGCGATGCCGCCGAACGTCCACGCCTTCGCGCCGGACTCGCGGTTCTGCTGCTCGTACACCTGGAAGGTCGCTTCTTGTTCACGTGGCCAGGACGAAAAATCGACGGACATCTCAACCTCCGGGTATCACGATCATTAAAGGAGAAGCAGGAACCATGCAATTGCGGGCTGCGTCCGGTTGTCTCTTAGGTTGGCAAGCCGGGAGAGCCGTGAATCAAGCGCCTATGACACCAGGTTCCAGGATTGGTTCCCACATTTTCCTCCTCGTGATCTCGGCCAGTTGGGCGAGCGCCGAGAGCACCGTCAAGCACGAGAGCTGCCTCGGGGTGGCCGACAAAGGCATCTGGGCCGATCTCGACGAGCAGGTCCAGCTCACCTTGCCGAAGGTCACGGCCGATCGGGTCACCGCGACCATCGACGACAAGCACGCGCTGCTGGTGCTCTCGATCGATGGCTTCCCGCGCAAGACGTACCCGCTCGCGGGAGTCGCGCGCCTCCAGGTCGGCGACCGCGAGCTCGCGCTGCGGCCCGGCGACAAGGCGGAGCTCGCGCCGCTGTTGTCCGCGAAGAATGTGTCGGCCGTGAACAAGAAGGTCGCCGACCGCGACGGCGACGGCATCCCCGATCCGCTCGACGTCCTGATCGGCGCGAAGAAGACGGTCCTCAACGCGGACGCGTACACCGAGGGCTACGTCGACATCGCGTACCCGATGGGCGACGTGCCGCGCACGATGGGCGTGTGCACGGACGTGATCATCCGCGCCGTTCGCAACGCGGGTCTCGATCTGCAGCAGGCGCTGCACGAGGACATCGCGAAGTCGCCGAGGTCGTATCCGATGGTGAAGGGCAAGGGGAACCCCGACATCGATCAGCGCCGCGTCGCGACGCTCCTGCCCTACTTCAAGCGCCACTGGAGCCAGCGCTCCGCGCGGCTCGACGATCCGGATGATCCGCTGCGCCCCGGCGACGTGATCTTCATGGACACGTTTCCCAAGCGCTCGGGCCCCGACCACATCGGCATCCTCTCCGATCGCGTCGACGACCAGGGGCTGCCGCTCGTCATCAACAACTGGACGAACGGCACCGTCACCGCGGAGATGGATCTGTTGACGTTCGTCCCGGTGCTGTATCGCTTCCGGCTCGTAGCGCAGTGACGTGATAACGTCGGCGGGTGAAGTGGATCGTCCTCGCGCTGATCGCGCTCGTGGCACTGCCCACGCGCGCGCTCGCTCAGGCGGACGAGGACGGCAAGCCTAGCTATCGCATCGTGATCGATCGCGTGGAGCACGAGCCCGCGTCGATCACCGGCTCCCGCCTCGCGATCTTCGTCTCCGCGCTGACCTTGCAGGGCCAGCAGCTCGATCTGACCGAGCCGAACACGATCAAGACGATCGTCGGTGCGAGCGAGCTCAAGGCGCCGTTCGCGATCGGCAACTTCGCGGCGACCAAGGAGCAGATCGCGATGGTCGTCGTCGTGCAAGCGACGCTCGAGTACCAGGAAGCGCTGCCGATCATCCTCGAGCAGCTCGACGCGTCGCTCCTCGCGCACCTCGACGACAAGACGCTGTTCGCGATCCTGCCGTACGGGGAGACCGTCGGCACCGGCAAGCTCGCACCGCTCAAGACCGCGCGCGCGAAGGTCGCCGGCGTCACGCAGGACGGCACCGCCGGTGATCCGGCGCTCGTCGAGACGGTGGAGCGCGCGCTGCTCCTGCTCAAGAAAGCGAAGACCAACCCCGAGGGCCGGCCGCTGCGCAAGATGATCCTCTTGATCGGCGATGGCCGCGATCGCGCCGGCGACCGGGACCGCGTGACGCGCCTCGGGCTTCGCGCCGCGAAGGAGAACGTCCGCATCCATTCGTTCGCGTACTCGCCGTCGGATCAGCGGCGGCCGCTGCTCTTGATGGGCGAGCTGTCGCGCAAGTCGCTCGGCACGTTCCGCTGGATGCAGATCCTGAGCGCGAAGGCAGACTCGTGGGCACAGAAGTTCACGCAGATGCTCGACGAGATCCAGAAGCAGTACGTGCTCACGTACTTCGTCGCTCCCGACGACGATCCGGCGGGCAAGAAGCTCAAGGTCACCACGGTCGGGCGTATCGCGACCACGTCGAACGAGGCGAAGGTCCCCACCTCGCTCTGCAACGGCGAGGAGTGCGCGGGCTACTGCGTCGACGCCGTCTGCGTGATCCCGCGCGCACCGGAGGGGCGCGGCGTGTTCGGATGGATCCTGCTGATCGGCGGCATCGGCGTCGGCGCGATCCTCGTGCTCGGGTTGATCGGCTTCGTGATGTCGAAGCGGTCGCCGTCGATCCCGCTGCCGCCCGGCATGCAGCCGACGATGCCCGGCCAGCCGACGGTGCCCGGCGCTCCCGTGGCGAAGCCGAAGAAGCAGAAGAAGCAGAAGCCAATGCCGAACATGCCGGTGATGCCGCAGGGCATTGCCTACATGATGTTCGTGTCCGGGCCGCGCACCGGGGAGCGCGTGATGCTCCACAACAACTTCCTCGTCGGCAAGGTCCCCGGAAATCATCTGATCATCGAGGACGGCTACACCTCGAGCAATCACGCACAGATCGCGGTGGATGCGCAGGGCCAGTGGCACCTGTACGATCGCGGCTCGACGAACGGGACCTTCGTCGATGGCAATCGAGTCACCGACACGGTCCTCACCAGCGGCGTCACCATCCGGTTTGGAGGGACAGACCTCCGGTTCCTCGTACAATAGGAAGCTCGAGTCGGACGATGGGTAAGTTTCCAATCAGCGGCAACATCATCATCGCGAACCAGACGTTCCACACGAACGCCAAGGTCGCCAACTGGCTCGACACCGGTTGGAACGCGAAGTCGACGTTCTGCATCCCCACCGACACCGAGCGCAACCCGCCGTGCAAGCCGATGGCCGGCGGCCAGGCGCCCTACGACAGCAAGTTCACCTCGGTGCAGCGCTACTCGCTGCGCCCGTCGCTGCGCCGCTACGGCGACAATCCGCCGCTCGAGGCCGCGCGCGCCGTGATCCGTCAGTTCGTCGTGCACCACGACGGCTGCGCGTCGAGCGACATGTGCTTCAACGTGCTGCACAACGAGCGTGGCCTGTCGTGTCACTTCCTGATCGACAACGACGGCACGATCTACCAGACGCTCGATCTCGCGCTCGCCGCGTGGCACGCGGCCGAGTGGAACGTCGCGTCGATCGGCGTCGAGCTGTGCAACTACGGCGATGCGAACGCGCAGCCGACGTACTACTCGAGCGGTCGCCACGGGAAGAACCGCGACAAGATCCCGATCAAGATCAACGGGCACAAGATCCTCTCCTACGGCTACACCGAGGAGCAGATGACCGAGTTCGGCAAGCTCGTCCTCGAGCTGCGCCGCCTGTTGCCCAACATCCCGCTCGAGTATCCGCAGTCGAGCCCGGGCGTGCAGAGCTGGGAGACGCTGCCGCAGGCCGCGTCGTTCGGCTTCGCCGGGTACATCTCGCACTACCACCTGACGCAACAGAAGTGGGATCCGGGCCCGTTCGACTTCAAGAAGTTCCTCAGCGAGCTCCGCGGCCAGTTCTGCTTGCCGATCTTCTGGCGCGATCAGAAGCCCGACGAGGACAAGCCCGTCGTGCCGCCGGCCCGCGAGGATCTCCAGGCCGCCTCGAAGAAGCTGTACGACATGAACGAGCAGCGCGCCGAAGGCGGCTACTTCCCCGTCGGACCGTGGGGCGACTCGCGGCTGTGGCACGGCGGCATTCACCTCGCCGGCAAGCCGAAGCAAGCGGTGTTCGCGCCGTTCCCGGGCCGCATCGTCGCCGCGCGCATGGGCGCCGATTCGCCGATCGGGTCGACGAACTTCGTGCTGCTGCGGCACGACCTGTCGCTCGGACAGCAGAAGGTGCAGTTCTTCTCGCTGTTCATGCACATCGCCGACGGCACCAAGGCGCCCGCCGACAAGCCGATCGACTGGATGACCACCGACGGCTGGAAGAAGAACTACAAGCCCGGCGACGTCGTGCTGCTCGACGAGCCGGTGCTCGCCGGCGCACTGCTCGGCCACATGGGCAACGCCGGCCCTGGCGACAACAACAAACCGCAGCTCCACATCGAGTTCTTCTCGACCGGCGATCTGTTCGCCGACATGAACAACACGCTGTGGGAAGTGATCGACGGCACCGCCGGCGGACGCTTCTGCGAGGTCCCGCGCATCAACGATTTGATCGACAGCAACAAGAACGGCCTGCTCGAGCGCGGCGAGCTGAAGACGTTCTACGAGAACGGCGGCGGCGCCCAGGCGCGCAACTTCGTCACGTTCCACGTCAGCGAGTGGACCTTCGAGCCGAGCTGGAGCGAGCAGCTCAAGCTCCCGGCGGACTTCAAGAACGTGAAGGCGGAAGACATCGACGCGATGGTCGCCGAGCAGATCACGCCCGGCCTGTGGTGGAACCAGAAGGTCGCCGCGCACGCGAAGCTGCCGATCGACGGCGTCGTCTATCACTACAACCCGATCACGTTCGTGCAGTGGTTCAATCAGGAGCTGATCGAGTCCGCGGCGCTGGAGGAGAAGACGAAGGTCGTCCTCGACGCGAAGGACACCTCGAAGGTGCCGAGCGGCATCACCGACGACTTCGGCGACAAGGACGGCACCTCGATGCGCTCCGCGATCGATCTGTCCGACGACCCGTGCAACAAGAGCCTGACGCTCGACCAGCTCGTGCTCGGCTACGACAACCCGGACTGCGCCCCATGAGCGACACGAAGAAGCCCCCTCCTCCGACGCGCCGCGGGTTCCTCGCGATCCTCGGCGGCGCCGCGGCGGTCATCGCCGTCGGCCTGCCGCCCGAACAGGAACGTCTGCGCAGTCCGTGGACGGCACCGGACGGGAAGCTGCGCTGGATCGGCCACTGCTAGCAGCAGGAAGCGTCCAATCGGCGCGCGAGTGGGCGAGCGATCTCCGAGATCGTGTATGGTCCGCACCATGTCGGCTCGCCGTCTTGTCTCGGTGCTCTGCATTGTCCTGATCGCGTCGGCGACCGCTGTCGTCGCGCAGCCCAAACAGGGAGCGCCCGCTCCTGCCAAGGAGCCGGCGCCGACGGGCATGGAAAAGACGCCGGACACCGCGCCCGCACCGGACGGGGCCGCGGGCTCGGGCTCCGATGCCGGCAGCGCGGTCGAGATGGCCGAGGATCCGCCGCCGTCCGACATGGAAGGCACGAACGAGAATCCCGACGCGCCGAGGATCATCGGCGAAGAGAACAAGGGCGTGCCGAGCGCGCCGCCGGTCATGAAGAAGTCCGGCTACCCGGTGGAAGAAGTCTTCCGCCCGATCACGCTGCCGCAGAACATGAGCGAGATCGGACTCGCGCCGCACGCGCAGGTGTCTCCGTACGCCGGCGCCGACGCGCTCCGGGCGCGCTACGGCATCACGCGCCAGGTCCAGATCGGGCTGACGTACCTGCTCGCCGGCATCTTCGCCGACAAGGACTTCGTCGCGGGCTCGAGCGCCGGCACCAAGGTGCACCCCGGCAAGGCCGTGGGCCTCGACTTCACGATCCTCCTGCAGAACTGGATCGCGGTGAAGGTCGGCGTGCCGATCTACATCGATCCGGTCGCCGTGGGCCTGAACCTCGGCGCGCCGCTGAAGTTCGTGTTCGGCGACAAGTTCGCGCTCGGCGGCCTCGACGATCTGCTGACGTTCAAGATCAGCAAGTTCGCGCCGAGCTTCTACCAGGAGGCGTTCAACGTCTCCGCGGCCAAGGGCGTCGAGACGAACTCGGTGCTGTCGAAGGGGTTCCTTCGCTTCAGCGGATACGGCATCTACCAGCACAAGCCGCAGCTCGCGATCATCGGCCGGCTCGGCGTCACGATGAACGACTTCTCGACGACCAAGAGCGACGGCGGCGGCGGACTGGTCACGTTCCTGCGCGCCGGCTTCCAGTACACGGTGAAGAAGCGCATCGACCTCGGCTTCTCGCTCGGCTTCGATGACCTCGCGCACGGTGGATCGTTCGGGCCGGCGGGGTTGATCAATGTCCGCATCTAGCGGCGGTCATCGCCACCACGCGATCGACTACCTCGAGCTCCTCGCACCGGACCTGACGGCCGTGAAGGAGTTCTATCACTCGGCGTTCGGCTGGACCTTCACCGACTACGGCGACGACTACTGCGGGTTCTCCGACGGTCGCACGCACGACGGCGCCCCGCTCGAGTCCGGTGGCATCGCGCGCGGCGCGCCGGTGCAAGGCGGTCCGCTCGTGGTGCTGTACTCGAGCGCGCTCGAAGCGACGCGCGACGCCGTGGCAAAAGCCGGCGGCAAGATCACGAAAGACATCTTCGCGTTTCCGGGCGGGCGCCGCTTCGAATTCGAGGACCCCGCGGGCAATCGCCTCGCGGCGTGGTCGCACTAGCTGCGCGCGCTGCTATCCTTCCCCCGGTGAGCGCAGCGAACGCTTCCGTACCGCCGAGCGCTTCGCGAGGCGTGCCGTGAGCGCGAAGCCCGAGGCTGTCATCGCGCCCGGCGAGCCGCCCGCGCCACCGCCGGGTCGCTTCAAGCGCATCCTGCGCCGCCTGTGGTGGTTCCACTCGTTCTTCGCGCTGTTCTTCGGCGTCGGCGTGATGCTGTTCGCACGCGCGGGTCTCGCGCACGCCGACAAGGTGATGATCGCGCTGTTCGTCAGCTGGTCGCTGATGTTCGTGGCGCTGCGGTTCATCGTCGGGCCCGCGAATCGCCGCGAGAACGAGAAGATCGTCCGCAAGGGCGTTCGCGTCGCGACGAACTACATCATCAAGCAGTTCTTCCAGCAGATGTTCTTCTTCCTCACGCCGCTCTACGCGTCGAGCGCGACGTGGTCGCTGTCGTCGTGGAACTGGTTCCTCGCGCCGCTGCTCCTGATCTGCGCGGTCGTGTCGACGATGGACCTCGTGTTCGACAACTTCATCATGGAGCGACGCTGGCTCGTCTCGGGCATGTACGGCCTCGCGATGTTCGGCGTGCTCAACGTGATGCTGCCGCTCGTCGCGGGGCTCGAGCACATGACCGGCCTCGTGATCGCGGCGCTCGCGACACCGCTGTCGGTCGCGCTGCTCTCGTTCAGCGTGAAGCAGGTGCTGTCACCGCAGGGCGTGCTGATCACGCTGACCGCGTCGGGCGTCCTCGTCGGCGCCGTGTGGTACGGGCGCGAGCTCGTCCCGCCTGCGCCGCTCGCGATGCCCGAGACCACGATCGGCCACGGCACGCTCGGCTCCTACGAGTGCATGCCCGGCAGCAAGCACGAGATCCGCGTGACGCAGCTCGATGGCCTGCGCTGCGGATCGCTGCTGCGCGAGCCCGGCGGGCTCAAGGAGGGCGTCGTGCACTCGTGGAAGCACGAAGGTGTCGAGCTCGCGCGCGTCACGCCGACGCGGCTCGGCGGCTGCGATGGCGACGGTGACGTGTTCCGGTCGGACTTTCCATCGACGCTGATGCCGAAGAACGCGCTCGGCAAGTGGGAGTGCACGACGTACACGATCCACGGCCAGCTCGTCGGGACGCGGAAGTTCAAGGTCATCACCGCGCCGGGCACCATCCCCGGGCTCCCGGTCGTCGAGGACACGGGAACGGTGGGACCGGGGCCCGCGCGCTCTGGCTCCGGCACCGGGTCCAGTGCCGGGTCCAGTGCCGGGTCCAGTGCCGGGTCCAGTGCCGGCTCCGGCTCCAGCGCTGGCTCTGGCTCGGCTACTGCGCCGACGAAATGAGATCGCGCAGGCGATCGAGCGCCACGTCGAGGCGCTCCATCGTCGGGCCGAACGAGAAGCGCAGGTGGCGACGGAAGCGCGAGGCGCGACCTCCGCGGCGCTTGCCCGGATCGACATCGAAGAACTCGCCGGGCACCGTGATCACCTTGCGATCGAGCGCCGCGCGGAAGAACGACATGCCGTCGCTGATCGACGGCGGCAGGTGCGCGGCGCTCGCCCACACGTAGAACGTGCCCTCGGGCGGGAGATCGATCGTGAAGCCCAGGTCGCGCAGACCGTTGAGCAGCTTCGCGCGCTTCTTGCCAAACGCCTGATGGATCGCCTTGGTCTCCGCCATCGCGTTCGCGGGGTTCAAGAGCTCGATCGCCTTTCGCTGCAGCGGCCGCGAGCCGCCACCGTCGAGGAACGAGCCCGCCGACACGCAGCCCTCGATCACCTTCTTCGGCGCGACGGTCCACGTCACGCGCCACCCCGGGTAGCGCCAGTTCTTGGTGAGCCCGTCGAGGATCACGACCGGATCGCGATCGACATCCTCGACGTAGCGCGCCGCGGTCTCGACCGGGCCCGTGCTCGCCCCGCCGTCGATCTTCGTCGCCCCGCCCTGCGCGACCAGATCCGGGCGCCAGATATAGTGCGAGTAGAACTCGTCGAAGATCAGCGCGCAGTCGAGATCGCGGCCGACCGCGACCCACTCCGCCAGATCGTTGCCGCCGATCACCTTGCCTGTCGGGTTCGCGGGGTTGCTCGCGAGCAACGCGGCCAACCCGCGCCCGAGCACCTCGCGCCGCAGATCCGCGCCGCTGAACGCGTAGCCACGCTCGGGCTCGAGGAGGATCGGAATCGGCGAGAACAAGCGGAACACGCCGAGCAGCTCCTCGTACGCCGTGTAGTCCGGCAAGAAGTGCCCGAGGTTGATGTTGCCGAGGCTCGCCGCCACTCGCGTCAACGCGCTTCGCCCGCCGCCGGACACCGCGACGTTCTCCGCGCTGTACTTGCTGCCCATGCCGCGCCGGAAGACGTCGTTGTAGTAGCTCGCGATCGCCTCGCGCAGCTCCCATAGCCCCGCGACCGGCGCGTACTCCTGATCGCCCTCGAGGATCGGGAGCTCCGCGATCCGCGGCGGCGCGCCCGGCAGCGCATCGGCCTCCGGCATGCCCTGACCGAGGTTGCACCACTCGCTCGTCGACGCCGTGCTGTACCCGCGCTTGGTCGCCTCCGTGGTCACGAAGATGACGCCCGTCCTCGGCACCTCGCGAAACGCCTGGAACGTCGGCCCCTCGATCGTGAGGGGCCCGGTGCCGGTCTTCGCGCGCGGAAACTGCGTCATCCGCGAACCCTATCTCCGTCGATATCCGATCGCCAGAGATTGCTCCGGCAACGCCCGGCGAGGCCGATTCTCTCGTCCATCGTGCTAGCGTGCCCTCGTGACCGCTTGGCAGAGCATCCCGGGGCAAGCGCGCGTGATCGCGCAGCTCCAGCGCGCCATCGCCGTCGACCGCGTCCCCCACGCCTACCTCTTCAGCGGCCCGCGCGGCGCCCCGCTCTACGACACCGCGATCGCCCTCGCGATGGCCCTGTCCTGCCAGCGCGCCCGCGGCACCGGCTGCGGCGAGTGCGATGCCTGCGCCAAGATCGCGACCGGCATTCACCCCGACGTCGTCACGCTCGTGCGCGAAGGCGCCGCGCAGATCGTCCCCATCGAGAACATTCGCACCCAGGTCATCGCGCGCATGGGCATGCCGCCGCACGAAGGCGAGCTCCGCGTGTTCGTCATCGAGGAAGCGACCTCGCTCGCGCCGCCCGCCGCCAACGCGCTCCTCAAGACCCTCGAGGAACCGCCCGCGCGCACGCTGTTCGTCCTCTGCACGACCGCCCCCGAGCAGCTCCTCCCCACGATCCGCAGCCGCTGCCAGCGCGTCCGCTTCGCCGGCGGCACCGCCCTCGCCTCCGACGCCGACCCCGCGAAGCTCGAGCGCATCGCCGCGCTCGGCGCCGAGCTCGCCCGCGATCGCCACGAGCCGAGCCTGCCCGTGCGCATCGCCGAGGCCAAGGGCGAGACCGCGCCCGTCCTCATCGCCGCGGCGCAAGCGCTGCACGCCCGCGCGCACACGGCCGCCTCGTCGGGTGACACCGGCACCGCTCGCAACGCCGCCGCCCGCGCGCACGCGGTGATGTCGTGGCACACGGCCGTCGCCATCCACAACGCGAACCCTCAGCTCGCGATCGAAGCGCTCCTCGCGCAGCTCGCGACGCTGCCCGCCGCAGGTTGAGCAGGTCGAGATGAACGCGAGCCCGCTCGACGCACGCCCCTCCCCACGCGACGCAGTTCCACCACGTCGACGAACGCTCGCGCGCGACGTCGTGGCCTCTCGCCGCCAGCTGCCTCGCGACATGGCTCCTCGCGAGGCGGGCCCTCACCGCGACAACGTTTGGTCACGCGATACGTCGGGAGGACAACGCCCGCGATCGCCGCGCCCCCACCACGTCCGCACGCTCGAGCGCGCCCACGTCAGTGATGTCGAGCGCGCCCACGTGGGCACTCGCTCGGCGACGATCGAGAACGCATCCACGCACACGATCCGCATTCGTGATCTCCAGCGCGCCCACGTGGGCGCTCGCTCGGCGACGATCGAGAACGCATCCACGCACACGATCCGCATTCGTGATCTCCAGCGCGCCCACGTGGGCACTCGCTCGGCGACGATCGAGCACGCATCCACGCACACGATCCGCATCCGTGATGTCGAGCGCGCCCACGTGGGCACTCGCTCGGCGACGATCGAGCACGCATCCGCGCACATGTTCCTCATCCGCGATCTCCAGCGCGCCCACGTGGGCGCTCGCTCGGCGACGATCGAGCACGCATCCACGCACACGATCCGCATCCGTGATGTCGAGCGCGCCCACGTGGGCACTCGCTCGGCGACGATCGAGCACGCATCCACGCACACGATCCGCATCCGTGATGTCGAGCGCGCCCACGTGGGCACTCGCTCGGCGACGATCGAGCAACCATCGGCGATCGAACACGAACGACGGATCCGTACCGCGTGTGCTGATCTTGATTTCCGGCGGGGAACTGGCTTGACCAACATCGTCCGCACCGCACATATCCAGCACCCCGCCTCCGAGTGCGTGTCGTTCAACGCCTTCGATCGCGCGCTTCATGATCCACCGCGCGGTCGCGTTCACACGACCGTTCACGTCGACGATACGGGTAAGGAGCAACGTACTCGAGCGTCGAAGCGAGAGGACACCGGACACCAGGGTGTGGGAACCGAGACTCCAACCCCGAGCAGCGAATGCTGGCCACACGCGACTGACATCGCGCGACGCGGACCGACTGCGCCCCGACGTCCCGTGATGGCGATGTACAACGCGAGGGCATCGTGAGCACCGACGAGGACGAGGGGCCCGACGACGGACCCGACGAGGGTCCGGAGGAAGCGGCGAGCGATTCGCCGGGCGCTCCGTCCGAGGGTGGCGAAGGCGGACGACGACGTCGGCGGCGGCGCCGACGAAGAAACGATCGCGGAGATCGTCCAGCGGGCGTAGACACGCGCGGCGGTGATCGCGGCACGGGTGATCGCGGCACGGGTGATCGCGGCGCGGCTGACCACGGCGGTGCGGATCGTGGCGGTGCGGATCGTGGCGCTGCGGATCGTGGCGGTGCGGATCGTGGCGCTGCGGATCGTGGCGCTGCGGATCGTGGCGCTGCGGATCGACCACGGCGGGATTGGAACGCGCGCAACCTCGACGGCGCATCTCCACGCTCCGCGAGCTCGCCAGGCGAGCCGCGTCCGTCGAGCACGACGAGCCCTCCGCGACCTGCGAGCTCGACGCAGCCACCGATGGGCGATGCGCTCGACGACGGATGGGGCGACGACGCAGCCTCGCCGACCACCGATACATCGCAGGCGACGACCCTCGAGGGGCGTGACGATCGATCCCGCGATGCACAGCTTCGCGATCGGCCCGACGACAGTCGTGTGCCCGTGCCGGGCGAGGGCATCGGAGCCGAGGACGAGCGTCAGCGCGCCGCCGCCGGAGCGCGACGCGAGGGCGAGCCGCGACGCGAGGGCGAGCCGCGACGCGAGAGCGAGCCGCGACGCGAGGGCGAGCCGCGACGCGAGGGCGAGTCTCGGCGCGGACGACGTCGACGAGGCGAGCGCAATCGAGACGACCGCGGAGCACACGGCGGCAGCGATGCGCGCGCCGATGGTGGACGCGGAGATGGCGGACGCGATGCACGCGGTGATGACACGCGCGGCGATGCTCGCGGTGATGACACCCGCAGTGAGGCGCCCCGCGGCGATGGCGGCCGCGACGCACGCGGCGATGGCGGGCGCGACGCGCGCGGCGATGCGGGACACGGCAACGCGGCGCGCGGCGATGCGGGACGCGGTGATGGCGGGCGCGACGCGCGCGGCGATGCGGGACGCGATTCGCACGGCAACGCGGCGCGCGGCGATGCGGGACGCGGTGATGGCGGGCGCGACGCGCGCGGCGATGCGGGACGCGATTCGCACGGCAACGCGGCACGTGGCGAGGCTGGACGCGGGCGAGATCGAGGACGCGGGCGCGATGAGCGCGGCGGACGCGATCGCGAGCGCGACGGCAACCGCGGCAACGACCAACGCGGCGACCAGCGCGGCGAGCAGCGCGAGAAGCAGCAGTTCGCACCGCCGGCAGCGCCGTCGATGCAACGCGGGCGGCAGCAGGCTCACGACGATGACATCGAGACGCCGCAGGAAGGGGTCCAGGCGTGGGGGACGGACGACGACGGTCCGATCAAAGAAGTCGTCTTCGTCAGCGAGTTTGCGGCGGATGCACCGTCCGACGATCTCGACCCGGTGACGTGGGGGATGACGGCGAGCGAGAAGCTCGGCGAGGTCGGCGGCATCGTCGGGGTGAGGTTCGCGCCGGGTGGCCGGATCGTATGGGCGGACGCGGGCGATCAGGTGTTCGCGATCGGCGCGCGATTGCTCGTCGACACCGAGCGCGGGCCGCGGCTGGCGACGGTGGCGACGGCGCCGGGGCGCAAGATGACGAGGGAGCGCGTGCGGCGCGTGATTCGCGTCGCGACCGAGGCCGACCTGGCGGTCGAGCGCGAGGGCGACGCGGACACGCAGAAGGCGCTGCGGATCGCGAAGGACGCGGCGAGCAAGTATCGGCTGCCGATGAAGGTGTATCGCGTGGAGCTACAGGGGCAGCTCGGGCGCGGCGCGAAGATGAACCTGTACTACACGAGCGACGAGCGACTGGATCTGCGCGGCTTCATCGCGGATGTCGGTCGCGAGACCGGCGCGCGGATCGAGCTGCGGCAGCTGGGCGTGCGCGACGAGGCGAAGGCGGTGGGTGGCATCGGGAGCTGCGGGCTGACGCTGTGCTGCACGACGTGGCTGCCTGACTTCGTGCCGGTGTCGATCAAGATGGCGAAGGACCAGGGTTTGGTCCTGTCACCGACGAAGGTCAGCGGACAGTGCGGGCGACTGAAGTGCTGCCTGGTGTACGAGCAGGCCGGCTACGCCGAGCTGCGCAAGGGACTACCCAAGCTCGGCAAGCGCGTCGTGAGCGCGCGTGGCGAGGGGCGTGTCGTCGAGGTCGACGTGCTCCGGCAGCGCGTGCGCGTCAGCTATGGCATGGGCGACAGCGAGGTGTTGCCCGCGACCGACGTGAAGCCGCTGTTCCCGCCGGGCTCGCAACCCGGCGGCGAGCGCGGCGAGCGAGGCGAGCGCGGCGAGCGCGGTGAGCGAGGTGCGCGCGGCGATCGCGATCGTCGAGGCGAGCGGCGCGATGACCGGCGCGACGACCGGCGAGACTCGCGAGAGCACGCGGCGGCGGAAGCGCCGGCCGAGGAGCTCGACGTGGATCCGGCCAAGCTCGTCGGCGAGCTGTACGCCGACCTCGATCAGGACGACGACGACGCCGGGCCGACCGATGATCCGAGCTCGATGCACCACGTCCCCGACGACGATGCCGGGCCGACGGATGATCCGAGCTCGCTCGATCATGTCCCCGGCGGACACACGGATCTAGAGACCGACGACAGCGACGATTGATTCGCGAGACGCGACTTATGACGACGCCCTTCTACATCACGACGCCGATCTATTACGTCAACGACGTGCCGCACCTGGGGCACGCATACACGACCATCGTCGCCGATGCGTTCGCGCGGTTTCATCGACTGCGCGGCGACGACACCCGCTTCTTGACGGGCACCGACGAGCACGGACAGAAGATCGAGGAGACGGCGACGAAGAAGGGCATGACGCCGCAGCAGCTGGTCGACTCGGTGGCGCCGAGGTTCGACGAGACGTGGAAGGCGCTGGGCATCGAGGACTATCGGTTCATCCGCACGACCGACGCGAAGCACAAGAAGGTCGTGGCCGCGCTGTGGAATCGGATCGCGGAGCGGAACCGCGAGGACCTGTACGTCGCGACGTATCAGGGCTGGTACTGCGTCGGCTGCGAGGCGTTCTACACGGAGAGCCAGCTCGTGCGCGAGGGCGATGCGTGGCACTGCGCGGTGCACAAGAAGCCCGTGAACTGGGTCGACAAGGAGCGCTCGTGGTTCTTCAAGCTCAGCAAGTACGCGAAGCCGCTGCTCGCGCACATCGCGGCGAACCCGGACTTCATCCGGCCGAGCGCGTACAAGAACGAGATCGTCTCGTTCCTCGAGCGCGAGGAGCTCCGTGATCTGAGCGTGTCGCGCACGACGATGTCGTGGGGCATCCCGGTTCCCGAGGAGGACAAGGAGCATCCGAACCTCAAGCACGTCATCTACGTCTGGATGGACGCGCTCACGAACTACTACTCCGACCTCGTGGGCGACGACATCGATCTCGATGGCCCCGATGCGAAGAAGTACTTCCCCGAGGCCGTGCACCTGATCGGCAAGGACATCCTGCGGTTTCACGCGGTGTACTGGCCCGCGTTCCTGATGAGCGCGGGGCTGCCGCTGCCGAAGTCGATCTTCGCGCACGGCTGGTGGACGGTGCGCGGCGAGAAGATCAGCAAGTCGATGCCCGCGACGCGCATCGATCCGATCACGCTCAGCGACGCGCTGGCGGTCGGTCCGCTCGGACGGCCGATCGGCATCGATGCGATGCGGTACTACCTCTTGCGCGAGGTGCCGCTCGGCAACGATGGTGACTTCACGTTCGAGTCGCTGTTCGGCCGGTTCAACGCGGAGCTCGCGAACGACCTCGGCAACCTCGTGAACCGCGCGATGACGATGGTCAGCAAGTTCGCGCCCGAGTTCCCGCCGTCGCGCGACGACGTGCAGTTCGCCGCGGGCGAGAACCCGTACTGGCAGCTCGAGACGAACGCGTTCCAGGCGGTGAACCTCGTCGCGAAGGAGTTCGACGCGGGCGCGCCGTCGCGCGCGCTCGAGGCGCTGTGGCGCTTCGTCGGGCAAGCGAATCGGTTCATCGATCAGACGCAGCCGTGGACGATGGCGAAGGCGAAGGACAGCGCCCTGCCCCACGCGCTGTGGTGCCTGCAGTGCAGCTTGTGGACGATCGCACGCATGATCGCGCCGGTGTTGCCGGCGACGAGCAAGACGCTGCTCGACTGGCTCGACGATCCGCGGACGCCGACGTGGCCGGAGACGGCGGAGGGCCGCGTGTTCCCATCGGCGCCGACGCTGTCGACGATCCCACCGCCGTCGCCGCTGTTCCCGCGCCTCGACGAGAAGATGCAGGCCGAGATCCTGAGGAAGGTCGTCGGCGACGCGGTGGCCGCTCCGGCCGCGCCGGCTGCCGAGAAGCCTGCGCCGCCCGCGAAGACGGAGGCGGCGGCCGCGACTCCCACGATCACCTACGACGACTTCGCCAAGCTCGAGCTACGCGTCGGCACCGTGAAGGAAGCGGTCAAGGTCCCGAAGAAGGACAAGCTGCTGCACCTCCAGGTCGACCTCGGCGAGGGCAAGCTGCGCTCGATCGTCGCCGGCATCGCCGAGGCGTTCGCGCCCGACGCGCTGGTCGGCAAGCAGGTGATCGTCGTCGCGAACCTCGCGCCGCGGAAGATGGCGGGCCTCGTGTCCGAGGGAATGATCCTCGCCGCGGGCGACGAGGCGATCCTCGGACTTTCGGCGGTGGACGCCGCCGTCCCCCCGGGAACGCGAGTACGATAGCGGCGATATGGCTGATCACCGTCGAGCTGCACGCCTCGTGGTCAACTCACCCGCGGTCATCGAGTCGATCGGTCAGGTGCCGATGACGCTGCACCCGAACCTCGCCGCCGTGTTCCGCCGCGTGGAGAGCGACAACTCGACGATCGGCAAGCGCTTCCCCGCGGTCGTGCGCGATCTGTCCACCAACGGCGCGTTCATCTCGGGACCGCCGCTGCCGCTGTTGTCGCGGGTCGCCGTGAAGTTCGACGTGCGCGGCATCGGCTCGATCGACGCCGTCGGCTGGGTGCTGTGGCAGCGCACCGATGATTGCGAGCTCCCCGGTCAGGGCGGCAACGTCACGTTGCCCAAGGGCTTCGGCGTGCTGTTCGAGTCGATCCCCCTCGAGACGCGCGCGCAGATCGCGAACCTCGTCGCGAAGCAGTGAGCTGGTGCGTGTTGCGAGCGCATAGATGACGCGCACGCATCGCTTCCGCCCGCGCTATCGGGGGATGGCGTGGAGCGCGATCGGCGTCGCCGGTGCGGTCAGCATCGCCGCGCTCGCCCTCGGTCCCGCGACGACACCGCTCGTGATCGGCGCGATCGGCGCGTCGTTCGGGCTGCTCTACCTCGGGTCGCCGACGTGGAAGCTCGTGGTCGTCACCGACGATGACGGGCTCGAGGTGAGGACCCAGCGCGCGACGAAGTTCCGGCTCGCGTGGAAGGACGTCGTGCGCGTCGTCGCGTCCGAGTCCACGCACACCGCGTTCGTCGACGGCGGCGCGCCCGCGAGGAGCTTGCTCGTTCCCGGCGACGGTGCGCCCGCGCCGTACTCGATCGAGGACGCCGCCGCGCTCGTCGACACGATCCTCGCGCACGTCACTCCGGACCGCATCGAGCGCGTCGAATCGCTGGACCGCGCGACGAAGCCCGAACGACCCGCGTGATAGCGTCGAGCACGCTGGGGAATGGAACCGAATGGGGGGACAGCGAGTCGCTGCGCGATCACGCAAATAGTTGCGTACCTCGTGGTGAGCGAATTGCGGATCGGCAGCCACTTAGAGGTCGACGGGACTCGGCCCAGAGGTTGCTCGACGGTTCGCACTCCATCTCAAACCCAGCGCAGGAGATTTCATGGGTCTGTTCGACAAGCTGAAGAACGCGGTCAAGGGCGCCACCGAGGCAGTCAATCCATCGCAACCGCCGCCGCCGCAACCGCCGCAGCAGCCGCAGTACGCGCAGCAAGAAGATCATGACCACGAGGATCATGATCACGACGATGACGACAGCAGCAGCGACGACGGCGAGGCCGACGACTGGGGCGGCTGGAATCCGAACGACCACGAGGAGTTCTGGTACCGCCTGAAGGCGATCGAGATGGCCGGCAACAACGGCGGCGATGACGCGTGCGACGCGAAGTGCCGCGAGTTCGGCCTTCGCGACTGGTCGCACATGCAGCGCGTCCGCGACACGTTCAACCGCCACTTCGGTCACATGCACGAGTTCATGCAGGCGGCGATGAACGCGAACAGCCGCGCCGCGCGCGAGCAGTTCGGCGCGGCGGCCGCGGCGAACTCGCACTTGCTCGAGCCCGTCGAGGGCATCGACATGAAGACGTACGCGTTCACGCAGGCGCGCGCGGCGTCGGTCGGCAACGACATGGGCAAGTGGGCCGGCATCCTCGCCGAGAACGGCATGGATCAGGCGAAGTGGGAGCGCGTCAGCGCCGAGTGGAACCGCCGCATGAGCGGACAGGCGGGCGATCAGAACGCGACGATGGCGGTCGTCATGGAGTACGGCAAGTACTTCGGCATGGCGGGCCAGGGTCAGTTCGGTGCGTCGGCCGCGGCGAACGCGGGCCAGGCGGGCATCCAGAACTACGGCCAAGGCGCGACGGGTCCCGAGCCGTGCACGCTGGAGCGCTACGCCGAGATCGGCGGCGCGCAGTCGGCGTGGGCGCAGCAGGGCCGCGACGTCAACCAGATGCTGCAGCAGCAGTTCGGCATGACCGCGCTCGACTGGTCGAACTTGAGCCAGTACTGGTCGGCGAAGATCGCCGGCGACTACCGCATCGCGATGCAGATCGGCGATCTGCAGACGAAGTACGAGGCGCAGTACAAGGCGCAAGGCGGCAGCTTCGACGACGATCTCAACGCCTAGCCATGGCGGACCCGACTCAGTCGGCGGCCCTCCTCGGCTACTTGACCGAGGAGCTCGGCAAGCTCTTCGATGCCGCGCTGCTCGTCGAACCGGCAGGCGGCGTCAACGACGCGTGGGCGAAGGTCCTCGCACAGCACGGGGTCGCGCCGACACCGGAGCACGAACGCGCGGCGTATCGCGCGCGCGTCGATCTCGCGCGCGGTGCACTACCCGGCGAAGTCGCCGCGTGCGCGCGTGCGATCGCGACGAAGTTCGCGCACGCGGTCGGCGACGCCCGCTTGATCGAAGCGGCGAACGCGGTGTGGGCGACGATCGAGCCGAAGTACCTCGAGTACGCGACATGGCGACCCAAGAGCATGTTCGCGTTCGCGGTGCAGTCGGCGAAGACAGCGAAGAACAAGGGCTGGCAGCGACCACCCGGTGGCTACGTGATCCGCTGCACCCAGTGCGGCGGACCGCGCCTCTCGGAGACGCTCGCGTGTCAATTCTGCGGAAAGGACAAGCTCGGCACATGACACAGAACCAGTGGCCACCACAGCTCGCACCGTTCGGCCAGCGCTGGACCGGCTTCCTCGAGAAGGTACGCGCGCGCGTGCAGGAGATCGAAGCGGAGGCGAGAGCCGGCTACGCCGAGGTCATCGCGCACGACGCCGTCGACGGCACCGGCATGACCGGCGTGTCGAGCGCCCTCAAGGCGCGCCTTCTCCAGCTCGCGCAGAAGGTCGACGACCAGTGGTCGAAGATCGATGGCGAGCTCGACGACGTCGACGTCGACGGGCGCGCGGGCGGATACTTCCGCGCGCAGATGGTGTCGATGACCGGCGCCTTCAAGCGCTGGCTCGAGCGCGAGACCGAGCGCATGATCATGCAGGGCGAAGCCGACTGGGCGCGCGCGCTGCACCGCGCGGCGCTCGAGGAGGTCAAGATCCCCGTGGCCTGCCAGCACTGCGGCGCTCCGCTCGAGAAGCCGCTGTGGCACCAGTCGATCAACGTGACGTGCGGATCGTGCAAGGCGGTCAGCGTGGTCACGCCCGGTACCGCGTCGGCGATGTTCGTCGGCGGCACCGGCGCGATCTTCCTGGCGCGTGAAGTCGCGTGGGAGCAGTGGTGCGCGATGCAGGACGCGGAAGCGCTGTGGCATCGCATCCGCCACAAGACGCTCGACGACCTCGCGCGCTGGGAGCAGGCGAACCGCGCCTACTGGCAGGCGTACGCGTCGGCGATGGGCAACTTCATCCCGAGCTGGAGCGCGCAGACCGTGCAGGACGAAGTGAACGGCAAGATGAGCCAGTTCATGCTGTACACGGCGCAGGACGATCGCACCGTGCGCGAGAACAACTCCGTCGGCGTCGGCGCGATCGCGGCGGGCGATCCGAACCAGGTCGTCGCGTGGGTCCAGCGCCAGCGCGATCCGGAGAGCGCCGCCGAGGACCTGATCAACGCGTCGCTCGAGCGCGGCTGGAACCAGCACGCGCAGTGGGTCGCGCAGCTCCTCGGACCGGTCGTGTCGAGCGAGCCCGGCTGGGCGGCCGAGAAGCTCGACGAGTGCACCTACTACTACGCGACCCGCGGCGACTGATCACTCGGTCGCGGGCGCTTCGCCCTGGGCCGCGTCGCCTTCGGGCGCGACGGGCGGCGCCGCCGGGAACGTCGGCGGCTTCTCGCCCGGACGCAGGCAGCCCGCGTTCGTCGACGCGACGTACGCCGCCTCGGAGTCCTCGACGGTGTTGGCCATCGCGAGGATCAGCACGCCGTGCGTCGGACACGCGATGCGCCGCGCCCAGCCCTCGACCCGCTCGCCTTCGATCGTGCCGCTGAACGGGAGGCGATCGCCGACCGCCGGCTTCGCCGAGACGTTGCCGCCGAACGCGTTGAGCAGCGGGACGACCAGCTCCTGGAGCTTGGTCTGCGACGAGCTGATCTCGCGAAGGATCAGGATCGCCTTGCCGTCGGTGACGGTGAGCTGACCGTGCTCCGCCTCGTCGACGTACCAGCCCGGCAGCTGGATCGCGACACGAACGATGCCCGGCTCGGCGGACTCCTTCTCCGGATCCGGCGTGCAGACGAAGCTCTGGAGCATGCGGCGCTGGACCGTCTCGATCCCGTCGACGCCGATCGTCATCACGATCACGCCGCGGTTCCCGCACGGCAGCGTCGACATGTAGAGCGGGACGTCCTTGTTCGTGTCGACCTTGACCGTGTCGACCTGTTTACCGTTGGGGCCGGGCAGCGTCATGTACTGGGGCGAGCCGCCGATCTCGCTCGACAGCGCTTTCATGCCGAGCTCGAGGTCTTCCTTCGAGGCGCCGCCGACCTGCCAGCTCACCGAGAGCACGGCATTCGCGCCGCCGACCTGCTTCCAGGTGACGTTGCCGGTGTTGTAGTCGACGACCTCGATCGCCGGCTTGTCGGTCGGCGCGTCGATCGAGAAGCCCGGCAGCGCGCGGCGCTCGAGCCCCACGCGCGACAGCGTCGGCACGAGCAGATAGAGGATGCCCATCGACACGCCGATACCCACGATCGCGAGCGCGATGCGCGTGGCGACCGCCGGCCGCTCGCTCTGCGTGTCGAGCGACTGCATCTTGAACCCGGCCGCGACGAGGCCCGCGCCGACCGCGGGGAAGATCCACTTCGTCGAGCCGGTCCAGAACAACCCGAGGACGGCGAAGCGATACGCGAAGACACCGATGCCGAGTCCGACGAGCACGGCCGAGATGTAGTGGATCGGGCGCGGTTGCATCCGCGGCTTATACGATGCCGGCGCGCGGCGATCACGCGGAACCGACGCGGCCCGTGCGGCGCTCGAGGCGATGGTCCGCGTCGCGCTCGCACGCCGCGCCGACGTCGTCGCTCGCGGAGATCGTTCGCATGCAGCCGTGGCACCAGTACAGCGCGACCGGGAGGCTCACGCTGCCCGCCGCGGCGCACGCCACGCACGGCTCGGCGGTGATCGACCAGCCCCACCCGAGGCACGCCTCGCAGTTGCCTTGCCGGCGCGCGACGCCGGTGCCGTGGCACTCGTAGCAATCGATGTCGCCATCGCATCCGCTTCGCCACCAGCCCCTGCCCTCGCAGTGGTCGCAGACGACGCGATCGGACATCTCGCACAGTCTACTCGACTCCTGCCAAGCTCGCGCTCGGCGGCATCTGCTAGGGTGCGCGGGTGTCGTTCTTCTTCCCGAGCTCGACCCTGACGTTCGAAGCGGCGATGCGAGACATCGCGCGCGGCTCGAGCCACAAGTCGCGCGCGCTCGCGGCGCAGGCGCTCGGCGACGTGAAGGACACGACGGAGAAGCGGCGCGCGGTCGAGGCGCTGATCCTCGCACTCGAGGACGACCACCCCGAGGTCCGCATGGAGGCCGCGAGCTCGCTCGGCGAGCTGCGCGACGCGTCGGCGGTGACCGCGCTCGTCAAGCGGCTCGACGACGGCACCGCGCCGGTCCGCCAGCACGCGGCGATCGCGCTCGGCACGATCGGCCACCCGGACGCGTTCGATCCGCTCGCCGACGCGCTCGCGAAGGGGCCGCCCGACCTGCGCTTCCAGGCGGCGACGTCGCTCGTCGAGCTCGACGCGAAGCGCGCCTACGATCACGTCGCGAGAGCGCTCGCGGACAAGGACGCGCAGGTCGTCGCCGCCGCGGCGCTCGCGCTCGGTGCGATCGGCGATCCGCGCGCGCTCGAGAAGCTCGTGGAGCACCTCGACCACGGTGACGCGAACACGCGCTTCGACGTCGCGTACGCCCTCGCCGAGCTCGGCGATGGCCGCGGTCGCGCATCGCTCGCTCGCGCGCTGACCGATCCGGATCGCGCGTGGGACGCGGTCACCGCGCTCGGCAAGCTCGGCACGCCCGACGACGCGGAGGCGCTCGGTCGCGCGCTCACGGCGAAGGGGACGCCCCCCGAGGCGATCGTGCTCGCCGCCGGCAAGCTGCTCGAGCTCCAGCCCGAGGGTCCGTATCGCGATCCCGCGCGGCGCGTCCTCGTCACCGCGCTGACGGCGCGCAAGGGCCACGTGCGCGGGCTCGCGATCGAGCAGCTGGGCGCGGTCGGCGGTGACTGGGCAAAGGCACACCTCGAGAAGCTCGCCCGCAGCGGCAAGGGCTCCGACTTCCTCGAGGCGATCGCGGCCGCGCTCAAGGCGATCGACGCGCGAGGCACGGCGTGATGCAGCTGTTCGACTCCCACGCGCACGTCGACGGCCCCGAGTTCGACGAGGATCGCGCCGACGTCCTCGCCCGCGCGCGGGCCGCCGGCGTGCAGCGCATCGTCGTCATCGGTGCCGTCGGCGATCCGTCGAGCGCGGAGCGCAGCGTCGCGCTGGCCGAGCGCGATCCGGACGTGTGGGCGACCGTCGCGACCCATCCGCACGACGTCGAGAAGATGACGCCGGCGTGGTGGGCGGTGCACGAGCGCCTCGCGCCGCACCCGCGCGTCGTCGCGATCGGCGAGACGGGGCTCGACTACTATTACGATCACTCGCAGCGCGAGACGCAGAAGGACGCGTTCGCGCGCTTCATCGAGCTCGCGCATCGCGTGAAGAAGCCGATCGTCTGTCACATCCGCGACGCGCACGACGACGCGCGCGCGATCCTGCGCGAAGGCAACGCGATGGAGCGCGGTGTGGTGATCCACTGCTTCACCGGCACGCCCGATGACGCGCGCGCGTACGCCGAGATGGGCGCGTACATCTCGTTCAGCGGCATCATCACGTACAAGACCGCGCAGCCGATCCGCGACGCGGTGGCCTTCGTGCCGCGCGATCGCATCCTGATCGAGACCGATTGCCCCTACCTCGCACCGATCCCCAAGCGAGGAAAACGCAACGAACCGAGCTTCATCGTCCACACCGCCGAGGTGGTCGCGGCGTGCGCGGGCATGAATATCGAGGACTTAGCCGCGCAAACGGTCGCGAATACGTGCCGCGTCTTCAGCTTGACGCCTGCCGACGCGACGCGTATAGATTCCCCCCTCGTTTCCGGTACGTAGGAGCTGTTCGTCATGGCGCAAAAGATTGGCCTTCTCGGCAAGAAGATTGGAATGACCCAGGTGTTCGCGGAGGACGGTGAGTCCATCCCCGTGACGGTCATCCAGACGGGGCCCTGCCACGTCGTCGGCACGCGTACGCAGGAGCGCGATGGATACACCGCGCTCGTCCTCGGCTTCGACGAGAAGCCGGTGCGCCTCGCGAACAAGCCCGAGCTCGGCTCGCTCAAGGACGCCGGCCTCAAGCCGCAGCGCTTCGTGAAGGAGATCCGCCTCCCCGCCGAGGAAGTGGCGAAGTACACGGTCGGCCAGGTGCTCGGCCCGAGCGACGTGTTCAGCGAGAACATGGCCGTCGACGTCGCCGGAACCTCCAAGGGCAAGGGCTACCAGGGCGTCATCAAGAAGCACCACATGTCCGGCATGACCCGGGCCCACGGTACGCACGAGTACTTCCGCCACGGCGGATCGATCGGCTGCCGCCTCACCCCGCAGCGCGTCCACAAGGGCAAGCGCATGGCGGGCCAGATGGGCAACGAGAAGGTCACCCAGCAGAACCTCCAGCTGTTCCGCATCCTCGCCGACGAGAACTGCATCCTCGTTCGCGGTGCGGTCCCCGGCGCGCCGAACGAGTACGTCGTCGTGACCATGGCCGCGACGCGCACCACGTACAAGCGCAAGGGCATGGGCAAGGAAGAGGTTCGCTCGAAGAACCCGCTCAAGGCGTCCAAGAAGGCAGCAGCCGGTCGCGGATGATCTATCCGCGTGCTTCGCACGCGGTGGCTCCACGGCAGCTACTCCCAAACGACGCTCGGCGCTACGGTGCCGAGCGTTTTGTACGTCATGGCCACCAAGCGGCTCGACGATCGCAGCGCCCGCCACGATCGCTTTCACCAGAAAGCGAAGAAGGAAGGGTTCCTCGCGCGCGCCGTCTACAAGCTTCAAGAGATCGACGAGAAGCACAAGATCTTCGAGGCCGGCCACACGCGCGTCCTCGATCTCGGCTGCGCGCCGGGCTCGTGGCTCCAGTACGCGCGCCAGACGATCGGCGAGAAGGCCGTCCTCGTCGGACTCGATCGCGGTCCGCTCCAGCGCCCGCCGATGGGCGCGCGCATCGTCGTCGGTGACGTGATGACGATCGACGTCGCCGAGCTACGTGGCGAGCTCCCTGCATTCGATGTGGTGCTGAGCGACATGGCACCCGACACCACCGGCATCCGACACATGGATCAGATTCGCTCCGAGGTGCTCTTCGAGCGCGCGCTCGAGATCGCGACCCTCGTGCTCGCTCCCGGCGGCAACTTCGTCGGCAAGCTGTTCCAGGGCCCGGACTTCAAGAAGCTCACCGAGGCGGTGCGTGCGAAGTTCGCTGTCAGCAAGACCGCGAAGCCGGCGTCGAGCCGCCAGATCTCGATCGAGCAGTACGTGATCGGCAAGGGTTTCCGGGGCGTCGCAGCGCCGCCATCGTCCTCGGCGAAGGTGACCCCGTGAGCGCCCCCGCACGCCAGTCGCGCACGTCGATGCCGCTGCGCCTCGTGTTCGACGAGTGGGGCGAGCCCAACCCGCGCAAGATCGAGCAAGCGATCGACATCCTCCATCGCGGCGGCGTGGTCGCCTACCCGACCGACTCGATCTACGCGCTCGGCTGCGCGATCGAGTCGCGCGAGGGGATCGAGCGCATCTACCGCGCGAAGAACATGAACCGGAAGCAGAAGCTCGCGCTGATCTGCCCCAACCTCTCGACGGCGGCATCGTACGGGCAGTTCTCGAACACCGCCTTCCGGCTCGCGCAGCGCATCTTCCCGGGCCCGTACACGCTCGTCGTCCCCGCGACCCACGAGGTCCCGCGGATGCTCACGCACGACAAGCGGCGCACGGTGGGCATCCGCATCACGAGCCATCCGATCGCGCAGGCGCTCGCCGAGGGACTCGGCCGCCCGCTGCTCACGTCGTCCGCGGTGATCGTCGATCCCGACGAGCCGGACCAGCACCTGCCGTGCCGCGACGCCGAGGAAGTGCTCGACGCGTTCGGCCGCCACATCGACTGCGTGATCGACGCCCCGCAGACGCCGGCGGACCCGTCGACCGTGATCGAGGTCGACGGCGATACCGTGACCGTGATCCGTGAGGGTCAGGGCTCGCTAGACGTCCTGGACTGACGCCAGGTACCCGCGGCGCTCCTGATCGCGCTCGATCGAGCGGAACAGCGCCCCGAAGTTGCCCTCTCCGAACGAGAGGTGGTTGTGGCGCTGGATCAGCTCGATGAAGATCGGGCCGATCAGGTTCTTCGTGAAGATCTGGAGCAGGTACCCCTCCGCGTCGCCGTCGACGAGGACGTTGCGCCGCGCGATCTCCGCGTGATCCTCGCGAACGTTCGGGACGCGATCGAACACGTGCGCGTAGTACTCGTCGTCGATATCGAGGAACTCGATCGGCGTGCCCTCGAGCGCGCGCAGCGACGCGAGGATGTCGTCGGTCGTGAACGCGAGGTGCTGGATGCCCGGCCCCTTGTACTCCTCGAGGTACTCGTCGATCTGGCTCTTCGACTCGGTGCCTTCATTGATCGGGATGCAGAACGTGCCGCACGGCGAGCGAAGCGCGTACGACTGCAGCCCGGTCTTCACGCCGCGGATGTCGAAGTAGCGCACCTCGGTGAAGCCGAACACGTCGCGGTAGAACGCGCCCCACACCGAGAGCTCGCCGCGCGGCACGTTGTTCGTGAGGTGGTCGATCCGCACGAAGCCTTTCGCGGGCACGCGGTCCGGCTCGTCGAGCGGCACGAAGCCGAGCGCCTCCCACGTATCCTGCTCGTCGACGAAGTAGATCAGCGACTCGCCGATGCCGCGGATCGCGAACACGTCGCTGCCGTCCGCGCGCCGCAGATCGCCCTGCCCGCGCCGCCCGCCCCGCCGCACCGCGGTCGCCGCGGCGATCGTCGCATCGTCCGCGCGCCAGCCCATCGCGCTGATAGACGGGCCGTGCGCGGCCGCGAATCGCGCGTTGAAGCCCGCCGCGCCGCGATCCAGCACGAGCCGGATCTCGCCCTGCTCGTACACGTCGAGCGGGCGCGCGCGATGTCTCATCGTCCGCGAGAAGCCGAACGCGAGGAACAGCCGGTGCAGCCGCTCCGGCTCCGGCGACGCCAGGATCATGAACGCGAGGCCGCGCAGGCCGCACGGGTTGGTCGTGTCGCTCATCGGTCCCCCGCGGGTTGCCAGCTCTGCCAGTAGCTCTCGATCTCGAAGGCCGGCGCGCGCGCCCCGATCTCGAGCGGCCGGCGCGTGTCGATCATCACGGCGACCTCGTCGGTCCGTTGCGCGGACGGCGCGCGCTCGACGGCGCTCGCCTGCGGGCCGTGGTGGATGCCCTGCGGGTGAAACGTCAGCATGCCGGCACGCACGCCCGCGCGGCTGAAGAAGTCGCCCGCGTGATAGAAGAGCACCTCGTCGAAGTCGATGTTCGAGTGATAGAACGGCACCTTCATCGCGCGCGGGTCACCGTTCTCGAGCGGGCGCGGCGCGAACGTGCAGATCGCGACGTTCGGCGCGACGAACGTCGTGTGCGCCGACGGCGGCAGGTGATAGCGGTCGCTCGACACCGGGCGGATGTCGCGGACGTTGAGCTGCCACACGCACAGCGTGCCCTTCCAGCCGATCACGTCGAGCGGACAGTGCGGGTAGTACACGTTCGTCATCGCGCGCTGCCGCTGGATCGCGACGCGCCACTCGCCGGATCGCGATCCGCCGAGCCCCGCCTGCAGCGAGCTCGGCTCGCTCGGTGACGGAACGCGCAGCATCGCGGGATCGAACAGCGCGTGCTGCCCGAGCAGGCCGCGCTCCGGCAGCGCGAGCTGCCCCGCGGTCTCGACGATCAACAGCCGCGTCGTGCTCGTCGGCGCGAGGCGATACATCGTACCGCGCGGGATGACGAGGTAGTCGCCCGCCTCGTACGCGAGCGGCCCGAAGTCCGTCTCGATGCGCCCGGCGCCGGTGTGCACGAACAAGAGCTCGTCACCGTCGGCGTTGCGAAACAGATACGGCATCGGCTCGCGGATCGCCGCCACCAGCACGCGACAGTCCGCGTTCGCGAGCAGCTCCACGCGGCTCGCGAGGTAGTCGTCGACCGCCGTCGCGCCGACGTCGTACAGACGCGGGCGCAGCGGCCCCTCGATCCGTGTCCAGCCCACCGGCGCGTGCTCGCGATACAGATGCGCGTAACGGCCGGCGAACCCGTCGCGCGCGTACTCCTCCTCGACGGTGCCCTCGGGCACGGCCACGTGCGCCTGCTTCGCCACGCGACCCTGGACGTACGGAATGTTCATGCGCGCAGCGTGCGCGCATTCTCGCCGGTAGAAATAGAACTATGTTTCGGTCATCATTGTTCACGACATGAACAATGTCGATGTGACGCTCGAGCAGGCCCGCGCGCTGGACGCCCTCGCGCGATGCGAGACATTTGCGCGCGCCGCGCAAGAAATGCGTCGCGGGCACAGCTCCGTCCTCTACCTCATTCGCACGCTCGAGGACGCGCTCGGCTTCCCGGTCCTCGATCGCTCCGGGTACCGCACGCGCCTCACGGCCAACGGCGAGCGGGTCCTCGACGGCTGTCGCCACCTCCTCGCCGCCGAGGCCGCGCTCGCCACCACCGTGACCGAGCTCCGCGCGGGCTGGGAGCCGACGCTCTCGGTCGTGTTCGACGGCATCGTGCCCATCGAGCCGCTCCTCCGCGCGGTCGGCCGCCTCGTGAAGGACAAGGTCCCCACCCGCTTCGAGGTGCGCGCCGAGTTCCTGTCCGGTGTCGAGGACGCGTTCGAGCAGGGCCGCGCCGACCTCATGATCGCCGTGCTCCCGCCGCGCGCCCGCGGCCTGTCATCGATCGCGCTCGATCCGCTGCCGGCATCGCTCGTCGCGCGTGCCGATCATCCGCTCGCGAAGGGTCGCCACGACGAGCAAGCGCTGCGCGACCAGCTGCTGCTCACCGTGCGCGGCTCCGATCCTCGCCTCGATCTCTCGACGGCACAGCTCGAGGCGACGTCGACGGTGCTCCTCAACGACTTCGGGTCCAAGCGCACCGCGATCCTCGCGGGCATCGGCTACGGCTGGCTCCCCGACGTGCTGATCGCGAACGAGCTCGAGCGCCGCAAGCTGCGCCGCATTCGCTGGACCAAGCCGAGCGTGCATCAGTTTCGCCCGCGCCTCTATCACCGCGGACACCCCGGGCTCGCCGCGCGCCGCTTGATCGCCGCGCTCGCCGGATCGTGAACGATCAGGGGACGACCGCGACGTCCGCGTCGTCCGGCCACGCTTCCTTCGCGAGCCATGGATCGAAGCCCGCGCCCTTGATCGCCACGAGCATCGGCTTGGTGACGTCCTTGGGCGTTCCGAGCGTCGCGTCGTACGACACGAAGATCGACTCCGTCGACACGTCGAAGCCGAGCTCGTACACCGCCGGCACGCTCGCGAGCGCGGTGCGCACCTTGAGCGGGCACGTCTCCTCACAGTACATGCCGAGCGCCTTGATCGTCACCTTCGTCAGCTGCGCCGGCTTGGTGCGCGGCGGCTTCGCGATCGCGTGCGCGTTCTCGTGCGCGCTGATCGCCTTCTGGTCGTTCAGCGGCGCGTGCGCGTCCTCGTGCTTGCTGCACGCGACGAGGACGGCGATCAGCAGCAACGCGCGCTTCATGGCGAGACAACGCCTCAGCGACGGCGCTTCTTCGATTCCTTCTTGGGAGCCGGCGCGGGAGCTTCGGGCGTGGCCCCGTCGGCCGACGGCGGCGGCGGGAGCTCCCACTCCTCGGGCAGCTTCGGATCGAGGATCGCCGCGACGCGGCTGATCTCGGTCTTGGGCTCGAACGTGTCCTTCATCGCCTCGAGCGCCTTCTTGGCCTCGTCCTTTTGCTTCGCGGTCGACTTCTTCGAGAGGAACGTCGCCTCGATGCCGATCAAGCTCAGCTGCGGCGACAGCGTCTCCTCGGCGGCGATCGGCGCGAGGAGATCCAGCGCGCGATCGGGCTCGCGGTTGCGAAGCACGATCTTCGCCTGGAGGCCGCGCGTCGGCAGGTAACCCGAGTTCGCCGCGAGCGCCTCGTCGAGCTGCTTGCCCGCGCCCGCGATGTCGTTGGCCGCGAGCAGGATCTCGGCGAGCGCGGTGCGCGTGCGATAGAGCAGCGGGTTCGGCGAGACATCCGTGACGTCCGTCGTCGCCTGCTCGAGCTGGGTCTGCGCGGCCTTCGTATCGCCGGTCGCGATCAGCGCCATGCCGAGCGCGTGACGGCCGAGCTTGGACTTCGCCTTGCGCGCGAGCTTCTCGAGGGCGTCGGCGGCCTCCGCGCGCGCCTTGCCCTCGGACGAGATCATGCGCGCCTCCTCCCGGAGGATCTGCGCTTCGATGTTCTCGGGCGCGAGCTTCAGGACCTCGTCGGCCTCGCCGAGCGCTTCCTTGGGCTTGCCGAGATCGAGGAGCGCGTAGACGCGCAGCAAGCGCGGGCGCACGCCCTCGATCTTCGACGCGACGTCGAGAGCCTTGTCCGGGTGGCCAGACGCGATGTGCAGCGCGGCGTCGATCAGCTGCACCGTCGGATCATCCTCGGCCTTGGACTTGCCGTACCACGCGATGCGCGCGCGAGCCTTGGCCGCTTCATTGAGGTTGCCGGCGGAGTAGTACGCCCACGCGACGCGCGCCCAGAACCGCGGCTCGTTGGGCGGCTTCTGCAGCGTCGACTTGCGGAGCGCCTCGGCCGCCTTGGGGAAGTCCTCGATGCCCGCGTTCGCGAGCGCGAGGGCGAGGTTGCGATACGAGCCGACGCGCGGCCCGAGGTTCTTGTCGAGCTTGACCGCGAGATCGCCGAGCACCTCTTCGACCTGCACCGACGCCTCGCCGCGCGAGAGCGAGCGACCGACGACGGCGAGCGGATGGTCCTTCGACTTCATCGTCGCCTTGTCGTAGAGCTTGAGCGCTTCGTCGAGCTGGCCGTCGTCGGCGAGCAGGTCGGCGTAGTCGATGATCGCGACGACGAGGCCGTCCTCGCCATCGGACGCTGCCTTGAGCTGCGCCTTCGCTGCCTTGCGCTCGCCGGCCGCGAGCTGCGCGCGCGCCTTGAGCCACTGCGCCCACTTGTCGTCGGGCTTCTTCTCGAGCAACGCGTCGAGCGACTTCACGACCTCGCCGAGCGTCGACTTGGCGGCGGCGGCGATCGCGCCCGCGTTCCCTTCTCCCGAGCCGAGGCGCGAGAGCTCGACGGCGGCCTTGCCGATCACGAGCTCGCGATAGCCGGTGTCCTCCGGCTTGATCTCGGCGATGGCGGACTTGTACGCCTTGTCGACGCGATCGGCGTCGGTGCCGTAGAGGAGCGCCTCGAGGCCCGCGGTCTCGACGACGTACGCGAACGTGAGGATGTTCGAGTTGTCCTTCTCGAGCGACTCGCCGAGCTTCTTGAGCGACGTCTCGAGGCCGGCGAAGTCGCCGTGCTCGATCGACTGCTTCGATTCCTTCTGGAGCCGCGCGACCGCCTCGGACTTCTGCTTCTCGCTCCACCAGTACCAGGTGCCGCCGCCGCCGATGCCGAGCACCAGCACCACGAACAAGAAGATGAAGGCGCGGCGCGTGGACCGCCCCCAGCGGCGATCGGGACGCAGATCGAAGTCGTTGTCCGGAACGCGGACACCCGCGACGTCGAGGAGCCCGCCGGTGAGCAGATCGTTCAGATAGTTCTCGCCGACGGCAGCGGACTGGCGGAGCGCGGCGGCCGCGGCGTTCTGCGGGCGATCCTTCGAGACGAGGCGCGGGCGAACACCTTCGACGGACATCGGCGGCGGCGCCGTCGGCTTGGGTCCGCGCGGACCGTTGACCGGCGGTGCGGGCGCGCGCACGGGCTCCGGTGCGCCACCGGTCAGCTCGGGGAACAGCGGGCTCGGATCGCGCGCCGGCTCGACGGACATCGTGCGCATCTGCGGTGACGCGCGCGGGACATCGGCAGCCGGCGAGCGACGCGGCGGCGCGGCGGTCTGCGCGCTGCGCGAGCGCTGGATCTCGAAGTTCGCGTCCGTCTCTCCACGCGGAGGGAGCGGCGATGGAACCGGCGGCGGCGGATCGAGGCCCTGCCCCGCACGCGCGCGCTTGAGCATCGCGAGGATCTGCGGGCTCGTCGGGTCGAGGTTCTGCGCGTGCTGCAGCACGGGCACCGCGCGCTCGAAGTCGGAGCGACGAAGCAGCACTTCACCGAGGAGCGCGAAGCCCTGGCGGTTCGTGCGGTCGACCTTGACCACGCGAAGCAGCTCGCCTTGCGCTTCCTTCCATTGGTGCAGCGCCGCGTGCGCGCGCGCGAGCATCACGCGACCTTCGAGGCTGTCGGGCGCGGCCTCGAGGCCGAGGTTGCCGACCTGCACCGCGTCGCGTGGGCGCCCGAGCGCGAGATACGCTTCTCCGAGATCGATGAACGCTGGCGACGCCGGGTCACGGCGCACCAGATCGATCAGCTCCTCGATTTCTTGAGCCGTCGGCCTACGATCCCCGTCGATCATCAAGCACCTTCAGGGTAACCCCATTGCCCCCACCCCGGCAAACCTACATGGCATGTATGCTTCGGCGCGATGGGCAGTGACTTCGGCGTGCTGTTCCGGATCTCGACGTTCGGCGAATCGCACGGGCCCGCCCTCGGCGTCGTCGTCGATGGATATCCCGCGGCCTTGCCCGTCGATGTCGCGTACATCCAGGGGGAGCTCGATCGGCGCCGCCCGGGGCAGAGCCGCCTCGTCAGCCAGCGCAAGGAGGCCGACCAGGTCGAGATCCTCTCGGGAGTTCTCGACGGAAAAAGCCTGGGCACGCCGATCGCGATGCTGATCCGGAATCAGGACGCGCGGGGCAAGGACTACGAAGAGATCGCGCGTGCGTACCGGCCGAGTCACGCGGACTACACCTACGACGCGAAGTACGGGATCCGCGCTGTCGCCGGGGGTGGTCGAGCGAGTGCGCGCGAGACGGCCGCCCGTGTCGCCGCGGGTGCGCTCGCGCAGCAGTTGCTCGCCCGTGTCGGCGTGGAGATCGTCGCGTGGGTCGACGAGGTGTGCGGGATCCGCGCAACGGTCGATGATGCGACGGTCACCCGCGCGATGGTCGACACCAACGACATCCGCTGCCCCGACGCCGCGATCGCCGCGACGATGATCGAGCGCGTCGAAGCTGCGCGCAAAGATGGCGACTCGGTCGGCGGCGTCGTTCGCGCCGTCGCGCGCGGGGTGCCCGTGGGCTGGGGCGAGCCCGTGTTCGACAAGCTCGAGGCGGATCTCGCGAAGGCGATGATGAGCATCCCGGCGGTCAAGGGCGTGGAGAACGGCTCGGGCTTCGCGGGCACGCTCTCGACCGGCAGCAGCCACAACGACATCTTCATCCGTCGCGACGACGGCGAGATCGGGACGCGAACGAACCACTCCGGCGGGATCCAGGGCGGTATCTCCAACGGCGAGCCGATCACGCTGCGCATCGCGTTCAAGCCGACCGCGACGATCATGCGCGAGCAAGAGACCGTCGATCGCGATGGCAACCCGACGACGCTCCTCCCGAAGGGCCGCCACGATCCCTGCGTGCTGCCGCGCGCGGTCCCGATCGTCGAGGCGATGTTCGCGCTCGTCCTCGCGGATCACTTCCTGCGGCACCGCGCCCAAGCCTCCGTTCTATAAGTTCTTCGGAGATCGCTTATCGAAGGGTGTCATAGGGGCTGCGTAGGGTCGGCCCATGGGCCCGATCACGCAGCAGCTCGTCGAGGAGCTGGGCTACGACCCCGACGACGGCGTGCCCCAGGCGCGGGACGTCGAGGTCGCGGTCGGCCACATCGTTCGCGCGCGCGCCGGCGCGGTCCCGGTCGCGGTCGCGCGCCTGGGCAGCGGGCGGCTCGTCGTCGTCGTCGACGAGTGCCCGCACGATGGCGGTCGGATCTCCGACGGCTTCGTCGAGGGAGAGCGCCTCGTCTGCGCGCGGCACAACTGGGAGCTCGAGGTGGATGCGGTCGACGGGGGCGTCCTCGGACGCTGCCGGCGCGCGTGCCCGAAGCTGTAACCCGCTGGAAATGTTGATCCGGGCTCGCGAGCATGCGAGCGTCCTCGGACGTGGGCGCCGTCCTGGTCCATATCGATCTCGACGGTGATCACGTCGAACCGAGCTCGCTCGCCGCGCTCGCCGCGGGTCGCGCCGTGGCGTCGTCGTGGGGCGGCACGCTGTACGCCGCGCTGATCGCGCACGACCCGACCGCGCGACGCACCGTCGACGGCGAGGATCCCACCGCGCCGATCCGGCTTCACGCGACGACGAACCTCAAGGACGTGCAGACCGAGCTCGGGCTCGCGGGCGCGGACAAGATCGTCGTCGCGATGACCGAGTCGCCGATCCTGCCGATGTGGTTCGCCGTCGGAAACGCCTGGCAGAAGGTGCTCGATCATCTGCGCCCTCGCCTCGTGCTGTTCGGTGCGGAGAGCCCGTCGGCGGCGGAGCTCGGCCCGCGAACCGGTGCGCGGCTCGGAGCGCGCTTGCTGCTCCGCGCGCGCGCGATCGGCGTCGAGGAGGTCGAGCTGCGCGATCGCGATGGCGGCTACGTCCGCGCGAGTGATGGCGGCGCCGCGGTCGTCCTCGTCGGTGGACCGCCGCCCGCGATGACCGCGGACGAGGACATCGATCTCGTCGTGCTCGATTCGAAGGCCGGCCCCGACGAGCGCGTCGAGCTCGCGGGCGTCGTCCCCGCGGAGGTCGGCCACACCATCGGCGCGATCGTCGCGCTCGGTGACGACGCGACGGATCCGGCGATCGCGAAGGAGGCCGCACGCATCGCGAGGCTGCTCGACGCGCCGGTGGTCGGCAGCGCGAACGCCGCGCGCGCGAACGCGATCGGCCAGGGCGCCGTCGTCGAGAAGAACGCGCCGCTCGCACCCGAGGTGTGTGTCGCGATCGGCAATCCCATGATCGATCTCGCGGGCACCACGAGCGTCGTGCGGATCGGCGGCGGCGGAGGAAAGGCGATCGACGGCTCGCTGTCGGGCCCCATCCCCGTGAACCTCTCCCAGCTGCGGCGTGCGCTCGATGAACACTTCGCCCCGCTTCGCGGTGCTGCGCGGTCCGGCGAGGAGCCCGAGTCGTGACGGTCTGCGTGTGGCTCGGCAGCGCGGCGCCGCTGCGCTCGATCCGCTGGCTCGACGGGGCGATCGCCGCCGGCGCGAAGTTCGGCGACGCGACGACGATCGCGGCCGGCGACGCGACGTGGCTCGACCTCGCGGCGGACCGCTCCTCGCGGCAAGGCGTGGCGAGCGCCGGCGTCGTGACGGATCTGTCGCTCGACTATCTCGGCTGGGCGCAGGTCGCGTTCGCCGCCGCGCGCCACCTCGGTGCGAGCACGATCCTCGTCGACGAAGCGAGCCGCCCCGAGCGCTTCCCCGAGGTCGCCGCGATCGCGGAGCTGATGGACGCCGTGCAGCTCACGCACATCGTCGCGCTCGCCCCCGATGGCAAGGTCGTCCACGCCAGTCGCGCTACGGGGCGCGGCGAGCTCCAGACCGTGCGCGTGCGCGGCCCCGCGGTGTTCGGCATTCGCATCGCCGGTGCCGCGATCGACGAGTACCCGACGCCGATGCCATCGTCGTCGATGAAACGCCTCGAGATGTCGACGCTCGGCCTCGATCCGATCGTGCTCGGCCATCGCGCGCTTCCACCGCGCGCGAGTCGCGAGCCCCGCCGCACCGTGGATCGAGTCGCCGAGCATCTCGCAGCGCACCTCGTTCCGCGGCGAGGCGGCTAGTGGCGCGCGCTGCCGTGGCCGATCCCGCGTACAGCGCGCCGCGCGTCCAGGTCATCGCACCGGCACCGCTCGGCGCCACGGCGCAGGCGGCGCTGCGCGCTCGTGGCATCGAGGCGCGCCTCGACGACTCGCCCGAAGGCGACGGCGACGTGATCGCGTGGGCGCTCTCGTCGACGCCGACCGCCGCCGCCGCGGTCGAGCTCGCGAAGACGTGCGCCCGCGCCGCCGCGACCGGGCGTCCGATCTGCGTGCTCGCGCCGTTCCCCGAGCCCTCGCGTTCGCACCGCGCGAGCCGCGCGCACGTCGAACGCGTCGCCGCGCTCGCCTACCTGCGCGCGCACGGCGCCGCGGTCGGCCACGACGTCGACGCGTGGCTCGAGTCCGTCGTGTTGCTCGTGCGATACGGAGCACCGCGTGGTCCCCACGCCGCCTTCGTCGCGCCGAGCGGCTCGTGGCTCGAAGCGCAAGCGCTCGCGATCGCCTCCGAGATGGAGGCCGCGAACGTTCGCCCGCCGGTGATCGGCGGCGACGAGGCGACCGACGTCGTCCTCTACGACCCCACGCTCGGCGCGCCTCCGTCGTCGACGCCGGGCCTGCACGTGCCCGTCGCGCCGCGCGCGGAGCTCGCGACCGACGTGACGATGCTCTACGGCGCGCGCGCCGCGCTCGCCGCGTGCGCGATCCTCGGACGCGCGAGCGAGCGCATCGCGATCGGCCTGGGCCCCGCACCGGCCACGGCGCGCGCCGAGCTCGCGATCGACGAGGAGCGCCTTCAGCGCCAGCTCGACAAGCTCGTCTCGAACATCGGCCGCGTCGGCGATCACGAGACCAAGGTCCTGCTCGCCGCGTACGGCGTGCCGATCACGCGGCAAGCCGTCGCGACCACGCCGTCCGCCGCGGTCAAGGTCGCGCGCAAGGCGGGCTACCCCGTCGAGATCAAGCCGTGGGGCCACGACCAGCCCACCGAGCCCGCCGGCTGTCCCGTCGAGAAAGGCGTCGCGAGCGACGCACACGTCCGCCAGGCGTTCACGGCGATCAACACCGCCGCGAACCGTGGCAGCGAGGGCGCCGTCATCGTGCGCGAGACCCCGCCGCCGGGACGCGAGATCGCGGTGACGCTGCTCGAGCTGCCCGCGCTCGGGTGGACCGTCGTGCTCGATGCGCCGGGCGCCGGCCAGCTCGCCGCCCCTGCCCCGCTGCGCCTCCTCGACGCGCAGCAGCTCGCCGCGCAGATCATCTCGTCGCGCGCCGGCGACGCGGAGCCCGATCGCGTGGGCCTCGCGAACCTGCTCCGCCGCGCGTCGCACCTCGCCGTCGACCTCGCGAAGCGCGTCACGCGGATCGAGCTACCGCGCGTGATCGTCGGTGGTCGCGGTGCGCGAACCTTGGTCGTGGACGCCGCCCTCGAGCTGGGTACATAACGAGGTGTACCCATGGGTGCTGGGGACGGGGACCGAGCTCGCGCAGGACGACGTCATTCATCGTCTCGGCGAGCGCATCAAGGAGCTCACCGCGCTTCATCGCGCCGCGATGCTGCTGCTCAACAACCGCGGCCCCGACGATGATCGCATCCGCACGCTGATCGATCTCCTCCCGCCCGCGATGCAGTACCCCGACATCGCGTCGGCATGCCTCCACATCGACGGCCTCGTGATCGCGAGCGCGAATCACGCGCCATCTCCGTGGACGCTGAGCGTCCCGTTCGAGACCAGCTACGGCACCCACGGACAACTCGACGTCGTGTACCGCGAGGATCGAGCCTTCCTCGTCGAGGAAACCTCGTTGATGCAGTCGATCGTCGAGATGCTGCGCGCGTCGTTCGACCGCGATCACTTCGTGCGCGTCGTCGAAGAACAGAACACGTGGTTCACGCTCGCGCTCGACACCGCGGGCATGGGCGTCTGGGAATGGAACCTCGAGACCAACACAACGCGCTGGTCGCCCCAGATCGCACAGATGCTCGGCATCGAAAAGCTGACAGGCGTCCGCGGCGATCTTCGCGAGATGTTCCATCCCGACGATCGCGAGCAGATGGAGGCTCGCCTCGAAGCGGCCGCCGATGGCACCGACGATCTCGAGGGCATGGAGTTCCGCATGGCGAGCAAGACCGGCTGGCGCCGCATGTCGTGCCGCGCTCGCGTGATCCGCACGCCACCCGCGCGCGCGAGGCGCGTCATCATCGCGGCGATCGACGTGACGACGCGCCGCGGCCTCGAGGAATCGCTGCTCCAGTCGCAGAAGGTCGAAGCGCTCGGTCAAGTCGCGGCCGGCGTCGCGCACGACTTCAACAACGTTCTCGTGATCGCGCTCTCGAACCTTCAGATGCTGCGCGAAGAGATACCCGCCGACCACGAATGGCGCGCGATGGTCGACGACACGTACGCGGCGGCAGAGCGTGGCCGCGCCTTGACGCGTCAACTGCTGACGTTCTCGCGCAAGACGTCGTTCAAGCCGGAAGCGATCGACCTGTCGGCGCTCGTCGATCGGCTGCAACCGATCCTCGCTCGTCTCGCGCACCGGGCGTTCACGCTGCAGATCGATCTCCCGACCGAGCGTGCGCGCGTGTGGGCCGATGCGGTGCAACTCGAACAGCTCGTGATGAACCTCGTCGTCAACGCGCGCGACGCGATGCTCGATGGCGGGACCGTGCACGTTCGTATCGACGTCACGCCCGAACACGTGGTGCTCGTGGTGAGGGACTCCGGGACGGGGATGCCGGAGGACGTTCGCGCGCGGATCTTCGAGCCGTTCTTCACGACCAAGGACGAAGGCAAGGGGACCGGCCTCGGTCTCGCGGTGGTCGCGGACGTCGCTCGGCGCTGGCAGGGTCAGATCGATGTCGAGAGCGAGGTCGGCGTGGGAACCACGTTCCGGGTTCGCTTTCCACGGCTCGGCTAGGGTGTGTCCCTGATTGGTCGTGGAGGTGATCGTGGCCGTGATCGGCCCCG
>CAZUAR010000023.1:0-178541 GCA_964617845.1 uncultured Kofleriaceae bacterium | reverse complement strand
TGGGCGCCTCGCTTTCGGGCGTCCCGCGCGGGCTACGTACTACAGGCTCCTAGCGGACGAGGACGACCACGGATCGTCCCTGCGCCACGTAGGACGGGTGCTCGAGGGGCCGCGGCCGCGCGAGCTCGATGTCGTCGGGGGATGGTCGCGCGGTGTCGATCGCGACGCGCCACGGGTGCCCGTTCTGTTGCACGACGAACGTGTCGGCGTCGGGGCTGCCGTTCACGATCACGTAGAGATCGCGGTCGCCTTGCGACGCGCCGTCGAGGGACCAGGCGATCTTCGGCTGCGATAGATCGGCGACGCCGTTCGGTCCGAACCATCGAACGTCGTCGCGCCAGAACCTGCTGCGCGCGATCGCGGGGTGTTGTCGCCGGAACGCGATCATCTGCTGGACGAAGCGCCAGTGTCCCGGGAAGCGGTCGCGCCGACTCCAGTCGAGCCAGCTGGTCGCGTTGTCCTGGTTGTAGGGGTTGCTGTTGCCCCGCTGCGTCTGCAGGAGCTCGTCGCCGGCGCGAAGCATCGGCGTCCCGTTCGCGAGCAAGACCAGCGCGATCGCGTTCTTGGCCTGACGTTCGCGGAGCGCGAGCACCGAGGGAGGGAGGCCGTCATCTCCCTCGTGCCCGCAGTTCGCGCTCCACTCCTCGAGGGGGCCGTCGAGATTGTCGTGGCCGTTGGCGTGGTTTCGCTTCTGCGTGTACGAGAGCAGATCGTAGAGGGTGAAGCCATCGTGCGACGTGATGTAGTTGACGCTCTGGTACGCGTGATACGCGCCCATGACGTCGTCGGGGAACAGGTCGTCGCTACCGTAGATCCGGCGGATCAGCGACGCCGTCGTGTTCGGGTCGCCGCGCAAGAACCTGCGAACGTCGTCGCGAAACCGCGCGTTCCACTGTAGCCACGTGACGCCGGGGAACGCGCGTCCCAGCGCCGATGCATCGGAGTCCCACGGCTCGGCGATCATGCGAAGCCCGTCGAACGTCGGATCGCTCGCGATGTCCGAGATCACCGCGCCGTCCTGCGTGTCGAGCTGACCGTTCTCGTCGCGCGCGAACACGGACGCCAGGTCGAAGCGAAACCCATCGACCTGCATCTCGTTCGCCCAGAAGCGCATGCTGTCGAGGAGCATCTTGCGGACGTAGCGGTTCCGCGCGTTGATGCTGTTCCCGCACCCGGAGAAGTCGGCGTACGTGCCATCGCGCATCAGGTAGTACGTGCTGTTGTCGATGCCCTTGAAGTTGTAGATCGGGCCGCCGGCGCCACCTTCCGCGGTGTGATTGTAGACGGCGTCGACGATGACCTCGATGCCCGCGCGATGCAGCGCCGTCGTCATCGATCGAAACTCGGCGAGCGCCGACGAGCCCGGGCGCGCATATCCTCGATGCGGCGCGAAGAACGTGATCGGCATGTAGCCCCAGTAGTCGCGCGTCTGGTCGAACTGGAACACGGGCATCACCTCGACCACGGTGACCCCGAGCTCGCGCAGGTACGGAATCTTCTCGATGACGCCCGCGAAGGTTCCGCGCTGTTCGGCGCGCACCCCGGCGCTCTCGTGCCGCGTGAAGCCACCGACGTGCAGCTCGTAGATCAGCGCGTCGCCGTCGTGACGAGGGCGCGGCTCGTTCATCGGCTCGAACGAATGGGCCGTGGCCTCGATGTCGCCCAGCATGCGCGAGCCCGCCATCACGATCGATCGCGCGTAGGGATCGGCGAGCACGCGATCGGGACAGAAAGCGTGGAGGTCGAACGGCGCCTCTCCCTCCGGCCCGTCGACGCGGTAGCCGTAGTAGCGGCAGCCCGCGATGCGCTCGGCGGCGAGCCGGCAGTGCCAGATCCGTCCGGACTTGTTCACCAGCGGGGCGAGCTCGACCTCGACGTGCGGCCTCTCCAGATCGTTCGCGCCGAACAGGACCAGGCGCACCGAGGTCGCGTGCTTGGAGTAGAGAGCGAAGTTGTAGGCAGCTTCGTCTTCACACCAGGTCACACCGAGTGGGTACGGCAGTCCTTCGGAGGCAGCCCAGCTCACGAACCCTCGTACAACCGATCACGAATCGAGGCCCATAGCTTCGCCGCGACGTCGGGGTTCGCCGCGCATGCTTCGGCGATCGTTCGTAGCTCGCAGTGCAGCGGCTCGTGCTCGAGCTCGCTGAGCCGCTCGACGACGTCGCGCAGCGCGGCGAAGTCACCATGAGCGCACGCCCAGTCCCCGCCGAGGCAGAGCTCGCCGATGAGGTGAGGGCGGGTGGATGAGGTGCGCATGGTCGTTCAACGGGTGGAGGGTTCGGCGAGGCGAACGCCTTCGGTCGTTACTTCGCCCCAGTCGGGTGCCATCTGTTCGAGGAGCTCTCGCGCGTGGCGCACCATGTACTTGCTCGGTGCGTCGGGAGCCACCGCCGGATCGAGGGTGGCGACATGAACGACGGCGGCGAACGCGAGCATCGCGACGATCGCACTCGGCTCGAGGAGCTCCGCGAGGTCGCGGCGCAGCGCGGGTGTGTGAACCGACTGACGCGCGCGCTGGATCAGGGACAGCTCGGCCATGCCGATCTGATAGACCGCTCGCAGCTTGACCGGACCGGGGCCGGACTGCGCTGCCATCGCGTAGAGGGAGAGCGACGGGAGCAGTCGCTCGGCGAGGCGATCGACGAACGCGGGGAGCTCGGCAGCGTCCTCGATCGTCTCGACGGACGTATCCTGGATGCACGCGGCCAGCGACAGCATGCGGTTCCAGTCGGTGGCGGCGGAGTGGGGCGGGTTCCAGTACGGCAGGCACTCCGACGGGACCATGACCACGCCGCCCGGCGAGAGCTCCGCGAGCGCGGGTTGCGCGAGCACGAGCACGAGAGCGATCGCGATGCGAAGGCGGCGGAAGGTCAGCTCGAACATGGCAGCACGCTCTCCTCGTGCACCACATGCTGCAGCTTCGAGACCAACGCGGTGCCGCGCACAGCGGTCTCGGGCGCGCAACGACACGCACGCACCCGATCGAAGCGCGCAAAGCGTTCGCGATCGTCGGTGTCCGGCGCGGGCATGCGCCTCGCACATGGTGCGCGTGTGACCCAACCCGTCGAACGGCCCGTGACCGGACTCGTGCTCGCCGGCGCGTCCGCCCTCGGTGCGTACGAAGTCGGCGTGCTCTCGTATCTCTACGACTCCGTACTACCGGAGGCATCGGGCGAAGCGCCGACGGTGTTCTGCGGTACGTCGGCCGGAGCGATCAACGCGATGGCGATCGCCGCACACGTCGAAGAGCCGTTGATCGCGACGAACCTCCTCGCGCGTTCGTGGCGAGAGATCGACCTCGACACGGTCATCCGTCCATCGCTGCGGCACGTCGTGGCGATGCTCCTCGACGTGACCGGGGCGCCGAACGTCGTGCGGCACGCGCCGTGGCTGGACTCGCAGGGGGGAATCACGGGGAACGAGACGATCGCCAGCCTCGTCGAGCGGATCCCGTTCGACGCGATCGCCGAGAACCTCGCGTCCGGGGATGTCCGCGGTGTCTCGGTCACGGCGACTCGCGTCGCCGATGGGTGCGCGACGGTCTTCTACGGGTCGCACGCACCGCTGGCGCCGTGGCCGTCGGAGCCGAACGTGTCTCCGACGCCGGCGACGCTCACCGCGAGGCACGTGGTGGCGTCCGCCGCGATCCCGCTGTTGTTTCCGTCGGTGACGATCGGCGATCACGCGTACTGCGACGGTGGCCTGCGCCAGATGGTCCCGCTGTCGCCGGCGATCCACCTCGGGGCGCAGCGCCTCCTCGTGATCAACCCGGTGACGTCGGTGCGTCGCGCGCGCGCGCGAGTCGCGAACACATCATCGCCGCTGTATCTGGCGGGCAAGGCGTTGAACGCGCTGTTCGCGGATCGTCTGGAGAGCGACCTCGCAAACGCTCGCCGCACGACGGCGATCCTTCGTGCCGGAGCGGCGCGGTTCGGCCCCGGTTTTCAACAAGCGATCGACGAGCAGCTGATCGCCGACGGAGGCGCACCTTTCCAGCCCGTGGACGCGCTGTGTATCGAACCGTCCATCGATCTCGGGAGCCTCGCCGCCGATCACGTCCGGAGCGCGGCGTTCAAGCGCCATGCGAACAGCGCATCCGGCGCGTTTCTCCGCCGGATCGCCGACGGAGAGCCGGAGCGAATGGCCGATCTGCTCGCGTACCTGCTGTTCGACGGAGGCTTCATCGAGAAGCTGATCGACACCGGCCGTCACGACGCGCGCGCGCGCCACGCGGAGCTCGCGACGTGGTTCTCGATCCCCGAGGCGTGAGCGATTCAGGCGGCGACGTGGTCGGGAAACCGCGGCTTGCCGACGGCGGCGACGATGTTGGCGATGCGCGCGCGGCCCTGGGTCATCGAGGAGTCCGGATCGACGGCTTCGATCGCTAGATCGTTCAGCGTGATCATCCCGAGCGGATGATCCTCGGAGTCGACCACGGGAATGCGATGTAGCTGGTGCAGCGTCATCTCGCGCTCGACATCCTCGATGCGCTGATCGAGCCGGACCTTCACGACATGCGTCGACATCGCGCTGTGAACGAGGAGCTCGGAGATCGGCCGGCCCTGCGTGAACGCGGCCATGCAGATGTCTCGGTCCGTGATCATGCCGGTCACCTTGCCGTCATCGCGAACGACGATGACGGCGCCGACGTCGTTGACCCACATCTGTCGCGCGGCGCGCTCGAGGGTCTCGTTGACGTGGCAGGTGATCGGGGGGCGCTTCATCAGATCGTTGATCGTCATGCCTGGCCCTCCAGCAAGCCTCGTTCCGTCGCGCGCACATCGAGCTCGCGCAATCCTTGCGCCGATGATGGAGTCCGCGCGCGAATCTGCGTGGTCCGAGCGCAGATCTGCGGAACGAGCGATGCAGGAACCCGGGATATGCCGATCGCCCCGTTTCCTCACCGCTACATCGTCAACCTCGAGAACGATCAGCTCCACGCGCTTCCCCGCGAGACGATCGCGATCGGTCCGCCGCCGCAGTTCGGCGGCACGGATGGGGTGTGGAGCCCGGAGGAGCTGCTCGCCGGTGCGGCGGTCTCGTGCCTGAAGACGACGTTCGACGCGTATGCGCGCCGCGACAAGCTGGTGTTCCGCGACTGGTCGGCGAGCGCGACGCTGGTCCTCGAGAAAGCGGCGTCGGGGCCACGCGTCAGCGAGATCACGATCCACGTGTCCTTCGCCGTCGACGAGGGCCGCGAGGAGGACGCGCGCCGTGTCCTCGCGACCTCGGAGCGTCAGTGCATCATCTCGCGTGCGCTGACGTGCCCCGTGAACATCGAGCTCACCCTTCGCGAGCGAAGTGCGGCCTGACATGCAGCACGCGAGCACCACCACGATCGCGCTCGCCACGCTCCTCGCGAGCTGCGAGGTCGGGCCGTATCGACAGCCGCTTCCGCCGCCGCCGCCGCCCGATCCTCGGCTCGTGCAGGCCAACATGGAGGAGCACGCCGACGTCGCGAACGAGCTGCATCGCGCGATCCTCGACGGGCGACTCCACGCGGCGCGCGAGCGAGCGCAGCGCTTCGTGTGGTACGACCGCGCGTGGGCGATGGAAGGGCCGCAGAGCGACGAGCTGATCGCGGCGGCCGACACGATCTATCGCGCGCGCGACCTCGTGACCGCCGCGGGTGGCATGGCGCGCCTCGCCTACGCCTGCGGGGCATGCCACGAGAGGCGCGGAGTCCGCATCGACGACTCGAGCATCCCGCCCGAGGAGCTACCCGGCCTGTCCGGACAGATGGTGCGCCACGGGTGGGCGGCGCAACGTCTGTGGGACGCGCTCGTCATCCCGTCCGATCGCGCGTGGCGCGAGGGTGTGAGCGCGATCGGGAACACGGCGATCGACCTCGCACGCACCACGAACGCGAAGCCCAACGAGCGTGTCGTGGAGCTCGCCGAGCACCTCGACGACATCGCGATACACGCTGGCTCCATCGACGATCACGCTCGTCGTGCGACCGTCTACGGCGAGATGATGGTGACGTGCGCGCGCTGCCACTCGATCGTCCGTCCCGGTCACACGACCTCTCGCTAGAGGATCGGCGAGACGCACGCCGCCATGTCGAACAGGATGAAGGCGAGCGCCTTCTCCTGCGGCGTGAGATCACCCGTCGCGCACGAGCTCGGATACGGCACCGACGGTTTCGAGCTCGAGCCCGACGAGACATGCATGTCCGAGAACACGACCTTGCCGCAGCGGGCGTCCGCATCCGCGCCGACCGGTGTGGTGAACACGACGTCCTGGACGCTCTCCTTGCCGAGCGGCGTGGAGCGCGTCGGATCGACGTGGAGCCACGTCTGCACGAGCTCCGGTGACGCGAGCCTCTTCGCCGTGTACCGCGGCTCGTGGATGATCAACGTGTCGCCCGTTGTCGCGCCGACGTTCTTCAACCACGTCGCGAACGTCTCGTCGCGCGACGAGCCGCGATCGATGATCGCCGTCTGCGTCGCTTCGTTCTGCGCGGCGTTGAAGTCGAACTGGATGAGCGAGCGCCACTCGGCGAGGCCGTGCGCCGGGTTTCCCTTCTCTCCGCCCAGCCAGATGTTGTGCCAGTGCGACATGAACACGCGCCCGCCGTGATCCGCGTAGTCGCGGAGCGCCTCCATCGCGCCGAGCGGCTTGGTCTGCGGGCGCTGCGCGCCCTCGCAGGACAGGATGACGATGTCGTACGCGGCGAGCTTCGCCGGATCGTTCCACAGCGTCTGTGCGTCGGGGAACGAGCCCTGCGCGGGAAACGTCGTTGCGAACTTGTTCGCGCCGTTTCCGGCGAACAGGTTCACGCGCCCGTCGCTGGCGTCGGTGGTGATCTCGTCGTCGGCGATGCCGAGCTTGCGAACGAGACACTCGAGTGCATCGGCGCTGCCCGTCGTGACGGCGATCCGTGGAAGGTCGCCCTCGCTACGATCGCGGGGCAGGCGAGTCTCGTCCTCGGGCAGCGGCGTGTCCTGACACGCGGCGACCGGTGCGGACATGATCTCGCGCCGCCACGATCCGATCTGGATGACGATCGGGAACTCCATGTCCGCTGGAACGTCTTGCAGCGAGAACCGGCCGAACGCATCGGTCGAGGTCTGCGTGAGCGCACCACCGAGTGGCTCGGCGTCGCAGCGATCGCACCGCGAGCCGACGGGAAGCGGCCCCGGCGACGCGAGCGGCACGTAGACGATCGCGCCCGAGAGAGGGAGCGTTCCGTTCGGCGCCATCACGCGTCCGGACACGCTCGTGCGCGGCATGCCCTTCAGTTGACAGTTCGCGACGGCGCACTCCATCGACGTGCATGCGTCGGGTAGCACTGCGGTATCGTCGTCGATCGGGGCTTCGTTCGACGAGCAGCCAACCCACGCGACGAGGAACAGACACGCGCTGAATGACTTCATGCAGCGCCGCGTTTGCATCGCGTATGCCCCGCCACGCGCCGTCTTCCTCGGCGAAAGCCGGCATGCGATGCGCGCGTGCTGCTTCGGTCTGCATGCCTTGCGCATTCGAGACTACGTATCGTCGCGTACGAATGGCATGTCGGATGCTGGCACTCGAAGCATGCGAGCCCTCATCGCCGTTGCATCTGTTCTCGGTCTCGCCGCGTGGACTCCGCCCGAGCGTGGCGGGATCAAGCCGGACGACCTCGACAAGTACGCGATCAGCACGGCCCAGCTCGAGCGCTACATGGCGCCGTACCTGCCGGCGGTACGTGCGTGCTACGCGCGTCACGCGCCGCTGCGTGCGCGTGGCGAGCTCGCGCTGCACCTCGTGATCTCCGAGGGCGGTGGCGTCATCGGCGTCGGCGTCGAAGCGCCGGGCGTCACGGGCCGCCGCCTCGCACGCCTGACCACGTGCATCCAGAACGACGCGCGCCGCTGGCACTTTCCGGTTCGCGCCGGACGCACGGTCGCGCTCGTTCCGTTCTCCTTCCAGCGCCTCGTGGTGCCGAACGCCGGTCCGATGCCCGGCTGCTTCGAGCGGCGCGGATGCATCGAGAAGCGAGCGCGCTGAATGACGCCGATCAGCCAGCACATGACGCGGCAACCGATCACGATCGATCGGCACGCCTCGCTCGCCCGCGCCCACCGCTTGATGCAGGAGAACGGGATCCATCACCTGCCCGTCGTCGAGAGCGGGCGCGTGGTGGGCATCGTGCACTTGTGCGAGCTCGGGCTTCTCGAGGCGGTCGCGCCGTTCCGGTTCGATGCCGTGGATACCGAAGACGCGATGTCCGAGGCATTCACGGTCGTGGCCGACGCGCCCGTCGATGTCGTCATCGAGTCGATGGCGAGGGGCGGCTTCGCCGGAGCGGCCATCGTGGACGACGAGTCGCGTCTGGTAGGCATCTTCACGACGGCGGACGCGCTGCAGCTGCTCCTCGATCGGCTGCACAACTAAAAATGCGCAAAGCCTGCGCGTGCTCGTCGCGTCCGCGGCACGGCATTCGCGAACGGCGTCGTCGGACGGCTCCTCGGCCAGGCACGGGCGCTGCTAGGTGTCTCGCTCATGGCTCGATGCGGGGACTACATCGTCGGCGATCGCCTGGGCGCGGGTGGCGTCGGTGTGGTCTATCAGGCGCACCGCGCCGGGAGCGAGCGCCCGTTGGTCCTGAAGTTCCTCCAGACCGAACGGCGCGACGCGCGCTCGATCCGGCGGTTTCGCGACGAGGCCATGGCCGGGCGCCTCGTTCGTCACCCCAACGTGGCGTCGGTGATCGACGACGGATGCACGGAGGACGGCGAGCACTACCTCGTGATGGAGCGCGCCGAGGGCGAGTCGCTCGGCAAGCTGATCGCGCGCAGCCGCCTCTTCCCGCTGCGGGATGCGGTCGCGATCGCTCGCGAGATCCTCGCCGGGATCGCCGCGATCCACGCGAACGGGATCATTCATGCCGACATCAAGTCGGACAACGTCATCGTGGAGCCCGAGCCGTCTCGCATGGTGAAGCTCATCGACTTCGGGCTCGCTCGGGTCCAGTTCATGGACGACCAGGTCACGACGCCCCATGCGGACGAGTGGCTGTCCGGAACACCGGAGTACATGGCGCCCGAGATCATTCGTGGCCTCGGCGCGTGCTTCGCCTCGGACCTGTACGCCGTCGGGATCATCCTCTACGAGATGCTGACGGGAACGACGCCGTTCGCCGGTGGCACGCCCTCGGAGATCGTGAAGCGACACCTGACCGACGACGTCGTGCCGCCATCGCTCCGTCGCGAGTACGACGATGTTCCGCCCGCGCTCGACCAGATCATCATGCGAGCGCTGAACAAGGATCCACGGCAGCGCTTCGCGAACGCCAGCGCGATGGCATCCGAGCTCGCCTCGGTGCGCATCCGGCTGGCGAGGGGCTCGACGCGCTTCGCACGGTTCGAGACCCGGTGCGACGAGACCACACCGACGAATCCCGGGTTTGCCGGCGTCACTCGCGCCAAACACCGATGACGCGTGGCGCTCCGGTGCCCGGCGCTCGAGCGATGTGGACGTACGTGGTGCCGTGGAACGACGGCCGCGTCGTGTCGATGCGAACGATCGTATAGGCCTCGGCGCCCGACGCGAGCTGGAAGCGCACGCACGTGGTTCCGTTCGCGCTCGCCGTCAGCGTCGGTCGTGAACCGAAGCGCCGCCCGTCGCGATCGTGCATCGCCAGCGCGTACCGGGTGGACGACGCGGGTGCGAACCCGTAGACGATCGAGAGGTCCTCGAAGCACAGGCCGTCGTCGTCGACCGCACGAAGCTTCTCGAGCGGACTGACGCGGCTGAACCAGTACTTCCCCGTCGCGCGCTGCCGCGCCACGAGCGCATCCGTCAGATACTCGACCACGCGCGGGTCTGTGTAGCGACCGCCCTCCACGGCGGCGTGGAGCTGCTCGCGCGTGAACCGCATGACGAGCTTCGCGCCCCAGTAGTTGTCGAAGCGATCCGCGGTCACGAACGGGACATAGGCGGGGCCGAGCGGCTTCCAGTCGCCAGGGCGGAACGCATCGGTCTCGAACACGCCGAGGCCACGCAGCGGCGGAGCCTGCCGGCGAGACCACTCGCGATCCTGGAAGCCCAGGGACGTCAGCGAGTCGAACATGATCTCCGGATCGACGTAGTACTCGTAGCTGCGCCGGAGGTTGTTCGTCACGCGGGCCATCGCGCCCAGCGAGAGCCCGTAGTCGAGGAAGTAGTGCTTCACGTAGTGGCGCCGTGGATCGTCCGGGTCCTTGACCCACATGTCGAGGAACTGGCCTTCCTGGATGTCGTCGTGGTCGAGCCACGCGAAGATCGCTCGCGCTCCGCGCAGGTCGCGGCGGCGCTCGTGCGGGATGACGTCGTTCGGATCGTCGTCGCGCGTTCCGACACCGCTGTGACCGCCGAGCGGCTTCCCGTCGAGGAAGCGGGAGACCATCGTGCGGTAGCGGCCATCGGAGCCGCGATCGACGCGCGCCAGCTTCCGCTCGACCTCGGCGCGGTCGAGCCTGTGCTTGTTTCCGAACATGTCCTCGGTGATCGCGTCGGGGGCGAGCACGAGGTCCTCGCGGCGCACGTACGCGATGTGATCTTCGGTCACGTTGTAGCCGCAGGCCCACAGCAGCTTGCCGGACACGATCTGCGGGGCGGTCTCGGTCTCGGGATCTCCGAGGTCGTCGAACTTCACGATGAACTTCTCGCCGCGCGTGTCGCTGACGATGAAGCCGACGGACATGCCGCCGACCTTCGTGCTGTGGATCGTCCACGGCGTGAAGCGCTCGGGGTTGCCGACGCCGCCGGGGGCCGCGCGGATCTCGTCGGGCGTGATCGTTCGCGCTCCGATCCGGTTCGTGAACCAGGTCGAGTCCGGGACCTCATCGATCGAGTTGACCCCGAGCGCGCGCAGTGGCTGATCGAGGGTCAGCACGCGACGCATCGGACCGTAGACGTGTCCGTCGAAGAAGTAGAGCCACTGCGTGTACGGATTCTTCGCGGGCTTCTGCGGGACGTCGTTTCGATCGGCCACGCGCTGCACCGGAGGCGCGTTCGCGAAGCGAGCGGCAGGGACCGTGGAGCTCGCGCAACCGGCGAGCGCGAGGAGGATCCAGGCTTTCATCGGCGTCCCTCCCGGGGCGAGATCGTGAACACGGGGTCGAAGGCAAGGTTGAAGAACACGCCGCCATCCTTCGAGGAGGCGACGCTCGCTTCCGCGATGAAGCTCTTCGTGCTCTGGATCTGGATGTCGATGCCGTACCCGACGCGCAGCTCGTCGAACGACAGCGCGGACCAGTCGGAGTACACGCGTCCGACGTCCACGAACAGGCCGGCGTTAACGTGGCGGCTGAGGTCCCACTGATACTCGAGCGAGCCGAGCGCGGCGATGCGATCGCGAAAGCGATCCGCGTCGTAGCCGCGCAACCACATCTTGCCGCCGAGCTGCGGGAGCTCGGTGAACGACACGTCGCCGGCGGTCACGCTCTCGACGTGCAGCCGCGTCACGAGCACGCGCGGGCCGATGCCGAGCCACGCGAAGTGCTGGAGGTCGAGCCCGTACCGCCAGTAGTCCGAGAGTGCGCCCAGCTGGTGGACGTGGCCGGCGAACGCGGCGCCGAGAAATCCCGAGGACATCAGCGCCGGGGACTCCCACTTCGACGCCGGACCGCGGCTATCCCACTTGAGCTCGACCTCGTTGTAGACGTTGCGAACGCCGTCCCAGCCGGGCAGCGTCATCGGGTCGTACGCGAGATCGATCGGCATCCCTTCGTCGCTCACGCCGTACTCGAGGTCCGACACCGATCCCGCAAATCGTGCGTGGAGGGCGCCGATCGTGCGCACGTCGAGCGCGGCGGTCGCGCGCAGGAGCTGCTGGCGGTGGCGTCCCTCGATCCCCGGGGCGTCGTTGCCGATGCCGTAGAACGCGTCCTTCGGCCGGCGCTCGAGCTCGCCGCCGACCTCGAGCGCGATCCGCTCGCCGAGGCGATCACCGGTGCGAGCGCTCGCCGCGACGCGCTCGTGGAAGCGTCCGCCGGTGTTGGCGCGCAACGCGACGTGCTCGTGCTTGCCGAACAGATCGCGGTGCACGAACCGCGCGCCGGCGTTGAGGCCGTAGCCGCTGTCGATCTGCACCGTCGGGTACAGACCCATCGTCAGCGCATCGTTGAAGAAGATGCGCTTCCAGCGGTCGACCAGCTGGAACCGATCGAAGAGATAGAGACCACCGCGCACCGGGAGCGCCACGACGTCGACGACGGTTCGAGGAACGAACAAGAGGCTGCGACCGACCAGACGCGCGGTCGACGGACTCTCGTCCATGCCGTCGACGCGACCGCTCTCGGCGCCGGCGGGCGCCGTCACCGGATCGGTTGGCGCATCCTGCGCGATCGCCGGCCCGCTCCCTGCGAGGAGCGCTGCGATCGACAGCCATCGTACATGCCTCATGCATCGGGTGCGTTGCATCCGACATGCCTCGCGAAGCTCTCGCGTGTCGCGCAGAAGCTGCGCGTTCGCCTCGCTCGCGAGTTGGAACGAGAGCTGCTGAGGAGTAGGGCATGCCCTGGAAAAAGATCCTGTGTCCTGTCGACTTCTCGGAAGGCTCGCGGCTCTCCGTCGAGACCGCAGCGAAGTTGGCCAACGAGACCGATGCCGAGCTGGTGATCGCGAACGTGATGGGGCTGCCCGTCTACTACGTCGTCGAGCCGATCGCCTACCCGCCGAGCTTCCTTGCCGATCTCGCGTCGGCCGCGGAAGCGGGGCTGACCCGGTGGAAGGACGAAGCGATCCGCCACGGCGCCACGCGTATCTCGACGAAGCTTTTGCGCGGCGACGCCGCTCACGAGATCGTCGAGCTCGCGAAGCACGACGGGTTCGACCTCATCATCATCGGCACGCACGGACGCACGGGCCTCAAGCACATGTTCCTCGGGTCGGTCGCGGAGAAGGTGGTGCGCCACGCATCGGTCCCGGTGCTCGTGGTCCGGCAGAAGGACTAGGGTGTGTCCCGGCAGCAATGACCGACGGTTCTTCGAGGCGGTGGTTTGGTGGCGACGGACGCCGTTGACGGAATGGTGATCGTCGACGTGATCGCCACCGTGATCGTGGCCGTGCACGTGAACGGGAACGCCACCTTGATCGTGATCCGACCCGTTGACGGAGATCACGCAACCGCCGCAGCAAAGGACATGCTGACCTCGTCGATCAAGCCCGCCGAGCAAGGCGAGGTACTACGCGATCGCCAGAGGCTCGGCGATGGTGTCGGCCGCACACCTCGACGTGATGAAGATCGACGAGCTGATCGACGACGAACACCATACTCTCGGCGTCGGATTGCTCGAACGCGTCGTTGCCATGCTCACCAAGATGATCGACCCGTAGACGCCGTCAACGGGCACGATCACGCCCACGGTAGGGTTCCCGTTCACGTGCACGGTCACGATCACGGGGCCGATCACGGCCACGATCACCTCCACGACCAATCAGGGACATACCCTAGCGAAGCATCTCGACGAGCGCGTCGACGGCGCGCGCGTCCTCGCCACCGTCGGCGACGATCGCGGGCGCTGCGGGCGCCTCGTAGTCTTCGCCGAGGCCAGGGAGCGTGCGCAAGGCTCCGCGCCGAGCCGCCGCGTAGAGGCCCTTCGGATCGCGACGCTCGCAGACCTCGAGCGGCGTGCGCACGTGGACCTCGATGACGTGCGCGCCCTCGATCGCGCGATGCTCTCGGCGCGGAGCGGTCGCCGCCACCAGCACGACGAGGCCCTGGTTCGCGAGGAGCAGCGCGAGCGCGCGCATCGCGCGATAGAACGCCGCGCGCGACTCGCTGTCGTACGACGCGGCGCCGAGGACATCGCGGAGCTCGTCGCTGTCGAGGATCACGGAAGGCACGCGCAGCTGGTCGCGAACGTGCCGCGCGAGCGTCGACTTCCCCGAGGCCGGTAGGCCGGTGAACCAGACGATCGCACCGGGATGCGTCATCGGAACAGCTCGTCGGCCCAGCCCGGATCGAAGTGGTCGGTCTCGAGCATGCACTCGACGAGCGACAGCAGCGACGAACGCGCGGGCCCGCTCAGGTTCGGATAGAACTTCGGATTGCACACGACGAGCGCGCGCCACGCGAGGAACGGCGGGATCACGAAGCCGAGCGACGGATCGTGGTGCTCCTCGGCGTACGTCTGCCACAGTCGATACCAGAGCGGACCGAGTCCCTTCCAACCCTTGTTCGTGTCGAGCGCGAACAGGATGAAGTTGATCGCGAGCGCCGCGAGATCGTCCGCGGGATCGCCGGCGGTGCCGCGACTGGCATCGAGCAGGACGAGCTCGTCGCCCTGGAACAGGATGTTGAACGGATGGAAGTCGCCGTGGATGCGTGCGAGCCGACCCTCGTGGTAGCGCAGCCGCCAGCGCCACGGCGCACAGCGGCGCTCGATCGCCTCGAGTCGCGCCGGCGGTGCGCCCGACACCGACTCGGGATACGCGTCGATCACACCGAAGATGCCTTCGCCGCTACCGACGAGATCACGGATCGCGCGCCGGTAGCGCTGCGGATCCGTGATCGGCGTGTGCAGCGTCGCTAGGTACCGCGCGAGCACGCGAACACGCTCGTGATCGCGTTCGGTCGCGATTCCGGACTCCGCGATCTGTCGCAGGTCCTGTGCGTACGGAACCCCGCGCGCATATGGAGTCAGCAAGTAGAGCTCGTCGTAGTCGCGAATCGACACGAGCTCGCCGGTGCGCCGCACGACCCCGACATCGAGCGGAGCGACGTGACCCGGGATGTTTCCGAAGTCGTCGAACGCGAGCAGCGCTTGCGATGCGCGATCGGAGCGACGATCGTGACCGAGCTCGTCGGCGTTGGCGGTCCGCCACACGAGCTCGAGCGGGGTTCCGTCGGGACCCACGAGGGAGACATGGATCGGTTGCCCGTATCCCGCCGCCTTCGACGTGGACTCGGTCGCAGGGCCGGCGTCGGGGCCCATCGGTTCGATGGCGACCACCCGATGCGTCGGATACAGCGCCTGCAAGTGCGGCCGCAGAGAGGAGGTGTCCATCGTCGCTATGCTTTTGCAGGCAACGTGCCCGCGGGAGGGGGCACGCCGGGGGACGCGGCCGCAGAAATTGCGCGACGGTCGGGTTCCGACATCGAATCTCGCGCGCTGTTCTCTGCCGTCCGGCGACGATGCTCGCGACCGACGAGGACGACGAAGCCCAGCCAGATCACCGCGAGGCCGACGTTGATCGCCGCGAACGTCGCGGTGCTCCAGTCGAGCGCGCTGCCGACGAACACCATCACGGTCGACATGATCGCGCCGACGCGCACGGCGACGGTATCGGTGGCCGTCTTGCCCACGAACTTCTCGGCGCGCGTGGCGACCAGGAACAGCGCGTGTCGCGTCGTGTCCTGCAGCGAGTACTGCATCGAGTTCTCGCCGATCTTCACGAGGCGCATCACGGCGAGGATCGGGAGGAACGTCGCCACGCCGTACGCGCCGAGCGCGAAGCAGGGCAGGAAGTAGAGCGCGTTTCGCACGCCGATCCACTTGAACACGCGGGACACGACGAAGAGCTCGAAGACGACGCCGAGCGTGTTGTACCAGAAGTAGTAGTCGCCCTTGAAAGCGCCGATATACGTCGTCGCCGAGGCTCCCTCGGCCGCCGCCTCCGCCGCCGCCGCGACCAGCGTGCGATCGAGCAGGTACTCGCCGGTGCTGTTGACCCAGTTGAGGAACACGACGAGCCCGGCGATCGCGAGGAGGTAGCGATTTCTCGCGAACATCCGCCACGCGCCCTGGACCGCGACGGGCTCCTCGGGCGCGGTCTCGGTCTTCGCGACGGCGATCGCCTGCGCGCGTCGCTCGATCCAGAAGATCAACGTCGCGCATCCGACCAGGATCCCGAGGGAGGTCGCCATCAGCACCGGCGGGCCGCTGGTCACCAGCGACTTCGCGAACAGCGAGCCGACGACCGCGCCGATCGACGCGCCGGCTCCGATGATCGGGAACAGTCGCTTGCCCTGCTCCTCGGTGTAGATGTCGGCCGCGAGCGCCCAGAACTGCGCGACGACCGTGTAGCTGAACACGCCGACCCAGAGGAAGAACGGGAGGCCGATCGACACGTCCGACGCGGACAGGATCGCGAAGACCCCGAGGTTGGACATGAAGAACAGGAACACGATGCCGAGGAGCTTCATGCGGCCGAAGCGCCGGGCGAGCTCGCCGTAGAAGTGAACGACGGCGACCATGATCAACGCCTGCCCGGCGCGCGCGTAGAGCTTCACCTCGGCGCCGCCTTCGAGCAGGATCAGCGGCTCGCGAACGGTCTTGAGCAGGTAGTACGCGGCGAGCAGCATGAACGCCGCGATCGCCATGAGGGCGACCATCGCGGCCTCTTCCGCGTGGACCTTCGTGAACGGCCGGAGCAGGGCGGCGAGCGCTCGACGTCGGATCGCGTGTGACTTCACGATCGTGTTCGAAGCAAGCCCTGTGCGAGGGTGACGTCGAGCCGTTCGAGGCTGGAACCGGCATTGCTTGCGTCATTCGCGGGGACGAGCGCAAACCTTGCGTTGCGGTCGAGGAGCGCGGTCGAGAACGCGGCGATCAACGCCAGTCCGATGTCGCTGTGATCTTCGAGGACGTCCAGGAACGCGGCACCGGACGTACGCAGGGCCCGGACGCCGGTGCCCGTGGTCCATCGTCGATGCGGCGGGCGACCGGCGAGGGTCTCGAGGTATCCGAGGGAGTCGCCGGGTCCGAGGACAGGGCTCGCGGGATCGTTCGTTCGCACCGCGCCCTCGATGATCACGAAGCCACCGGTCGCCGGCTCGTCCTCGTGGAGCACCGTGCCGATCGGGAGGTGCACCTCCTCCGAGTCGTGCGCCAACCGCACCAACGCTTGCACGCGGGTGCGCGTGAACGGCAAGACCTGACGAAGGACGAGGAGGCGTTCGACGAGACCGAGGTTGCGAATCGCAGGGAGCGGACGCGGCCGGCGCAGGCTCGTCGAGCCGAGCTCGAGCATCTGGTTCGCGAGGTGCCGCAGCACGGAGACGAGAACGCCGAAGTTGTCCTCGAGGACGTCGGCGAAGTCGACCGCCGACAGCTCGAACGCCTCGGTCGGCAACGTCGCGACGGCGTTGCTCGAGAGCTCGCGCGCCGCTGCGATCTCGATCGCGCCGAACTCGTCGCGCGCCTCCCAGCGCCGATCGTTCGTCTCGATCCGTCCATCGACGATGAAGCGCAGCGCGGTGAGCCGGCGATTGGCCGGCGCGACGATCGTCCCGGCGGGGTAGGTCATGCCGACGACGTTCTCGGCGATGGTGGCGAGCTCGTCGAGGTCCGCCGCCGCGAACATCGCGCACTGGCGCAAGAACAACATCCGGCGAACGACGATGGGATTGAAGTCAGGCATCGAGCCTCTCGATCGCTTGGTCGAAGGCATCCATCACGAGAGGCGCACCCGTCAGCGGGCGCAACCGCGCGAGATCGGATCGGAGAGAGACCAGCTTCCTCTCCGCGGCGTGATGAGCGGCGACACACTTGAGCGACACGCTCGGATCGGCGAGCAGCGCTCCGATCAGCGACTCCTGCGTCGGGAACGGCCCAGGAGCGAGCGGGCCGAGGCGCTCTCGCCGCGCGGTCGGCGTCAGATCGTCGACGAGCGCGAACAGAGGTTGGCGCAGCTCGCTCGGCAGCAGCGACTCGAGGACCTCGCGCGCCGCCGCACGCCGGCTCTCGTCGGTCCCCGACAGCGCGGCGTGGATGCTCCGCATATTCGCGCCGGGGTGAAGGATGCCGAGCGTGCGAAACACGTGCTCCAGCGTCCAGCGACGCTTCTCGACGAGGAGCTCGGCGATCAGTTCGTATCCCGCACCTCCGTCCTCGTCATGAGCGCCGAGGCTGTCGGCGAGGATCGCGTACCTGGCGGCGTCGGCGATCGCGCGTCGCGCGTACTTGTGCAGCGCCGGCGCGTCGATTCGCAGGCGCGGATCGTTGGCGCGCATCCGTCCGAGGGCGCGCAGGATCTTGAACTGCGTCGCGCTGTCCGGTTCGAGCAGCAGGCGAGCCGCCAGGGCCGCGGCGGCGCGCGCGGACGGGTACCGGCTGATCGACCGAGGAAGGTGACGTCGGATCCCGAGGGGAGTGCGCGGATCGTCGAAGGCCTCGATCAAGTAGTCCAGACCGCGGCGGCCGCATGCGAGGAACACGCGCCGTGTCTCGTCGCGGACGCGCGGATCCTCGAGCAGGTGGACGAGCTTCGAGAGATCCGCCAGCTCCGGAACAACCTCGAGGACTCGCAGGACCTCGCGGACGACCGCCGGTTCGCGATAGGCCACGAGGCCATACAGCAGCGAGCGATGCTCCTCGATCGGAGCGAACGCGATCGCGCGCGCGAGCGCGAGTCGATCCTCGGTCGTCCCTGCGACGAGCTCCATCAGCTTCGCGACATCGGCACGGGTCGCGACGAGGGCAGCCGTGCGCACCGCGCGATCGGGATCCGCGAGCGCACTCGCGAGCAGGTCGTGGTTCGTCCCGGTGCGGCTCGCGGCGGCCAGCGCAGCGGCGCGGATCCGAGCATCGCTGTGCGCCATGAGATGAGCGAGCACGCGCGCCGACGGACCACGAAGGTCGCCACGCAACAGCTCGAGGGCCCGCCGCACGACCTCCACGCTCGGATGGTAGAAGACGAGCGGCGGGATGCGGCCGCGATGCGCGAGCAGCTCGAGCGCCGCGATCGCCTCGACCTCGTCCGGGCTCGACAGCGCCTCGCCGAGGACCGTCGCGGAGTCGCCGTCGAGCGCCGGCACGCGAGCATCACGCAGGATCTCGCCCTCTCGCAGCATGCTGCCGAACTGCGCGAGATACGCGCGCCTCGCCACGACTCCGATCGCGATCCACACCCCGACGATCAGCGCGACCATGATCGCGAACAACCGGGGACCCGCCCCGAGCACGATCAGGGCGAGAGCGACGAGCGCGGCCATCGCCTGACCACCGCGCTGACCGACGGCGTCCGCCACGGGCTTCCATCCATCGCGCAGGCGGGTCGGGATCGGGAGGAACAAGATCTCGCTCGTGATGCGATGGAGGCTGTGGCGAAGCGTTCCATCGCCGGCCTTCAAGACGAGGATCGCGGCAAGACCGCCGGTCACGGCGAAGCCCACCGCTCCGATCGCCATCGCGATCGGTAACACCATGAGCGCGGCTCCCACGCCCCAGCGCGCGAGCAGGCGCGGAGCGACCACGAGCTGCATGGCGAGTGCGAGGAGGTTCAGCACCGCGTAGATCAGGCCGAACGTCGTCGCGAGCGCCTCGGCGGGGAGACGATCCGCGATGGCGCGCTTGAACGTGAGATCACCGAGCGTGAGCGCGATGGTCGAGACCGCGGCGAGCGCCACGAGCAAGCGCACGTAGCGGCGATGTCCACGCGTCAACTTTCGCGCGTGCGGACGAGGCCGAGGGAGATCGCCGGTGTCTCGCGGCGCGAGCACGATCGCGGTCAGGAGCGCGAGACCGAACGCGACGGCGCCTGCCGCGACGAGGTGCCGCGCGGGCAGGACTCGTCCGAGCCCGCTGGCGAGCAGCGATCCGAGCATCGCACCGAGTCCTCCGCCGGCGGCGATCGTGCCGAACACGCGCTTCGCCTGGTTGACCAGTGGACTCCGGTCGATGACGGTCCAGAACGTCGGGACGATCAAGGTCGCGACCACGCCCGTCCACACGTACAGCACGAACGACAGCGAAGGGAACGCGGCGATGAACGCGGCGATCGCCGATGTCCCACCGGCGGCGACGACGAGGAACAACAGCAGCATCTGTCGCGGGTCGCGCACGCCGCCCCAGCGCCGAACGGCCGCGACGGCGACGAGGGCGATCGCGGCAATGGCCAGGTACGCGAACGCGAGCCCCTCGAGCCCCAGGTGCGTGATCAGGAGCGCGTCGCGCGCGGTCTCGAGCAACGCGTGCGCGATCATCACCGCGAACAGGACGGCGGCAGGAGCTAGCACCGGTCGCCACTTCACGATGTGTGTTCGTGCAACGAAGGTGCCCGGGACGCGAAACACGAACGCGCACTTCTTGCGCGTGAACTGCGTCTCAGCGCGACAGGGTTCGCGCGAGGTGGATCACCATCCCGAGTGCGACAACCGACCACGCGGCGAGCGCGACGTATACGAAGACGTGCGAGATCGAGATCAGAAACGAGGCATCGACGGCGTTCGACAGCCGCGCCGTGCACACTGTGTACATGCCGAGTGGGAACACGGCGCCCCAGTAGAGCGGGTCGTACCGCAGCGGAAACTTGCGCACGACATGCCGCCACACGCCGAGGATGAGGAGCATCGGGATCCACCAACTCGCCGTCGCCCACCACATGAAGGTCAGGCCGCGCACGAACGGCAGGAGTTGATCGATCACCGGCGAGTGCGGCGCCGCCGCGACGAGCATCGTGCCGGCAAGCGTCGAGATCGCTGCCGCGCCCATGTTGATCCAGTACGGCGGCGCGAGGTCAGACGGCGACATCGTGAAGAACGTGTAGCGGTAGAAGATCAGCGAGATGATCCAGAGGTAGAGCATCCCGCCGCCGAGCCACATCGCGAGCGAGAACACGAGTGCGTGTGGGGCGTGCTCGCCGAAGGTCGGCGCGATCTGAGCCCCGAGGACAGCGACGGATTGCGCGGCGACGACGCTGATTAACCAGCCGCCGTTGATGCCCTCGGCCAGCGATGGCTTCTCGGCCTTCACCGTGAGCGCCGTGAACACGCCATAGACGAAGATCGCCCAAAGCCCGATGCCCGCGCACCACAGCGCGATCGCGGCGGTCAGGCTCTCGCCGATCACGAGGCATTGCGAGCCGAGCACGCACGTCGCGGCGACGGTCGTGAAGAAGCCGACCGCGCGCCCGTGATGCGTGAGGTCCGCCCGCACGCGATCGCGGTGGCGCACAATGCGCGCGATCGTCAGGATCCACAGCAGCGGATAGAAGCCGAGGTTCAGCGCGAACAGCGCCACCGCAACCAGATGGAGGCCCATCAGCTCGCTCGCGATCGACACGATTCCGGTCGCCATGACGAGCGCGAAGTACGCCGGGTGCATCGCGGCGATCCCCGCCGGAGGTGGCGCGGGCTGGGTCATCGCCGGTACAGGTAACGCAGCAAGCCGAGGTTCAGCGCAAGACACGCGACGCTCGCACCGAGCCCTGGCCACACGGCATCGAGATCACCGCCGAGGTACGCGTTCATGGTCGCCGTGAACAACCACAGCTGGAGCACGACGAGGATCAACACGAAGCACAGCACGCCCGCGACCACCGTCGAGCGCTGGGCGCGCGTGAGCTGACGCTGCGGTTTGCTCATGTCGTTCGCTCCTTCACGCCGATCGCGAACACGTCGTCGCCGACGACCTCGAGCTCGATGATCGGCAGCGGCCTCGGGGGCGGGCCGGCGATGTTGCGCCCGGTGGCGAGATCGAAGAGGCCCTCATGACACGGGCAATGAAGGATGCCCTCGTCGATCTTGGGGACGACCGCGCACGAGAGATGCGTGCACTTCTGGTCGTACGCGACGAGCATGCCGTCGCGCATCCGGATCAACAGACACGGATCGTGGTCGTGTGGATAGGTGAACATCAGCGCGCTCCCCGGCGGGAGCTCGGACAGCGCGGCGATGCGCTTGCGCTCCGGCGGCTCGCCGCGCTTGCGAAGGAGGCTCTTCGCGGCGATCCATGCCTGCCCGCACACGAACGCGCCGCTCGTCAGCACGAGGAACTTCGCGAAGTCGCGGCGCGCGACGAAGTTGTCTTCCGGCCCGTCGGTCGCGAAGTCGCGGCGCCAGCGCGGCTGCTCGTGCATCGGTCGCTCGTCGGGCGCGCGCGTCACGTCCTCCGGATCGCCCGGCGCTTCGTACACGTCCCCGCGTGCGGTGCCGGTCAGTCCTTCACGCGCGGGCGAATCGATGCGCGGATCGACCTTCTGCTCGAAGCGCCGCTGGGGATCGTCGGCCATGTCAGACCTCCACCTCGGCGAAGGGGTCACTCGTATCGATCACCGGGAGCCGGAGCCCGCGGTTGTGCGGCTTGTCGGCCATCGCCGCGGTGACGTCGACGTGAGAGGGCGTCGCGCGTCGCGGCGTCATCACGTTCACGCGCGTCGTGATCGTCTGCTCCCCGAATCGGAACTTGTTCGTCGGGGTCGACTGTGGCCGGAGCGCCAGCGCTTCTTCGCGCGTGCCGAAGAACAGCGCCTGGCTCGGACAGACCGTCGCGCACATCGGCTTCTTGCCGACGGACGTGCGGTCGTAACACATGTCGCACTTCATCATGATCGCGCGATCGATGTAGAGCTCGGGCACGCCGAACGGGCACGCGACGACGCAGTTGCCGCACGCGATGCATCGCGGCTTTCGCGCGCTCTGTACGACGCCATCGCCCGTTCGCTTGATCGCGTCCGCGGGGCAGACCTCCGCGCAGGTCGGTTGCTCGCAGTGCATGCACACGACGGGCACCGTCTGCACGGATGCCGCGCGATCGACGTACTCGAGGTGGATCATCGCTTCGCCCTTGTGCGTGTCGCACTCGGTGCATGCCTGCATGCACGCCTGGCAGCCGATACACCGGCTCGGATCGACGAAGAACTCCAGGTGTTGCGGTACCGGCATTTATTGCTGTGGCTCCCGTTCGGCGGCGTAGGCCGGCGGTCCGTCGGCGCGCCGCACGCGACAACCGCAGACCTTGTACTGAGGGATCTTGCTGATCGGATCCTGGGCCGCGACGGTCAGGCGGTTCGCACTCTTGTCGCCGGCCCAGTGGTATGGAATGAACACGGTGTCGGGGCGGATCGTCGTGACCACCTGCGCGCGGATGGTGATCGCGCCGCGCCGGGTCTCGCAGGTCGCCCACTCACCGTCGACGATGCCGAGCTTCTCGGCGAGACGCGGATGCAGCTCGAGGCGAGGTTCGGGATACTGCGCGACGAGCGGTCCGATGCGGCGCGTCTGCGTTCCGGACAGGAACTGGCTCACCACGCGCCCCGTCGTGAGGAACAGCGGGTACTCCTCGCCGACGTCATCGACCGCCGGGCGATAGTCGGCGACGTTGAACCGCGCCTTGCCGTCGGGGAAGTAGAACCGGCCGGCTCCCTTCGCGACTGGGTTGTAGCTATCCGGCTCGAACAGCCGCGGCGTGCCGGCGTGATCGACCGCCTCGCCGGTCTTCGGATCGTGGCTGTAGCAGGGCCAGAACACGCCCATCTGCGCGTCGATCTTCTCGTACGTGATGCCAGAGTAGTCGGCGACGCCGCCTTTGCTCGCGACCCGCAGCTCCTCGAAGATCGCGCGCGGGCTCTCGAACGTGAACCCGTGCGGGCGATCCAAAGCCTTCGCGAGGTCCTGGATGATGCGCCAGTCCTGGCGGGCTTCGCCGGGGCAGTCGACCGCCTTGTTGATCTTGATGACGCGCCCTTCGACCTGCGTCACGGTGCCTTCGTCCTCTTCCTGGAGACTGCCGGGTAGCACGATGTCTGCGTGACGTGCGGTGTCGCTCAAGAAGAAGTCGATCGCGGCGAAGAACTCCAGCTTCTCGAGCGCGCGCGTGACGAACTGGTTATCGGGAAGTGAGACCTTCGGGTTGAAGCAGATCGCGATCAGCCCCTTGATCTCGCCCGCGTCGATCTTGCGGAACATCTCGTACGCGTCGACTCCGGGTCCTGGGATGCTCCTCTCGTCGACCTTCCACACGTCGGCGATGTACGCGCGGTGCGCGGGATTCGAGATGTCGCGCCATCCGGGGAGCTGATCGCACTTCTGTCCGTGCTCGCGTCCGCCTTGTCCGTTCGCCTGTCCGACGATCGTCCCGTAGCCGCTCTTTGGCTTGCCGAGGCGGCCGCTCGCGAGCACGAGGTTGATCGTGCCGAGCGAGTTCTGCACACCGTTCGAGTGGTGCTCGATGCCGCGCGCGTGGAAAAGGAAGCTCGACTTCGCGGTGCCCCAGAGCTCGGCCGCCTTGCGCAGCGAGCGCTCGGGGACGCCCGTGATCTCGGCGGTGCGCGCGACCGGCCACTCCCTGCAATACGCCTCCACATCCTCGAAGCCGACGGTGTGCTGCACGATGAAGTCGCGATCGATCAGGCCCTGCTCGATCATCAAGCCGAGGACACCGGCGAACAGCGCCGCGTCGCGACCGGGACGCACCGGTAGGTACAGATCACACGTACGCGCGATCGGCGTGATCCGCGGATCCTGGACGATCACCTTCGCGCCCATCTCGCGCGCCTGCCAGATGTAGTTCGTCGTGATCGGCGAGCACTCCGCGACGTTGCTGCCAGCGACCCAGATCACCTCGGTCCCGACCATGTCCGACCACGGGTTCGTGGTGCGGTCGATCCCGAACGCCTTCTTGTTCGCCGCGCCGGCGCTCACCATGCACAGCCTGCCGTTGTAGTCGATGAACGGCGTCTTCAAGCAGACGCGCGCGAACTTGCCGAGCAGGTACGTCTTCTCGGTCGTCAGGCTCGCGCCGCCGAGCACGCCGACCGCCGCGTTGCCGTGCTCCTTCTGCAGGCGACCGACCTCGCGCGCGACCTTCGCGATCGCCGCGTCGTAGCCGATCGATGAGAACCCACCGGTCGCCGACGGATCGCGCTGCAGCGCCGTCACGAGGCGATCGGGATGCGAGCCCTGCAAGTAGCGCTTGACGCCCTTGGGGCAAAGCATTCCGCGGTTGAACGGAAAGTCCTCCCACGGCTCGAAGCCGATGACCTCGTTCCCCTTCACTTTGAGCTGGATGCCGCACTGCTGGCCGCAGAAGCAGCAGTGCGTCTTGACGAGTTTGTCAGGCTCCTCCACCGAGCCGCCGCGCGTGCGCAGAGATAGGTGCGGACCAAAAACGCGGGTGATCGCAAGATCGTCAACGGGAAGTTTGGACATGGTCAGGTCGGCTCCGTCCACAGCGCGCCTTGCGCGAGCCCGAACAGCGCGCGCCGGCACGCCGGGCAAATCTGCTGGTAGTGCGACGCACCCCCGGCGTTCATCTCGTAGCGAAAGCCGAGCTCGCGCTCGACGGTCTCGAGGTCTCGAATCATCTGCATCGACGCGTACGGCCGCGCGCAGCGCTTGCACGTCGCCTGCTCCCCGCGCGCGCCTTCATCTTTATAGAAGCCGACGCCGAGCTGGGCCGGCCGCTGGAAGATGTGGAAGAACTTTCCGAACGGCAACCACAGGAGCGTGACGATCACGGTCACTGCGTGGAGGATCGCGAGGAAGTCGTACGCGTAGCCACGCAGCCACGTGTAGCTGACGGTCAGCATCAGGCCGGTCACGCTGATCGCGGCGAGCAAGACGAGCGGCAAGATGTCCTCGCCGAACTGCTGCACGGCCTCCGCGCCGCGATCGCGCATGCGCCGGCGAAACGCGAGCATCACGCCCGCGAGCACGAGGAACGACGACCACACGAGCCCGTGGAACACGATGAACGCGGGGACCGAGTCGACGGGAAACTCGCCCGCCGCGAACCCGAACAGGTACACGCGATAGTTCTCGAGCTGGCCGGGCACCGTCTCGAAGTGGATCCAGCCCCACACGAGCGGGAACGTGATCGCAGCGGCGAGAAAGCAGCCCCACATCAGCAAGGCATGCGTGAGCCCGCGCATCCGATCGCGACGGAAGATGAAGCGATTCGCGCCGACCTCGACGACCGCACGCTTGACGAACCGCCACAGGTTCCCAGGAATCCTCGAGGGCGACAGGAACGCGCGCCAACCACGCCGCCAGTACATTCGCGTCGGCGGCCTTCGCAGCCACATGGCGTAGCGGTACGTGATCCCGAACGTCGCGAACAGCGTCGCGAACGTGTAGCCGACGAGCGCTGCATCGAAGTGCGCGAGGTTTCGCGAGCCGACCACGATCAGCACCGCCAACACAGCGGTGAAGACGACCGCCCAGGACCCGGCTCGAAGGACGTCGCGGCTCATTCCGAGCGATAGTGCACCGATTGGCGCCGTCGAGGGAATAGCCGGACACCCCTCACGATCTTCGTGCGCGCGGAGCGTGCGCTCGTGTCACCGGGGCGGGAGCGCGCGAACGGCGGCCACTCGCTTCGCGAGCTCCGAGGTTGCTTCAGTCATCGCACCGCCGATCGCGTCGACCACATCGCTGATGTCGCCGCTCACCGCGGCGCGTTCGACGGTGATGCTGTCGGTCGCGAGGACGCTGTCTTCGTCATCGAGCTGGTAGCGCAGCTGGACGCGGCCGAACACGCGATCACCGCGGCGGACCTCCTCGAACGCCGCGACCTCGACCTCGAGGCGAGGACTCTCTCCGCCGAGGGTGAGACCGACGCGGTGACCTTCGAGCGCTGCGAGCAGCGCGCGTCGAACGTACTCGTCGGGACGCTCGGTCCACCGCAGCGTCTCGTAGAACTGCAGCTCGACCGCGGATTCGCGGTGCGCGATGCGAAAGCGAAGATGGCTGCTCGCGGTCACGCGCGGTACGCGCAGCGTCGAGGTGCTCGGGGTCGCGGCGACGCGGCTCTCGACGTCGGGCGGCGCGAAGTACCGCAGCTCGAGCGGCGGCACCCTCGTCCCGAGGAGGCAACCCGAGAGGACGATCAGGAGCGCGGCTCTCATCGCGACCTCGGTTTCGCGCGGCCGCGAACGAGCGCGTCCGGATCTCGCTCGAGGAGCTCCGCGAGCTCGCGCACGGCGCGCGCACTCTCCGCGAGCTCGCGCAGGGCGGACTCGAAGGAGCTCGCCGTTCCGCGCGCGCTGCGCCCCACGTCGCCGATCGCATCGGTCGCGCGCTTCGCACTCGCGACGAGCGCCGCTGTCCCGCGCAGCTCGCCCAGGACTTCGTCGATATTCGCCGCCACGCGGCGGAGATCTCCGAGCATCTCGGCGGCGCGCTCCGGGATGCGGGCGCTGCTGGCGGTCGCGATCCATGCGCGAGCATCGGTCGCCGCTGCATCGAGGTTGTCGACCAGCGCACCGACCCGCGCCGCGAGGTTCTGCGCGCGCGCGTCGTCGAGGAAGTCGCGCAGCGACTCGAGCGCGGCCGTGCTGCGATCGAGCAGCGCCGGTAGCTTGCGGACCGCGACGTCGACGTTCTCCTGGAGTCCCATCAACAACGAGGGTCGCGAGGGAATGAACGCCGTGGGCGGCGTGAACGGTAGCTCCGGTGGACTCGGTGCCGCAGGGTCTGCGAAGTCGATGTCGACGAACTTCACGCCGGTGATGCCCTGGGTCGCGAGCTCCGTTCGCAGGCGGTGCTCGTCGCCGTCGAGACCCAGGCGGGTCGCGTCGAGGCGCGAGACCTCGAGGCCGACGCCGACGTGTCTTCGATCCGGCGCGATCGAGATGTCCGAGACGCTGCCGATCCGCACCCCGCGGTACTTCACCGGCGCTCCGAGATCGAGGCCCTGGACGGACTCGTCGAAGTACGTCTGATAGCGGACCATGTCCTCGCGCGATCGGCTCCAGCCGAGTACGAGCGCGGCGATGAACACGCCGGCGATCCCACCGATCGCGAACAGGCCGAGGCGAAACTGGGTCGACGCGCGCGCCATCACGCTGCCTCCGGGATCCGGCCGAAGAAATGCTGGACATGCGGATCGAGCGAGTGGTGCAGCTCGTCAGGGGTGCCGACGCCGATCAGCCGGCGGCTCTCTCGATCCATCACGATGCAGCGATCGATGATCGCGTTCACGCTGCCGAGCTCGTGGGTCACCACGACGACGGTCAGGCCGAGCGTTCGCGCGAGCGTCTCGACGAGGCGATCGATCTCCGCCGAGGTCACGGGGTCGAGGCCCGAGACGGGCTCGTCGAGGAACAGCAGCGGCGGCTCGAGCGCGAGTGCGCGCGCGATCGCGGCCCGCTTGCGCATACCGCCGGACAGCGTCGAAGGGAGCTGGTGCTCGGCGGCCTCGAGTCCGACGAGGTGGAGCTTCGCGCGCACGATCGCCGCGATCGCATCCCGCGGGAGATCGGTCCACCGCTCGAGCGGTAGCGCGACGTTCTCGCCGACGGTCATCGAGCCGAACAGCGCGCCCTGCTGGAACATCACGCCGTAGCGAGGAGGTTCGTTGTCGAGGACCGGCACGCGACCCGCGACGCGCACCTCCCCGGCGAGGGGAGCCTCGAGCCCGACGAGCACCCGCAGCAACGTCGACTTTCCGCACGCGCTCCGCCCGAGGATCCCGAAGATCTCGCCGGGCATCACGTCGAAGCTCGCGTGCTCCACGAGCGGTTGGTCTCGATCCCAGCCGATCGCGAGGTCCCGCGCGGTGATGATCGCGTTCATAGCCGAGCTCCCTGGAACAACAGCGTGAACAGCGTGTCCACGATGACGATCGTGAAGAGACAGACGACCACCGTCGTCGTCGTGCTGCGCCCCACACCCGATGCGGCGCCGCGCGCCGACAGCCCCTGGTGGCATCCGATGAACGCGATCAGCGAGCCGAACGCGACGCTCTTCACGAGGCCGGTCCACACGTCCGAGGGGAGCAGGACGAGGCGCAGCTCGGCGAGATACGCGCGCGGGGTGACGTCGAGCGAGGTGGCGCCGACCACCGCGCCACCGAAGACGCCGATCACGTCGCCGAACAGCGTGAGCACGGGCGCGACGATCGCGAGCGCGAGGATGCGCGGAAGGACGAGGTGACCGACCGGGGAGATGCCCATCGTGCGGAGAGCGTCGATCTCCTCGGACACGCGCATCGTGCCGAGCTCGGCGGCGAACGCGGCACCCGAGCGACCCGCGATGATCACGGCGGTCATCAGCGGCGCCAGCTCGCGCGTCACCGAGATCCCGACGATGTCGGCGACGAACAGGTTCGCGCCGTACTGCTCGAGCGGTCGCGTGGCCTGGAACGCCATCACGAAGCCGACGAGGAAGTTCAGGATCAGCACGATCAGGGCGCCGTCGGTCCCGGCGCGCGCGACGAGCACCGGCAGCTCGCGAAGGTTCGCCGAGGACGGCCGGCGAATCGCGCGCCCGATCGACAGCACGAGCTCGCCCGCGAAGCTCACGAGCGCGACCCCTCGCTTCGCGACTCGCTCGAGCGCGGCGCCCACGCGGGCGATCGCGTTCGCGCGCGGGAGGAACGGGCGCACCTCGACGGGTTGATCGCCGCCGTAGAGGTGCACGAGCTCGCGCACCGGCGGCGGACCTCCGACGATCTCGCACCGGATGCCGCGCGCATCGAGCGACGCGCGGACATCGACGAGCAACGCCATGACCGCTCCGTCGACGGCGCGCGCGCGATCGAGGTGAATGTCGAGGCGGTCGCGTGCCGCAGCGACAAACAACCTCAACTGATGCCAGATCGCGGCGGCGTCGGCCATGCGCAGCTCTCCCGCTGCGTCGATCCGGCCGTTGTTACACGCGAGTTGCCACGCAGGCATCGATCGGCGTCGTTGCAACGCCGGTACCTGCATCGCGACCACGAATCGCGCAACGAGTGCATTCGCTCCGACCTACCACGCAGCCTTTGCGTCGAGATTTCAGGCAACCTCGTCGAAAAATTCGAGTCTTCTCTCCTGTGAAACGTCACTCTCGTGGTTACTGCAGTTCTTCACGGAGGAAGTCATGAAATTCGAAGCCTCGATCCTTTTCGCGATGCTCGGTACGTCTGCGTGCATGATCAACGAGTCGGGCAACGTGAGCTCGGGCAAGACCGGCGACACGAGCCATCCCGCAGAGCGCCGATCTCCGATCGAGGATCTTCGAGCCGCGTGCGGTTCGGGGGCGGCGACGACGTACGGCACGCAGACGCTGAAGCGTGGCTCGTATCTCCAGCGCCTCACGTCGAACGACGCGATGGTCGGATGGGTGACCTCCAAGGATGCCGGCGCGCGCGTCGATGTCTTCTCGCCGGGCGGTGAGGCATCGAAGTCGGCGGTCGAAGCGGTCGTCGACGCCGTGAAGGTCCGCACGGCCGGCGAGAACCAGATGTGGGGCTCGGTGCAGTCGCTCGCGCCCGGCTCGACGTACTGCTACTCGATCGCCGACGCGACCGGCGCGCTCACCGAGCCGACGGGCTTTCGCAGCGCGCCCGCGGCCGACAGCGCCGACCCGGTTCGCTTCATGGCGTTCGGCGACTCCGGCGGAGGTGGCAGCGACCAGTACGCGCTCCTCCAGCAGATGTACACGGTGCCGTACGACGTGATGATCCACACGGGCGACATCGCGTACGACAACGGCTCGATCGCGCAGTACGAGTCCAACGTGTTCGGGGTCTACGCGGATCTGTTCCGCAACATCCCGTTCTTCCCGGCGTCGGGCAACCACGACTACGAGACGCTGCAGGGCGCTCCGTTCCGCGACGTCTTCAACCTCCCGGGGGAAGAGCGCTGGTACTCGTATGACTACGGCCGCGTTCACTTCGTCGCGCTCGACACCGAGGCGAGCTACACGACGCAGGCGAAGTGGCTCGACGAGGATCTCGCCGCGACGACGCTGCCGTGGAAGGTCGTCTACATGCACCGGCCGCCGTACTCCTCGGGCGAGCACGGCTCGGACACCTCCCTGCGCAAGGCGCTCGCACCGGTGTTCGCGCGCCATGGAGTGCAGCTCGTGCTCGCGGGTCACGACCACAACTACGAGCGCATCGCGCCGCAGGACGGTACGTACTACCTCGTCACGGGTGGCGGTGGCGTCGGGACGCGCCCCGTGAGCTCGTCGAGCTTCACGGTGCTCAGCGAGGACGTGATCCACTTCGTGTACGGCGAGGTTGGCGAGGACGAGATGACGCTCCACGCGATCGACGCGACCGGACGCGAGTTCGACTCGGTCGTCATTCCGCGGGCGTAGCCAGCGCGCAAACGTTGCGCGTTCGCATGTCGCCGGCGTGGCGCGAGATGTGCTGCACCGAAGGCCATGCTCCGAGCGTGGCAACCGTTCGTCCTCGCCGCGGCCGCCTGCACGTCGTCGAGCGCGCCGCCGAACCGGGAGCTGCACCGCCACATGCGCTCGCACATGGATGCGGTGATGGACCTCCAGGCGGATCTCGTCGGCGGTCGCCTCGCGCACGCACGCGAGATGGCAGCCTGGCTCGCGCAGCACGATACGCGCTTCGACCCGCTGGAGACTCGCGATGGCGAGCTCCAGCACGCGGCGGAGGCCATCGCGAAGGCTCCGGACCTCGCGAGCGCGGCGGCGGGCGTCGGACGGCTCGGTCGCGCGTGCGGGTCGTGCCATCAGGCACACGCCGCCAACGTCGATGCGTTCTTCGTCCAGACGCGCCTTCCGGCGGCGCAGCCGACGCTCGAGGGGCAGATGGCGCGCCACGCGTGGGCGGCGCGGCGGCTATGGGAAGGCGTCGTGACGCCGTCGAACAGCGCGTGGCTCGCCGGCGCACAGATCATGGTGACGAGCTCGATCGATCTGACGCGCACGACGAACGCGAAGCCGAACGAGCGGGTGGTCGAGCTCTCCGAGGAGATGCGGACCTTCGCGACGCGGGCGCTGGATATGTCCGATCACGACGCGCGCGCGTCGCTCTATGGCGAGATGCTCGTCACTTGCGTCCAGTGCCATTCGATCGTGCGGCCGAACGCGGTGTCGGCCCCGTAGTCAGACCGACGCTCAGGCTGAAGCTCCAGGAGTCGAAGCCGTTGTCGATCGTGTTCGCGAACGTGTCGACCCAGCTCGTCACGCGATGCGCGGCGCGCAGGTCGACCAGCGTCCGGCCGCGGTGAAAGCTGACCCCGAGCGCGAGCGGGACCTGGCCGATGTTGTCGATATCGTGCACCGGCGACGTGTTGCCGCTCGTTCGCGTCAAGCGGTACTGGCCCCAGCCGAGCCCGGCGAGGAAGTACGGCTCGACGCCCGACTCGTAGAGCACGCCGACACGAACATCGATGTCGACGCCGGTGCCGAGCAGGTAGGTCGCGCCGGGCATCCCGGTCGCGTCGATCGAATGGAGCGATCCGGAATAGACCGCCTCGATCGAGAGGAACGGCCTCGCGTAGTAGGCGAGACGCGCTTCCCATCCGGCGCCCTCGGTCGCGAAGGAACGCATCCCGGGATCGGTGAACTGCACGAGCCCTCCGCCCGCGGTGACGCTGACCGGCGGAACCTCGGCGGCGGCGGCAGCGGGCAGCAACAGCAACAGGCATGCGAGCTTCATGGCGGACTCCAATCGAGATGGAGGCGCCCGTCGCGAACGGTCAGATCGGCTTCTCCGATCCCGGTCGAGCGCTCGGTGATCTCGGCGTGGACGTGCGAGACGGGCGACGCGATCGCATCGCGTCCCCACACGTAGCTCTGTTCGATGACGTTGGCGAGGTACGCGCGATCGAGCGCGAACGCGCGCGCGCGCGAGGGCAACACGAGCTTCGAGATGTCGCTCCTCGTGGCGTCGATCGCGGCGGTGTCGGGCGCGCCGTCGCGAAAGAAGCGCGCGATCATCTCGTCGTTCGCGCGCAGCTCGTCGCCGCCGCGAACGCGTGCGAGGTACGTCGCGTACTCGGGCGCCGTATGGCCGACCTGCGGCGCGTCCCAGATCCCGCGCAAGTCCTGCACGCGCCACCCGTCCGGACCCGGCAGCTTGCGCGCGAACGCGAACGTCTGATCGACCGTGACGCCGAGGCCGGTGTGGCAGCCCATGCAGAAGGTCAGCTCTTCATGGGTCTGCCCGCGCAGCCACCCGCGCGCGTCTTCGATCCAGCCCTGGAGCTGCCAGCCGAACGAGTTGCCGAGGCCGACGAGCGGATCGCCGCTGTACGGCAGAGGATCGGTCTCGAGCGTCTTGTACGCCGCGACGATGGCGTCGCGATCGAGGAGCTCGGCCTTCCGCATGTAGCGGACCTCCTTCATGCGCCGCGCGGCGAAGCTCGGAGCGTCCGGATCGAGGTAGCGCAGCGTGTGAAGGAACTCGGTGCCCGCCGGGTAGAGATGCCGCGTGACGGCGACATCCGCGGCGCCGCCGACAAACGTCGCGGGAAGCGCACGGCTCGTCGATGCGATGGCGTCCTCGAGGATCGCGAGGTTCTCGCGATAGACCTCTCGGCTCTCCACGCCGCTGTCGTCGCGCCGAAACTTCGCGGGCAGACGAATGTACACGTCGTCGGCGCTGCCGTTCGTGGGCCAGAACGTACCGACGAACGGCTTGTAGCGGACGGCGCGCCACTGGCTCCCGTCGACGGCAAAGCCGAGCTCGTCGAAGCCGCGCGAGAAGTCCAGGTCGGGACGCCATCCGGCGTGGTCGGAGCGAGAGAGCGCCGTGGCCAGCGGGGTGTAGTTGTCGACGCGCACGTATTGCGCGATCGCGGCGTCGTCGAAGCGGGCGACGAGCTGGGTCCTCGTGCGGAACAGGTTGCGCCAGTGGTTCTGGCGGGCGGTCTCGGGGAACGAGTAGTTCTGCTGGAGCTCCCAGTCGTCGGCGAGGTTCGGATACTCCGATCGCGTGTGGCACGCCCAGCACGGGTTCGAGATCCCGTCGGACTTCGTGTAACAAATCGGTGGGATGTTCGCGTCGGCGTTGGTGACGCGGCCGATCGACCTCGTCGCGAGCGCGAGCGGATCGTAGTCGGCCGGAGTCGTTCGCGCCGCGATGTCGAAGCGGACGCCGCGCGCCGATGCGAGCTCGAGCTGTGGCTCGGGTCGCTGGCAACCCAGCGCGAACACGAGGACGATGCATCGAGCGCGAACCACACCACGCATGGCTGCAACGCGAGTGCCTCGATGCGGTCGCCGGATGAACGCAAACGATGCGTACAATGTCGGGCACGTGGCTTGCTCAACGCGTGGTCATGACGAACACCACGATCGCTCTCACGTTCGAGCGGGTCGCGACGCTGCTGGAGGAGCAGGGAGCGTCGGTTCACCGCGTCCGCGCGTGGCGCGACGGTGCCAGTGCGATTCGCGAGTACCCTCGCGACGTTCGCGACGTGTTTCGCGATCATGGTCGCGTCGGGCTCGAGGCGATTCCGCACATCGGCCCCAAGCTCGCGAACGTGCTCATCGAGATCATCACGTCGGGACAGTGTTCGGTACTCGATCGCCTGCGCGGCGACAGCATTCGCATGCTGGAGCGCCTGCCGGGCCTGGGGCCCTGCCTCGCGCAACGAGTCCAGCGCGAGCTCGGAGTCTCGACCCTCGAGGAGCTCGAGACCGTGCTTCGCGATGGCCGCCTCGCCGAGCTTCCCGGCTTCGGTCCGCGCCGCGTCGCGATGCTGCGCGACATCCTCGAGGCGCGGCTCCATCCGACGCGCTCGAGGACGTCGGCACAACCACCGGTCGAGCTCCTGCTCGCCATCGATCGCGAGTATCGAGCGGCGGCGGCGGCGAACCGGCTGCCGACGATCGCGCCGCGGCGCTTCAACCCGCACGGGATGTCCTGGTTGCCCGTGATGCACGTCGACCGCGACGGCTGGCACTTCACCGCGATGTTCTCGAACACCGGGCTCGCGCATCAGCTCCGCCGAACGCAGGACTGGGTGGTCGTCTACTTCCACGATCACGCCGGGCCCGACGCGAGGGCGACCGTTGTCACCGAATGGCGCGGGGCGCTCGTCGGTCGCCGCGTCGTGCGCGGGCGCGAGGCCGAGTGCGAGAAGCTCTACGGGCTCGAGGAGCACCGCGCGGCGAGCTAGCGCGAGCTCGCGAGCGCGCATCCGTACAGGCGAGCGCTTCGCGAGCCGATCCTAGTGCGTCATGAGATGCGCGAGCTGCCGCAGCGACGCGATCAGCCGATCGCCGAGCGCGGTGCGCGACGTCGCGGGCAGGTGGACCTGCGCCCACGGATACATCGTGCGGTCCTCGAACCTCGCATGCTCGTCGAGCGCGGTGAGCAGCTCGCGGATCGCGTCGATGCGGATCGCGTGCAGCTCGATGTCGAGCGCGGTCGCCTCGAGGCGCTTGCGGATCATCGCGTGGGCTTCGCGGATCTGCGCCGCCTCGGCGGGGCAGGCCTCGCTGTACGCGGGAAGGACGACCTCCTCCTCGGCGCGAAGGTGCTCGAGGATCTGCTTCTCGAACATCCGGTACTCGGTGACGAGCGCGAAGCAGTCGTCCTCGTGAGCGCGCGCCATCAGGTTTTCACCCGCGCGACGGAGGCTGCGATGGTGCTCGGCGAAGAGCAGCTGGGGGCCGTTGCGCTCGATCGCTTCGAGGCCGTGGTGTTCATACGAGAGAGGTCTCATGGCTTGCTCCTGCGGTTACCCCCAGGTCCAGCAACCATCGATCCAGGTACGGTCAGGCACGGGGTGTCGGAAACGCGCCGAACTTGCGCGATCCCACGGCGGCATGCAGGAGCTGCGCGAATCCACGAGCTCGTTCCTGGCCGGCATCGTGCAGCGCGGTAGGTCATGAAGACCACATCTCTTCGTGGATGGCGGCGCATCGCGAGCGCGATGTGGCCCGCTCCTGACGACCCCCAGATCTTCGGATCGCTCGACATCGACGCCCGACCGATTCGCGATCTGATCGCGCGCTCGGCGACCGCCGGTCACCGCGTCACCCCGACGCACGTCGTCGGACGCGCGGTCGCTCGTGCGCTGTTCGCGGTCCCCGAGCTCAACACGCACATCGCGTTCGGGCGGAGCCGGCCGCATCCGTCGATCGACGTGTTCTTCATCGCGTCGGTGGGGAAGGGCAGCGACCTGTCCGGCGTGAAGATCCGCAACGTCGGCGACAAGTCCGTGTCCGAGGTCGCCGACGAGCTTCGCGAGCGCAGCCAGGTCCTCAAGAGCGGCAACGACAAGGCCTTCGCGCGCAGCAAGCGTCTGACCGACGCGCTGCCGGTCCCGCTCCTTCGCCCGATGCTGCGCGCGTCCGCGTTCCTCACCGAGGCGCTCGACCTCGACCTGTCCGTGCTCGGACTCGAGCGCCAGCCGTTCGGCAGCGCGATGGTGACCAGCGTCGGCATGTTCGGTCTGCCGCACGGCTTCGCGCCGCTCGCGTGGATGTACGGGGTGCCGCTGCTCGTCCTCGTGGGCGAGCTGACCGAGAAGGCCATCGTCGTCGACGGGCGCGTCGAGGCGCGCGAGGTCCTGCCGATCACCGCGACGATCGATCACCGCTACGTCGACGGAGCGCAGATCGCCCGCGCCATGAACGCCTTCCGCGAGTACCTCGCCGCACCGCAGGAGTTCGAGCCGCCCGTGGAGCGCATCGGTCCCACGGAGCGCGTGATCCGCCTCGCCGAGCGCTAGCGAAGCTGGACCTTCGCTCCTTCGTGGACGCTATCGCCGGGGTGGAGGATCACGCGCGCGCCCTCGGGCAGGTCGGTGACCTCGACGTCGAGGCGGCCGCGATGGCCGATCGTCACGGGGTGCAGGTGCGCGCGCCCGTCTTCCACGAGGTAGACGGCCCACTGTCCACGGCTCCGGAACACGGCGCTCGCCGGGATCGCGAGCACGCCGTCGGCGCGCCACGTGATGATGCGCGTCGCGACGCCGAACCCATCACCGAGCGTCGGCGGCGGAGCGTCGACCACGGCGATCACCCGGACCCGTTGCTCCTCCACGCCGAGCGCGGAGACCCGGGTGAAGGCCGCCGGCTCGACGCGAGACACGACCGCGCGCAGAAGACCCTCGCCGCCCCACCGATCGATCTCGACGGTCATGCCGGGTGACACGCGAGAGGCCTGGCTCGACAGGACGTCGATCACCAGCTCGAGCCCGGCGAGGTCTCCGACGTCGAACAGAGGCGTTCCGGCCGCGATCGGCCCTTCGCTCTCGCGCAGGACGCGCAGGACGCGACCGCTCGCCGGTGCCTTCACGGTCACCGACGCATTCGGGCTCGCCGGCGTCGCGATGCCGAGGACCGCGCGCGCGGCGTCGATCTCCGCGACCGCCGCGGCCCGCTGCGACTCGGCGGTCGCGAGGTCGCGGACCGCGATCTCCGCCGCGAGCGCGGCCCGCTCGTCCTCGGCGCCCGACACGGCACCGCGCTGCACGAGCTGGCGTGTGCGGTCGGCCTCGCGGATCGCGAGGTCGCGGGCGGCGATCGCCTTCGCCACGAGCGAGCGCGCGCTCTTCTCGTGCGCGACCGCGAGCGCGAGGCGCGCTCTCGCTTCGTCGCGCGTGCGAGCGTCGAGCAGCTGCGGCGCGGGCGGAACGATCGTGGCGAGGACGTCACCGGCGCGAACGACCTGGCCGGGATCGATCTCGACGCGCAGTAGCTCGCCGCTGATCGGAGCAGCGACGAGGTAGCGGTCGCGCACGCGCGTCTTGCCGTCCTCGGCGATCTCGGTGACGAGCGGCATCCGCTGCACGGTCGCGGTATCGACGGCGATCGGCTTCGGCAGCCACGCCCACACCACGAGGCCGACGATCGCGAGCGCGATCGCGATCAGCACGCCTCGCTTGACCCAGCGCAGCCAGGCTCTACGGCGCTTGCGACCGTTCGTGCGCGCGCTGGGGCGCAGAGGAGACTCGGCAAGTGGAATGGTCGGCATGGCTTACTCCGAGGACTTGAGGACAGCGATGAGGTCGAGGCGATCGAGCTGCCGTCGGACCAGCAGCGCACTCGCGAGACCCGAGACGAGCGCGATCACCGCGGCGGCGGCGTACGTCGACGGCGCGATGTAGAGCGGGAAGCGGATCGCCTCGGGATCCATGCTCGCGGCGAGGAGGCGAGCCCACCACGTTCCGACCACGAGCCCGAGGGGAATGCCGAGGACGACCTGGACCCCGAGCTCTCCGAGGAGGATGGTCGAGATCTCGCGGCGCGTGAAGCCGAGCACTCGCATGCTCGCGAGGTCGCGGCTGCGCATCGACAGCGCGATGCGAGCGTTGTTGTAGACGACGCCGATCGCGATCGCCGCGGCGCTGATCGTCAGCACGAGCGTCATGGTCGACATCGACTCGCCCGTCTGTTCCCGATACGCGCGCATCACGTGCTCGGAGCTGGAGACGCCGATCACCGACGGCATCTCCTTGAGTCGCGCGCGGACGTCGTCCATCGCGTCCTTCTCCACGGCGAGCAGCGCCATCGTGATCCGCGGGTCCTCGTGCAACAGCTCGCGGAGCCACGCGGCGTCCGCGTAGATCTGCAGGCCGAACGGCTCGTCGACGAGCCCCGCGATCGGAACGGACCGCGAGGACCAGTCGCCCTCGAGGATGTCGATGTCGACGACGTCGCCGACGCGGGCGCCCAGCAGCTCCGCGAGCTTGTCCGTCACGAGCAGCCCGTCGCGCGGGACCTCCGCGGGCCGGCCGTTCACGAGGATCGTGCGCAGCGCCATCGGCTGGTCCAGGCCGGTGATCGCGGTGTCGCGCCAGCGCGGGCCGACGCGGATCCGGACCGGCACCACGCGCAGCCCTTCGGCGAGCCGGACGCCGGGGATCGCCTCGAGCGAGTGGAGCGCGGTCGCGGGCGCCGAGCGCAAGAACGTCACCGAGAGGTCCTGACGATTCATTCGCAGGTATCGATCGGTCATCAGGCGATCGAACGAGTCCCACGAGAAGCGACCCATGATGAAGATGCCGATGCCCATCGCGATGCCGAGCGTGGACATCGCGAACCGGAGTGGCTTCCGCTCGATCTCGCGGATGATCATCTTCGCGGGCGCTCCGAACACACGGCGCAGGCGCAGGCGATCGAGCAGCGAACGCCGATACACGATCGGCGCGGGCGGGCGCATCGCCTGCGCGGGCGGGATCTTCGCGATGCGGCGCACGGCACCGATCGCACCTCCGATCGCCGACGCGATCGCGATCGCGATCGTCAGCGCGACCAGCGATGGCGAGATCTGGAGCAGTCTCGTCGGAAACCGATAGAAGTCGGCGTAGAGGTTCGTCATCCATCGCGCGGAGCGAGCACCCCAGAAGATGCCGCCCGCGGCGGCGATGACGACGATCAACGAGACGAGCGCGAGGTAGTGGAATGCGATGCGCCGGCTCGTGAACCCGAGCGCCTCGAGCACGGCGATCTGCGTTCGCTCGAGGAACACGAGTCGAGACACGACGACGTTCACGAGGAACGCCGCGACTCCGAGGAAGATCGCCGGGATCACGAGCGCGAGCGTTCGCAGGATGTCGAGCTCGCTCGTCAGCGACCAGTTCGAGAGCTGCTTGGCGCGCGGGATCGCGTGAAAGCCGCCGTAGGGCGCGAGCTCGGTGTCGATCGCCGCCAGCACCGACGGCAGCGACGCACCGGGCTCGAGGCGGAACACGATGTCGTCGAACGCGCCGTCCATGTCGAACGCCGGCGCCACCGCGCTCTCGCGCATCCAGAGGACGCCGAAGCGGCGGTTGTCGGCCATCATCTCGCGCCCGGACATCGCGAGGACGTACTCGGGCGACAGCGCGATGCCGACGACGTGCACCTCGCGTTGCCGCCCGTTGATGATCACGGGGAGGCGAGCACCGATCCCCAGCTCGTGCGCGATCGCGAACTGCTCGAGGAGCACCGCTTCGTCCTCGGCGCCGACGGCGGGCATGCGGCCGCTGCGCAGGTGGACGGCGCACAGCGGCGGCTCTCCGTCGTCGGGGAGCGAGACGATCCTGCCGTTCACCGGATCCGGCTCGGTCGGCATCGGGATCATGACCTCGCGCACGATCCGCGCGTATGCGACCGCGACACCCTCGATCTGCTCGAGGCGATCGGCGACGGCGGCCGGGGCGCGCTCCACGCGAGCGAACACGTCGGCGAAGCGATAGTCCGCGTAGTACCGATCGCGCGCCGCGACCAGCGACTGGTACGAGCTGCGCAGCATGATCATCGCCATGATCCCGCACGCGAGGACGAGCGCGATCGTCGCGACCTGACCCTTGAGCCGCCACAGGTCCCGTCGCAGCTTGGTGCCGAGGACGCTCACCAGCGCAGCTCCTCCGCGCGCGCGCGGCGTTGGGCGAACGTCTCGACCTTCGCGATGCGTCCGTCCGCGAGCGTGATCACGCGGTCGGCGATCGCGGCGATCGGAGCGTTGTGCGTGATGATCGCCGTCGTGGTCCCGAGCTCGCGGTTCACGCGCTCGATCGCCGCGATCACGCGAATCCCGGTGTCGAAGTCGAGGGCACCGGTCGGCTCGTCGCACAGCAGGAGGTCGGGGCGCTTGGCGACCGCGCGCGCGACCGCGACGCGCTGCTGTTCGCCACCCGAGAGCTGCGCGGGAAAGTGATCGACTCGCTCGCCGAGGCCGACGAGCTCGAGCGCGTCGGTCGCGTCCATCGGATCGTCCGAGATCTCGGTGACGAGCTCGACGTTCTCCCGCGCGGTCAGGCTCGGCAGCAGGTTGTAGAACTGGAACACGAAGCCGACGTGACGCCGGCGGTAGGCCGTGAGCGCCGCTTCGTCGGCGTCCGTCAGGTCGTGCCCTCGGTAGCCGAGCGTGCCGCTCGTCGGAATGTCGAGCCCACCGATGATGTTGAGCAGCGTCGACTTACCGCTGCCCGATGCTCCGAGCAGCACCACCAGCTCGCCCTCGTACAGCTCGAGCTCGACGCCTCGCAGCGCGACGACGTCGACCTCGCCCATGCGGTAACGCTTCGTCAGCGCATGAGCGGCGATCACGGACTCGCGTGCCTTGTCGAGTCTCGCGGCGGGCACGGCCATGTCGGGGGATGGTGCACTCGACGTGCCCGCACCCGACGACGCGTTCGCGAGCGCGGCCGCAAACGTTGCAGCGACGCGCTGGAAGGGCGCAGCGCTTGCGCGCTTCCAGCGACGGAGAAGCGGCACGCAGCATGCTCGGTGTCCATGCATGCAGCGAGCTCTCCCACTCCTCCTTCTCGTCGCGTGCGGCTCGACACCTCCGGTCCGCAATCCCGGCGGACCGCGCGGCATGCGAGCCACCGAGCACTTCGAGGAAGCGCGCCGGCAAGAGGAGCTCGCGAAGCAGCAATCGATGTGGCCCGACACGCGGAGTGCGGGCCCGACCGATCCGCCCGTCGGCGTCTGGTATCGCTCGTGGGACACCGCCGATCACGATCGACTCGCGGCCGTTCATCGCAGCGCGGCGCAGGCGCAAAACGCGGAGTTCGACGAGGCATGCGCGGGCCTGATCGGCGAGGAGATCACGATGTCGCCGCTGCAACGCTTCGGCGTCGGCGGCTGGAACACCGCGACCGGCGTGATCGTTTATCTATCGCCGAACGCGGGCAAACCCGATCGGTTGCTCGCGCTCATGCGCTGCCACCGCGCGTGGATGATGCTCGGGCCGACGGACATGGAGGACTGTCCCCTGGATCTCCCGGGGCTCGCGATCGACGCGCGCGGTGATGCGAACGGAGTCACGGTCTCGATCGTGGTTCGCGATCCCAAGCTCGTTCCCGAGCTCCAGCGCCGCGCGGCGAAGGATCTCGAGATGGCGGCATCGCGGCGCGCGACGCGCTGAGCTCAGCGGCAGCAGGGCGGGATCTCGGCGCGAACGAGCGCGAGCACGCGGTCGAGCTTGCGCAGGAAGTTGTCATCGCTGTCGACGACGAAGCGGCGCGGGTGATCGGACCACGCGGCGAGGATGCGATCGTCGATCGCGGCCGCTTCCTCGGCGGTCTCCGGCCGCAATGGTGTCTGGACATAGCCATCGCGGCGTGAGGGCGGGCGCAGGTGGATCACCGTCGCGTAGCGAGCGAGCTCTCGCTCCTTCGTGGTGTCGATGTCGTCGAGGTACTCGGTTGGTGTCCCCGGCCAGTAGGCGAGGCCATCGAGCGTTCCGCGGTCGCAGATGATCAACGCCGGGTTGTCGGTCTCGATCGCCAGGCGCTGGAGCTCGACCTGGAGGCGCGCGATCGCGCGCTGTACGGCGCGGCGCCCGGGGGTGGTTTGACTGCGCGGGAAGCCTCCACGCCACAGGATGCTCGCGGCCTCGGGAAGCACCTGCACGTGGCTACACGTTTGTCGCTGGAGCACCTCGAGCGCGGCGGTCTTGCCGGCGCCGGGTCCTCCCGTGACGACGATCTGCCGCACGACATGCTGCACGTCGCATGCACAGACGGACATCAGAGCACCGTGCGCACGACGAGGACGTTGCGGTCCGCGTGGTTGACGACCTTGCCGGCGTTGGTGCCGAGGATGCGATCGATGGCTCCGTAGCCGTGCGAGCCGACGACGATCAGGTCCGCGTCGTACTCGCGGGCGGCCCGGCAGATGCCGTCCCACGGCGTCGCGAAGGTGGTCACGATGTGCTCGATCCGCTCCGGTGGAACATCGGCGGTCAGCCGAGCGAGGCTCTCGCGGGCGTTGCGGATCAGGACGTCCTCGAGGCGGAGGTCCGTCATCTCGAACAGCTCGCGCGGCATATCGGGTGGAACACCGATCGCTCGATAGACGACGAGCATCGCGTCGGCGAGCTGCGCGAGGCGCAACGCCGCGGCGAGCACCGTCGGCGCGCGCGTCGAGGAGTCGAGGGCGACGAAGATCCTCTTCACGACTCGACTCCGCGCAGCACCAGGACCGGGCACGGAGACCGGCGCAGCACGTGCTCCGCGACGCTTCCGAGCACGAGTCGCGCGAACCCGCGCCGGCCGTGCGTCCCCATGACGATCAGGTCGGGCCCGAGGCCTTGCGCGACCTCGAGGATGCCGTCGCGCGGATCCATGCTGACGATCTGCGGCCGTCCGAACCGAACACCCTGTCGCGAGGACACGGTCCTCTCCATCACCTGCATCGCGCCGTGGCGAAGCGAGTCGAGCATGGTCTGCGTCAGAGCCATGTTGATCTCCGACGACAACGGACCGATGCAGTGCACGAGGTGGATCGTCGCGTCGAGCTTGGTCGCGAGCTCGCACGCGTAGTCGAGCGCCTCGGTCGCGCACGCGCTGAAGTCGGTGGGGACAAGGATGGTCTTCGGCAGCATGCACGCAGCTTCTTCATGAAGCGCGCCAGCCTTGCGCATGCACCGCTCTCTGCGGTGGCGCGACCCCTGCACCATCGACGTACATGCTGTTACCCGTCGACGTCACGTTTCGCGACATGAAGCCAAGCCTCGCGCTGGAGGCCACGATCCAGGATTGGGCCGATCGACTGTGCCGCCTCGAGCCACGCATGACACGCGCGGCGGTCGTCATCTCGCGGCCGCATCGCAAGCAGCGGAGCGGACAGCTGTTTCACGTCAGGCTCGAGATCTCCATCCCCGATCGTCTGATCGTCGTCGGGCGTGATCCGGCGTATGACGACACGCACGCGGATCCGTACGCCGCGGTCAGCGATGCGTTTCGCACCGCGCGGCGGCAGCTCCTGGAGGCCGTCGAGATCCGGCGAGGAGACGTGAAGCTCCACGCGTGAACACGCAAGACCTGCGTTCCGGCGCCGCTCCGCCGCAACCCTTGCACGAAAGGAACCCAGCCATGATCGGACACCACGGAGAGCTCCGCCGCACGCTCGTCTATGGGCGATCGGGTGAGGCGATCGTCGAGCGAGTACAGGTACCGAATCCACCCGACGTCTCGCCGGAGGGGCATCCGCTGCGCGCGAGCGAGATGCGGGCCCGCAACGTCATGAGCAACGACGTCATCTGTGCCTACGAGGATCTCGAGGTGTCGGCGCTGACCGAGCTCGTGGTCCGGCATCGCATCGGCTGTGTTCCGATCGTCGACCGGCTGGGCCGCGCGATCGGGATGGTGACGAAGACCGACCTGGTCGAGCACCTCGAAGCGTCGATGCGGAGCGAGTCGCGCGAGCACCGCCCGTCGGTGAAGCGAGCACGAGACATCATGATGCCGCTCGCGCTCTCGCTTCCCGAGTCGGCGTCGCCGTCGCAGATCGCGAACCTGATGGTACTCGAGGACGTCCACCACGTCGTGATCATGTCGGAGGCCGGCTTCCTCGTCGGTGTCGTCTCGACCAAGGACCTCGTTCGTTGGCTCGTCGACAACGACCGCTTCGCCGCCGGCTGACTTAGCGCTTGCGAGCGACGATGACCGGGCACGGCGCGTAGCGAACGATTTTTTCTGCGATCGAGCCGAGAACGAGGCGCTTGATCCCGGTGCGCCCGTGCGTTCCCACCACCACGAGGTCGAACGGAGGCTCGCTCTCGAGGAGCGCCAGGATCTGGCGACCCGGACTGCCGATCCGGGTGAGCTTGGTGACCTTGGTGCTCGTATCCGACGCGATCAGCGAGTCGAGGTGGGCGCTGCTTCGCTTGTCGAGATCGCTCAGCAGCTGGCTCGTTCCCGGATCGCCGGAGTAGTTGAGCGGCATGTCGAGGACGTGGAGGAGCGTCACGCTCCCCGCGTCGGTGTGCGCGATCCGTCGCGCGAGCTCGAACGCCTCGAACGAGCTCTCCGAGAAGTCGATCGGACACAGGATGTTCTTGAACGGTCGAATCGGATGGGTCGGGTGGACCGCCATCACGCTGCACGGTGCGCGGCGAACGATCTTCTCGGCGACGCTTCCCATGAGGACGCGCGCGAGGCCGCTGCGGCCGTTGGCGCCGATGACGACGAGGTCGTAGTCGGGGTCGGCCTCGAGCGTCTGGATGATCTTGTCGGCGGGGATGCCGTGAAGCAGCAGGGTCGACACCTTGTCGATCCCCGTGGCGCGTGCGCCGCGGAGCGCACCGGCGAGCTCTGCCTCGGCCGTCTCGACGATCTGTTGATCGACATCCGACGAGAACGCGAGCTCGCTGTAGTAGAGCGCCGGCAGGTGCCACGCGTGCGCGATCACGAGCTCGCACTGCGAGTCCTTCGCGATCTCGATGGCCATGTGCAGCGCGTGCATCGATGCCGGCGAGAAGTCGACCGGGCAGAGGATCTTGCGGGACTTCACGAGGTCGCCTCGGTTGGTGGTTTGTACGACGAGAGTCGCCGCAGCGCCTCGGCGATGATCAGGGCGGAGACCACGAGCGTTCCGACGTGCAGCGCGTTCAGCGTGCGAAGGAGCACCATCTCCGCGACGATCCACGTCGTCAGGACTCCGCCGGCGACCAGCGCCGCCAGGTCGGCGTGCTCCGAGTGACGAAGCACGAGCCAGCCGACGGCGAGGTGACCGATGCCGATCATGCCGAACAGCAGCAGCCCGGGAACGAGGAAGCTCTCGAACCCCGAGTGCTCGAGATACGAGACCGGGATCCGGAGGAGGCTGCCGTCGGGACGAAGCGCGAGCCCGAGCCCGCCGAACACCGCCGCGATGCCGACCACGAAGCACAGCGTCGCGAGCGCCCATCGCGCCGGCGCGTACACGGGACGAGCCTCGGCGCGAGGCGCGGTCTGCAGATCGTCGGCGATGTGATCGGCCCAGGTGCGGATCTGGTCCCAGTCACGCCAGTCGCCCGCGGTCTTCTTCGCCATCGCCGACGCGATGAAGCCGGTGGCGTCGGGCGTGAGGCGGCCGCCGAACGTGATGTGTCCGCGCGCCTTGACGCGCTTCATCAGCCGATCGACGCCGCGCACAGGTGGGATCGCATGCTTCGTCGCGGAGTCATCGAGCGGGCCACTCGAGAAGAACCACACCGGGCGCTCGCGCAGCGCCGGAACGAATCGCGCCACGAAGCTCCGTGCGGCGCGGTGCCAGCGGAACATGTAGAGCGATCCACCAACGACGAACGCGTCGTACTCGCCGACGTCGTCGACGTTGTCTGCGGAGCGGCAGTCGACCGCGAAGCCGCGTTCGCGCAACGTCCGTGCGATCGCCTGCGCGATCCCGACGGTCCCTTCGCGCTTCGAGCCGTATGCAACCAGGACGTGGAGTGGGCGCGTGGAGCTCATGCACCCGAGCGCAGCAACGGGTGTGCCCACAGGTGCGGGTCGCGATCGCGCACGCCTTGCGCCGGCGATGGTACCTCGCGCGCTCGTTGCGCGTTCCTGCGGGTAGGGATTGGTGCGGGGGTTGCTGGGCTGAACGTCATGGAGCTGCGCGAACGGATCCTTCGCGAAGCGGCGTTCCACGACGCCGGCTACGGCTACGACGTGTTCGGGCTTCATCCGCCCGTGCTGGCGAGCGCCGTGGCCGCGGCGCGCCCGATCTACGACCGCTACTTCCGCGTCCGATCCTCGGGCGTGTTCCGGATCCCCGACGGCCCGGTGATCCTCGTCGGGAACCACGCCGGCGTCCTGCCCGTCGACGCTGCGGTGCTGTGCCTCGACGTGCTGATCAACAGCAAGCCCACGCGCATCCCACGGCCGATCGCCGATCTGTTCGTTCCGAGGTTTCCGCTGGTGAGCACGCTGTTCGCGCGCATGGGCGTGGTCAGCGGCACGCGGCCCAACGTTCGCCGGCTGCTCGAGCGCGGCGAGCTCCTCGTGATCTTCCCCGAAGGCGTGAGTGGACCCGCGAAGCGGTTTCGCGATCGCTACATCCTCCAGAACTGGAGCGTCGGGTTCGCGGAGCTCGCGATCCGGTATCGCGCCACGATCATTCCGGTCGCGATCCTCGGCGCCGAGGAGAGCTGGCCCGTGGTGACCAAGCTCGGCATCAAGGTGTTCGGAGCGCCGTATCTCCCGATCCCGCTGTCACCGGTGCCGTTGCCGGTGCACTACGAGATCCAGTACGGCTCGCCGCTTCGCTTCGACCTCTCTCCACGCGACGCCGACGATCCGATCGCCGTGGCGGCGGTCGCGGCCGAGACCTGCTCGGCGCTCGAACAACAGATCGCGGACGCGCGCATGGTCCGCCGGGGGCTCTTCCGATGAAAGTGATGATCACCGGTGCCAACGCTCCTCTGGGCCGCGCGGTGATCGCCGCGCTGCTCGCCCGCGACGACGTGTCGCTCGTGCTCGCCGTCGGCGCGAGTGGACAGGAGCCGCCGGCACCGGATCCCCGCCTCGTCTACCGCGTCATCGATCTGACGCGTCCGCGGGCTGTTCACGATCTGGTCTGGGGCGAGGCTCGCCAGCTCGGGATCGACCGCGTCCTCCACGGCATCCATCACCGCCGCGCGTACGATCGCGGGCGAGCGGTGCATCGACAGAACGTCGAGTCCACTCGCGAGCTGCTGCGCGCGTGCCTCGAGCACCCGACGATCTATCGGTTCGTGTATCGCAGCTTCGCCGAGGTGTATCGGTTCGATCACCGGACGGCGAACATGGTCGACGAGTCCGAGGCGCTCGACTTCGAGCCGACGAGCTCGCAGTGGGTGCGCGATCGGGTCGAGGCCGACCTCGACGTGTGCGCCCACTTCGGTGGCTCGCTCTCGATCGCGGTGCTGCGCTATGCGGAGATCTTCGCGCCGAACATCGGCAGCCAGCTCTGGGACTACGTGCAGTCGCGCGTGTGCCTCCGTCCGCTCGGCTTCGATCCGATGATCAACGTGCTCTCTCTCGACGACGCGGTCGCCGCCGCCGTCGCCGCGCTCGCCTCGGATGCGGTCGGCGTGTTCAACATCCCCGGCGCGGACACGCTGCCGCTGTCGCGCGCGATCATGGAGAGTCGCCGGCTCGACATCCCGGTCCCGGGCCCGCTGATGGCTCCTCTCTACCAGCTGCGCGGGAGCGTGACGGGCCTCGAGTTCCGCTACGACATCAACCTCCGGCGCTTCCACTTCGGCGGCGTCGTCGACGGAACGCGTGCTCGTCGCGAGCTCGGGTACGAGCCGAAGCACCACGTGGCGTGGCCGCAGCCGTGGTGGGAGGTGTTCGCGCAGCGCGTCGGCGCCTCGCGTTGATTCACGCGGCGTGGAGGGGCCGGTACTCGATCGCGACGAGGACCATCATCGCGATGAACAGCCCGTTCCAGGCGAAGTAGGCGATGAGCCCCGGCACGGTCATCACCCACGCGAGGTTTCCGGCGATCACGACGGCACCGGCGACGCTGAGGATGCCGTTCGCGACGAACATGCGGCGGATCCACGTCCCGCGAGGAGTCGATCGGAACGCCGGCGCGAGGATCAGCGTGCCGAGCCCGAGGAACGCGTAGCCGAACATCTCGAGGATCCACGTCGGCGCGCGTCCGTTGACCATCGTCACGTACTGCACCGCTGCGTTCCCGTCGCGGACGAGCTGGGGGACGTACACGGCCTGGAGCGCGTAGTTGATCGCGATGATCGCGCCGTAGATCCCGACGAGGACCAGCGCGAACAACGCGCGCGTCGGGTGCGTGGCGAACACGAGCGCGGCCGCGCGCGCGAAGAACATCACGCACGCGACGATCAGGAGAAAGCCGAACCAGTACGGCAGCTGCTGGAGTGGATGCGAGCTCGCGAGGAACAGCTCCGGGCTCTCCCACGCAGGCTGCGGGCGGAGCAGGGTCAGCCCGAACCCGATCGGCCCCGAGAGCAGCGCCGCGAGCGCGACGAGGGCAGCGGACAGGGACAGTGGATAGTCGTGTCGGGTCATGGGGACCTCACAGTCGATGCGGTTTGTCGAGCCATCCGATCGGGCGAGCCGGTCGCATCTGCCGCAGGTAGCCTGCGAGCAGCACGATGTTCGCGAGTGCGACGACCGCCATCGCGACCGCGACGGCCGGCTCGGCCGGAAGCCCACTGCGATACATCGCGATGTTCATGCCGACGAGCGCCGTCGACATCGCCGCGCCGAAGGCGAGCATGATCGGCGCGAGCAAGAAGCCGGCGGGACGGCGGGCCAGGATCAGGAGGCCGGCGATCGCCATCGCGGGCAAGGCGAGCGCGAGATCGAGGACGTGGACCGGGTTGGTGACGAGCCCTGCCTCGGCGAGCTCCGCGGGAGCAACACCGTCGAGGAGCGCCGGGATCACGGACGACAGCCAGAGCAGATAGAACACGCCGGCGATGGCGATCAAAAACCAGCCGACGGTTCGAGACCGCCGCAGGGTCGGCGCGAACCAGAGCCGTCCGTTCTGGATGGCGAGGTAGAGCCCGACGTCGACGAGCGAGTAGAACGCGACGCCCAGCACCGCGCAGTACACGAGGAACAGCGCGTTGAAGTGCATCGCGAGCGCATAGAGCAGGAACGAGTACACGACGTAGATCAGGACGCCGGCGAGGACGACCAGCGCAACGCGGGATTCGCGCGCCACGCCCCACGCGCAGCCGAGCAAGATCGGCACGATGACGAGCAGATCGACGACGTCCTGACCGAGTCCCTGCGTTCCCCAGCTCGCGGTCTCCTTCGCGTAGACAGACGGCTCCCAGATCCCCGCCAGCGAGGCGATCGCGATCAGGACCGCGAGGATCGAGGTTCCTGCGACGAGCCAGCGAGGAGGGCGATCTGCACGCATGCCTGGTGGCGAAGCAACGATCGGGCCGTCACCGCGCCGTGTGACAGCTCGCGCACGTCGTCAGCAACTCGCCGTAGGTCGTCGCGCGAGCGGCGAGCGCCGGGGCCTTCACGCGTCGAGCCGTCTCGGCCGTGCGCTGCATCTGCTTCGCGAACGGCGCCCGCGCAGCGTCGAGCTCCGGCCACATGCGCGATCCACCGGCGAGCACGTCGAGACCGCTCGACCAGTCCGCTTGCGAGTCGGCGACGATCCCCATCCACAGCCGATCGGCGGCCCACAGGTGGCGCGACATCCGAGCCTCCAGCGTGTTGCGATCCGGAGGCAGCGGGACACTCGATGGCTCGGGGACGACACCGACCTCCGCGTGACACGTCGCGCATGCGAGGACGAGCTTGCCCTCGAGACGGAACGCATCGTCGACGGATTTCGCGCGCGACAGGTCGAGCGCGCGCTGGCGGATCTCCGCGAAGTGCTTCGCGTACGCCGACATCCCGGGCTCGTCGGGCGCTTCACCGATCGCGGCGGCCAGGGGCTTGGCATCCTCGAGCCGCCCGCGCAGCAAGAGGCGCTCGATCCCGCGCACGACCCCGTAGTTCTCGTGCATGTGGAACCGCAGCAGCATGCCCTCCTCGAAGCGTTGCTCCGGGGGCTTGTCGCGCGAGGGAGCTGCGTCCGTCAGCGACGTGACAGCGACGAGCGAGGCGAGCACGAACGATCCACGCATGCTCGTGCGTGGTGCATTCGGCGGTCCAGCCCCACACGCGTCACCGGACAGAGCCTTCGCAAGAATTGCGCGCGCCCATCGCTCGCACGCGTGATCTGCGCGATGTGCCGCCGGACGGCCAGGCACGTGGGCTGCAATCACACCGATGCATGTTGATGCCGTCGGTTTCGCGCTTCATGACCCGCGAACCCTATCGAATCCCGTCGACAGCCTCGCTCGAGGAAGCCCGCGCTCTGATGCAGCAGCACGACATCCGTCATCTACCGGTGATGGAGGGCGACAAGCTGCTCGGCATCATCAGCCAGAACGACGTGCGCATCGTCGCCGCTGTTCCCGGCGTGCACCTCGAGAACATCGAGGTATCTCGGGTGCTGACGTCGCCGACCTGCGTGTGGGGCGAGGCCTCGCTCGACGAGGTAGCGGAGACCATGGCAACCGACAAGCTCGACTGCGTGGTCGTCCTCGGCGGCCATGGCGTCCAGGGCATCTTCACATCGTGCGACGCACTCCGCGCGCTCGGTGACGTTCTTCAACGCGCGACCATGTAACGAGGAGACTTCTATGATCGACCCCGACCCCAAGCCCGCACCGGTACAAGTCGTCATCGCCTACGACTTCACCCCGAGCGCGGAGGAAGCACTTCTGCGTGGCATCGAGATCGCGTGTCGCGCGCCGCAGCACGTACTGCACGTCGTCGTCGCGATCGACGCTCGCAACGGCTTTCCGATCGCACCGACGGAGCACGTCGACTACATCTACGCGGAACGCTTGCAGGAGATCGTCAAGACGCGGCTCGTCGAGGGCTTCGCGGGACGCAAGACGGCGAGCGAGGTGCAGTTCTACGTTCACGCGCGGATCGGCAAGGCGGCCGACCAGATCCTCCATCTCGCCCGCGAGGTCGGTGCGGACATGATCCTCATCGGCTCGCATGGCAAGACCGGCGTCGAGCGCATCGTCCTCGGCTCGGTGTCGGAGCGAATCGTCCGCGAGGCGCACTGCGCGGTCGTCGTCGCGCGCGCGAAGACATATCCCGACGTCGCGCTCGCGCAGGTCACGCCGTACGAGCACGAGCGGCACCCGTATCATCCGCCGCATCGCTACGTGTACATCGACCAGCAGGTGATCAAGCGGCCGACCGACTGGCCGCTCGCCTGAGTGAACGCGCGCTGATTGCAGGCCTGCTCCAAGAGGACGCAGGCTTTGCGCAGTTTCGGCCGTTCGTCGTCGGGATGCGCTGGCACGAGCGACGCAATCGCTCGAGCGCATATGGCGACCGTCTTCGCGCTCATCTTCCTTCCGGCCCTCATGGCCATCGGCCTCATGGCGCTCACCGCGACGGGTGACACGGGCCTCGCGTCCTACGTCGCGCTCGCGTGCTTCGTCTTCTTGACGTCCGGCATGTTCGTCGGACTGTACAAGATGATGAAGCGCTGGGAGGACGAGCCCGTCTAGCGCGCGAAGCCGGTGCGTTCGCGCGTCTCGGGCACCTGACCTGCCAGCACGCGCAGCAGGTCGTACGTCGTGATCACGCCGACGAGGTTGCCCTGCGCGACGACGAGGACGCGGTGGACGTGCTGCTTCAGCATGGTGCGAGCGACCTCGGCGAGGCTCGCCTCGGGAGACACGCGAACGAGCTCGCGCGTCATCACGTCGGATGCGGTGAGGTTCTTCACGCGCTCCTCCGAGTCGCCGGCGAGCTCGGTCCAGTCGACGCCGAGCGATGGCAGCCCGTCCTGGTAGTAGGTCGACGATCCGGCGACGTCCTCTGCTTGTTCCTGGATCGCGCGCAGCAGGTCGAGCGTCGAGACGACCCCGACGACCTGGTCCTGCTCGTTGACCACAGGCGCACCGTGGATCTCTTCCTCGACGAACAGGCGGTGAATGTCGATGAGGGGCGTGTCGGGGCTGACGACGATCATGTCTCGGATCATCACGTCCCGCGCGAGAGTAGCTGCATTGAGCTCAGGCATACGCGAAGGACGAGCAAGGGTCGCGCCACTGCTAGACCTCGCGACGGCGACGCATCTCGCGCACGATGTCGAGCTGCTTGTCGAGCGGCAGCCGCTCGAGCGCGGGGAACACGGCCTGCTCCTCGAGCTCGAGATGCGTCAGGAGCTGCGACTCGAGCAGGTCCAGCGTCTGACCGATCATCCGCTGTGCTGCCGCGATGTCGTCGGGCCTGTCGACGACGCGGTCGAGCAGCGAGAGCAGCCAGTCGACGAGCGGCTGATACGTCTCGTGCTGCACGGCGAGGACCTCGAGGGTGACGGACACCACCGTGCTGGTGGTGCGAAGCCTCGGGGCGATCGAGCAGTCCTCGTCGGCGATATGCAGCGGCAACGCGATCGAGAAGTAGCGATGAATGCGCTGGGCGGTCTCGCGCACGTCCTCGGGCGAATGGCCGACCTCGGTGGCCAGCCGCCGGGCAAGCGCGAGGTGGTCGCGGATCCGATGGTGACACGCGCCCTGGAGCTCCACGAGGGAGAGCTCGCGATGTCGCGCACCGATGGTGACGAGGCTGGTCGGCGACGGCGGCATCACATGATCACGACCGCGAGAGCCATGATCAATCCGACCGAGATCGCGGTCCACACCACGATCTGCAAGAAGACGTTGAAGGTGGCCGTGTTCGACGGAGTCATATGGCCCTCGTGGTCAGCACGTTACGTGCCGGCTCCGGGGGGGACCGCCTGCGCAAAGCATGCGGTCGCCACTGGGGTAGCGAACGCCTCGCGCACGAATTGCGCGAATGCCCAAGTCGCCACGGGCACACGGCTTGCGCTGAGTCGCAGGGATGGACGCCGAACAGAACGTGGCCGCATGCCTGGCCGAACACGCGAGCCGGGGCCCTCGCTATACGAGCTATCCACCCGCCACCGAGTTCGGGCCGATCGATGCAGAGCTGGTGACGCGCGAGGTCGCGTCCGTCGTGACGTCGCCCAACCCGATCTCGCTGTACATGCACGTCCCGTTCTGCCGCAGCCTGTGCGCGTACTGCGGGTGCAACGTCATCCCGACGCGTGACGAGAGCCGCGGTGACGGGTATGTCGAGCACTTGCTGACCGAGATGGCGCTCGTGGCCCGGGGCCATGTCGTCGCCCCGGTCGCGGAGATCGCGCTCGGCGGCGGCTCGCCGAACTTCCTCCCGCCGCGCCTCCTGCGCCGGCTCCTCGAGGCCACCGAGCGCTACTTCCCGATGCTGCCCGACGCGCGGCGATCGATCGAGCTCGATCCGCGGACCACCACGACCGCGCAGCTCGAGACGCTGGGCGAGCTGAAGTTCAACTCGATGAGCGTCGGGGTGCAGGACTTCGACGAGCGGGTGCAGGACGCGATTCGCCGCCATCAGACCGTCGTGCAGACGAAGTGGATCGTCGATCGCGCACGCGCGGCTGGCCTCCAGGACATCAACATCGACGTCGTCTACGGCCTGCCCCGGCAGACGCCGGCCTCGTTCGGGAAGACGCTCGACGCGGTCATCGATCTCGCTCCCGATCGCGTCGCGCTGTTCGGCTACGCGCATCTCCCCGACAAGCTGCCGCACCAGCGCATCGTCGAGAGAGCGGGGCGCGTCCTCGACACCTACGAGCGCGCGACGCTGTTCCTCATGGGCGTGGAGCGATTCGCGGCGGCGGGCTACATCCAGATCGGCCTCGACCACTTCGCGCGTGCGGATTCGTCGCTCGCGCTCGCGGCGCGCGAGCGTCGCCTGACGCGCACGTTCCAGGGCTACGTCGAGAAGCGGTCCGACAGCATCCTCGGGTTCGGCACGTCGGCGATCTCGTGCACGCCGCACATGTACTGGCAGAACCACCCGAGCCTCGCGCCGTGGGAGAAGGCGATCGCGGCGCGCGAACTGCCGATCCATCGCGGCTGCGTGCTCGACGTCGACGACCGCGCACGCCGCTCGCTGATCAGCACGCTGATGTGCAACGGCGAGGTCGACCTCGACGCACTCGGCATCGAGCTCGGCATCGACGCCGAGACGTACTTCGAGCCGGAGCTCGCGGCGCTCGCCGGTCACACGGACCTGGCGCGCTTCGACCGGGACGACCACCGCATCACCACCACCGAGATGGGCAAGATGCTCGTCCGCAATGTCTGCATGCTGTTCGATCGCTATTACGTCGGCGAGAAGGTCCAGAGGTTCTCTTCCACCATCTGAGAGGCAACCATGCATCACGTCCAGACGACTGCACTCGCCGAGCTCATCGATCAGCACGACAAGCTGCGGCTCATCATGGATCACTGCGAGGAGCTCGCAGACGCGCTCGACGATCTGCCAGGGACGGATCCCGAGCCGTTGCTGCGCGAGATCGCGAAGCTGCGCATCGCCTTCGACACGCACAACAAGTTCGAGGAGAGGCTCCTCCGTCCCGTGCTGCTCGCTCACGACAGCCACGGATCGGTGCGCGTCGAGCGGATGGTCGAGGACCATATCAACGAGCACCGTACGGTGACCGCCCGTCTGTCCTCACCGACGACGGCGGGTTTGCGCGACGTGCTCGAGACGCTTCGCGCACACCTCGACGCCGAAGAGCGCTACTTGCTCACCTCGAAGGTGCTGCGAACGCAGCAACTGCACGGCCCGCAGGGCTGAACGCAAGGCTTGCGCATTCTTCCCGCGCAAATGCCGCGCGGGGCGGGCACGGAGGTTGCGATGCACCGCGGCGATGGCCAACGAGACTCTTCGATATGACGACGCGATCGTTCGCAAGTTCGTCACCGCGACGATCGTGTGGGGCGCGGTCGGAACCCTGGTCGGGTTGTGGTGCGCGCTCCAGCTGGCGCTGCCCAGCCTGAACATCGGACCGTACTTCACGTTCGGCCGGCTCCGCCCACTGCACACGAACGCGGTGATCTTCGCATTCGCGGGCAACGCGATCTTCGCGGCGGTCTACTACTCGTCGCAGCGGCTGCTCAAGGCGCGGCCGCTCGCGCGGCTCTCGAAGCTGCACTTCTGGGGCTGGCAGGCGATCATCGCCGCCGCGGCGATCACGCTGCCCTTGGGGTTCACGCAGGGTAAGGAGTACGCCGAGCTCGAGTGGCCGATCGACATCGCGATCGCGGTCGTGTGGGTGACGTTCGCCGTGAACTTCTTCGCGATGGTGCGCAACCGCCGCGAGAAGCACCTGTACGTCGCGCTGTGGTTCTATATCGCGACGATCGTCACCGTCGCCATCCTCCACATCTTCAACAACCTCGTGATCCCGTCGGGGCTGTTCAAGAGCTACTCGATCTACGCCGGCGTCGAGGATGCGTTCATGCAGTGGTGGTACGGGCACAACGCGGTCGCGTTCTTCCTCACCACGCCGTTCCTCGGCCTCATGTACTACTTCCTGCCGAAGGCGGCTGATCGCCCGGTGTTCAGCTACCGGCTGTCGATCCTCCACTTCTGGTCGCTCGTCTTCATCTACATCTGGGCGGGCCCGCACCACCTGCACTACACCGCGTTGCCGCAGTGGGCCTCGACGCTCGGCATGGTGTTCAGCGTGATGCTGTGGATGCCGTCGTGGGGCGGCATGATCAACGGCCTGCTCACGCTGCGCGGCGCGTGGAACAAGGTCGCCGAGGATCCGGTCCTCAAGTTCTTCGTCGTCGCGATCACGTTCTACGGAATGTCGACGTTCGAGGGGCCGATGCTCTCGGTGAAGAGCGTCAACGCACTGTCGCACTACACCGACTGGAACATCGCCCACGTCCACGGCGGCGCGCTCGGCTGGGTCGGTTTCATGGTCTTCGGAATGATCTACTGGCTCGTCCCGCGCCTGTTCCAGACGCAGATCCACTCGAAGAAGCTCGTCACGACGCACTTCTGGATCGCGACGATCGGCATCGTGCTCTACGTCGTGTCGATGTGGGCCGCGGGCATCTCGCAGGGCCTGATGTGGCGCGCGTTCGACGAGACCGGTCGCCTGCAGTACCCCGACTTCCTCGAGACGGTGACGCGCCTGATCCCGATGTACTGGGTGCGCGCGCTCGGCGGATCGCTCTACGTCGCCGGCATCGTGCTCGGCGCCTACAACATCTACAAGACGTGGAAGTCGCGTCCGTCGCAGTACACCGAGATCGAGGTGGACGTTCCGCCGATGATCCGCGCGGCGAAGGTCGCCGAGAAGGAGAAGCGCATCCTCGAGCGCGAGGCGCACGTGCCGGTGCACTGGCACCGCAAGTGGGAAGGTCTGCCGGCGCTGTTCACCGCGCTGACGATCCTCGCGGTTGTTGTCGCCTCCGCGTTCGAGATCGTCCCGACGTTCTTGATCGCGGACAACGTGCCGCGCATCAAGACCGTGAAGCCGTACACGCCGCTCGAGCTCTACGGCCGCGACATGTACATCGCGGAGGGTTGCTACAACTGCCACTCGCAGATGCTCCGTCCGTTCATCGACGAGACGGTGCGCTACGGCGCGAACGGAAAGCCGGCGGAGTACTCGAAGGCTGGCGAGTTCGTCTACGACCACCCCTTCCAGTGGGGCAGCAAGCGCACGGGGCCCGACCTCGCGCGCGAGGGTGGTCGCCGCGACGAGCTGTGGCACCTGCGCCACCTCGAAGATCCACGCGCGACCTCGCCTGGCTCGGTGATGCCGCCGTACGGCCACATGCTGCGCGACACGATCGACTTCGACGTGATCCAGAACCGGATCGACGCGATGGCGATGCTCGGCGTGCCGTACGGAAAGGCCGCGCTCGACGACGCGGCGGGGCTCGCGCGCACGCAGGCGAATGAAGTCGCCGCGAAGCTGCGCGCGGCGGGTGGGCCGGACGGCATGGCCGACAAGGAGGTCATCGCGATGATCGCGTACCTCCAGCGCCTCGGCGTCGATATCCGTCTCTCGCAGGAAGGTGCCAAGTGATCCGCATGTCCGAGCTCGTCTCGAAGCTCACGCCATCGGACTACGCGCAGCTCGCGCTGGTCCTGTTCTTCCTCGTGTTCGTCGCGGTCGCGATCCGCCACGGCGGCAAGCGCCGTCGCGACGAGCACGATGCCTGTGCACGCCTGCCGCTCGTGGACGACGCAGATCGCCGAGGAGAAGCTCGATGACCGCCAACGTTGATACCGCTACCACCGATCACGATCTCGCCGACGAAGGCCCCGAGAACGCGCGCCTCATGACGCACGCGTACGACGGCATCCGCGAGTACGACAACCCGCTGCCGGGCTGGTGGAGCCTGATCTTCGCCGGAAGCATCGCGTTCGCGGCGGCCTACGGCTTCTACTATCACGTCGCACACTGGGGCAAGACGCCGGCTCAGACCTACGCGACCGCGCTCGCCGACTACGACGGAAAGCGCGAGCTCCGCGAGCAGGCGGAAGCAGCGAACGTCTCCGAGCAGACGATCGCGAACGCGGCGCAGGACCCGAAGACCGTGGAGCGCGGCATCGCGCTGTTCGCGCAGCGCTGCACGAGCTGCCACGCCGACAAGGGCCAGGGCCTGATCGGTCCGAACCTGACCGACCTCCGGCAGATCCACGGATCGACGCGGATGGACCTCTACACCACGATCTCGAAGGGCGTTCCGACCACGGCGATGCTCGCGTGGGGCGAACAGCTGCCACAGACCGATGTGCTCGCGCTCGCCGCGTACGTCACGACGCTGCGAGGGCAGAACATCGCTGGCAAGGAGCCACAGGGCTCACCCGTCGAGAAGTTCTAGCAAGGAACCATCATGACTCCCCAAGTGCCAAGCGAGCGCGTTCTCTCCACGTTGAACGAGGACGGGAGCCGCTTCTGGATCCATCCAAAGCTCGCGAAGGGCCGCTTCCTCCGGCGGCGTCAGGTCGTCGGCTACGCGTTGATCGCGCTGTTCGTCGCGCTACCGTTCATCCGTATCGGAGGCCGTCCGGCGCTGCTCGTCGACTTCGTGTCGCGCGAGCTGTCGGTGTTCGGTCTCGTGTTCAAGCCGAGCGATGGCTTCGTGCTCATGCTGCTCGGGCTCACGGTCGTGCTGACGGTGTTCCTCGTGACCGCGCTGTTCGGGCGCGTGTGGTGCGGCTGGGGCTGTCCGCAGACCGTCTACCTCGAGCACGTGTTCCGCCCGATCGAGCGCTGGCTCGAGGGTTCGCCGGCGCAGCGGCGGAAGCTCGATACCACCCGAGGTCTGCATCCGCGCCGCGTCCTGAAGTGGGCGATCTATCTCGTCATCGCGTTCGCCATCGCGAACATCTTCCTCGCGTACTTCGTCGGCACCGAGCGGCTCTCGCGCTGGGTGTTCGAGTCGCCGATGCAGCACATCGGCGGATTCACGCTGGTCCTCGGCGTGACCGCGCTGATGATGTTCGACTTCGCGTACTTTCGCGAGCAGACCTGCATCGTCGCGTGTCCGTACGGTCGCCTGCAGACCGTGCTGCTCGACAAGCAGTCGCTGATCGTCGGCTACGACGCGAAGCGCGGCGAGCCACGCGGCAAGCCGAAGAAGAAGCTGCCGGTGGTCGGTGAGCAGCGCGGCGACTGCGTCGATTGCGGCGCGTGCGTCGCGGTGTGCCCGACGGGAATCGATATCCGCCAGGGCCTCCAGATGGAGTGCATCGGCTGCGCGCAGTGCATCGACGCCTGCGACACGGTGATGGACAAGCTCGAGAAGCCTCGCCACCTGATCGGCTACACGTCGCAGGACATCCTCGCGGGCAAGCCGAAGAAGCTCGCGCGCCCGCGAACGATCGTCTACCCAATGCTGCTCGCGTTCGTGAGCGCGATGCTCGTGTGGAGCGTCAGCACCCGCGAGAGCGCGAAGGTGTGGATCGATCGCATCCAGGGGCCGACCTTCGTCGAGTTGCCCGACGGAATGATCGCGTCGCAGGTGCGGCTCAAGCTCGAGAACGAGAGCGACGAGACCCGGCACTACTCGATCTCGCTGCACGGCGCCACGGACGCGAAGCTGCGCGCGGGCGCGCTCGTGTTCGACGTGAAGGGGCGCAAGTCGATGGAGATTCCGCTGTTCGTCGACGCTCCGCGCGAGACGTACGTGGGCGGCAAGCGCAAGGTGACCCTGCGCGTCGCCGACGATCGCGGGTTCGCCCGCGTTCTCGAGGTCACGCTGCTCGGACCCGAAGGAGGTGCGCGATGAGCGCTGCCACGAAGTGGATCCTCGCGATCGTAGGTCTGCTGGTTGGAAACATCGTCGCGATGGTGATCCTCGCGACCGTCGCGAGCGCGACGAGCCCGGGCATCGTGCCCGACTACTACGAGCGCGCCGCGCACTACGACGACGCGATCGACCAGGCAGCACGCAATCGCGAGCTCGGCTGGTCCGCCGGCGCCGCGCTCTCGCGCGACCGCATCGAGGTCACGGTGCGAGACGCGAACGCGAAGCCGCTCGACGGCGCCATCGTACGCGTCTCGGGATACGCGCGTGCTCACGCGGAGAGGCCCATCGAGGTCGCGCTCGTCGCGGTCGGGCAGGGAACGTACCGGGCGGCGCCGCCGGCGCCCGCGGTGGGGATCCACGATCTGACGATCACCGTCGAGCGCGGCACGGATCGATTCACGATGCCGGTGACGGTGAGCACGGAGGCCCCGTGAACGACGCGGTGTCACAGCCGGCGTCCGACCTGACGAGCCCGGCGCACGGGTCGATGCGAATGTCGCGGACCACGGCGGATCTCGTCGCGGATCTGCCGGCGATCTCGCGCACCGCGATGCGGATGTCGCGCATCCCGACGATGCCACCCGCGACGGAGACGACCGTCGCGACCTCGATCGCGGGCGACGACGCGGTTGCCACCGAGGGCACGCGGTGACCACGATCCTCGCCACCCGCGAGTCGATCGCGACGAGGTGTGGGGCATGACCGCGATCCTCGCGACGATCTTCGTCAGCAGCCTCGCGGGCAGCCTCCACTGCCTCGCGATGTGCGGGCCGCTCGTCGGGCTCGTCGGCGAGCACTCGCTGCGGCTCGCGCTGGTTCACGCGCTCGGGCGCCTGCTGACCTACGTCGTGCTCGGCGCGCTGGCCGGGCTCGTCGGCGGCGCGGTCAACCTCGCGGGTCGCCTCGGGAGCATCCAGCACGCGGCGACGATCCTCGCGGGTGCGATCATCGTCGGGTGGGGCATTCGCACGATCGCGATCGCGCGGTCGTGGTGGACGCCTCGGCGAGCGGAGGGTGCAGCCTTCGCTCGCGGGTTGGTTCGACTGCGCGGACGGCGTCCGGCGGTGCGCGCGTGGATCGCGGGCGCGCTGACCGGGCTCGTGCCGTGCGGGTGGCTGTGGGCGTTCGTCGTGTCGGCGGCCGGGACCGGCAGCGTGGTGTTCGGTGCGGCGGTGATGGCGGTGTTCTGGCTCGGTACGGTGCCCGCGATGACGGGGCTCCTCGCGCTCGCGGGTCCGATCGTCGATCGCCTGCGCCGGCGGATGCCGACGGTGACGGCGGTGACACTGATCGCGCTCGGGCTCGGCACGCTCGCGATGCGGTGGAACGACGCGGGCGCGCAGCAGGTGACGCGGCCGTCGTGCCACGAGGTGACGAAGTGAGCGCCGTCGTTCGCGCGGCGAGCGTCGCGTGCACGCACTGCGGGCTGCCCGTGCCCGAGGGTCGCGTGAGCGCCGATGCGCAGTCGTTCTGCTGCGCGGGCTGCGAGGTCGTGCACGCGGCGATCGCCGAGCACGGCCTCGAGCGCTTCTACGATCTGCGCCGCGAGGATGCGATCGCGCCCGCCCCGGCGAACACCACCGATCGCACGTACGGCGAGCTCGACGACTCCGCGTTCCAGCGCGTCCACGTCACCGTCGGCGCGGACGGCCTCGCGCGCACCGCGCTCTACCTCGAGGATCTTCGCTGCACCGCGTGCGTGTGGCTCGTCGAGAGCGCACCACGGTGCTTGCGCGGCGTGAGCGAGGTCCGCGTCGACATGGGCCGCAGCCGCGCGGATGTCACGTGGGATCCCGACACGACGACGCTGTCCTCGGTCGCGCGCTACCTCGATCGCATCGGACACGTGCCGCATCCGTATCGCGGCCTGGACCGCGAGCGGCAGCGGCGCGCGGAGGATCGCGCGCTGCTCGTGAAGCTCGGCGTCGCCGGCGCCGCGCTCGGCAACATCATGCTGCTCGCGATCGCGCTCTACGCCGGCCTGTTCGGCGGGATGTCGTCGCGCGACACGACGATGTTCCGCTGGATCTCGATGTTCGTCGCCGTGCCCGGGCTCGGCTACGCGGCGTCACCGTTCTTCGCGACGGCGATCGGTGCCTTGCGCGCGCGCCGGCTGCACCTCGACCTGCCGCTGTCGATCGGCATCGCGGCGGGGCTCGGCTGGGGCACCGCGAACGTGATCCGCGGTGTCGGCGAGATCTACTTCGACAGCATCGCGATGCTCGTGTTCTTGCTCCTCGTGTCGCGCTGGATCGTGCTGCGGCACCAGCGGCGCGCATCGAGCGCGGCGGAGCTGCTGCTGTCGCTGACGCCGACGCGCGCGCATCGCGTCGAGGCGACCGGTGTCGTCGATGTCGCGATCGAGGCGATCGTGCCGGGCGATCTGATCGCCGTGCGGGTCGGCGAGGTGAGCCCCGTCGACGGCGAGATCGTCGAGGGCACCTCGGCGCTCGACGTCGGCCTCCTGACGGGCGAGTCGAACCCCGTCGAGGTCAAGCCCGGCGACACGGTCCACGCGGGAACGGCCAACGTGGCCGCGCCGATCGTGGTGCGCGCGACGGCGGTCGGCGAGACGACGCGCGTCGGCAAGCTCGTCGCGACCATCGAGGCGATGTCGTCGCGCAAGTCGCCGATCGAGCGGCTCGTCGACAAGATCGCGGGGCGCTTCGTCGCGGTGATCACGACGGTCGCGCTCGCGACGTTCGTGATGTGGTCGCTGCTCGCATCGGTCTCGATCGGCGCCGAGCACGCGATGGCGCTGCTCGTCGTGACGTGCCCGTGCGCGCTCGCCCTCGCGACGCCGCTCGCGGTCACGGTCGCGCTCGGACGCGCGGCTCGCCGCGGCATCCTGGTCAAGGGTGCGGACGCGCTCGAGCGCCTCGCCACGCCGGGCACGATCCTCGTCGACAAGACCGGCACGCTGACCGCCGGCAAGCTCGCGGTGGTCACGTGGCGAGGTGACGTCGACGCCGCGGCGCTCGCGAGCGCCGTCGAGGCCGGCAGCGATCACCCGATCGCGCGCGCGCTCCGCGCCTACGCGCCACCGATCCGCACCGCGACGAACGTGCGCGAGGAGCTCGGTCGCGGGATCGCCGGTCTCGTCGACGGTCGCCTCGTCGTCGTCGGCTCGCCGCCGTGGGTCCGCGCATCGATCGCGGTCGAGCGCCGCCAGCTGCCGAGCGCGATCGAGTCGTGGATCGCCGAGCTCGCCGAGCGCGGCGAGACGCCGATCGTCGTCGCCGTCGACGGAGTGGCGGTCGCCGTCGCGGGCCTCGCGGATCCGATCCGCGACGACGCCGGCCCGGCCCTCGGCCAGGTGATGGCGCTCGGCTGGCGCGTCGAGATCCTCTCGGGCGACGACGCCCGCGTGGTCCGGCGCGTCGGAGCCGCGCTCGGTCTTCCCCCTGCCCAGTGCATCGGCAACACGTCACCCGAGGGCAAGGTCGCTGCGGTCCGCGCGGCGCGCAAGCGCGGTCCGGTCGTCATGGTCGGCGACGGCGTCAACGACGCGGCCGCGATGGCCGCCGCGACCGCGGGCATCGCCGTGTCGGGCGCGGCCGAGATCGCGATCGAAGCGGCCGACGTCTACCTCCGGTCTCCATCGATCACCACCATCGCCGACACGATCGCGGGCGCCGGCGCGACGCTGTCCACGATCAAGCGCAACCTGCGCTTCTCGCTCGTCTACAACCTCGCCGCGGGCGCGCTCGCGGTCGCCGGAGTGATCCATCCGCTCGTCGCTGCCGCGGTGATGCCGCTCAGCTCGCTCACCGTCCTCGCGAGCTCCTTGCGCTCGCGTGCCTTCAGGAGTCGTCCATGACCGCGCTCTACCTCGTCATTCCCCTCGCTCTCGTCGTCGCCGGTGCTGCGGTGGTCGCGTTCGTCTGGGTCGTCCGCTCGGGACAGCTCGACGATTGCGATACGCCCGCACGCCGCATCCTGTTCGACGACGCATCGCCCCGCGCGGGCAGAAAGTGATCGTCATGCGTCCCTCTCTCCTCCCGCTCGTCGCTTGGTTCCTCGTCGCATCCACCCCGGCGCTCGCCGAACCGAGCGTGACGTTGCCGAGCGGGGCGATCGCCGCGACCGTCACGACGGAGATCAACGCCTCGGACGACGTGATGGGCTCTCCGAGCTCGATCGCACCGGACCTCACGATCGGCGCCACCGACGACCTCAGCTTCTCGCTGATCCACTCCACGTTCGGCACGACCGGCTTTCGCGGCGGCGCCGGCCTCGGCTTCTGCGTCGCCGACGCGTGCCAGTACCCGTACAACAACGCGGGTCTCGAGACGACGTACTCCGTCACGCGCGGGCGTATCGCGTCGGGCGTCAGCGCGGGCTTCTACGGGACCAACATCGCGCGGCGCTGGTTCGCGGCGAAGCTCGGCGGTCGCGTCAAGGCGACGCTCGCGGACGTGACCATCGCGAGCAACCCGAGCGTCTTCATCGCGCTCGGCGAGCGCGACGGCGTGGACGGCAATCGCGATCGCCTGTATCTGCCCGTGTCGGCGATGGTCCGCCTTGCCAAGCCCGCCTCCGTCGGACTGGCGACGGGGTTCAAGGCAGCACTCGACGATGTCTCCGGCACGTACGAGATCGCGGCGGGCGCGCTGTTCCAGTACACGTTCTCTCCCGCGTGGAGCGCCGGCGCGTCGTGGGTCCACGGCAAGATCGTCGGCGGCGACATGACGCTGCCCGCGAGCGCGAGCGGCATCGACTATCGCGCGCTGCAGCTCTGGCTCACGCTCACGCGCTGAGCGAACAACTCACCGCGCGGTGGCGGTCGGGATGGGATCGCCCGACTCGCTCGTCGGGACGTCGGTCCCGCGCTTGCGGAGCGTGAGCACGCCGATCGCGACGACGAACGTCACGGCGCCGATCGCGAACACGGTGTCACCGATCACGCGCAGCCACCGCAGCGTGTCCATGAGCGGGGTGTTCAAGAACTCCTCCGAACGTGCGTACCAGTAGCCGTGCTCGACGGCGGCCCACGTCTGCAGGAGTCCGACGGGGAGCACGCTGATCACGACCATCGCGCCGAGCCCGAGGTTGATCGACCAGAACGCGATCTTGAGCAGGCGGTCGGGCCAGACCAGCGACGGCCGGATCGCTTTGACCGTGAACAGGACGAGCCCCATGCCGAGCATGCCGTAGACCCCGAACAGCGCGGTGTGTCCGTGCACGGGCGTCGTGTGAAGACCTTGCATGTAGTAGAGCGCGATCGGCGGGTTGATCATGAAGCCGAACAGCCCCGCACCGACGAGGTTCCAGAACGCGACCGCGATGAAGAAGTAGATCGGCCACCGGTACTGCCGCATCCAGTGCGTCGAGCGCGTGTGGCGCCAATTCTCCCACGCGTCGTAGCCGAGGAAGACGAGCGGCACGACCTCGAGCGCGCTGAACACCGAGCCGAAGGCGAGCGCCGCCGTCGGCGTGCCGCTGAAGTAGAGGTGGTGGAGCGTTCCGATCACGCCACCCGCGAGGAAGATCGTCGCGGCGAGCACCGTCGCGCGGCCCGCGAGCTTCGCGCGCACGAGGCCGAGCCGCACGAACAGGAACGCGATGATCACCGTCGCGAACACCTCGAAGAAGCCCTCGACCCAGAGGTGCACCACCCACCACCGCCAGTACTCGGCGATCGCGAGGTTCGTGTGGCGACCGGCGCCGAGGGCCGCGATGTAGAATCCGCCGATCGCGATCGTGGAGATCACGAGCAGTACGAGTAGCGGCCGCTGATCATCGCGCCGGCGCAGCGCGGGCCGGAGTGCGCGCGTCACGAGGAACACCCACAGCCCGAGCCCGACCAGCAGCGCGATCTGGAACACGCGGCCGAGGTCGATGTACTCGTAGCCCGAGTGGCCCAGCCACCACACGGTGTCGTCGTCGAGGCCTCCGTTCACGGTGAGGAGCTCGCCGATCATCGAGCCGGCGACGACGACGAGGAGCGCGCCGAACAGCACGTTCACGAGGAGATGTTGATATCGCGGCTCAGCGCCGACGCTCGGCGTGATCGCGAGGCCCGCCCCGAGCCACGCGGTCGCGATCCAGAAGATGCCGAGCTGCACGTGCCACGTGCGCGCGACCGCATACGGGAGGACGTCGGCGAGGGGGATCCCGTAGAACCCGGATCCCTCGACGGTGTAATGGGCCACGATCACGCCGAGCGCGATCTGGAGGACCACGAGCGCGCAGACGACCCAGAAGTACTTGAGGCTCGCGAGCTGCGAGCGCGTCGGGCGGGAGCCGAGCAGCGGATCCGTCTCGGGAATCTCGGGCGCTCCCTCGTGACGCCGCGTCGCGTACCAGAACGCCATGCCGCCGATGCCCGCGAGCAGGATGATGATGCTGACGCCTGTCCACACGATCGTGTCGGACGTCGGCACGTTCCCGATCATCGGTTCGTGCGGCCAGTTGCTCGTGTACGTGACATCGTCACCGGGGCGATTCGTCGCCGCCGACCACGCCGTCCAGAAGATGAACGCCGAGAGTGCGCGCGCGCGATCTGGATCCGTGATCGTCTTCGCAGGGAGCGCGTAGTTCTCGTTTCCCCGACGGAACAGATCCTCGTAGTAGACGATCGTCGCCTCGATCGCGTGCGCTCGGTCCGCCGACACGGTGAGCGTGCGCGTCGCCGGATCGAACGTGTTCGCGCGATACTCGGCGCGCCTTCAACGCGGCTTGCTGTTCGCCGGTGAGGGCCTCGAACGCGACGGAGTAGTCGCGGTTGGCCCACCGGTCGAGCACGGTGACGAGCTCGCGATGCAACCAGTCGGCGCTCCAGTCCGGGGCGTGGTACGCGCCGTGGCCCCAGATCGAGCCGAGCTCCATACCGCCGAACGAGCGCCAGACGTCCTGTCCCTTCGCGATCGAGCCGCGTCCGAACAGCTCGCTTCCGTCCTCGGTGACCACGCGATCCGGGATCGGCGGAGCCTGCTGATAGATCCTCGATCCGACGAACAGGAGCACGCCGAACGAGACGACGAGGACGAGCGCGAGCGCGATCCATGATCTCCGCATGCCGGACGCCTCTGCACGGCCGACACCACGTCGATCGCGTGGAATCGCTCGTCTAGCCGACGTGCTCGACGCTCAGGTGGGGCGCCCTCGCGCGGCGTCGCACGCGAGCACGGCAACGCGGTCCTCACGCGGCGAACGTGAGAGTCGCCATCGTGCCGGACGCGATCGCCGCGACGACGATCGCGACACCGATCGCGCGCAGCCGGGACGCCCGCGGCGGTGCGATGACGATCGCCGCGGAGAGCGCGACGAGCGGCGCCGAAAGGACGAGCGGTGTCCAGCCGGTCACCGCGGCGAGAGGGAGCGCGATCAACGCGAGCGCGAGCACCGTGTCGATCGACGTCGCGCTGCGCTTGTGCCGCGCGATCACGCGATGGACCGCGATCACCGACGCGCCGAACCCGAGCGCCCACGCGAGCCAGAGCTCGAGCGCGACCACCAGCGATGCGCCGGAGGCGACGAGCACCGGCAGCGACGCACCCGTCAGGGCGATCGCGGCGACGATCTCGCCGGCGAGCGTGTGCTCTGCGCGGCGCCACGCGAACGCGAGCAGCGCGATCGTCGGAGCGGCGATGACCCCGGCCGCCACGAGCGCGGCGGGCGCGAGCGCGAGCCCGATCGCTCCGAGGGCGAGCGCGCTGCCGGCGAGCAAGCCGAGTCGCGCGCGTGCGCGGTCACCGTCGATCTCCTTGCGGCGAGCGCCGCGGTGACCGAGCACGACGAGCAGCGGCTCGTTGGCCAGGAACGCGAGCGCGGCGCCGCAGGCGAGCGCGATCGTCGCGAGCGTCGGGAGCCGCACGATGCATGCGGTGACGAGCGGGATCGCGAGCTGGAAGTACGCGCCGTGCTCGCGCGGCCAGAGAGAGCGACGCTGCATGCTAGGCCAGCGCGCGCGGGAACAGGATGTTGTTCTCCAGGTGGATGTGCTGCATGAGCTCGGCTTCCATCGTCTCGAGTCCGTCGTAGAGGGCACGCCACGTCGCACACGCGTGGTCGGGCACGTAGAGCTCGCGGGTGATCTCGCGAATCTTGCGCAGCATCTCGCGGTGCTCCTCGTGCTCTGTCTCCATCGCGCTCACCGGCATGTACATGTGCTCCCCATGGATACCGCGTCGGATCATCGGGAACAGCACGCGTTCCTCCTTTGCCATGTGGTGCTCCATCTCCGAGAAGAACTCGGAGAGCACCGCGGTCAGCCCGGCGGGGACGTCGGGCTTGTCCGCATGAACGCGCTCGACCTTGCGAGCGGCCTCGATCAGCGGCGGCATGTCACGGCGCAGCGCCGCGTGGTAGCGCGTCTCGATGTAGTCGCACAGCTCCGACGGAGAACGCGTCTCCCAGGAGACCTCGGAGGCGTTACGCTGCGCTTCCTGCTCGACCTCGGCGGCAACCGCAACCGGATCGAGGCCGACACGCGCGCATGCCTCGGCGAGAGTTCGTCGACCACCGCAGCAGAAGTCGAGGTGGTGACGGAGGAACACACGCGTCGACGCTGGCGTCGTGCGTGCGATATCGGCGAGAGGAACACTGGTGAGCGAATGCATGCGTTGCGTGCATGCACGAAGTCCACCAGCGCGGAGTGGTTCGCGCACGCGAATGGAGTGCGCATCGTGAATCGACCGAGTGCAGAACTTTCGCCGCGCACCTCCGCGCTACGCAGACTTTGCGCGAGACCCCCGGGAATTCGGCGGCACATCGGTTGCTGATGGTGTCTCGCGTGACCAAACACCTCGTCGTCGTCTCTCTCCTCTCGGTGTTCGCCTGCACGCGTGCGGACGAACAACAGGCCCCCGCGTCGTCGGCGAACATCGATCGCCCGCTGTACGACATCAGCAGCGTGCCGGAGGCGCGAGACAAGATCGCCGGACAGCTGACCGATCCGCCGATGGTTCCGCACCCGACGGACTACCGGAAGAAGCCGGCCCACGTTCGCGTCGATCTCGAGGTCACCGAGATCGAGAAGGAGATCGCGCCCGGCGTTCGCTACCAGATGTGGACGTTCGGCGGACAGGTCCCCGGCAAGTTCATTCGCGTGCGTCAGGGAGACGTCGTCGAGCTCCACCTCGCGAACCACCCCGACAGCAAGATGCCGCACAACATCGACCTGCACGCGGTCACCGGCCAGGGCGGCGGCGCCGAGGGAACGTTCACGGCGCCGGGTCACGAAACGCAGATCACGTTCCGCGCACTCAACCCCGGCCTCTACGTCTATCACTGCGCGACCGCGCCGGTGCCGATGCACATCGCGAACGGCATGTACGGCCTGATCTACGTCGAGCCGCCCGAGGGCCTGCCCTACGCGGACCGCGAGTACTACGTCATGCAGGGCGACTTCTACACGACGGGCAAGTACCACGCGCAAGGTTTGCAGGCGTTCGACATGGACAAGGGCATCGACGAGAAGCCGACCTACGTGCTGTTCAACGGCGCCGAGGGCTCGCTCGTCGGAGACAAGGCGCTGCGCGCGAAGGTCGGCGAGCGCATTCGCCTGTTCGTCGGCAACGGCGGACCGAACCTGACCTCGAGCTTCCACGTCATCGGCGAGATCTTCGACAAGGTCTACTTCGAGGGCGGCACGAGGATCCAGGAGAACGTGCAGACGACCGTGATCCCCGCCGGTGGCGCCGCCATCGTCGAGTTCACCGTCGACGTTCCGGGCACGTACATCCTCGTCGACCACGCCATCTTCCGCGCGTTCAACAAGGGCGCGATCGGTCAGCTGATCGTGACGGGCGAGAAGGACCCGAACATCTACACGGGCAAGCAAGCCGACATCCCGTACGCGGGCCGCGCCGCTGCGGCGCCCGCGAGCGGGTCGGTGACCGCGAAGGGACCGCTCGACGACGCGGGTCGCCTCGCGCTCGGCAAGGAGGTCTACACGCGCGTGTGCGCCGCGTGCCACCAGGCGGAAGGCCAGGGAATGCCGAACGCGTTCCCGCCGCTCGCGAAGTCCGACTACCTCGCGTCCGCGTCGGCCGAGAAGCTCGCCGATCACATCGTCCACGGTCTCCAGGGACCGATCACCGTCAACGGCGCGACGTTCAACGCCGCGATGCCTCCGATGAGCTTCTTGACCGACGACGAGATCGCGGGTGCGCTGTCGTTCATCCGCGGCTCGTGGGGCAACAACCTCGGTCCGGTCTCGCCGGCCGACGTCGCGAAGGCGCGCGCATCCGGTGCACCGTGATCGCCCGCGCGACGCTGGTGGTCGCGCTCGTGGCGACGAGCGGGCTCGCATCACCACGAGCGCAGACGGTGGTCGTCGGCCCCGGCACGTACACGCCGATCTTTCCGGCGAGCCCCGAGGAACGAGAGCTCCCCGTCGAGAAGTTCCGGCTCGACGTCACGCCGGTGACCAATGCCGCCTACCTCGCGTTCGTTCGCGAGCATCCCGAGTGGCGGCGCGATCGCATCAAGAAGCTGTTCGCGGACGATCGCTACCTCGCACACTGGCGCGGCCCCGACGATCTCGGTGACGCGAATCCGACGGCACCCGTGGTCGGCGTGAGCTGGTTCGCGGCGCGCGCATTCTGCGCGGATCGCGGCGGACGTCTCCCGGTCGAGCGCGAGTGGGAGCTCGCCGCGAAGGCAACGAAGACCTCGCGGACGCCGTCGGATGACGACATGTCGCGAGAGACCGAGCTGTTGGCCTGGTACACGCAACCGACGCCGTCCGTGCTGCGATCGGTCGGAGGCGAAGCGAACGCGTGGGGCGTGCGTGACATGCATGGCCTCGTGTGGGAGTGGATCGAGGACTTCAGCGCGGCGCTCATCGCGAACGACTCGCGCTCGCCGACGCGTGATGCGTTCTGCGGTGGGGCGGGCGCGAGCTCGCGCGACGCGAAGGCATACGCGACGTTCATGCGCATCGCTTTCCGCAGCTCGCTCGAAGCGCGGTTCACGACCTCGAGCCTCGGCTTTCGCTGCGCCTACGACATGGAGTCACGATGAAGACGATCGCCGCTGTTCTGGTTCTCGCGAGCTGCGTGCAGGAGCACGGCCGGCAGCCCACCGCCGTCGAGGCGGCGCCGGCGATCGCCGTCGAGCCGGTCGCTCCCGCGCTCGACGAACCGTCGCTCTACGATCTCGACATTCGCCTGCGCACCTCCGACGACGTCGAGATCGGGCTCGACGTCCAGCGCGGCCACCCCGTGCTCGTCACGATGTTCTATGCGAGCTGCCCGGTCGCGTGCCCGGTGCTGATCGAGGATCTCGGCCGCGTCGCCGCCGACCTCCCGGCAGAGATCCAGCGCGATCTGCGGTTCGTGATCGTCAGCTTCGACGCGGCACGTGACACGCCGCAGGTCTTGCGCGAGCTGATCGCGAAGCGACATCTCGACGAGCGCTGGACGGTCGCGAGCGCCAACGACGCCGACGCGCGCACCCTCGCTGCGACGCTGGGCTTCAAGTTCCGCGCGCTGGCCAACGGCGAGTATGTCCACGGAGCGACCGCGGTCGCCCTCGATCGAGAGGGCCGGCCGATCGCCCGCAGCGAGCAGATCGGCCATCGCGAAGCGCTTCGTGCCGCGCTGCGCTGAACGCGCAGATCCTGCGCCCGGTGCGCGCGCCGAGAGCCCGGGCGCAGACTTTGCGCACTCAGGTCTCGGGATCGCTGGCACGTAGCGTGTTAGTGGAAAACTCCATGCGGACATCCGTTTGGGTCGTACTCGTTGCTGGTCTGGTGGGATGCGGGGACAACGCCGAGGTGACACGGGCAACGCTCGTGACCACGAGCGAGGAGGGGGCCGGCGCCAACTGCGCGAACGGCGGGACCAAGATCGAAGCCGGTCCGGACGAGGACGGCAACGGAGTCCTCGACCCGTCGGAGGTCACCTCGACGTCGTACGTGTGCGACGGTGATGGCGGCAACAACTCGCTCGTGACCACGAGCGAGGAGCCCGCGGGAACGAACTGTCCCTTCGGCGGCACGAAGATCGAGACCGGCCTCGACGTCAACGACGACGGCACGCTCGACCCGTCGGAGGTCAACGCCGCCGCGACGAGCTACGTGTGCAACATCGCGCCGAACGGCGCGCTCTCGCCGAGCACCGGCATCGTGATCGCCTACAAGCCGAACGCCGCGAGCACGTCGCCGACGGCGCCGATCTCGGTTCGCTTCACGCTCAAGGACGATCGCGGGTACCCGCTCGATGTGAACGGCGCCTACTCGATCAACACCCCGATCTCGCCGCGGTTCTCGATCAGCTGGTTCACGAAGGACGCGCAGGGCAACGTCGGACCGCTCGTTACTTATACGAAGAAGGGAACCTCGCCGACGATGTTCGACCCCAAGTCGGCGAACAGCGGCACGCTCGTCGAGAACGGCTTCGGCGCCGGTGACTACACGTACACGTTCCCGACGACGTCGGTGACCAACGGCAACCAGGCCGTCGCCTACGACGCGACGAAGCTCGACAAGACCCACGTCATCTGGACGCAGGCGACGCGGCAGACCGATCTGATCTTCCAGGGCAACGCGAATACGTTCGAGGCCGACAACAAGCCGTACTACTTCGTGCCCGACGGGAGCAGCGCACCGCTGAAGCGCGAGATCGCAGCGCAGAGCGGCTGCAACAACTGCCACGCCAAGTTCAAGCCCGAGACGACCACGACCGCGGAGTTCCACGGCGGCGGCCGCGTCGACGTCGGGCTGTGCAACGTCTGCCACAGCCCGGACCGCACGTCGAATCCGTCGGCGAACTCCGCCACGTTCGTGCACCGCATCCACCACGGAGACAAGGTCGCGACCGCGAACCAGTTCCACGGCATCGCGGCGACCTATCCGCAGGACATCCGCCTGTGCGCGACGTGCCACGGCAACGCGGAGCAGGGCGGTCAGATGACGAGCAATCCGTCGATCGAAGCCTGCGGCGGTTGCCACGACTACGTCTCGTTCTCCGCGGCCGCGCCGATCGTGTGCGGCGTCTTCGACAGCCTCCAGCGCGGACCCGACGGCAAGCCGCTGCCGTGTAACCACGGCGGTGGACCGCGCACGAACGCGGAGTGCGCGACGTGCCACGGAACAGGCCAGCTGTTCTCGGCGGCGCTCTATCACAAGCCCGTCACGCCGCCCGATCCGAGCAACAGCTGGAAGCCGGGCGGGACGAACTCGTACACCAACGCCGCGTTCGTCACCGCCGGTGGCTTCCTGCCCGCGGGCGCCGATCGCATCACCTATGACGTCAAGAGCGTCGACGCGGTGCTCGACACGAGCGTCACTCCGAACGTCAAGCGTCCGCAGATCACGTTCAAGTTCAAGCGCAACGGTACCGACGTCGTGTTCCAGACGTTCGCGGCCGGCTCGGTGACGGAGCTCATGCCGAACTTCGTCGGCTCGCCGAGCGCGTACTTCGCGTTCGCGGTGCCACAGGACGCTAACCCGACGCCATCGGACTTCAACGCGTCCGTCAGCGGCTACATCAAGAAGATCTGGGACGGCAGCGCGACCGGCTCCGGCGCGGGCACGCTCGTCGGGCCCGACAGCATGGGCTACTACAAGCTCACGCTTACCGGCGTCCAGATCCCCTCGACGGCGAAGATGCTGACGGGTGGCATCGGCTACACGTACGCGCTCTCGGGCACGCCGCCGCTCGTGCAGACGAACGTCCCGCCGTATACGTGGATCCCGAACGTGCCCGCGGACGGCAAGGCACAAGGTGGTCTCAGCGTGCCCGCGCCGAACGTGTGGAAGGTCGCGACCGGCTACACCGGCCGCCGCGCGATCGTCGACAACGCGAAGTGCAACGCCTGCCACAGCACGCTCGGCGTGGCTCCCGGCTTCCACGTCGGCGAGCGCAACGACGGTCCGACGTGCTCGTTCTGCCACACGCCGAATCGCGCGAGCGCCGGTTGGTCCGCGGGCTCGAAGTACTTCATCCACGCGGTGCACGCCGGCCGCAAGCGCACGGTGAATTACACGTGGCACGCCGCGGCCGCGGGCCCGGGCTACGACGAGATCGAGTTCCCCGGCACGCTCAACACCTGCACCACGTGCCACGTCGACAACACGTACGACTTCACCAACGCGGATAACCTGAAGGCGCTCGCGAACGAGCAGCTGACGACGGTCGCGAGCGGCACGCTCGATCCCAACCCGCTGACGAACTCGACGTACTACACGGTGTCTCCGTACGTCACCGCCGGGAACTACGGCAGCCCGTTCTCGTACAACGCGACGAACGACACGACGGTCGAAGCCGCCGGCACGACGCTCGTGATGACCCCGATCACCGGCGCCTGCGCTGCCTGCCACGACTCCTCGGTCGCGATCGACCACATGCGCGCCAACGGCGGTCAGTTCTACGCCGCTCGCTCGTCGGTGCTCTCGAGCCCCGCGAAGGAGCAGTGCATGATCTGCCACGGCCCCGGACGCGTCGCCGCGATCGGCCTGGTCCACCAGCGCTGAGCACGCACAGAATCTGCGCGCGCGCCGTCGCTTGCGTGGCGGCGCGCAGACTTTGCGCGGAACCGGCATTTAGGCCTGGCACGTAGCGTGATACCGGCAATGGCTATGCGGACATACGTCGCGGCGCTCTCGTTGGTCCTCGCAGCATGCGAAGGTCCACCGGGCCCTGCCGGCCCCGAAGGACCGAGTGGCGAGGTGGGAGAGACGGGCAGTGGCGAGGTCGGCTTGCCGGGACCCGAAGGCGCGCCCGGCATCACGCCGTGGATCGTCGGTGCCGGCGTGGACGTCACCGTCACGTCGCTCGACATCGACGCGAACGGCGCGACCGTCGCGTTCACGCTGAAGGATGCGGCGGGCAAGGCGCTCGACCGCACCGGCACGTTGACCGTCGCGCCGGTCAACGTCGCCTTCGTGCTCGCGCAGCTCGCCGAGCTCCCGGACGGATCGCCCGCGCAATACACCTCGTACACGACGAACGCCGCCGCGCAGGCCGGCACGGAGACGAACGGAACCTTCACGACCGTCGACGTTCGGCAGGGAAGCTACACGTATCGCTTCGCGACGCCGCTGACCGGCTTCGACGCGACGAAGACGCAGACGGTGCTCGCGGTCGCGGATCGCACGTACGACGGCGTGCGCGCGTTCGATCGCCAGACCTTCTCGGTGCGCCCGATGGGCCCCGCGCCGATCAAGCGCGAGCAGGTGACCGACGCGTCGTGCGGTGGTTGCCACGGCACGTCGCTCTCGCTGCACGGCGGACGCTACACGGGGACCGAGCAGTGCGTGATGTGCCACACGCCGCAATCGACGGATCCGCAGTCGGGCAACACGGTCGACTTCAAGGTCATGGTGCACAAGATCCACCGCGGCAAGGAGCTGCCCTCGGTGAAGGCAGGCACGCCGTACCAGATCGTCGGCTTCACGGGCCCGATAGACTTCTCGACGGTCGCCTGGCCGCAGAACCCCGGGTTCATCGGCAAGTGCGAGACGTGCCACGCCGGCGCGCAGGCCGATCGGTGGAAGACGAACATGTCGATGGCGGCGTGCACCTCGTGCCACGACACCACGATCTTCGACGGCACGCCGGTGGGCGCGCAGGTGTTCCACTCCGGTGGCATCGGGCCAAACATCACCGACTCGACGTGCAAGACGTGTCACTCGCCAGACGCGGTGCTCGCGCCGGTGACCACGGCGCACTACAAGGGACTCATCGCCGTCGACGCGCCGCAGCTCGAGCTCCAGATCCAGAGCGTCACCAACAGCGGCCCGGGGCAGGCGCCCACCGTGACGTTCCGCGCGCTCGAGAACGGGGCGCCGAGGAACTTGCTGACGTCACCGATGACCTCGCTGCGCGCGACGGTCGCGGGTCCGAACACCGACTTCGCGAGCTACTTCCAGGCGACGATCCAGGGCACGGGCGCGTCGGGAACGCTCTCGGCGGTCGACGCCGCGCAAGGCATCTTCTCGTACGCGTTCCCCGCCACGTCGACGATCTCGCCAACGGCGACCGGCAGCTTCTCGATGGGCCTCGAGGCGACGTACCGTCCGACCGGAGCGACCGTGTCGTACGCGCCGCTCTCGCCGACGTTCCCGTTCGCGGTCACGGGCACGACGATCGTGCCGCGACGCGAGATCGTGAGCGCCGAGGCGTGCAACGCGTGCCACACGGACCTCTCGTTCCACGGCGGTGGACGCAAGAACGCGAACTACTGCGTGATGTGCCACAACCCGAACAAGGCGAACGACCAGCGCGTCGCTCGGCTCGAGAGCTCGATCGTGATCGCGGAGCCCGTCGACTTCCGCGTGATGATCCACAAGATCCACATGGGCGAGGAGCTGAGCCAGCCCTACGTGCTCGGCGGCAACCCCGCGCCGTCGTCGTCGGATCCCGACGGGAACCCGACCGACTTCGGCGAGGTTCGCTACCCGCGCCCGCGCACCGATTGCGCGGCGTGCCACACGAGCAAGAACTGGACGCTCCCGCTCGCGAATTCGTCGGCGTACTTGCCGAGCACCGCGCTCGAGCTGACGTGTAGCGAGGCGCCGAATGCAGACATGAACAGCTACTGCGAGGACGGCTTCTGGAACACGACGCAGACGATCAAGATCCAGCCGACGACGTCGGTGTGCACGAGCTGCCACGACCAGCCGTACACCGCGGCGCACGCGCTGGTGAACACCACCATGTTCGGCGTCGAGTCCTGCGCGACCTGTCACGGTCCGGGCAAGTCCTTCGACGTCGAGCGAGTCCACGGGATCCCGTGAGGTGCGTGGTGGCGCTCCTCGCTGTGATGGTCGGTTGTTCCGAAGAGCGCGACCGCGAGCCGGCGTGCGCCGACTGCGGTAGCGGCGTGCACCCGAGCGGGATCCTCGACGAGGCCAGCGACGACTTCCACGGCAAGGAGCTCGCGCGACGCAACTGGGACTTCGCGCTGTGCGCGAGCTGTCACGGTCAGGACTTCGACGGGGGCAAGGCGAAGGTGTCCTGCACCACGTGCCACACCGAAGGTCCGACGGCGTGCGTGACCTGTCATCGCGACGGGCCGACGAGCGGTGCGCACGTCGAGCATCGCGCAGCGAACACGCCGTGCGCGGAGTGCCACGCGGTGCCCGATCGCTGGGATGCACCGGGCCACATCATCGACGACAGCGCGCCGGCGGAGGTCACGTTCGGCGCGCGCGCGCAGCTCACGCTGGACCCGAGCGATCGGCAGGGACCGCCGATGTTCGCCGCCGGTGCGTGCGCCAACGTGTACTGCCACGGCGACGTCTTGCATGCGGGCGGCGGGCTCTCGACGCGGCCGCTCTGGAGCGCCCCGGCCCCGACGGGAACGTGCGTGCGCTGCCACGCGGCGCCGCCGCCGAGCCACGCGCAGAGCGAATGCGCGACGTGCCACCCCGCGAGCGCGCCGCACATCGACGGCACCGTGCAGACCGGCGACGGGTGCAACGGCTGCCACGGCGACGCGACCTCGCCGGCACCGCCGCGCGATCTCGCGGGCAACACGGTCACGACGGCGCTCGGCGTCGGTGCCCATCGCGCGCACCTCGACGCGCCGTCGGGACTGCGCGGACCGATCGCGTGCACGACGTGTCACGCGGTTCCCTCGACGGTCGCATCGGCGGGCCACATCGACACCGCGCTGCCCGCGGAGGTCGAGCCGTCGCTCGGATGGCAGCGCGCGAGCGGCACCTGCGCGACGGCGTCGTGTCACGGCACGTCGCAACCCGCGTGGACGAGCACCGGTCAGGTCGCGTGCGGGACGTGTCACGGCGTTCCCCCGGCGACGGCGAGTCACGCTACCGCGACCACGATCGCGAGCTGCGCGACCTGTCATCCGTCGTCGGTCACGTCGACGGGCGCGATCATCATCACGGGCGGCACGAGCACGCACATGAACGGAGTCGTCGATGCACCTTGATCCGTTCCTCATCATCGGCCTGGTCACGACGGGCGGCGCCGCGCTGCTCTTGTTGTGGTTCCTGTTCCGGCGCCCGCAGCTGACGCGCGCGACGAAGATCATCCTGCTCTTCGGCATCGGCGTCCTGCCGTTGATGACGGCAGCGAACGGAAACATCGCCGGCTACCACGCGATGAAGACGCGCGACTTCTGCGGCTCGTGTCACGTCATGACGCCGTACAAGACCGACTCGGAGAATCCGGAGAGCCTCGGGCTCGCGGCGCGCCACGCGCGTAACGAAGCGTTCGGCGAGGAGAACTGCTACACGTGCCACGCCGACTACGGAATGTTCGGCACGATCACGACGAAGATCGGCGGCCTCCGTCACGTCTACGAGTACGCGTTCAACTTCCACATGCTCTCCCTCGAGGAGGCGCTGCCGAAGATCCACATCCGGTCGCCGTTCCCCAACTCGACGTGCATCCGCTGTCACTCGACGGAGAACCCGCTGTGGAACAAGATCGGTGATCACGCGAGCACGCTCGTCGATGTTCGCGCGGGCGTGACGAGCTGCGCGAGCGCGGGGTGCCACGGCGCCGCGCATCCGTTCAGCCACGAGATCCACCACCCGGCCGAGAAGGGAGACGCGCCATGAGCCTGCGCGGACGCATTCGTACGTTCCTCGGGCGGTCGACGCTGCTGCTGCGCCTGTCGGCGGCGCTCACGCTCGTCGCGCTCGGCCTGATGGTGTGGTCGATGCTGGTGCCGACGCCCATGCCGGTGATGCTCGCGATGACCGCGGGGCAGGGGCTCGGGACGCTCGCGTTCCTCCTGTACCTGTTCGTCGTGATCCAGGACTTCCGTCGCATCCGGCGGGAGAAGCGCTCTGGTCCGATCCCGCTCATCCCCGACGGTGGCGAGTCGCAATGAAGCTCGCGCCGTTCGTCGTGCTCGCGCTCGTGTCGCCGGCGACCGCCGATCCGGTGCGCCTGCGTGCGGACGCGCTCGCGACGACGACGTCGCCGGCGGGGCTGCTCGTGCTCGAGGCCGATGGTGCGATGGAGCCCGGGCTGTCCGCGGAGGCGGTGGTGTGGTTCGGTGGCATCCGCGAGCCCGAGCGCGATGCGACCGGTGACGTGCTCGTGATCGCCTTGCGAGCGCGCGATCCGAAAGGGCGCGCGACCGCGCAGCTCGGCCGGTTCGTGGCGATGCTCGGCGCGCTGCGGCCCACGCACGTCGACGGAGCGTCGGGGCGGCTTCGCCTGCCGAAGAAGCTCGACGTCGAGGCGTTCGCGGGCGTGCCCGTTCTGCCGACCACCGTCGACGAGAGCCGCGCGTGGGACTGGATCGTGGGCGGCCGCGTCGCGCGACGCATCGGTGACTACGGCTCCGCGGGCATCGCATACCTCCAGCGACGCGACGCGGGCCGGCTGTCCGCCGAGGAGCTCGGCGTCGACGTCGGTGCTGCGTTCGATCGGCGCACCGACCTCGGCGTGCGCGTCGCGTACGACCTCGCGAACCCGGCGATCGCCGAGGCGAGCGTGTCGACGAGCCACCGTCGCGGCGCGTGGCGAACGGAGCTGTACGCGCGCCATCGCGCGGCGTCGCATCTGTTGCCGGCGACCTCGCTGTTCTCCGTCCTCGGCGACGTTCCCTCGCAGCGCGCGGGCGGTGTCCTCACGTGGCGCGCGGCGCCGCGACTCGACGTGAGCGCCGACATCGCCGGCCGCCGCGTCGACGACGACCTCGACGAGGAGCTCGTCGGACGTGCGACGCTGCGCCTCGACGAGCGCGGCGCGAGCGCGCTGACCGGCGAGCTGCGCCGGACGGGCGGCGCGAGCGGATGGACCGGAGCGCGCGGCGTCGCACGCGTGGCGGTCTCGAAGACCGTGACGCTGTCGACCGAGCTCGAGCTCGTGATCCCCGACGACGATCGCGGCGCGGGCTCCGTGTGGCCATGGGGGATCGTCGCGGCGGCGTGGAAGCGCGGCGGGTGGGAGTCCGCGATCGCGATCGAGGCGAGCTCGTCGCCCGAGTATCGTCATCGCGTCGACGGGCTGCTCCAGCTCACACGCCGGTGGAGCGCGCCGTGAAGCATCGCGGGCTCCTCGTCGGCATCGTCGCGATCACCGCGGCGTGCGCGGGCGTGCTCGGCCTCACGCGCCCGGCGCTCGAGACGTTTCCGCATCGCAAGCACGTGCTGGTCGGCACGAGCTGCACGACCTGCCACGCGAACATCGAGCGCGACGACGGTCCGCTCCATCTTCCGGACGACGCGACCTGCACGACGTGCCACGCGAAGCCGCACGACACGCGGTCGTGCACCGGATGCCATTCGTCGTCGATCACCGTGGCCGAGCTCGTGTCGACGAAGGACCACCTCGTGTTCGATCACGGCAAGCACCTGAAGGGCGCCGCGCAGGGCAACTGCATGCGCTGTCACGGTGCGGTCGCAGACGGCGATCGACACCTTCGCCCGGCGATGGCGACGTGCTTCAAGTGCCACGACGATCAGCGCGACGCCCGCACGTGCGACAGCTGTCATCGCGATCTTCCCGAGGAGGGAACGCTGCCGCAGAGCCACCTCGCGCACGAGGGTGACTGGATCCGCGAGCACGGCACGCGGGCGGCGTCGTCGGGCGATCTGTGCGAGACGTGTCACTCGAAGCAGTCGTTCTGCGCGACGTGTCACGGCCAGAGCGTGCCCGCGCTCGCGGCGACGACGCGGTTCTCCGATCCACTGTCGTCGAGCCCGCACCGCGCCGGCTTCGTCGCGCGTCACTCGCTCGAAGCGCGCTCGGATCCGGGCGCGTGCGCGACGTGTCATCAACCCGATCGCTGCGTCGCGTGCCACACGACGCGCGGCGTGACCGGCGAGGGGAGCAGGAACCCGCATCCGCGCGGGTGGGTCGGGCTGTCCACGGCGGAGAACCTCCACGGTCGCGAGGCTCGTCGCGATCCGGCGGCGTGCGCGAGCTGTCACGGCGGCGCAGGCGAGAAGCTCTGCGTCAGTTGCCATGCCGTCGGCGGCGTCGGCGGCAATCCGCACCCTCCCGGCTGGTCGAGTCCGCAGCCGATGACCGCGATGCCCTGCCGCATGTGTCATACGCTGGGGGCGCGATGAGGCGCCTGTTGCTCGTGCTGTTCGCGCTGGCCGCGTGCGGCGAGCATCGCGATCGACCCGCCCCGCGCGTCGTCCCGACGACATGGCAGGACGTTCGCGACAGCGCCGGTCACGAGGCGCACGTCGGCAAGCACGGCGTCCCGTGCGGCGACTGCCACGGCACCGACGGCTTCACGCCGCCCGCGGCGAACCTCTGCGAGAAGTGCCACGGCGCGACGCACAGCCCGCTGCATCCGCAGGACTCGCTGTCGTCGGCGGAGGCGCCGGCGTGCCAGGGCTGCCACGGCTTCGGCAAGGATCTCTCGATCCGCCCCGCGAGCTGCATGCGCTGTCACGACGAGGCGCAAGGCACGCACACGGCCGCGGTCGGTGCGCACGCCGACGAGACGTGCACCGACTGCCATCGGCCGCACACGACGCCCACGCTGCAGCCCAAGGCGTGCGACTCGTGCCACCAGGATCAGGTGACCGAGCACGCGGGCAAGCGCGGCTGCCTCGACTGTCACGCGATGCACGAGCCAGAGCTGCGCGCGGATCGCACGTGCGCGGCCTGCCACGCGAAGCAGCCGAAGAAGCTCGCCGTCGACGAGGACGCGATCACCGCGGGCCACCCGAAGTGCACGAGCTGCCACACGCCGCACGCGATCGGCGAGGACAGCACCAAGCCATGCGCGTCGTGCCATACGACGACGCGGGTGCTCGCACAGGTGAAGCACGCGGAGTGCACGTCGTGCCACGCGCAGCACGAGGGCTCCGCGCCGAAGAGCTGCGCGACGTGCCATCGCGAGGAGGTTCGCCATCCGAAGCCCTCGACGAGGGGCGGCGCCGCGTCCGCGTGCGCGGGGTGCCATCCGCCGCACTCACTCGCGGAGGGCAAGAAGGCGGTCGCGTGCGAGACCTGCCACGACAAGCCTCACCACGCGACGGCGAAGTGCCTCGACTGCCATCAGCCGCACGCGGGCAAGCCGGTGCTCGCCGCAGGGCTATGCGCGAACTGCCACGCGCCGAAGACGAGGACCGTCGCGGGCACGGGGCACGCGGCGTGCGAGAGCTGCCACACGAAGGCGGCGCACGAGCCCGCGACGCCCGCGCGGGCCTGCGCGAGCTGCCACACGCCGATCGCACAGACGGTGCGCCGGGGGCACACGGCCTGCACCGACTGCCACACCGGTGGTCCGCACGAACCGCAACGCGCTCCGGTCGCGTGCGCGACCTGCCACGCCGTGGAGGCGATCTCCGCGCCGGCGGGTCACGCGGCGTGCGCGAGCTGCCACGAGCCCCACAGCGGCAAGCAACAGCCGGCGAAGACCTGCGCGAGCTGCCACACGAAGGAAGCGAAGGCAGGTCACGGCCCGCGCGTCGCGTGCGCGAGCTGCCACCGGCCGCACGGCCCCGGCGGCGTGGCGAAACCGCCGGCGTGCGCGACCTGCCATCCCGTCGCCAAGCGCCCGGGCCTGCACCGCTCGCAGGGACACCAGACCTGCGCGGGCTGCCACACCTCGCACGAGCCGGCGCCGCGCGACGACCGCGCGAGCTGCCTCGCGTGTCACGACAAGCAGCGCGATCACGAGCCGGCGGCTCCGCGGTGCGGCGGCTGTCACCCGTTCGGCGACGGACGGTGAGTCACTGCCGGCGGGTGTCGGCGACTCGACTCACTGCCGGCGAGGCAGCGTGACGACGAACTTCGTGCCCTCGGGCGTGCTGTCGAGCGAGATCGTGCCGCTGTGGAGCGACACGAGGCTGTGCACGATCGACATGCCGAGGCCAGTGCCGCCTTCCTTCGTCGTGAAGAACGGCTCGTAGATTCGCGCCTGGAGCTCGATCGGGATCCCGGGGCCGTTGTCCTCGATGACGATCTCGACCTCGTCATGCGTCGAGGCGACCGTGACGGTGACGCGTCCACCGTCGGGCGAGGCTTCGACGGCGTTGCGCATGATGTTGTCGACGATCTGGTGCAGCTTCGGCCCGTCCACCCGCGCGAAGATCTCCGTGTTCGGGATCGTCGTCACGAGCGTGACGTTGCGCTTCTGCGCGTTCGGCGCTTCGAGCTCGCAGACATGACGCACGATCTCCGCCACGTCGCGATCCTGGAGCTGGAGCTCGGGCGGGCGCGCGAAGGCGAGGAAGTCGTTGAGCAGCTCCGTCAGGCGCTCGACCTCCATCTGCGCGAGCTCCGCGGGCTGGAGCAGGCGCGCGTCCGACGATTCCCGGCGAAGGCGCCGCTCGAGGAGCTCGAGCTGGAGCTTGGCCGCGTTCAGCGGATTGCGGACCTCGTGGGCGAGACCGGCGGTCATCGTCTGCATCGACGTGATGCGATCCGCCTGCATCTTGCGCTCGCGCGCGATCAGGCGATCGTTCGAGTCGAGCTGATAGTGGCGCACCATGATCGCGAGCTCGATGTCGAGGAGCTTGTTCACCGCGCGCATGCTCGCCGCGGCTTCGGCCGGTGGCTGGAGCAGGAACAAGCGATCGTGATACGCGGTTCGCACCACGTTCATCGCCGTGAACATGTACTGCTGCGGCAGGCCGATCTGCACGTGGCGGCGCCCGATGCGCGAGCGCTTCTCGTAGAACTTCTCGTCGTGGGGACCGAGCAGGCCCGTCGACATCCAGTCGATCAGCGTGCGCCGCAGCCGGTCGACCTGCTCGGGGCCGGACAGGATCGCCGCGGCCTTGGGATCGGCCCACACCGCGACATAGAACTGCTCCGCGATCTCGGGGAATGCGGGTGACAGGAGCGGGTGCAACGCCGCGAGCCTCGCGACGTCGTCACCCGACATCTGGACGTAGCTCGTCAGCTCGTCGATGAATGATGGCACTAGTCCGTACTCTCGGCGTCGGACTTCCGCACGACGTCTACCTCCGACCGCGGCGCCTCGTTGTACTGGTGCAACCGGTACTGGATCGTGCGGACGCTGATGCCGAGGACCTCGGCGGCCTTCGACGTCGAGCCGCCCGTGGACTTCAGCGTCTCGAGGATCGCGTACTTCTCGACCTCGGCGAGCGTGGCACCCGGGACGATCGGCATTCCGGACGGCGTCAGCTTCGGGCGCACGTTCGGCGGCAGCGCGCGCACTTCGATCTGCGAGCCATTCGTCAGCACGACCGCGCGCTCGATCGCGTTCTCGAGCTCGCGCACGTTGCCGGGCCAGTCGTACGACACGAGCAGCTCCATAGTGTCCGTCGCGAAGCCCTCGATAGTCTTGCCGTTCTCCTTCGCGTACTTGTCGAGGAAGAACCGCGCGAGCACCGGCACGTCGGTGCGGCGATCGCGCAGCGGCGGCATCTCGAGCGACACCACGTTGAGGCGATAGAACAGATCCTCGCGGAAGCGGCCCTTCGCGACCTCCTCGACGAGGTTGCGGTTGGTCGCGGCGATCACGCGAACGTCGACGCGGATCGTCTGCGTGCCGCCGACGCGCTCGAACTCGTGCTCCTGGAGAAAGCGCAGCAGCTTGACCTGGATCGCGGGCGAGATCTCTCCGATCTCGTCGAGGAACAGCGTGCCTCCGTCCGCGAGCGAGAACCGGCCATCCTTGCGCGCGGCGGCGCCGGTGAACGAGCCCTTCTCGTGACCGAACAGCTCGCTCTCGAGGAGTGACTCGGCGAGGGCGGCGCAGTGCAGCTTGATGAACGGGCCGTTCGCGCGTGGCGACCGCTGATGGATCGCGTTCGCGACGAGCTCCTTGCCCGTGCCGCTCTCGCCCGTGATCAGCACCGTCGCCTTGCTCGGCGCGACCTGATCGACGACCTCGAACACGCGCTGCATCGGCGGGCTCGTCCCGATGATGTTGTTCGGCGCGACGCGATCGCGAACGCGCTGGCGGAGCTGGCGGGTCTCGCGGCGAAGCGATTGCTGCTCGAACACCTTGTCGAGCACCACGAGGAGCTCGTCGAAGTTGATCGGCTTGGTGAGGTAGTCCGCGGCGCCCGAGCGCATCGCATCCACGGCCGAGGTCACGGCGCCGAACGCGGTCATCACGACCACGGCGGCCGCGTCCTCCGCGCTGCGGATCTTCTTGACCAGCTCGATGCCGTCCATGCCCGGCATCTTCAGGTCCGTCACCACGACGTGAGGATTGAAGCTCTCGTACTTGCCCAGCGCCTTGAAGGCATCGGCGGCCGTCTCGACGTCGAAGCCCTCGTCCCGGAGGAGCTCGGCCAGCGCCGTGCGGGCGTTGGCCTCGTCATCCACCACCAGAATTCGACCGGATCTCATTTAGACCTTCCCAAGCGAAGAACGTGCCACCGCAGAACAGGTACTTACCAGCCGGATCGCGCACACGTTGCGCGTCCTGCGAGCCGGCCGCAAATCCTGCGTGAAATCGCTCGTGGCAGGCGGGGCATTCTGGGCGCGCCGGCTGCAAAGACACCCGGACATGTCGAATCTTGAAGTTCGCGCCCACCTCCTACAGCGAAGGCGAGCCCTCCTCCAGCGGTATCGAGAAGAGCTGGAGCGTGTCGAAGAGGAGCTCGCGTCGCGCGACATCGAGACCGTCGAGCGGGCCACCGAGGAGTGGGACGCGGGCGTCCTGTCTCGACTCGGCGATGTCGACATGCGGTCGATCGTCGCGTTGACCGAGGCGATCGCGCGCGTCGACGCCGGGACGTACGGCCACTGCGTGCAGTGCGACCAACCGATCGGCCCCGCGCGCCTGCGTGCACTCCCCGAGGCGACGACGTGCATCTCGTGTGCGTCCGCCGCCGAGCTTCCCTTCGCCCGGACCGCGTGATGCTGGCGACGGTGATGACTGGATCCTCGGTGTTCGACCGCCAGGTGACGTCGTACATGCACCGGCAGCCGGCCGTCGCGCGTCCGCATACGCCGACCGCGGAGATCGCGTGCACGCTGGAACAGGTGCCGACGATCGCGATCGTCGACGAGCTCGAGCACCTCGCGGGCGTGGTGTCGCGCACCGACCTCGTCGCCTCGATCAAGCAGCCGTCGCGCGTCGCCGCGGACATCATGACCCGCGGCGTGATCACCGTGCCCAGCACCGCGACGATCCGCGCCACCGCGCAGGCGATGGCCGCGCACGCGATCCACCACATCTACGTCACCGACGACAAGATGCTCCTCGGCGTCGTCGACGCGATGGACATCACGGCGGCGGTTCGCGACGCGCGGATCTCGGCGCACCTGTCGACGATCATGAGCTCGCCGTCGATCATGGTCAGCACGAAGACCACGCTCGGCGCCGCGATCGAGCTGTTGACGCGCGTTCGCGTGAGCGGCCTCGTCGTCGTCGACGACGATCTTCCCGTCGGGACGTTCGCGCACGTGGAAGCACTCGCCGCGCGCGATGTTCCGCGAACGACCCCGATCGAGGACGTGTTCGAGCCGGCGGTCCTGTGTCTGCCCGCGACCACGCCGCTGCATGCAGCCGCGTCGCAGCTCGTTCGATCGAACACGACGCGCGTGCTCGCGTGCGCCGGGCGCGGGGTCGTCGGCGTCGCGACGACGCTCGACTTCGTTCGCTACGTCGCCTGGTGAAGCGGCGCTGAGAGGATCTCCTCGAGCGTCGACATGAGCTCGGTGACCTTCACCGGCTTCGTGAGGTATCGATAGAAGCCGGTCTCCTTCGCGCGCGTGGTGTCCTTGAGCAGCGCGGCCGCGGATAGCCCGATCACGGGGATGTGCTGCGTCTCGGGCCAGCCGCGCAGCTGATTGACCGCGTCGAAGCCGCTCATGCCCGGCAGGTTGATGTCCATGATCACGACGCGCGGCTGGCGCGCCCGGATCAGCTCGAGCCCGATCTCCGCGGTCGGCGCCGTCACCAGCTCGACGTTCGGCAGGTCCTCCATGAGATCCTTCATGAAGGCGATGTTCGACGGGTTGTCCTCGACGTAGACGACCAGGTGTCGCTCGGTGGAAGACGTCAACTCGGTTCGCGTACCTTCCACCGCCGGTCGCTGCGCGGCGACCGTGGCCGATGCATCGATGGGGATCTCGATCCAGAACTCGCTGCCGATACCCTCGGTGCTCGTGAACCCGACGGATCCGTTCATGAGCTCGGCGAGCCGCTTGCTGATCGTGAGCCCGATGCCGGTCCCCTCGATCGGCCCGGCCTCCTGACCCGCACGCTGGAACGGCTCGAAGATCTTGTGGCGCTTGTTCTCCGGGATGCCGAGGCCGTTGTCCTTCACGGAGAGCCGCAGCGTCCGGGCCCGCTTCTCGACGCGGAACGACGTCCAGCCGCCGGCGCGACCGTACTTGATCGCGTTCGAGCCGAAGTTCATCAGGATCTGCGAGAGCCGCGTCCGGTCCGCGAGGACGAGAGGGAGCTCGGTGCCCAGCGCCGCCTCCAGCTTGATCTGGGCGCGCGTCGCCATCGGCTCGAGCGTCGAGATGACCTCCTCGATCACCGGCGTGACCGCGACGGGCTCGAGCGAGATGGTGATCCCGCCGGCCTCGATCTTCGACAGATCGAGAACGTCGTCGATCAGCTTCAACAGATGCTCGCCTCCGCGGAGCACGTGTTGCAAGCGGTCGAGCTGCCGCGTGTCGAGCGGGTTCTTGCGATCGCGCTCGAGGAGCTGCGCGAAGCCGAGGATCGCGTTGAGCGGCGTGCGCAGCTCGTGGCTCATCGACGAGAGGAACTCGCTCTTCGCGGCGCTCGCCGTCTCCGCTGCCTCGCGCGCGGCGCTCAGCTCCTCGGCTCGCTGCACGTCGTCGGTGATGTCGGCGATCATCACGACCGTGCCGTGCTCGGCGGTGCGCCGCTCGGTGACCCGGAGGTAGCGCCCCGTCCCGGTGCGGATCTCGAGCGTGCCCTCGGGGTTCCGGTGGTACGCGAGCCAGCGCGCCAGGAACGAGTCCTTCGTCTCGTTGCTGAAGTCGAACGCGCCGGCGCCGAGCGCGCGCTCGAGCACGTGCTTCAGCTCGAGGCCGACGATCGGCATGCCGAGCTCGCGACCGAGCAACTGTCGTCCGGCGCTGTTGACCATGACGACGCGGTCCTTCTCGTCGAACAGCGCGAACGCGTCCTGCACGGCGTCGACGGCAGACGTCAGATACGCGGTTGCCTTTCGCTTGTCGTCCTCGAGGCTGCGCCGTATCGAGATGTCGCGGATGCCCGCGGTGACCATCAGCCCCTGCGGGGTCTCGATCGGCGAGAGGCTGATCTCGACGGGGAACTCGGTCCCGTCCTTGCGCGCGCCGTGGAGATCGAGGCCCGATCCCATCGGGCGCAGGCGCGGGGCGCTCGTGTACCCGGTGACATGGTGATGATGGCGCGGCCGGATCCCCGCGGGCACGAGCACGTCGACCTTCTTGCCGAGCAGCTCGTCGGGCCCGTAGCCGAACATGCGCGCGGCCTCCGCGTTGACGAGCAGGATGGTCCCGCTCTGATCGCACACGATCATTCCGTCGGGTGCGGCCTCGACGAGCTGGCGGAAGGGAAGGTCATCGAGCATCGGGGATCCTCATGCAGAACACGGCGCCGGGGGTGGCGTCTTCGATCCAGATCTCGCCGCCGTGGGCTTGCACGGCCGCCTGGCAGAAGCTGAGGCCGAGGCCGCGGTTCTGCGCGCCACCTTCGGACTCGAAGCGCTGGAACACGCGAGCGCGGAGGTCCTCCGCGATGCCGCAGCCCTGGTCCGCGACCCGGAGGTGTGTCGCGTCGTCGACGTGCGCCGCCGAGACTCGCACCGAGGTGCCCTCGGGCGCGTGGCGGATCGCGTTCTCGACGAGGTTCGTGAGGATGCGCTGCAAGAGCGACGGGTCCACGACCAGCTCGCGCACCGCGGCGACATCCGCGACGAGCTCGACGCCCGCCGCGGCCGCTGCGGGGCGCAGCTCCTCGAACACCACGGTGAGGTGGGCGTCCAGGTCGATCGACGTCTTCTGCGGGACGAGGCGGCCCTCGTCGCTGCGGCTGAGATCGAGGAGGTTCAAGATCATCCGCATCAGCGCGCGGGTCTCGTTGCGGATCGCCGCGGCGGCGCTGCGCCCTCGCTCGCTCGCGGCCGGATCGCGCGCGACGCGCTCGGCCTGGAGCTCGATCGAGTTCACCGGGTTCTTCAGGTCGTGCACGAGGAACGCGGTCAGCTGCTCCTTCTGCAGCTGGAGGCGCTGGAGGTCATCGCGCTGGTGCTTCACCTCGGCGTACAGCTCGGAGCGCTCGCCGGCGAGACGCCGCAGTCGCATCGCGGTCTGCACGCGCACGACGAGCTCGCTCGGGCGGAACGGCTTGGTCAGAAAGTCATCGCCGCCGACCTGGAGCGCCTTGTCGAAGATCGCGATCTCCCGCTGCGCCGTGACGAACACGATGGCGACGATGTCGCCGCCGGGCAGCGCCCGGATGCGCTCGCACACCTCGATGCCGCTCATCCCCGGCATCTGGACGTCGAGGAGGATGCAGTCGGGCTTGGACGCCTCGAAGGCAGCGATCCCTTCGGTCCCGTCCCTGGCGACGATGACCTTGTAGCCGTCGTCCTCGAGCGTCGCCTGCGCGAGCGCACGATTCTCCACATTGTCGTCCACCACGAGGACGAGCGGCTCGGCTGCCACCACGCGCAGAACCTAGCAGAACTTCGGGTAGTGGCTCGGGCGCAAGATGCATCGTTTGCGCGTGATCGTCGGCGAGGGTGCAAGGTTCGCGCGATCGGACCGCCATACGCCGGGCATGTCAGCTGCACCACTCGATTTCATGGAATCGACGACGGAGAAGCAGGATCTGGAGGAGCAAGTCCGACAGGCGCAGAAGCTCGAGTCCCTCGGGCTCCTCGCGGGTGGCGTCGCACACGACTTCAACAACATCCTCGCGGTCATCGGCTCGAGCATCGGCATGCTCGCCGACGTCGTGCCCGCGTCCGACGCCGACCTCGTCGCCGAGATCGAGCGCGCCGTCCGGCGAGGTGCATCGCTCACGCGCCAGCTCCTCGCGTTCAGCCGGAAGCAGGTGATCGCGCCCGTCGTCCTCGACGTGAATCAGGTCGTCGAGGAGACGCGCAAGATGCTCCGGCGAATGGTCGGCGAGGACGTGAAGCTCTCGTGCTCGCTCGACCCCGAGCTCCACCACGTGCTCATGGACTCGGGCGCCCTCGTGCAGGTCATGATGAACCTCGCCGTCAACGCGAGGGATGCGATGCCGCTCGGCGGCAGCCTCACGATGACCACGCGCAACGATGGCGACGAGGTCCTGCTCGAGGTCACCGACACCGGCTGCGGAATGCCGCCGAGCGTCGTCGACCGCATCTTCGAACCGTTCTTCACCACGAAGGGTCTCGGCAAGGGCACGGGCCTCGGGCTGTCGGTCGTGCACGGCATCGTGGAGCAGGCCGGCGGGCGCATCGCCGTCAGGAGCGAGGTCGGCGTCGGCACGACGTTCTCGATCCACTTCCCCGCCACCCGAGCGACCGCGACCGCGGATGCGTGCGATGCATCGGACTATCGCGGCGACGAGCTCGTCCTCCTCGTCGACGACGACATCTTCGTTCGCAGGTCGGCCGCGCGTGCTCTTCGCACCAAGGGCTACACGGTGCTCGAAGCGACGGACGGAGCTCGCGCCCTCGAGCTGATCGAAGAACACGGTCCTGCGATCGGGTTGCTCGTCACGGACGTCGTGATGCCGGGCATGGACGGGCGCCAGCTCGTCGAGGCCGCGCGCGTGCGCCGCCCGACGCTGAAGGTGCTGTACACGAGCGGCTACACCGACGATGCCGTCCTGCTGCACGGGATCCAGCACGAGGCCGTCGCGTTCCTCGAGAAGCCGTTCCACGCGCACCAGCTCGCCGGAAGCGTGCGGCGAGCCCTGGACCAGCAGCTCGAGCGCCGTGCGTGACGCCATTTGTTTTCGGGCGATGACACGGATGCAACAGGTTTGCTACGCGGCCGTTCGCGCTTCACCGCCGCGGCGCGCGTCGCTACAACGCGCCCATGAGGGCCCTCGCGATCGTCGCGATCGCAGCATGCAATGGTTCGCCACGTGACGTGCCGGTGGACGGCGCGGTGGAGACCGACGCAGCTCTCGCGATCGACGCCGCGCCGGGCGCGTGGACGACCTCGCCCGCGTGTCCCGACACGCCGGAGGCGATCTACGCGACGCAGGGGATGACCGCGGGTGCGCGCGGATCGATCGCGAAGTGCGCGCTCGGCGATCTGATGACGCTCGCCGACGTGCAGGCCGAGCTCGCCGACAGCGGCGCCGAAGGCGTGAGCGCGACCGCTGGTGTTCGCGTGGTCAAGCTCGCGTATCGCACGATCCGCAGCGACGGCACACCCGCGATCTCGACGGCGACGGTGTACGTACCCGCGCAGCCGCGATCGCTGCCCGCGCCGATCGTGCTGGTCGGGCGCCCGACGGCCGGCATCGCGGATACGTGCGCGCCGTCGCGTGGCGCGCGTCCCGAGCCGAACCTCGCGCTGCCGTTCGCGGCGCACGGCTTCCTCACGATCACGCCGGACTTCGCGGGTCTCGGCAACGAGGGCACGCACGCGTACCTCGACAACCACGAGGCGGCGACCGAGCTGTTCGATGGCGCCGATGCGCTGCGCGCGCTGTTGCCGGGGCTCGTCGGCGATCCCGTGGCGGCGATCGGCTACTCGCAGGGCGGCGGCGTCGTGCTGTCGACGCAGGCGCTCGAGCACACGCTCACCGGCGCGCGCACGCTCAGGGCGGTCGCGGCGATCGCGCCGCAGTGGCCGATCTCGACGAAGTCGTTCTCGTACGAGGACGTGCTGCGCAACCCGGATCGCCTGACCGGCCTCGCGGGCCTCGCGCCACCGACGGTGACGGTGCTGCGCCACTACGGGTTCTTCACGAACAAGATGGGCACGCTCGGCGGCGACGCGTTCCCCGACGACGAGCGCAGCTCGATCATCTCGTCGATCGAGTCGCTGTGTACGGTCCCGCTCGGCGGTGCGCTCGGCGGTCAACAGCTGCGCTTGCGCGAGCTCGTCGATCCGGCGTTCGCCGCGCAGGTGCTCGCGTGCATCGACGGCACGCCGGGCTGCGAAGGAAACGGCGCCGCGTTTCACCAGTGGATGACGAGCGACTTCGTCACCGCCGATCCTCAAGGCGCGCGCGTGATGATCATGCAAGGCCTCGGCGATCAGGTGATGCCGGCCGCCGGCGAAGCCGCGTGCGACGTCGCGAAGCTACGCGCCGAGGGCGTCGAACCGACCGTGTGCACCGACACGATCGCGACGCACGACACCGTCCTCGAGAGACGCATCGAGGACGTCGTCGCGTGGATCGAGGCGGTCGTGAACGACGCGCCACTGCCCGCGTGCTCGTCGAATCTGCCGGCGTGCAATCGGTAGATCGCAGGCGCCGAAAATGCTCGACCCTCGCGGATCCGCTACAGCGGGCGAGGGTCGGCGAACGTCCTTTGGTTGTTCGTTCTCGGGGGACGAGGGTCGCGGTACGGGCCGACGGGAGCGTGTTAAGCCGACCTGGGGTCGGGGCGTGGAAACGCGGTCATCGCTCTTCGTCTGGCAGGTCGCATCGAGCGACGTGCTCGTCTCAGAACAACTGCTCTACGGATCGTCTCTGCAGTGAAACATAGCCTCCTTGGCCCTGAGGGCGTGAGTGCCGTTTCGTGTCGAGAGTCTCGTTGGTGATTTCGACGTTAATGAACTGCGTGCGAGCTGTCACCAAGAATCTTCACGAGCGCGCGTGAGATCTGAAAACGCGTAGGATCCGCACATGCCGATCGTCGATGTCGCGACCGCGCAACAACTGCTCGATGCGATCTCCGCTGCGCAACCCGGCGACGAGATCGTCCTCGCGGATGGGACCTACGCGCTCACCGGCGCATCGTGCAACACACCCGGTTCGGCCAGCGCACCCATCACCGTGCGCGCTGCGAATCGCCGCATGGCGCACATCCGGATGGACGCGGTCGAGGGCTTCAAGGTCAACGCCGCCTACTGGACCTTCGAAGGCCTCGACATCGAAGGGGTCTGTGCCGACGACGACGACTGCGAGCATGCCTTCCATGTCTCCGGCGCAGCGCATCACTTCGTCCTGCACGACTCCCGCGTGCGCGACTTCAACGCACAGCTGAAGGTCAACGCCGCCATGGTCGGGGGCACGATGACCGCTCCCGACGCGGGCCTGATCGAAGGCAACGACATCGGCGACACGCGCGGGCGCAACACCGCCAACCCGGTCACCAAGCTCAACATCGACACCGGCGACGACTGGATCGTGCGCGGCAACTACCTCCACGACGCGCACAAGCTGCTCGATAACCAGACCTCGTACGTCGCGTTCCTCAAGTCCGGCGGCAAGCGCGGGCTCGTCGAGCGCAACCTGGTCATCTGCGCCAAGGACGATCCGACCGGCGGCACGCGTATCGGCCTCTCGTTCGGCGGCGGCGGCACCGGCAACCAGTTCTGCGCCCCCGCCTACGACGCGAGCGTGCCGTGCGACACCGAGCACTACGACGGCGTGATGCGCAACAACATCATCGTCAACTGCTCCGACGTCGGCATCTATCTCAACGAGGCCGCGAACACCAAGCTCCTCTACAACACGCTGATCGCGACCGCGGGGATCGACTTCCGCTTCACGACGACCACGGGTGAAGCGGTCGGCAACGTCCTCGCGGGCCAGATCCGCACGACGCGCGACGGCGCGACCGGCACCAAGGCGAACAACCTCGAGATGGTGCCGGCGGCGATGTTCACGAGCTGGTACGCGGATCCGATGAACGGCGACCTCTCGGTGATCGGTGACGTGTCGTCGCTCGTCGGCGCGGGACCCGCGCGCACCGATGTCGTCGACGATTACTGCGCGCGCACGCGCCCCGCGAGCATGATCACGCTCGGCGCGCTCGAGCACTCGCTCGGGGCGTGTACGACGACGATGCCTCCCGCCGGCGACGACGCGGGACCCGGCGAGCACGACGACGTCGTCACCACGCCGCCGGGCGAAGCGGGCGGCTGTTGCGAGGCCGGCAGCGGGCGGTCGTCGGCGATCCTCGCCGCGCTCGTCGCGCTGGTCGCTACTCGACGGCGACGGTCGCGGCCTGAAAGCTCGTCGGCGGCACCACCGCACCCGCGGCCCAGGCCGGATACGCGAAGCCCGTGAGCGCGGTGCACGCTGCTCCGCTCTTCGAGTACACGGTCGTGATCGGCGCACCGCGCATGTAGAGCGTCGGTCCCGTCGTCGCGTTCGCGGGACACGCGGTCGTCGCCGTGACCGAGATGTACATCGGCGGCGTGCAGTTCGCCCAGTAGTAGCCGGCGGGCGTCGTGCAGCTCGCATCGGCGAAGTAGCCACCCCACGCGGTGGTCGTCGGCAGACAGCGCGTCGTGCCGTCGGACGCGACCTGCCACGCGCAGTCCTCGTTGCGCTGCGAGTCGAACCACCCCTGCAGCGCTTTGCCGCCGTCGCCCGCGCTGAGGACCTTCATCTTCACGCGGCTGCCACTCTTCGCGATGTCGAGCGGATCGATCGTGCCACCGCCACCGCCACCGCCACCGCCGCCGCCGCCACCGCCGTCACCACCATCGCTGTCGAGCGTCACGTCGTTCGTGCAGGCCGCGCAGGCGAGGGCGACCACCAACCATGCCTTCGTCATCACCGCTGTCCGGACGGCGGTGGCCCGACCGCAGTCGCACACGTTAGTACGTCAGGTCAGCAGGACCGCGAGCACGCCGCCGCCGCGCGAGACATTGACGACCGGGAACGGCGCGGCGCGCCCGAGCACGCCCAGCGTCCTCGGCGACGCGAATAGCCCGAAGTTGGTGAAGTGCTTCTCGTGAAAGATGCGCGTCCCGCGAACCACCGGAGAGTCGATCGTCGCGCCCTTGATGTACTGCTGGGCGACCGCGGGCTCCTTGCCCGACAGCGAGCGCTTGACGGCGCGGTCCCACACGCGGTGCGGAGTGTCCTTGCCGATCAGGATGCCTTCCCCACCGCAGGCGCGGATCGGCTTGAGCACGAGCTTGTTCTTGTTCGCGCGGACGTACTTGCCGAGGTCGACGTCGCGTCCGTTCATGTCGTCGGTGCGGCGATCCGTGACGAGGCGCGTCCACAGGACGTGACGCGCGAGGAGCTTGCGCTCCGCCGGCGAGAACAGGCGCGCGAACCTCTTCGACGACCAGATCTCGAGCAGCGACTTGTGGTCGAGGTCGCCCGAGAGCGGCGATAGCACGAGGTTCTGCTTCACCGCTTCTCGCATCACGTCGAGCGACTCGACGCCGGATTCGTCCTCGATCGCGAGCAGGTCGCGTAGCTCGATCGCGCGATACGCGATGTCGATCGGGACACCCCGGTGGCACACCTCGCCATCGACGAGCTCGAGGTCGCGCGGATCGCACACGGCGGCGCGATGGCCCTCGCGCGTGAGCCGCTCGACCAGCGTCGGGCCTTCGGTGATGCCGGTCTCCCACGCGCGATCCTCGAGCCACACGACGTGCAGCGAGTCGCCCGCGCGCCCGAGCGCCGCCTTGTGCGCGCGGCAGTGATCGAGCCACGCGTCCGTCATCGAGCCGGGCATCGACAGCTTCGCCGTCCCGAGCGGTACGACACGCGACAGGATCGTCGACGACGCTGCGGGGCCATAGTGCAGCCCGCCGATCGCGCAGCCGTTGAACTCGAGCACCTGGGCGTGGCGTGCGCCCTTGGTGGGATCGATGTTCATGTCGAACCGGCCGATCAGCGGAGCTGGCGTGATCGGCGCGAGCCGGAGCCAAGCTTCCTCACGAGGGTCCATCGGTAGGATCGCGCGCACCTCCGGATCCACGAGACGCGCGGCCGCCGTCTTCTGTACCGCTCCGTAGAGGGCGAGAACGAGGTCGTGGAGATACGTCGCGTCCGCCTTCCCGAGGAGGGCAGGGGCGAGGAGGATCGGCATCGTCTTCGTCGCGCCGTCATCGCTCGTGTAGCTCAGCGCGCACGCGGCCGAGGCCGCGGCTACATCCTTGCCGAGCGCTTTGAGCGCGGTCCTGTCGAGCTTGGTCAGCGTGCGCGAGAGCTTGGCTTGACGATCGGCGACGGCTGACACGCCGACCAGTGTATCGCGACATCTACAGGATCACGCCGATGCAGCAGCCCTGAGAGCAGTACGTCGAGTCCGGGCAGGTCGGGTCCTGCTCGGTACACGTCTGTCCGCCGCCGCAGGTGTCGCCGTCGCCGCCGCACATCGTGTTCTTCGTGCAGCGGAGGCACTTCGTCGGATCGGAGATGACCTCGGGCGTGCACATCGGCGAGGTCGACGGGTTTGTCGCCACGTCGAAGCAGCTCGACGGGTTCGCCGGATCGCAGACGGTGCAGCAGCCGAAGCAGTCGCAGTTCGGCGGGGTGACCGCGCCGCAGTTGTCGATGCACTGCTGCGAGAGCGGCTTCGTGCCGAGCGGCGGCGGACAGTCGGCGGGCTTGTACCGGTTCGCGCCGATCGGACAGTCCGCGACGGTCATCGCGCCGAGGATGCAGCACACGTGGATGTCACAGCCGTCGTTACCGCCGCCGCTGTTGCCGTCGAAGAAGCAGTCCTGCTTGACCGCGTCGATGTTGTCGCCGGGGATGCCGGTGCCGAAGCTGCCCTCGTCGTCGTCGAGGGGGCCGGCGCACTCGATGTCGAAGCCGTCGGTCTGGCCGTCTCCGTCGTTGTCCATGCAGTCCGAGCACTGGTTCGGGCTCAGCGGATCACACTCTCCGCCGAACGGCGGCGCGTCGGTGCAGAGGCCGGTGCACATCCCGCCATCGTCGTCCCCCGTTCCACCGTCGCCGGGGCCACTACCGCTGTCACCGCACGCGGCGACGAGGAGGATTCCGAGGAAGGCGATCTTGATCATGGTGTTGCTCCATCGAGGCGAGAGAGGATGTCGCGCGCATCCTGGGCGTTCGGGCCGCGCGGGAACCGCTTGAGGTACGCGCCGAGGAACGTGCGCGCGCGTCCGGTGTTGCCGCGGTCGAACTCGAGGCGACCTGCCGCGAACAGCGCGTTCGCGGACCACTTCGAGCTCGTCTTCGACATCTCGAGGTAGCCCTGGATCGCGAGATCGGGGCTCTTGCGCTCGAGAGCCGCGAGGCGTTCGAACTTCGCTTGCTCGGCATCCTTCTGGACCACCGCGGCTCCGGGGCGTGCGCCGGATCCCTTGGCGGGCGGCTCGTCGGCGGTGACCGGCTCCGGTGCGGGCGGCGGCGCCAGCACCGCCGCCTGCTCGGGCGTGCTCCACGAGTGGCCCGCGCTCAGGTGGTGCACCTCGCCGCGGAACTGCACGTCGACGAGCCCGCGCTCGACCGCCACCGTCACGCGCTCCTCGTAGCGAGCGACGCGGAACTGCGTCCCGACCACGCGCACCACGACATCACCCGCGCGGACCACGAACGTGTCGCGCTCGCGCGGAGCGACCGTGAAGTCCACCGCGCCGCGCTCGACGAGGACGCTCGGCGAGCTGCCCTCGCGATCCATGACGATCGCGGCGTGCGCCTCGACGGTCAGGTGCGCGTCGCCGTACGACACCATCGACGGCGTGTCACCGGCGACGACGCGCGACGGCACGATCGGCGACGGTGCCGGCGGCGTGTCGGCGACGTGCTGCGGCTCCGCGGGGCCACGCGTCGCGACCACGATCGCGATCACCGCCGCCGCGGCAAGAGCGAACGCGGGAATCGCGAGCCATGGCCATCGCGAACGCGAGGCAGGCAGAGGAAGCGGTGCTGGTTGATCGAGCCGCTCGAACAGACCGCGCTCGACGCGGGTCCACGCGGCGTTCGTCATCGGTTCGACGGGCGGCGGCCCGAGCCGATCGTGATCACTCATGACTCCCCTCCTGCGAGCTCCTCGAGATACGGCGCGAGCACCGGATCCTTCGCGGCTCGAGCGAACAGTTGCTTGCGCGCGCGCCACACGCGCGTCTTGACGGAGAACACGGTCGACTCGGTGAGCTGCGCAACCTCCGCGAGGGGCAGGCCGTCGATCACCGCGAGCGCGAATGCGATGCGCTGCTTCACCTCGATGCGATCGAGCGCGGCGTAGAGCCGGCGCGCGGCGTCGCGAGCCATCGCGTGCCGGCGCGTGTCGTGATCGCCCGCGACGACGTCCTCGACGATCGCGAGGTCGACGGCCGGCGGCTTGCGCTTGCCGATGTAGAGGTACGCCGAGCGCGTCGCGATCGTCTGGCACCAGCGCGCGAGCGTGCTGTCACCACGATAGCTCTTGAGCGACCGGAAGATCTCGAGGAACGCATCCTGGATCAGATCCTCGAGGTCGCGGTTGTTGCCGAGGATGCGGAACAGCGTGTGGTGCACGCCGAGCTTGTGCGCCTGGAACAGCTCGCGCTGCGCGATGCGATCACCGCCGGCCGCGCGCTGCGCGAGCGCGAGGTCGTGCTCGCGCGCCGGAGATGTTGCAGTGCCCACCATTTGTTAGTGGCGGGGGACGCCGAAAAGGTCGCACGAAATCTCCACGGTCATCGGCGCCAGGCGGCGACGAGCCCGAGGGCGCCCGACACGCCCGGCATCTCGTAGATGATGGCTCTGCCCGGCATCGTCGGATCGCGCGTGTAGGTCGGTGTGCCGAGCGCGACGTTCGCGGTCGCCGACAGCGCGAGACCCCACCCTCGCGAGGGCCACCACCACAGCGCGAGCCCGGCGCGTCCGATCGGCACCACGGCGGTCTCGTGGCGCATCTCCTGACCGTGTTTTCCGTCGACGACGTCGAACATCGCGCCGGCGGCGATCCACGGCTCGAGCTCGAACGGTCCGCGGGGGAGGGCCCAGCTCGCGATCGCGAACAGCGCGTAGTCGCGCGCGTCGCCCTTGAAGCCCGCGCGGTCGAGCTCCTGGTTCGCGAGCTCGAACGCGCCGCCGACGCGCAGCGCGCGAGGCGTCGGCCGGAGCATCGCGCCGAACCGCGCGCGGACCGCGGCCACGGTGTCGATGCCGATGCCCGCCTCGATGCGCACGACATCCGTCTCGTCGACCGCGACGACCGGCGAGACCGTCGCGACCGACGTGACGGTCGTCGATGCGGGGAGCGCCGGCGTGGACTCCTCGGCGTCCGGTTCGGGCAGCCGCATCATCGTCTTCACCGTCAGCGCGGCGCCGGCGGCGGCGACGGGATCCATCGGACCTGCCTTCGCGGGACGTCGCTCGGTCACGTCGCGCTCGCGATCGTAGACGACGAGCTCGCTGCCGTCGCGCCACACGATGAACTGCGCGTCGGCCTGGATCGCGCGCGCGCCGACGAGCGACGCATCGACGCCGTCCGCCTGCGCGATCACGACGAGCTTCCACGGCGCGAGCGACGTCTCGATCGCGTGGACGAGCTCGGCGTCGCTATCGACGACGAGCACGCGCCGCGGCTCGGCCGCCGCGACCGCCGCGGCGAGCATCACGAGGAAGAGCGCGCGGATCATCACGGGCATGCGTCCTGGACGGGCCAGCTCCACGAGAACGAGACCGACCGCAGGATCGACACGTGTTGGAGCAGCGCTTCGTCGATTTCGCGCGTGCGCGCGCCGAACGGATACGCGAACGCGTCGACCGGATACCCGTCCGCCCGCATCGCCTCGATCGACGGCACCGCCTCCTCCTTCATGTACGTCTCGAGCCCATGCTCCTCGACGAACGGCGGCGCGCGCAAGTGCGCCACGCCATGCGCCTGCAGCTCGTGTCCCTCGGCGACGAACCCGGCGAGCTGCGCCTTGCGCTCCTCCGAAAACTTCGCCCACCGGGTCACGAAGAACGTCACCTTTGCACCGTACTGGCGGAACAGCGGCATCGCGTCCTGCCACTGCTGCACCGACGAGTCGTCGAGCGACAGCGCGATGCCGGGACCGAGCCCCTCGCCGCGCGCGAACTCCGAGTAGAGGACGAAGCGCAGCCCGCGCTCCTGCGCGCCCTTCACCACGTGCTCGAGCGTCGACATCTGCACGGTCACGCCGGGGCGATGCGCGTACAGCTCGATCACCTCGCCGCGTTCGGCGGCGCGATCGAGGCCGGTGTCGATGCTCGCGAGCGTCTGGTTCGCCTCGTCGTCGAGGTTGACCGCGCAGTGCACCTTCCGCGCGTCGCCGTCGTAGAACACGTTGTCCATCTCGTCGAGGTTCTCGATGCAGCCCGCTCCGAGAACCGCGAGCGCGCATGCTAGGGTCGCTGCGTGCGCACGGCCGTAGCTCTCGCGACGCTGCTCGCGAGCTCGTCTGCGATCGCCGACTCCGATGACATCATCACGCGACCGCTCGCGCTCGCGCGCGGCCAGATCGAAGCTCGGCTCACGCTCGAGACCAACCTCCAGCTGAACCAGGAAGGGACGCCGACGTCGCTCGCGCCCGACGCGTGGTACGGGCTGACGGATCGCTGGACGGTGGGTGTCACGCACTCGTCCGCTAGCCTAGATCGGATCGACGCCGGCGCGAGCGTCTGCATCATCCACCTCGCGAATGTGTGTGATCGCTATTACCGAGGCGGGGCGATCGAAGCCCGGTGGAGCTGGCGCACCGGGGCCTTCGCCGTCGCGCCGCGCGGACGATTGCTCTTGCGCGATGTCGATCCGATGAAGCCGGCGATCGCGCTCGGTGCGCTCGTTCGCTGGACGCGCGGCCGGTTTGCGCTCGCGAGCGATCCTTATATAAGGACGGGCCTCGCGAACACGAACCTCGGCAATCGCACGCAGCTCACCATCCCGCTCTACATCCTCGTGCAGCCGACGTGTCGCTGGCTCGTCGGCCTTCACCTCGGCTGGGAGTCGGATCTCGCCGTCGCGCGCGATGGCTCGCACGGGCCGCTCGGGCTCATCGTCACGGCGCGCGCGACCGAGCACGTCGACATCACGCTGCACGGCGGCTTCACGAGCCTCGTCGGCGTGCAGAACAACATCAAGCAGCGCGCCGCGATGCTCTCGGTCACCTGGCGCAGCGACTAGCCCGACGGAGGGACGCACGCCTTGCGTCCCATCGTGCCGTCGACGAACGTGACGTTCGACGAGCAGTTCGCCTCGTTCTCGACGTCGCGGTTCTCGTTGCACTCGGCCTTGTCGGCGCACGTGCGAAAGCAGTAGTTCGTGCCGTCGGTGTGCGCGATGCACGCGCTCGCCTCCGGGCAATCGGTGTCGTGCAGGCAGTCCGCTTCACCGCAATAGCCACCCTTGAACTGCAGGCAGCTCTGGCCCATCTCGGTATCGCACTCGTTGCTCTCGGTGCACTGCGCGCCGATGCCGAGGCGATCTGCTTCGGTGGAGTCGTCGCCGCACGCCGCGAGGAGGATCACGATCGCGAGGGTTCTCATCTCGCTTCTAGTGGGCCGCGCCGCGCCCGCGGTCACATCGATTTACGCCGACGCCGCGGTGAGCGGTGCCTGCTCGCGGTTCTGCAGGAAGCGAAGGTTCGGGTAGTCCTGCGTCGCGCGGTTGAGCTGCCAGTCGTTGCGCGCGAGGAACACGGTCGCGCCCGAGTGGTCCTCGGCGATGTTGTCTCGATTCGCGTCCGCGAACTTCTTGATCGCCTTCGGGTCATCCGAGTCGACCCAACGCGCGACCTCGAACGACGTGCTCTCGAAGTGACACGGCAGGTCGTACTCGGTGCGAATGCGATCCGCGAGCACCTCGAACTGCAGTGCGCCGACGACGCCGACGATGAAGTCCGAGCCGAGGAACATCTTGAACACCTGCGCGCCGCCTTCTTCGGCGATCTGCTCGAGCGCGCGGCCCAGGTGCTTCGCCTTCATCGGATCCTGCGCGCGCACGCGCCGCAGATACTCGGGCGCGAAGCTCGGGATGCCGGTGAAGTGCAGCACCTCGCCCTCGGTGAGCGCGTCGCCGATGCGCAGCGTGCCGTGGTTCGGGATGCCGATGATGTCGCCGGCCCACGCCTCCTCGGCGAGCTCGCGCTCGTTCGCCTGGAACACCATCGCGTTGTGCACGCTCTGCACCTTGCCCGTGCGCGGCACGAGCAGCTTCATGCCGCGCTCGAAGCGCCCCGACGCGAGCCGCACGAACGCGATGCGATCGCGATGCTTCGGATCCATGTTCGCCTGGATCTTGAACACGAAGCCGCTGACCTTGGGCTCGCTCGGCAAGATCGGTCGCTCGCGCGTCGGCTGCGAGCGCGGCGGCGGTGCGAGCTGCGCGACACCCGCGAGCAGCTCGCGCACGCCGAAGTTGTTCACCGCGCTGCCGAAGAACACCGGCGTCAGGTGACCTTCGCGATAGAACTCGAGGTCGAACTTCGGGCACAGCTCGCGCACCATCGCGACGTCATCGCGCAGCTTCGCGACCGCCGTATCGGGCAACAGCGTGTCGAGCTGTGGATCCGAGAGCCCCGCGATCTGGATGCCCTCCTGCATGTACTCGCCCTTCGAGCGCTCCATGAGGATCAGCTGGTCCTTCATCAGGTCGTAACAGCCGCGGAACTCGCGGCCCATGCCGATCGGCCAGCTCGCGGGCGTCACCTCGAGCTGGAGATCCTTCGCGATCTCGTCCATGAGCTCGAACGGATCGCGCCCCTCGCGATCCATCTTGTTGATGAACGTGATGATCGGGACGTTGCGCAGGCGGCACACCTCGAACAGCTTGCGCGTCTGCGTCTCGATGCCCTTCGCCGCATCGATCACCATCACCGCCGAGTCGACCGCGGTCAGCGTGCGATACGTGTCCTCGCTGAAGTCCTCGTGGCCCGGCGTGTCGAGCAGGTTGAACGTGCAGTCCGCGTAGTCGAACGTCATCACCGACGTCGTCACCGAGATGCCGCGCTCGCGCTCGACCTTCATCCAGTCACTGCGCGCGCGCCGTCGATCTCCACGCGCTTTCACCGCGCCCGCGAGCTGGATCGCGCCGCCGAACAACAGGAGCTTCTCCGTCAGCGTTGTCTTGCCCGCGTCCGGGTGCGCGATGATCGCGAAGGTACGGCGCTTCGCGATCTGCGCTGGTAGCTCGGGCTCCGACATCTCGGCGCAATCTACGGAATGGTCCGACGCCACGCAACCGAGCTATGCTGCGTTGGTGGTGCGTTTGAACGTGGCTCTCATGACCTTCGACGAGGCGGCACGCGAAGATGCTCGCTACTGGCAACGTCGCTCGACTCGCGAACGTCTAGCCGCAGTCGAGCTCGCACGCCGCGTCACGCCTGAAATCTATGCTGGAGATCCCCCCCGATTGGAACGAGTTCATCAGCTTGTTGTTGCGTCATCGGGTGAAGTTCTTGTTGATCGGCGCCCACGCGCTGGCCGTGCACGGGAAGCCACGCGCCACAATCGATCTCGACGTGTTCATCGAGCCGTCGCTGCAAAACGCGGCGCGCGTCGGCGCGGCGCTCGCTGACTTCGGGTTCACCATGAGCGCCGCACACTGGGCGGACCTGGCCGTACCCGATCGCATGATGCGGCTCGGTCGCGAGCCGATGCGGATCGACATCCTCAACCAGATCAGCGGAGTGAAGTTCGCTACGGCGTGGCGAAATCGAACGACCGGGAACCTCGCGGGCCATCGCGTCCCCGTGATCGGCCTGCGTGACTATCGTCGAAACAAGCGCGCGAGCGGTCGTCCGAAGGATCTGCTCGACCTGTCCCTTCTCGACGAAGGTCGAGGCAAAGACACCGCGAAGCGGACAAGGCGAGCAAGGCGAAGATCCACGGAATAGTCTCAGATCTTGCAAATGCCCGAGGAAAAGCGGGCGGATCGTCCGCCATGACAGAAGGCGGGCGAAAAGGCTGGCAGCGGGTCCGAGTTGAGGGATGATGTTCGCGCGATCTCGGGGGAGGTCGTGGTCACCGGTGCGACGAGAAACCGGTGTACTGTCTGCCAACCTCAGCCGGAGAGAGATACCTCGATGATGAAGAAACTGATCTTGGCGTTCGGTGTGCTTGGTCTGATTTCGCTGTTTATCCCGCAGCAGGGATTCATGCTGTTCAGCCTGCTCAAGATGATGGGCATGGGCTACCTGGTTCCGATCGTCGGCGGCTTCGGTGCTGCTGTTGCGATGGGCGCCATGGCGATGAGCAAGCCCCCGATGCAGAAGTGGCAGGCAGGCGTAGCCGCGGGCGGCTTCGCGCTGATCTTCGTGCGCTTCAAGATGTGGGAGGTCCTGAAGGAGCTCGGTTCGCTCTTCAAGGCGATCCCGATGCTCCTGTTCGTTGTCGCGGTGATCGGCGGCCTGATCGTCTCGATCATTGCGGTCGCCAAGGGCGACGAGACGGCGTAATTCCACGCTGCTCTTGAATGAAGGCCGTGCCGGGAGGTGCGGCCTTTGTTATTTTCGGAAACGGGGGGCGAGATGAAGCGACTGTCACTACCGATCCTCGTGTTCGCGTCGCTCGGCATCGCGAGCCTGTTCATCCCCGGGCCGCACGGCTCGCTGTTTCGCCTCTACGCCGAGTTCGACACCGTGCGGCTGACGCTGCTCGTGCTGTCGTTCGCGACGGCCGGCGTCGCCGCCGCTCTCGCCATGCGCAACGCGCGCGCGTGGCACGGCTACGTCGCGCTCGGTGGCTTCGCGCTCGCCTTCGTGAAGGCGCGCACGTGGACGGTGCTGCAGCACTTCAGCGATGCGCCGATGCCGCTCAAGCTGCACGCGGTCGCGATCGTCGGCGGCATGATCTTCACGCTGCTCGCGACCGCCGCGAGCCCCGACGCCGCGGAAGCGACGAGCGCTCGGACGCCATGACCGCGGCTTCGTACGGCGACACGTGGGCATCGATCTACGACGACATCCACGCGCACCTCGACCCAGCGGCAGCGGTCGACCAGCTCGCGCAGCTCGCAGGTAGTGGCAAGGCACTCGAGCTGGGCATCGGCACCGGTCGAGTCGCGATCCCACTCGCGGATCGCGGCATCGCCGTGCACGGCATCGAAGCCTCGCAAGCGATGGTCGACCGGATGCGCGCCAAACCGGGTGGCGCTGCCATTCCAGTCACGCTCGGTGACTTCACGAACGTCGCGGTCGAGGGCGAGTACGCGGTGGTCTACATCGTGTTCAGCACGCTCTACGGCTTGCTCGCGCAGGACGCGCAGGTCGCGTGCGTCCGCAATGCAGCTGCGCGGCTCGCATCCGAGGGAGTGTTCGTCGTCGAAGGCTTCGTACCCGATCCGGCCCGCTTCGAGCGGGGGCAACGCGTTCAGGTCAACCGCATCGAGGCAGCGCGGCTCGACCTCTTGTTCGCGCGACATGATCCGGTCGAGCAACGCATCGCGAGTCAGTACGTGATCGCCGGGGCGCAGGGGATGCAGCTCCATCCGGTCGAGGTGCGCTACGTCTGGCCCAGCGAGCTCGACCTGATGGCCCGGCTCGCGGGGCTACGGCTGCGCGAGCGCTGGGGAGACTGGCGACGCGGGCCGTACACCGGCACGGGAGCCCACATCTCGATCTACGAGCGAGGCTGACGTCGAAGCTACTTGCGGAATAGCTTGTCGAACGCGCGGCGCATCGCGCCCGACTTCTTCTGCGAGCCGGCGTAGGTGTCGTTGCCATACGCGATGCGCGCCGACGGGTCGATGCCGTACTGCACGTAGAGCGAGAGGAGGTCGTGCACCATCGCCGAGATGCCGGTGGTGCGCAGGTCGTACGAGAGGCAGTAGCTGTCCGGCTTGTTCCGGATCATGGCCTTCGCGATGATCATGAGGATCAGCGGATCGATCAGCTCGCCGTTGCCGTCGAGGTAGTGCTTGTAGCTGAAGAAGCGATCCTCGGGCGCGAGCTCGGGGGCGCCTTGGCCCTCTTGCTTGGGCGCGCGCATGTTCTGGATCGTGCGGTACTCGTGCTCGATGTACGCGGCGATCGAGTTGTTCTCGTCGCGCTTCTCGTACTCGACGAACTTGCGGAACGCGTCGAACAGGTTCTTCGGGTTCGCGTAGGCGCCGGAGATCAAGTAGTAGAACACCGCGCCGAGCGAGTAGATGTCCGCGGGGCGGCCGACGCTCTTCACGACACGACCGCGCACGTTGATCTCGCTCGGCTCGGCGAACGGGCGGTTGAGCAGGATCTTCTTGCGCGTGCGGTCCGCGGCCGCGATCGAGTAGAGCTCGTTGCGGTTGAACAGCGAGAACGTGTCGTTCTCGTAGATGTCGATGTAGAAGTCCTCGAAGAACTCGACTTCGGGCGAGCCTTGCGTGCAGTTGACGAGGAGCTCGAACGTGTTCGTCTCCTGCTCGGGGCTCTGGAAGTAGAGCGTGCCGGGCACCGCCTGGAAGCGCGTCATCGAGACGTCGAGGTCCGCGTCGGCGACCTTGCCGACGTTGAAGTCGGCGAGCTTGATCTTCATCTGCGAGCCACGCAGGTTCGGATCCGGAAGCTTGACGAGAATGTTCGCCGGCTTGATGTCGCGGTGACACGTGTCGCGTACGAGGTGCGCGAACTCGACGGCGGTCGCGACCGGGATGATGTACTCGAGCACGCGGAAGATGCGCTCGCGCAGCGGCACCGCCAGCAGATCGTCGCGGCGGCGCTTCTGGCGCGCGCCCTTGAGGCGCTCCTCGAGGCTCATGTCGAGGAGCTCGAGGATCATGAAGTCGTTCTCGACCTTGTCGCGGATCATCGGCGGGATGAAGCCCGCGCTGTCGCCTTCACCGGAGCCGAGGAGCTCGACGATGTTCGGGTGACCCTGAACGCGCTCGAGGATCTCCTTCTCCATCTGGAAGCGCATCTGGTCTTCGCCGGTGACGCCGCGCTGGAGGCACTTGATCGCGACCGGGCGGCGCAGCGTGGTCTTGCTCTCGACCCAGCGCTCCTCGCCGAGGTACGCCTTCGCGAAGCGACCGGAGCCGAGCTCGATCGGCAGGCCCGTCTCGTCGACGACGAACGCGTAGATGCGGCTGCGCGAGACGTACGGCGTCGGCTGCGCGATCACGCCGGACACCTGGCTGTGCGGCGGACCCGGCATCTGCCCCATCTGCGAGTGCGGGTGCTGCTGCTGGTGGCCGTACATCTGCGGCGGCGGGCCGACGTGCGAGAGCGATGGCGAGCCCGACGCGAAGCTCTGCGGCGTGTGGTGCATCGGCTGCGGCGCCGGCTGCTGCGGAATCTGTTGCGCGGAGGCACGCGGTGTCGCCGACGTCGGGATCTGATTGACGTTGGTCGCGTCGCCTTCGAAGTCCTGGTAGTCCTCGACGATCGGTTGTGCCGACGCCGTCTTGTTGCGAGGCGGTCCTTGGGGCGGGGTCGGTGGTGTGGCCATGGGCAGTGAATTCGGAGCGCTACCGTGTGCGCGTCCGCGGGATCATCCGACCCCGAGTGTAGACGAAGTATGCGTCGGATCCGGGGCCGAAGTCGAATAGGATCGGGTCCATACAGTCCTCGGTGCGAACGCTGACGCGCTCGGATCCGAGGCTAAATAAGCGTTGGGTCGGTTCGGCCGTTCCGTTGGAGACCCGGATGTGGCCGATCTCCTGCGCTCTGGGTGTGACGAGGGAAATGTCGCCTGGTTGATCGAGCTGCACCGCGGGAGAGGGGCGACCTCCGAGCTTCGCGACGAAGCACGACAATCCCTTCACGTGGATCATCAGGCCCGCCGGCGCGACGATCAGTGTGATTCGCACGCGCGTGTTCTGCGGTCCGGACAGGTCGGCCTGGTTGTTCTGCCCGACCATCACGAAGTGAACGCTTCGCTCGCCCGCGTATTGCGGCAGATCCGAGAGCGCGAGCAAGCGACCGGGCCCGCTCGCGGGCACCGTCCCCGCCATCCACGGCGGACGCACGACGGCATCGGGGTGCCACGATGGCGACGCGGGCATCGACGAGGTGGGCGAGCTCGGCGGTGCAGATGGCGATGGCGGCGAGGGCGGTAGGGCAGCGGGCTCCGCGGGCGGTGCGCCGTCGAACGCCGCGCTGATCTGCGCGGTCGTGCCGAGCTTGGTCATCGACGGATTCGTCGGTGGCTTCGCGGCCGCCATCGCGCTCGCCGAGCGCGGCGCTGGTGGTGGCAGCGGGCGCTGTCCCTTCGGCGGCGTGTCGACCGTGTGAATGTCCGCGAGCTCGCGCAGCGACTGCGTCGGCTCCTGGCCCACGCCTTCCTTGGGCAGACCGGTGATCTCGTCGGACTCGAGATCGATCGCGTCGACCAGCAGCGTCTGCAGCTCGTCGACCTTGGAGATGCGCTTCTTCGGATCGAACGCGAGCGCCTTGACCAGGATGTCCTGCACCTTCTTCGAGATGCCGAGCGGCTTGAGTGCCTCGCGCACGAGCTCGTCGGCGTGGCGGCGCTTCTTGTAGCCCGCGTACACGTCCTCGTCGGCGAAGATCGCCTTGCCGCTCAGCATGTAGATCGCGACGACCGCGAGCGAGTAGATGTCGGTCGCGGCGCTGACGGGCTGACCTGCGAGCTGCTCCGGCGCGGCCCAGCTCGGCGAGTACATCGCGAGCTTTTGCCCCGCGACGATCGCGGTGTCCTCGGCACGCTTGCTCTGTTCCTTCTCGTCGTCGGCGGACCACTTCGCGATGCCGAAATCGGCGAGCTTGGGCAGCTTCTTCTCGCCGACCGATCCGAACAGGATGTTCTGCGGCTTGATATCGCGATGCACGATGCCGAGCTGATGCGCTTCGGCGAGCGCCGAGCACATCGCGCCGATCACGCGCACGGTCTCCTCGATCGATTGCTTGCCTTGCTCGCGCACGATCATCGACAGCGTGCCGCCGTTCATGAACTCGCAGACCTGGAGCGGCATGCCCTCCTGGTCCTTGGGGCCGAGGTGACCGAAGTCGTAGATGCGCAGCGTGTTGGGATGCGTCAGTCGCGAGAGCGCGAACGCCTCCTGCACGAAGTGCTCGTAGCTCGTGCGGCCGACGCCGCTCTTGCCACCGAGCCCGCTGAACACCTTGATGCAGACCGGCCGGTTCAGGCGCTCGTCCTGCCCGCGATACACGACGGAGTGACCGCCTTGCGCGACCTGCTCGACGACGCGATAGCGATCGAGCACCACGTCGCCGACCTTGATGTCCGGCGGTGGCGGATCCGACGCCTTCGGCGGCGGCTTCGGTGCAGTCCCCATCCCTACCATCGATGCTACCCCGAAAACACCACCGCGCCCGTGATGGGAAGGGCCGTTCCCTCACAGGTTCTGAGGTTACCTGTCACCGTCCTGGTACGACTTCGTAGTCGGCGCGATGTACCGTCATGGTGTGGAACAGCGACCCGAGCCATCGGCGTCCGGCGCCGGTCTGGAGCCGCTGTCGCGCCAGGCGCACCCGCTCTCGCGCGAGCAGCGCTCGTGGCGCATCAAGGTCTTCGTCGCGACGTGGCTCTCGTACGTCGGCTTCTACTTCTGCCGCAAACCCTGGTCGGTCACGAAGAACGCGATCGGCGAGGAGATGCACTGGGACTCCGTCACGCTCGCGAACATCGGCGCGGCGTACCTGATCGCGTACGCGATCGGTCAGTACCTCGCGTCGCAGATGGGGCCGCGGCTCGGACCGCGCAAGAACGTGCTGATCGGGATGGCGGCGTCGATCGTCGTCACGATCGCGATGGGCTTTGGCAACGACCCGTGGATCATGGCCGGCCTGATCTTCGTCAACGGCATCGCGCAGGCGACGGGTTGGTCCGGGAACGTCGGCACGATGGCCGGCTGGTTCCACAAGCACGAGCGCGGCCGGGTGATGGGCATCTGGTCGACGAACTTCACGCTCGGTTCGGTGTTCTCGGGCTTCGTGATGGGGTGGGTGCTCGCGGCGAAGTGGCCGGGCATGTCCGCGTGGCAGTGGTGCTACATCGTCGGCGCCGCGGTCCTCGGCGCGATCTGGATCCAGTTCCTGTTCCTCCAGCGCAACAAGCCCGAGGACGTCGGGCTCGCACCCGTCGACGATCCGCGGACGCCCGAGGACGAATCGCTGGACACCGGGCCCGCACCGGCGCTGACGCGCGACGCGTGGATCAACATCTTCATCGTCGGCGGCTTCTACTTCTGCGCGAAGTTCGTGCGCTACGCGGTGTGGTCGTGGGCCGCGTACTTCCTCGTCAACAACTACCAGATGAGCGACTCGAACGCCGCCATCTACTCGATCGTCTTCGACGTGGCCGGTCTCCCGGGCATCTTCTTGACGGGCTGGATCAGCGACAAGTACTTCGCGTCGCGCCGCGGCGGCGTCGCGCTGATCATGATGATCGGCATGTGCGTCTCGTGCGCGCTGCTGGTCCAGTTCGGCGGGGCGAGCGTGACGACCTTCATCGTGCTGCTCGGCGCCGTCGGGTTCACGCTGTTCGGGCCCGATGCGCTCCTCAGCGGCGCGGGCGCGGTCGACATCGGCGGACGCCACCACGCGACGTTCGTGACGGGCGTGATCGCGACGTGTGGTGCGATCGGGCCGGTCGTACAGGAGGTCGTCATCGGACGCATGTACGACTCCAAGTCCGGCGATCTGGGGCCGATCTTCGTCATGCTCTTCGCCGGTGCGGCGCTGGGGACGCTGTTCTGCCTGGCGCTCGTGCTCCGCAACCGCAAGAACGGCCGCGGCATCTGAGCCCGACCCTCCGGGAGGTCGCCACTTCGCGGCGCCGCCGGGGTACGATGGATCGTTGTCCCGCGCGCCCTCGATCCTGGTCGTGCACCCTGACCGCAAGACGCAGCGGATCGTGCAGCGCATTCTCGGCGTGACGCGCTACTCGATCGACATCGCCGACGACCTCGAGCAGGGCCTGCGCTTGCTCGCGAACCTGACGCCGATCCTCGTCGTGGTCGATGCGAGCGCGGTCGCGTCGCCGCAGGTCACCGAGTTCTTCACGCAGGCACGCGCGCGCGGCGCCGAGGCGTGCATGACGCTGCTCGGCACCGTGGCGTCCGAGGATCACGTGCCCAAGATCTTGAACATGGGCGCGGTGACCAACCTGCTCGTGCATCCGATGCCGGTGCTCGCCGAGGAGCTCACGATCACCGCCGAGAAGTTGATCCGCAACGACATCTTCGGCGCGGAGAAGTATCTGCTGTGGGGCACCGACATCAAGGAGACGATCATCACGCGCGGCAGTCAGCGCGGCGAGCTCGTGCATTCGCTGTCGGCGGAGATCAAGAGCCGTGGTCAGAGCGCGCGCGTCGCGTCGATGGCGATGCTCGTCGCCGACGAGCTGATCTCCAACGCGATCCACAACGCGCCGCGCGACGCCGCGGGCGTGTTCTATCGGCGCGAGCTGCCGCGCGATCAGGAGCTCGAGCTCGACGAGCGTCATCGCGTCACGTACCGCTGGGGCTGTGACGCGCGCTACCTTGCCGTCGAGGTCACCGACACGTTCGGCACCCTCGATCGCGAGACGATCCTCTCCGCGCTCGCGAAGAGCAACGTGCGCGAGACCGGCGAGGGCGCGGGCATGGGCATCTCGCTCGCGTATCGCTCGTGCGATCACCTCGTGTTCAATCTCGCGCCCGGCAAGCGCACGCAGATCATCGGGCTCATCGATGTGCGGTTTGCACCCGCTGGAATTCCCCCGGGTGCGCAAGCCGGCACGGCGGCGTCGTCGTATAACGTGTTCGTGGAGCGCGCATGACGGAGACCCGCGGCCGCATGACGATCGAGCTGCAGGGCGATCAGTTCGTGATCGCCGGCGCGATCGACGAGAACGCCGCGCTGCACGAGGTGCTCGCGCGCGCGCAGAACGGCAAGCTCAACCTCGACCTCGCCGCGGTCACGTTCATCAACTCCCTCGGCGTGCGCGACTGGATCCGCCTGCAGGCGGCCGCCCAGCAGCAGAACATCGCGGTCCAGCTGCGGCGCGTGGCCGAACCGTTGGTGCACCAACTAAACATGATCATCGCGACCCGGGGGAACGCCCAGGTCACCTCGTTCTTCGCGCCCTACGCCTGCGACGCCTGCGGTCGGGAGGAGTCGCTGCTGATCGACGCCGTGGCGAACGGCCCGGCCCTCGTCCGGCTCGAGCCCCCGCCGATGACCTGTCCCGAGTGCGGGGCCCAGATGGCGTTCAACGATTTCCCCGAGCGTTATTTCTCGTTCCTGTCGTCGTAATCGGGTAAGACCGCGCCGTGCTGCACGACTTCGCCGTATGGGTCCAGAGCCTCGTCGTCAGCATGGGCTATCCGGGTTTATTCATCCTGATCGTCCTCGAGAGCACGATGGTCCCGATCCCGTCGCTGCTCGTGATGCCCTTCGCCGGGTTCCTCGCAGCGCAGGGACATTTCTCGCTGCCCGTGATCCTGATCATCAACACGGCCGGCGCCCTCACCGGGTCTGGCCTGTCGTACTGGCTCGGCGCCGCAGGTGGCAAACCGCTGCTCCTCAAGTACGGCAAGTACGTCCTGGTGCGGCCCAAGGACATCGAGAAGACCGAGGCGTACTTCGCGAAGCACGGCACCTGGACCATCCTGGTAGGGCGATTCTTGCCGGTGATTCGGCACATCATCTCCATCCCCGCCGGTGTTGCACGCATGCCACTCGTGCCGTTTTTCAGCCTGACCGGTCTGGGGGCCTCCCTCTGGGGAGGGGGACTGATGGTGCTCGGGTACGTACTAGGGGCGCGTTGGACACAGATCGAATCCAAGGCAAAGAGCGTTGATCACCTCATCGCGCTCGCGATCGTGGTAGCCATCATGGGCGCAGCGCTGTACTTCTACTTCCGTCGCCGGAAGGAACGAGCACGGGCCGCCGCCGCGACGACCGCTGCTTCCGACTCAGCCTCCACGTAGTAACCCCGTGTCGTACTCCAGTCGCAATCCAACGGTTCCGCCCGAGGCACCTACAGGTGCCGCGTCGGGGGCGACGGCGGGCAACGTGCTAGCTTCTCCAGGCGTGACTTTGTCGTCGGTCCAAGCCGCGGTAGGAGTCCGAGTGTTGGACCGCCACGAGTCCGAGCTCGTGGAAGCGGCGCTGAAGATGGTGAGCGCGCGCTCTGCCGCGGACGCCGCGATCCTCACCGGCCTGATCGCCGAGCTCAAGGCGACCTCCGAGCTGCTCGATCGCCAGCGCCCGCTGCGCCGCCCCACCGCGCTCGGCGGCGAGCCGCGCGACGAGCAGACGCTGATCGATCACCTGTGCACGATCGACGGCCTCTCGGGCGACCTGTCTCTCCCGCTGAAGGCGACACTGTCGCGCACGTACCTCATCACCAAGATCAACTTCCTGCGCGGCTTCGTGAAGGCCACCGTCGCATGCGCCGACGCCGACGCCGGTCGCATGGCGCACGAGCTTCGCGAAGAGCTCGCGCAATCGATCTACACGCTGCTCGCCGAGGAGCTGTTCCTCGCGATGCTCCGCAAGCCCGACGTCTCGCGCCGCACCAAGCAGCGCGCCGCCGATCAGCTGATCACGGTGTGGGACGACGCGATGCTCGAGATCGACGACTTCGCGCCGCTGCTCGAGTCGGCGTGGCACGCGCGCAACCGCATCAACTCGGCCTACGGCACGCTGCTCGGCGCGACCGAGACGTTCCGCCTCGTCACCGAGGACTGCAACCCCGACGTCCTCGAGTTCTTCGGCCGCGAGGGCATGTCCGCCGACGAGAGCGCCGCGTTCGAAGAGTTCCTGTTCAACATGACGAGCGAGGAGCTCGCGACCCTGCGCCGCGCGATGCAGCAGCAGCACGTCTCCGCGGCGTCGCCCGCGTGGGCCGCCGAGATCCTCGGCCGCCAGATCGAAGAGCTCGAGCACGGCCCGCAGCACGAGATCGATCCGATGGCGCTCTACCGCTCGTACCAGCGCCGCCAGCTCGCCGCTGACTTCCGCTTGATGTCGAACGCGCCCGGTCCTCGCCGCACGGCCGAGGGCTACTTGATGGTCTACCTGCTCGATCAGCAGTAGCCGACCGCGACTACGACGCCGACGACTGCGCCGACTGCGCCGCCAGGTGCTTCTCGATCATCTTGCTCAGATCGGGAATCGCCTCGACGACGTTGCGCTTCGCCCCGTCGCGCATCTTGAAGTACATCTTCTTCGCCGTCGTGTGCGACGTCTTCTCCGCGCGCTCGTCGGTGACCTTCAACAGATCTTCCGCCACGTCATCGCTGCGCGCGATCACGTAGTCCGAGAACGTCGTCTGCGCCGGCGCCGACGCCCACTTGTCGTAGTGCGGCTGGAGCTTGCCGAGCCAGTCATCGAGCAACGCGTCCACCGTCTCGGGGACGAACTTCTTCTTGATGCCCTTGATGACGCCGTACGCGCTCTTGATGACGAAGCCCTTCTGCTTCACCTGCGCATCGATCAGGTCCACGCACTCCGCGATGACCTGCGCACGAACGGGATCCTTACCGAGTTGCTCGACGAGAGTAGGCATAACGATGCTGCGGCGTACCACAGACGCGCCCGATCGTCACTCATCCGACTCCTCGGGCTTACGTCAGGCGACGGTCAGGTCTCGTTGAACGAGATGCCGTACCGATCGCAGCGCTTCTTCATGTCCGCGCGATCCCTCCCGCCCGGCGCCAGCGCCAGGTAGTGCTGCTGCGCCACCGTCGAGTCGCCCAGGATGCACGACGCCGACACCATGATCCGCAGCATGCGCGTGTTCGTCGGATCGTTCGACAGCACCTTCTTCGCGATCATCATCGCCTCGTCGAAGTCGCCGTGGTCGTAGGCCTTGTTCGCCGACGCCATCATCTCGTCCTTCTTGATGTCGATGTTCGCGCCCGGTCGATCCGCCGGCGCGGTGTTCAACACGGGCGAGGCCACGTCCCGGATCGCGCCGTTGACCTTGGCCGGCCGCGGCTCGCTCGCGACGCGTGGCTCGGGTGTTTTCGCAGGCCGCTCCGTCGGGGGCTCGTGTTTTTGCGGGCTTGCCTTGGCCTCGGGTGCGCGCGGGCGCACGTTCGCGACCGCCGTCGAGGTCGAGTTGACCGCCACGTAGAGATAGACGCCCAGACCGAGCACGGCCACGGCCGCTACCGCGAGAACGATGTGACGAGGAGTCACGTTCTTTACCTAGCACGACCCGTCGCCGATTGGATTTTGCGCTTCGTGTTCGCCGTGTGATCTGGACTGCAAACTTTCGCTTTCGGCTCGGTTCCATGTCGGTGACAAGTTGACACTCACCGTCGAGGTTTGTGATGGTGCGCGCCCATGAAGCGACTTACTGGACTGCTCCTCAGTGTCGCCGCCGCCGGCTTGATCGGTTGTGGCGACAGCTCTGTCGAGTGCGGTGAAGGCACCGAGCTCGATGACGATGGCTTCTGTGTACCGACGGGCGAGCCCGTCATGTGCACGGACGGGACGATGCTCGACGAGACGACCAACTCGTGCGTGATCGATCCGGCGTCGTGCCAGGACGGCACGGTGCTGATCGGCGACGCGTGCGTCGATCCCACCTCCGGACTCACCGCGGACGTCTCCGAAGCGGTCGAGCCGAACGGCTTTGGCATCGGTGGCGAGGACAGCGACACGCCCGCCGGCGAGTTCCAGCTAAAGCCGGTCGGTCAGAAGGTGATCCTGAAGGGCAACATCAATCCGCAAGCTGACCGCGACGAGGACGGGGCCAAGGAGTCGGACTTCGACTCGTACCTCTTCGAGGCGACCGACCCGACGCTTCTCGAGATCTCCGTCGATGGCGTCGGTGGCGCTGCCGGTGGTTTCGTGATCTTCGGCGCGATCGACGGCCTCGAAGGCTGGCAGCGCTTTGGCGTCAACCTCACGGGTGACACCTCCAAGCGCCAAGTCTACCTGCCGGCCGCCGGCATCTACCTCCTCGCGATCGCGGATACGCGTTCGCTCGTGCTCGGCGAGCCGACCGGCGATCCGGACAATAGCTACTACGTCACCGTCGAGCAGAAGGCGGTTCCCACGGCGACCGCACTCACGTTCACGAACGGGGACGTGAATCACTTCGGTCGCATCACGGATGGCGAAGTCGACTTCGTCACGGCTCCGCTCGACCTCGGCTTCCACTCGGTCGACCTGACCAGCTACGACGAGGACTTCAGTGGTTCGCTCATCGCGATGCAGGGTCAGCGCATCCGCGCGATCAGCGACGAGGACCACTCGACCTCCGGCGATGCCCCGGCATCGGCCTTCTACGGTGGCGTGCCGGCCGGAGCGACGTCGACGTTTGTCATCGACCACGTGATCAACACGTCGAGCGCAGCCGTCGACTACCGTCTCCACATCAAGACTCGCGGTGCCGCGGCACTCTCGACCAACGGCATGGGCGTCATGCAAACAAACAAGAACCCCGCTGCGACCACCCTCGACGACTACACGTACTGGTTCTTCGACACGAACAACACGAACCAGCTCAACGGCTTCGACCTCACCTGGAACGTTCCGTTCACCGGCCTCATGGTCGACGAGGATGGCTTGATCGTCGCGCGCTTCACCAACCTCGCCGCAGGCACGCGTTTCCTCTCTTACAAGGGACTCATCCGCACGAACGCGCCGGGTCGCTACTACTTCATCGGCTACGCCCCGGCTCCGTCGACGAACACCACGATGATCACCGCGACGAGCACGATCACGGAGGTAACGCCGACCGCACTCGCCTACGAGCAGGCCCTCACGGCCGTCGCGCCGAACGCGACGAACGGCAACGCCTTTACGTACATGCCCGGCGACGAGCCGTGGCAGCAGATCGTCGGTTCCGCGGATGCCGCCAGCGGTGGCGCTTCGATCCGCGTGTTCAACCCGGCCAACTCGTACGGCCGAATGGGCACGTACGTCACGCAGAACGACGCAGGAGTGACTACGACGGTGACCGGCACGGATGCAACGCCGCTCGTGTTCTTCACCGCGGCCGCCTCAGCGACGAACGATCGCGGCCTGATCACCCCGGGGCTGCCTGACACCGTCCTCGTCACCGCGCAGACCGCCGCTGGCGCGGGCACGTTCGATCTCTCGACCGAAAAACACGACTACAACGACGAAGGCGACCACGCTCCGCCGTTCAACACGTCGCACGCGGCCCAGGACCTGACGACCACCGGGTTCCAGGACTACCTGCTGAAGACGACTCCTGGTGCTGTCGTGACGATCACCGCGACGCCGGACCTGGCCGAGGATCTCGTCATCCTCCAGCTCGACACGCCCGAAGCGGTCGTCGACTTCGCGGATAGCGGACTGAGTGGTGATGCCGAGACTCTCGAGGTCGTTGCGGACTCGCGCGGCTATGTCGCATTCAGCGTGTTCGAGTACGACGGGCTCCCGGGCTCGTTCGAGATCGAGATCGACGTCGCCGCAGCGCCGGTTCCGTACTACGTGATCGCGGACAGCACGACCGCATGGGTCAACGTCTGCAACGCAGCCGGTGCGACGGATATCACGCCCGCCACCACGGACGATGCGCTGACCGCGACCGTCACGTTGCCGGCGGACTTCACCTTCTTCGCCGGCGCGCAAACCCAGGCGAAGATCAGCACGAACGGCTGGCTGTCGTTCGACACGGCGCTCACCGGCAGCTTCGCGTTCGCCGATCCATTCCCGACGAACACGACGCCAAACGGGCTCATCTCTCCCTACTGGGACGATCTGGTGAACGTCCGCATCTGCACGAACACCGTCGGTACAAAGTTCTACGTGCAGTGGCGCGGTACCGTTTACGGAACCTCTGACACTGTCGCCACGCAGCTGATCCTCGATGCAGCGGACGATTCGATCGAGTTCGTCTACGCGCCGTATCACCGCGCCGATGGTGCGTTCGCCGCGGCGGGCGTCGAGAGCTCGACGGGCAGCCAGGGCACGCAGCTGTTCTACGACGAGGATCTCGACCTCGCGGGCAAGTCGAAGAAGCTCACGCACCCGTAGCTCGGGTACGTTCGCTTCATGACGGTCTCCCGGAAACGGGAGGCCGTTTTGTTTTTCGGCTCGCCGCGCGAGAGCCTGCGAGCGTCTGCTAGCTTGGGAGCATGCTCCCGACGGAAGCAGCCGCGTCGCTCGCACGCGCGAGGGAGATCGGGATCGAGACGTTCGAGGCGCGCGAGCATGTGGCTGCAGCGTTCGCCGCGGTGGCGTGGCCCGCTCCGCCGCCCGCGATCATGCCGCGCGCCGACGAGCTCGCACCTGCGCAGCGCGCGTTGATCGAGACGCTCGCGATGGAGCCCGCCGTCAGCCTCGCGTTCATGAAGATCGCGAACGTCCGCCTCGCCGCGTGGGTCGGACTCGCGCCGGGCGGGGTGCTGGAGCGTATCGTCGAGGAGCGAGGCGCACCGCTGTGGCGCGTGATGCGAGAGCTCGAGGAAGCGAAGGACGGCAGCGCGCGAGCGTTCCTCTCGACGCTCTCGATCGCGGACCGGCTCGCCGCGTTCGGCGAGGTCAACCTGTTTGGCCACGAGAAGCCGTACCGGCTGGCCGCCGAGTCGTTCTTCGACTATCGCGACCGGGAGCTCCTCGAATCGCTCCGCGACGAGGGAAGGGAGTGGGCGCCGACGTTCGCCGACCACCTCCTCACGCTCGATCGAATGCCGAAAGAGAACGTGCGCTGGCCGGTGTTCCTCGCGCTGGTCCGCGCCGGGATTCCGATCGAGCCGCGCTGGGACGTCCTCGTGCCGCTCGGGTTCGGCGCCTATCGCGAGCTCACCGACGAGGTCGTGGCGGCGATCCCCGAAGCGCGCCGCGCCGCCGCGATCATCGGGTCGCTCGGCAAGGTGAATCCGTGGGCGATCGGCGTTCCTCTGCTCGATCGCTTCCCATCCGTCGAGCTCGTATGCGCGCTTCTCGGCAAACCCGGCGGTCCGCCGCCGGCGCTCGTCGAGATGATCGAACCCGTTGCGCGCCGGCACCCCGTCGTCGCGGAGGTGCTCGCGGAGGCGCTCGCGGGTCAAGCACCAGCCGTGAGCCTGGCGGTCGCTCGCGTGCTGGCGCCCACGCGGCCGGCGGAGCTGACGGCGATCGAGCAGGCACAGCTCGCGCGAGCAGGCGAGCGGTGGGATGGCCGCGTCGCGAGCGTGAGCGACCGACTCGCACGCGCGAACGCCGAGACCTCGTTCGCCGGCCACATCGAGCTGCGCTCTCTCGTCGACCCCGAGGGCAGGCCGGCGTACGACGCGTGGCTCTACATGGGCGATTCGGGCACGGTCTTCGTCGCCGGTACGGAGACCGTCGCCGCGGAGATCGTGCAAGGCGGCATCGAGTGCAGCGATCGCGCCCTTCGCGCAGGCCTGGAGAAGGTGCTGCGGCGCGCGAAGCGCGGCTAGCGTCGCTCGAGTCGCGTGTACGCGGCGGCGAGCGCGGTGGCGATACGATTGAGATCGCCCGTCGCGGCTTCGACGTCGGCGCCGTTGGGGTCGCCGATCAGGAGCACGTAGTCGCACGCGTTGCCGACGGCAATGCCGACCGCGGCGGGGAAGCGAGGCACGCCGAGCAGTGGCTCGAGGTGATCGTGGATCTCGTCGCCGCCGGGCGGCAATCGCGTGATGAGCTTGCCGGGCGTGCGGTGGGCGGACTCGATGATCGACGGCGTGTCGAGCGAGATCGAGATCGAGCGCACGACCTCGGCGGAGAGCTTCGCGCCGTGGCCGCGCAGGCCGGTGACCTCGTGGCCCTCGACGGCGAGGAGGAGCGCGGCGCGCCAGCGCGATGCGATGAAGCGCATCGCGGCGTCGGCGATGTCATCGTGCGTGCGCGCGGCGGCGAGGGCGTCGAGCGTCTCGGCGAGCTGCGTGAGCTGCACGGCCTCGCGCGACGGTGGTTGCGTGCCGCGCGCGAGCGACTCCATGCCGCCGGGTGGGCGGATCGTCGTCGAGGGCGTCGCGCGCGGCATGGGGCGCTGGGGCTCGGGCTCGGGCTCGCTGACCGGAGGGACGGCGATCGCGGGACGCGACTCGGGGACGGCGTGCAGCCCCGAGACCTGCGGGCGGCGAGGAGAGGCGGGCAACGGTGTGCGGTTCGTCGGCGGGTTGATGGCCGCGAGCGAGCCCTGCGGCACCTTGACGTGGCCGGACTGCGATGGGTCCTTGGACACGCGCGTGTCGTCGAGCTCGACGAGCTGGAGGTTATCGAGCTCGGGGATGTCCTCGAGGTCGCGCGGATCGAGCGCGGCTTCGGCTTCGGCGATCTCGAGCTCGAGCGCGATGGGAATCGGCTGCGTGCCGAGGTCGACGTCGAACTCGTTCACCTGGTCGCCGTAGGTCTCCTCGATCAGCGCGTCGAGCTGCGTCGCGGGCGCGACGGCGAGGACGACGTTCTCGCCGAGCGCGCGCGAGAGGAGGCCGCGTAGCTCCGGGCGTGGATCGCGGACGCACACGATGATGTCGCCGTTGCCCATGCGTCCGAGAGGGAGCGCGTTGTAGAGCTGCGCGGTGCCCGCGGGCAGGAGCGCGGCGAGCTCCTGGTCGCGGCGGGCGAGGTGGCGCTGGAGGGCGGCGGCGACACCGTGTTGCTCGCCGAGTGCGCGCGCGGCGTTGTCGGGATCGAGGAGTCGGCGCGAGATCAGGAACGAGCAGGTGCGGATCGCGCCGCCACTCGTGCGCTGGGTCGCGAGCGCGAGATCGAGCGAGTCGGCGTCGATCCAGCCGTGCTCCAACAAGATCTCCCCGATGCGGCGCACCTACTCCCGATTGTGCCATGCAACGGTGAATCCCGACCGTTCGGGCGGGCTGTGTAACGCGGAAATGGGGTAGACACTCCAACAGTCATGAAGGACGAGGCTTGCCTCGATGCTCTCGATGATACCGAGCTGGATCACCTGCCGTTCGGCGTGATCCGGCTAGGACCGACCGGTCGGGTGGAGCGCTACAACCGCGTGGAAGCAGAGCGTGCGGGGATGCAGAGGTGGCGCGTACTCGGGCGCGACTACTACCGCGAGGTCGTGGGTGACCAGACCCTGGCGGCGGAGGTCGCGGCCGTGCCGATCGGCCAGAAGGTGCGCCTGCAGCATCGCCTGCGGCGGTATCGGAAGACCGAAGAGGTGACGATCGAGGTCGCGCGCACCGCGAGTGGCGGCGCGTATCTCTGCATCGAGTCGGACGCGGTCGCCAGGGCGAGCTAGCGGCGCGAGCCGTAGTCGACGATCGCCGCGATGAGGAAGACGCAGGCGGCGAGGATCGCCCACGTCATCCGGTGCTCGGGGCGCCACCACCACGCGAGCGCGACCAGCATCTCGGCAGCGAGTCCGCCGCAGTAGATGATGGCCCCGACCGTCTTCGACCTCACCTGCTGGTTATGCCACGAGTCAGTCGACGAGCTTCGCTTTGATCGCGTAGCGCATCAGGTCGGCGGTCGTGCGTAGCTCGAGCTTCTCGAGGACGCGGGTGCGGTACGTGGAGATCGTCTTGTCGCTCAGGCCGAGCTCCTTGGCGATGTCGCGCACCGTCTTGCCGAGCGCCATCATGCGGAGCACCTGCAACTCGCGATCGGAGAGCGCGTCGTGCGGCTCCTTGTCGGGGTCGCTCGAGAGGGCCGACGCGATCTGCGCGGCGAGGGCTGCGGTCATGTAGCGGCGCCCGGCGACCACCTCGCGCACCGCACGCACGAGCTCGTCGGGCGCGGTGTCCTTGGTGACGTAGCCGCGCGCGCCGGCGCGGATCGCGCGGATCGCGTACTGCTGCTCGGCGTGGTGGCTGTGGACGAGGACGGGCAGGCGAGGGCGGCGCGAGCGGATCTCCTTGAGCGCGTCGAGGCCGCCGCGGCCGGGCATGCTGAGGTCGAGCAGCGCGCAGTCGAACGTGTCGTCCTCGACCTTCGCGATCGCCGTCTCGCCGTCGTCGGCTTCGACGAACGCGGCGCCGGGGAACTCGTCGTGGAGCAGCTCGCGCACGCCGCGGCGCACGACCGGATGATCGTCGACGATCAGGAAGCGCATCCGGGTACTCCGAGAGGGAGGCGGACACGGACCTGCGTGCCGCGACCGGGCGCGCTGGTGATCGCCAGCTCGCCGTTGAACGTGCTCGATCGCTCGCGGATCCCCACGAGGCCCAGCGAGCCCGAAATCACATCGGGTGTCATGCCGCAGCCATCATCCTCGAAGTCGAGGCCGACGTGCTGCTCCTCGACACTCGAGAAGACCCTCGCACGTACGCACGTCGCGCCCGCGTGGCGCGCGACGTTGGTGAGTAGCTCCTGGAAGATGCGAAACATCGCGGTGGCCCGTTCGCGATCGATCGCGAGCGACTCGGGGACCTCGAGCTCGATCGCGATCTGCGTGCGCGACGACCACTCGCGCGCGAGGCACTGCAACGCGGGGCCGAGGCCGAGGTCGTCGAGGACACGTGGGCGCAGCTCGCGCGCGATCTCGCGCACCGTGTTGATCAGCGTGTCGATGCGCGCCTGCATCTCGTCGAGGCGCTCGCGCTCGTCGGGGTGGGTATCGCCGAGGCGGCGGGCGACCCACGCGGCGTCGAGCCGCAGCCCCGTCAGCTCCTGGCCGAGCACGTCGTGGATTTCGCGCGCGAGCTTCGTGTTCTGCTCCTCGCGCACCGTGTGGAGGTGAGCGGCGAGCGAGCGCAGCTCGTTGTTCGATTCGGTGATGCGCTTGCTGAGCGCGGCGTTGAGCTCGGCGAGCGCCGTCTCTGCGCGCTTGCGACCGCCGTTGTCGAGCACGTACACGATGATGTGTCCGTCCGCCATGCGCGTCGCGCCGATCAGGATCGGAACGAGCGAGCCGTCCTTGTGAACGAGCTCCTTCTCGAACGTCTTCGCGTTGCCCGTGGTCTCGAGCTGCTCGATCGCGCGGTCGTCGGCGCAGTGCGAGTCGGGTGCGGTGATCTGGCGCCATCCCAGCTCTCGGAGCTCGTCACGCGTGTAGCCGACCATCTTCGCCAGCGCTTCGTTGACCTCGACGAACGTGCCGTCGCAGCGACCGACCGCCATGCCGATCGCGTCGGAGTTGAACAGCACGCGAAAGCGATTCTGTTCGACGAGCGTCGCGTACTCGGAGCTGGCGCCGAGCGGTATGGACAGATCGATCGGCACCCCTCGCTCGCACTGTAACGCGAAATAGCGCCGCGGTTCTCGTCGGTGTGCGTCTGACGGAGCTCCTGGAATCTTCTAATCATGCTGCACGCTGGGGTAGCTTCCGACGATGTCGTGCCGACACGTCGCCGCGCACCACGCCGGTTGTGACAGCGCGTTCACCGTCGACGCCTCGCGCGTCACGTTCGGTACCGGATCGCTACCCGAAGTCGGTGATCGCGCCCGCGCGCTCGGCATGCGCCGCGTCGCGCTGATCACCGACGCGCGACTGCGCGCGCTGCCGTGGTTCGCGGAGGTCGCCTCGTCACTCGCCGCGGCGGGGCTCGACGTCGCCGTGTTCGACGGCGTCGCGATCGAGCCGACCGACGCGTCGCTCGACGACGCCGTTCGCTTCGCGCGCGACGCACGACCCGATGGCTTCGTGTCGCTCGGCGGCGGGTCCGTGATCGACACCGCGAAGATCGCCGCGCTCCTGCACGCGCACCCCGCGCCGTTGCGCACGTACGTCAACGCGCCCGTCGGCGAGGGCCGCGCGGTGCCCGGCCCGCTCGCACCACACATCGCGTGCCCCACGACGTCCGGCACGGGCAGCGAGGTCACGGGCATCGCGATCTTCGACGATCTCGCGCTGCACGCGAAGACCGGCGTCGCCTCGCCGAGGCTGCGGCCGACCGAAGCGATCGTCGATCCGCGCACCACGGCGACGCTGCCCGCGAACGTCGTCGCCGCGAGCGGCATGGACGTGCTGTGCCACGCGATCGAGTCGTTCACCGCGCGGCGCTTCACGCAGCGCGCGGCGCCGGCTGCCCCGACGTCGCGCCCGATGAGCCAGGGCGCAAACCCGTGGAGCGACCTCGGCTGTCGCGAGGCGCTGCGGATCGCGAGCGCCTACCTCGTGCGCGCGGTCGCCGACGAGAGCGATCGCGAGGCGCGCGAGCAGATGATGTGGGCCGCGACGCTCGCGGGCATCGCGTTCGGCAACGCGGGCGTGCACGCGCCGCACGCGATGGCCTACGCCGTCGCGGGCCTCGTGCACGAGTCGGCGGTTCGTGGCGATCTGGCGGAGCCAGGCGCGCACGCGTCCGCTCCGCAGGGCGATCGGCCAGGCGCGCACGCGTCCTCTTCGCACGGTGGGGCCCGCGCCGAACGGCTCCGCTTCTCGCCGGCGGGCTATCCGAGCGGGCCGATCGTGCCGCACGGCATCGCGGTCGGCGTCAGCGCGCCCGCGGTGTTCCGCGCGTTCGCGACGTTCGCACCCGAGCGCCACCTCGACGTCGCGTCGCTCCTCGGCGAGGACACGCGCGGCGCGTCGGTGGACGATGCCGGCGAGCTCGTCGCGCGCGCGGTGATCCGCATCTCGCGCGCGATCGGGTTTCCCGACGGCACGAGCGGCGTCGGCTACACCGCGGACGACACCGCCGACCTCGTGGCGGGCACGCTGCCGCAGCAGCGCCTGCTCGCGAACGCACCGTGCGAGGTCGATCGCGAGTGCCTCGAGGAGCTCTTCGCCGGCGCGCTGAGCTATGGAGACCGTGATGCCCGCTGACCGCCCGCTCCTCGTCGCGTATCCGTACATCACGTCGATCACGACGCGGTGGATGGACAACGACATCTACGGCCACATCAACAACGTCGCGTACTACAGCTTCTTCGATACCGCGGCGAACCGGTTCCTGATCGAGCGCGGCGGTCTCGACATCGCGAACGCACAGGTCATCGGACTCGTCGTCGAGTCGAAGTGCGCGTACCACGCGCCGCTCGCGTATCCCCAGGAGCTGCGCGCGGGCGTCCGCGTCGACAAGCTCGGCAACCGCGCGGTCACCTACGGCATCGCGATCTTCGCGGAGGGTGACGATCGCGCCGCGGCCCACGGACACTTCGCCCATGTCTTCGTCGAGCGCGCCACGCGAGCTCCGGTCGCGATCCCCGAGCCGCTCCGCGCGGCGCTGTCGTCGATCATCGCGTAGCCCAAGGGTGCCGTGAGATTTCGCGCAACCGGGCCTCGTGGGTTCCGATGGGCGGCTCTCATGAACGATCCAACTGCTCGTGATTCATCTGCTCCTGCTCCCATCGGCTCCGATCAATCGAACGATGGTCTGGAATTTCTGCGTCGTCTCGAGGAAGAAGAAACACGACGCGGAGGAATGGAGGAAGGGAGGGAGAGACTTAGAACGTCCTTGTACCAGCCGTCGGAAGAGCTTCTGGCCCTCTCCGGACGTTTCATCGGTGCAGCGATGGATGTACACACCCACCTCGGGGCCGGATTCACGGAGGGGATCTATCACGAGGCGCTTTGCCTCGAGCTCGAACGCCGCGGCATGCCGTTCGCGTCGGAAGTGGTCCTCGATGTGATGTTCAAGGGAGACCGTGTCGGACAGTTCAGGATCGATCTCATCGTCGACGGGCGACTCGTCGTCGAGCTGAAGGCCGTCGAGCAGATCACGAGCGTGCACACGGCTCAGGTGATCTCGTATCTACGAGCGAGCGGTAATAGGTACGGACTCATCCTGAACTTCAACGTCGCTCACCTGCACCAGGGAATCCGACGCGTGCTGTGGTCGAGGTAACGACCGTTCTTCGTCGCGAAGCGACAAGAAAGTTCTTCCTCCCTTCCTCCGTTCCTCCGCGTCGTGTTGTCTGGGAGAAGCCGAGAGCGCTGTCCGCCGGCCGATGCCGACGACAAGAAACGCGTTGAACCCCGACATCGAACTGAGCAGCGAACACCCAGCCGAAAAGGAAAACGCTCCCACGCGGGGAGCGCATTCTTCAAACGGCCAGCAAACCGTTACTGGCAGGCGCCCGTGCTGTACACGCCCGTACCGGCCGCGTTCGCCTCGCACGCATTGCCGTACGTCTGTCCATCGCAACCGCAGACCGGCACGTACTCCTGCGTGCACGCCCACGGGCGCGGCTGGCACGTCGACTGCGCGTCTGCTTGACCGCAGTACTCGCCGGGCTGGTACGCGCAGTACTCGTCCGCGCTGCACGTGTCGCCCGCGCGAGCACCACACGCGGTCGTCGGGCACTCGCCCTCGGCGGCGACGCTGGTGCCGGCGGCGGCGGCCATGCACGCGTTGCCGTAGGTCTGGCCGTTGCAGCCGCAGACGGGGCGGTATTCCTTGGTGCAGATCTCCGGAATCGTCTCGCACGTGCCGGTCGCGTCCGCGAAGCCGCACGTCGCGTCGAGATCGTAGCGGCAGTACTCGCCCTCGTTGCACTGGAGGCCGAGGAGTCCGCCGCATGCGCGCTGGAGGCAATCGCCGTCCTTGCACGTGACCGCGAATTCGTAGTCGGCGGCGATCGGCGAGCCGATGATCGCGTCGAACGTGGTGACGACGAAGCGGTACTTGGTGCCGCCGGTGGCGTCGATGAACATGCACGAGTTCAGCGAGCCGTCACCGCAGTCGTCGTTGAGCTTGACGAAGTTCCACCGGTTGTTCTTGCGCTTGTAGGCGGCGAGGAACAGATCGTCGCCGTCGTAGCTCTTGAGGTCGAGGCGGACGAGGCCGGAGGTGCCTTCGTACGTGTAGTCGTACGCGTGGAAGGCCTTCGCCCGGGTGACGCGACCGGTGACGACCGAGCCCATCGAGACGGTGCCCTTGAAGGTGGGCGACCGCAGCGAGTCTTCCTTCGCGTCGTCGATGTCGAACGCGGTGAGCGAGGACTCGTCGAAGACGGGCTTTTGATCGGCGCACGCGGCGACCGAACAGACGGCGACCAGGGACAGAGAGAGCGAACGAACGAACATGTGCGGGGGCTCCAGTAAGCGAGTTTTGAAGCTCCGCCCGAGAGCAAACGACGTGCCGCGTCAACGGTCGCTCGAGTAGGGTCAAGTTCGCGCAGTTACGACGGAAACGCGGTCGAATCGCGGCACCGTCGTGACACGCCGGCACCTCAGTGGCTGATCGAGTGGCCGGTCAACGAAGCAGTCGCGGACCTGTCGCGGTCGGGCCGTCGGTGACGGGCTTGTGGAGGACCACGGTGCGACCTGCCTCGCGCCCCGCCTCGTGAGCGTCGTCGAGGCGCATGGAGCGCTTGCGGGTGGTGACTCGCGGATGGCGAGCGCGGTAGTGGCGATCGAGATCCGCGTCGCCGACCCAGACGAGCCCGGTCTCTTGGAGCGCGACGCGATCCGCGAGCAGCTTGTCGCGGAAGCCGCCGATGACGCCCATCTGGTACGAGAGGCGATCGCGGCCGCTCTTCACGCGCGTGTCGCCGCGGTTCTCGCGCCACAGACGATCGGCGGTCGCGAGGAGGAAGCTGTAGACGTGCTCGGCCATGTCGACGTTCGCGCGCGTGCCGCTGATCTCGTATGCGGTGCCGCGCTTGCCGAGGAGCGGCAGCCAGACGGGGACGAGGATCACCTTGACGAAGAACAGCTCGGCGAGCAGCGCGAGCACGGCGCCCTCGACGCGGTTGCCGCGCTTCTCCGGACTGCCGATCTGGCGAACGATGTAGCGGCCGTCGACTGCCGTGCGCGGCGCCTCGACGTTGTGGCGCAGCATGAGCTCGTGCGCCTTCTGCATGGCGAGCTCGGCCTCGTTGCGGTTGTCGCTGCCGGCGAGCGCGAGCAGCTTGCGGATGCGATCGAGGATGCGATCGCCGTCGGGCGCGTCGGCCGCGGCGGGGATGCCGCCCGCGCGACCGTCGATGCCGCGCTCCGCGCAGACGCGACGGAACGTGTCGCCGTGCGCGGACTCGCCGCGGATCTTCAGCACCTCGTCGCAATATTGATGCGCGAGCTCGTGCTGCAGCACGGACATCACCTCGAGCCACGGGCGCTCGAGGACGAACGTTCGCGAGAGCTCGATGCGGCGGCCTTCGGGCACCCAGCGCCCGAGCTTGGTCGCGCTGTCGACGAGCGCGAACACGGGTGCGGTAAGCTTGCCGCCGAAGCGAGCGTAGTTCTCGTACTCGAAGTGGCTGCGCAGCTCGCGCAGGAGCGCGGCCTCGAGCTGTGCGGTCAGAACAGCGTGCACCGACGGATAGTAGCGGGAGACCCTGACAAGGCACGCGCCCGCTCGCTAGAGTGACCGCGCCTTGCGGTTCTGGGCAGTCATCGCAGCGACGTTCGTCGTGCTCGCGGTCATCTGCGGCCTCGAACCGCCGCTCGGAGATGGATGGGGACACTTCTCCGGCTCGCGCGTGCCGTGGAGCTGGGACGGCTTCGTCGAGGCGATGAAGATGGGCTACGAGCACGGCAACCCGCGCTGGGGCCAGATCCCGCTGTCGCTCTCGTTTCGCGCGTGGTGGATCACCGCGCTGATCTCGCCGCTGATGATCGTCGGCGGGCTCGTCGCGATGATGGCGCTGTTGCGCGCCCGCTGGCCGGACCCGCGCGATCCGAAAGACACGTGGCTGTTCGTGCGCGTGCTCGCGGTCGCGCTCGTCATCACCCCGCAGGTCGGCGGCATCTGGTTCTACCGGCCGATCTGCACGAACTACATGTACCCGCTCGCGCTGCAGCTGTTGTGGCTCGTGCCGTATCGCTTCCTCGCAGCGCGCGCGCCGCGCTCGAAGATCGGCTCGCTGGTTCTCGCGATCGCGATCGTCCCGGTCGGCGTGCTCGCGGGCGCAGGCAACGAGCACACCGGCCTCGGCCTCGCGGTCGCGGCGCTCGTCTGCGTCGTCGTCGCGGCGAAGCGCGATCACATGATCCCGCTGTGGTCGCTGACGGGGCTCGCCGCGCTGATCGCGGGCTACATCTTCCTCCTCACCGCACCGGGACAGCAGATGCGCTACGGCGGGCTCGCCGCGCAGCAGTCCTCGGTGTTCGAGCCGGTCTTCGATCGCGGCTTCGTCGGGAACCTCGGGGTGCTCGGCCTCCTCGTCGCCTGGGCGAGCCCGATGCTGTTGCTCGTCGGCATCTCCGCGCGCGTCGCGCGATGGAAGCCCTCGCCCGCGGTGCGGAGGCAGCTGCTCGTCTACTTCGGGCTCGCGGCGATCCTGTTCGGCACGGCGCTGCTCTCGCCGCGGTTGACCGCGCGCCTCCTGGTCGCGACGTCGACCGTCGTGGCGCTCGCGCTCGGCACGATCATGATCGAGCTCGAGGATCACGAGCGCGTGTCGCGGTGGATGCGTCGCGCGTGTGCGGCGATCGCCGTCGGGTTTCTCTCGATCGCGCTCGCGATCAACGTGACGACCGGCGTGCAGGGCCGCGATCGCATCGCGCGGATCACCGGCGCGCCCCAGGGCGCCGTCGTCCACATTCCGGCGTATACGTTCTCGATGGCGACGCCGTTCTCCTGGGGCGACGACATGCGCAACGACTCGCTTCGCGAGCGCACCGCGAAGCGCTACGCTCTCGAGCAGATCGTCTACGACGACTGACGTGATTCCGCCGGGTTGCGAGAAATCATCGGCGCACCGATGAGTTTTCGATCGGGGTCTCGTTCCACCCGGCATGACGCAACAACACGCCCTCTCCTCCGTGAGCCTCCCACTCGAACAACACCGGCGCGCGCTTCGCGTGCACTGCTACCGGATGCTCGGCTCGTACACCGACGCCGAGGATCTCGTGCAGGAAACGATGATCCGCGCGTGGTCCGCGCAGGCCTCGTACGATCCGGCGACGGGCGAGCTCGGGCTGCGCCGCTGGCTGTATCGCATCGCGACCAACGCGTGCCTCGACTTTCTCAAGAGCGCTTCGCGCCGCGTGTCGTCGCAGTCGAGCTCGTTCTCCGAGATCACGTGGATCCAGCCGTACCCGGATCGCCTGCTCGACGACGAGACCGCGGCCAAGGAGACGATCGCGCTCGGCTTCCTCGCGTTGATCCAGATGCTGCCGGCGCAGCAGCGCGCCGTGTACCTCTGCCGCGAGGTGCTCGGCTGGACCGCCGCCGAAACCGCGGAGACGCTCGACATCACGGTCGCCGCCGCGAACTCCGCGCTGCAACGCGCCCGCGAGACGATCGAGCGCAACGCCGGCCATCACCCGATGCCGACCGAGCCGACCGAGTCCGAGCGCGCCGTGCTCGCCGCGTTCATCGACGCGCACTCGCGCAACGACGCCGTGGCTTCGTTCGCCCTCATGCGCGACGACATCCGCGTGACGATGCCGCCGCTTCCGTCGGTGTACGTCGGTCGCGACGCGCTCCGACCGCTGTTCGTGCAGGCGTTCGAATCGAACATGGGCGAGTGGCGCCTCGTGCCGGCGTGGGCGAACCGCATGCCCGCCGCCGCGAGCTACCTGCGCGCGCCCGGCGACAGCGCGTTCCGCATCTTCAAGATCGACGTGCTGCGCGTCGTCGACGGAAAGGTCGCCGAGGTCACCACGTTCGATGGCCGCGGCATGTTGACCGCATTCGATCTCCCGGAGGTGCTGCCGTGAGCTACGCCGACATCCAAGGTCTCCGCCTGTATTACGAGGTCCACGGCAGCGGCGAGCCGCTGATCCTGCTGCACGGGGCGTTTGGCTCCGTCGAGTCGTTCGGCGAGAACCTCGCGCTGCTCGCGAAGACGCGCCAGGTGATCGCGGTCGAGATGCAAGGCCACGGTCGCACCGCGGACATCGATCGCCCGATGTCGCACGACGCACTCGGCGATGACATCGCCGCGCTGATCACTCACCTCGGGTTCGACAAGGCCGACGTCATGGGGTTCTCGTTCGGCGCCGCCGTCGCGACGCGAGCCGCGATTCGCCATCCCGAGCGGATTCGCAAGCTCGTGATCGTGTCGACGGTGTTCTCCCGCGACGGATGGTTCCCCGAGGTGCGCGCGCGCTTCGACGCGTTCGGCCCGCAGCTCGCGTCGATGATGAAGCAGAGCCCGGTGTACTCGTTCTACGAGAAGGTCGCGCCGCGCCCGCAGGACTTCGACCGCGTGTTCGAGAAGATGACCGCGATGGTGAAGCAGGACTTCGATTGGTTCCCCGAGATCGACGAGGCCCGGATGCCTCCGACGCTGATCGTCGCGGGCGACGCGGACGGCATGCGACCGGCGCACCTCGTCGAGATGTTCGCGAAGCTCGGCGGCGGCCAGCGCGATCCGGGATGGGATGGCTCCGCCGGCCGCTCGAGGTCGCAGCTCGCGATCCTCGCCGGCAAGACGCACTACGACATCGCCACGTCGCCCGCGCTCGCCGCGACCGTCGAGCCGTTCCTGGCCGCGCGCTAGGGAGGCGTCTCTTCGGCGCGGACGGCGGCGAACGTCGACGGGGATCGCAGCGTCGCGTGCTCGGCGGCGATCCACTCCGGCGGCAAGGCGCGCGCGTAGATGCGCGCCTCGTCGACGCGGCCGCGGAACCAGTAGTTGCTCCCGTTGGAACCGATCACGAACGTCAGGTTGCTCGAGACGTCCCCGAGGTTCGAGATGTCGGTCGTGTCCTTCGCGGTACCGTCGCGGTAGCCGATCAACACATCGTTCGCGCGATCGACGACGCCCGCGATGTTGACCCACATGTTCAACGTCTCGCTGGCGACCGTCACGGGGTACGTCGTGGTTCCGTCGCCCGCGTAGGTCGTCCAGTTGCTCGTGCCTAGCTCGATGTCGAAGCCGGGCGTGCCGTTGGACGAGCCGCCCTTGAACATCGGCATGTCGAAGGAGCCCGCGCTCGTCACGACATGGACCCAGACCGAGTAGCTGAACGACGCGGGACCGAAGTCGAGCGTGTTGTCGTCGGCGTCGTCGCGGAGCATGTCGTTGAGCCCATCGAAGCCGCGGCCCATCCCCGCGATGCCGTCCTGCAAGACGGGCAGGTTCGTCGCGCCCGACGACGCGAGATCGTGCTGGCCGGCGCTGTCGCGTGCGACCGTGCCGAGCGCGTCGGTCATGTGCCACACCGCGCGGAACGTGTTCGCGTCCCACGTCGCGCGTGGATCGTGCAACCGGATCTCGCCCCCGTAGTACATGTACAGCGTCTGCTGCGCCGCGAGCGACGGGACGCGCGCCCACATCGAGAGCGCGCCGGTCGCACCGTCGAAGCGCTCGAGCTCGTACTCGAGGATCGTGTCGTTCTGGGTCGTGATGATGATGTCCTGGCCGTCATCGCGCGCGTGCGCGGCGAGGTCGGCGTCGTCCGCGATCACGATCGCGACGGCGAAGTCGTCGAGGGTGACCGTCTGGCCCGACGACACGTCGATGCGCTTCCGGTACGCGTAGCCCGGCAGCCAGTGTGCCGGCTCGACGTCGATCGGCGTGTCGGCGGTATCACTCGCGCCGTCGCTCGCCACGCCGGTGTCGATCCGGAAGCCGCACGCTCCCAGCACGCACCACACCAGGACGAGTCGCCACATTCACGGCGATGGTACATCGGATGCAGCATGCAGCGCATCGCGGCGTCTAGGTGGCGAGCGATCGCAGCCGGAGCAACGCGTGGATCGCGTGCTGCACGAAGTCGGTGCGAACGTCACCGGCAGTGCGCGACAGGCGAACGCCACCGTACGCGCGCTCCGGTGCGAGGAGGAACGCGCGATCACGCTCCTGATATGTCAGCTCGTCGACGAAGCGCAGCGCCGCGAGACACGCCGCACGATAGCGGTCCGCGCGCTCGCGATCGCCTGCGGCCACCGCGAGCTCGAGCGCTGCTGCGACGCCCTCGAGGTACACCGCGGTCGTGCATCCCGGGCTGTCGGGTTGCTCTCCGTTGATGAAGCCACCGCTCGAGGCTTGCTGGTACGGAAGCGCCCAATCGACGACGCGAAACGCGATCTGCGCGGTGTCGAGCGACGGCTCGAGTCGATACGCCGCCGCGGCCGCCTGTGGAAGCCAGCATACGTGCGACCACGCCGGCAGGATCGAGAAGCGAGCATCGGCGCGACGTAGCGCTCGCCGCATCGCGGCGCGATCCGACGCACGAGCCTTCGCGAGGGCGAGCGTCACCTGCGGCAGCACGTAGTCGAGCTGCTGCTCGTGGCGGAGGAACGCCATGTCCGCGGTGTCGTTCGGCTGCGCGACGCTCGGCAGCAAGGCGTGCGGGATCGTGCCGAAGCTATCGATGGCTCCGGCGAGCCGCGCGAGGAGCGATGCGAGCAACGGGTGCTGCGGGTCGCTCTCCGACAGCGCGAGCGCCAGGACCGCGGTCTCGTTGAGCTCGAGGTCCGTCGCCGTCGCGTATGCAGCGATGCTCTCGCCAGCGCGCGCAGCGAGAGCGTCGCCGCCGAGCACGCGGTGCGCGAGCGCGAGCGTCCACGCGCCGTGCATGTGTCGCGGCCGCTCGAACGTGCCGAGCTCCTGATCGACCAGCGCTCGATAGTACGCGGTGCGCGGCGCGTGGTGCACTCGCAGGTACTCGAGCATGCGTGGTACCAGGCGTTCGACGCCCTCGGCGATCGTGGTACACGCGGTCGCTGCCGGGAGTCCCCACGGCAATGCGGATGTCGTCGTGCCGTCGGCGTACCACGACGTCGTCTCGACACGCGTCCAGTCGTACGGTGGACGCGTGATGCCGGCCTTGTCGATCAGCTCGGCGACGAACTGTGATTGGGAGAGGCTGTGGAGCAGCGCCGTGAACGGCAAGAGAAACGCCGTGCGTGCGTTCTGCTGCACGACCAGCCCGTGGCGATGTAGGTCGACGTTCGGCGCGATCGCCGCGGGCAGCTGCTTTGGGAACACGAGCAGTCGATCGAGCAGCGAGACGGTGACCGCGAGCGTGCGCGTCTCGGGCTCGTGCGCGAACCGCGGATCCTTGACGATCGACGTCACGATCCGCTGCAGCGTCTCCTCGAGCGAACCGGCGAGGCGATCACCGACGCACGCGAGCACGCGGCCATCCTTGAACACCGAGACATAGATGCCCTGGACACCGTCGAGCTCGTGGTTCGGGATCGCCGCGCCGGTCGGTTCGGTGCGGTGCAGCAGAGCGCGCACGAGCTCTCTCGCCCGCGCCGCGATCTGCGGACCATGCGCGTGCCACGGCGGCGACGGAGGCCGCGGCACGCCGTCGGGCTGCCACCTCGCACCGGGTTCGACGACCTTCGCCACCGTGTGGCGGAACAGGTCGAATGGTTCGAATGGATGCAGCTTGCAGTTGTTGATGCGCGCGTGCTCGAGCTGCGCCCAATCGCGAAACATCGTCGGCATGTTCGGCAGCGCGCCGCCCCATTGCTCGGGGCGCTCGCGACCGCGCACGAGGATGCCGTAGCGCTCGTTGTCGATCTCGCCGGGCGTGCAGCGTTCGAGCGCGCCGAACGTCGTGACCGCGACCGCGCTCTCGTCGAGCTGTGCGCGCGTGATCAGCTTCGCCGTTCGCAGCGCTGCCTTCACGATCGCCTCGGGCGCGCTCGGCGCGGGTTCCTCGGGCAACACCCAGAAGCCGTTGCGCCCGTACCGCTGGAACACGTCGGCGCGCGAGCGCACGCTGACCCACGCGCCACCGGCGGCGTCGTAGTCGCCATCGAGCCGCGCGGGCGCACGCGGCACCGGGCGCTCGTCGAGAAATGCCTCCATCACGCGGCGCGCGAGCTCGGTCGGATGCAGCCCGTCGGGTGCGCGCTCGTCGGCGAGCTGGTGCTCCGGCACGCGCTGCGAGATGTTTCCGCGCAGCACCATTCGCTCGGGATCGACGATCGGAACGAGATCCGCTTCGACATCGAACACCGTTGCCATGCGCAGGCCGCGCGCGATCGCTCGCGCCCATCCGCGGCCGTAGCCGAAGCGCGCGAGGGTGACACAGCCCTCGACGCGTACGCCGGCCTCCTCGAGCTTCGCGATCGTCTTGAACAGCGAGCTGCCGGATGCGATCGAGTCGTCGACGATCACGACGGGCTTCGCCGGATCGAGCGGGCCTTCGATCGCCTTGCCGGCGCCGTAGCCCTTGGGCTCCTTGCGCACGATCAAGCCGGTGTACGCGCCGCCGCCGTGCGAGATACATGCTTGCATCAGCGGCACGGCCGTCACACCGAACGTCGCGAGCTGCGTCGCGTCGAACTTCGCGAGCTCGGCCAGGAGCAGCTTGGCGGCGAGCTCCGCGCCCCTGGAGGTGAGGGATACGCGGAGCGAGTCGAGCATCCACGCGACGGTCGATCCATCCTGCGCGACCACGGGATCCTGCTCGGTGGAGCGAAGGATCCCATCTCGTGCGAGGAGGTCGAGGAGCTCGGCGCGATCACTCATCGCGCGCGATCATGCCTCAGAACATCAGTTCGCCGGCCTGATCCCACGGCAGGCTGGGCAGGCTCGGCATCAGCTCGGCGATCGACGGGAAGCCGCCACCACCGCCGCTCGGACCGACGAAGTCACTCGCCCACGACCCCGGATCCAGAAGGCCCGTCGGCAGCATCATCTCGCCCACCATCGGACCGATGTCCGGCATCGACGGGAGGAAGTCCGAGGGCAGAAGGCCCGTCGGTAATGGAGCGACCATCTCGCCCACCATCGGGCCGATGTCACCCATCCCGCCGAACAAGCTGCCGACACCGTCGGCGATGCCGCTCGCTGTGTCCTTGACGGTGCCCCATGCACCGCTCGCCGCGTCGGAGACTTGGTCCCAGCTCGGAAGCGGGGCCGTGATTTCGCCAGCCATGGATCCCCAGTCGGGCATAGTCCTTATCCTACGCAAACATCGTGGCGTTCCCTCCCGAGATCTGGGAAGTTTTTGCCGTGGAGTGGGACACGTTGCGAGCGCAGCTCCGGGGCGCATTTCAGGTGACGCGCGACGAGCCGAACATGTTCGCGATCGGCGTCCCCATGAAAGTCGAAGCCACCGAGATCATGCAGGATCTCGGGTTTGCCGTTCGCGACGTCAACGAGCGGAGGCTGCTCGCGATGCTGGCGCCGATCGCACCGGCGCAGAAGCTCGACCCGGTCACGATCGTTCAGTACCAGGACCGACTTCCGCTCGGTGCCATCGTGATCCGCAACGACGTGCTGTACCTGCGGCACGACGTCCTGCTCGGGACGCTCTCGCCGCCGGCGCTGGGATGGCTGGTCGCGACCGTCGCGCACTCCGCGGCGAGGCTGCGCGTCAACCTTCGCGTTCCGGTGACGAGCACGTTCGCGCACTACGCCGACGCCGACGAGTGATCGCTAGCTCGGAAGCAGCATACCCGCGGCGACCGTCTCGTTGGTCGCCTCGTCGATCAGCACGAACGAGCCCGTGGTGCGGTTCTCGGCGTACGCGTCGAACACGATCGGGACCATCGAGCGGAGCCGGATGCGGCCGAGGTCGTTGAGCGCGAGGGTGACCGGGCCTTCCGCCGCGTGCCGCGCTCCGGTGTTGATGTCGAGGCGATACGCGACCTCGTCGACGACCGCGCGCGTCGTCCGCGTCGAGTGCTTGAGCACGTAGCGTCCGCTCGCGACGAGAGGCCGCTCGCTCATCCAGCACACCATCGCGTCGAGCTCCTGCGCGACCGACGGAGCGCGGCGCGGGCTCGCGAGCAGGTCACCGCGACTCACGTCGATGTTGTCCGCGAGGTGCACGGTGATCGACATCGGTGCGAACGCGGCCCCGAGTGCGACGCCGCCTTGCTCGAGCTTCGCGATCTTCGTCGTGCGTCCGCTCGGCAACACGACGACCTCGTCGCCGGGGCGCAGCACGCCTCCCGCGACCTGGCCGGCGTAGCCGCGATAGTCGTGATGCTGGGTCGACTGCGGGCGGATCACCCACTGCACGGGGAAGCGAACCGCATCCGGATCGCGCTCGGTGTCGATCGGCACCGTCTCGAGGTGCTCGAGCAGCGTCGGCCCCGCGTACCACGGCATGTCCTTGCCGCGCTCGACGACGTTCGCGCCGGTGAGCGCGCTGATCGGCAACGACGTCACCGCCGGCGACAGGTCGGCGACGAACGCGCGCAGGTCGCGATCGATCTCGCCGAAGCGCGCCTCGCTCCAGCCGACGAGATCCATCTTGTTGATCGCGAACAGCACGTGCGGGATGCGCAGCAGGTGCGCGATCAGCGCGTGGCGGCGGGTCTGCTCGACGAGACCGTGCCGAGCGTCGACGAGGATGATCGCGAGCTGCGCCGTCGACGCGCCGGTGACCATGTTGCGCGTGTACTGGATGTGCCCGGGCGTGTCCGCGATGATGAACTTGCGGCGCACCGTGGCGAAGTAGCGATACGCGACGTCGATCGTGATGCCCTGCTCGCGCTCGGCGCGCAGGCCGTCGGTGAGCAGCGCGAGGTTCGTGCGCTCGTCGCCGCGGCGGCGCGAGACGTCTTGCACGTGATCGAGCTGGTCCTCGAACGCGGTCTTCGTGTCGTAGAGCAGGCGGCCGATCAGCGTCGACTTCCCGTCGTCGACGGAGCCCGCGGTCGTGAAGCGCAGCAGCTGGCTGTCGTCGGCGAGCCCGACGGCGGGCCCGGCATCGTGATCGGCATCGTGTTCGACACGTAGCGCAGTGGCGGACATCAGAAGTACCCCTCGCGTTTCCGGTCCTCCATCGAGGCCTCGGTGAATCGATCGTCGGCGCGCGTCGCGCCGCGCTCGGTGATGCGGGCCGCGGCGACCTCGGCGATCACCTCGTCGAGCGTGCGCGCGTTCGACAGGACGGCGCCGGTGCAGGTCATGTCGCCGATCGTGCGGAACCGGACCGTGCGGCGCTCGATGCGCTCCGCCGGCAACAGCTGCACGTACGGGTTCGCGGCGTAGTACATGCCGTCGCGCACGAACACCTCGCGCTCGTGCGCGAAGTAGATCGACGGCAGCGGGATCGACTCGAGCGCGATGTACTGCCACACGTCGAGCTCGGTCCAGTTCGAGAGCGGGAACACGCGCAGGTGCTCGCCCTTCTTGATGCGGCCGTTGTACAGCGACCACAGCTCGGGCCGCTGGTTCTTCGGGTTCCACTGCCCGAAGTCGTCGCGGTGCGAGAAGATGCGCTCCTTGGCGCGCGCGCGCTCCTCGTCGCGCCGAGCGCCGCCGATCGCCGCGTCGAACTGGTGCTCCGCGATCGCGTCGAGGAGCGTCGTCGTCTGCAGGCGGTTACGCGACGCGCGCGGCCCGGTCTCCTCGGTGACGCGGCCCTTGTCGATCGACTCCTGCACCGACGCGACGATCAGCCGCTCGCCCAGGCGCGCGACCTCGGCGTCGCGGTACGCGAGCGTCTCGGGGAAGTTGTGCCCGGTGTCGACGTGGAGCAGCGGGAACGGAAACCGCGCCGGGCGGAACGCCTTCTCGGCGAGGCGCAGCATGACGATCGAGTCCTTGCCGCCGCTGAACAGCAGGCACGGACGCTCTCGCTCCGCGGCGAGCTCGCGGAGGATGTGGACAGACTCGTCTTCGAGAGTCTGGAGATGTGATCTGCTATAACGGATGCGCTGACACTACCCGAATCCGTTATATCGGACAAGCCTCTACTGCCGGCTCCTTCATCTATATGGGATCACGGCTGCTTCGTGAGCGTGATGGTCTCGGGGTACGCGTTGCCATCGGTGCGGTAGAGCACGAGCTGCTCGCCCTGAAGCTTGGCGGCGACGATGCGGTCCGCGCGATGGCTCGGATCGCAGTAGCTCGCGTCGCTGCCGATTGTCTCCGCATCCTTCTCGGGGAGCGCGACGACGACGCCGTTATCGAGCGTGCCCGTGAAGCTCTGGAGGAGGCCCGTCTCGATCGTCGCCTTGCCGTTGCAGCGGAACCGCTTGCCCTTCGAGCCGGCGCTGAAGTAGCGCTCGTTGATCACATAGCGCAGCGACACCTTTCGCTCGTTGTCGATCGACACGCTGACGGTCTCGTTCGACTCGACCTCGGCATCCTTGTTGATCGCGTCGGTGACGCGCGGACGGCTCGTTGTCCACGTGCCCTGCATCGCGGTCGCCGAGGACGTGCGCGGCGACTTGATCGCGTAGAGGTTGTTCGTCGGGTCGAACAGCTTGAGCCGCGCGCCCTGGGCGTCGGCGCCGATCCACAGCTCGATCAGGTTCGACGCGCCGGCGATGCGAACCGACGCGCGATACACGCGGCCCTCGTCGTCCATGCGATCGAGCTTGGTGACCGTGTACTTCTTCTCCTTGCCGTCCCACTGCATCGTGGCGGCGACGAGATCCCACGCGAGCGGGCGCACGGCGAGCTCGTCGCAGCTGGCGAGGTCGTTCGTGTGCGAATCGCCGCGCTGATCGGCGCTCGCGGTGAGGTCACCGAGGAAGCTCGTGAGGTGCTGGTTGCGCAGCTCGCACGTGATCAGCGGCGCTGTCGTCGTCGGCGAGCGATACGTCTCGAGCAGCTTGCCCGGCAGACGCGCGAAGAAGATGCCGAGCGCGGCCTGGCCCGACAGCTTGTACTTCGCGATGAAGCTCGTGTCCGTGTTGCGCTCCTCGCGGCGAACCTCACCGACGAGGCGGCGCAACGCCGGCAGATCGGCGCGGTTCACGAAGTCGGTCTCGCGGACCTTGCTGCGCTCCTCGAGCGGGAGCAGGAGGTACTCGCTCTGGATGCGATCGAGCAGGGCGACCACGTCGGCGGTCGTCGGCTCGATCTTCGCGTTCGCGGGCTTCACCTTCTTCACGAGCTCGCGCAGCGCGGTGACGCTGACGGCGCCGTTCTGGCCGACGTGCGCGCGATCCTTGGTCACGTTCACGCCGACGACCTCGCCGGCCTCGTTGAGCGTCGGGCCGCCGGAGAAGCCGGGCTCGATGTCGGTCGAGATCAGCAGGCCATCGACCGCGTTCTCGCGAAGGATGCGCGAGTAGCGCTCGTCGTAGGCGGGGAACGACACGAGGCTCAGCACCTTGCCGTCCTTGGAGATCAGGCCCGCGTGCTTCGCGAGGCTCGAGCCCGGATAGCCGTACGACAGGATGCGCGCGTCCTTCTGCGGCTCCTTCGCGAGCGGCAGGCGCTCGAAGCGCGACGCCTCGACGTTCTTGATGCGGATGATCGCGAGGTCGGCGTCCGGATCGGACGCGACGATCTCGGTCTCGGGGAACGCCTCGACGTAGGCCTTCTTGTCGGTGCCCACGTCGCGCTCGATCAGCACGCGCTCGCCGCGATCGACGACGTGATTCGCGGTCGCGACGTAGACGTACTCGTCCGGTCCGTCGATCAGGAAGCCGGCGCCGGTGCCGCTCGGCGTGGTGACGCGCACCATCGCGTCCTTCACGGATACCTTGTCGTGCCCACCGCGCAGCACGGCGATGCCGAGGCCGACGGCGAGCAGCGCGCCGCCACCGGCGACGAGTCCCCACGTGAGGTTCTTCTTCGAGATCGGCACGCGCGGCTTCTTCGGCGGCGCCGCGATCGCGACGGGCGGTGCGATGGGAAGCGGCGCGGGCAGCGCGGGCACCGCGGGCATCGGCGCCGGCGGCTGGGCTTGCGGCGGCGTGTAGACCTGCATCGCCATCTCGATCGGGACTGCTTCGATCGTGATCGGCTGGATCGGCGCGGTGTGGTCGGCGTCGACCGGCGGCGCGATGTCGATCTCGACCTCGAACGTCGCGGGGGAGGGCGGACGGCCGACCTCGGTCACCGCGACGGGCGCCGCGACGGGCATCGCGACGGGCATCGATACGATCGGTGTCTGCTGCGTTCCCTTGGGCGAGCGAGTCGGGACAGGCGGAGGCGCGTTCATGATCGACGCGAACCGCTCGTGCAGGACCGGCAGGTACTCGGTCTCGCCGACGCGGCATAACGTCGCGTTCTTGGTGAGCAAACCGAGGTGCAGCCGGCGGCGGATCTCGGTGAGCACGTAGGGCCCGTCATCGGAGCGTCCCGGTTCCTGAACGAAATAATAGTTCCTGTCCACGCCGTCACGGACGTGAGGAGGTCGGACCTAGTCGCATCCCTGCCGACGTTTGCCCTGCGGGTGTTGCGCGGGGCGCGCTACGCCGAGGAGATGAGGTTCCTGCTCGTCGCGCTCGTCGTGCTCGCTGCTCCGACCGCACGAGCCGATCGCGACCGCGATCCGGTTCGCCTGCGCGCGGGCACGCTCGCGATCCAGGGCAGCCGCTACATGAAGGACATGCTCGCGCTGTCCGAGGAGATCGCGCGACGGACGCGCGGTGGCGTCGAGCTCGACTGGGTGTCCGACGGACAGCTCGGCGAGGAGGCCGAGATGGCGAAGCTCCTCTCGACGAAGAAGCTCGACGGTGGCGGCTTCTCCGAGACCGGACTCGTCGCGCTCGTCCCCGAGATCGCGGCGTGGGGCGAGCCCGGGCGCTTTCACACCTACGGCGACGTCGACAACGCGATCGCGGCGCACGACGCGACGCTGCGCGAGCGGTTCGCGAAGGCGGACCTCGAGCTCGTGATGTGGGCCGACCTCGGGTTCGCGCGCGTGTTCTCGCGCGACCCGATCGGCGACCTCGCCGCGAGGCTGCGCGAACCAGCGCTCGCGCGCCCGATCGACGGTGCGTTGGCCGCGTCGATCACGAGCGGAACGCTACGCACGTGGGCGGTGCCACCGCTCTACGCGATCGCGATCGGCAACCGCGCGCGCTACATGTCGAACCTTCGCTATCGCTACATCGTCGGTGCGCTCGTGTTCTCGCGGCGCGCGTGGTCGCGGCTGACGCCCGCGCAACAAGCGACCGTGCGCGAGGTGTGCCGCGAGTGGGAGCCGAAGATCCGCGCGAGCTGGCGCAAGGAGACCGAGCGCGGCATCGCGGCGCTCGACAAGGCCGGTGTGAAGACGCAACCCGCGACGGAGGCGGACATCGCCGCGTTCGTCGAGCTCGCGTCAGCGCGGACGAAACTGTAGCTCCGCGAGCGCGGCCGCCTGGGCCTCCTCGAAGCGCTCGCGATCGATCGAGAACACGACGTCGTCCGGCTCGTCGGCGTACGCCCGCGCCTCGGCGCCATCGTCGATGCGATAGCCGACCTTCTCGAAGGCGCGCCTGGACGCCGCGTTTCTCGGGACCACCGACGCGAAGATGCGCGCGAGCCCGAGCTCGCGAAATCCAAACGCCGCGATCATCGTCGCGAACCGCGTGCCCAGGCCTTTGCCCTGCGCCGCCGGGGCCGCGATCATGAACGCGAACTCCGCGGCGCCGCCGGCGAAGCCTCGCAGATCGCTGTCCCCGACCAACACGCCATCGCGAAATAACAGGAACGGCCGCGCGCCGTTCGCGAACATGTCCGCGTACACCTCGATCACTTCGTCCGGCTCGATACGCGCCGTGTGCCCCATCAACTCGGCGTTCCTCGGCTCGTTGTATCCGTCGGCGAGCACCCGCGCGTGCTCGCGCACTTCATCGAGCGATGGCTCGATCGCCGACAGCTGACCTGCGGGTGCTCTCCAGTCGATGCGATGGCGTTCTGTCATCATGCGGGCGTGATCGGCGCGTGCGGCGCGTCCCCAGTGTAAGCGCCTGCATCCTACGGCAACGGCCGCCTGTTGCCGTGCAATCACACCAACCTACCCGAGACAGTTCGCGCATTTTGCCAACCGATGACGGCGAGGCCCCGAGGTATCCTGGTCAGACGGGATGGGGGTGTCTGCCACGGTCATCGTGTTGTTCACGATGCTCGCGCTGCTGATCGCGGTCGAGCACGTACGCCCGGTCCGCGTGTTCGAGGACGTTCCGGGCTGGAAGCTCAAGTGCATCGCTTTCATCCCGATCGTTCTCGGCCTCGCCGGATCGATCCCGTACGTGATGTCGGGGCTGATCGGCGACGCGAAGTTGTTGTCCGGTGATCGGCTCGGGATCCTCGGCGGCACGATCGTCGGTGTCGTCGTCTCGGAGCTGGTCGTGTACTGGGCGCATCGACTGCATCACAGCGTGCCGCTGCTGTGGCGCTGGATTCATCAGCTGCATCACAGCGCCGAGCGTGTCGACGTGTACGGCGCGGCGTACTTCCACCCGTTCGAGATCATCGAAGGCACCGTCGTCGGCGTGTTGATGTTCAACGTCGTGCTCGGTCTCGCGCCCGAAGCCGCGTTCCTCGCCGGTGCATGGCAGGCGTTCAACGGTGTGTTCCAGCACGGCAACATCAAGACGCCGGTCTGGCTCGGCTACATCATCCAGCGTCCCGAGGCGCACGCGGTTCATCACGAGCGCGGCGTGCATCACTACAACTACGCGAACCTGCCGCTGTGGGACATCGTGTTCGGCACGTTCCGCAATCCGGTGTCGTGGCAGGGCATCGCGGGCTTCTACTCGGGCGCGTCCAAGCAGACGCTGCCGATGCTCCTCGGCCGCGACATCTCGGGAGGCGCACCGCGCGCATGAGCGGCCTCCGCGTGATGCTGTTCGACAAGTCGTGCCGCGGCCGCGGCCTCGTCCCGGGGCTGAGCCACGCATGGGGCGGCGGTGGGCTGCTGTTCCGAGCGCTCGGCCGGTTCGACGCGGTGCACGGCGCGTGGTCGTGGTCCGCGGCGCTGGATTGGCTGATCGAGGTGTCGGCGACGCGACCGATCGCGGAGATCCAGTTCTGGGGACACGGCGAGTGGGGCGGGCTGTGGATCGACGAGGAGCTGATGACCGCGAGGGCGCTCGAGCCCGGTCACTATCTGCACGATCGCCTCGCGACGATCCGCACGCGCCTCGTTGCCGACGGCGGCGCGCTGTGGTGGTTCCGCAGCTGCGACGTGTTCGGCACGCAGACGGGCCACGACTTCGCGCGCGCGTGGACGCGCTTCTTCGGCTGCCGCGCCGCCGGCCACACGCACCACATCATGATGCTGCAAAGCGGGCTGCACGTGCTCGCGCCGGGCGAGGAGCCCACGTGGCCGCTCGACGAGGGCATCGAACCGGGCCTCGCCCACGCGCGCGAGTCGAGCCTGTTCGCGCCGCGTACGATCACGTTCCTCCACAGCGAGCTTCGCCGATGAGCGTGAAGCAGTTCGTCCCGGCGCTCGGCTTTCACTGGTTGACGGCGATCTACGATCCGTTGATCCGTCGCTGGGGCGCCGCGACGCGGATGCGGGCGTCGGTGATGGAGGCGCTCGATCTGCAGCCCGGCATGCGCATCCTCGAGCTCGGCGCGGGCCCCGGCCGCCTCGCGATCCAGATCAAGCGCGCGCATCCCGACGTCGAGATCGAGGCGGTCGATATCGACACGCGAATGATCAGTCGCGCTCGTCGCAACGCATCGGCCGCTGGTGTCGACATCGAGTTTCGCGAAGCGGACATGACGCGGCTCTCGGTGTGCGGCTACGACCGCGTGTACTCGACGATGACGTTCCACCACCTCGGCCTCGAGGCGAAGCACGAAGCGCTCCGCAGCGCGCGCGACGCCCTCGCGAGCGACGGCAAGTTCGTCGTCGCCGACTTCACGCGCCCGCGCGATCCGCTGCAGTGGGCGCTGTTCGCGTGGATCCAGCAACCGCTCGACGGGTTCGCGAACACGCGGCCGCACCGCGACGGCCGGTTCGAGCGCGCGATCCAGGCGGCGTTCCCACGCGTTCGCTCGACCGCCGTCGCGCGCACGATCGCCGGCACGATCGAGACGTTCGTCTGCGAACGGTGATCAGCCGATCCACGGCGAGGCCACGCCGCGGGCGATTCGCGCGAGTGCGCGCACCGAGTCGCGGATCGAGATGCGCGTCGCGTGCATGAGCGACAGCAGGCGCGGATCGTCGCCGTTCGCCCACGTGCCGTTCGATGCGACGCTCGCGGCGAGGCGCGCGCAGGCCAGTGACAGCGCCACGCCAGTGCCGCCGTAGCCGACGTTGAACACGAGCGCGTGGTTGTCGTCGGACGTGCGGATGATCGGCAGCCCGTTCGGCGTCGCGTGGAAGCGACCGGACCAGGCCTGATCGATCGGGATCGACGTGCGGGGAAAGCTCGCCGCGATCTGTCCGTCGAGTCGTCCGAGCTCGCGAACGTGCACGTCGAAGTCGTCGTCGGGTGCGCGCACCTTGTCGATGCCGCCGTAGAGCAAGCGACCCTGGTGCGTGCGGTGGTACGACTGCGCGGCGCTGACCTCGACGGTGAAGTCGCCATCGCGATCGAGCACGTTGTCGTCGACGGGATGGCTCGCCGCCATGAAGCCGTGCACGACCAGCGCGGCGAGGCGCTCGCCGATGTCGATCGAGGGCGTGTACGCGTTCGTGCACAGCACGACCTTCGCCGCCTCGACGATGCCCCCATCGTCGACGAAGACCCGTGCACCGCCGGCGCGTACGCCTTCGACGCGCGTCACGCGAGCGCCCTCTCGGATCTGCACGCCGCGCTCGTCGGCGACGCGTGCGAGGCCACGCGCCAGCTTGTACGGATGCAGGGTGTACGCGTCCATCTCGAGCACCATGAACCGCGGTCGGGCGCGGCTCGCAGACACGCGATGCGACAAGCCGACGCGCGCGACCGCGCGCGCGAGCTCCTTCAGCGCGTGGTCGAACACGCGGCTCTGCGGCTGCATCGCGAGTGTCGCCGCCTCGATCTCGCAATCCGGCACGTGCTCGCCGATCCAGCGCGCGATCGCGTGCACGTCCGCGTTGATCTTCGCAGCGCCCCACGCCTGCTCTGCCGATCGCTCGGCGCCGAGGAGCCACACCGGCGCGGCGAGGGGCGAGAGGAAGCCGGCGTTGCGCCCGCTCGCACCGAAGCCGACGCGCTCTGCTTCGAAGACGGTGATCGACGCGTCGGGATGCAGCGAGCGCAGCTCGATCGCGGTCATCAGGCCGGCGAAGCCCGCGCCGAGCACGGCGAAGTCGACGGTGCGGGGGATCGGTAATCCGACCCACCGATCGCACCAATGCGCCTCCCGTTGCCAGTAGCTGCCGGTCACCCTCGATCGACGAGTGTATCGCGTCCAAGGCGTGCTCAGATAGGCGTGGGATGGAACTGCGACCGATCGCGAGCTACGCGAGCGCCGTGCGGCCGCACGTCCCGGCGACCGCGTTCGCGCCCGCACGCATCAGGTTGTGGTGGCTGCCGGTGCACGCGGTGATCATCGCGACGCTCGGGTGGGCGATCGCGACGGCGCGCATCCCCGGCGCGCTGTACCCGGTCGCCGCCATCGCGATCGCTCTCTCGATGTCGTTCGTCGCGTTTCTCGGTCACGAGGTGCTGCACGGCGCGATCGTGCGCGGGCGCGTCTCGATCCACGTGATCGGCTGGTTGTGCATGCTGCCGTTCACGGTCTCACCGACGCTGTGGACGAACTGGCACAACCGCGTCCATCACAATCACTGCGCGCAGGTCGGTCGCGATCCGGACATGTATCCGACGCTCGCCGAGTACGAGTCGCAGCTCGCGATGCGGATCATGGCCGACTACTTCGGCCTCGGTGGCCAGCGGTGGCGCAGCCTCATCAGCCTCGTGCTCGGCTTTACGGGGCAGAGCCAGCAGATGCTGTGGCAGGCGCGCATGCTGCACATCCTCACGCCGCGCCAGCACGCGCGCGCGATCGTCGAGTTCCTCCTCGGCGCCGCGCTCTGGACCGCGATCGCGTTCGCGATCGGCGGGCGCGCGTTCCTGTTCGTCTACGTGATCCCTGTGCTGATCGCGAACGTCGTCGTGATGTGCTTCATCCTGACGAACCACAGCCTCAGCTCGCTCACACCCGACATCAACGATCCGCTCGTCAACTCGCTCTCGGTGACCCTGCCGCGGCCGCTCGAGTGGCTCTCGTTACACTTCGGCTATCACGTCGAGCACCACGTGTTCCCGACGATCAGTGCGCGGTATCACCGCGCGGTTCGTGCCGTGTTGCGCCAACAGTTTCCTGATCGGTACCAGTCGATGCCGCTGATCCAGGCGCTCCGGCAGCTCTATCGCACCGGCCGCGTGTATCGCGATAACACGACGCTGATCGAGCCTCGGTCCGGGCGTATTGCCGCGACCTTACAGCCCCGCGCGTGATCATGGTTGTCCGTCCCGATCCGCGCGGGTATCGTCGAGATCGTGGTCGGGGACTTCCTCCGGTGCATCGCACCCGCGCTCGTTATCGCGGCCGGCTGCGCCAATGCAGAGAAGAGCGGCGCGGACAGCGATGGCGGCATCGGCTCCGATGGCGGCGGCAGCGGGAGCGCCGACGCGTCGTGTGGAGCGATGTGTGACGAGGATGGCGACGGCGTCTTCGATCCGGTCGATGCCTGCCCGAACACCGCGCCCGGCGCGGACGTCAACGACGAAGGCTGCGCGGACGCGCAGGTCACGCCGACGCTCGAGCCCGACTTCCCGCCGTTCGGCCTGACGTGGACGCCGACGGGCGAGCTCGGACGCGCGGGCGGGTTGACCTGGACGTACACGGGCATCGAGCGCAGCGACCGGTTTCACATCTACTGGGTCGTTTGCGATGACCCGGCGACGCCGTGCGGCATCTCGCTCGACGGTCCGATCGAAGCCGCGGAGCAGTGGCAGTTCAGCCCGACCGACTCCGATCTCGTCAACGGCCGGCTCGTGTTCACGAACACGACGCACATCCTGCTGAATGACACGTCGACGCCCCAGCTCACCGGGCGGTTGACGCTGACGATCACGAACCAGAACGACGCCCCGATGAGCTGGTACAGCACGTCGTCGATGAACGTCACGCCGCGCATGGGAACGCACGGCGCGGAGATCACCGGCACGGGCTACAAGGTGGTCGCGCTCGCCGAGGTTCGAGACGCGACGTCCGCGTGGATGCCGTACATGACGTACTACGACGCGGCCCCGACGCCGACGGCCGGTGGCGCCGTGTACACGTCGTTCGGCGGCTCGTTCTACAGCGAGTAGCGAGTCACGGCGTGCCGCAGTCGATCGGGTCGCCCTGATCCCACACCGCGTGGATCGGCGAGCCGCCCGCACGCCAGATGCCGAAGATATCGAGCATCGTTCGCGGCGCGCCGCCGGCCGCGGTGACCGTCACGTCGAACACGCTCTCGTTGGCCGACAGCGTCTCGTGATCGGGACACGGCGGGCCAAACGTCGCCGGCTCGCGCGGGATCGACGCGCCTTCCTCGGCGAGCGTACGCAGCTGCGCGAGGTCGACGAGCTGATCGTGCACGAGCTGACCGAAGCGCATCGGGGTCATCGCGCCGACGCCGGGGATCGAGGCCCCGATCTCGACGTAGTTCGCGCCGATGTTCTGATCCAGCAGGCCCATGCGAACCATCATCGGCGTCGTGACGTGGTTGCGAATGACGTGGCCCGCGTCGTTACACAGGTACGCCGTGCTCGGCGCGTTCGTCGCGTGCCACGACACGCAGCTCTCGTCGGCGGCGATCGGATACATCGAGCGCGCGGTCGCGAGCACCGCCTCGTACGTGCAGGCGCCTTCCTCGGTGCACGGCACCGATGTCGACCAATCGAGCGCGTCGGCGCGCGGGCCGAAGATCGAATCGATCAGCGTCGAGACCTCGAGCGAGCAATCGACGCCCGCGCACGTGTTGGTGCCGCGCAGGATCGCGTTCACGTGATCTGCGTTCTGGATCGCGCCCGCGCCGCCGGCGGATGCACCCGCGAACAACACGGCGCTCGCGGTGTCGAGATCCGCGAGCTCGATCGAGCCGCCCCCGAGCGTGTACGCGGGCACGCTGGCGCCGTCGCGGCGCAGCGTCGCGAGCACCGCGTCGAGGATGTCGCGGCCGTGGAAGTCGATGCGGTAGCGGATCGGATCGCCGCTGACCGGATGCACGGCGTCCACGTCGATCGGTCCCGTCGTCCCTGTCCACGCGTCGCTCGAGCAGTAGCGAATGAACACCTGGTTCACGTCGGAGAGCGGGTTCATTGCATCGCGGAGCAAGATGCCATCACCGACGATGCCCGCCGCGGGCGCGAGCGCCGACGACATCTGCGTCATCCCGTAGTTCGTGTCGACCGAGCACCACCGCCGCGCGCAGCCGTCGGGGCTCGCGCAGCTCCCGCCGCCCTGCAGCTGGATCACCCAGCGCGTCGCGCCCTGCGCGGTCGCCGCCGGCCGGAAGTAGAAGGTGCCGGCCGAACCATCGTTGCACCGCGCGTCGGGGAACGCCGCGAGATCGAGATCCACGCGCTGCAGGTCGGTGCCGGCGCGCAGCCCTCCCGCGGTCGCCACCTCGCCGCAGTCGAGCACCGTCGCGATCGAGGGGACCTCCTCGGCGGCGTCGGAGCCCTCGCCGGCATCGGGTACCGCGTCATCGGCGGTGCCGCCATCCGGAAGCGTGTTGGTGACGGAACCGCACGCAGCGAGCAGGAGCAAGGCTGGGACAATACGCATCCCGCCCGGAGGTGCAGCCGCCGCGCCGTCGCGCCCTCCAAGCGTTTCCGCTGGTTGCTCGCGTGCGGATCCGGCAACGCCGAATCGGCGCGCCGACCGTGCCGGCTAACCGATCGACGACGCCTTGCGCTCCACCACCTGCCGGTGAAACCCGCTGCCCTCACCGTACGCCGCGACGGCGATCGCGATCGCAGCGTCGTACACGCGCGCCGCGAGCGCGGCATCGCGAACACCGAGGCAGCGATGCGCGAGCTCGTCGAGTCGCACGATCGAGCTCTGTGCACCGACGAACGCGGGCGGCTTCTCGCGAGTCAGCAGGTAGTCGACGAACGCACTCGCCTCGCGGATGTTGTCGGCGTTGCCGGTCCCCGCCGACGCCTGGAACAGGTTCGACATCACCCAGTACGTGTACGGGTGCCACGCGCCGAAGTGCCGCAAGCACAGCGTCAACGCCTGCCGCCCGATGCCCATGCTCTCGCCGAGCTCGTTGTCGTTCCACGCCTCGCCCATCGCCGACACGAGCTTCTCGAGCAGCGCGGTCGCGTCGGCCTCCGCGAGCGATGCCGCGGTGTCGGGACCGTCGAGATCGAGGACGTGCAGCTCGGCCCCCGCGGGCGGGTGACGCGCGAACTCCCAACCGCGCTTCGTCGCCTCGTCGAGCACCTGGCCTGCGAGCACGTGTCGCCCGTCGAGCGGGATCACGAGCAGCGGGCGCACCGCAGGCGACTTGGCCACGAGTGCGTCGCACACCGCTGCGATCGTCGCGCCTCGCTCGACGAACAGCTCGCCGTTCGCCGACATCACGCCCGACATGTGCTGCGCGTCGGCCGAACGCGGGACCCTGAGCACGATCCAATCGGTCATGCTCGCGAACGTATCGCAACGCGCCCGCGCGCCGAGGGCGACGCGAGAACAATGGCTCGTGAAATCAGTCGGCCTCGAGCGTGTAGTCGATCCACACCGCGCCGGGCGCCAGGCCGGTGTCGTCCTCGGGCAATCGTGCGTGCGTCTTGACGGTCTTTCCGCCGACCTCGATCGAGAGCGCATCCGAACGAACCAGTCGGCGATCTGCACGCAACGCGGTCATGAGCTTCGCGAGCGGGACGGCAGTGCCATGCGACTCGCCGTACACCTCTGCTTCGGTCGAGCAGAGACACACCGCGTTCTTGCGTAGCGTCTTCGCGACGACTTTCGGCGTCGAGTTCGTGCTGCCGTGGTGACCGACCTTGTACACGTCGACGCTCTCGAGGATCTCCTTCGCTCGCTTCGACAGCGGAAGATCGCCTTCCTTGTCGGGCTCGTCGGTGTCGAACAGCCAGTGCTCCCAGTTGCCCGCCTGCGCGTCGCCCGCGAACAGGAGGTTTCGACCACCGTACGAGAACAGCAGCACGAGGCTCTGGTTGTTGAGGAACCCGTCGAGCTTCTTGGCAGCGATCGCGAGCGCTTCCGGTGTGGACCTGCCGAGCAGCGCTTCGAACTGTTCGCGCGCCGGGGTCGTCACCGCATCCTCCTGCGCTTTGTCACCGTGACAGGCGCGCAGCTCGGCGCCGCGGCGTGGCATCCAGTCGACAAATCCCCACGGCGAGATCGAGTCTCGCGGCGCGCGCCACGACGGACCGAAGGGCTCCCACGCCGACGGTGGCGCGTCCTCGGGCAGCTCTCCATCGGGGGCAGCGCCCGCCATCGCGAGGAACTGACCCACACCGGTCTTGAGATCCATCAGCTTCATCAAGTCGAGCTTGTCGACCGGTGGTGGACCGAGGACCTCGATCCGAACGCCCGCATCCCGGAGCGACTTCGGAAGCTTCGGCGTATCACCGGAGGCGAGGTACTGCGGCTTGATCCCCTTGAAGCCCGTCTTGAGCAGCTCCAGCGCCATCTTGTTCTTGCTGGCCTGCTTCTTCGGCGCGGTGTTGCCCGCGGCTCCGAGCACCGGCGGCTCGCGTCCCGTCGCGTTGCCGATGCGGTGGTACAGCGCCGTGCCGACGTCCTTGCCCGCCGCGAGCCGCAGGTCGAGGTGGTCCTGGAGTTGCTCGGCCAGCGACGTGAGCTCTGCCTGGAACTTCTTCGCCGTGTCGTCGTACTCGGTCTCCCAGATCGGCATGAAGATCGACTCGACCTCGAGTGACTCGGCGAAGCGGGCGGCGAACCGGCCAAAGCCGGCGATGTGGTCGGCGTGTCGATGCGTGACGACGATCAGCGCGATCTTTCCGCGGGTCACCGCGATCATGTCTTCGATGGCGGCTTCCAGACTCCCGACGTCGCCGGTGCTGCTCGTGCCCTTGAAGACACCGCAGTCGACGATGACGTGCTTGTCACCGTCGAACGTCAGCAGGAAGAAGTCACCGAAGCCGACGCGATACATGCGAATGCGAATGTCCGACATCACTCTTCTCCATGAAGTCCGGCGAAGTCGATGCGCAGCGCCTGCGCGTCGATCTCACCACGGTGGCCCTGCATGCCGAGAAAGCTCTGCTGCCGCAGATGCCGCTCTCGCGCTTCCTGCATGCCGGCAACTCCCTCGGCGTACATCGGCTTGCTCGCGAACCAGCGCACGAGCCCGCGATTCGAGATCGCCACGGTCGCGCCGCCGCGGAACGGATAGCGCGACGAGGGATCGTCGTCGAACTCGACGAGGCGCGTCTGGACAACCTCGATGATCAGATCGTGTTCGAGACGCCCGTCGATGGACCGCGAGACCGGATGGAACGACTTCACGACGAGGTCGGCTCCCGGCTCCAGGCTGAGCGCCGTACGCACATCTTCGCGCGCGAAGTACTCGTCGAGGATCACCGCTGTTGCGTCCTTCTCGGCAGACGTCAGCTCGCGCGAGTCGAATCGCAGGTTCGCTGCCTTCGGCAACGCGTCACCACGCGACCAGCACAGAGCATCCTCCGAGAAGAAGCGCGCGCCGTCGGGCAGGATCCCGCGCGAACGAAACGCGAGCATCAAGGCCTCGCGGATCCCGTCGGGATCGCGCGGATTGCGATCCACCTCCGACGTGATCAGCGCCCGCAGGTACTCGCCAAACGTCAGGTCGACGGGAGGGCAGTAGTCGATCGCACGAACGCACGCCTCGAAGAACTCCGTCGAGGTCGCGATCGCGATCCGGCACAGCTGATTCGCGAGCGGTGCGGGCAGGTCGATCGGGTTGTCGGGGCCACCACCGGCGCGATAGATCGCCCACAGGTCGGCCGTGCGTTTCGTGTACACGCTGAAGAACGCGTCGAAGACAGCGGCGACGAGAATCGATCCGCGCAGGTGCGGCTCCATCTCCGTCGCGTATGCGGCCGGCGTCGGCGGCGTTCCGAGTGCAGCACGAAGCGCGCCGCGCATGCCCGTCGAATCGCCGAACTGATGCGCGAGGCCGACGAGCGGATTGTCGCGAGTCATCTGCGCGCCGAACATGGCTTCCTTCCCGTCGAGCCCGGCGTCTCGTCGGAGCTTCGCGCTGTAGATGCGCCCACCGGTGCGCTGCAACGTGTCGAGCAGCGCTTCGCGATGGGTGAAGTGACGGAACAACGCGGCGAGGTCCGCGAACGCCTCGTGAAACGCGGTGATGTCGACGTTCGTTTGCTCGAGGAAGTTCGCGCGCTGTCCGTCGAGGATGGCGTGGGTGAGCTCGTGCACGATGATGTCGTGCGAGAGACACGTGAAGATCGGTTGGCCCGGTAGCGCGCGCGTCGAGCGTCTCTCGGCCTTGAAGTATCCGAACAGGATCCCGTGCGCGGCGGGGCTGTAGTACGCGTTCGCAGCTTGCATCGCGTGCGGGTGCAGTCCCAACGTCACGATGTCGTCGCGGACGTAGCCAGGACCATCGCCGGGTTCGCGCTGCGTGCGACGCCAGTGGATGCGCCGGCCGAGCGCGGCCTCGAAGTGCGCGATCGTGTCGCGCGCGACCGCGTACACCATCTGTTGATGGAACCGCGGATCGGACTCCGTGGGCGCGAGCCCATTCGACAGCATCACCGCCGGCGCATCGAGATCGATGTGCTGGTAGTAGGTCTTTGTCGACGCGTCGTAGTCGATGACCGCGAGACGACTCCGCAAGTCGCCTCGCCTCTCGACGGGACCGCGGGTGAGCTCCTCGTACGGAACGTCGAGCGTCATCGTGTTGTCGAGGACGCGCCCGTGTCCCGGATCGAATGCGTACACGCGTAACCGCCGGCTCGTCGGCGACGGCAACGCGTGACTGTCCGTCGGCGGCGCAGGTGCACGCGCGGGCGCATGCGCAGGTGCAGCGTGCGGCGCCGGAGCCGGCGGCGACTGCCGGAGGTCCGCGTGCATGCGCGACACGACGTCGGTCACGAACTCGTCGGGCTGCGCTTCGAGGCTGAGCCCTTTCACGCCGAGCGGCAGCGGTGGCAGCAACTTGTTGGCGGTCGCCGCCGCGAACTTCCAGTCCTGCTTCAGCGTCGCCGATGGTGCGTAGTTGGCATCGGCGGGGCTCGCCGGCGCGCCGTACAGCTTCATCGCTTGTTCTGCGCCGTTGAAATCGAGCGGCTTGGCGATCGGGATCGGGTTCGCGCTGTCGAACGTTCGCAGCGTGGGATCCTCGGAGAGCGCCGCCAGGTTGAAGCGCGCGGCGTTGAAGTCGCGGTTGGTGAGCGCACTCTGCGTGGGCATGAACACGCTGCGAACCGTCGCCGGGATCGACGCGTGATCGAACGTCGCATCGATCAACGTGCCGGGCTCGATCCACGGAGAGATCGCGATCGCCGGGACGCGCGGTCCGAGCAGATCGAACTTGAACCCCTTCTCGCCCGCCTCCTTCGGCTTCCACGCCCTCGGCGGAACCGCGCGCGGAGGCCGCTTCCGGTCGTAGAACCCACCGTGCTCGTCATAGGTGATCAGGAACAGCGTGCGCGCGAACACGCTCTTCTCGGGCTCGGGATGATTCCTCATCGTCTCGGCGAGCGCGTTGTAGATGCTCGCGACGAGGTACTCGCCCGCGACGAACTCGGCGCTCGAGTGCGCTTGCCCGGGGTGCTGACTGTTTCCGCGCGAATCGCCGGGCGCGCTGTTTCCGAGCGCCTTCTTCGTCAGCGCCATGAACCAGCTGTCGCCACCGAGCCCGTAGTCCGGTTCGATGTACGAGTAGCGCGGCAGCTTGTTGGTCTTCACGTCGTCGAAGAACTGCTTCATCCCGTGGAAGCAGCCGCGTCCGTACAGGCCGGGATACAGGAACGTGTGCGCGACCGAGTCGTGATAGATGCCGAACGGCCGGATCGGCGCCGGAGGCAACGCCTCGGCGAGCCGCTCGAAGATGGTGCTTCGCTTCGGTCGCAGCCAGTAATACTGGTTCACGCGATCGAACGACGTGCCCGCCACCGCGAAGTCGCGATTCGGCCACGTCTCGCCCGGCACCGAGCAGTACCAGTTCGTGAACAACGCGTACTGCTTCGCGAGCGTCGCCATCACCGGAATCGCGCGCGGATCGAAGCAGCGCATGATGCGCGCGCCCTTCGCGGCGTTGCTACCGCAATGAAGCCCGTAGTTCTGGACGAATCCGAGGTTCCAGCGGTCCGACGGATACTGGGCGTCGTCGTTCCACGTCCATCCCTTGGGGAAGTTCTCGCCGCCGAGAAGCTGCGACATGACGCCGTCGTGCGAGTGATCGGGGCTGTCGATCTGATAGCGCGCCGTCGGCGACACCTTGATGCCGCTGATCGACTCGTTCCCCGTCAGGCCGAACTGTGCCTTCTTCGGGTGATCCAGGAACCCGAACATGTGATCGAACGATCGGTTCTCGAGTAGCAGTACGACGATGTGATCGATCTGCGGTCGCGCCATGCGCACCTCCACCACGCGAGCCACCGCTCGCAGTGGCGCCACGGTACCAACGCAACGTCCCGACAAGGTCCGGAGTCCGTGCCGCAGAATGCGGCAGCTCGCGTCAGGGGAGGTTCGCGAGGAGCGCGTCGACCTCGGCCACCTTCGCGGCGTCCACGCCGTCGGCGGACGCGAAGGCGGTGCGCGAGGCAGTCAGCAGCTCGCGCGCGCGAGGTAAATCGCGCCGCAGCGCGACGAGCGTTCGTGCGAGCCCGAGCTGCGCATCGGCGAGCTCGGCGGGATCGTACTCGCGCCCCGTGGGCCGGAGCGCGATCGCGCGCTCCCAGTGCGGCAGCGCCTGAGCGGGCTTGGCCGCGTCGAGGTACACGCTCGCGAGACCGAATTCGGCGTAGTAGTCCGCGTGCTCGTCGGGCTGCTTCTGCCCGATCGCGCGCGACTCCTGGAACGCCGCGATCGCGTCGTCGTAGCGCTTCGCCGCCTGGTGCGCGCGGCCGAGCCACTCGAGCGACATCGCGAGATCGCGCGAGTCCGGCGCGGAGAACTTGCGGCGGATCGCGACCGCGCGCTCGAGATCGGTGCGAGCGCGATCGAGCTGGCCGAGATCGGTGAGCGTGCGGCCGCGCATCTCGAGCATCGGGACGATCTGGCCGGTCTCGCCGGTGGCGCGCTCGTAGATCGGCAGCGCGCGGTCGAGCAGGGCGAGCGCTTCGTCGTTCTTGCCGAGCGACGTCAGCGCGGTGCCGAGGATCGCGGCGCTGTGCGAGATGCGCGCGCTGTTCGCTCCGGCGGACTCGACGGCGATCGCGAACGAGCGACGCAGCGGCTCGAGGCTCTCGCTCGGCTTGCCGGCGATGATGCGCGCGGAGCCGAGCATGTTCAGCGCGTCGACGAGGCCGGGGTGCGCCTCGCCGAGGATGCGTTCGCGCATCGCGATGGCGCGCAGCAACGTCTTCTCGCCCTCGGCGTTGGCGCCGGCCTGCCATTGCAGCGTGCCGAGGCCGACGAGCGCTTGCGAGAGATCGAGATCGTCGCGCGTGCCGACGACGCGCTCGCGCTCGGCGATCGCCTGCTGCATGAGCTCGGTCGCCGCGGCGTAGTCGTCGCGGATCATCGCGACCATCGCTTCGGTGTACGCGAGGTCGAAGCGGTAGCCATCGTCGGTGATGCGCGGCGCGATCGCGCGGGCTTGCGCGAGCCAGCGCGCGCTGTCGTCGCGCCGATCGATGTTCGCTTCGGCGCGTGCGAGGCGCAGGTACAGACGCGCGCGCAGGTCCTCGAGCCCCGCGGCCTCGGCGGCGACGAGCGACGTCTGCCACGCGTCGCGTGCGGCGGCGAACTCGTGGCCCTCGTTGCGCGCGTCGCCGGCGATCCTCCAGGCGTGCGCTTCGATCGCCGACAGCGCCGCGGCGCGCGCGGATTCGGCGACCTCGGTCGCCTTCGCGACGGCGGCCGCGTAGCGTCCACTCGTGCGTTCGTTGTTCGCCGCTTCGAGTGCGCGCCGCAGCTCCTCGTAGCGCGCCCGCAGCGCCGGATCTGCCGGCACGCGGAACTGCGCGAGCGCTTCGCGTGGGCCGCTGCACACGTCGAGGTCGGTCGCTTCTCGCACCGCGCCAGCGGCGTTCTCGACGAGGAGCGGTGTCGGCTGCTCGAGCGCGCGGACCAGGGCGCCGACGCGATGGGTGCTCTCCGCGAGGCACGCCATGCGCAGGTCGAAGAGCTCGGGCGACTCGATGCGATCGACGCGCGCGGCCTTGCACGCCTTCGCGCGCAGCTCGCCCGAGCGGTCCCGCCAGCCGGCGAGCTCGGCGATCGCCTTGTCCGCGGCCGCCGCCGCGAAGCCGAGCTTTGTCGCCACGAACCCGGCGCGGATCGCCGCGTCGTCCGTGGTCGCGTAGCCGCCGGGCAGGGGCTCGCCGGTCCCGGCGCACGGATCCGCGGCCGGCCGTGACATCGCCGCGATCGTGACGAGCGGCGCCGCGATCGCCAGCGCCGCCACGCCCGCGACGATCACGCGCTTGCGCGCTCGCGATGGTGCGGCGGCGAGCTCGTCGAGCAGCGGCCCCAGCGACGACAGCCGCTCGTCGCGCTCCATCGCCAGCCCCTGCCGCAACAGGCCGCGCAGCTTCGCGGGCAGCCTCGGCTGGGCGGGCAGGTCCGGACCTTCGCGCATGCGCTCGAGCAGGCCGGTCACCGTCGGTGCGACGTACGGCCGCCGACCGAACAGCGCCTCGCAGCACGTGACGCAGAAGCTGAACACGTCGCTCGCCGGATCTACCTCGCCGCCGGCGAGCTGCTCGGGCGCCGCATACGCCGGCGTGCCTCCGAGCTTCATCACGACGCGTTCGCGGATCCCGTGCGCGAGACCGAAGTCGATCACCTTCACCGCACCATCGACCGCGATCATCACGTTCGCGGGCTTCACGTCGCGATGAACCAAGCCGGCCGCGTGCGCAGCGGCGAGGCCGCGCCCGGCGCGCTCGAGCACCCTCGCGATCTGCCGCCACGAACGCGGTTGCCGCCGGAGCCACCCGTCGAGCGACTCGCCCTCGACGAGCTCCATCGCGATGAACACCTCGCCCTCGTGCGTGCCGACGTCGAACACGGTGACCACGTCGGGATGCTTCAGCTGCGCGAGCCCCTGCGCCTCGCGAAGCAGCAGCGCCTGCGAGGCATCGGCCTCGACCGGCGCCGCGCGCACGAGCTTGAGCGCCACATCGCGACGCAGCGTCGGGTCATGCGCGCGGTACACGATGCCCATCGCACCCTCGGCGATCACGCTCTCGATGCGGAAGCGTCCGACGCTCGATCCCGCATCGATCGCGGGCGCGCCGCGCTCGTGCGTCCCGCCGGTCGCGAGCGCGAACGCGAGGCGGCGGCAGCTATCGCACTCGTCGAAGTGCGCCTCGATCGCGTGCGCCGACTCGCGCGCGAGCTTGCCGCCGAGGAAGGCGACCAGCTCGCTCTCGTCGGGACATGGCACGCGTCGATGCTACATCGGAGGACACCGATGGCTCCAATGTCCCACCCGTGCTGGTACGTGCTTCAGTAGGGTCAGGGCCTCCATCAGCCGGCCGGATCCCGTCTTGTCACGTGCCCGCGTAGTCGTGGAACGGGATCCCCACGGCGAACCTCTCGGCGCGCACTTCCTGCACGCCGTGCATCACGGGCTGTCGCCCGTAGAGGCCCGCGATCGGTGTCAGTCGATCACGCGTGCAGAAGACGATCGCGTCGCCGATGTCCGTCGGCATCACGCGCACCCGCTTCCGCTTGCCCGGTCGATCGTCGACGAGTGCCAGCTCGCCACCGTCGGCGACGCGTGCGGGTCCGAGGCTTACCGCCATCTGCAGCGGGAAGTAGATCGATCCGTACACGTCGCGGTGAAAACCGTTGAAGCCACCGGCCTCGTAACGCAGCAGGATCGGCGACGTTCGCGCGTGGCCATGTGCCGCGCACGAGCGCGCGAACGCCGCGTGCGTGAGCGGCCACCGGTGCTCGTCACCGACGAGCTCGTTGAACCGGTTCGCGATCGGCGCGAGGCGCGCGTACACCTCGGTGCGCAGCTCGGTGACGAGCGCCGGCAGCGGTCGCCGAAAGAAGCGATAGCGCACGCGCCCGCGCTCGTCATCCAGCTGCACGTCGTGCTCGAAGTGCGCGTCGTGAGCGAAGAGCTCGCGAAGCGCGACGCACTCGTCGACGCCGACGAGCGCCGGCAGGTGCGTGACGCCGCGCGAGACCAGCTCGTCCTCGTGCGCGGACCAGTCGAAGCGCTCGGTGCGCGCCGTGAGCACCGGCACTTCTTCCTCGACGATGATGGGCTCGCTCGCGGCGGCGGGCGCCGGTGGCGCCACCAGCTCGTCGAGGAGCTCGCGCGCTTCGGCGAAGTCGGGCGAGAGCTCGAGTGCGCGGCGAACGGCGCGTTCGGTGCGGCGGGTGAGGCCGCGTTGTCGAGAGATGCGCGCGTACTCGAGCCAGAAGCGCGCGTTGGCGGGCCCTGCGGAGAGAGCGCGTTGGATCAACTTGTCGGCGAGGGCGTCGTGTCCAGAAGCGAGAGCGTCGAGAGATTCCTCGACGAGCTTTTCCGCACGGCGCTTCGCGCGCCGGCGGTGTTTGATCGAAGGCATGAAGATGCTCCAGGCGGCCTCGACATGAGGCCGCGGTCAGGTGTTGTCGGTGTCCGGTGAAGGAGGCCGACGCCTAACTGAGGAGCAACCAGTGCACTCGCACGCGAGAGCAAGATAGCGGATCTTCGTTCCAAGCCACGAAAAAGATCGGCACGGACCCAAGAACGTCGTGGCTTGCCACCGCTGGGACCGGCTCTTACCTTCGGCGCGTGTCGTATCGGGATGAGGTGACAGCGGCGCTGGCGAGGGCGGAGGCATCCGAGCGTCGCGCGGCGGAGCTCCAGGCGATGCTCGACGAGCGCGACGCGCGGCCGCGCCAGGACCTTCCGATCCCTGCGCGCTTTCGCGTTCGCCGCGCGTTCGGGCTGACGGAGGTCACCTGGGGCGATCGCTTCAAGTGGCAGCTCCTTCTGTGGATGGCCGCGTTCGCGATCTTCATCCCGCTCGCTTGGAGCCAGAATGCCGCCGGGAGCGTGTTCTGCGCGTTCGCGATCATCTACTACACGCCCGAGCTGCTCACCTCCGTCCTCAACCGCTCGACCCTACGGGTGAGCGCACCAGATCTCGTTGTCGAGCGCGGCCCTCTCTACTCGCGACGTGTCGCGATCCCGATCGCCGCGATCACGCAAGCCTACTGCCGCGAAGAGAACGGCAGCTGGTCCGTCGAAGTCGCCCATGGAGACACCTACGTCGCTGTCGCGCGCGACCTCTCGCATGCCGAGGCGCTCTTCCTCGAGAACGCGATCGAGAAGGAGCTCGGTATCGTCGATCGCGCACACGAGCGCGAGACAGCGCTGAAGGTGCCCGCATGAGGGACAGCGCAGAGCTCGAGGCCGCGCTCGCCCGCGCCGACGCCGCCGACGCGAAGGTCGAGGCGCTGGAGATCAGGCTCGGCCTGCGCCCGCCGAAGCCGCAGGTGCGCGAGGTCGTGCGTCCCGCGAAGTACGTGGTGACACGGGACGGCGATGACCTCGCGGTCTCGTGGAGATGGTCCCCCGATTGGTACACCACGTTCTTCATGCTGATCTGGAACGCGATCATCGTCGGCGTGTTCGTGAGTGCAGGCAGTGCGTTGCTCGCACTGGAGCTGAAGACGCTGTTCGTCGTTCCACACGTCATGGCGGGCCTGTACCTGGGCATGGTGGCGATCGCGTCGTTCGTCAACCGCACGACGATCCGCACGCGCGATGGATTTCTCGAGGTGCTTCACGGACCGATCAAGATCCGCAACCGTCGCCTCGCGTTCGCCGTGAACGACGTGCAGCAGCTGCACGCGGTGAAGGACGCGAGCAACGAGGGCCCGCTCCCGTATTCGCTGACGGCGGTCCTCGGCGACGATCGTCAGCGCACGCTCCTCGACCGACTCACCGACGACGAGTCGCGCTGTCTCGAGGTCATGTTCGAGGAGCATCTCGGCATCGAGGATCGCCCACGCGAGGCCGTGGGTGGGTGAGCTACTATGCTCGTCGCGTGTCGCTCGACCTCCTCGCCGATCGCTGGCGCTCGCCGGCCGCGTGGTCCGCGCTCGCGGGCGTGCGCTACATCGAGCTCCTCGGTCTGCTCGCACCCGAAGCCGCGAGGGCGATCCGCGACGCCGCGCTCGCGCTCCCCGTCGTGCGGCTCGCGACGGATCTCGTGCAGGCCGATCGTCGGCTGCTCGCCGCCGATGAGGTCGCGCCGTGGCTCGATCTGCTCCAGTCGGAGGCGTTTCGCGAGCTCGTCGCGCTCGCCGTCGGTCGCGCGATGCCCGCGGGCCTCGTCGTCAACGCGTGGCGCATGCAGGTCGGCGATCGCATGGGCGTGCACCCGGACGGTCCGCTCTATCGCGGCACGATCTCGCTCGGTCTCTGCGATACGTGGAGCGACGACGACGGCGGTGCGATCGCGTTCGGCGACAAGGTCGGCGACACGTTCACGCCGACGCAGCGGTGGTACCCGCGCCTCGGCGATGCGCTGCTGTTCGTCCCCGCGACGGACACGTGGCACTGCGTCGAGCCGGTGCGGGGCGCGACGACGCGCTACTCGCTCACGGGCTGGTGGACGGATCCCGTCGACGGGTTGACCCGCGGTCGCGACTGACGAGCCGCTCGGCGATCAGGGCCTGAGCAAGCTCAGGTTGAGGATCGAGGACTCGTTGAAGATCAACGCATCGGGATCCTGCTGCAGCACGGCCGACACCGTGTCGCACACGGCGCCTCCGATGACGAGGCCACCGAGGATCGTCGGCGGGATCAGGCGATCGGGACAGACGTTGGCGACGTGCAGGTCCAGCAGATCGTCGACGAGCCAGCGTGCGCGGCTCAGACACACGGCGCCCTCGGTGTTCCATCCCGCCTCGAAGAGGAAGCCGAGTGGCGGCAACAGCCCGTGCTTCTGGATCGGGCCCGGCGCCGGCAGGCGGTCCCAGATGTTGATCGCCGTGCCGTCCTGCGTGAACGACGTCCCGTCGCCGCAGTAGTCCGCGCGTGCGGCGCGCGTGCACGTCTGGTGGAGCGCGGAGAAGTCGGCGCCGCCGTAGCCGGTGAGCCACGGGCGATACCCCCAGCGGTAGCACTTTCCGATCGCGGCGCTCGTGCAGCCGAACGTGAAGTGCGCCGTCGATGGCACGCGATCGCCGGCGTCGTTCCACGTCATCGCGATCGGGATCGCGGCCTGGCGGCCGTCTTCGTCCGCATCGCAGGCGTCGACCCACGAGTCGGTCGCGAACTGCTCGACGCGATAGAGGAACGTGTTGCCCGTATTCGTCGGATCGTTCGCCGCGAGCTCGTCGGTGACGGACGCGATTCGATACTCGACCTCGACGATCTGTGCGCCGTCCGTCGCGTCGCCGTAGATGCGTGCGCCGGCGAGCGCCGCGCCGCGTACGGTGACGCCGTCGCGCTCCGCGACGAGCTCGCCCTTCACGACGCGCAGGTTCGCGAGCGCGGCACCGTCGAGCGTCGCGTTCGCGTAGCGAAATCCGATCAGCGACAGGCTCTCCAGCTCGACGCCCTGGAGGTTTCGGCCCTGGAGCTTTCGGCCCTGGAGCTTTCGTCCCTGGAGCTTTCGTCCCTCTTGCTCGACAACCGAGGTCGAGGGCTCGTCGAGCTCGTCGACCGCGCAACCTGCGAACGAGAACGCCACCACCGCGGACAGGAGGGTCTTCACCTTCATAGAGTGGGTCACTTGCTCGCCGAAGTGGCGGCGTTTTGGGATGTCGCTGGGGTGCTGCAGATCCGGATTCCGGTATCCACGTCACGTCGCAGTGGATCGATCGGCTCGCGGTTCGCGCTGCGCGCCGAGATCCGGGCGTTGTACCAGGAGCCGCCGCGCGCGACCGGTTGCTCCGCCGAGCCGGTGAGCTCCCAGACGTTGCCGGCCATGTCGTGGAGACCGAACGGGCTCACCGCCGCGTACGAGCCGACCTCGTCGGGGCCGTAGGCGAGGGCGGCGCGCGCGTAGGTCTCGTCGATGTTGGCATCGTCGGGCCCGAGCTCGTCGCCGTGGGGGTATGTCCTGCCATCTGCGCCTCGTGCTGCGCGCTCCCACTCGAGGTCGGTGCAGATGCGCGCGTTCGGCACGCGTCCGGTCTCGTGGAGCCATGCCGCAAAATGCGTCAGGTCGGCGACGACGACACCGCCCACCGGGAAGCGCGACCAGTCCTGCACCGCGCGCTTCGTCCGGCTCGCGTAGCGCAAGGGCTCTCCCATCTCGGCGACGAACGTATGCGTGTCGCGCGACAGCGTGAACCGCCAGCGTCGCGGTGCGACCTCCTCGAGCATGGGCGGTGTGCGCGCGCGGCGTTGCGCGGGTGGGAGCGCGTCGAGAAACTCGATCCACTCGCCGATCGTCACCTCGTGGCGTCCGATCAGGTAGGCGCCCGTCGACACCGCGTGGAGCGGCGCCGCGTTCATGAAGCCGATCCGCAGATCGGTCTCGTCGCGCGAGCCCGACAGGAATGTCCCCGGTGGGATGTAGACCATCCCCGCGGGCACGGCCTCCGCGCGCACGAGGTCGAGCACCAGCGCGTGCGTCCTGTCGCGCTCGAGCAGCACGGGCACGCGCGTGGTCGCGTAGCCCTCGGTCTCGACGACGAACACGACGTGTCCAGGCGCCATCGCGGTCTGCGCGCGAGGTTCGGGCCAGCTCGTGGGATCGGCGCCGGCGCGCTCGATCGTGACTCGCGCGGTGCTCGGCGAGATCGCGAGCGAGACGCGTGCGGGCGCCGCGAGCTCGGCGGTGTGGCGGGTGTCGCCGGTGTCGCGGAGCTCGTCGGCATATTGCGTCGCGCTCGCGAAGTCGCGGCGTCGCTCCGCGATGAGGAAGCGCTCGAAGTAGAGGTCCGCGATCGCGGCGCGGGCGGTCGCGCGGTCCGGATCGATCGCGAGCGCGTTCTTCAGCAGGCTCGTCGCGTCTCGATATGCCTTGAGCTCGGCGGCGGCGCGGCCGTCGACCTCGGTGCGCCACGACGCCTCGGCTTCGTCCCGTCGATCCTCGTCGAACAGCTCGAACGCGCGCGCGCGCCCCGCGTCGATCTGCGCGGTCACGGCTCGCGCGGACGCGAGCTGCGCGCGTGCCTTGTCGAGCTGCGTGGCGACCGCGTCGTCGAGGTGCTGCTCGGCGCGCGCGCGCAGGTACACGCCGACGGCGATCGCGCCCGCGGCGAGGAGCGCGGTGCCTGCGAGCCCCGCGATCCAGCGCTGCCGCTCGGCGCGACGCCCCGCGGCGAGGAAGTCGACCTCGCGCGGAGCGAGCTCGTCGCGGGCGAGCGCGCGCACCTCGGCGAGCTGCCGGCGCTTCCACAACAGATCGCGCGGACGACCGGCGCGATCCCACTCGATCGTCGCGAGCTCGAGTCGCTTGTGGATCGCGCGGGCGGCGGCGCCCTTCTGCCGCCACTCTTGCAGCGTCGTCCAGCTCGCGAGCAAGGCCTCGTGCGCGATCTCGTACGCGCCGTGCTGCGCGTTGTTCGCGACGACGATCCGCCCGCGCACCATCACCTCGAGAGCGCGCCGCTCGGCCGCATCCGCCAGCAGCTCGGACTCGGTGCGGCGCGCGCGCGTACCGTCCGCCGTGACGAGGCGCAACAGGACTAGCCGCGCTGCATCGCGCTCTCGTGCGTCGAGCCCGGCGAGCAGCCGATCGGCGTGCCGCGCGAGCGCTCCCTCGACGCCGCCCACCGCCGCCAGTGCATCGGCGCGGATCGTCCTCTCGCTCGTGTCGCGAGCCTCCCATAGCTCCGCGAGCGCGAACTGCAACAGCGGCAAGCCACCGGGCGCCTGCTCGGTCTGCTCGACGAGCGCATCGACGAGCGCGTCCGACTCGAACGTCACGCCCTTCGCCGCGGCCGGGCGCACGATCGCTTCGCGCAGCCGCTCGCCGACGAGCGGACGCAGGAAGTACAGCGCGCGCCCGAGCTCGTCACCGAGCGGTGGCAACGCCGCGAGGCGCGTCAGGAAGTCGGAGCGCACCGTCGCGAGCACGCGCACCGATGGCACGTGCACCGCGAGCGCGGCGAGAACACCCGCGATCGTCCTCGCATCCTCGGGCTCGGCGATCGTCAGCAGCTCCTCGAGTTGATCGACGAACAGCAGGAGCTTGCGGTCCGGCCCGTCGACGATGTGCTTGCGGATCGCACGCGCGACGGATGCAGGCGTGTCGCGCATCATCGCCGCGAGCGTGGCCTCGTCGACACCGGACCACGCGGCGAGCGCGGCGGCGAACGACTGCACCGGCCACCGACCGGGGATGACGTCCACGCGCGTCCACCCCGCATTCTCGACGAGGAACGGCAACACGCCCGCGCGGCACACCGATGACTTGCCGGTACCCGAGTCGCCCCCGACGATCACGAGCGGCTCGGTCAGCACGCGATCGACGAGCTCGCGGATCTCGCTCCGCCGGCCAAAGAACAGCGCGCCGTGCGCGGCGTCGAACACGGCGAGGCCGCGGTACGGATTCCCCTCGGGGACCGCGAGCGAGGTCGCCGGGGCGGCGCACTCCTCGAGTGCGGTGACGAGCGCGTCCGCCGATCCGAAGCGCGCACCCGCGTCGCGCTCGACGAGACGATCGATGATCGCCGCGAGCGCCGGATCGCATCCGGGCACGACCTCCGCGAGGCGCGGGATGTCCGCGTGCTGGATCGCATCGCCGAGCTCCGCCATGCCGAGCCCGCGATGGGGCGCGTTGCCGGCGACGAGCTCGTACAACAAGATGCCGAGCGCGTAGAGGTCCGAGCGCCGCGTCGCCGGCTCGCCACGCCAGAGCTCGGGCGCCATGTACAGCGGCGTTCCTCCATCCGGTGGGCTGCCCTTGGCAAACGGGTTCGACGGCGCGACCTCGTCGGCGATCGACACCACCGACGTGAGCGGCGCATTGATCGAATCGACGGCGGACCCCGAGCTCGACATCGCCGCGCGCGGCTGCACGTCCATGGTCCGATCGACAGACACGCGTACGGGCGCGACCCGTTCGCGCGGCGGTGCGATCACGGGCTCCTTCATGCTGGCGTCGATCACGCGCGCGAGCCCGAAGTCGAGGAGCTTGCCGCGAACGTCGTCGGTGAGCATCGCGTTCGCGGGCTTCACGTCGCGATGCAGGACACCGCAGCGATGCGCCGCCGCGAGTCCGCGAGCGAGATCGAGCGCGAGCGACAACGCGAGCGCCGCGGCGACGGGACGCTCGATGCGATCGAGGCTCTGTCCGCGCACGTACTCCGAGACGAGGTACGGATGCCCGGCCGCCTCCGCGACGCGATAGATCGCGACGACGTTCGGGTGCTGCAGGCGTGCGATCGCGCGCGCTTCCTCGAACACGCGACTCTTCGCCGCCGCGCCTTCCGACGCGTCGACGAACTTCACCGCGACGTGGCGATCGAGCAGCGTGTCATGCGCGAGATACACCCGTCCCATGGCGCCTCGCCCGAGCAGCCGGATCAGCCGGTACTCCTCGAGTTGCTCGGGGGGATTCCACTCCGCCGCCAACATGTTCTTGTATCACGACCTCCGGAGATCACCGCTGACGCAAAAAACGGCACCCCCGGTTACAGAGGTTGTGTCGGTCCGATCAATTGCCGGATCGCCACGCACAAGGCATTGGCATCGATCGGCTTGACGAAGTGCGCCGCGAAGCCAGCCGCGCTCGTGCGCTTGCGGTCATCCGGCTGCCCGTAGCCCGTGAGCGCGATGAGCCGCGCGTGCGCGGACGCCGGGCGCGAGCGGAGCGCTCGTGCGAGCTCGTAGCCGTCCATGACCGGCAACCCGAGATCCAGGACAGCGACGTCGGGAGAGAACGTCTCGATCGCCTTGAGTGCGCTCGGACCATCCGGCGTCGCGAGCGCGCGGTACCCGCGTGCTCCGAGAAGCTCCGCGAGCATGTTCGCCGCATCGACATTGTCGTCGACGATGAGGACGCTTCCCTCGTAGCGCTCCTGGTGCGCGGCGCGCGTCGTCGAAGGATCCTGCGCGCGGGCGGACGTATCGAGCAGCGCCGGCAACGTGACGGTGAAGACGCTGCCTCGGTTCGGTCCCTCGCTCTGCACCGTCACGGTGCCGCCGTGAAGGCGGACGAGGTTATTGACGATCGCGAGTCCGAGCCCGAGCCCGCCACGCGAGCGATCGAAGGATTGTCGTGATTGCGCGAACGGCTCGAAGACCTGCGAGAGCATGTCCGCCTCGATGCCGATGCCGTTGTCGATGACGGCGATCTCGACGTTGGCGCCGGCGCTCCGCGCGCGGATCCGTAGCTCTCCGCCGCGCGGCGTGTACTTCGCGGCGTTCGCGACCAGGTTCGCGACGATCTGGGTCAACCGCGCGCGGTCGCCGCTGACGGTAAGGCCGTCGGCGATGTCGATCGTCAGCGTGTGGCGCTGCTGCTCCAGGAGCGGGCTCATCTGCTCGACGGCCTGCGAGACGATCGTGGCGACGCCGACCGGCTCGGGTCGCAGCTCGATCTTGCCGCGCGTGATGCGCGAGACATCGAGCAGGTCATCGACGAGGCCGATCACGTGCTGCACCTGACGCTCGATGACCGCACGCTCGCGCTCCGCGCCGACGTTGCCGCGCAGGCGCATGAGCTCGAGCGCCGTCGTGATCGGCGCGAGCGGGTTGCGAAGCTCGTGACCGAGCATCGCGAGGAATTCGTCCTTGGCGCGATTCGCACTCTCGGCTGCCCGCTGTGCACTCGCGAGCGCGGTGACGTCATGACCGATCGCGACGATGCCGACGACGTCGCCATCGCGGCCGTGTAGCGGCTGGAGCACGAGATCGAAGACGTGCTCGCGAAGCTGCCCTGAAGGTTCGGCGAGCTGGAGCGGCATCGCACTCGCCGCGTAGGGCGTACCCGTCCGGAACACCTGGTCGAGGATGGTCACGAAGCCCTGCGCGGCGAACTCCGGCAGGACGTCCACGAGCCGGTGCCCGAGCAGCTGCTCCTTGCCGACGATCGCGCGGTAGTGAGAGTTCGCGACGTCGAAGACATGCTCGGGGCCGCGCAGCACCGCGATCGCCACGGGCGCTTGTTCGAAGATCATCGCGAGGCGCTGCGCGTGGGCCTTCTCGGCCGCCTCGAGCGCGGCGTCGCGCAGTACGCCATCGACACGCGCGAGCAGCTCGCGCGCCGAGAACGGCTTGACCAGGTAGTCCGTCGCGCCGGCGCGCAGACCCTCGACGCGCGCTTCCTCGCCCGCGCGCGCGGACAACATGATCACCGGCAGGTTCGCGTACGCGGGGTCGGCGCGCAGCGCGGCGATGAGACCGAAGCCGTCGAGCTCGGGCATCATCACGTCGCTGATCACGAGCGCCGGCGGACGAGCACGGATCGCCTCGAGCGCGGCTCGGCCGTTGCTGACCGCCTCGACGTCCCAGCGTGGCGCCAGCAACCGGCGCAGGTACGACAGCATGTCGGCGTTGTCGTCGGCGATGAGGATCCGCTCGCGGTTCGTCGCGGGTTGCGCGACGGCGGGCCCTTCGTCCGGAAGCCAGCGCAGCGCCTCCGCGACGTACGGGTTCATCTCTCCCGTGGCGGGCACGCGTGCATCCGCTCTCACGTCGTCACGCGCGGCGCGGATCGGGATCGAGACCGTGAACGTGCTCCCCTGACCCTCGACGCTGGTCGCGCTGATCGTTCCTCCGTGCAGGCGCACGAGCTCCTGCACGAGCGCGAGGCCGATGCCGGTGCCCTCGTAGCTCCGACCGCGCGTGCCTTCGACGCGATGGAATCGTTCGAACAGGTTCGGAAGCTCGGCCTGTGGGATGCCACATCCGGTGTCCTGGACCGAGAGCTCGACGTGGTCGCCACGGCGAACGAGCGCGACGACGATCTCGCCCTGCAGCGTGAACTTGAACGCGTTCGAGATCAGGTTGAGGACGATCTTCTCCCACATGTCGGGATCGACCTCGACGAGGACACCGAGCGGCTCGCAGTCCACGCGCAACGCGAGCCCCGCCTTGTCGGTCGCCGCGCGGAACACGCTCGCGAGGTCCGCCGTGAGCTGCGCGAGGTCCGTCGGTTTCGGGCTGACGTGCGCGCGTCCCGCCTCGATGCGCGAGAAGTCGAGCATCGTGTTCACGAGCTTGAGCAGTCGCAGTCCGTTTCGGTGGATCGTCTCGAGCTCGGCTGCAGATGGCTGCGACGGGTCCGCGACCAGCTCGCCCAGCGGCCCGAGCATCAGCGTCAGCGGCGTGCGGAACTCGTGGCTGACGTTCGAGAAGAACGCGGTCTTCGCGCGATCGAGCTCGGCCAGTGCCTCGGCTCGCCGCCGCTCGAGCTCGTACGTGCGCGCCGCCGCGAGTCCCGACGCGAGCTGGTTCGAGAGCAAGACGAGGAACTCTCGATACGCGGCGTCGAACACGCGGTGCGGATTGACGCCGCAGACGAGGGCGCCCGCGAGGCGATCATGTCCTTGCTCCGCGAGTGGAACCACGAACGCGGTATGGGGCGCCGTGTTCCACGCGCCCGTCGGCCACGTGGCATCGTCGCGTGCGACCTCGATCGGCTGCGAGTCGCGCACCAGCTCGTCGAGGCGCCAGGCGGCGGGCTGCGAGAGGTCGATCGTCGTCTCGAGCGCTCCCTCCGACCAATCTCCGGTGCGAGCGGCGAGTCGCGCGGTGCCCCCTTCGTCGAACAGGTACACGAGGCAGAACGGCAGGTCGCGCGCCTCGGTCGACACGGCGCGGGCGAGACCCGCGAGCACCATGTCGTCGGCGTTCGCGCCACCGAGCTCGACGCCGAGCTTGCCGAGCAGCGCGACGCGACGCTCGCTGATCAGCCGCGGCGTCGTCTCCGTGACGACACTGAGCACGCCGCGAATGCGGCCATCGTCGTCGAACAGCGGGCTGTACGAGAACGTGTGGTACGTCTCCTCGCGGTACCCGTTGCGCTCGAGCACGAGCAGCAGGTCCTCGTCCCACGTCGCTTGTCCCGTCTCCATCACGGTCGCGAGGCGCGGCGCGATGTCGTCCCAGATCTCGCTCCACAACACGCGCGTCGGCATCGCGAGCGAGCGCGGATGCTTCGTCCCGAGCGTGTCCCGCCGGTACGCGTCGTTGTAGAGGAACGTCAGCTCGTCGCCCCATCCCATCCACATCGAGAACCGGGAGCTGAGGACGATGCGGACGGCCGCGCGTAACCCGTTCGGCCATGACTCGATCGGACCGAGCGGAGTCGCCGACCAGTCCGTACTTCGCATCAGCGTGGCGACCTCGCCGTCGCCGAGGAACAGCTCTTGTGATGTGACGCTCATCGGGTGCAGCAGAGCGCGGGCGCGATCCTCATCCTACGATACGCAGTCGAACATAGCGGATCATGCGCCATGTCGATCGGGGAGGGCGTGTCGACACCACTGCGCGCATGCGCGCACCGAGGCAATTCCGCACATCACGCGGGGTCGACAGCGGGCCTGACGGGGCTCGCTCCACGCATCACCGCAGTGACGCCCAGCATCGCGCCCACGGCCCCCTCGAAGCCACCGAGCCGCGTCATCGCCTCCGCGAGTGCGAGGAGATCGCGTGGCGTGTGCAGCTCGACGCCGAGCTCCGACAGCAGGCCGTCGACGAGCCTGCGCGCGCGATCGCGACCGAGCACGGTCGTGACCTTCGTCATCGCGAGCTCGTAGAGCTCCGTCGGAGCGTGCGACTTGGTGGCGTTCACGGATGGGCCTTGGGCGTCACTTCGTCTCGAGCTCGGCGACGCGGCGCTCCGCGCGGTCCTTCGCGGCGCGCATCTCGACCAGCATGTTCTGGACGTCGATGCTTTGCTGCGCCATGGCGTTGCTGAGCGCCTGGGCGGACTTGATTTCGTCGATGTTCGTGTTGGTTCCGAACCAGCGGACGATGTTGCCCGCAGCGTCGCGCATCGGGGATACGCGGGTGAGGAACCACCGCGCGACACCGTCGGCGCCTCGCAGCGTGAACTCCATCTCGAAGGGCTCGCCCGTCTCGAGCGAACGCTTCCACCGCTCGACGACGATCGGGAGCATCGCCGGATCGTGGACCTTCTCCCAGCCCCAGCCCTGCATCTGTTCGAACGTGGTCCCGGTGTATTCGTACCAGCGCCGGTTGTAGAACTCGATGAAGCCGTCCGGCCGCGCGGTCCACGCGAGCTCGGGCAGGTTGTCGATGAACGTCTTCAGCTCGCGCTCGCTGTCCTCGGCGCGACGCCGGGCGACCTCGGCTTGGAGCTTCGCCGTCGCGAGCTCCGTCGTCTCGAACGCGACGACGAGGATCCCGTCGACGGTTCCGGATCCCGCCGAGACCGGCTGATAGACGAAGTCGAAGTAGCACTCTTCGAGCGCAGCGTCCGGACCCCGCTTGACCATGGTGCGGGTCGATCGGCCGACGTAGCGGACGTTGGTGCGGAGGACCGAGTCCAGGAGCTCGTAGATCCCCTGGCCAGCGAGCTCCGGCAGCGCCTCGCGGATCGACTTCCCGACGACATCGCGTCCACCGATTAGCGCGCGGTAGCCCTGGTTCGCGATCTCGAAGACGTGGTCTGGCCCGCGCAGCAGCGCGATTCCGGCGGGTGCGTGCTCGAACAAGAAGCCGATGCGCGCGAGCTGCTGCTCGGTGGCGCGGCGCAGCGCGGCTTCAGCCTCGAGGCGCAACCGGATCTGGCGGTCGCGCTCGATCACGAGCCCCGCGGTGTGCGCGAGGAGATCGACGATCTCGCGATCGCGGTCCGACGGGATCATCGGCACGCGGTGGTACATGGCGAACGTGCCGAGCACGGTGCCGTCGGCGGAGAGGATCGGCGTGGACCAGCACGCGCGCAGCTCGTGCCTGGCAGCCAGATCTTTGAACTCCGCCCACAGAGGATCGGTCGCGATGTCCTCGACGACGACCGTCTTCGCGTGAAAGGCCGCCGTTCCGCACGACCCGACCGAGGGCCCGATCTCGACCCCGTCGATGGCGGCGGCGTACGCGGGCGGCAAGCTCGGGGCGGCGCCGTGGCGCAGGTGCTTGCCGTCGGCGTCGAGCAGCAGGATCGAGCCGAGCACGTGGTTCGTCGATTGCGCCTCGAGCGTCTGAACGAGGGTCTCGAGCACCGAGCTCATCGGCGCGCCGTGAACCGAGAGCTCGAGCGCGCGCTTCTGTCCCGCGATCACGGTCTCGCTGGCGCTGAGCCGGACCTCGGCTGGTTCGAGCGACTTCGACATGGCGCGAGCTTAGCCAGCACACGCAACCGCGGCTAGCGCTGGCACCAACGCGCGCGAACTTTCGCCGGCGAAACGTACGTCCGCCACAACATCGGGAAGTCTCGCGGCTCGAGGGTCAGCTCGGCGTCAGTCGTGAATCTCCAGCGCCTTGATCGCGAAGCGCAGAAAGTCACGCTCGGTCACGATGCCGCAGAGTACGTGGTGCTCGTCCACGACCGGCAGACAGCTGAAGTTGTGATCCATCAGGGTCTGGCCCGCGTGTGAGGCGAGTGTGTCGGGATTCACGGTCCACACGTCGCGCGTCATCAGTTCGCTGATCCGGACCTCATCCTGACGGGCGCGCCGCTCGGTATCGGTGAGCCCGGTCAACACGCTGATCTGTCCTCGCAGCAGGTCGCGCTGCGTGACCAGTCCAACGAGCCGGCGCTCGTTGTCGATCACCGGCAGGTGACGAAAGCGGTGGATCCGCATCACGTCCTCCGCGAGCGGCAGCGTCTGCTCGGCGAAGAACGTCACGACGCGCGTGGACATGATGTCTTTGACGAGGACCGGCCTCATGGTGACCTCGACATCGTTTCGTTCGGGGCGAGCCGCCGCGAGACGTTCATCCGACACGGTGCGAGCAATACCCGCGCCGCGCCTCGTGCGGATCTGCGTGGCGATTCCGCCCGTCCTCCCCGCGTCGCGGTGACCCGAGATCACCAGGAAGGCGCACGATTTGCGGGAGCCCTCGTTTCCAGCGCACGCGATGCGCGAATGCTCCGTCGCGCGGAGGCTCCTCGTCATGGCGAAGTCGCGATCGTCGAGGACCTTCGTGAACCGGAGGGCGGCGCGGGCCGTGGGTCCGCGCCGTGCATGGAGCCGATCGAGCAGTGACAGGACACAGTATCCTCGTCGTCGACGACGACGCGCATCTCGCGAGCAACATCGCGTACATGCTCGCGCCGTTGGACGTCGAAACCACGATCGCCGGAACCAAGTACGAGGCACTCGAACGGGCCCAGGAGCGGCAGTTCGACGTCGCGATTCTCGATCTGTTTCTTCCCGACGGGGATGGAGCAGAGCTCGTCCCCGCGCTCCGTGCTCGGGATCCGAACATGGAGGTCGTGATCGTGACCGGCAATGCGACCGTAGCCTCGGCCGCGATGGCGGTCCGAACGCAGGCGGTCGACTACCTCGTCAAGCCGTTCACCTCGACGGAGCTCGTCGGCAGCGTCCGCAGCGCGATCGCGCGCAGCGAGCGACGGCGCGACCTCGACGGCCGGCTTCGCGACGCGCGCATGACGGCGATCGCGGAGCTGTCGACGGGACTGGCGCATCATCTTCGCAACCCTCTCAACGCGGCGTTGCTCCAGCTCGGCGTGGCGCGACGCCATGCGGTCGGTAACCACAGCTCGATGGATCAGGTCCAGCTGGAGCTGCGTCGGCTCGCACGGATCATCGCGGACTTCGAAGCGTGCCTGGTCGTGAGCACGGCGCGTCATCTGCCGGAGATCTCGGTCGCCGAGCTCTGGACGAATGTGGACGAAGACGTGCGCATGATCGCCACGGCGAATGTGGTCGAGATCGTCGGCGACGTGCCGCCGGATCTTCGAGCCGCGCTCGATCGCGACAGCATGCGGCTCGCTCTCGGTCACCTCGCGCGCAACGCGATCGAGGCGATGACCGACGGTGGCCGTCTCGCCTTTCGCGCTCGCGAGACCGCCGACGCGCTGGTCCTCGAGATCGAGGACACCGGGCCTGGCATCCCGGACACGCGGAACGTCTTCGACGCGTTCTACTCGACGAAGCCAAGCGGAACCGGCCTCGGCCTGACGATCGTCCACCGCGTGGTGATGGAGCATGGCGGGTCCGTCCGGGTCGCATCACGCCCGGGCCGGACCACGTTCGTGATCGAGATCCCGCGCTCTGCGAGAACGTCATGATCGACGCGTGGCAGCGGTTCGTTGCGGGCGAGCAGGACGTCGCGATGGATCCCAGAATCCTCGCGTCGTGGCAGCGTAGCCGTGCGGCAGGCGTCGTATCGGACACGCCGTCATTTCGCGAGACCGACGACCGCGATCTGCAGCGGCGACTCGCGATATCGACGGGCCTGGTCGGCGCCGTCGCGCCTCACCTCGGTTGGCTCAGCCGCACCCTCGCGACCATCGATCACGCGACCTGCATCGTCGACGAAGATGGCATCGTACTGTGGTCGACCGGGTCCGCGGCGCTGCTCGATCGGTTGCACATGCACCGCGGCTTCGATTGGTCGGAGCGGCGCATGGGCACCAACGGTGCGGGCACCGCAATCGCGACCGCGAGCTCGATCGCCATTCGGGACGGCCAGCACTACTGCCGCGCGTGGCACGATCTCACGGGGCTCGGCGTGTCGCTCGTCGATCCCGATGGAGATCGGAGGGGCGCGATCGGCCTCGTCACCCAGATGGGCGACTCGGATCGCGAACGCTTGCTGGCGATGGAGCACATCGGCCACGCGCTCGAGCGCGAGCTTGCCCTCGTCTATGCCGAGGCGAGGTCGCGACGCCTGCGGGTCCGCGCCGAGCGTATGCGCGACGCGATCGCCGCCTTGTCGCGTGCGCTCTCGCCGGACGAGATCGTGGACTCGGTGCTCGATCACGGACTGCCCGCGCTGCGTGCGTCGTGCGGCGGTGTGTGGCTCGTGTCGGGCGGCAACGAGCTGAGGCTCGCGGGAAGCCGGGATAGCGTGTGGAGGACCCACCATGGCGTCGCCCCGATCTCGGCGCGCCTCGGCTTCGCGGAGGCGTTTCGAACCGGCAAGCTCGTCGTGGTCGAGTCGCCCGAGGAGCTCGCACGAATCGGCGGCGATCTCCACCCGGCCTTGCGCGAGATCGGCGCGCGCGCATTCGTTCCACTCAGGATCGACGCGCGGATGATCGGCGTCCTCGCCATCGGTGTCCCCGACTGGCGCATCTTCGACGACGACGATCGGGTGCTCATGCACGAGCTCGGCGATCACTGCGCCCACGCGCTGGAGCGCGCGTCCCTGTACACGTCGCAGCAGGCGGCCGAGCGCGCCACCGCCGCCCGCGACGAGTTGCTCGGGCTCGTCTCGCACCACCTGCGCTCACCGCTCGCATTGGTCGCGACGAGCTCGGAGATCCTCACCAGCCTCGTCGGCGCCGACGCGCCTCGTGATGCGATCCTCCAGCACGCGAGCCAGATCGGCGATGCAGCGCGCCGCATGTCGTCGCTCGTGCGGAACCTGCTCGAGGCCGGGCGGCTCGACGCAGGCTCGCTTCGGGTCGAGCTGCGAAACGTTCCCGTCGCCGAGGTGCTAGCTCAGATCGTGCGCACGCTCGAGCCAACCTTGGAGCTGCGCGGCCACCGGATCGAGCTGAGCATCGAGGAGCCGCTCGTCACGGTCTGCGACCCCGAGCTCGCGGCCATCGCGATGACGAACCTCGTCGAGAACGCCGTGAAGTTCTCGCCGCCGGGCGACACGATCGTCCTGCGCGTGCGCCGCGAAGGCGATCGCGCGCACGTATGCGTGATCGACAGCGGTCCTGGCATCGCACCGCACGAACTGCCGCGCGTCTTCGAGCGCTACTACCAGGCGACGGGTCCGCGCGGCGAAGGTGTCGGGCTCGGGCTCTACCTCGCGCGCACGCTGATCGAAGCGCAACACGGCGCGATCCGCGCGGAGAGCAGGGTCGGCCACGGCAGCGAGTTTTGCTGCGAGCTGCCGCTCGCGACGGCCTGATCTCGGCGTGACGCCACCACGCTAGCCTCGGCACTCGGCGGTGACGACCGTCGGCACGCGCGGGATCGTGAAGTGGAAGGTCGCTCCCTGACCGACGACACTTTCGACCCCGATCTGTCCACCGTGTGCGTGCACGAGAGCGCGCGAGATCGCCAGCCCGAGGCCCGCGCCGTGACCGCTCGGTCGCGCGCCGCGGAAGAACCGGTCGAAGATGCGCGCACGGTCTGCTTCGGGAATGCCGGGACCCGTGTCGCGAACGGAGAACGCGACCGCCGGCGGCTCTACCTTCGCGGCGACCGTGATGCTCCCACCGGCGGGGGTGAACTTCGATGCATTGCCGATGAGATTGCCGAGGACCTGCAGCACGCGCTCGCGGTCTGCGTGAACGACGACACCCGGCGGTGGAGCATCCCAGGTGATGTGAATGCCGCGAGCTTCGATCGCGGGGGTGTGCAGGATCGAAGCCTCGTCGAGTAGCTCGCGCACGTCGACCGGCGTCGGCGAGACCGAGAGAACGCCCTTCTCGATGGCTGCGATGTCGACGAGATCTTCGAGCAGCCGTTGCATCGTCGTCGACGCGCGTTCGACCGCCTCGAAGCGCCGCATGCTCTCCTTCGCCACGCCGCCGCGCAGTAGCTCGAGGGCGAGGATCATCGTGTTCACTTGATTGCGAAGGTCATGCGAGACGACCTGCAGCAGGTTCTCGCGCGCCTTCGACGCGTCGCGCGCGTCCTCGTAGAGTCGCGCGTTATCCATCGCGACCGCGGCCCATCCGGCGACGCCGCGGGCGAGGTGCTCGTGCTCCTGCTTGAACCAAGCGCGTTGCGGGTGCCCGAACAACATGGCGCCCAGCGACTGCCCGTTGCCGAGCACGACGGGCACGGCGAGGAAGCTCGTCACGAGCGGATGTCCCGGCGGCAAGCCGTGATGAGGCCCACCACGGCCAAACCGCGGGTCGAGCCGCACCTCGTCGACGCGGACGATTCCTTCGCCGCGCCACACCGGTCCTAGCAGCGCGGTCTCCCGCGGAAGTCCGAGGTCGGAGAATGCGCTGTGCTCTGCGCCCGACGTCGCGAAGGACCGTCGCGTTCCGCCGTTCGTCGTGACGTCGAAGAAGAAGGCCCCCAGGGTCGCGCCGACGAGGCGCGTGGCGATGTCGATGATCTTCTGGACGAGTCGGTCTCTGTCGAGCTCGGAGGCGATCGTCGTGCCGACATCCTGGAGCATCGCGACGATCGACTTCTCGCGTTCCAGCGACGCGATCATGCGACGCCGCTCGATCGCATACCGGATCGTGCGGGCGAGCAGCTCCGTCGTCAGCGCGTCCTTGGCGAGGTAGTCATCTGCTCCGCGGCGCAGCGCCTCGACAGCGACCTCCACGTCCGCGGTTCCGGTCAGCACGACCAGCGGGACATCGCGCGCGGCTTGTCGAAATGCGGTGACGGTCGCGACGCCGTTGCTATCCGGCAGGTTCAGGTCGAGGACGACCACATCGCTCGGGCGAGCGCGATGCGCGGCGATGCCGTCGTCGAGCGAATCGACGTGATCGAGCACGAACGCTCCGTTGCTCGCCGACAGCCGTTTGCGAACGATCTCCGCGTCCCCCGCATTGTCTTCGACGAGGAGAACGCGCTCCACAGCTACACGTCTTTCGGAGGCAGCTTGACGATCTCGAGCCAGAAATCGCCGACGCTGCCGATGACGTGGAGGAACTGCTGCAGATCGACGGGCTTCGTCACGTACGCGTTCGCACTCAGCGAGTACGTGCGGACGATGTCCTGCTCGGCCGCCGATGACGTGACGACGACGACCGGGATCATCCGCAACGACGGCTCGGCCTTCATCGCTTCGAGGACCTCGCGACCGTCCATGTTCGGTAGGTTGAGATCGAGGATCACGAGATCCGGTCGCGGCGCGTTCTCGAAGCCCGGTTCGCGTCGCAAGAACTGCATCGCCTCGAGGCCGTCGGAGACCGTGTGCACGCGGTTTCTGACCTTGGCCCGCTTGAGGGCTTGCTGCGTCAGGTGCGCGTCGCCCTCATTGTCCTCGACGAGCAGGATGTCGATCGACTGCACAGTGCTCACGAGCCCTCCGTGATGATGGGAAGAGTGACGTGGAACGTGGCCCCCGCGCCGGCCGTCGACTCGACGCGGATCGAGCCGCCATGCCGCTCCGCGATCCGCTGGCAGATCGAGAGGCCGATGCCGGTGCCGGGATACTTCTTGGGATGGATCCGCTTGAACACCTCGAAGATCCGCGCGTGATGGCGCGGATCGATACCGATGCCGTTGTCGGCCACGGTCAGGTCGAGGGTCGAGCCGTCGATCGCAACGCCGATCGTGACGCGTGGCGCGCGGTCATCGACGCGGAACTTGACGGCATTCCCGACGAGGTTCTGCAGGAGGCGCACCAGCTGCGATCGATCGCCTCGCACGGATGGCAACTTCACGCGCACGATCTCGGCGTGCGCCTCCTCGACCGCGACGCTCAGGTTCAGCAGCGCATCGTCGAGCGCCGCGTCGAGTGAGACATCCTCGAAGTCCTTACCGCGTGTCGTGACGCGGCTGTAGTCGAGGAGCGCGTTGATCAGCTCTTGCATCCTGCGCGCGCCACCGGAGGCGAAGCCGATGTACTTGTCCGCCTCGTCATCGAGCTTTCCCTGGTACGCCTCGCGCAGCATCTCCGTGTACGCCGCGACCATGCGCAGCGGCTCTTGTAGATCGTGGGAGATGACGTACGCGAACTGCTCGAGCGCGTGATTGCTTCGCCGAAGCTCCGCGGCCTGGCGCTCGATGCGCTCGGTCTGCTCCGCGACGGTGCGCTCCTGGATCTCGAGCAGCTGCTCGAGCGCCGCGAGCTCCGCCCGCAGCTGCGCGATCTCAGACGCGCTCGACATCGCCGTCCTTCGCGAAGGTCGCCTCGAGGAACGGCAACAGCGCCAGCTTCGCCGCGAGCGCGAGCGGCTTGAACGTCTCCGCCGTCTCTCGCGAGATCGCCACCCGTGCAAACGCGATGATCGCGTACAGGCTGCCGTCGGGGAGCTGTCCGCCGCAGCCGAGCACCGACTTCACCGCGTACTGCTCGACGAAGCCTTGCGCAGGAATACACGGCGACCCGGCCGCCTCCGGCACGTGGAACACGTTGAACGTGCGCTCGTTCGCGTCGAGCATCGTCGCCGTCGGCGTCACCAGCTGAGCGACGTCATAGCCGAGCTGCGAGACGAGCTGCGCCACCATCGGCAAGCGAGCGACGGCGTCGACGCTGGGCAACGGTATGGCGCGGTGCCCCTGCGATCGCTCCCGGACGCACCAGGCGGGCTCGACGCCGACCGTCGCAAGAAGCGCCAGGCACGCGACGCGTTCGTCGAGCGTAGATTGCGCGATCGTCGACGCGAACTCTTGCAGGTCCCGCGGTAGCGCTCCGAAGCGATGCGTCTTGTACAGGCGAACGAGGACACATCCGCGCTCGCGGCTCTCGGGCACGCCGAACTCGTCGTACAGCAGGCGCACGATCCGTTGCGCGGCCTCCTCCATCGAACGCGCACCTTGGCCGAGCTTCCGCAGGCGCGTCGACGCGTGCGCCATGTCGGCGAGAGTGAGTCGGCCGAGGTTGTACATGAACGCGTTCGATCATCGCAGAGCGAGTCTGCACTCCACCAGTGTCGTGCTCGACGAACGCGATGAGCGCTGACGCACGGTGCGCGAAAGCGCACGGCCCGAGCACGTCGTCGCAACCCAGAGACTATGTCGATGGGGGCTCGATCGCCGACAGGATCGAGAGGCCGCACTCGGGGCAGTGCTCGCGTCGCGTGACGATTGCGGAATCGCTCACGAGTGCCTCCGGTCCCAGATTGGCGCGACAGCCCAGGCAGAGGAACGCGGTCGTTGGTGAGCGGTCGCGTGCAGGAACGTACGCACAGTCGCTCGCGAGCTCCGCGTACCACCAGCGACGCTCGGCGTCGTAGTGCGCAACTGCCACGGCCTCGAGATCCTCGACGTCGTCACTCGCATCGTGGACGAGCAGCTCGATTCCCTCGCGTAGCTTCAGCCCGGCGTTCGAGAGGTCTCTCAGCGATCCCCACGTATCGAGCGGAACCATCTTGCGTGCCGGGTCGCGCGGCGATTCCATGAGCCCGTTGAAATCGGCATACACCCGCGGTGGCGATGCTGGAGTCTCGAGGAGGTCGCGCAACACGGTCTGAATTCGCGCGAACGACGTCTTCGCGCAGACGACGTTCGCGCCAGCAGCAACGAGCGCTTCGTTTCCACGTTCCCGGGCCGAGACCGCGACCACCTTCGCATCCGAACCAGCGGCACGAACCCACGTGACGAGCTCGGCGCCGTTTCCATCGTCGAGGTCGTAGTCGACGAGGAGGACGTCGAACCTGGAACCTTGAAGTCGTTCCTTCGCCGCGGAGATGGTCGCGACGACCACCACCTCGTACTCACGCAGAAAGACCTCGATCACCGTCTGTGTGAGCTCGGGATGGTTGTCAACGAACAGGATGCGCAGCATTGCGTTCCTCTACTTGCCATGTGCCAGATCGAATCGGTTGAGAGGCCGCGCTCGCATGGGTTGAACGGTCCTAAGCGGTCCTGGCGTCCTATTTTCTGCGGCGCCTGTGTGGACGCTGACGATCTAGACCGCGAAGAACGTCGAGCCGATTCGAAGGTGCGTTAGGTGAGACGAAGTTCGGGATGGTGTTTCGATTGCGACGCGGGCGATGCAAGAGCTCAACGGGCCACTCGGTGATCCGAGCCCGACGCACGTGCTTGTATTGACCAGGCGAAGGCTCGTCGATGTACTCCTTCTGCCTGATCAGCGCGAGCGGCTCTTCGGCTCCGCTCGTTCGCTGCGAGAATGCGAGAGCCTTCGGATACGAGGCGAATGCGACGTAGTAGTCGTTCCCGTCCGCCAGATCTCCAGCGCCGCGTTCCTGAGCGTGGACATGTACGACGAGGCGTAGCCGCCGTTCCCTGAGCGAGTTCGTTG